>CAVPUH010000001.1:0-356232 GCA_963708795.1 uncultured Actinomycetota bacterium
GGGCTCGACGTTGAAAGGGCTGACGTTGCGGGCGACCTGCTCGCTGCCCTCGCCGCCGTCGGGGTCGAGACCGCGCCGGAACACGACCTCGAACACGCCTTGGCCAGATCCGTCGGACGGGCAGAAGATCAGGCCGACGAGGTGCGGGGTGAGGGTGACGGGGACCGGCTGGGTGCGGCCTGGGAGAACATCACACCGGTCATGTCGATGCGTGTCGAGGGCCCGGGTGCCTGGCGGAGCTCGAAGTTCTCGACGAACAGGGCGGACACGATCTGCATCGGGCGGGGCGTCGGGGAGGTCATCGGTCTCCAACCTAGGCCAGGCCGTGTCGAGCGACGTCTGCGCTGCTCACCTGGCACTGACGGTCCGCCGTCCGGGCAACACGATCGAAAATGTCAACCTGGCCTGCGCCCGAGGCAAGTCAGGTTAGAACGCAACGTTCGGCCCGGGACTCGCCCGCCGGTACCGCGCCCGCCCGGGCTCGTTTGATTGGGCCATCCCGCGGGAACCGGTACGGTAAGCGTCGTTCCGATCCGAAGGAGAACCATGGCCATCGAACTTCCCCCGCTCCCGTACGCCGACGACGTGCTCGATCCGCACATCTCGGCGCGGACGATCAGCTTCCACTACGGCAAGCACCACGCCACCTACGTCGCCAACCTGAACGGGCTGATCGCCGGCACGCCGAACGAGGACAAGAGCCTCGAGGAGATCATCGCCGGCGCCGAGCCGGGCGGCCTCTTCAACAACGCCGCCCAGGTCTGGAACCACACGTTCTACTGGAACAGCATGACGCCATCGGGTGGCGGCGATCCGTCGGGCGATCTCGCCGTGGCGATCGACGCTTCGTTCGGCAGCGCGAGCGCGTGCTCAAGGAAGAGCTGCTCAACAAGGCCAAGGGGAACTTCGGATCCGGCTGGACCTGGCTGGTGAAGGACGGTGACGGTCTCGCCGTCGTCAACACCGACGACGCCGACACGCCGATCAAGCACGGTCAGACCCCGCTGCTCACCGTCGACGTGTGGGAGCACGCGTACTACCTCGACTACCAGAACGCCCGTCCGGCATATCTCGAGACGTTCGTCGAGAAGCTCCTGAACTGGGAGTTCGCGGCCAGCAACTTCGCCTGACCAGCGTGTCGTCGCTGCGTACGGCCCTTCCCGACCCTCACGGGCCGGGGAGGGCTAGCGTGACCGCGGACATGACCACGACCGACGCGTTTGCCGCTCCGCCGACTCCGGCGGTGGAGGAGCGGTCGACACGCTACCAGATCCTCGACGCCGCCCTCGCCTGCTTCGCCCACGACGGCTACAACGGAACCTCGCTGAACGACATCGTCGCCGAGGTGGGGATCCGCCGCCAGTCGTTGCTCCACCACTTCGCCTCCAAGGAAGTGCTGTACGGCGAGGTGTTCGAGCGCCTCCTGTCGGACTGGTTCGCCAGGCTCGCGGTCGCCATCGAGTCGCGGGCCACGGGATGGCAGAAGGTCGAACAGGTCTTGCGGGCCGGGTTCGGATTCTTCGCCGACAACCCGTCGTACGTGACGCTGATGCGTCGTGAGGCGATCGACGGCGGATCGCACCTCGGCATCGATCTCGCCGCGGTGCTCCGGCCGATGTTCGACCAGGCCGCCGCCTACTTCCGCCGCGAGATGGCCAGGGGCACGTTCCGCGAGCAGAACCCCGAACAGCTGCTGCTCACCGGGTACGGCGCGGTCGCTCAGCTACTTCTCGGACGCCTGCTGTTCCTCGAAGGTCTGCTCGACGAGAACCCGCTCGCGGCGGCTGCCCTCGAGCGCCGGCGCGAGCACATCATCGAGTTCTTCGGGGGCTGCCCTGATCCCTGTCGAAACGGCCGCCGTCGGACCCCGGTAATGATGTTGGCGTCGGGCATCGTGGCCAGCACGGGCGCCTGAGAATCCCGCGGTTCGGGCTGGCGCGCCGGTACGGTTTGCTCGATGTCATCTGTGACCGATCCGTCCACGAACGCGGCCCAAGCGCCGTCGACGACGCTGTCCGAACGCGACGAAAAGCAGCTGCTCGCGGGGTACGGCTGTCCGACTGCCGCGGTATGCCGGTCGCCGATCCGAACGCGGCCGGCGACGCCGCTGACGCTATCGGCTATCCGGTCGTCGCCAAGCTCAACGGCGACGCCATCGTCCACAAGACCGAGCGCGGGCTCGTTCGCCTCGGGCTCGCGGTCGCCGGACGCGGTCGAGGCGGCCGCCGCCGACCTCCTGGCGGCCGCCCTCCCGGAGACGGCGAGGTACGGCCTGCTCGTGGCGCCGATGGTGCGGGGAACGCGGCGGAGCTCATCGCCGGTGTGTCCTCGACCCGCAGTTCGGCACGACGGTGATGCTCGGCCTCGGCGGCGTGCTCGCCGAGGCGGTCGCCGACGTCGTGTTCCGACCTGCGCCGGTCGCCGGATCGCCACGGCCGACGAGATGATCGACGACCTAGCTACCCAGGCTCCTGGTCACCGTTCCGGTTCGGCGCCAGCCGGCGGTCGACCGGGAGCGAACTCGTCGCCGTCGCTCGTCGGGCTGGCCGACTGGCCGCCGAGTGACGCGGACGTCGCCTCGTCGACCTCAACCCGCTGATCGTCGGCGCCGACGGCCGGTGCCAGTGGCCGTCGACGCCCTCGTGGAGCTGCGAGCGTGCGGCCGACGGATCGCCCGCCGTCGCGCCCGTGCCCCGGTGCCGTGGTGAACGAGCAGTTCCGTGCCCTGTTCGAGCCGAGGGCGTGGTGGTCACCGGCGTGTCGAGCCACCCGGGCAAGTTCGGCTTCGTGCTCGCTCCACAACGTGCTCGCCGGCGGCTTCGAGGGTCCCGTGTTCGCCACCAACCTCCAGGGCGAAGAAGTGCTCGGCGTGAAGACGGTCGCCGACATCGAGGAGCTCCCGACGGCGCGATGCGACCTGGTGTCGTGCTGCACGCCGGCGACCGGTGAACCCGGCGTTGCTCCGTGCGTGCGCGCGCAAGGGCATCCGGGCCGCGTTCCTCACGTCGGCGGGCTACGGCGAAGCCGGTGAGGACGGTCGCCGTGCCGCCGAAGCGCGAGCTCGTCGAGCTCTGCGACGACCTCGGCATCCTGCTGGCCGGGCCCAACGGCCAGGGTCTGGTGTCCACGCCGGCCAAGCTGTGCGCCCAGTTCGTGGGCCCCGTACCCGCCGCCGGGCGCATCGGCCTCGCCAGCCAGTCCGGCAACATCGTGTCGAGCTTCCAGAACTGGGCCGTGCAGTCGGGGGTCGGCATCAGCCGGGCGGTGTCGGCCGGCAACGCCGCCGCCGTCACCGTCGCCGACTACCTCGACTTCTACGCCGACGACCCGCGCACCGCCGTCGGGCTGGCCTACGTGGAGGGCATCGCCGACGGCCGGGCCTTCTTCGACCGGGTGCGGGCGATCGCCGCGCCGCCAGCCCCTCGTGCTGGTGAAGGGGGGACCACCGAGGGCGGGCGAGCGCGCGCGGCCGCGCACACCGGCGCCCTCGCCGCCAACGACCGGATCTTCGACGGCGCCATGCGCCAGGCCCGGCGTGATGCGGGCCGCCGACGTGGAGGAGGCGTTCGAGGCGGCGGCCACCTTCGCCACGCAGCCGCGCCCGAAGGGCCCCAACGTCGGCCGTGGTGACCACGGCCGGGGGCTGGGGCGTGGTGACGGCCGACGCCATCACCCGCCACCGCGACCTCGCGCTGCTGCCGCTCCCGACGACCTGCAGGCGCCGCCATCGACGCAGAAGCTGCCGCCCCGCTGGAGCCGCAACAACCCGATCGACCTGCGCCGGCGCCGAGACCCGCGACACGATCCCGGATGTGCTGCAGCTCGTCGCCGAGCACCCGGACGTGCACTCGGTCATCTCCTCGGCCTCGGCGTCCAGTCGAACGAGGCGAAGCTCATGCGCAACGGCCGCTTCTATCCCGACTACGGCCTCGACCGGATCGTCGAGTTCCACGAGCGCCAGGACGCCCGGTACGCCGAGACGGCGGCGGCGGTCAGCGAAGCCACCGGCAAGCCCGTCCTCGCCGCCAGCGAGCTCGGCGTGGTCGATCCCGGCCAACCCGGGGCCGGCGGCGGTGCGCCGCCGGGGCGGCTGTGCTACGCGTCGGCCAACCGGGCCGTCACCGCCCTCGGCCACCTCACCCGCTACGCCAGGTTCGATCGACGCCCATGAACGTCGTCACTGACCGGTCGCGGGCGCGCCCGGGCGGCGCCGCCTGGTGGCCCTGCTGGCGGTGGCCGCCATCGTGCCGCCCACCCTCCTCCTGTCGGGTGGCGACGTCGTGCGGCCACCACGGCCGAGCGGGGGGAGCCGGCAGCGGTGGCCGTCGCACCGGCGAGCACCGGCACCGCCCACGTCGCCACGCCGCTCCTGTCGGCGCCGCGTGCGCCGGGCATGGTCACGGGCCAGCTCGCCACGAAGGACCTCCTGACCGGCCTCCAGCAGTTCACCGCCGACCTGCCCGCCCCGACGTGCGTGACCGTGGCGATCGACGGGGCGGTGGTGTACGACACCAACGGCGGCGAGCCGGTCCTGCCGGCGTCGAACATGAAGCTGGTGGTGGCGGCGGTCGCCCTCGAACGGCTCGGCGCCGGCTACCGCTACACGACGGCGGTGAAGCAGGCGGCCGACGGGCGACGCTGTACCTCGTCGGCAGCGGCGACCCGGTGCTGTCGAGCCAGGCGTACCTCGACGCCGCGGCGGCGGCCGCCGCCCACAACAGCGCCTCGGGTTCGCTATCGGAGCCGCCGGTCGACATCCACACGCCTGTGGAGCAGCTGGCCGACGCCGTGGTGGCCGCCGGGGTCACCCAGGTGCCGGCGGTCGTGGCCGACGACAGCCGCTACGACGGCGAGCGCTTCGTGCCGTCGTGGCCGGCGAGCTACGCCGCCGGGTTGGAGGCCGGCCCGCTCGGCGCCCTCATGATCGACGACGCCTTCGCCACGTTCACGCCGAAGTTCACGCTGGCGGCCGATCCCGGCAAGCAGGCGGCCGTCGAGTTCGCCGATCCTGCTCCGCCAGCGGGGCGTGACGGTCGATGCCACCCGCCCGGGTCCGGCGCCGGCGGACGCCGCCGCCGTCGCCTCGATCCAGTCGCCGCCGCTCAGCGACGTGGTGACGGAGATGATGGTGACGAGCGACAACAACACCGCCGAGATGGTCGTCAAGGAAAGCCTGGGTTCGACGACGCCGGCGTCGGTGGCCGAGAGGCCGGGCTGGCGGTCATCGACCGCTCGCTGATGGGCTGGGGGTCGACACCGCCCCGATCGTGCTCGCCGACGGCTCCGGGCTCAGCCCCGACAACCGCGTGACGTGCGCCGCCCTCCTCACCGTGCTCGAGCAGGGCGATCCGGCGAGCCCGATGGGGACCGGCTTGCCGATCGCCGGCCAGACCGGCACGTTGTCCGACGTCTTCGCTGACCACCCGATCGTGGGTCGCCTGCTCGGCAAGACCGGCACCCTCAGCAATCCTCCGTTCAACAGTGATCCGCCGGCGGTCAAGGCGCTCGCCGGGTACGTGCCGGTGGATGGTGGGTCGGTGATCGAGTATGCGCTCGTGCTGAACGGGCCGACGATCTCGGACCAGAGCGAGTACCGCCCGGTGTGGACTGCGCTCGCCGACGTGCTGGCCACCTATCCGAACGGCCCCACGCCAGCCGAACTGGGGATCGGGTAGGCCGTGCGCGTCGACCTCGTCGCCCCGCCCATCCGCTATCCGCGGACGCCGCTGCTCGCCCTGTTGTTGGTGGCCGTGATCCCGGTCGCTGCGTTGGTGCCCCTCCTGGTCTGGTCCGACGCGAAGGCCG
The DNA here is from genome assembly GCA_963708795.1 of uncultured Actinomycetota bacterium. Taxonomy (GTDB): domain Bacteria; phylum Actinomycetota; class Actinomycetes; order Propionibacteriales; family DAIQRJ01; genus DAIQRJ01. Next base: position 5,806 of record CAVPUH010000001.1, read on the forward strand.
ACGAGTACGAGGCCAGCCAGGCGGCGGAGGACGCCGTGACGGGTGTGACGACCACCGTTCCCGCCGGCGGGCAGGTCGGCGCCGCGGCCCCCCTGACCACCGGGCTGTTCGACTTCCGCCGCGCCCCCGAGGCCGTCGCGGCGGTCGCCAACGCCAATGCGCTCGCCGAGCAGGTCGACCAGGTGTACGGGTACGTGGGCCCGCGGTCGTGCTCGTCGGTGTCGGTCGATGGCCGTCACGTGACCGGCACGAACGAACAGACGCCGGTCATCCCGGCGAGCATCCAGAAGTTGAGGAATCTGTGGTCGACCCGGCGTCGGTCGGATGTGGCGGACCTGCCGCGGGCGCCGATGGATCCCCGGACGGTGGGGCGGGTGTTCACCTCCCGGAAGGGCGGGAGTACCGGCCGTCGATGTTCCTCACCCTCACCCTGCCCTCCTACGGAGAGGTCGCGCCGTCGGGTGCACCGAGGGAATCCGGGCCGTACGACTATCGGCGGGCCGCGTTGGACGCGTTGCATTTCCCGCGGCTGCTGGACCGGTTCTGGCAGAACCTCCGCCGCTGCGCCGGCTACAAGGTGCAGTACTTCGCCGCCGTCGAACCCCAACGCCGGCTCGCGCTCCACCTGCACGCCGCGATCCGGGGAGCGATCGCCCGGGCCGTCTCCGGCAGGTGGTCGACCGCGCACCTACGTGCAGATCTGGTGGCCGACGTTCGACCAGCCCGTCTACATCGACCGGGTGCCGGTGTGGACCGGGACGCGACTACACCGACCCGGACACCGGGGAGATCCTCACCACCTGGCAGCAGGCCCTCGACGCCGGTGACACGTCCGGTGCATGTGGGGCGGTTCGGCACCCAGCTGGACATGGCCGGGATCATCGCCCCCTCCGAGGACGCCGACCGGGCCGTCCGCTACCTGACCAAGTACCTGACCAAGTCCATCACCGACGTGCACGCGTCTGATGACGGGATCGACCCCGCCTACGAAGCCCACGTCGACCGGCTGCACGCCGAACTCGAGTACCTCCCCTGCGGCGCGATCTGCGCGAACTGGTTGCGCTACGGGATCCAACCCCGCGACCCCGGCCCCGGCCTCATCCCCGGACGCTGTCTCTCCGGCGCGCATGATCGGGAGAACCTCGGCCACGCCGGCCGCCGCGTCCTGGTCTCCCGCGACTGGTCCGGCAAAACACTCACCGAGCACCGGGCCGATCGGGCCACCGTCGTCCGCGAAGCCCTGGCCAACGCCGGGATCGAGGCGCCAGAGATGGACCGGCTCGCCGCCACCGTCACCCTCGACGACGGGACACCCCGGTTCCGGTGGTCCGACCTCGAACCCGACAGCCCCACCTACACCACCGCCCTCGTCGCGTCCGTCATCGAGGCGCAGCGCTGGCGGGCTCAGTACGACGCCGCCAAAACCCTCCTCGTCGACGCCGCGGCGCCTGTGGATACCCGTTCAGCAACTGGCACGGGTGACGGCGACTGCTGCTCGGCCTCCCCCGATCCCCAGCTGACCTTCACGGTCTACGGGCCGGTGGTCAGGGTGAAATCCGCAGGACGCGAAGCGCCCTTGACGACCGGGCCGTAGACCACACCATCCACCTCGGGGGAGGCCGAACCCCCAACCCACGAACAGGAGACGGTCATGGAGCGGGAACTTCTCGACGGTCGCCGAGACAGCCGAGCTGCTGCATCTGAGCCGATCCCGGGTCTACGAGCTGATGGACGCCAACGTCCTCGCCTCGGTGCGGATCAGGCGAGCACGCCGCGTATCGGCGGCATCGGTCGAGCGTCACCTCAGTAGGCAGGTGTCGGCATGAGCGGCCAGGGGGTCCAGGTCGCCGGAGGCTCGAACTCGGATCGTTCGCGAAGACGGTCGGACTGCGAGTGGTTGCGGGTGCGCGCGTTGTATGACCTGACCGAGACGATGGAGCTGCTGAGTTTGAGCAGGTCGCGAGCTGTACCGGCTCATCCGGAAGCATCGGCTGGTGACGGTGACGCAAGGTCGTAGGCGTCTGGTGCCCGCGGCGTCGATCGCCAAGTACGTGGCGTTGCTGGAGCGTGAGGCAGGCGCGGGTGGTGACGATGGACGCGCGGCGTAGACGGGGATGCCTCTGCGGGCGGATTCTTGCGTGGGTGCGGAGCGTCCGATGAGTGTGCAGCGGCTGGTGTCGCCGTCGGGCCGGGTGCGCTATCGGGCTCGGGTGAAGTCTCATGGTCGCGAGGTGGCGACGCGGGTGTTCGACCGGCGCTCGGACGCGATCGCGTGGGATCACGAGCAGTCGCGCAGGTTGCGGCTCGGCGAGTGGATTGATCCGCGTCGCGGGTCTGGTTCCGTTGTCGGAGGTTGCAGCGTCGTGGCTGGAGACTCGGAGTGCGGTCAAGCGGTGGACGAGGGAGACGGATGCGGCCGTGTGGCGGCGTTACATCGAGCCGAGGTTCGGTGCGTGGCCGGTCGCGTCGATCACGGTTGCCGAGGTGGCGACGTGGCTCGGGGGCGTGTTGTCCGAGGTGCCGCGCCCTGCCTCGGCGAAGCGGGCTCTGGCGACGTTGCGGTTGATCTTGGCGCACGCGGTTGCTGATCGAGCGGGTGACGCGGAATGTGGCCGCTGCCGTTCGGTGCTCCGCGGGGTGGGGCTCGCCGTGAGGGTCGGCGTTGCGGTGTCGATGAGGTCCGCGCGCTGCGGGCGGCGTGTTCTGGTCGTTACGGCGACCTGGTCGTGGTGCTGGCGTTCACGGGTCTGCGTTGGGGTGAGCTGGCGGGTCTTCAGGTGGGCGACCTGGTGTCGGTGCCGGGTCGGGGTCTGCGGGTGCAGCGAGCGCTGTTGGCGAGCAGCGAGGGCGGCGCTCTGTATGTGGACTCGGTGAAGTCGGGCCGCTCGCGGACGGTGCCGCTGTTGCCGGAGGTGGTGGATGATCGTGGATCGATGGGCGGCGGAGCCGGCCTCTGTCGGCGTGGCTGTTCCATGCGCCGGGCGGCGGTCCGCTGCGGGAGACGAATTGGAAGCGATCGGTCAAGTGGACGGAGGCGACGAAGGCGATCGGCGTTCCGACGCTCAGGGTGCATGACCTGAGGCATACGGCGGCGTCGATCTGGCTGGCCTCGGGGGCCGATCCGAAGGTGGTGCAGCGGGTGTCTGGGTCATGCGTCGGCGGCGATGACGATGGACCTGTATGGACATTTGATCGATGACAACCTGTGGACGGCTGCGGCGCGTCTTGGGGACATGACGGGGGCATTCGAGCCGGTCGTGCGCGAGTTACGCGCGGGTGGTCTGATGGTGCAGGGCTGTGACCTGCGGGTTTGGGTGGAGCCGCCTGTCGGAATCGAACCGACGACCTTCTCATTACGAGTGAGATGCTCTGCCGACTGAGCTAAGGCGGCCGGGCAGGGTGTGTGACCCGGACCGACGCGAGAGTCTACCGATGTCCCTCGCCATGGGCGAAACCGGCAGCCCGGAGCGCCTGAGGTCACGCACCTCCAACCTCCGTCTGAACCTCCGCGGTCACCTCGGGCAGCTCGGCCTCACGCTCGAACTCGGCATCCTCGCTGCGGTTGCGGCGACGCTCCCGCAGCTTGAAGGCGATCCAGCCCGCTCCGAGCACGGCGAACGCCACGACTGGCGCCCACGTGAGGTAGTGCTCCACCGTCGAGAGCGCAGAGGCGAAGGCATAGCCGAGCAGGACGCAGCCGGCTCCCCAGACCAACCCACCGGCTGCGTTCCACGGCAGGAACGTCCGGTAGCGCATCGTGCTCATCCCGGCCATCCCGGGCATCAGCGCTCGCAACAACGCCGTGAAGCGCCCGAGGAAGACGGCCTTGCCGCCGTGCCGCTCGAGGAACGCGTCGGCCTTCTCCCAACGGCGTTCGCCGACGCGGTGCCCGACTCGCGACGTCCGAAGTGACGGTCCGACGCGCTTGCCGACCTCATACCCCACGGTGTCGCCGAGGATCGCGCAGACCACGGCGACGACGATCATCACCGGCAGCGACAGAACCCCCTGGTGGGCGAAGAACCCGGCCACGAGCAGCGCCGTCTCCCCCGGCAGCACCAGCCCGATCATGATCGCCGCCTCACCGAACGCGAGGAAGCCGGCGATGACGTAGAGCCAGGATCCGACCGACTCGCCGAGCTGCCTCAGGTACTCGATCACCTCGGCCCGTCCCTTCGTGTCGAGCTCGGACCGCCCGCGGGGACCGTCAGGAGCAGCGGGTTCCGTCCTTCGGGACCGTCCCGTCGAGCAGATAGGCGTCGACCGCCGCGTCGACGCACCGGCTGCCCTGGTGGTAGCCGGTGTGCCCGTCGCCGTCGCGGGTGACGAGCACGCCAGACGTCAGCGTAGAGGCGAGCTCCTCAGCCCAGGCGTACGGCGTCGCCGGGTCCCGCGTCGTTCCCACGACGACGATCGGCGCCGCGCCCGCGGCCGTCAGGTGCGGCACCGGGAACTCCGCACGAACCGGCCAGTCGTGGCAGAGCACTCTGACCCAGTTGCTCGACTCCCCGAAGACGGGCGCAGCCTTCCGGTAGGAGGCGGACTGCCGTTCGGCGTCGGCGACGGACGAGCCGGCACGACCCGAGTCCAGACAGTCCACCGCCACGTTGGCCTGAAGCAGCGACGACGTGTACGCGCCGTTGACCCGGTTCGCGTATTGATCCGCGAGCGTCAGCAGACCGGTGCCGTCGCCACCGAGCGCTTGCTGGAATGCGAGCCGGAGGCTGGGCCACAGGTAGCGGCCGTAGAGCGCCTCGGCGATCCCCGTCTCGCCGAGTTGTTCCGTCAACTCCCTCGACGACGAGGTCCGCAGCGGCTCGGCGTCGAGGTCGTCGAGCAGCCTCGAGACCCGAGCACGCGCACCGGTCTCGCTCGTGCCGAGTGGGCAGTCGGTGGCCGCGACACAGGTCGCGAGGAACGCGTCCAGTGCGGTCTCGAATCCAGCGGCCTGCGCCTTCGCCGCCTCGTCACCGGTTGCGGTGGGAGAGATCGCGCCGTCGAGGACGAAACGGCCGACTCGCGACGGGAACTCCTGCGCGTACGTGGCGCCCAGGAGCGTCCCGTACGACGAGCCGAAGAAGTCCAGTCGCTCCTCGCCGAGTGCACTCCGCAGCAGGTCCATGTCGGCCGCTGCCTCGACCGTGCTCACGTGCCCGAGGAGGTCGCCCGTGTTCCTCTTGCAGGCTTGACCGAACGCCGTGTCGAACCCGACCAGCTCCGACACCTCGGATGCCGTGTCCGGCGTGACGTCCATCGACAGCCAGTCGTCCATCACCGTCGATCCGATGCAGCGGATCGGAGTGGACTGGCCGACGCCGCGAGGATCGAAGCCGACGATGTCGTAGCGCGCCACGATCTCCGGCGAGTAGGCCGCTGCCGACGACCTCGCCCACTCGACGCCCGAGGCGCCCGGCCCACCCGGATTGACGACGAGCGACCCGAGCCGAGCGGCCTGGTCGTCGGCCGGACGTTTCAGCACGCTGATATTGATGCTCTGCTTCGGCGCGCGGTAGTCCAACGGGACCTTCAGCGTCGCGCACTCGAACGTCTGACCGTTCGCGCTGCAGTCCTTCCACGTGAGGTGCTGCTCGTCGTAGGAAGCAGGGGCAAACGGGACCCCGGCACCGTTGGTGGCGCCAGGCGATCGGGCCGACGACGACGCAGACGGGGCCGCCGAGGTCGTCGCCGCCGGCCGCGTGGCGGGTTCGGCCTTGGTCCGGACCGCGCTGGGAACCGCACCGCACCCGCTGAGGACCGTCGTCGTCGCGAGCGCCACCGCGAGGACGGAGACCCAAGCGCCGACCGATCGGTGCGGACGCGGGCGGGACCGTTCGGACACCCGGTCCCGGCGAGACCCCACGCCGTCAGCCTTCTGGCGTGTCGCGATCGCGCCGCACCCGCCGGCGGTGGCGGCTCGGGCTGTCGCGTCGCGCGTGCGGCGCGGGGTCCGCTCCTACCGCGTTCGTCGTGTCCGGGTCGATCGGGTCGATCGTCGTGACCTCGACCGTTGTCGACGCGGGGGTCGAGCGCTCCGCTTCAGGGTGGGACCGGCCGCCCTCGGCGACCATCCCCTCGTAGTTCTTCCGTGAGCTGCAGACGCTCGCCTTCGGGCATGCGACCCGTCGGCCGTCGGCCTGGAGCCGGACCACGACCGTGTCGGAGGGAACGTTGTGCCCGATCACGACGCCGGGACCCTCCGGGCCGTCCACGCGCTCGCCGATTGCCGGCGCCGTCTCCTGAAAGTCCTGGTAGAGCGGGTGCTCGTACTTCAGGCAGCACATGAGCTTGCCGCAGGCACCGGAGATGCGAAGCGGATTGAGCGGAAGGTCCTGGTCCTTGGCCATCCGCAGGCTGACCGGGTCGAAGTCGGTGAGGAAGGTCGCGCAGCACAGGTCTCGACCGCAGGAGCCGATGCCGCCCTGGACGCGGGCTTCGTCGCGCGGGCTGACCTGCTTGAGCTCGATCCGGCTCTGCAGCGCCTTCGCGAGGTCGCGGACGAGTTCACGGAAGTCGACCCGGTGCGGCGCGGAGAAGTAGATCAGGACGAGGCGGTCGATGTCGGGACGCGAATCGATCAGGTCGACGGCAGCCACCTTCATCGGCAGCCCACTGGTCCGGATGATGCGGCGGGTGATGACCGTGGCCTCGGTCTTGCGCTTCCGGTTGCTCTCGTCGCGGGCGATCTCGGCGTCGCCGGCGAACCCGACCATGGTGCCGAGACCGCCGATCTCATCCGAGACCCATTGGGGCGCCCACACGCACTGCGCCACCTCGGGACCCTCGTCGGTCCCCACGAGCACCTGCTGCCCGACGCGTGGACGGAACTCGCCGGGATCGAGGTAGTAGAGCTTTCCGTGGCGGGCGAAGGTGACCGCCATGACCATGCTCATTCCGGAAGGGTAGTGCGCGCGGCTAGGGCCGGACAGGACCCGTGTGGACGGCCGCCCGCCGCACGTGCACCGCCGGCGTCAGACGAGCCCCTCCCGGTAGGCCCAGGCGACGGCCTGCGCGCGGTCCCGGACGCTGATCTTGGTCCGAACGGGAGCGCCCACGCGTCAGCCTGGAGGTTGAGTGCGGGTGGAGTCCGTGCCGCCGCCGGTCCGCGGCGCTCGCCGGCCACGAGGGTTACGCTGCCGCGATGCCGAGCTACATCAAGTCCGTCACGTTCGACTGTGCCGATGCGATCGCGATGGCCACCTTCTGGGCCGCGGCCCTGGGCTCCGACGTGGACGAGGATTCGACGCCGGACAAGGCCTTCGTCGAGCCGCCCGGCTGGGGAGGTCCGACCCTGTGGTTCGCCCGCGTGCCGGAGCCGAAGATCGCGAAGAACCGCCAGCACTTCGACCTGCGTGCGCCAGGCACGGTCGCGGAGGAGGTCGCGCGGCTCGAAGGCCTCGGCGCGACAGTGCTGCGCCCGGGTGACGACCTCGTGGTGATGCAGGACGTCGAGGGCAACGAGTTCTGCGTGGAGTAGGGCGTTCAGGAGGACGGCAGGTCGCCGCCCGACGCCGGATCGCGTTCGCCGTCAGTCGGCGGCGGGCCCGCGCGGCGCACTCCCGCGGCGACCAACGCCTCTTCCCCGGCAGCGACGGTCTGCGGGTTCAGGGCGATCGTCCGCTCGTCCAGCACCAGCACGGCGATCCGCGGATCGTCCGCCCACAGCCGGTCCGCGAGGGCGTGCGCGCCGATCGCACCCTTCCCGTCCAACGCCAGCGTCATGCGGGAGTGCGGTTGGCCGGCCTCACTCGGGAACGACCGCCCGGCCGAGACGCCTGGAATCCCTTGCAGGGCATCGATCCACTCGTCGACCACCCGCTCGTACCCGGCGAGCAGCTCGGTTTGGTCCACGAGCACCGCGGCCTCGACCGCCGCCACCACCGCGGCCAACTCCTCCTTGCCGACCTTCATCGAGCGGCCGACCCCCATGTTCGGCGCCGCATGCGCACGCGCTCCGCGGATGATGTCCGGCCGGCCCAACAGCAACCCGGTGCTCTGCGGCCCACGCAATCCCTTGCCCCCACTGAAGATCACGGCATCCACGCCGGTCTCGACGGTGTAACGCCAGAGCATGTCCACCGGAGGTATCTGCGCAGCTGCGTCGACGACCACTGGTACACCGGCCCGATGGGCCACCTCGACGATCTCGGCCAGCTCGATGCCCGGCGCCGGGTGTTGGGTTCCCGCGAACCACAGCACCGCACAGGTCTTCTCCGTCAGCGCCGCCGCGAGCGATGCACCGGAGGCCGACGACTCGACGATCGTCGCGCCCAGCATCCGAGCCGCGTAGTCGTAGGAGTTGCGTTGCGGCGCCAGCATCACGACCTCGGTCCGCGCGAACCCGGTCAGGTGCGGAAAGACCTCCAGATCGTCGGGTTCCGGCCCGGTGATGAGACCAGCGATCGCCAGCGTCAACGCCGAACTCGCTCCCGACGTGACGCATGCGGCCTCGTTGCCCGTGAGCGTGGCGATCCGTTCGCCGGCCTGGTCCATCGCCTCGACCAGGTCGACGTAACGTTCCGCCGCGGTCGCCATCGCCGCCACCGTCGGGGGTGCCATGATCGATCCACCCAGTTTCGTCAACGTGGCCGCGGCATTCACGATCCGGCCGCTGTGGGAGGTCGTCACGAGGTCGATTCTGCGGCATGCCCGTCGCTCGCCGCGAGGAGGTCGGCGATCACGTCGAACCCCTTGCTCCGAGCGTGCTCGAGTGCGGTCACGCCGTCGCCGTCGGCCAGGTCGGGGTCCGCTCCTGCATCGAGGAGGATCGTGACGATCTGCTGGTACGGGTCGCTCCCGTCGCCGAGGATCACCGCCTCCAGCAGCGCCGTCCACCCGAGGTTGTTGACGTGGTTCACGTCGATCCCGGTTGTCACGACCCGACGGACGTAGGCGACGTGGCCGCGCTCGCTCGCGGGGATCACCGAGATGCCGCCGAAGCGGTTGCGGAGGGTCAGATCCGGATGCGCCGGCAGCAGGACCTCCAGCATCGGCACGCTCCCGGTGACGCCGGTGACCAGCCACGGCGTGTCGTGCCGGTCGTCCACGGCGTCCGGACTGGCACCGAGCGCGACCAGGAGACGGGCGGCGGCCAGGTGGTCGCCCGTGACGGCCAGCAGCAGCGCCGTCCGCCGGTGTGCGTCCCTGGCTTCGAGGTCGGCCCCGGCTCGGACCGCCAGCGCGATCGCGTCCGCATCACCCGATGCGGCGGCATCGAGCAGTGCTGCGTCGGCCTGCGCCGGCCGGAGCGCGTCGTCGTCCGCCCGGAGACCCGCCCGGAGCGTGGTCGCCTCGGCGTCGAACCCACGCGACTCGGCATGCTCGAGCGGACTGACCCCGTCACGTCGGGACGGCAGCGAGAGATCAGCCCGGCCGGCCACGAGTACCCGGACGGTGTCGACGTAACGCTGCGACCCGTCTCCCAGCACGATCGCTTCGTGGAGGGCGGTCCAGCCGAGCCGGTTCACGTGATCGACGTCGACCCCCGCACGCAGGAGCCGTCCGACCACGCCGGTGTGACCACGGTCGGCGGCCCTGATGAGGCCGGTGCCGTGATAGCTGTCCAGGCTGCGGACATCGGCACCGTGCGCGAGGGTCAGGTCCAGCAGGTCGAGGTAGCCCTCGCTCGTCGTGACGAGGTAGGCGCTCTGCACGGTCTCGTCCTTGGCGTTGACGTCGGCCCCGGCCCCGATCAGGCGGCGGGCAGCCGGGATGTCGTCGGCCCAGGCGGCGGCTCGGAGGTCGGCGTCCAGCGCGTCCTGTCGGTCGGTGGGTGCGGTCATCGGTGGCGTCCTTGTCTGGTCGGCGGTCGGTGTTGTCGGACGTGATGGTCGGCATCGGCGTGGGCTGTGGATGGGCTCCACACGCCGTCGCGGCGACGAGAGCGATCGCCGTCACCACCAGCCGGGTCCGCCGGGCCGCTCGGCTCATGTCGGCGACACCGCCACGGTCACCGGCAGGCGAGTCTGCTCGATCGCTCGACGGCTCGTCACGGCGTGCGCTGACAGTAGGTGCAGAGCGAGTACCTCGTCGCCGGCGACGAGTGCCGCGACGATGGCCTCGTGTTCTCGGTGCAGCTCCGCCGGGTCGGTGTGCCGGTGCATCAGCCAGCGCAGGCGCACACCGATGCGGCTCAGGACGTCGCTGGTGAGCGCGCCCGTGCCCACCGCCGCGAGCACGTCGTGGAACCCGGCGTTGGCGGCGATCGCCGCCGGCGTGTCGCCGGCCCGCAGCGCCCTGGCCGTCGTGACCAGGGCGCCCTCGAGCGCCGCGACGGCCGCAGTGTCTCGTGCGGCCAGCAGACGACGGACCAGGACCGGTTCGAGAGCTGCCCGGACGTCGAACAACTCGTCGAGATCGGTGTCGGAGTACTCGCGGACGCAGATTCCGCCGGCTGGCCGCCGTTCGGCGAATCCGTCGGCCACCAGCTCGTGCAGGGCCTCGCGGACCGGGACGCGAGACACCCCCAGTTCGTCCGCGATGGTCCGCTCCACGAGCCAGACGCCGGGCGGCAGGCGTCCGTCGACGATGCGCTCGCGCAGGTCATCGAGGACCTCCGCTCGAGCGATGCGGCGCGGCGGCGATCCGACCGAGGACGTGATCACCCGTTTGGTATACCAAACGTCGGCTACTTCGACGACATCAGGGCAGCGTCTTCTGCATCTGCTGGGTGGTCACCTCGTACCCCAGCGAGTCGTACAGCCGGATCGCCGTCGTGTTGAACCCGAACACGTTGAGGCCGATCGTCTCGGCGCCCAGTGCGCGGGCCGCCTCCTCACCCGCCAGCATCGTCGCCCGGCCGTAGCCCTGCCCGCGCTGGGTCTCGTCGATCTCGATGTCGTAGACGAACGCCCGCCGTCCCTCGCCGCGCGACGTGACGTTGATCCACAGCACCCCGACCGGGCTCTCGGATTCGGCGTCGACCGCCGTCCACAGGTGCTGCTCGGGGGTGTCCCGACCTTCGGGCAGGAGCGTGTCGAAGTCGGTTCGCGCCTTGGTCGCGGCTTCGTCCTCGGTCATCGTGCCGTTCTTCACCCAGGACTCGGCGTAGCCGGCCAGCGAGGTCGCGAGCCAGCGGGTGTACTCGTCGTCTGTCATCGCGCGAAGTGTCACAACGGCCATGGCCAGACGCTAACGCGAGGTCAGGCCGCGGTCCGCAGGTCGACCATGAGGGCCTCCATGGCGATCAGTGGTGCGACGTTCCCGACCAGACGCTCCCGGCAGCGTGCGATCGCGTCGGTGCACCGGATGGCTCCGAGCGCGCCCAGATGATCCGCGACGCGGGCGACGTCGGCGTCGAGTTCGGCGTTGACCAAAGCCGCGCCGGCGCCCAACCCGACCGAGAGCACGTCACGGTAGAACGCCGACAGGTCCAGCAGCGCACGGTCCAGGGCATCGCGCTGCAGGCGGCGGGCACGCGACTTCTGCCGGTCCTCCATCTCGCGCATGGCAGCCCGGACGTGGCGAGACGAGGCCTTCTCCTCCGCGAACCCCATCGAGACGCGCAACTGCTCCTTCTCGCGGGCATCGACGTCGGTGGCTGTCGCGTCGGCCTCCGCCGAGGCGGCCTCGACCAGCCGGGCGGCCGCGTCGAGGCACCTGGCCAGATCGGCGTCCACGAGCGCGGGCGGGATCGCCAGGACCTCCATCCGCCGCTCCCGGACGTCGGGATTGGCCGCGAGTGCGCGAGCCCGGCCGATGTGGCCCTGCGACGCACGAGCCGCGAAGGCGGCCGTCGCGTCGTCGGCACCGAGCCGGGTGCGGAGCATCGTCGCCACGGCTTCGACCGACGGGGTCCGCAGGGTGACCACCCGACACCGCGAGCGGATGGTCACGGGGACGTCGTCCACCGTCGGGGCGCACAGCATCCACACCGTCCGCTCGGCCGGTTCCTCGATCGACTTGAGCAGCGCGTCGGCCGCGCGCTCGGTGAGCCGGTCGGCATCCTCGACCACGAGCACCTGCCGGCGCCCCTGGACCGGCGACATCGCCGCTTTGTGGGTGAGTTCGCGGCTGAAGTCGACGCCGAAGCTGAGGGTCTCGGTCGCCACCAGGGTCACGTCCGGATGCGATCCCGCCAGGGCCGAACGGCAGTCCACGCAGACGCCGCAGCCCTGATCGGCGCATTCGAGGGCGGCAGCGAAGGCGCGCGCCGCGTTCGAGCGACCCGAGCCCGGCGGGCCGACGATCAGCCAGGCATGGCCGACCCGCTGCGCGGCCGCAGCGTGGGCGAGTTCGGCCGCGACGGACTCCTGACCGACCAGGTCGTCCCAGACGCTCACGACGTGCTCCCGCCGTGGCTCGCAGGCACGCCGGTCTCCGACTCCACGGCGTCCTCGGCCCCCTCGGCCGTCCGGTGGCCGGGGCCGGGCCCACGAGCCAGCTCCGGCAGCGACGACAGCCGCTCGACGATCCGCCGGGTCACCTCGTCCGGCGAGGCGCTCGCATCGACCACCACGTAGTGCTCGGGGTCCAGCCCGGCGAGCTCGAGGAACTGCTCGCGGACCGCGGTGCGGAAGGCCAGCGACTCCGCTTCCAGTCGATCCGGCGCCCCCGCCCGGCTCCGCGCCCGGTCGGCGGACACCGCCGGATCCACGTCGAGAACGATCGTGAGGTGTGGTCGGAGCCCCTCGGTGGCCCACCCGTTGATGCGAGCGATCTCCTCCCGGTTGAGCACCCGCCCGGCACCTTGATAGGCCAGCGTGGAGTCGACGTACCGATCGGTCAGGACGGCCTCGCCACGTTCGAGTGCGGGAAGGATCGTCTGGGCCACGTGCTCGGCCCGGTCCGCCGCGAACAGCAGTGCTTCGGTGCGCCCGGACATCCCGGGGCCAGGATCGAGCAGGATCGACCTGACCTTCACCCCGACGTCGGTGCCGCCGGGCTCGCGCGTCACGACGACGGTCCACCCGCGGGCGCGCAGCCAGTCCGCGATGGCGCGTGACTGGGTCGACTTGCCGGCGCCGTCGCCGCCCTCCAGCGAGACGAACATCCCCGTCGGGGAGAACCGATCGGCGCGATGAGCCAACGGACGCCCCAATCCCGTGCGGATCTGCGACCACAGGCTGACCCTCGTGGTGACCATCTGACGATAGGACAACACGCCGACACCGATCGCCCCGAGCGCACCCAGCGCGATCGTGATCCCGGCTCCGTTGTAGGTGATCACCGACCCGTCGGGCAACACCACGCGGTGCGCGCCGATCGCGCCGGCGACGGCCGGGGCCGCGGCGAGCACGGCCGCCATGGCCAGCCTGGTCAGGGACGACACGAACGCGAAGGTCCGGCCGCGCAGATCGTCGCTCACCTCCAGGCCGAGCAGCGTGTACCCGTTGACCCAGCACACCCCCGCGCCCACGCCGAGGCCGACGGCGCACAGGGTCACGACGACGATGTTCGCGACCAGCGCGAGGACCAACAGGAACACGCCCGCCACGACCAGCGCGAGGGCGAACACCCGCCGCCGGCTCAAGGCCGGAGCCACCGTCGGCCCCCAGAACATCCCGGTGGCCAGGCCGGTGAAGACGGCACCGAAAAGGACCCCGTAGCCCGCGTCACCGGCGCCGAGATCCACGACGTACGTCCGGCCGAGCCCCACCACCACGCCCCCGGCCGCGAAGGCCCCGACGATGCCGACCACGAGCCCGCGGATCATCGGCGTGTCCCGGATGAACCGCCAGCCGTCGAGCAACGCCCGGATCGGATTTGGCTCGGCGGTGCGGGCCGCCCGGTTCTGCGTGAGTTCCTTGAGCGTGACGATCGTGGCAGCCGACGCGAGGAACGTCAGCGCGTTCACGTACAACGCGAGGTCCTGGGACGACTCGCCGAACCAGCCGAACAGCGAGTTCGCGCCGCGGTTCAGCAGCGAGAGGAGAGTGAACAGCGCGGCGGCGGGAAGGGCAGACCCGTAGGTCGTGGCGAGGAACAGCTGGTTCGCCGCGGCCAGCTTCGACCGTGGGACGAGGTTGGGAACCGAGGCGTCCTTCGCCGGCAGCCAGACCAGCCCGACGAACTCGATCAGCACCGTGGCGACGAACAGCCAGGTCAGCGTGCCGACGATGGGGATCGACAGCATGATGGCGAACCGGAGGACGTCACCGACGACCAGCGTCATCCGGCGATCGAGCCGGTCGGCCAGGTATCCCCCGATCGGTCCGGCCACCAGCGCAGGCAGCAGCCGGAGCAGCAGAACGGCGGCGATCGCGAAGTTCTGCTCGCGGTACCCGTGGCCCATCGTCAGCGTGGCGGCCATCGCGGTGGTCGCGAGAAGCCCTAGCCAGTCTCCGAGGCTCGAGAATCCCAGACACAACCAGAGCCGACGGAACGCGCGGATGTGCAGGACGTAGCGGATGTCCGCTGTCGAACTCCCCGACGACCCGACGTCGTCGGCGAGAACGCCCACCGGCTCCGGCGCGACCGGCGGCACCCCCTCCGCCCGGGACGCCGGTTCGGTCACGACCGGCCGGCCTTGCGTTGGAGCGCGCGTCGTTGCCGGGCGAAGTCACGGATCATCGCGTCGGTTCCCGACGATGCGTCGGTCGCTGCCTCGGCGCTCGCGCGGCCCAGGGCGAACACGACGGCCGGATCGGTCGCCGAGCCACGCAGTGCGAGCTCACGCATGGCCCGGCTACAACCCGCCGCGGCGGCCACCCGGTCGGACTCACGGCGCAGCTTGCGGGTGGCGCGGGCATAGGCACCGGCGTGATCACCCTCGAGCAGCACCGTGGCCCGACCGAGCACCTCGACGGCCGCAGCCTGCGCCTGCACGTCCCGCCACACCGTCCAGATCTCCCTACCGGCGCGGTCCGCCCGGCGAAGGCGTTTGCCCAGCGCGCTCAGTGTGTGGGTCAGGGCATCCGCCAACCAGGTGTGCGCCGGGAGCTCCGCGGACGCGACGAGGCCCTGCTCGTCGCGCAGCAGCGCGGCACCCGGGTTCCGCGCCAGCCGGACCAGCCCGTCGAGCATCCGTCGATACCGCGGCAGACCGAGGGTGGAGGTGAGCCGGCGGCGCGCGGCCAGCTCGTTCGCTGCCATGACGTCCTCGAGCCCGGCGAACTCCTCCCGATCCGTGCCCAGCCGCTTGCGCAACGCCCCGAGATTCCTGAGCTCGGCCAGCTGGTCGTCGAGCCAGGCCAGGTCGTTCACGACCTCCGCGATGGCGTCGTCGTCGAGCATGCCGGCGAACACCCGGAGGTCCGAGGCGAGCGCGACCACCGACCGATGGAGCGTGGAGACACCGCGGTCGGCGCCGTCGCGCACGGCGAGGTCGGCGCTCCACAGCTCACGGGCATCCGAGCGGATCATCGACGCGAACACACCGGCCGCCGGATCGCTGCGCAGCACCGGGTCCGGGTCGGGGAGATCGGGAAGTCCGGTGGCCGGCGCTCCGAGGCGGACCGGCAGGGGGACGGGCTCGTCGAGCAGGGTGGCCCCGGCGGTCTCGAGCGAGTCGCACAGCCACGCCAACGCGCGCGCCGAGCAGCCGACCGCCTCGATCGTCGCTTCCCGGTACCGCGCGACCGCGATCTCGTGCCGCCGCAGTGTGACGGTGTCGTCGACCAGGACCGCCGCCGTTCCGGAACCGCCCCGGATGAGCCAGCGGGTTCGCTTCACCGACCGCGTGGCCAGGTCGGTGAGGCTGCCGTTGCGCACGAGCGGGGTGAGCCGGTCCGCGAGCTCGGGGGGCACCACCGGAGCATGGCCGTCGCCGCCGAGCGGCTCGGATGCGCCGACGAAGTGGCTCCTGCCGACGGCTGCCGGTGCGATCTCCAGCCACTCCGGGAGCGTGAGTTCCCACTCTTCCGGACGCGCATGCCCGCCGGCGGGGCCGCCTGACGGTGTGGCCGGGGTGCGGATCAGCATCGCGCCGGTCCGCAGCAATCGAGCATCGGCCACGTCGACGACCGTCGACACCAGCGTGCCGGAGCCACCGAACGCGAGTGTCGTCAGCCCGAGGTCCGGGTTGGTCAACGTGACGGCCGGCATTTCCAGCGGCAGCTCCAGGGCTGCCGGGCCCACGGCCTCCTGACGCGCCACGCTTTTCTCAGTCCCCTGATGACGCCGACGCTGGGGCTGCCGCCGCGACCTTCGTGGCAGTGGCCTTCTTCGCTCCGGCCTTGGCGGGGGCTTTCTTCGCCGCCGGCTTCTTGGCCGCTGCGGTCTTCTTGGCTGCGGTCTTCTTGGCTGCGGTCTTCTTCGCCGGGGCCTTCTTCGTGGCGGCCTTCTTCGCTCCGGCCTTCTTGGTGGTCCGCTTCTGCGGCGGTCCGGCCAGACGGCGTGCCTCGAGCAGCTCGGATGCCCGTTCCAAGGTCACCGACGCTGGGTCGTCGTCCTTGCGCAGCGTCGCATTCGTCGTCCCGTCGGTCACGTACGGGCCGAACCGGCCTTCCTTCACGACGATCGGCTCGCCGGACGCCGGGTCGTCACCGAGCGTGCGGAGCGGCGGCGCCACCGTGCGACCCCGGCCGCGTTTCGGCTCGGCGAGCAACGCGAGCGCCTGCTCACGGGTCACCGTGAAGAGCTGGTCCTCCGACTCGAGGGAGCGCGAATCCGAAGCCCGCTTGATGTACGGGCCGTACCTGCCGTTCAGCGCGCTGATCGGCTCGCCGTTCTCGTCCTCGCCGAGCTCGCGCGGCAGCGAGAGCAGCTTCAGCGCGTCGTCCAGGCTGACCTCGTCGACGTTCATGGTCTTGAACAGCGACGCGGTGCGGGGCTTGGCCTTGCTCTCGTCCGGCAACTGCTCCGTGACGTACGGGCCGTAGCGACCCTCCTTGGCCACGATCATCAAGCCCGTCTCAGGATGGAGCCCCACTTCGCGCTCACCACCGGCCGGGTGGGCGAGCAGCTCCTGGGCCTTCTCCAACGTCAGCTCGTCGGGCGGCAGGTCGTCGGGGATGTTGGAACGGTTGCCGGCTTCGTCTTCCAGGTAAGGGCCGTAACGTCCGACCCGCACGTTGATGCCGTCGGCCAACGGGAAAGTCGCGAGCTCGCGAGCGTCGATGTCACCGAGGTCGGTGACCAACTGCTTCAAGCCCTCGTTCTCCCGGCCGGCTCCGTTCGCGCCGTTGGCACCGGCCCCGTCCGTGCCGAAGTAGAACCCGCGCAGCGTGGCGATCCGATCGGCGTCCCCGGTGGCGATGTCGTCGAGGACGTCCTCCATCCGGGCGGTGAAGGCGTAGTCGACCAGGCGGCTGAAGTGCTCCTCGAGCAACCGGACCACCGAGAACGCCAACCAGGCCGGGACGAGTGCCTGGCCCTTCTTGTAGACGTAGCCACGATCCTGGATCGTCCCGATGATCGACGCGTACGTCGACGGCCGGCCGATCTCGCGGCTCTCGAGTTCGGTGATCAGGGTCTGCTCGGTGAACCGCGCCGGTGGGCGGGTCTCGTGCGATTCCGACGTGACCGACAGGGTCGTGAGGTGATCATCGACGGCCACGTCGGGCAGCCGGCGCTCGGCCGAGTCGAGCTCGGTGTCGGGATCGTCGGTGCCCTCGACGTAGGCCTTGAGGAATCCGTGGAACGTGATGACCTTGCCGCTCGCGGTGAGCTCGACCGGGACCCCGGTATCGGGTCCACTCCCGACCTCCGAACCAAGGCGGATCGTGACGCTCTGGCCGCGGGCGTCGTTCATCTGCGACGCGATCGTCCGCATCCAGATCAGCTCGTAGAGTCGGAACTCATCGCCCCGCAACCCGGTCTGGGCAGGGGTCTGGAACGCGTCGCCCGCCGGGCGGATCGCCTCGTGCGCCTCCTGCGCGTTCTTCACCTTGTTGGCATAGGTGCGCGGTGACGCGGGCAGGTACTCGTCGCCGTAGAGCTCCCGGACCTGGGTCCTGGCCGCGTTGATCGCCGTCGCCGACAGCGTGGTCGAGTCGGTACGCATGTAGGTGATATGGCCGTTCTCGTACAGCCGCTGCGCCACCTGCATCGCCCGCTGGGCGGTGAAGCCGAGCTTGCGGCCGGCCTCCTGCTGCATCGTCGTCGTCCGGAACGGCGCGTACGGCGAGCGGCGGTACGGCCGGGCGTCCACGGCGAGCACGTTCATCGTGCCGCCGGTGAGACCCGTGGCCATGCCCTGCGCGCGGGCCGCGTCGATCACGGCAACGTCGGACGTGGGCTTCAGGGCACCGAGCGAGTCGAAGTCGCGCCCACTCGCCACGCGCTTGCCGGCCACGGTCACGAGCCGGACGGTGAACTGGCGCGGGTCGCGGCCCTCGCCGGCGTCGACCCGGGCGATGAGGTCGGAGTACGCGGCGGAGCGGAACGCCATCCGATCGCGCTCACGGTCGACGACGAGCCGCAGTGCGACCGACTGGACGCGGCCGGCGGACGTCCCGGCCATGACCTTCTTCCACAGCACCGGGCTGACCTCGTACCCGTACAGCCGGTCGAGGATCCGCCGGGTCTCCTGCGCGTCGACGAGGTTCGTGTCGAGGTCACGGGTGTTCTGGACGGCCTCGGCGATCGCGGCCGGGGTGATCTCGTGGAACACCATCCGTCGAACCGGCACGGTGGGCTTGAGGAGGTCGAGCAGGTGCCAGGCGATGGCCTCACCCTCGCGGTCCTCATCGGTGGCCAGGAAGAGCTGGTCGACGCCCTTGAGCTGCTGGGCCAGGTCACGGACCACCTGCCGCTTGTCCGGTGACACCACGTAGAGCGGCTCGAAGTCGCCGTCGACGTCCACGCCGAGGCGGGCCCAGGACTTGTCCTTCTCCTTGGCGGGCACCTCGGACGCTCCGTGCGGGAGGTCGCGGATGTGGCCGAACGAGGAGCGGACGACGTAGCTGTCGCCGAGGAAGCCGGAGATCTGCCGTTGCTTGGTCGGCGACTCGACGATGACCAGCGCCCGACTTCCCGCCGGTGCACTCGAACCTTGCGACACTGCTTTCTCCAAAGGGGCAGACGGACGATCACTGCGGGTGTTTCCCGAGGTATGGCGGCGCCAGTGTGTCACGGGCCGGAAAGCGCCGTGGCGGGAGCCGAGGGATTGAATGTCCCTCATGAGTGCATCTGCGAGCCCCGCTCCCGGCGCGAGTGAAGGGCCGGGCCACGTGGAACCTGTCGATCGGGTCGACCCGCTGATCGGGACCGACGGGCCGGATCCGACCGAGTACGGCGGGATGGTGCCGAGCACGGCGCCACCGTTCGCGATGACCCGCTGGACGCCGATGACCCGGGAGAACGGCATCTCGCGATGCGCGTACCACCACGGCGACGACACCATCATCGGCTTCCTCGGCAGCCACCAGCCTGCCATCTGGATGGGCGACTGGGGGCAGGTCGCCGTGATGCCGGGCGTCGGGGAGGTCCGGCCCCTGCTCGAGGACCGGGCGTTGGTGTTCGACCATGCGGACGAACAGGTCAGCGCAGCGTCCTACCGGGTGCGGATGCGCACGGCCGACGGCTCGATCGACGCCGCGCTGACCGGGACCTCGCGGGTCGGGTTCTGTTCGTTCGCGTTCTCGGCCGACCGATCGGCCGGCTCCGCCGGGACTGCCGCCGCGGCCGTGGCGAGCGTCGACCGGTGGGTACTCGTGCAGGCCACCAGGGCCGGGTTCGACGGCGCCGTGTCGATCGATCCCGACGCTCGGGAGGTATCCGGGTGGAACCCCGAGCGTCAGGACTCCCACCTCGGGCCACCCGCGGCAGCCGGGTTCCGCGGGTACTTCGTGGCCCGGTTCGACGCCCCGTTCGCCAGTTGGGGCACCGCTGCCGGCGGCGACCTCGACGAGGGCTCCCGGGCGGGGACCGGCGGTGAGCTCGGTGCGTACGTGCGGTTCTCCCCCGACGTCGCGAGGGTCGGGGTCCGCGTCGGCGTGTCGCTGATCTCGATCGACCAGGCCCGGGCGAACCTCGACCGCGAGGTACCGGACGGGACGTCGTTCGAGTCGGTCGAGGCCGGCACTCGCGCGGCGTGGTCGGCCAAGCTGGATCTCATCCGGGTGAAGGGCGCGACCGACGACGAGCTCGTCACCTTCTACACGTGCCTGTTCCACGCGCTGCAGTACCCCTCGGAGATCGACGAGGACGGCCGGTACTACTGCGGTTACACCGACTCCGTCCGCGAGACCGACTCCGCGTACACGGCGTTCTCGCTGTGGGACACGTTCCGAGCGCAGAACGCGCTGCTGATCCTGCTCGCGCCCGAGCGGATCGACGGGATGATGCGATCGCTGCTGCGCTCGTACCAGGCATCGGGCTGGTTGCCGATCTGGGAGAACCTGGTCGAGACGAACATCATGGTGGGCACGCACGCGGACTCGATCGTGGCCGAGGCGATGGTCAAGGGCTTCACCGGTTTCTCCGCCTCGACGGCGTACGAGGCCGTCCTCAAGGACGCGACGGTGCCGCCGGAACGCGACACCGAACTGCAGTACGCCGATCGGGAGGTCCCCGTCCCCGCGCAGGCGCGGGCCGGGCTCACCTGGTACCTCCGGCACGGCTGGGTGCCGGCCGACCGGACCGCCGAGGCCGGGTCGAGGACGCTGGATTACGCGTTCGACGACTGGTGCGTGGCCCAGGTCGCTCGGCTCACCGGGCACGACGACGTCGCGGCCGAGTTGGTGAAGCGTTCGTCGAGCTACCAGACCCTGTGGAACGCCGGCACCGGCTTCATCCAGGCCCGGAACCTCGACGGGTCGTGGGCCGAGGACGGGTGGACCGAGGGCACGAAGTGGCCGTATCTGTTCGGCGCGCTGCACGACATCCGCGGCTTGCGCGACCTGATGGGCATCGACTTGTTCCGGGCTCGACTGGACGAGCACTTCGCCGCCGGGTGGAACATGCACGACAACGAGCCCAGCCACCACATCCCCTACCTGTACTCCTATGCGGGCCAACCGTGGAAGACCCAGGAGCAGGTGCGCTCGATCGCCCGGGCGTCGTATCTGACCGACCCCGGCGGCCTGTGCGGGAACGACGACCTCGGGCAGATGTCGGCGTGGTACCTGTTCACGGCGATGGGGTTCTACCCGGTGAATCCCGCATCGGGTGAGTACGTGGTGGGCGCGCCGTTGTTCGAGGAGGTGCGGATCGACCTACCAGGCGCCGCCCGGCCGCTGGTGATCGTGGCTCCGGATGCGCCGTCGGCCCCGTACGTCGCCGGGCTGACGGTCGACGGCGCCCGGCGGGTGTCCCCGTTCCTCAGCCACGCCGACCTCGCCGAGGGCGGCCGGCTGGAGTTCGCGATGAGCATCGAGCCGACGACCTGGGGCAGCCGGGTCGATCGCTGAACCGACGGCCGGGCCGAACTCCGCCGGCGGCCGGCCGGTGAGCGGGAGCCGCCCGCGCCGGATCGACGTGTGCCCGGGCGGCGGTTCAGCGATCCGGCAGGTCGAGCCGGCGACGCAGGTGGTGGAGCGTGCGTTCGGCCTGCGCGGCCACCGTCGGCTCCGGATCGTCGAGCGCGTCCAGCACGACCTCGAGGTGCTCGTGCTCGCCCACCACGCCGAGCCCACGCAACGCCGCTATCCGGACGCGCGCGGTCTCGTCGGCGGCGACCAGCCCGGCCAGCGCGTCGGCCGCCGACCCGAGTTCATGCGCGACGACCACCTTCGCCGCCATCTCCCGGGGGCGCCAGTGCCAGTGACCCCAGCGCGTCGACGACGACGGACTCGACCGCTGCGTCGATGCTCCCCGGGTCCAGGTGCAGCAGCGTTCGCAGCGCCCAGGTCGGCCACCAGTAGCTCTGGTCCGCGCGACTCGTCATCCGCTCGGCCAACGACCGCGCCGCCTGCGGATCGACGATCACCTCGGTGAGCTCGCCGTCGATCGGCGCATCCGTCCGCAGCACCTCGACGCAGGCGCCCACGACGTCCGCGACCCCGAACCGCGCCACCCCCGCCCGGGCCCGCTGCTGCGGCGTCATCTCGGCCATCCCCCGGACCCGCGACCCTGCTTCAGGCCGGACCGAGCAGCCCGGAGACGAGCAACTCCCGGGCCGAGCCGAGCACCTCGCGCTGCAACGTCGCGGCCCGTTCGGGCGTGAGCTCCAGGAGCTCGGCCAGCGCATCGACGATCTGGCCCGTGGTCAGCTCGCCGTCGCAGGCACCCACGAAGCCCGCCAATGCGGTGTCGACCTCGATCGCCCGCATCGTCGTCCCCTGCTGCCGGAGCACGAGGTGTTCGGGGTCGGGGTAGCCGGGTCGGTTCCACTGCTCGGCGACGACGTCGCCGGCCACCGCCAGCCGAGCGTTCCGCAGGGTCTCGTCCGACCCTCCGTGCACCCGCAGCCACTCGATCGCGTCCACCCACCGCCCGACGGCGTCGCCGAGCGGCTGTGCCACCGCGCCGGCGAGCTCCTCCACGCGCACGTGGACCGGCCCGACGTCCACCGGGCGGTGCAGCATCACCCATCCCATCCCGACGCCGGTGATCCGCTCGGCGTCGAACCAGGCGAGCCAGGCGCGGTAGCGGTCGGAGTAGCCCGGGTCGCCGTGAAGGCCGGCGTCGCGCAGCCACAACTCCACGTAGGCCGCCGGGTCGAGGACCTCGCGTTGCACGATCCAGGCGTCCACCGGCTGCCCGTTCACCGCCGGCCCGATCCACGCGCGGACCCGATCCCGCCAGTCCTGGCCGTCGACGTGCGCCCAGTTCGCGAGCAGCTGCGCCACTCCGCCGGGTGTCAGCAAACCGGGGAGGCCGGTTACGAGCCCGGCCACCATGGCGTCACCGGCCGAGCCCGAGTCCCGGTATGTCAACGCGCTGACGTCCGCCGAGCCGGGCGAGACGACGAAGGGCGGGTTCGACACCACGAGATCGAACACCTCGCCGGCGACGGGTTCGAGGAGGCTGCCCGTTCGCCAGTCGACGTCGATCTCGTTGAGAGCCGCCGACAGCCGGGCCATCGCCAGCGCCCGGGGATTGACGTCGGTCCCGACGACGCTGTCGGCATGTGTGCACAGGTGAAGCGTCTGGATGCCGGATCCCGTGCCGAGGTCGAGCGCGCGTCCGACCCGCCGGCGCAGCGTCAGTCCGGCCAGGGTCGTCGCCGCGTCGTTGACGCCGAGCACGTACTCGTCGCCGAGCCGCACCGTCGACCCGTCGAGTCCCGGCGTCAGATCGCTGACGACCCAGCCGTCGTGCTGTTCGTCGCCGTAGGGACGGATGTCGATCGCGGCCCGGACGATGCCCGGTCGGCCGGCCGCCGCCGGGTCGGCGGTGAGGATGCCCGATGCCAGCAGCGGCTCGAACGCGGGACCGAAGGCGAGTTCCGCGTCGGTGCTCGACACCGGGGCCTGCACCGTCCAGAGCAGCACCATCGTGGTGAGAGCAGGCGCGAGCCGCGCGGCGGCGTGCCGGTCGAGCGCGACCACGCCCGGGGTCGTCTCGTTGCGGCTCAGGGCAGTCGACGCAGCCGGCCCCAGGAGGGAGTGGACGCCGTCGACCGTGTAACCGGCGGTCCGGAGCGCCCGCCGCAACGCATCGACCGCGGTGGGGTCGCTCCACGCCGCCGGCTCGAAGACACCGATGCCGACCTCGCCCGGGTCGTCCCCGGGAGCGGTCGGCATCGGCATGGTCGGCGATTCGCTCGACTGGTCGGTCAGCGGATCAGTCGGCCGAGATCGCGATCTGGCGACGCTTGGACACGTACACCGACACGATGATGATCGCGGCGGCGCCCAGCGCGATGATCAACCGGACGGCGGTGTTGGCGTCGGCGCCGACCGAGAGCGTCACGACGGCCGGCGCGATCAGCACCGACACGAGGTTCATCACCTTGAGCAGCGGGTTGATGGCCGGGCCGGCGGTGTCCTTGAACGGGTCACCGACGGTGTCGCCGATGACCGTGGCCTCGTGGGCCGGCGATCCCTTGCCGCCGTGGACGCCGTCCTCGACGAGCTTCTTCGCGTTGTCCCAGGCTCCACCGGAGTTGGCCAGGAAGACCGCCATCAGGGTGCCGCAGGCGATCGCCCCGCCGAGGTACCCGGCGAGCGGTGCGACGCCGAGGCCGAAGCCGACGGCCACCGGGGCGAACAGCGCCAGCAGTCCCGGGGTGGCGAGCTCACGGAGCGAGTCGCGGGTGACGATGTCGACGACCTTGCCGTACTCGGGCTTGGTCGTCCCCTCCATGATCCCGGGGATGTCGCGGAACTGGCGACGGACCTCGAACACCACCGCGCCGGCAGCCCGGCCGACGGCGTTGATCGCGAGACCGGAGAACAGGAACACGACAGCCGCACCGAGGATGACGCCGACGAGCGTGGCCGGGTTGAAGATCACCGAGTCGGCGATGAACTGCACCTCTTCCTCGGCGCTGCCCAACGCGTTGCCGATGGCATCGGTGTACGAGCCGAAGAGGGCGGTCGCGGCCAGCACCGCGGTCGCGATCGCGATGCCCTTGGTGATCGCCTTGGTGGTGTTGCCGACCGCGTCGAGCTCGGTGAGGATCTTCGCGCCCTCCTCGTCGACCTCGCCGGACATCTCCGCGATGCCCTGCGCGTTGTCCGAGACCGGGCCGAACGTGTCCATGGCCACGATGACGCCGACCGTGGTGAGCAGACCGCAACCGGCGAGCGCGATGGCGAACAGCGCGACGACGATCGAGCCGCCGCCGATGAGGAACGCCACGTACACGGCGGCGCTGATGACGACCGCGGTGTAGACAGCCGATTCGAGGCCGAGCGAGATGCCGGAGAGGATGACCGTCGCCGGGCCGGTGAGCGACGTCTTGCCGACGTCGATGACGGGGCGGTGGTCGGTCCCGGTGAAGTAGCCCGTCAGGGCCAGGATCACCGCGGCGAGCACGATGCCGAGGATCACCGCTGCGCTCGCGATGAGCCGCGGGTCACCGTCGTGGGCTGCGATGGAATCGCTGACGCCGGAGAGCTGGTCGAACGAGCTCGGCAGGTAGAGGTAGGCCGCGATGGTGCAGAGCACGGCGGAGATGACGGCCGAGGAGTAGAACGCGCGGTTGATCGTCTTGAGGCCGCCCTCACCGGCGCGGGGACGGGTCAGGAAGATCCCGATGACAGCCGTCACGACGCCTAGCGCCGGGACGATCAGCGGGAACACGAGCCCGCCGGAGCCGAAGGCGGCGCTGCCGAGGATCAGAGCGGCGACCAGCGTGACGGCGTAGGACTCGAACAGGTCGGCGGCCATGCCCGCACAGTCGCCCACGTTGTCGCCGACGTTGTCCGCGATCGTCGCCGCGTTGCGGGGATCGTCCTCGGGGATGCCCGCCTCGACCTTGCCGACCAGGTCGGCGCCCACGTCGGCGGCCTTGGTGAAGATGCCGCCGCCGACCCGCATGAACATGGCGAGCAGTGCGGCGCCGAAGCCGAAGCCCTCGAGGACGTTCGGGGCATCGGTCTTGTAGATCAGAACGACCAGCGCAGCACCGAACAGGCCGAGGCCGACGGTGGCCATTCCGACCGAACCACCGGTGCGGAAGGCGATGCGCATGGCCGGGTCACGGCCCCTGTCCTGGGCCGCCGCGGCGACCCGGACGTTGGCCCGCACAGCGAGCCACATGCCCAGATAGCCGATCGTGGCCGAGAAACCCGCGCCCACCAGGAAGAAGACCGAGCGCCCGATGCGGACGTCCCAGTCCCCCGGCAGGACGAGCAGCGCCAGGCACGCGATCGCCGCGAAGCCCGAGAGCGTCTTGAACTGGCGGCTCAGGAACGCGCTCGCGCCCTCCTGGACCGCACCGGCTATCTCCTGCATCTTCGGTGTTCCGGCCGGTGCGCTGAGCACCTCGCGGCGGAAGTAGAAGGACATCAGTAGGGCGAGAAGAGCGATGACCGCAACGACGACGACGTAGCCGATGTTGCTGCCCGCAAGGGAGAGCGGGTCTCCCGCTGCAAGCGTGGACGATGGCATGCATACTCCTGTCGGGGTTCCAGCTGCCAGATCGGCGGGCTCTCGACGATGGTGACCTCGAGGGCCACTGATCGACGACCCGGACGATCCAACGGGTCCACGCCGACCAGCGGCGGGGAGTCTACGGCACAGTCACGGTGCGTCGAACTTGCGTCCGGAGCGGTGCGCGTCGGCCCGCCACCGCGTCGGCCACGTCGACCCCCATGTGTCGGCAGCGGCTGCGAAACTGGTTCGGTGACCGCGATCGCCGCCCCTCCCACCTCGGCGCGGGAGCCTCTCGCCCCGCTGCTGGAACGGTGGCGGGGCGGCGGTGACCCCTACGCCGTGAGCGTCCACGTGATGCCCCGGCGGGAAGGCCGAGCGGAGCCCTGGCCGGCCTGGGTCGGGACCGAGTTGCGTGGCCGCCTCATGACGTGCGGCATCGCAAGGCCGTGGTCGCATCAGGTCCAGACCGCGGCCGCCGTCCGGGCTCGTCGCCATGTGGTCGTCGCGACGGGCACGTCGTCGGGCAAGTCGCTCGGGTACCTGCTGCCGATCGCTCAGAACGCCCTCGACGACCTGACGCTGGCACCGGCGCGACGGCGGACGGCGCTCTATCTCGCCCCGACCAAGGCGCTCGCCCACGACCAGCTCCGTGCCCTGCGTGAGCTGGCTCTGCCCGGGCTCGAGGCGACGACGCTCGACGGCGACTCGAGCTCGGCCGAACGGGAGTGGGCGCGGCGCGCGGCCGGCTACGTCCTCACGAACCCGGACATGCTGCACCACGCGCTGCTGCCCGGACACGAGCGCTACCGGCGCCTGTTCGCGCATCTCGACGTGGTGGTCATCGACGAGTGCCACCACTACCGGGGCGTGTTCGGGTCGCATGTGGCCCAGGTGCTACGGCGTCTCCGGCGGCTCTGCCGTCACTACGGCGCGGATCCGGTGTTCGTCCTCGCGTCGGCCACGGTCGGCGAACCGGCGGTCTCGGCCCGGCGGCTGATCGGCGACCCGGTGACGGCCGTCACCGACGACGCGTCGCCACGCGGCGAGCTCACCTTCGTCCTCGTCGATCCCGGCGCCGACGAAGCCGACGACGCGGGCACCGCGGAGCAGGCGCCCGGGCCACGACGACCGATGTCGTCGCACACCTATACCTCGAGGTTGCTCGCCGAGCTCGTCACGTCACAGGCCCGGACGGTCGCCTTCGTCCGGGCTCGGCGCACGGCAGAGACGGTGGCCTCGGAGACCCGAGACCGGCTGCGCGACGGCCCGGCGGCGACCGCCCGCCTCGCCAACCGGGTGGCCGCCTACCGCGGCGGGTTGCTGCCCGAGGAGCGGCGTGCGGTCGAACGGGCGTTGACCTCGGGTGAGTTGCTCGCCGTGGCGTCCACGAACGCCCTCGAGCTCGGAGTCGACATCGCCGGTCTGGACGCCGTCGTGCTGTCGGGCTTCCCAGGCACCCGGGC
The DNA here is from genome assembly GCA_963708795.1 of uncultured Actinomycetota bacterium. Lineage (GTDB taxonomy): Bacteria > Actinomycetota > Actinomycetes > Propionibacteriales > DAIQRJ01 > DAIQRJ01. Next base: position 33,075 of record CAVPUH010000001.1, read on the forward strand.
GTCGCTGTGGCAGCAGGTGGGCCGAGCCGGTCGTCGCGGCCGGCCGGCCCTGGCCGTCCTGGTCGCCGGCGCCGACCCGCTCGACGCCTACCTCGTGCGGCACCCGGAGTTGCTCTTCGACCGCGACCTCGAGGTGACGGCGTTCGATCCCGACAACCCGCACATCGTGGCGCCGCACCTGGCGGCTGCCGCCGCCGAACTCGCCTTGACCGACGCGGATGCGGCCCTGTTCGGCCCGACGGCGCCGCGGCTGCTGGCCGAGCTGACCACGGCCGGTCTGCTACGACGGCGACCGGCCGGGTGGTTCTGGACCCGCCGGCAGCGCGCCAGCGACCTGGCCGACATCCGCGGGGCGGGTGCCCCGGCCGTCACGATCGTCGAGGAGGACAGCGGCCGGCTGCTCGGCACCGTCGACGCGGCCGCTTCCCACGGCGCCGTTCACGAAGGCGCGGTCTACCTGCACCAGGGCGAGAGCTATCTCGTCCGCTCGTTGGACGACATCGCCGGGGTCGCCCTGTGCGAGGCGGCGACGCCGGATTACTCGACGATGGCGAAGTCCACCAGCTCCATCGCGATCGACTCGGTGGCCACGTCGCAGCCCTGGGGGCCCGGGACGGTCAGCTTCGGCCAGGTGACGGTGACCGGTCAGGTCGTGGGCTACCTGCGTCGGCGCGTCGGAACCGGCGAGGTCCTCGGAGAGGTTCTGCTCGATCTTCCCGAGCGCACACTGGCGACGACGGCAGTCTGGTGGACGCTGACCCCCGACGCCGTGTCGGCCATCGGTCTCGAACCGGGCGCACTGCCGGGGGCGGCCCATGCCGCCGAGCACGCCGCGATCGGCCTCCTCCCGTTGTTCGCTGCCTGCGACCGCTGGGACATCGGTGGAGTCTCGACGGCCTGTCACCCCGAGACCGGAACGGTCACCGTGTTCGTGCACGACGGGTATCCCGGCGGCGCCGGTATCGCGGAGCGTGGGTACCAACGGGCCCTCGACTGGCTGACGGCAACCCGGCAGACGATCGCCGACTGCCCGTGCGCCGACGGCTGCCCCGCCTGCATCCAGTCGCCCAAGTGCGGCAACGCCAACAGCCCGCTCGACAAGGCCGCGGCGGTGCGGCTCCTGGACTGCCTGCTGGCCGAGGGACGATGACCCCGTGTTCGTGATCGCCCTGGTCTTGGTGGCGCTCGCGGTCGCCAGCGTCGTCCTCGTGCTCACCGGCTCGGTCGGGGGCGTCCGCATCGACGTGGCCAACTTCCAGCTGACCACCAGTTCGGCTCAGATGTTCCTCGCCGGTGCCGTCACCACGATCGCGCTCGCAGCCGGGATCGTCCTCCTGACCGTCGCGGCGCGGCGGGCCCGGCGGCGTCGCCGGGAGGCACTCGACCATCCCGACGGCGCCCCCGGGGCCGATCAGGCGGGCTTCACGGCCGGTGCCGATCGGGGCTAGCGACGCTCTGCCCGCCGAGCGGGCTGCCGTGAGCGAGCGCGGACGTGCATGCGTTCACCCTGGGGTCCGAAGAGGCTGAGGAACTCGACCGACCGGCCGTCCGCGCTGCCGAACCAGTGCGGTGTTCGCGTGTCGAACTCGGCGGCTTCGCCGGCGCCCAGGACGAGGTCGTGCTCGGCCAGCAGCAGTCGGAGCCGGCCGCTGAGGATGTAGAGCCATTCGTAACCCTCGTGAGTTCGTTGCTCCGGGTCGGTCCGCTGGCCCGCCGGGATCACCAGCTTGAACGCCTGGAGCCCGGTGAGGTCCCGAGTGAGGGCCACGATCGACATCCCGTGGCGTTCGACGGGCGTGGCGTGGACGCGCGGGTCACCGGTGGGTGGGGCGCCGACGAGCTCGTCGAGCGCCACCCGGTGCGCCTTGGCCAGCGGGAGGAGGAGTTCGAGGGTCGGCTTGCGCTGGCCCGATTCGAGCCTCGACAGCGTGCTGATCGAGATTCCGGTGGTCTCGGCGAGTGCCGCGAGGGTGGCACCACGCTTCTGGCGGAGCGCGCGCAGGCGCGGGCCCACCGCAGTCAGCACGCCGTCATCGTCTTCGGCCATGTGGCTGACTTTGCCAGTTCAGCAACGTCAGTTGTCAAATCGAGCGAGGTGACCCACGGTGGGTTCGGAGGTGGACGTCATGACCCTGGACACGGATTCCGGCATCGAGGACGCGTACGACGTGGTGGTGATCGGCGGTGGCGCCGCCGGCCTGAGCGGTGGGGTGACACTCGGGCGGGCTCGGCGCTCGGTCCTCGTCGTCGACGCCGGTGAGCCGCGCAATGCACCGGCCGCCGGCGTGCACAACTACCTCGGACTCGACGGGATCTCGCCGCATGCCCTGGTGGCGGCGGGACGGGCGAGGTCCAGCGGTACGGCGGAGTCGTGGTCGATGGCCGGGTCGAGTCGGCCAGCGCGACCGGTGACGGGTTCCGGGTGACGCTCGCGGACGAGCGGGTCGTCTCGGCCCGGCGTTTGCTGGTGACGACAGGTCTGGTCGACGAGTTGCCCGCGATCGACGGCCTGGCGACGCGCTGGGGACGCGACGTGCTGCACTGCCCGTACTGCCACGGCTGGGAGGTGCGGGACCAGCCGATCGGCGTGATCGCGTCCGGCCCGCAAGCCGTCCACCAGGCCTTGCTCTTCTCCCAGTGGACGAAGGATCTCGTGTTGTTCCTCCACACGCAGCCGGCGCCGGGCGCCGAAGACCTCGAGCGGCTGGCGGCTCGAGGTGTCACGATCGTCGAGGGCGAGGTCGAGAGTGTGCTCGTCACCGACGACCGGCTCGGCGGGCTGCGCCTGGCGGACGGGACCGTGGTGCCGAGGACGGCGATCGTCGTGGGACCGCGATTCGTCGCCCGCGCCGACGTGCTGGTGTCGCTGGGCCTCGAGGTGACGACCACCGAACTCGGCACGTTCGTCGCCGCGGCCGACCCGACCGGCCAGACCGCGATACCCGGGGTCTGGGTGGCGGGCAACGTGGCCGACCCCCGGGCCCAGGTGATCGGAGCGGCAGCGGCCGGCGTCATGGCGGGCGCCATGATCAATGCCGATCTGATCCGCGACGAGACCGATCACGCAGTGGACGAGCGCCGTCGGCTCGCGGTGGCGTCAGGATGACGGCCGTCTGATCGCGTCGACGAACCAGGACGTGATCGAGCTGGGATGGGTGATCGCGGTCCCGACGACCACGGCGTGGGCACCGAGTCGCAACGCTTCGGCCGCCAGCGCGGGCGTGTGGATCCGACCTTCGGCCAGGACCGGGCGGTCCAGAGCGGCTGCGAGCCGCGCGAGGGTCTCGAAGTCTGGACCGTCGCCGCGATAGGAGTACGAGGTGTGCCCGGCCAGCGTCGTGCCGATGACGTCCGCCCCGGCCCGTGCCGCGGCGATGCCCTCCTGGTAGGTGGAGATGTCGGCCATCACGAGGCAGGTGGGACGTCGCTTCTTCAGCTCGGCCACGGTGTCGGTGAGCGTGCGCCCGTCCGGTCGTGCCCGATGGGTGCCGTCCAGGGCGACGATGTCGGCACCGGCATCGACTACGTCTGTGGCCGCTTCCAGAGTCGGCGTGATGAAGACGCCCGTGTGTCCGACCTTCACCAGGCCGATGAGCGGCACGTCGACCGCGGCCCGAATGGACGCGATGTCCGCCAGCCCCTGCGCCCGGATCCCGGCGGCTCCACCGAGCACCGCGGCCTGCGCCACCTGGGTCATCGTGCGCGAGTCCCGCATCGGCTCACCCGGATAGGCCTGGCAGGAGACGATCAACCGGCCTCGGATTCCGTCGAGAACCGTCATCGCGCGACGCCGCGAGCCAGTGTGGCTGCCCCGATCAGGGCGGCGTCGGCGACCGTCGACCCGACGACGAGGGTGTCGATCGCGATGTGGTCCCTCATCGCCGGGAGGAGCTCGGCGTACGCGGAACGACGAACGGCTGACCACCACACCGGCCCGGCCCGGCTGACGCCGCCGGTCAGGATCACCAGGTCCGGGTCGAGGACGTTCGCGAGCCCGCCGACGAGGGTGCCCACGTGTCGACCGCCGGCGGTCAGCACGTCCGACGCGTAGCCGGATCGCCGTCAGTTGCTCGTTCGCACACGGCGACGAGGTCGGCGAGAGCGTCGCCGGTGCGCCGGCGATAGCTGGCGACGAGTGCTGGTCCCGACGCCACCGCCTCGGCGTGCCCGACTCCGCCGCAGGGGCAGAGACAGCCTTCAGCGCCCGGTATCGGCACGTGCCCGACGTGTCCTGCGACGTGACGAGCACCTCGGTGCACCCGGCCGTGGATGGCGAGGGACCCGCCGATGCCGGTGCCCACGGCGACGAGCAGCACGGTCTGTCCGGATCGGGCGGGATCTGCGGTGAGCTCACCGATCAGATGGGCGTGGACGTCGTTGTCGACAGCCACCGGGAGGTGAAGCCGAGCCGCGAGCCCGTCGGCGACGCGGGTGCCCGTCCAGCCCGAGATGGCAGCGGTGGCGGAGACGATGCGTCCGCCGACCGGATCGACCGCACCGGCGGTGCCCACTCCCACCGCGTCGATCGGACCGACCCGATCCACGAGACGGGTCACGAGGTCGGCGACCAGGGCGAGCACGGCGTCCGGCCCTTCGGTGGCCGGGGTGACGGCGATCTCGCGGCTGAGGATCCGATCATCTGAGGTGACGGCGGCCGCGGCGATCTTCGTGCCGCCGATGTCGACGGCTGCCACCATGCCGGTCAGTGCGACCACCGCCTCCACTCGAACGTCCCGGCATTCAACCGCACAGCCGGTCGGGCCCGTCGGCCCATCACTCGATCCGCTCGGCCGGGCCCGCGCGAGCGGTCGCCGTGAGCACGAGCCGACGTGCCCGTAGGTTCACGATGCTCTGCACATCGAGTTCGACGTCGAGCCCCCGGACCCGGCAGTCGGTCACGGCGGCCCGCATCGACGCCGCGACACGTCCGGCGGCACGACACGCCTGCTCCTCGCCGTCGGCGATGTGAGTGGCGGCGCTGAGTGCGGCCAGGTCTGCGGCGGCCTCGACCTGATGCTGGGCCGCGGCGACGAGCGCGACAAGAAGGGCGACGGTGACAAGAACCGCGAGAACCGTGAACCAGGCCAGCATCATCACGCTCGCGCTTCCGCGCTGGCGACGGATACTCGTCATTTCTCGCCTGCGCCGGGTTCGGCGTCGACCGTGGCGGTCGCGGACACCGGAACCCCACCGAGCCGAGCGAGCAACCCAGGCACCCGAACCTCGGTGGACACGTGCACCGTCACGACGGCACCGCTGTGGGCGATGTCGATTCGCGCTCCGGGCGGTGCGGAACGCTCGGCCGCAGCGCGACTGATCGCGTCGGCGTCACCGCGCGCCGCGGCCCTGGCGGCGTCGCGGGCAGCGTCGACGCATCGCAGCTGCATGACACCGACGGAGATCGCGAACGCGGCAAAGGCCACCACGAGGACGAGGCCGAACATCGCCAGGGCGTTCTCGATCGTCACCATGCCCCGCTGACGGCGACCCCGACAGCAGCGTCGCGAAGGGCCGGCCGGAGTCGACCGTTCCGGCGACGGCCGACCCGACCGGCAGACGCTCACAGGATCTTCTGTCCCGTCACCAGGCCGAGCAGCCAGGAGATGATGCGCAGCAGCAGTTCGAACACGTGTGGATCCGTCAGCACCTTGATGAGGACTCCGGCGAACCCGGCCGCCGCCACCGCCCCGACGGCATACTCCGCCGTCACCATTCCGCGCTGTCGCGACAGCGATCTCGTCATCGCACGGACACGACGGCTTGCCGTGATCCGTTCCCGCGTCGCCACGGGCACCACGGCCCGATCGTCCTCCTCGTGGCCTGACTCCCCACAACCTTCAGCCATGCCTGCTCCTTCGACCGTTCCGGCTGCCGGCCGGGCGGATGGTCACCCTCGTGACCACAGGTGCAGCCTGCCGATTCCGGCACCGTGGTAGCCCCGGAATCACCAAGCCTGTGGACCGATTCACGGTTGTGCGCACTGTGGAGAGCCGCTCGAACCAGAGCCGTGTCAGAACAGGCTGTGGATGACGCCGGTGACCACTCCGACGATCACCGGCACGAGGCCGACGGCGACGAATGCCGGGAGGAAGCACAGCCCCAACGGCGCCGCCGCGCGGACCCCGACCGACTTCGCCCGCTGTTCGGCTGCTGCCCGCGCGGTGGCACGGCAGGCGACGGCCAGCGCGTCGAGGGTGTCGGCGAGTGGGGCGCCGGACCCCCAGGTCCGTACCAGCGTTCGGGCGAACCGTGCGGTCGCCGGTGCAGCGGCCAGCCGGCGCCAGGCGACCTCCGGCGGCGCGCCGAGTGCGAGGCTGGCGGCGACGTGGACGAGGTCGTCGCCGAGCGGGCCGCCGATCGCCTCGCCGACGGCAGCGACCGACGGGTGGACCGGTCTGCCGGCACGGAGGCAGGCGGCCAGCAGCGTGGCGGCCATCGGCAGTGCGGCGGTGACTGCCATCGACCGTCGTCGGACCGCTGCCGGTTGGAGACCGGCGAGGAAGCGGTGAAGCGCGACTGCCGCACCGGCGGCGAGCAGGGCTCCGAGCCAGCCGCCGACGAGGAGAAAGACGGCCCCCGCGGCGCCCAGCACGGCGAGCGCCGGGACCGGCGATCTCGCCGGATGCCCTGCCGACCGTCGCAACCGGCCGTCGGCGGCACCCGGGTCGTGGCCGCCGTGTCCACCTCGCCGACCGACGATCCGTTCGACCCGACGCACCGCTCCCGGCACTGCGAGGAGAGACCACACCGCGGCGCCCGCAACGAGCGCTGTCAACAGGACACCCACGACGACTCCCCTTCAGCCGACCGCTTCAGCTGCGCGCGCGAGCCGATCGACCCAGAGCACACCGGTGACGGCGAGCACGGAGCCGACCGACAGGCACACCAGGCCGGTGGTGGTGCCCAGGAGCATCGTCAACGGGTCGACACCCAGGAACGCGCCGAGCGCCATCCCGCCGAGCGGCAGGAGGGCGAGCAGTCTCGCGGTCGCGCGCGGAGCTGCGAGTTCCGCGCCGATCTCGCGGCGTAAGGCCAGTTGCTCGGTCAGCTCGCCGGTGACTCGCTCCACGACGCCGGCCAGCCCCGCACCACTCGCATGCGCTGTCGCCCACGCGGCAGCCAGCCCGACGGCGGCGGGCGAACCCGGGACTGCGCGGAGCGCTCCCACGACGTCACCGCCGAGTTGCATCGTCCGCACCACCGGCACCAGGTCCGCACAGGCCGCCGAGGCGGTGGCGATCGCCTGCTCCGCGGTGCGTCCGCCGCGAAGCTCGGTGGCGACGATCTCGCAGGCCTCCTGCCACTCGGCGTCGCGGCGCGTCGCGACCTTGCGGGCGGATCTGCCGTGCGCGGAGCGAACGGCGACTCCGACAGCTTCCACCGCGAGGAGGCTCACGAGCATCCCGTTCACGCCGCCGACGACGAGACCCACCGGTATCGCCACCGCGATCGCGGGCGCAAGATGCCGCAACCGGAGGCGCAGCAGGGCGGCGACCACACGCTCGGAGCCCTGGCGACGCCGGGGCGAACGGCCGACGTCGCTGTGGACACCGAGGCGATCGAGAAGCAGGGTGGGCGGGGCTCCCCACCACACGATGATCGCCCCGGCCATCAGCAGCGCGGCGACGGCGATCACCCCGACCGCCGGCGACGCAGGATCGTGTCGAGTCGGCCGGCCGCGGACCCCGGGACGAGACCGTCGCGAGAGTCCGTCACGGCCGCCTCGGCGCGCACGAACCCGTCAGATCCCGCGGACAGCACGCTGATGTCGTGGACGCGACGGACCCCGTCACGGTGCCTCGCCATCGCCACGACCACGTCGACCGCTGCCGCCAACTGGCTGTGCACCGCCGGACGGTCGAGGCCGGCCGCCACGCCGAGCGCCTCCAGCCGCGCGGGCACGTCCGCCGACCCGTTCGCATGCACCGTGCCGCACCCGCCTTCGTGACCGGTGTTCATCGCCGCCAGGAGGTCGACGACCTCGGCGCCGCGCACCTCGCCGACGACCAGCCGGTCCGGGCGCATCCGCAACGCCTGACGGACGAGCGTGCGAACGGTGATCTCGCCGACGCCTTCGGCGTTGGCCGGCCGGGCTTCGAGTCGGACGGTGTGGTCGTGGTCCGGGGCGAGCTCGGTGCTGTCCTCGACGACGACGATGCGTTCGTCCGCGGGAACGAGCGACAACAGCGCCGCGAGCAGGGTCGTCTTGCCACAGCCGGTGCCGCCGCACACGAGAAGCCCGAGCCGGGCATCGATCACGTCGCGCAGTGTGGCGGCCATCGCCGGCGACATCGTGCCCGCTGCGACGAGCTCGGGCATCGTGAACGCTCGCCGTGCCGGCACCCGCAGGGAGATCGCCGTCCCCCCTCGCGACACCGGCGCCAGGACGACATGCAAACGCTCACCCGAGGGCAATCGGGCGTCGACGTGAGGGGTGGCGTCGTCGAGCCGACGACCGGCGAGTGCGGCCAGGCGAGTCGCGAGTCGTCGCACCGCCGCGTCGTCGGGAAAGCTGATCGTCGTGAGTTCGAGCCCGTCGCCGCGGTCGACGTACACCCGGCCCGGGCCGTGGACGAGCACGTCGGTGACCCCGGGTTCCGCGAGCAGCGGGGCCAGCGGACCGGCGCCGGTCAGTTCGCGGCCGAGCGCGGCGGCCACCGAGAGGACGGCGTCGTCGCCGAGCAGCCGCCCGTGCGCCCGGAGCGCCTCGGCCACCCGCGCCGGCGTGGGCGCCGCACCGGTGTCGGCCAGGTCGTCCCGGATGCGGTCGAGCAGCCCGGACGAGAGGCCGACCGGCGCACCGGCCCCGTCGGCGGCTGCCCACGCAGCCGACGTGCTCGACCGGGGCCCGGCGGTCAGGCCGCCCATCCGAGTCGCCCCGAGCGAGCGAGCACGTCGGCGACCACGTCCGCGCAGAGGCCGCCGAGGGGACCGCGTCGCCGTGGCGGTGCCTGTCCGCGGTCGAGCATCGAGTCCAGGCCGGGCTCGGCGGCGATCTCCCCCATCAGTTCGAGGCCGAGCGCGGCGGCGACCGCAGCCGCCGGCAGCCCGCTCGGCGCCGGTCCACGCACGATGAGCCCGATCGCCGACGTGATGTCGCGCAGCCCACCCACCACTCGCGCGGCGGCAGCGACCGCACGTACCTCCGCCGGCACGACCAGCAGGGTCTGGGTCGCTGCGGCGAGCGCCTCGTCGGCGGCGCCGGTCCGGTGGCGGGGCAGATCGACCACGACGAGGTCGTGGGACCGCGCTCCGGCGTCGAGGACGGCACGCATGGCTTCCGGCGGCACCGTCAGCAGGTCGCCCCGGTCCCAGGACAGCACCGCGAGCTCACTCGTCCCGGATGCATCGGCCCGCGGCAGCTCGGCTCTCAACGCCTGACCGGACAACCTCCCCCGGGTGTCGACGAGCGACGGCCAGCGCATGCCGGCCGACTCCTCGTCGCCGAGGATGAGATCGATGCCGCCGCCGAGTGGGTCGGCGTCGACCAGCAGGGTGGCCAACCCGGCCCGGGCGCCGGTGACCGCGAGCGCGGCGGCCGTGGTCGAGGCGCCGGCACCACCGCGGCCGCCGACCACGCAGATGCGCGCTCCCCGCACGCCCGCACCCTCGGACACGTCAGCCAGCCGCTGCGCGAGGTATCGCTCGGCGTCCGGGAGGAAGAGCACCTCTTCGGCGCCGAGTTCCACCCCGCGCTGCCACACGTTCGCGTCGTCGAGATCTCGTCCGACGAGCAACAGACCGTCACGTCGCTTCAGCACGCCGGCGCTGGTGACGGCGGCCGCGACGTCGTCACCGACGATCACCAGGGCGGCCGCGGTGACTTCGCGCCGGAACACATGGAGGTCGGCCGTGATCTGAAGGCTCACACCGGCCGCCGCGGCGATGCGCGCCAACGAATCCGCCAACTCGGCATCCGCCGTCACCGCCAGCGGCCGTATCCGTCCCACGCCGTCAGCCATCGCACCGCTCCCTTTTGCCGTGCTGGGCGGAGGTTCCCGTCCACCGTGGCCTCGTCCCTGCGCCCGATCGGGCCCTGCCACTGTGGCGGCGGGAGACCGGTGCGACGCGGCCGTCAGGCGGTCCTGTGGATCGATTCACAGGTGGCGCGGCTGTGGACGATGGGGCGCCTCGGGACACGGACCTCACGGCCGTGACACCGGGTGGCGTCACAGACACGCGCGGAAACCCTTCCCACGAAGGAGAACGGCGCGTACAAAGAGACGCAGCGACACGCTGATCGAGGCACCCACGCGGCGACCTACCCGTCCTCAAGGGTTGTCGATCTCGGGTATATCCCGGGGAGACGCAAACCGGTGCACGCCTGGTCACCACGACCACCGTGTCGGAGCCGGTGCCCGGCGACGGGCGCCGGCTCTTTCACGCTCCGGCTTTCATCCGGCGGCCTTGACGCGTGGGCAACGCCGCGTTCACACACCGGCTCGGCCGGTCGCTGGTCCGACAGCCCGGGATCCGCCCCGTTCCCGATAGCCTGGCGCCGCCATGGAGCCCACGCCCACCTCTCATCCCCGGCCCTTTGCGGGCACGGCCGGCGAGTACGCGCGGGGACGCCCCGACTACCCACCCGAGCTGATCAGATGGGCACTCCCGGCACCGGTGAACGTCGTCGACCTCGCCGCCGGCGCCGGGCAGCTCACGCGGGGCTTGTTGGCGCAGGGCCATCGGGTCATCGCGATCGAGCCGGTCGAGCAGATGCTGGCCGAGCTTCTCCGCGCCTCACCGACCGCGCTGGGTATCCGCGCCGTCGGCGAGGCGATCCCGCTCCGGTCCGGGTCGACCGACGCCGTCACCGTCGGTCAGGCATTTCACTGGCTCGACCCGGCCCGTGCGCTGCCGGAGATCGCCCGCGTCCTGCGCCCGTCCGGGACGCTGACCGTCGCGTACAACGTGCTCGACTACTCGGTGCCCTGGGTGCGTCGGTTCTCCGATCTGATCGGCGGCGGCCGCGATGCCCTGCCGGACAGCCTCGACGACCTCGAGGCACATCCCGCTTTCGCCCCGACCCGTCGGACGATGTACCGGCATTGGCAGCCGCTCGAGCTCCCGCGCTTCGTGGACCTGGTGATGTCCTACAGCTTCGTCGCGCGGCTCACCGACGACCAGCGGGCCGACCTCGCCGTGGCGGTCACCGACTTCTTCCGGACAACCGCTCCGGGCTCGACCCTGCGGCTGCCCTATCGGAGCCACGCCGTCCAGGCGGTCGTCGACAAGCCGGACGAACCGGCACGTCGGTAGCACCGCCGGTACGTGGTGACGCCGATGAAGCCCGTGGTGCTACGACGCGAACGCCAGCGCTCCGGCCGCCCAGGTGGCGTCATGGTCCGCCGGCTGCAAACGAGCGTCGATCTCCAGGATGACCAGCCCGTGCGCGAACGCCCAGAGCGCCTGCGCGACGGCCGGATCGCCGGTCGCCCGGTAGAACGGTTCACCGGCCCAGTCCTCGAGTCCCGGCGTCAGCCCGGCGCGCGGGAACCCACGACCGGTCGCGATCCGGTACAGCTCGGGATGGTCGAGCCCGTACCTCCGGTAGGTCTGCAGGAGCGACGCGACCGGACCGCTTCCGCCTCCCGGGTCGGACACCGCCGCGTGGCAGGCATCGCCGAGTTCGACGAGCGCGAGCTCCACCATCAGCAACTCCAGTTCGGCGCGACCGGTGACGTGCTTGTAGAGCGAGGGCGCCTGGATGCCCAGGCCGGCCGCGAGCCGCCGCATCGTCAGCGCGTCGGCGCCTTCCCGCTCGAGCACACTCGTGGCGAGCTCCACCACCTCCCGTTGCCGGGTCGGGAGCTCGCGTGCGGCCGGCCGGGAGGCGATCGGTGCCAGCGCCTGAGTGGCCGGCTGCGTCCGCGGCGCGGAGGTCATCAGCGCTTGGCGAGCACGAACACCGGGTGACGCGGGGCGATCGCGGCCAGCTCGGCATCGGTCGAGTCGGGACCCACCCCACCGAAGAACACACCCACCTCCGCCTTCCACTTCTTCAGGTATGCCCGCAGGACGGCCACCTTGACGTCGTCCACCAGTTCGGTGGCGAGGTAGTCGGTGCGGGTACGCCCGAGGATGAGGACGCACCGCCCTTCGTCGGCGCGCACGTTGCGCACCCACTGCGTCTCCCCGCGAGGCGCGACCAGGTACTGCTGCCCGTCGAGGGTGAGCAGGTTGACGGGTGTCGTTCGGGGCTCGCCACTCGCACGGCCGCGAACCTCGAGCACGCGTGAGCCGATCACGCTCACGCCCAGCTTCGTCAAGCCGGCCACCAGCGGATTGAACACGTGCCTCGTGAACCAGTCGGGCTTCTTGTAGTGCGCCTGAGCTTGCGATCCGGTCGACATCTCGGCTCCTCGTCATCGTGGCTAACGTCGTTAGCTAGAACCGTAGCTAACACTGTTAGCCGTGTCAACAGCTCGACCGACAGCCCGCATCGGCACCCGCAGACGGCCGGTAGGTTGGACTCGACCAAGGCCGCTCATCGGCGGCGAACGGACCGATCGGAAGAGGCGAGCACGAGTGGAAGACGCCCTGTCGAACCTGATGCACGAGGACCGCCGGTTCGCACCGCCGGCCGAGCTGGCAGCGGATGCCAACGTCGACGCGAGTTGGTACGCCCGAGCCGACGCCGACCACGAGGGCTTCTGGGCCGAACAGGCCGGACGCCTGCACTGGGACAAGCAGTGGGACCAGGTCCTCGACTGGTCGAGCCCGCCGTTCGCCAAGTGGTACGTCGGCGGCGAACTCAACGTCGCCTACAACTGCGTCGACCGTCACGTCGAAGCCGGCAAGGGCGACAAGGTCGCCTACCACTTCGAGGCCGAGGACGGCAGCAGCCGCACGATCACCTACTCCGACCTGCAGCACGACGTGAACCAGGCCGCCAACGCCCTCGAATCCCTCGAGGTGAAGAAGGGCGACCGCGTCGCCATCTACATGCCGATGATCCCCGAGACCGTCGTCGCGATGCTGGCCTGCGCGAGGATCGGCGCCCCGCACACCGTCGTGTTCGGCGGCTTCTCGGCGACGGCTCTTCGCGACCGCATCCAGGACTGCGATGCTCGCGTCGTCATCACCTCGGACGGCGCGTTCCGCCGGGGCAAGCCGTCGCCGCTCAAGCCGGCCGTGGACGAAGCGCTCGAGCAGTGCCCGGACGTCCGGTCCGTGCTCGTCGTGAGGCGCACCGGCGCCGACGTCGACTGGGTCGAGGGACGCGACGTCTGGTGGCACGACCTGGTGCCCGATCAGAGCGATCAGCACGCCTATGTGCCGCACGATTCCGAGCACCCGCTCTACGTGATGTACACCTCCGGGACCACCGGAAAGCCGAAGGGCATCCTGCACACGACCGGCGGGTACCTCACCGGATGCGCCTTCACCCACTGGGAAGTGTTCGACCTCAAGCCCGAGACCGACGTGTTCTGGACGGCCGCCGACATCGGCTGGGTCACCGGCCACAGCTACATCGTCTACGGCCCACTCGCCAACGGAGCCACGTCGATCCTCTACGAGGGCACGCCGGACACCCCGCACCAGGGGCGCTGGTGGGAGATCATCGAGAAGTACAAGGCGACCATCCTCTACTGCGCTCCGACGGCGATCCGCACGTTCATGAAGTGGGGCGAGGAGATCCCGGCGAAGTTCGATCTCAGCTCGCTGAGACTGCTGGGCTCGGTCGGCGAACCGATCAACCCCGAGGCCTATGTCTGGTACCGGACGTTCATCGGCGGCGACCGCTGCCCGGTGGTCGACACCTGGTGGCAGACCGAGACCGGGTCTCTGATGATCAGCCCGCTCCCCGGTGTCACCGAGGGTAAGCCGGGGGCGGCGATGAAGGCGTTGCCCGGCGTGGGTGCCGATGTCGTCGACGATGCGGGGAAGTCCGTGCCCGACGGGTCCGGCGGCTATCTCGTCCTGACGAAGCCGTGGCCGTCGATGTTGCGGACCCTGTGGGGCGACGACGAGCGGTTCAAGGAGACCTACTGGACGAGGTTCCCGCCGTACTACTTCGCCGGTGACGGGGCCAAGAAGGACGAGGACGGCGACATCTGGCTCCTCGGCCGCGTCGACGACGTCATGAACGTGTCCGGTCACCGGCTCTCGACCACCGAGATCGAATCCGCCCTGGTCTCGCACCCGAAGGTGGCCGAGGCGGCTGTCGTCGGGGCGAGCGATCCGACCACGGGTCAGGCCGTGGTGGCCTTCGTCATCCTGCGTGGCGGTGCGGCGGCGGCTGCGGCAGCCGGCGACAACGACACCGCCGAGAGCGTCGTGCAGGAGTTGCGGAACTGGGTCGGCACCCAGATCGGGCCGATCGCCAAGCCGCGTCAGGTCCTCGTCGTCGACGAACTCCCGAAGACCCGCTCGGGGAAGATCATGCGGCGGCTGCTGCGCGACGTGGCCGAGAACCGCGAGATGGGCGACGTCACGACGTTGACGGACTCGTCGGTGATGGACCTGATCAAGACCGGCCTGTCGACCGGCGCGGCGAACGAGGACTGAGCCGCACGGCGCCGGTCACCGCGCTCCGCAGACCTCGAGTGGGCGCGTCCACACCCTCGCCACGGCGTGTCGGGTGTGGACGCGCCCACTCCGGGTCTCAGTCGGTCAGTGTCTCAGCAGGTCAGGCGTACTGCTTGATCGCGTCCTCGACCGTCGTGAGCAACTCGAGGTCGTAGGCCACGCCGGGGATGTAGTAGATGACGTAGTCCGCGCCGGCGCCCAGTGCCTTCTCGGTCGCGTCGGCGATCTGAGCCGGCGTGCCGATGATCGTCCCCGCGGCGAACTGCTCGAAGTCCACCCCGCCGCGGGCATGCTCGGTGGCCTTGTCGGGGTCGTCGCCCTCCTCGATCGGGAAGACGTTCAGCGACGTCGACTTGATGATGGCGTCGTAGTCCCGGCCGAGCTTGTCGCAGTGGCCCTTGAGCACGTCGAGCTTGTGCGCGATGGTCTCCGGGTTGCCGCCGCCGACGTTGCAGGCGTTCGCGTACTGCGCGACCAGCTTGAGCGTGACCTGCTCGCCGCCACCGCCGATCCACAACGACGGGTGCGGCTTCCGGGCGCCCTTCGGTTCGTTGTAGGGCTTGTCGATCGAGTAGTACTCCCCCGAGAACTGCGGCACGATCCTCGGTCCACATCTTGTTGATGATCTGCACGGCCTCGCGGAACGCGCGCATCCGGTTCCGGGTGTCCGGCCAGTCGTAGCCGTAGGCCTTCCACTCCTGCTCGTACCAGCCCGCCCCGATGCCGGCGTAGAGGCGGCCGTGGCTCGCGACGTCGACCGTGGAGCTGATCTTCGCGTACAGCGCGGGGTTGCGATATCCGTTGCAGCCGACCATCTGGCCGACGTTCACGCGGGTCGTGTCACGGGCCAGCGCGGTGGTGGCGGTCCAGCACTCGAACGTCGCGTTCTCGGTCGCGACCGGGACCGTGTGGAAGTGGTCGAACAACCAGATCGAATCCCAGGATCCGGCATCGGCCGCCTTGGCCACATTGGTCATCGACTCCCACGCCTGGACCGGGTCCTTGATGTGGACGAGGTCCATCTTCCAACCCTGCGGGACGAAAACTCCGAAACGTGCAGTCATTCTCGAGGCTCCTACCTCTAGGACGTGCCGCCTCCAGGCCACCCGGCCGAGGCGAGTCGAGTTACTCGACCTGAGCCCCAACCTAGTGACGCCGGCAAGGCAGCCGACCGCCGGCGTCGCTCGTGACATCCTGACCTGATGGCACCCGGGTCGAGACGAGAGCGCGTCACCAGCGGCGATGCCCGCTACCAGCAATGGCATGCACTGCTCGACAATCGGAGCAAGCGGCACCGGAGCGCCTCGTTCCTGATCCAGGGCGTGCGGCCGATCACCCAAGCAGTACAGGCCAAGTGGCCGCTGATCACGGTGCTCGTGAACGGGGACGTCCGCTTGTCCAGCTGGGCCACCGACATCAGCACGCGAACATCCGCGTCGGTGATCGAACTGCCGTCGCCACTGTTGGCGACCCTCGCGGAACACGAAGAGGCACCCGAGCTCGTGGTGGTCGCGACCCTGCCCGAAGACGACCTCGACCGCATCCGGCCAGGAGCTCGAGCCACGGTCGCCGGGCTCGTGCTCGTGCTGGACCGGCCGACCCAGCCCGGCAACATCGGCAGCCTGATCCGTTCCGCGGACGGTCTCGGCGCCGACGGCGTGATCGTCTGCGGGCACGCCGCCGACCCCTACGACCCGGCTGCGGTCCGCGCGAGCACGGGCTCGCTCTTCGGTCTGCCCGTGGTCCGGGTACCGGCGCCCGGTCCGGTGTTCGACTGGGCCCGTGGCCACGGTCTGCGCATCGTCGGAACGGACGAGGGCACGTCCGAGCTGCCGGCCGAACCGATCGATCGCGTCGACCTCACCGGTCCGACCGTGCTCGTCGTCGGCAACGAGACCCGAGGCATGAGCTCCGCGTGGCGCGCGGCCTGCGCGGTGACCGCAGCGATCCCGATGCACGGAACCGCCAGCTCGCTCAACGCGGCGGCGGCCGGCGCGGTCGCGCTCTACGAGGTCGGGCGGCAGCGCAGCAGGCCGGCCGCCGGCGGTCCCGCGCCGGGTTGACCGGCGCAGACCACTAGCGTTGCCCACGACGTCGGCCCTCGGGCCGCGGGTTGGACGCCCGCGGCGCCGGTGGTCGAAGATCGACCCGAGCCGCTGCGCCGACCCGGTGCCGCGACCGATGGAGGGAACCCCACATGAGCACGAGAGACGAACGCTCGCTCGGCCAACTCGTGGCCAGTGCGACCGAGAGCCTGTCCGACCTCATCCGCGGCGAGATCGCGCTGGCGAAGTCCGAACTCCGGTTCTCGCTGAACAAGGCCGGCCAGGGCATCGGCCTGTTCGCGGCTGCGGCCTTCGTGGTGGCTCTCGCGGTCATCATCCTGTGCATCACGGCCGCCCTCGGGCTCGAGGCCCTTGGACTCCCGGCCTGGCTGTCGTTCCTGATCGTGGCCGTGTTCCTGCTGCTGGTCGCCGCTGTCCTCGGATTCATCGGCTACCGGGAGGTCAAGCAGGTCAAGGCACCGGAGCGGACCATCGCCACGGTGCAGGAGGCCAAAGAGGTCCTGACGCACCGCGGCACCCCCGACGCGGGCCCGCCCAGCCTCCCGAGCGCCGCCGCCGCCGCGAGCGATCTGAAGCCGGCGCGAACGAACTGAGGCAGCCGCCTCCGGAGACGACCATGCCAGCGCCACCCGTCCGATCCCGGCCCCACTCCGGCGACGGCCAGGCCGGTGACGCGCTCGACGGCGTCGACCTGCCCGGCCCGTGGGAGCACCTGCAGGTCGCGGCGCACGGCGCGCGATTCCACGTCGCCGTGTCGACGCCGCCCGCCGACGCCGGACCGGTCGTGGGATCGGACCGTCGAGACCAGCCGCCGCTCGTGCTCTTCCTGCACGGCTTTCCCGAGTTCTGGTGGGCCTGGCGTCATCAACTGCCGGCGCTCGCCGACGCCGGCTACCGCGCCGCGGCCATGGACATGCGGGGCTACGGCGGCTCGGACAAGACGCCGCGCGGGTACGACCCGGTCAACCTGGCCGATGACGTCGCCGGGGTCATCCGGGCCCTGGGTGCCGAGCAGGCGGTCGTCGTCGGACACGGCTGGGGCGGCTTGGCGGCGTGGTCGCTGGCGGTCGTCCACCCCACGCTCGTCCGTGGGCTGGTGCCCGTGGCGGCGCCGCATCCGCTCCGGCTCCGTGCGCCCGGCTCGGTCGCCGGCGCGCAACTGCAGCGCGCGGGGCATCTGCTCGCGTTCCAGGCTCCGTGGTTCCCCGAACGCGCGCTCGTGGCCGACGACGCCGCCATGGTCGGTACGCTGCTGCGGCGCTGGAGCGCGCCCAGCTCGGGGTTCCCGACCGATCTCGAGGAACGCCGCTACCGCGATGCGATGAAGATCTGGCCGGCGTCGCACTGTGCGATGGAGTACCACCGCTGGCTGGTCCGCTCGTACCTGCGCAGTGACGGACGCCGGTTCGTCGGCCGGCTGAAGCAGATGGTCGCCGCGCCGGTACTCCAGGTGCACGGCACGCTCGACCGCAGCATGCTGCCGAAGACGGCCCGGGGCAGCGAGGCCTATGTCGCCGGGCCGTACGAGTGGTGCGACGTCGACGGGGCCGGCCATTTCCCGCACGAGGAGCGGCCCGAGACGTTCACCGACGCCCTCGTGGGCTGGCTGGCCGGGCTGCACTGATCGCCTGACCCGCCGGGCGCCACCCGAAGTGACGGCAGCTCGGCCCGATTCGCCGTTTCACGTGCCGCATCGACCGACCTGCCGTCGGTTCGGGCGCCTACTGGACCTTCGGGCGGCCCGCCGGCCGGGCTCAGAGCGTCTGGATCAACCCGCCGTCGATGACGATGTCCGAACCCGTCACGTTGCCGATCCGGCCGCTCGCCAGCAGCACGACGAGGTCGGCGATCTCGTCGGGCCGGGTGAAGCGGCCGGTCAGCATCTGGCCGGCCGCGGCAGCGGCCACCGCCCCGGCGTCGCCCCCGGATGCCTTCGCGACGGTCGCCGCGACGCCGCCGGCTCCGAGCCAGAGGTCGGTCGAGACCGGTCCGGGGCTGACGGTGTTGACCCGGATCCCGCGCGCACCGACCTCCTTCGACAGTGCCTTCGAGAAGTTCGCCAGCGCGGCCTTGGAGGCGCTGTAGTCGATGACGGCCGGGTCGGGAAGGAAGCTGTTGACCGAGCTGACGGTGACGATCGACCCCGCGCCCGCCGCGAGCATCGACGGCAACGCGGCCCGGACCGTCCGGACCGCCGCCATGAGGTTGAGGTTGAGCGTTGCGAGCCACTCCTCGTCGCTGATCTCGAGGAATCCCGCTACCCGTGTGGTGGCCGCCCCGACGTTGTTCACGACGACGTCGACCGAGCCGTGCACGAGCGCGGCGGCGACGAGCGCGGCCGGCCCGGACGGAGCCGAGAGATCGACGGCGACCGCCTCCACCGACCCGGCCGCCACGAGCTCGTCGAGCCCGGCGGAACTGGACCGGGCGCCGGCGACGACGAACGCTCCCTCGGCGACGAGGGCTCTGGTGATCGCCAGCCCGATCCCCTTGCTCGCTCCGGTGACGACGGCCCGCTTGCCCTGCAATCCGAGTTCCATGCGCTCAGGATGTCAGTGTCGATGGGTCAGCCGGACGCCAGCCGAACATCGGTGGCGCAGCTCAGCGACCGGGCTGCCAGTCCTCGATCGGGACGACGGGTGCGGCGTCCCACGGCTGCTCGAGCCCGCACAACCGGAGGACGGCAGACAGGATGCCTCCGGTGAACCCCCACACCAGCAGGTCCTCGACGATGAAGCCGGGTCCGATCCAGCCCCGCCGGGTGCGGACCCGGACGCGCGTCCGCGGATCCGCCAGGGTGCGCAGCGGTACCCGATGGACGCTCGCGACCTCGGCCGGATCGACGACGGCGACGTCCGACGGGGCGTGCCAGTAGGCGAGGATCGGCGCCACGCTCGAGCGGCTCGGGAGGATGCCGAGCTCGGCGATCCGGCCGAACACGGTGATGCCGGCCGGGTCTGCGCCCGTCTCCTCCCAGGTCTCGCGCACCGCCGCCGCCTCGGGGCTGAGGTCCTCCGGGTCGATCCGGCCGCCGGGGAACGACATCTGGCCGGCGTGGCTCCGCAGGGTGTGGGCGCGCTCGGTCAGGAGGACGTCGAATCCCGCCGCGCGCCCGCCGTCAGGCCCGACATCGGGGCTGACATCGGCGCCGGGATCGTCGCCGAACAGCAGCAACACCGCCGACCGGCGGCCGCCCTCGGGCGGCGGTGCGGGTACCGGCGAGAACTCCGACGCGGCCGCGGTCAGCAACGGCCTCGTCAACGCCAGCAACGACGCCGGCACCACCGGTTCGCCGTCGGTCACCGCGGCGGGCCGTCCTTCACGAGCTTCCCGGCCACCTCGGGGTCGGTCGGGCCGGTGCCGTAGGCCGGGCAGAGCGCCGCGATCGGGCAGGCGCCGCACGCAGGCTTCTTGGCGTGACACCGCCGCCGGCCGTGCCACACGACGTGATGGCTCAGCATCGTCCAGTCCTTCTTGGGGAACATGGCCCCGACCTCGGACTCGATCTCGACCGGATCGTCCGACGTCGTCCAGCCGAACCGTCGGGAGAGCCGCCCGAAGTGCGTGTCGACGGTGATGCCGGGGACGCCGAACGCGTTCCCGAGGACGACGTTCGCGGTCTTGCGTCCGACGCCCGGCAGCGTGACCAGGTCATCGAGCCGCCCGGGAACCTCGCCGCCGAACCGCTCCACGACACCCTGGGCCATCCCGATGATCGAGCGCGTCTTGGCGCGGAAGAAACCCGTCGTGGCCAGGATCTGCTCGACCCGTTCGGGGTCGGCGAGGGCCAGGCTCGCGGCATCCGGATAGGCGGCGAAGAGGATCGGCGTCACGGCGTTGACCCGGACGTCGGTGGTCTGGGCCGAGCAGATGGTGGCGACGAGCAGCTCGAACGGCGAGGTGAAGTCCAGTTCGCTCCGCGCGTCCGGGTACGTCTCCGCCAGCACGCGGTCGATGCGACGCGCGCGTCTGGTCCGGGACAAGGATGTTTCCCGGGTCACACCAGTCGTGCCAGACTGCGAACGGCCAGACTGCGAACGGTTGGAGGGCGTCACACGTGCGGAGATTAGTCAGCTCGGCCGCGTCGGCTCAGGGCGGGCTCACGAATGCCGCCCTGCCACCGTCCGCTCCAGGCGCGCGAGCCCGCGTGTCCACCGGTACACGATCTGCGGCGACGCGGACTCGAGCGAAGGACGTTCGGCATGGATGACGCACTCCACATGGCGCCGCTGTTCGCCGGACTCGACAACGACTCCGCGGACGCTCTCCGAGCCACCATGTCCGACGTCGACCTCCCGCGCGGGCGGGTGCTCTTCCACGAGGGCGACGTCGGCGACGCCCTGTTCGTCACCGTGAGCGGCAAGATCAAGCTCGTCCGGAAGGCCAACGACGGCCGGGAGAACCTGCTGGCGGTCGTCGGACCGGGCGAGATGTTCGGCGAGCTCTCCGTCTTCGACCCGGGACCGCGCTCCACGACGGCGATGGCGGTGACGAAGGCGAAGCTGCTGAGGTTGAGCCAGGCCGATCTCGGCCCCTGGCTGCACGACCGGCCCGAGGTGGCGGCTGGGCTGCTGCGTCAGCTCGCCGGGCGACTGCGGCGCACGAGCGAGACGGCCGCGGACCTGGTCTTCACCGACGTCCCCGGACGGGTGGCGAAGGCTCTCCTGGATCTCTCCCAGCGATTCGGGTCCGCCGCCCCCGACGGCCTCGTCGTGCACCACGACCTGACCCAGGAGGAGCTCGCGCAGCTCGTCGGCGCCTCCCGGGAGACGGTCAACAAGGCACTCGCCGACTTCGTCGCCCGCGGCTGGATCAAGCTCGAGCAGAAGTCCGTCACGCTCACCGACGTGGAGCGACTGCGACACCGCGCCCGCTGACCCGTCAGCGGCCGGTCAGCCCTGACCGCGAGTCCGCTCCGCGAACGCACCGTTCTCCGTCGAATCGACCAGCGTCAGCACGCTTCGGCCGCTCTGGCCGCTCTCGGACCGGCCCAGCTCCACACTCCACCCGGGTCCCATCCCGGCGCGGGCCACGTCGCACACCTCGTCGGGCGTCCGCGGTCGTCCGGGCTCGGCCACCAGCACTCTCGCGAGCAGGCCACGCCCGTACTTGGCCGGGTGCGAGACCACCGAGCGGGTGCCGTCGATCTCACGTTCCACGACGACCGACACGAACCGCTTGGCTGGTGCGCCGACCGGTCGCCACATCGCGGCGTAGCCACCGGACCGGCAGTCGACGACGACTCCGGCACCGGCCACTGAGGGCATCGCCCTCGCCAGGGGCTCCCGCCAGCACCCGGCCACCGGTCCCAAGCCGACGAGCCGGGCGCCGGCCGAGAGCCGGTAGGGCGGCAGCCGGTCGCCGAGGCGGCTGAATCCCCACAGCGCGGACGAGACGACCACCCGGCCGGTGGCCCGGCGTCGGGACGAAGCATCGAGGCTGTCGAGATCGAGAGCACCGAACAGCACGCCCGTGTAGAGCCGCGCGGCCGGGAGCGTCGGCGCCGTCCAGACGTCCGCGTTCGCGACGACCTGGTCGATCGCCCCGGCCGGCACGCCCAGGAGTCGCAGCGCGTCCGGGTGCCGGCTGGTGGCGATCAGCGCGTCCGCCACGGATCGGCGCACGGGGGCCAGCTCCGGAAACGCGAGCGTCGCCAGCTCGACCGGCCGACCCCGGCGGGGGTTCGCCTTCGTCTCCGACGGCGGCAACAGGATCAGCATCGCGTCACCCGACGTCCAGATAGTTCAGCGTGGCTCGGACCGTCCGCAGGGCGGCGTCGCGCAGCGTGTCGGTGAGGTCCGGGTAGACGATCGCGAGCACGGCTTCCGGGTCCGTGGCCCCGGCCGCCAGGGCGGCCTGCACCTGGGCGATCCGTTCGAGCCGATGCGTGAGGTACTGCTCGACGACCCGAGCCGGCTCGTCGACGATCGGCCCGTGACCGGGGAGGAAGCGGTCGATCGAACCGGCCGAGACGAGCGCCTGGATGCGGTGTAGCGACGCCAGGTAGTCGCCGAGGTGCCCGTCCGGCCAGGCGATCACGCTGGTTCCGGATCCGAGGACGGTGTCGCCGGTCAGGAGGGTGGCGTCCACGAGGAAGCAGCGGGAGTCGGCGGTGTGACCGGGGGTGTCGAGGACGCCGATCCGCAACCCGGCCACCTCGAGAGTGCCGGCCGGCGTCGCGGCGAGGACGCGGGCGCTGGTGCGTTCGACCAGCGCCGGTACCGCGTCGACGTGGTCGTGGTGCCCGTGCGTGACGAGCACTCCGGCGATCAGCCGCCCGTGGGTCGCCGCCAGCACCGCGTCGACATGACCGGCGTCGTCGGGCCCGGGATCGACGACGACGCAGTCCGCGGCCGACGGCGCACCGAGGACCCAGGTGTTCGTGCCGGTCAGCGTCATCGGCCCGGGGTTCGGAGCGAGCACCCGGGTGGCCCACTCCGGCGGTCGTGCCGAGTTCATCAGATGACGCGGACCACGATCTCGGCCTCGACGGGTGCGTCGAGCGGCAACACCGTCACCCCGACCGCGCTCCGCGCGTGCACACCGTCGTCGCCGAACACGTCGCCGAGCAGTTGGCTCACCCCGTTCGCGACGGCCGGCTGCCCGGTGAAGTCGGGCACGCTGGCGACGAACACGACGACCTTGACGACCCGCACCACGTTCGACAGATCACCGACCACCGCCTTGATGGCGGCGAGCGCATTGAGAGCGCACTGGCGGGCGCATGCGACGGCCTGCTCGGGCGTGACCTGCGCGCCGCTCTCCGGTGGGCCGACCTTGCCCGTGGCGAGCAACTGCCCGGCCACGGTGGGGAGCTGCCCCGACGTCCACACGTAGGACCCGTCCCGCACCGCCGGCTGGTAGGCGGCCAGCGGCGCCGCGACCGGCGGAAGGCTGAGTCCGAGCGCGGAGATCCGGCCTTCCGGGGTGCTCACGCGGGGACGACCGTCGGCTCCGGCGACGGCTTCGGCCGCTTGAGGTAGGCGACCAGGTTCTCGGGGTTCAGCCCCGGGACGATCGCCACGAGCTCCCACCCGTCGTCACCCCAGGTGTCGAGGATGGCCTTGGTGTTGTGGACGAGCAGCGGAATGGTGACGTACTCCCAGCGAGTCATGCGGCCATTCTGTCCCGTCCCGGACCGGTTCCCCGTGTCGGCCGCCGATACGCTCGACGAGTGCCTGCCGCCGACGCCCGGTCACCCCGTGCACGAGCGGGGCTGCCGCGGCTGCACGTCGTGACCGGCAAGGGCGGGGTGGGGAAGACCACGGTCGCAGCCGCACTCGCCATGGCGCTGTGCGAGGGCGGCCGGCGGGTCCTGCTGTGCGAGGTCGAGGGGCGCGTGGGCATCGCCCGGCTCTTCGACGCGGAGACGCTGCCGTACGCGGAGACCCGGGTGGCGCGACCCGGCTCGGTGGCGGGCGAGCTGTTCGCACTCCCGATCAACCCGGGCGCGGCGTTGGAGGAGTACCTCGCCGACTACCTGCACCTGGGGCCGGCGACGAGAGCCCTGGACAAGGTGGGCGCGCTCGAGTTCGTGACCACGGTGGCGCCCGGGCTGCGGGACGTCGTCCTCGGCGGCAAGGTCTACGAGGCCACTCGCCGCCGCACTCCTACCGGCCGGGCGAGTCAGCGTGGTGCCGGCTCGGGGCCGGGTCGCGATCCGGGCGACTACGCCTACGACGCGGTCGTCCTCGACGCGCCCCCGACCGGCCGGATCGCGCGCTTCCTCGGCGCCGCGGGTGAGGTCGCCGAACTGGCTCGCAAGGGCCCGGTCCACACCCAGGCCACGTCGATCGTGTCGATGCTGACGTCCGCCGACGACGACCGTCCACATGGTCACCCTGGCGGAGGAGATGCCGGTCCAGGAGGCGCTGGACGGGGTCGGCGACCTCCGAGCCGAGGGCATCGCGGTGGGCAGCGTCATCGTCAACGCGCGCCGGCCGGCGTGGCTCCCGCTCGACGCCGACCTCGAACCGGACCAGGCGCCGGCGCTGGCCGCTGGCCTGTCGGCAGCGGGAGTTCCCGCGGACGGGCTCGAGGCGATCAGCGACGGGCTCCTGGCCGAGGGCCGCCAGCACGTCGAACGGTTGCGACTCGAGGCGGAGCTGGTCGACCGGCTCGGGGCCGCGGACGTCCCCGTCGTGGAACTGCCGTGGCTCGCCGAGGGGATCGACACAGGCTCCTTGCAGGTCCTCGCCGACCGGCTCGTGACGTGTCCGGGCGTCGCTCTCGAGGGCGCCCGTGCCGTGAGCGCGCGATGAGCGACGCCACGCGGTCCAGCCCGCCCCGCTTCGATGTGGACGCCCTGTTGGCCGACCCGGCGCGGCGGGTGATCGTGTGCTGCGGCTCGGGTGGGGTCGGCAAGACGACCACAGCGGCCGCGTTGGCCGTGCGAGCGGCCGACGCCGGCCGGAAGGTCGTCGTCCTCACCATCGATCCCGCCCGGCGGCTCGCCCAGGCGATGGGCCTCCAGGAGCTCGACAACACGCCCCGACGGGTCGCCGGCGTCGGAAGCGGGTTCGGGACCGCGGACACCGGTCTCCTCGATGCCGCGATGCTCGACATGAAGAGCACCTTCGACGAGCTGATCGTCACCCACGCCGGCCCCGACAAGGCCCGTCAGATCCTGGCCAACCCCGTCTACCAGACCTTGTCGAGCTCCTTCGCGGGGACGCAGGAGTACATGGCGATGGAGCGGCTCGGGCAACTGCTCGCCGACGCCGACAGCACGGGCAGCCACGACCTGATCGTCGTCGACACCCCGCCGTCGCGCTCGGCGCTGGACTTCCTCGACGCCCCCGACCGGCTCGCCGGTTTCCTCGACGGCCGCTTCATCCGACTTCTCGGCAGCCCCAACCGCGGCCCGCTGCGCTTCCTGACCGCCGGGCTCGGTGCCGTCACGAGCACCCTGACCAAGCTGCTCGGCAGCCAACTGCTCGCCGACGTCTCGTCGCTCGCGGCCGCCCTCGACACGGTGTTCGGCGGGTTCCGGGCCCGCGCGGAGCAGACCTACGCGATCCTCCAGCGACCGTCGACCGGTTTCGTCGTCGTCGCCACCCCCGACTCGGACGCGCTCCGCGAGGCCTCGTTCTTCGCACGCCGGCTGGCCGAGGAGAAGATGCCGCTCGTCGGCGTCGTCCTCAACCGGATGGTGATCTCGGTCGCACCCTTGTCACTGGACCGCACGCGCGTCAGCCTGGCCTCGATGCCGGGTCGGCCGAGCCCGTCGCCCTCCGCAGGCGCGCCGGCTCAGGCAGCGGGCGGCGTCGACGCGGGCGACCTCGCCGGCCGGTTGCTCCACCTCCACGCCGAAATCGGGCTGGTCCAGGCGGCTCAGCAGCGTCGGGCCGAGCGGTTCGCCGCCGCCCACCTCGACCTCCCGACCGCCTTCGTGCCGGGCCTCGCGTCCGACGTCCACGACCTCGCCGGGCTCCGCCTGGTCGGCGACGCGCTGGCCGGGGACACGCTCACGATTCCGGTCTGACTGGTCGCCGCCCGTACCCTGACTCCCATGGTGAACAGGTTCGGGCACTGGCTGGTGCATGAAGCGGGCATCGTCAGCAAGCTCGGCGCGTTCGTCGCGGTTGCTGTCGTGGCCGGTGTCCTCGCGTCCGGACTCATCATCCCGTTCGCCGGTGCGGCGGGCCTGGGCGCCAAGAGCGGCACCGAATCGTTCGAGTCGATGCCCAGCCAGCTGTCCACCCCGCCCAACAAGGTTCGCAGCACGATGGTCGACGCGAACGGCAAGACCATCGCCACGTTCTTCGACGAGAACCGCGTCGACGTGAGCATCGACAAGATCGCTCCGGTGATGCGCCAGGCGATCGTCGCCATCGAGGACAACCGCTTCTACGAGCACGGTGCGATCGACCTCCGCGGCACGCTCCGCGCGCTCGTGCGCAACCAGCAGGCCGGCGGCGTCTCCCAGGGCGGTTCGTCGATCACCCAGCAGTACGTGAAGCTCACGCTGCTCGAGCAGGCCAACACCGACGCCGAGCGCAAGGCCGCGATCGATGACACCTACTCCCGCAAGGTGCAGGAACTTCGTTACGCGATCGCCATCGAGGAGCAGTACCCGAAGGACGAGATCCTCCGGCGCTACCTCAACATCGCCTACTTCGGTGACGGTGCCTACGGCATCGAGGCGGCGTCCAAGCACTACTTCGGCCACGACTCCGACAAGCTGACGCTGCCCGAGGCGGCCATGCTCGCCGGGATGGTCCGCGACCCGAACGGCTTCGACCCGGAGAACGACCCCAAGACCGTCGTCGAGCGCCGCAACTTCGTCCTCACCCGCATGCACGACAGCAAGGACATCTCCACCAAGCAGATGAAGGCCGCGCAGAAGACGCCGCTCGGCCTCGACATCACCGCCGTCGAGAACGGCTGCGTGTCCAGCCCGTACCCGTTCTACTGCCAGTACGTGTACGAGACGCTGCTCGACAACAAGGCGCTCGGCGCCACCGTCGACCAGCGTCGGGAGTACATCTACACCGGCGGCCTGACCATCACCACCAGCCTCGATCCGCAGGCGCAGAAGGCCGCCGAGAAGGCCGTGGAGAAGCAGGTCTACGCCAAGGACAGCGCCGATAGGCGTCGATCTCGATGGTCGAGCCGGGTACCGGCCTGGTGAAGGCGATGGCGCAGTCCCGGCCCGTGATGGGCAAGAAGGACGGCCAGACGTTCCTCAACTACAACGTCGACTCTGCCCACGGCGGCGGGATCGGCGCGCAGCCCGGATCGGCGATGAAGGTGTTCGTCCTGGCCGCCGCGATCGAGGCCGGCATCCCGCTCAAGACGAAGATCAAGTCGCCGCCGGTGTATGACTCGGAGGGGCCGATCGACACCTGCAACGGCTCCGTGTCCGACGACTGGAAGGTGCACAACTCGACCGGGTCGGGAACGTTCGACCTGATCTCGGCGACGACACACTCGGTCAACACGTTCTTCGCGCAACTCGAGGAGCGCACGGGCATCTGCGCACCGTGGACGCTGGCGACGAAGCTCGGCGTGAAGCGCGGTGACGGCGCGCCGCTCGAGCAGGTCAAGTCGTTCACCCTCGGCGTCAACGAGGTCACCCCGCTGTCGATGGCCAACGCGTACGCGACCTTCGCCGCGCACGGCGTGCACTGCGACCCGGTCGTCATCACGAAGCTGACCGACGTCAAGGGCAAGGCCATCGCGACCCCGGACGGCAATTGCGAACAGGCCATCCCGGAGAAGGTCGCCGACGGCGTGGCCTACGTGCTGCACCAGAACATGGACGGCGGCACCGACCCGGCGCGCACCGCGGCGTCGCTCATCCTTCCGGGCCGTGAGGCCGGCGGTAAGACCGGTACCAACGACTCGAACAAGGCCGTGACGTTCGCCGGTTTCACCCCGAACCTGGCGGCGGTGTCGATGGTGGCCGACATGGACGCGCCCGTGACGTCGCTGATCGGCAAGAGCATCGGCGGCTCCATCGCGTTACAGCGCCCACGGCAGCACGACGGCCGGCCCGATCTGGAAGGACGCCATGCTGGGCGCCCTCGACGGTGAGTCGGCACCGAAGTTCTCCGAGCCCCGACAAGGAGACGATCGAGGGTAAGAAGGTCGACGTGCCGAACGTCACCGGGTACTCGATCAGCAGTGCCCGCACCCTTCTCGAGGCGGCCGGCTTCAGCGTGACGGTCGGCTACTCCGTCGACTCGTCGTATCCGGCCGGTGTGATCGCGAACCAGTCCGCGTACGGCTCGACGGGCCTGGGGACGACGATCTACATCTACCCGTCCGACGGCACGCCGTACGTGGCACCGAAGCCGAAGGCCAAGCCGAAGCCCGATCCCAAACCCAAGGCGACCCCGAAGCCCAAGGCCACCGAGAAGCCCAAGGCGACGGAGAAACCGAAGACACCGACCAAGCCCGAGACGCCCGCGAAGCCCTGACGGCGAGCCGACCGTGCGTGTGACCGGCCCGGACGGGTACGTCGCTGACGACGATCCGAGTCTGCTCGACGTCGACGTGGTCCACGGGTTCCTGACGTCGGCGTACTGGTCGCCGGGCGTCCCTCGCCAGGTGGTCGAGACGTCGCTGGCGAACTCCGTGGTGGTCGGGCTGTACGCACCGGACGGGACCCAGGCCGGGATGGCGCGTGCCGTCACCGACCGGGCGACGTTCGCCTGGATCGCCGACGTGTTCGTCCTCCCGGAGCATCGTGGCCGCGGGCTCGGCGTCTTCGTGGTGTCGACGCTGCTGGATCACCCCGACCTCCAGGGGCTTCGTCGCGTGATGTTGGCCACCGCCGACGCTCACGAGCTGTACCGCCGGTTCGGGCTGACCGAGCTCGACGATCCGGAGTTGTATCTCGTGCGCCGGCAGGCGCCCAGCGACCTCTACGGAGCCTGACCTCACCACCGGTCGGTGTGCGGACGTGTGTCAGGCTGGCGCCTGTGCAGACGGGGGGAGGACGGATCGCGGCGCGTGCTGTCGGCGGTGTCGCCCTCGCCGGAGCGGGAGTTCTCGCGTACTCCGCCGGCTACGAGGTGCGGGCGTTCACGCTGCGTCGGGTGACCGTCCCGGTGCTGGCTCCCGGGTCCCCGTCGCTGCGCGTCCTGCAGATCTCCGACCTCCACCTGACGCCGGGCCAGCGCCGGAAGGTCGAGTGGGTGCGTGGCCTCGCGACGCTCGAACCGGATCTCGTGCTCGACACCGGCGACAACATGTCCCACCTCGAGGCGTGGCCCGCCGTCCGGGACGCGGTCGCACCGCTCTTCCGGTTTCCGGGTGCCTTCGTGATGGGGTCGAACGACTACACCGCGCCAATACCGCGGAACCCGTTGCGCTATCTCACCCAGCGCCACAAGCCCGTCGATCCCCGGCCCCCTCGTGCCGATCTTGCGCTCCCGACCGAGGAGATGCGTCAGGCGTTCCTGGCCGCCGGTTGGGTCGACCTCGACAACGCCCGGGCGACGCTCACGGTGGGCGGGAGGTCGATCGAGATGGTCGGGGTCGACGACCCGCACATCCGGCGCGATCGCTACGCCGACGTCGCCGGCCCTCCGACGCCCACTGCGGACGCGGCGATCGCTGTCGCTCATGCGCCCTACCGTCGGGTGCTGGACGCGATGAGCGCCGACGGGTGGCCGCTGATCGTCGCCGGCCACACCCACGGCGGCCAGGTCTGCATCCCGGGGTACGGCGCGCTCGTGACCAACTGCGACCTGGACACGAAACGGGTGAAGGGCTTGTCGCGCTACGACGAGTCGTAGCTGCACGTCTCCGCCGGGCTCGGGACATCACGCTTCGCGCCGGTGCGTTTCGCCTGCCGTCCCGAGGCGACGTTGATGACGCTGGTGGCACGGTCGCGGGTTCGGTGACGACCCACCCAGGTGGGCTGATTCGCACCACGCGGAAGCGATGGCTAGACTCACGCTTCGGTTCTCCGCGCATCGCACCTCGGTGTGACGCTCGGGTCCACCGGGGTGTGGCGCAGCTTGGTAGCGCGCTTCGTTCGGGACGAAGAGGTCGCAGGTTCAAATCCTGTCACCCCGACCACGCAACACGGCAGGTCAGAGGCCCTAGCGAGGGCTTCTGACTACTCGGCACGAATGGGCGGACAGCAGCAAAGTACAGCTGCGAGCTAGTTGAGTGACTCCCCGAGCCGCCTCAGAGCGTCCCGAGTCCGGTCCGAAGACGCCTTCGCGTAGATCTCCATCGTGACCGCTTGGTCGGCGTGTCGCAGGACCCGCATGATGACCCGTCGACCGGACTGCACGCTTGATCATCGACGCCCACACAGGCGTGCGTTGGCTGAGGGGGCGGCCACGCTGATCTACGGGCTCGCCGCGCCGTTCGTGGGGTTCGAGAACGAGCGAGCCACTGAGTGAGGCCCGATTTCGCTGTGGTCGTGCCGAGAAGTGCGACGAGCAGTCGGGCTGGCCGATCGTGGGCGACGCCAAGGAGTACGAACACGTCGCTCGCGGATCGACGACCCCAGGCTTCTGAAGGGCTTCCTGCAAGGTCACGCTGGCGAGCCTGGCACCAACACGCAGGCACTCTCTTGACGCTCGCACGAAGGCACTGACGGCGCCGGTCCTGTGCGGACACGCTAGGCCATAGCCTGACTTGGTGATCGTCTCGTCGCTCGCGTAATCTGCGGGAACGGCCTTCGGCTTTGATTGGCTGATTCAGCCCAGCTACTTGGAGGCGTTTGTGAGCGCTGCCGGTGGCCTGAAGCCAATTCGTCGCAACCGGTGGCGGCGACTCCCGGTTTGGCGGCCCGACCACGGCACGGTGCGCGTCGGCATCGGTCTGGTCGTCTTCGGTCTGACGTCCTACGTGTACTTGACCGTTGCCGCGCGTCAGCTCGCTCCGGACGACTTCGCGTCGGTCGCAGTCCTATGGTCCGTGGTCTACATCGTCGGACCTGGTGTCTTTCTGCCGTTCGAGCAGAACCTCGGACGAGCGATCTCCTCCGCGCGGGCGGTCGGCCAGTCGAGTCGTGACACCGTCGTCAGGTCCGCGTCGATCGCGACGGTGGTGGCGGCGGGTCTCTGCCTCGTCACGCTGATCGCCGGCCAACCGCTCACTCGGGTGTTGTTCGGTGGATCGACCATAGTCCTGGTCGCGCTCGTGCTGAGCTACGCGGTGATGGCGTGGACGTATGTCTATCGAGGCGTTGTCGCCGGCAGTCGTCGATTCGGCTTGTACGGCGCGCAACTCGGGGCTGAGGGCGCCGTTCGGTTCGTGGGTTGCGCACTCTTCGTGTGGTGGGGAACGGCCGCGGTCGGGAGCTTCGCGCTCCTCATCCCGGTGGCACAAGCGCTGTCCCTTGTCGCCGTCGCTCGTCCCCAACAGGTGTCGACGGCCGTGCGGGCCGAAAGCGTTGCTCCGGCCGATCCGGTCGACACCAAACCCGGCACGGTGGACTCCACGCAGGCGCCGATAGCGTGGTTGATCGTCGGAGCCCTACTCGCCCAGGTTCTCGTCAACGCTCCGCCTGTTCTTGCTCGCGTTCTGGCGCGATCCGACCCCGCGGTGGTCGGTCAACTTCAGGCCGGTCTGTTGCTCGCCCGCGTTCCGCTGTTCATGTTCGCCGCTATACAGGCCGTACTGCTCCCCTCGATGTCGGCACTCGTCGCGCGGCGGCAGCTCGTTGCCCTTCGTCGGCAGGTACGAGCGGTCAGCGCCGTGGTAGCCGTGGCAATGAGCGCAACGACCGTCCTGATGGCGCTGGTCGGAGCATCGATCGTGCAGATCCTGTTCGGTGACGGCTTTCAGCTTCCCGGCGTCACCATCGCGCTACTGACCGCCGGAACCGCCTTCTTCATGCTCGCCGGAGTCAGTTCCAGTGCCGTCCTGGCCATCGGGGGTTTCCGGGCTGCGGCCATGGCGTGGGGAGCGGGGGCGGCGGTGATGGTCGGGTTCACGCTCCTTCCGCTCGGCGTCGTCGCTCGATTGGTGGTCGGCTTCGCTGCCGGTTCGGCAGTGAGCTTCGCCTTGATGGCCGTGCTGGTTCATGCGTCCACGCGAGCACCGCGCAGAGCCGATGCCTCGACCCGGTCCGCCAGGCATCCGACTCATCGAAGTGACGTCCAACTGTCCGAAATGAGTGCCTGATGTCCGACCACTCCTTGACGTCGGCTCTGCTCGTCGCGTACGGGCTCGAGCCGGAAATCGGCACCTGCCTTCGTGCGCTGCTGGATTCGACCGGGGTACAGCTCGAGATCATCGTGGTCGACAACGGGGACCGCTCCGGTGTTCTCGACCAGTTCGAGGGGTGTCCGCGCGTCCGGATCCTTCGACCTGGCAGGAACCTGGGTTTCGCGGCCGCTTGCAACCTGGCTGCGGCCAACGCATCGGGAGAATTCCTCGTTCTCGTCAACCCCGACGCCATTGTCGCCGTGGATGCGATTGCCCACCTCGTCCGCGCGCTGGAGCGAGCCGAGGTGGGGATCGCCACGGCCAGCGTGCGTCTCGCCTCCGCCTCGGACACCATCAACAGCGTCGGCAACCCGGTCCACTATCTGGGCTTGGCGTGGGCTGGCGGATTCGGCGAGCCAGCCGCGTGGCACCAGACCCCGACCGAGGTAGCGAGTGCCAGCGGTGCGTGTTGCGCGATCACCGCCAACCTGTGGCGCGAGCTCGAAGGATTCGACCCCCTGTACTTCGCCTACCATGAGGACGTCGATCTGAGCCTGCGGTGCTGGCAGCGCGGACGCTCGGTCGTGTTCGTTCCGGATGCGGTTGTCGTGCATCACTACGAGTTCGCGCGTAACGAGCTCAAGACCTATCTGCTCGAACGGAATCGACTGATCACGGTGCTGACGACGTATTCGGGGAAGACTCTGCTTGAACTCGCGATTCCGCTTGCTGTCCTCGAGGTCGTCATGATCTGTCACGCGGGGCTCGATGGCTGGTTGGGGGCCAAGTTGCGCGGCTATGGGTGGTTGCTGACGCATGTCCGGCCGCTCGCCCGCAGGCGTCGACACGTCCAGAGCGTCCGGACGCGAAGCGACCATGACCTCGCGCACTTGTATGCGATCACCTTCACGCCGGCGAACGTCACCACTGGTCTGGGCACGGCGCTGGCGAATCGACTGTCCTGGGTCGGTGGCCTGGCGTTTCGGAGGTGGACGTCATGACCAGGACGGTGCCGACGTTGGTGGTGATACCGGCGTACAACGAGGTGGCGTCGCTGCCTGGGGTGATTGCGGAGGTGCGGTCGGCGAGTCCGGACTTTCGGATCCTGGTCGTGGACGACGGGTCGCTGGACGCCACGAGCGCGGTCGCGGCCGCGTGTGATGCGGACGTTCTGAGGTTGCCGTTCAATCTCGGCGTCGGAGGTGCCCTCCGAGCCGGCTTCCGCTACGCGTCGCGTCAGGGGTACCAGCGCATGGTGCAGGTCGACGCGGACGGACAACACGACGCAGCCGAGATCGCACGGCTCCTCGAGCGGCTCGAGACGGCTGATCTCGTGGTGGGCGGTCGATTTGCCGGTCAGGGCGACTACCAGGTCGGGGGCACCAGACGGCTCGTGATGTCATTACTCGCTCGATCGCTCTCACGGCGAACACATGCCGAGTTGACCGACACGACCTCGGGTTTCCGCGCCTTCGGACCTCGGGCGATCGCCCTGTTCGCTCGCGACTATCCGGCGGAGTACCTCGGCGACACCGTGGAGGCGCTGCTGATGGCCGGCCGGGCCCGACTGGTCGTGGTGCAAGTGCCGGTGGTGATGCGTCCTCGGGCCGGTGGGGTGCCGAGTCATTCAGCGTTGAAGTCCGCGGCGCTGCTGGCCCGGCTCGTGCCCGCGTTCGTGCTGCCGCCGCCGAAGTCCCGGCAGCTCGAGCACGATCCGGTGTTTGAGCGATGACGACCCAATGGTTGGCCGCCATCGCCGGGGCGGTCACGATCCTGGCGATGGTCGAACTGTTGCGCCGACATCACGTGAAGGAGAAGTACACGGTCCTGTGGTTCATCAGCGGGCTCGCGGTCGCAACACTGGCGATCTTCCCGAGTCTGCTCGACCTCCTCGCCGACGGGCTCGGTGTCCGATCGGGCCCGAACCTTCTCTTCCTTATCGCCGTGATCGCTCTCGGCCTGGTCTCGGTGCACCTGTCCGCCGAGGTGTCACAGCTCGAGGACCAGAACCGCACTCTCGCCGAGGAGGTCGGGATGCTCAACCTCGCGATCACCCGAATCGAACGCCAGCTGGGAAAGCAGTGACGACCGTCCTCCCGCCCCGGACCACGGCCAACGAGGAGCCGCCCGTCATCGGGGTCGACTCGGTGCGAGCGCGGTGGTCGCTGACCCTGGACGGGGCCGTGGCCGGCGCAGCCGCCGCGTTCGCCGTCTGGACCGTCCTCTACGAGATCGCGCTCGCGCTGGACCTCTCATCCGATCTCACCATCATCGGCTGGCTCGTGGTCGGCCTCCCGGCCGGCGTCGTCACCGCCGTCGCCAACCGCGCACACGCCACCGAAGCCTCGGATCCACCGCTCGTTCACGAGTCGGATCCGAAAGCGGGGCTCGGGGGTTCGCGCTCCCGCCGTGGCCATGCGATCCGAGCCGCGGCCTTCCTCGCCATAGCCGCATCGGCGCCCCTACTGGCACTCGGCCGCGGATACGCATGGTCGGCCGGCTGGATCCTGGCGCTGCTCGCGCTGGCGTTGATCGCCGTCTCCTTCACCTATGGGACGGACGCCCGGGATGACAGCCCCATCGACGCACGGTCGGTGGGGCGTGTCCAGCTCCGCGTCCGAAGGAGCGACCTGGTCACGATGATCGTGAGTGTCGTGGTCTCGACCGCATCGTTGTTCATCTACCGCAGTTGGGACGACGACGCCTACTACCTGAACTTCTCCACCTGGGTGACCGAGCGCGGCGGGTTCCCGTTACGCGACACGATGTTCAGCGATCAGGCGTACCCGACCACCTACGGCGGCGGCTACCCGATCTCCTCGATCGAAGGCCTGATCGGCGCGTTGGCCCGTGTCCTCCACCTGGCCAGCGGCACCATGGCCTACCTCGTGGTCGCACCTCTGCTCGGGTTCGCATCGATCTGGGTCCTCGGCATGCTGGCCAGGACCTGGGCCCGGCATCGCTTCCTGCCCGTGTTCGCATGGTCCGCGCTGTTCGTGCTCGCTGGTGGCGGCGGGGTATACCGCGGATACTCGATTCGCCTCATCTGGGAAGGCAAAGCCGCGGCGGTGGCGATCCTGATGCCGCTCATCTGGGTCTACGCCACCCGACTGGCCCGATCCCGCAGCTGGCACTGGGTCTTGATGCTCGGCATCGTCGGCGTCGCCTTCATCGGACTCACCTCGACCGCCGCCATCCTTGTCCCCGTCATAGCCGTCTCCCTGGTGATCGCAGCCGCCGTACTGCACGAGCGGCGGCTCCTCTGGGGCGCCGTCGTCCTGTCGATCGGACCACTGCTCGGCGGCCTCGCCGTGGCCACCCTCTCGAGATCCGTCGGCGGACCGGCACCCACTGCCCCGACGCCATGGAACGCGCTGCGCCGGGCGTACGGCAACCCGCCCATCCTGCTCTGCCTCACCATCGCGGCCCTGCTGCTGGCTCCGCTCTTACTGCGCGGCCGATCACGCATCCTGGCCTGGAGCGCCGCGATCGTCCCGTTCGCGCTGCTCACCCCGGGAGTGTTGACCCTCGGCAACGCCCTGACGCACTCCGGGCCCGTCGAGTGGCGGATGCTGCTCAGCCCACCCATGCCCACCCTGGTCGGCATCACCGCCGCCGGGATCGTGCACCGGGCCATCACCCGCACCGGCAACCACCCCGCCAAGGTCGTTATCGCCACGCTGGGGACACTGGCCGGATGCGCCCTCCTCGTCTTCGCAGGAACCCCGCCGTGGGCGTCGCACCTGCACTTCGCCAGCCGACCTGTATGGAAGACACACGCCATCGGGCTGGCCAATGTCAAGGCGCTCGTCGCGACCGATCCGCCCCATGGACAACCGATTCTCATGCCCGCGGACGAAATGGCCGTCCTCTCCCTCTACACGGTCAGATGGCACGGCGTCGCGCCAAAACGCTTCTACATCGCCGGTCTCGACGAGCCACCCGCCAACTCGAGCGCACGCCGAACCCTCGTCGACCTTGCCGAGATCAACCGGCCCAATCCCACCTACGACGAGACCAAAGCCGCCCTCACACTGCTGAACGTCGGCACCGTCTGTCTGTCGGTGCACGACCACCGAGCCCAACGACTCGTGGAACGAGCAGGATTCGGCCCCTTTGCGAACGTTGGAACGCTGCGGTGTGCAACCCGTCCGTCGGCCGGCCAAGCGGCGGCCGGGTGAGTCCCTGCAGGCCCCGGTTGCCCGCCAGCGCCACCTCCACCAAGCGAACCACCCTAGGACTGTGCGCACCTCGCCGCGTCACGCGACGTACAGCACAGAAGCACAGCGGCACAGCGGCAACCCTGACGCCGATTGCCGAGCATCGATTTTCATCGTGACTCCGGCAGCCGCGAACACCGCGCATCGATGCTCCTCCCACTTCTTCGCAAGCAAGGATTTGAGGGTTCACGTCCATTTCGCCTCGCCACACCGCCCGGCAACGGCAACGCAAGGTCGAACTGCCGGCGGAGCATGTCGTTGCGGGTCACACCCGTTGTCATCCGTGTCCGTCGTCGCCGGGCTGAACCGCTCCCGGTCATAGCCCGTCATCGGTGCCCTGCCCTTTGACCACCAGCCCGCCACCGCCGCCGACGCGGTCCAAACCCGGGCGCGGGACGGCGAAGACCGCGACGCACCCTGGACTCGGCATCTCTGGGGACGCTGTCGGGACGGGCTGACCGTCCGCGTTGCGAGGTGTCCCGGTCGCCGCTCGGAAGTCGACGACGGAGCGATGATGGGCGCTGGGTGTACCTGAGGCTGATTCAGACCTGAACCTTTCTCGACGGTGTCGGGACCAGGCGCTGACTGCCGTTGGATCGGCGCGGGTTTCGGGCCCCCGGTCGATCTCGTGGCGGTGTGTTCCATGGCGATCGTGGCGGTCCTGGCGGATCCTGTTCTTCACCGCAGAGAATCCGTCCGGACAGGGATCGGGCACTGCGCGCGTTCCGGCGACGATCTCCACCGCTGCAACCGCGAATCCTGGGACTCCTTGACGCGGGAGAGGTCGCGCTCCATCGTGTACACATTCGGGTCGACCGGCCGCTCGGAACAACGAGAGGATATGTGAGACGCAATGGAGACAGATGACAACCTGATCGGCCGCCGAACTCTCATGATCGGTTCCGTTGCGTCGCTCGGACTCGGCCTCGGCGCCGCCGGCGCTCTCCCGGCCGAGGCGGCGGTGCGACCTCGTCGTCGCGCCGCCTTCGCGGTCTGGGATCCGATCACTGACAAGTCGACCACCGCGATGAGCCCGAAGCGGGTGACCATGCACATCGCCGTGACCAGAAGTGCTGACATCTATGGTCCGGGCAAGGGCCCGGGCGGCAGCTACGCCCACTTCTACAACCCGCGGTCCGGTGCTCCGCGCCAGCATCAGTACATGGATCGGCGGGCGGCCGCCGATCTCAACGGGAACGCCAAGAGTATCTCTGTCGAGCATGCAGGGCTCGTCGGCGACAAGATGACCGACACCCAGTTGCGGAATCTCGCGAAGATCTTCGCCTGGGCCGTCATCCACTGCGGGGTGCCCAACCGGATCGCGACGGTGAACGACCTGAGCGGTCTGGCCTGGCACCGTCTCGGGATCGACGGCAACTTCGGGAAATTCGATCGCCACGACCGGACGACCTGGTGCCGCAAGCAGACCGGCGCGGTGTGGTCGAGCTCCAGCGGAAAGCTCTGCCCGACGGACAAGTTCATCCGCCAGATCCCCACCGTCTACTCCAAGGCACAGTACTGGTTGAAGGAGTGGGGCGGCCGTCCGGGCTGACCTCCCGAGGCCGTCCAATCCCAACCAAGAAGCCAGCCCCGAGCCCACGTCCTCCGACGCCGCAGCCAGGTCTCGGCGACAGCCCACAGCCGACGCCCTCAACGCACCGATCACTGTCGGATCGTCGCCCCGAGCAAGCCAGTGACCAATCCGCCCTCGACACACAACGGTCACCATGTCGCTGTCGGTGCAGCGACGACTGAGAAAGGCTGCGGACGTCAGTCCATATCCGCGGCCAGACGGCCTCCTGGTCAAGATCCGAACTCGACCAGAGCTCCTATACGCCTGGCTCGCTCGCTTCAGCATTGATTCCGACCCTGAGGGAGGGACCATGATCGGAAAACTCGTCGGCGCACTTGTGGTCGGGCTGCTCACGTCCGCGCTGTGCGGCACCCCAGCCGAGGCGCGCCGCCCCCCAAGGACGGTCGTGGTCGACGACGACGGCGCCCAGTGCCGCGCCGACGTCGCGACCGTGTCCGCCGGGATAGCCAAGGTGGCGTCAGGAGGCACGGTAAGGGTGTGCCCGGGCACCTACCGGGAGCACGTGGTGGTCGACAAGTCAGTGAGCATCGTCGGACCTCGAGAAGCTCTCGCTCGGCTCGACTGTTTCGATCCGGCCGCGTCCGCGCTGGACGACCTCGACCCAACCCGATTCGCCGTGGTGGACTCCATCACCGCCGCGACCTACGCCAACGCGGTCGAACTGCGGGCAGACGACGTGCGCCTGACCGGGATGGTGGTCCAGGGCGCCCTGGGCGTGGAAGGCAACAGCGTCTCCGCAGGAGTCAGCACCGACGGGGCCCACTCCGGCTACCGTGTCGACCACAACCTGATCCGGCTCAACGGTCTCGGCGTCGACTTCGGCAGCACCAAGACCAAGAAGTCTCGTGTCGACCACAACTGCCTCCGTGACAACGACTACGGCCTCGCCAGCCAGACCTCGGACCTGGTGGGTGCCCGGGTCGACCACAACAACCTGTTCCGCAACGGAAACGCCTTCGAGATCGGATGGGTTCACCACACAACCGTCGACACCAGCTTCGACCACAACACCACCCGGGCCGGCGGTTTCTGGGCCTATCGGCTCGAGAACACCCGCCACGTCACCCTGTCCCATAACACCGTTGATGCGTCCACGAGCTCTTACGGCATCGCCGTCTACGGCGGGAACACCGCCCCAGCGCTTGTAGGCAACGACATCAGCGGCCCGTCGGGCTCTGGCATTCAGTTCCTGGTGCCGACCTCGGACGTGCCGACGCAGAGCACCGCTGCCTATGTCGCGGGCAACGTGGTCACCTCTGTCGGTGCGACACCCGGG
The DNA here is from genome assembly GCA_963708795.1 of uncultured Actinomycetota bacterium. GTDB lineage: Bacteria > Actinomycetota > Actinomycetes > Propionibacteriales > DAIQRJ01 > DAIQRJ01. The sequence goes on from CAVPUH010000001.1 coordinate 72,381, forward strand.
ACGGGCATCGGCATCGGGGTCGCGAGCACGCCGGATGGAACCGGGAGCCTGGTCGGTGGCGTCATCACCCGCAACCGGGTCTCCGATGGTGCCGGGGTGGGTATCTCGATCCGGCCCAACATCGGGCTCACGGTGAGCCGCAACGTGGTCGAGCGCAACGGGACGTACGGCATCTACGCCCGACCCGGCACCACCGGTGTGGTCTTCGAGCGCAACCGGATGCTCGACAACGCAGTCCTGGACGCAATCGACGAGGGGACCGGTAACCTCTGGCTGCACAACAAGTGCGACACCGATGCGCCGGCCAGCACCATCTGCGGGCCCCACTAGAGGTGCTTGCTCATGAGGTTGGTGACGCGCTGACTTGCGGTAGTGAGGCTGGTGGTACCCGCCGGTGGCGTGGTTGGCCATCACGACGATCGACCTTGACGCTACGTGCCCGGTGCGCTCGGCCGTTTCGACCGGCGCACCTACGCAGACGCGCTCGCCCTCGGCACCAACGTGATGGCCACCAGCGCATGCGTGTGAGCCGGCGTTGCCGGGCGTGAGCCGGCGATCGTTAGTCTTCCCTTCCCCACGCCCGTAGTTGAGACTGATGTCCATGCGCCTGGGTGCGATCGTGTTGCAGACGAAGCCGTGGCACGAGCTGGTTGGCGACTTTCGCACCATCGAATCGCTCGGGTATGACGTCGTCTACGTGGCCGACCATCTCACCCACCCCAGCATGCCCGGTCAGTGGATGGGGGATGGCTTCTGCATTCTTGCCGCAGCCGCAGCGGTGACCACCAAGGTTGATCTCGGGACGCTCGTGGCCTCGGCCGCCTACCGTTCCCCGGTGCCGCTGGCCCGCGTGGCCGCGACCGTCGACGATGTCTGCGGTGGTCGGCTGGTCCTCGGCCTGGGCGCTGGTACGTCGGGCTGCGCAGCAGCCGCCGGGGCGCATCTGGATCAGCGGCAGTTGGCTGAACGCTTCGCCGACGTGGTCGCGGGCCTGCTGGCCATCTGGCGGGGCGATCGAGAGTTCTCCGGGTCGACCCTGTCCTTCGATGGCGTCGAGACGGCGCCGCTTCCACCTGGCCGGCGGCCGTCGATGTTGATGCTGGCAGCACATGGCCGCGCGGGCATCGACCTTGTCGGGCGGTTCGCCGATGGATGGAGCACCTACGGCGGCCCCTCATCCACCGCGCTCCAACCCGATGACTACTGGCAGCTGCTCGCCGCCCAGCACCGGCAGGTCACTGACGCGTGCGAGCGTCACGGCCGTGACCCGCACGAGTTGCGACGGTCGCTGCTGCTCGGCTACGGACTGGTCAATCCACTCACCGACACGGACGCGTACCTTCGTGCCATCGACCGCGCCGACGAGCTGGGCTTCGACGAACTCGTCGCCTACTGGCCGTTCGGGCCGCCCGGCAGCCGATTCTGGTCCGACCCGGACGTCCATGCCACCGCGCTGGAGCGCTTTCACGGCTGACCGCTCGACATGCAGCGTCGAACTCGCCGTGACATGCGTGTCGTCGACAATAACGCTGCTCTCCCATCGCCGCCGGGTCGCTGCTCTGGTTTCTCCTACGGTGCCAGCGCCGGGTTCGTGGCTCGCGATTCAACCGACGCCGCTCACGCGCCAAAGGGTCCGAGCAAGTCCAAAAGCCAATAGTGCTGCGGCCACGCAGCCCGTTATCGCTCGGCGGCCGGCCTCCGCCTTGGCCCTTTTAGGTGCGCCAGATAGCTCCGGTACGGCAGGTGTTGTGTTGACCACCGGGACCGTCAAGGGCGGGCATGCGGGGGACGAGTGGGCCGACCAGCCTCGCTGATGTGATCCGCCTCGTCAGCTGGAACGTGGCCCACCGGGGCGCTGCGTGGGAAGCCCTGCGGGACACCAATGCCGACTTGGCACTCCTCCAGGATCACGATCTGTTCACGCAACCATCGCCGTCCCGACACCGGTGATCGATACGGTTCACCGGTCGGAGCCAGGCACCTGGCAGGTCCCGGGGCTTCGAGGCTCGCTTGGCAGACTCAGGTCGCATGAATTCGTGTGGGATCCCCCTGTGACGCCGTAGAACCAGGCGAGCCGCTCCCCGGGACACCGACGCCAACCGTTCACCGGCCCGGTGCATAGTCCTGGGCATGGACCTGCCATCCGTTTGCCCGTACTGCGACTCCGTCGAGATGAACTACACGTACCTATGGCACCTCGACCCACGTGAGCCGGCCCGGCTCGTCTTCACCTGCCGTACCTGCGGCTCCCACGTCGAATCGGACGTCACCGACTTCGAACCACCCGTCGACGACCCGCGCTGGACCATCGCCACCATCCCCGCTCACCGTACTGAGCAGGCAGCCGATCCCGCGTCCGAGCGAAGCGAGCAGACCTCCTCACGCCAACGCTGAAGCCGGCCACTGAGTGAAGCCTCGGTGAACGTTGCGCTGGCGTCACCACGGGGCCCGAACGTGCTGCGAACATGGCGGTCGCGCCGAGCACGGCTGACCCACTCGCCCGACGCAGACATCACAACCGGAGGACAGATGCGAGTCATGGCGAACTCACACATCGCAGAAGGCATCGACCCGTCGGAGCTGGCCCGCTTCTTCGACGAGAACAGCGTCGCGTCGACCACGTGGGACCTGGTCCGGCACCGCGTGATCACGCAGTACTCGCTCAAGATCGGCCCGATCCCCGGAGTAGTGCTGTTCATGGACGTCGATTCGACCGACGCGGCAGCCGAACTGGTGAACAGCTTTCCCGCCGTCGAGAAGGGCCTTCTGACCTTCGAGATCGACCCATTGGGAATCTCGGTCTGACCGCAATCCCGCCGGCTCGAGCTGACGAGCAAGGGGCGGTGCGTGGCTCGCCTGGGGCGCTTCGACTCGATCGGTCCCCTGTGCGGATCGATGTCACCCGAGCCTGCCAGACGAGCCCCGAAGCCCCCAAGGCCGACTGCGCCGCTTCGACTTTTGGACACTAACCACGAACGATGGCCGACCGGTGATGACCGGATGAACAAGACGTGTCCAGTCGGTCCCGGGCCCCGGGCGACAGCGGCGCAACCGCGACGAGGTCGGGAGCACGATGATGCCAACGTGCAGGAGAATCCATGATCGACATCGAGGGCTCGCAGGCACCACTGCTGACTGGGCGGCATCGGCTTCTGGTGAGCACCGTTGTGCGCGGCGCCTTGATCACTGCCCTTCTCACCGCGGCGTACTTCCTCTTGCCCATGAAGCGATTGGCCGTTCTTCCGCTCTGGGTGATCGTCGTCGTCGGTGTCAGCGTGCTCATCGCTGTCACGGTCTACGAGTTGCGCGCCATCGCCCACGCAGACAGTCCCGAATTGAAAGCGGTCGAGGCGGTCATCCTGACCGGACCGCTCCTCCTGCTGATGTTCGCATCGACGTATTTCGTGATGTCGCAGTCGAGTGCCGCCAACTTCAACTCGGCCGGCCTCTCGCGCATCGACGCCATGTACTTCACGGTGACGATCTTCGCCTCGGTGGGTTTCGGCGACATCGTGGCCACGAGCCAGAGCGCTCGACTCATGGTCACGGTTCAGATGATCCTCGACCTGATCCTCATCGGCGCCGTGGTCCGGGCCTTCGTCGGGGCCGCACGGCTGGCGAGGAGAAGCCCGGCGACTCCGCCATGGGAGACCGGTCACGGCGACGAGTCATGATGCGAGGGTGCTGCGGAGGGCGGAATCTTCTTCGCGGCGACTGTCTGATCCAGCCATCCGTGTTCGTGGAAGGGTCACAAGGCACGGCGACACGACAGGAGAACACCCGCAATGAGTGTAATGACCGCGATGACCGAGATCACTGAGACTCACATGACACAGACGAAAGGCTCCGCCGCCATGGCGCGCCGCCTCTTCGGGCTCACCGAGCCGATCGCGATGGTTCCGTATGCCGCCCCGGAACCGACAGCCGAGGTCATGGCGCTCGGCTACCGGAACTACTGGGACACCTACTTCGCGGGGCGCGCCGCTCCGCTGGGTCGCGTCCCGGCCGAGGTGGTGCACGCGATCTTCTACAACTTCGCCGACGGCGAGGTCGCCCGTCACATCCCGTATGTATGGGACATCGCCACTCCCGAGGAGGTCCTGGCCGCTCGCCAGCGGGGCTGCGCGGCTGCCGTCAGGCGGATCCTGGCCGACCTGGCCGACTCCCCCGGCGTCGCCAGAGCCGCCGACCTGGCGACGAAGGCCGCGACGAGCGCCCCGACCGAGGGGCGCGCGCTGTATGCCGGCCTGCGAACGCTCCCGATCCCCGACGAACCCGTGGCCCGGCTCTGGCACGCCACCAACCTGCTCCGCGAACACCGCGGCGACGGTCATGTCGCCGCACTGGTCTCCCACGGCATCGGTGGGCTCGAGTCCCACGCGCTGCACGCGGTCTCCCAGGACATGCCCGCCGAGAAGTTCGGCCGGATCCACCACCTCCCCGCAGCCACGTTGGCCGAACTGGCCGCCGGGATGCGCGCGCGTGGCCTCATCGACGACGCCGGCCGGATCACCCAGCGCGGACGCGAGATCAAGGAGCGGGTCGAGTCGCTCACGGACGAGCTCGCGGCGCCGGCCTACGACGTCCTGACCTCGACCGAACTCGACGACCTCATCGCGAGCCTCGAGCCCCTCGCTGCAGCCTTGGACGCAGTCGGCTCGGAGTGACAGACCCGTCGTCTGTCGACTCCGCTAAGCCGATCAGGTCGACGGCAGCCGAGCAGAGATCGTCGGTCCACGAGGTGACGTCGTTCTCGATGCTCCATACGGCGTTCGACAGGTGATTCACCGCGCGGTAGAGCGCGATCCGCGGATCGTCCGGGTCGACGCCGCACGCTGCGAGCAACCGGGGCTGGAGGACGTCCTGCGTCGGGTCACCGGCAGGTCCACCCATCGAGAAGGTGGCCACGTCGAGCAACGGGTCCCCGATGACGGCAGCGGCCCAGTCGAGGAGTCCGGTCACCTCCCCCGTCGGCCGATCGACGAGCACGTGTGACAGGCCGAGATCGCCGTTCAGCAGGCTCCCATGTGTCACCTGCCCGGCCACGCGATCGATCAGGCCTGTCGCCCGGTCCAGAAAGTCACCGGGCAGTCGATCGCCCAGCTTGACGGCACTCTCGACGATCTGCGCGCTCAACCACTCGCCCCAGGACGGCGACGTCCCGCGGCCGTCGTCGCCGACCCATCCCCAACCCGGCATCCCGATCCCGCTCAGAGTCTCCAGATGGCGTGCGACGTCGCCCACCGCGCGATCGATCTGCTCCTCGGTGGCGCTGAGCGCGTCGAAGCTGGTTCCCGGCATGCGCGGCATGACGATCCAGGTGCCACCGGGCAGCCGGGCATCGATGCCACGGGCGATCACGTCCGGCGCCGGCACACCCGATGCCCGCGCCCTCTGCGCGACGAGCGCCTCGGCTCGTGTGCTGCGGTCGCCACTCGCCTTCAGGAACAGCCCGTCGACCTCGACGACGATCGACGCACCCCACGTCTCATGCACCGTGGCCGGACCGTTTCCGCCGTAACGGGACCGCAGGATCTCCACAGCGACGTCCGCACTCATCTCGCCGACTCTTCCGCCCGACCGTCACCGACGTCAAAGCCGAATCAGCTGGGTCGCCCGGCTTCGGCGGAAACCGAGGTTCCCGGCCGCGACCCACCCAGCGCTCAGGTGGCAGCAAACCGACCAGGATGCCCTCGAGGACGGCCGGCAGCGGGTCGGTGCCGTCCGGCCTCACTGTCAGCCCGCTGATATACGGGTGCGTGCCCGCTGCCACATGCGCCAGGTACTCGGCGTTGCGATCCAGCTTCGCCGAGAACTGCTCACTGCGCGCCATGGCGGCGACCATCACATTCAGGACGCCGAACGCGACCAGTTTGATCGCATCGTGGCGGAGACGTGTCCGTCGCGATCGGCGACGTCGACGGCGATGCGGGTGATCGTCGACCGGCTACCACGCGCGGGGCCGCCCTACGCCGACCCCTCGGGCCGGAGCCACGCGCTGCTCAGGATCGCTCCCCTCGTGGGATCGCGGGAACGCCGAGCGAAGCGACCGCTCATCAGGGCCACGGAATGCCTCAGCGGGTGACCTGGCTTGGGCTGTGGTTGCCGATCGCCGACTCCGGGTAAGGGCCAGTCACGGGCGTAGGGTGAGCTAGCGCACCAGATGCTCCAGGTCTGTCCGGTTGAAACAACAGCCGGGCGGGCTGCCCGAACGCCGTCGTCATGTCATCCGCGTCGTCGCGGGTCAGAATGACGACGGATCGATCAGAGGCCGGACTACCAGGACACCAGCCGTCGCCTCGCGCTCATCGACGAAGGTCACTACCTGACCGCCACCCTTCGAGGCGCTCATGGCAGGCACAGGCAGATCGGATTGCCCTCGGGGTCGATGACGACACGATGGGCGGCCGGCAGCGGTTGGAGATCCGCGACGGTCGCACCGCACTCGACCGCCCACGCAACACCCACCTCGAGGTCGTCGACGGTGAGGTCGAGATGCATGGTCGACGTCTGCTCACCGGCCACCGTTGGCCAGACGGGTCGGCGACGGTGGGGCTGGTAATCGAAGTTCAAGGCCGGCTCGATCACACCGTCGGGTGGACAGACGAGTGCGTATCCCGCATCTGGCGGCTCATCCAACCGCGGCGCTTCCTCCCGGATGTACGGCCAGTGCAGCAGGTGGGAGTAGAACCGGGCCAGCTCGCGCGGTCGCGCAGCCATGATGGTCAACGCCCCGATTCGTACACTCGGCGGACTGCTCATGTCATCACCTCGCCCATCGAGCTCCGGCTGTCACGCTATCCCCGCAGCCGCCCGAATCGGGTCATGGCAGAGTGCGGCCGATGACGGCAGCTCACGACTCGTCGCGCCCAGAACGTCCGCCGGTAGCACTGGTGACAGGCGCATCCCGAGGGATCGGCGCAGCCACCGCCCGCCAACTGGCAGCCGGCGGCGCCCACGTCGTCGTCAACTACCGGCAGAAGCAGCGCCGGGCCGACGAGGTCGTCGCCCAGATCCGCGCGGCCGGCGGATCGGCTCTCGCCGTCGGCGCCGACCTCACGGATGCGGCTCAGGTGCGCTCGATGTTCGCGACGATCGACGAGCGGTTCGGTGGCCTCGACATCCTCGTCCTCAACGCGAGCGGCGGGATGGAACGCGACGCCGACGCCGGCTACGCGATGCGCCTGAACCGGGACGCGCAGCTCCTCGTGCTCGGCGAGGCACTGACGCGCATGCCGACCGGCGGTCGCGTCGTCTTCGTCACCAGCCACCAAGCCCACTTCCACGGCCAGCGGCCAGGCGTGCCCGCCTATGACGCCGTCGCGGCGAGCAAACGCGCCGGGGAGGACGCCATCCGCGCCGAGATCCCGCACCTGACCGAACTCGGGGTCAGCCTCGTCGTGGTATCCGGCGACATGATCGACGGCACCATCACCGTCGCCCTCCTCGACCGGGCCACCCCCGGTCTGCTCGACGAACGGCGCCGCCAGGTCGGCGATCTCCCCACGGTCGACGAGTTCGCCACCGCCGTCGCCACGGCGACGACCGTGCCCGCGCCGACCGGGCACACCGTGTTCGTGGGGGGCGCCGATTACCTCACCCGGGCTGCCGAAAGTCACTAGCTGAGCTTCGACTCGCCCAGCTCGAGATAGACCTCGAATGACTCGGCCGTCCCCCACCGGAGGCTGGCGTACAGCATGTTCAGGCTCTGATGCGCCCAGTACCGGCGAAGTGTCGGCGCATCGACGACCTCGGCGACCACCGTCTCGACCCGCGCCAGTGCCTCAGCGGCCGGCCGCACGTCTGACGTCGATGACGCCGCGGCGAAGGAGAGGTTGTGGAGGAGCTTGACCACTCCGAAGTATCGGTCGCCACGAGCCACCCCGTAGTTCCAGTCGATGACGCCGGTGATGCGTCCCTCGGCGTCGAACAGCATGTTCGGCACGGTCAGGTCGACGTGCACGAGGTCGTCGCCGACGACGTCCTGGTCGTGGTGGCCACCGGTGGCCCGGGCGCGTGACACGAACCTGCGTGCTCGTCCGCTGTGAGCCTCGACCGCTTCCCATGGTGTCGGGTCGCCGGGACGACCCAGACTCAAGCGTGGTGGCGAGACATCCGGACGCTTACCCAACAGCCCCGCGAACCGCTCGTTGACGGACATGACCGCGTCGACCGCACTCATGTCTGCGACGGTCAGGATGCTGCCCGGCAGGCGTTCCTGCACGACGGCGACCGTGCCCGGCTCGACCTCGAACAGGAACTCGTGCCGAGGTACCGGGATGCCGAGGGTGCGCACCTCCGCCAGCACCTCCGCCGTCTGACGCATGAGCGCCATGGAGGCGAATGCCGTTGTCACGACCGATTCGCGACCATCGGGCCAGCGGACGTACGCCGCCCCCGACTGGCCCTGATCGACGACACCGGTGACCTCGAAGGCACAACCGGCACGTTCGTTCAAGGCCCGCACCATCTCGACGCTCACCGCGCCGACCCTTCCGTCTGGCGGCGACTCCGTCCAGTTCGCGGCGGCCGCTCGTCAGTCCCGCACGACGAGCACGGTCTTGCCGGGATTGCGGACTGGCAGCGCGCCACTCTCGAACGCCCGGCGGCCCTCACTCAGGGGATAGATGGCCGCCACCGTGACCTTCAGGTGTCCTTCATCGACGGCGTCCCGCACCCGGTTCAGGCCATCCCGCGTCGACCGGACGACGAAGAAGATGCCGTCGATACCCCTCTCCTCGAGCGCCGCGGCCGGCGGTGGCTGTTGGAGGGTGACGAAAGTGCCGCCCCGGCGGGTGTACGTCAACGACTCCGCCATCAGGTCCCCACCCACCGTGTCCACGACCACGTCGAAGGAGCCTGTCTCGAGCTCCTTCGCGTTCGACGCGCGGTCACCGGTCAGAACGACGTCCGCGGCACCGAGCGTCCGGACGAAGTCACCATCGCTGGCCACGGCCGATGCCGTGACTTGGGCGCCCAGCCCGACGGCCACCTGGACGGCGAACGACCCGACACCACCGGCCGCTCCGAGCACGAGCACTCGTTGACCGGACCTCACCCGGGCGTGATCGACCAGCGCCTGCGAGGCCGTGAGCCCGGCCAGCGGAAGTGCCGCCGCTTCGACGTGGGTGAGGCTGACCGGCTTCGTCGCGATGAAGTCGGGCGGGACGCTGACGTACTCGGCAGCCGCGCCGTCCTGATCGAACGGCACCATCCCGAACACCGGGTCGCCGGCCCGGAAGCCCGTCCCGACGTCGGCAGCCTCGACGACGCCCGACCACTCGTGCGACGGGATGATCGGCGTCCGGTCCTGCCCGTCTCGCAACCAGGTCTCGTCCCACAGGAGTTCGTTGAGAGTGATCGCAGCCGCGAACACCTTCACCAGCACCGACGATGCCGTCGGCTCGGGACGCGGCGCGCTCTCGAGGCGAAACTGCTCCGGTCCGCCTCGGGCGTGGGCACGCAATGCCAACATCTGGACCACCTCGATCAGCGCCAGTAGTTGTTCGCCGCGGCGATCGTGGCGAACTCGATCGCAACGACCTGGGACGCCGCGATCAGGCTGTCCGGCGAGGTCGAGTAGGTCGGGCGGCCGCCCTTGAGCACGTCGAGATCGGGCTGGATGTTGTGCACGGAGTGGCGAGCCATGGTGAAGGCGAGCGCGCGGCCGGCGTTGGCGTCCGGGGTGATGAGCGTGCCGCCCGGCACGAGCACGAGTTCTGAATCGGGAACGCGGTCCATGGTGTCTCCTCCGAGTGGATGTCGCCCCACTGTGGGCCGATCACACCGGAGCCGGCATCAGTCACGTGACTGTTCTCGGCGGTCTGCGGCGGTTCGACACGCGCCACAGTCAGATGACGCAAGCCGCAACCCGGCCGATGCGCCATGCTCAGGCATCGACGGGGACAGACCACTGCCGGAGGACTTTTTCATGAGCGAGACCACTGCCAAGCCCGTCGTGTTCATTCACGGGCTCTGGCTCCACGCGACGTCGTGGGCGCCCTGGATCGAACTGTTCGAGCAGGCCGGATACTCGTGCTCGGCGCCGGGGTGGCCGGGTATCCCCGACACGGTCGAAGCGGCCCGGGCCGATCCGGACAGCATCGCCGACCATGGCATCGACGATGTGGTCGCCCACTACAGCGCCGTGATCGAGGCGCTCCCCGAGCCGCCGATCCTCATCGGCCACTCGTTCGGCGGAATGATCGCCGAGAAGCTGCTCGGCCTGGACAAGGCCGCCGGAGCGGTCGCCATCGATGCCGCGCAGATCAAGGGCGTCCTGCCGCTGCCGCTGTCCTCCCTTCGTGCCACCCTTCCGGTGTTCAAGAATCCGGCGAATCGGCACCGGGCCGTCTCGCTGACCGCCGAGCAGTTCCACTACAGCTTCGGCAACGCCGTCGACGAAGCGGAGTCCCAGCGCCTGTTCGACACGTGGGCGATCCCGGCACCGGGGAAGCCACTGTTCGAGGCGGCTGTGGCGAACTTCTCGTTGCACTCCCCGGCTGCCGTCGCCACGGACAACGAGGCGCGCGGCCCGCTGCTACTGGTCATGGGCGGGCAGGACCACACCGTTCCCGAGGCGATCACGAAGGCGACCCTGAAGCAGTACCGGAACTCCGACGCGGTGACCGATCTGATCGAGTTCGAGGACCGCGGCCACTCGCTCACCATCGACAGCGGCTGGCGCGACGTGGCGCAGGCATCGCTGACCTGGTTGGCCGAACACGGGCTGGCACCCTCGGCCTGAGCGAGGCAGCGCGGTCGGTCCGACCGTCACGCGTCGTGTCGACCTTGGTCGGGCCGGCTCGCGCGCGCATCGATAGTCGCGCGATGCATGATGTCCGCGTGGAGTCGTTGATCGGACGCGAGCACACGCTCGCTCGTCTGCTCACGTTCGCCGACGGCGCCACCGGACGTGGCGGAGCCCTGCTTCTGCAGGGCCCCGCCGGTATCGGCAAGTCGTCCCTGCTGGCGGCGTTCTCCGCGCGAGCGACGGCCGACGGCTTCCAGGTCCTCACGGCCTCGGGCGTCCAATCGGAGACCCGGTTGGCGTTCGCCGGGCTTCATCAGATCCTCCGCCCGGTCTTCCACCGGGCGGGTGTCCTGCCCCGCCGGCAACGCGAGGCGCTGCTCACCGCGTTCGGCATGGGCGAGTCGTCCGCTCCGGACCCCTACCTCATCGCCCTGGCCGCGCTCGAGCTGCTCGCCGTCAGCGCTGCCGAAGCACCGGTCCTCGTCGTGGTCGACGACGCGCACTGGCTGGACGCACCGACGGCCGAGGCCCTCGCGTTCGTCGTGCGTCGGCTCGGGGAAGACCCCGTCGCGGTCGTCGTGTCCACGCGCGACGGCTACGCGACCGCCCTGCACGCACTCGACCTTCCCGAACTCGTGCTCGCTCCTCTCGACGACGCGTCGTCGGCGGCGCTGCTCGACGAGTGCGCGCCACGTCTGGCACCTCGCCTCCGGGCCCGGGTACTCCGCCAGGCTCACGGCAACCCACTGGCGATCACCCAGCTCGCACTGGCGCCTGATCCGACCGGCCATCGGTCCCGGAAGCTCGGCGAGCTGCCACTGACCACTCGGCTCGAGGACGCGTTCACCTCACGCTACGAGGAGCTGCCGGCCTCGACCCGGACGCTGGTGCTGGTCGCGGCCGCGAACGACGACGGCCTGCTCAGCGAGGTCGTGGCGGCCGGTGAGCTCCTGATCGACGGCAGCACCGGCCCCGACGCGCTCCTGCCCGCGGTGAAGGCCGGGTTGGTCGACATCGACGATCTGCACGTCGCGTTCGCGCATCCGCTCGTCCGATCGGCGATCTACCAGAGCGCCCCGGTCGGTCTCCGCCAGGCCGTCCACACCGCACTCGCCCGGGTGATCGTCGACCATCCGGACCGGCGCGTGTGGCACGAAGCGGTGGCGACGACCAGGCCGGTCGAACCCGTGGCAGCCGAACTCGAAGCCGCCGCCGAGCGCGCCCAGGCCCGCGGCGGAAAAGCTGTCGCCCTCGAAGCGCTGGACCGGTCGGCCGTCCTGACCCCCGACGCGTCACGTCGAGCCGACCGGTTCCTTCGCGCGGCGGAGTGGGCCGCCGATCTCGGCGACCCGCTCGGCGCGATCCGACTCAAGGACCAGATCGATGCTCACCTGCTCGGGCATCGATCCGCGGCCAGGCTCCGGCTGCTCGACGAACTCCTCGAACCCGGTAGAGCCGATCCCGTCACCCACGCCGACGCGCTGATCCAGGCCGCCGACGACCTCGATGCGAGCGGGGATGCGGACGTCGCCTTGCGATTCGTGCATCTCGCCGCCGTGCAGACGTGGGTCACCGACGTGGGTTCCGAGGTCCGAAGCCGCGTGCTCGCGGCGGGTGAACGGGTAGCGGCGAGCGACGACGACCCGCTCCTGCTCGCGGTGTACAGCCTCACGGACCCGGACGGCCGCAGCGGGAGTCTCATCGACCTCGCGAGACGGTTCGCACCACGAGACACCGACGCCGAATCCGCCTACCGCGTCGGCGCCGCCCTCAACCTGGCCGGGGCGTTCGGGATGTCGGCCGCGCTCCTGGCGTCGGCAGCCAGGCAGCTCCGCGACGACGGCGGACTCCACCAACTGGTCGAAGTCCTGGCCCAACAGGCGTGGACGGCCTTCCCGCCGTTGGACTGGGCCCTGGCCACCCCGTCCGCGGCCGAGGCCGTCCGCCTCGCGCGCGAGACCGGGCAGCCGATGTGGGAGGCGAGCGCGCTCACCGTGCAGGCGGCGCTCGCCGGCGTGCGCGCCGACTTCGACGTGGCCGAACGGCTCATCCGGGCGGCGGAAGCGCTGGCCCTGCCGATGGGGGCGACTCCCATGTTGTGCGGGATCCAACTCACCCGCGGCTTGACGGCACTCGGCGAGGGAAGGAACGAGGAGGCGTACGCGCAGCTCCAGCGGATGTTCGAGCCGTCGGACCCGGCACATCACCACTTCCAGAGTGCATGGGCACTCGGTGACCTCGCCGAGGCCGCCGCGCACACAGGGCACGTGCCGGCCGCGCGGGAGACGCTGGCGGCGTTCGAGTCACGGGCGTCGGCCGGCGAGGCGTCGACGTGGACCCATGTCGCCATGCTCTACGCCCGGCCGCTCCTGGCCGACGACGACCACGCGGAGTCGCTCTTCCACCGTGCCCTGCGCGCCGACCTGTCTGCCTGGCCGCTCTATCGCGCTCGACTCCTGCTCAGCTACGGGCGCTGGCTCCGGCGCCAACGTCGTTCCGCAGACTCCCGCGCTCCGTTGCGGTCGGCACGGGAGGCGTTCGACGCATTGGGCGCCCTCGCGTTCGCGGAACAGGCACGTACCGATCTCCGGGCGGCCGGCGAGCGCAGTCAGGAACCAGTACCTCACGCATGGCAGGAGCTATCGCCGCAGGAGCTACAGATCGCCCAACTGGCCGCCGACGGGTTGAGCAACCGGGAGATCGGCGGGCGCCTCTACGTCTCCCACCGCACGGTCGCCTCGCACCTCTATCGGGCCTACCCGAAGCTGGGCATCACGTCGCGTGCGCAGCTGCGCACGGCGCTCGACCGGATTCGGTGACCGGACTGCTCAGTCCACCTCGCATCACCGGGATCGCATCCACGACCGCAATAACCTACTATTCCGATGGGATTAATGGTTCGACGATCGAGGAGGTCCGCGGTGAGCGGTGCGGCAGCCGTCGACCGGCCGTTCGAGTTCGTGATCGCCGGTGCGCCGAAAGCCGGGACGACCGCGCTGCACGGGGCGCTGGCCACCCATCCGGACCTGTACCTCACGTCGGTCAAGGAGCCGAAGTACTACCTGACCGGCGGGTTTCGTCCGTCGAGAGCCACCCAGCGCGGACCCGGTGACGCGCACAGCGCTCGCGAGTGGATCTGGCGGCGGGATCGCTTCCTGGGCCTGTTCGACGCCGCTCCGGTAGGTGCAGTCCGGGGCGAGGCGACGCCGTTCTACCTCTACGACGCCGACGCCGTCCGGCGACTCGTCGAGGACGTCCCCGACGTCAAGGTGATCGCCGTCATCCGGGACCCCGTGGACCGTGCGTACTCCAACTGGATGCACCTGTGGGCCGACGGGCTGGAGCCCGAGGTCGACTTCGCCACGGCTGTGGACCTCGAGCCGGCTCGGATCGCTGCCGGATGGGCACCCTTCTGGCACTACCGGGGCCTGGGCCGGTACGGCGAACAACTCCAGCGGCTCTTCACGCTGGTGCCGCGCGAACACGTCCTCGTGGTGCGCTACCGCGACCTCGTGCGGGAGCCCGACCGGACGCTCGACCGAGCCTGCGAGTTCCTCGGGGTGCGGACCGGAGTCGTACACCTGGTCGCCCCGGACAACGTGAAGCCCTTCGTGGCCGACACGACCGCCAACCGCGCTCTGGGTTACGCGGTGCGGACGGGTGCGGCCGCCGGCGCGTGGTTGCCACCGGAGGCATGGCGGGTGGCCTCGCGTCCTCTCATCGCCGCCAGGCACCGACGGGGCGGGGTGCGGCCGACGCTCTCGACCGAGACCCGGCGACGTGTGCTCGACGGACTGCTGGACGACATCGGTCTGCTCGAGGACATCACCGGCGAGAGCTTCGACGACTGGCGCTCCGACGTCGGCCGCGGCTCCTTCCAGGCACGCCGCGAGAACGCAGGAAGCGACCCGGCCCAGTAACCCCTGATCCCTTGATCGGGAAACGGCCGGCTACACGGTGCGGCCGGCCGTCCCGATCGGTCGCCGCGCCGAGCACGACGTCAGGCAGGTCGGCCCGGATCAACCCGACGGCGCACAGCGCGCCCACGACGACCGTGACGGTCCGGTCCAGCCCGCGGGCGAGATCGACCCGCACGGACGGCCGCATCACGAGCAGGACCGCTCCGCACGCCCAACCGGCGGGGTCGAACCCGAACCCGAAGCCGAGTGCCGCGGCGATGGCAGCGGCCGCGCCCAACCGGAAGCCGTACCCGAGCATGTACTCCCGCTGCGGCGTTCCTGGTGCCCTGGCCGAAGGCGCCGGCAGCGGCACGGCAGCGAGACGAGGTAGGCGTAGGCGGAGCCGAGCACGAGGAGCCCGGCGAGCGCCGCCGACTGGGACAGGTCGGAGAAGCTCAGCCCGATCGCGGTCAGCGGCAGGCACAACGCGAGCGCGACCTGACCGAAGTGTCGACCCGCGGCCAGCAGCGCCGCACCCACACAGGCCGCGAAGTTGACCACCACGGCGAGCCACGGACGCTCGGCCAACAGCGATCCGATGAACAAGGACACGCCCGCGAGTGCGCCGAACGCGACGGTACGCGTGCGGCCCCGCCGCGTCGGCGCGATCCCCAGTGCCAGCGGCGGGCAGCACACCGATCGCGACGGCAGCATGCCGCATGAGCGCGCCGGCGGGGCGACGGGATGCGAGGGTGTCGACATGACCGACTGGACCGATTGGACCGAACTGAATCAGAAGAACTGGGACGAGCGTGCCGCGCCGCATGCCGCATCGCCCGGGTACTCCGTCGAGCGATTCCGCACCGACCCGGCCTTCCTCTCGCATGTGGTGCGATTCGACGTGCCGAGGCTCGGCGACGTCACCGGGATGCGCGGCGTCCACCTGCAGTGCCACATCGGCACGGACACGCTGTCCCTGCACCGGCTCGGCGCCCGGATGACCGGGTTGGACTTCTCCGCGTCCGCCCTCGCACAGGCGCGAGCCCTGGCCAGCGACACCGGCGCCGAGATCGACTACGTGCAGTCGGACCTCTACGGCGCCCCCGACGTGCTCGAGCACGGGGCGTTCGACCTGGTCTTCACCGGGATCGGGGCGCTCTGCTGGCTGCCGGACATCCGCCGGTGGGCCGGTGTCGTCGCCACCCTGCTCGCCCCCGGCGGCCGGCTGTTCCTGCGTGAGGGCCACCCGGTGCTCTGGGCGCTGCCGGATCCGCGACCCGGATCGACTGCTGTCGTTGGAGTTCCCGTACTTCGAGACCGAGGAGCCGACGGTCTGGGACGAACCCGGGACCTACGTCGACACCGATCACGCGTTCGTGAACACCAGGAGCGCGAACTGGAACCACGGGGTCGGCGAGGTGGTCACCGCACTTCTCGACGTCGGTTTGCGGCTGACGATGCTCGTCGAGCACGACAGCGTCCCGTGGGATGCCCTCCCCGGCCAGATGGATCGCCTGCCGAACGGCGAGTACCGCTTGTCCGATCGCCCGGAGCGGCTGCCGCACACCTACACGCTCCAGGCGGTGAAGCCCTGACCGGCCGACCTGACCGGCCGAATCGTCAACGGGCGTAGGCAGCGAACGGGTTGATGTACGTGAGCTGATGCAGGGTGGCGTCGTCGACACCGGCCGAGCGCAGGGCGGGGATGAACGTCGTCACGAGGTGGGTGTATCCGCGCGGGGTGCCGCCGCCGGGCTGGGCCGGGTCGTACCAGCCGGCATCGTGACTCAGGAGTACCTGCGATCGGAATCCAGCGTCGAGGACCGGCAGCACGAGGCGGATCATGGCGTCGTCGTCCTGGGAGCCGACGTTGTCGAAGGAGAGCCACGCACCGCGACGTGCCAGTTCCAGGTGGAGGGCGGGATCGGGCTCGGCCTGCGTGTGGATCCAGATGAACCGGTCGGGCGAGACGCCTTCACGCTCGAGGAGGTCGAGCTGACCGGCGGCCACCCGGCCCCGGATGGTGTGACTGCCGATGGTCGCTCCGGTGCGCCGGGCGGCCGCTGCCGCCGCACGCAGGATCGTGGTCTCGAGCGCGGTGATCCCGTCGTCCCCGGCGCTCAGTTTGATCCAGGCCGCTCGCACGCCGGACTGCTCGATCTGATCGTCCAGTTCGGCGGTCATCCACTGTTCGAGCTCGGGCTGGCCGGCCTGGCGTGCCCAGGCGGGTATCCACGGCTCGCGATAGATGCCGGTCGGAACGACGATCGGCATCCCGGTGGCGCGGGACACCGCGAGGTCGAGATCCGCCCGGCGACCGACACCTCCGGTCGAACACTCGACCATCGCCGTCACGCCGACGTCCAACGCCGCTTGGACGAACGGGGCCATCAGCATGACGACATCCCCCGGATCGCCCGCGGCGTGCCCCGCGACGTCGGGCGTCCGAAGGTCGACGAAGACGTGCTCGTGGGGCAGGATCAGGCCGAGCTCGGATCGTGTTCGCGGCCCGAGGGTGGTGTGCAGGACGGGTTCTGGAGTCACGCGCCGAACTCTCCCGCGCCGGCGTTGCGGTGGCAACGTCAAGGGCTTCGGAGGCGGCCGGTGCGCGGCCGCATCGCGCGTGCACGACGATGGACCCCATGCGCGTCACGGTGTTCGGAGCCAGCGGCAAGATCGGCCGACTCGTGGTCGAGGCACTGCTCGCCGATGGTCACGACGTCGTCGCCTACGTGCGATCCCCGGGCAAACTCGGGCTCGTGCACGACAGGATGACGGTGGTTCCGGGCCCCTTGTCCGACGGTGCCGGGATCATCGAGGCCGTGCGCGGCAGTGCCGCCGTGATCAGTGCGCTCGGCCCGTCGCTCGATCGCCGCGCGAAGGGGACGCCGGTCACCGACGGGACCCGCAACATCGTCACCGCCATGAAGGCCGTCCGTGTTCGTCGTTACGTCGGGCTGGCGACGCCGAGCGTGTCCGATCCGCGGGACCGCCCCACGGTGAAGGCGAAGGTGTACCCGGTGGCCGCGAAGGTGCTGTTCCCGAACGCGCTCGTCGAGATCGTCGGCATGACGCGCGCGGTGACCGACTCCGACCTCGACTGGACGATCGCCCGGATCGTCGATCCCAACGACAAGCAATCGAAGAGCCGACTGCGGGTCGGCTTCCTCGGTCGTGACCGCATCGGCTCGGCGATCGCGCGCGCCGACATCGCCGCGTTCCTCGTCGCCCAACTGACCGACGACACCTACATCGGCGCGATGCCGGCGATCAGCAACTGACCGCCCACCGGCTCAGGGGGTGATGATCGCGAAGTCGGGATCACCCTTGTCCAGAACCGACAGCAATGTCTGGAGAGCACCCTGATCCCCGGTGATCTCGATGCCGGGGGACGTGAGATCACCGCCGAGCAGCGCCAGCAACCTGAGCTTCGGAAGCGCGATCGTCGCCACCGCGTCGTCGGCGGCCGGGCGGGCGATGTAGATCAGCACGCCGTTGCGCAGGGTCAGGCGGTAGTTGGTGTCGAGGTCGGTGAACGTCAAGTCGAAGGCGAGGTCGAGGTCCCAGGCGCTGCGGGCCGTCGACCGAGATGGCGATCGAGTCGAACAGCTGCTCGGGGGTGAGCTGGGCGAGGATCGCGGGCGCGGCGGTCGCGGTCGGGGTGCCGAAGTTGCCCTCGCGCAGCTCGGTGGCGCCGGAGAGGAAGAAGTTGCGCCAGGTGCCGTTCTCGGCGCCGTAGCCGAGCTGCTCCAGGGTGTCCGCGTAGAGCGCGCGGGCCGCGGCGTGCTCGGCGTCGGCGAACACCGCGTGGTCGAGCAGGGTCGCCGCCCAGCGGAAGTCGCCGGCGTCGAACGCGGTCTGCGCGAGCTCGACGACGCGGTCGATGCCGCCGATCGCGTCGACGTAGCGGGCGGCCAGTTGCCGCGGGCGGGTGCGGCCAGAGCCGGGCCGGGTTGCCGTCGAACCAGCCCATGTAGCGCTGGTAGATCGCCTTCACGTTGTGGCTGACCGAGCCGTAGTAGCCGTGGGTGTTCCAGGCGTTCGTCCAGCGCCGGCGGCAGCTCGAGCTGCTCGGCGATCTCGGCGCCGGTGAAGCCCTGGTTGAGCAGCCGCAGGGTCTGGTCGTGCAGGTAGGCGTAGAGGTCGCGCTGGGTCGACGAGGAACGTCGACGATCGCTCGCTGCCCCAGGTCGGCCAGTGGTGCGAGGCGAAGACGACGTCGGTGCGCTCGCCGAACGTCTCGATCGCCTCGGTCAGGTAGGTCGACCAGACGTGCGGGTCGCGCACCAGCGCGCCGCGCAGGGTGAGCAGGTTGTGCAGGGTGTGGGTGGCGTTCTCGGCCATGCACAGCGCGCGGTAGCTGCGGGAAGTAGAAGTGCATCTCGGCGGGCGCCTCGGTGCCCGGGCGCCATCTGGAACTCGATCTCGACGCCGTCGATCGTGTGCGTCTCGCCGGTCGTCGGTGATGTCGAGGGTCGGCACGATCGAGCCCGACCTCGCCGGTGGAGGTGGTCTGGCCGAGGCCGGCACCGACCTGGCCCTGCGGGCCGCGGGCGAGGGCGGCGCCGTACATGTACCCGGCGCGGCGGCGCCATCGCGGTGCCGGCGTAGACGTTCTCCGCGACCGCGTGCTCGACGAAGCCGTCCGGCGCGATGACCTGCGATCGTTCCGGCATCGACGTCGTCCTGCGGTGGCGACACCGAAGACGCCGCCGAAGTGGTCGACGTGGCTGTGGGTGTAGATGACGGCGACGACCGGCCGGTCGCCGCGATGCTCGCGGTAGAGCGCCGAGCGCGGCCGCGGCCGTCTCCGTGGAGATGAGCGGGTCGATCACGATGACGCCGGTGTCGCCCTCGACGAACGTCATGTTCGACAGGTCGAGGCCGCGCACCTGGTAGATGCCGTCGACGACCTCGAAGAGGCCCTGCTTCGCGACCAGCTTCGACTGCCGCCACAGGCTCGGGTTCACGGACGTCGGAGCGTCGCCGTCGAGGAAGGCGAAAGCGTCGTTGTCCCACACGACGCGACCGTCGGCACGGGTGACGACACCCGGCTCGAGAGCTACGAGGAACCCGCGCGTGCTGTCCTCGACATCGCGCGTGTCGTCCATCGGCAGCGAGGACAGCGCTGCTGCATGCGCGGCTTCGATGCTCTCCGACGGTGGGTTCTGCTCCATGCGGCCTCGTTCCGATCGATGCGGGCAGGTTGCGAGTTGCCATTCGCCCTGCCGGCGATAGCCACCCGGAGCGTCACGATGCCGGCCACTCGGAGTCGATCGGGGGAGGCAGGTCAGTCGGAGGGTGGCGCGAGCTCGGGTTGATCGAGCAGCCGCAGCCACGTCCCGTCGGCCTGGCGGCGAACGACCTGAGCGCGGGCCCCGGAGCCGTCCTTCGGCGGCGTCGAGGTGAGCGCGATGTCGCCGCTGATGAGGGTGGGCAGCGGCGACTCCGGCTCGAAGTGCGGCGCGTTCGCCAGCACCTTCTCCCACAGTTCACGGATCGCCGTCCGGCCGACGGTCGTCTTGCCCGGCGGGTACGCCATCACGGCGTCCTCCTCGTACAGCGCAGCGATCCCGGCCGCGTCGCCGGCGTTGGCGCATTCGACGAACAGCCGGGTGAGGTGTTCGGGCTGGGTATGGCTCTCTCGTTGCTCATGTCCGGTCCTCTCGGGTGTGGTCGTTCCTCTCCGGTCGAGGGTTCCGGCCGATCGCTCAGAAGTCCAACAGATCATTCTTCTCGTCTTCAGAAGCAGCGGCTCTAGACTGACGCGATGGAGATTGCGGCAGCTGGAGTACTTCGTCGCGGTCGCGGAGGAAGCGAACTTCACCCGGGCCGCCGAGCGCGTCCACATCAGCCAGTCGGGTGTGAGCGCGCAGATCCGTCAGCTCGAACGCGATCTCGGTGCCACGCTGATCGATCGGTCCGGCCGGTCGGCCACTCTCACGCCGGCCGGGGAAGCGGCTCTCGCCCACGCTCGCGCCGTGCTCGCGGCCGCGGCCGCGACCCGGCAGGCCGTGGACGACGTCCAGGGCCTGATGCGTGGCCGGCTCGGCGTCGGGATGGTCACCGCCTGCGCCGTGACCCCGCTGTTCGTCGCGCTGGCGGCCTTCCACGGCCGATATCCCGCGGTGTCGGTCGACCTGGCCGAGGACGGCTCCGATCGGCTGGTCGACCTCGTCCGCGCGGGCGAACTGGACGTCGCCTTGATCGGCGCCGCCGGTGCGCTGCCGGCTGGTCTCGAGGGGCTGACGATCATCAGCGAAGGCCTGGTCGCCGCAGTACCCGCGGGTCACCCGCTCGACGGGCGGCCGACCGTTTCGCTGGCCCGACTGGCGTGCCATCCGATCGTCAGCCTTCCGCTTGGAACCGGGGTGCGGACTGTGTTCGAGCAGGACTGTGCCGCGCAGGGGATCACACCGTCGATCGCTCTGCAGTGCAGCGCTCCCGACGCCGTCGTCGACCTCGTGTCCCGGGACTCGGTGTGGCGGTCCTGAGCGCGACCATGGCTGCCGGTTACGCCGATCGCCTCCATGCCGTACCCGTCGACGATGTCACCACGCCGGCCCTGCTCGGCCTCGTGTGGCGCCGGGCACCGCATCCGGCGACGCGAGAGTTCCTCCGGGAATGCCGACGGTCGTTCGGTCTGGCTTCGGCGGCCACCTCATGAGCGAGGACCCCGAGGACCTCTTCGACACCGCCGAGGTCCTCGCTGAGCGCGGTGACGGCCGTGTCGTCCGGCGCGGCGACGTCGTGCACCGGCCGCTCTCGCCGTGGTCGGCGTCGGTGCACCAGCCTGCTCGACCACCTGCGTCAGGTCGGGTTCACCGCGGCACCGCGGCTCGTCGACGTGGACGAGACCGGCGAAACCCTCACCTACCTCGACGGCGAATCAGGTCCGGACGGCTGGGCGAAGGTCGTCGACCTCGATGGCCTCCGCGCCGCTGCCCGGCTCCTGCGCCGATACCACGACGCCGTCCGGGGCTGGCGTCCGACGAACGGCGGGGAGCTGGTGTGGGCCGACGGCTCGAGCGGAGCCGGAACCGGCGACGACATCGTCTGCCACGGGGACGTCGGCCCATGGAACATGGTGTGGTCGGATCACGAACCGGTCGGGCTGATCGACTGGGACTACGCCCACGTCGCGCCGGCCGTCAGCGACGTGGCGTACGCCCTCGAGTACATGGCACCGTTCCGATCCGACGACGAAGCCGTGCGCTGGCTGCGATATCCGAAGCCGCCGGATCGGGCCGGACGGATCGAGGCGTTCGCGCAGGCGTACGGACTGACCAGCACCGACGGGCTGGCCGAGGCGGTCGAAGCCGAGCAGGTCCGTGGACGGCAGTTGGTGCTCTCACTGGCCGGGCGCGGTGAACCCCGGCAGGTCGCCATGGTGGCCGACGGCCACCTCGACGAACTGGACGAACGCATCGCGTGGACGCGGTCGCACCGGCACCTCACCGGTTGAGCGGCGCGTGCCACCGCCGGCCGGGCACAATGCACGGGTGCTGCTGACGATCACCTCGACCGCCGAAGCGGTCGATCCGCGGCTCTGAGCGACGCGATCCGCAGGCTGATCTGCGCCAGACCGCACGGTGACCGACCGCGTGGCGACAGTGGAAACGGGCTGCCGCGCGTTGTAAACCTGGTTTCTGGGTACAGCTCGTCGTTGGACACGGCCCTTCAGGCCGCTGTCGACACCAACCACCGTCAGGAGTGCACATGCTCGGAACCATCGTCGGACTGCTCATCATCGGCCTCGTCGCAGGGTTCATCGCCCGCGCTCTCGTCCCCGGCAAGCAGTCGATGGGCATCCTGGCCACGATCCTGCTGGGGATCGTCGGCTCGTTCATCGGCGGGTTCCTCGGATACCTGCTGTTCCACAAGGACTCGCAGAGCGGCTTCGTCCAGCCCTCGAGCTGGATCGGCTCGATCATCGGAGCCATCATCGCGCTGCTGATCTACGGCGCAGTCCAGCGCCGGAGCGTGGGCTCGAAGGCCTGAGCGCAGACCTTGACGGCGACCACTTGGGGCAGCTGCCTCACTTCGGTACCGTCGGGTGATGAAGCCACTACCTAGGGTAATTGTCGGGGCCGTGACGGCCGCTCTCGTGCTCTCCGGGGCCGGGAGTGCCGCCGCGGCCCCTTCCTCGGTCACCCTCGTCCGCGCGTCATCCGGGACACCCCGGGCAATGGCCGTGCACCCGGGGGCCAGCGCGAAGGTCTCGAAAACGATCGCCACGAGCCTGGCCGTCCCGTGGAACATCACGTTCCTCCCCAACGGGCAGTCGCTGGTGTCGCAGCGGGACAAGGGGACCATTGTTCGAGTGACGACGTCGGGGCGGAAGAAGACTGTCGGCAAGGTCCCCGGCGTCGTGTCGAACGGCAGCAGCGGTGGTGAGGGAGGCCTGCTCGGACTGGCTGTATCACCGCGCTTCACGACCGATCAATGGCTGTACGCGTACATCACGACCGCCACTGACAATCGCGTGGTGCGGATGAAGTACCGCAACGCGGCGATCGGGCCAGTGCATGTCGTGCTCAAGGGAATCCCGAAAGGCCTCCACCACAATGGGGGCGGCCTCGCGTTCAGCAGGAACCGCATGCTCTACATTGCGACCGGCGAGGGTGGGGTCCCGTCGCGGGCGCAGAACAAGTCGTCGCTGGGAGGCAAGATCCTGAGGGTGTTCCCGAGCGGCTCGATCCCGGCGTCGAACCCATTCAAGAACTCTCCGGTGTGGAGCTACGGCCATCGCAACGTCGAGGGGCTCGCATTCGACAAGGCGAATCACCTGTGGGCTACGGAGTTCGGGGAGAAGAGCTACGACGAGCTCAATCGGATCGTGTGGGGTCACAACTACGGCTGGCCTGCGACTCAAGGCAGAACCTCGAACCCGAAGTACACCAGCCCGAAGGCGCAGTGGCCGACGTCCAAGGGCGGACCCTCGGGCATCACCATCCGGAACGGGGTGGCGTGGATCGGGGCCATCACGGGGACCCGGCTGTACCGGGTCGCGCTGAACGGCACGAAGGCCGGAACCCCCACGTCCTACTTCGTCGGAACCTACGGACGGATCCGCGCCGTGCAAAAGGCGCCCGACGGGTCGATCTGGGTGGCGACCAGCAACCGCGACGGCCGGGCCACCCCACGCTCGGGCGACGACCGGCTGCTGAGGCTCTCGGTGAGCTGAGGCACGCGAACCTTCGGGGCCATCAGCCGGCGGCGATCAGCTCCGCGATCTGCACGGTGTTGAGCGCCGCACCCTTGCGCAGGTTGTCGTTGCTCACGAACAGAGTCAGGGCGCGATTGCCGTCGAGGCTGGTGTCCTGGCGGATGCGGCCGACCAGGCTGGGGTCGATCCCGGCCGCGGCCAACGGCGTCGGCACGTCGACGAGCTTCACCCCTGGTGCCGTCGACAGCAGCTCGGTCGCCCGCTGGACCGTGAGCTCCCGCGCGAATTCGACGTTCATCGACAGCGAGTGCCCGGTGAAGACCGGCACGCGCACGCACGTCCCCGACACCCGGAGCCCGGGGATCTCGAGGATCTTCCGGCTCTCGTTGCGCAGCTTCTGCTCTTCGTCGGTCTCGAGCGAGCCGTCGTCGACGATCGTCCCGGCCAGTGGCAGGACGTTGAACGCGATCGGCGCCACGTACTTCACCGGCTCCGGGAACGACACCGCCGAACCGTCATGAGTGAGCTCGGCCGCACGGTCGGCCACCTGACGGACCTGCTTGTCGAGCTCGTCCACCCCGGCCAGCCCCGAGCCCGAGACGGCCTGGTAGGTCGACGCGATCAGCCGGACCAGCTCGGCTTCGCGGTGCAACGGCGCGAGGACGGGCATGGCGGCCATCGTCGTGCAGTTCGGGTTGGCGATGATCCCCTTGCGCGCTTCGTGAATCGCGTGCGGATTGACCTCGCTCACCACCAGCGGGACGTCGGGGTCACGCCGGAACGCCGACGAGTTGTCGACGACGATCACCCCGGCCGCGGCGAACCGTGGTGCCTGGACCCTCGACGTGGACGCACCCGCCGAGAACAGCGCGATGTCCAGCCCGGACGGGTCGGCGGTCTCGGCGTCCTCGATGACGATGTCCCGGTCGCCCCACGGCAGGGTGCGCCCGGCCGATCGGGACGAGGCGAAGTAGCGGATCTCGGCCACCGGGAACGCCCGTTCCCGCAGGATCGAGCGCATCACGGCACCGACCTGCCCGGTCGCGCCCACGATGCCGACCCGCAGGCCCGCAGAAGAGAGAGCAGCAGCGCTCATCGTCCGGTCCCTCCGTACACGACCGCCTCGACCTGGTCGGCGTCGAGATCGAACGCTGCGTGCGCGGCCGCGACGGCGGCGTCGACGTGGCTCTCGTCGACGACCACCGAGACCCGGATCTCCGAGGTCGAGATCATCTCCAGGTTCACCCCGACGTTCGCGAGCGCGGTGAAGAACGTCGCCGCGACGCCCGGGTTCGTGCGCATCCCGGCCCCGATGACCGACACCTTGCCGATGCTGTCGTCGTAGAGCAGTTGGTCGTAGCTGATGACGTCCTTCATCCGGGCCAGCGTGGACATGGCCGTCTGCCCGTCCGAGCGCGGAAGGGTGAACGAGATGTCCGTCCGGTTCTCGACCGACGCCGACACGTTCTGGACGATCATGTCGAGGTTGATCTCCGCGTCGGCCAGGGACTGGAAGATCTGCGCGGCCTTCCCGGCGAGGTTCGGTACGCCGACGACGGTGATCTTGGCCTCGCTGCGGTCGTGGGCGACGCCGGAGATGATCGCCTGTTCCATGTGCGTGTCCTTCGGTTCGTCGAGCGCTTGCGGATACCACTCCGGCAGGGGGGCCACATCGGAGACCCAGGTGCCGACCTGGTGGGAGTAGGACGAGCGGACATGGATCGGCATGCGGTAACGCCTGGCGTACTCGACGCACCGCAGATGCAGCACCTTCGACCCGCAGGCCGCCGTCTCCAGCATGTCCTCGTAGGAGATGTGCGGGATCCGCCGGGCCGTCGGGACGATCCGGGGATCGGCGGTGAACACGCCGTCGACGTCGGTGTAGATCTCGCAGACGTCGGCCCCCAGAGCCGCGGCGAGTGCGACGGCCGTCGTGTCCGATGCTCCGCGCCCGAGGGTGGTGATCTCCTTGGTGTCCTGCGAGATGCCCTGGAAGCCCGCGACGATCGCGATCGCACCCTCGTCGAGGGCTTGGCGGATCCGACCCGGTGTGATGCCGATGATCTTCGCCTTGCCGTGGACCGACGTCGTCAGGACGCCGGCCTGGCTGCCGGTGTACGACTTCGCCACGTGGCCCTCTTCGGCGAGCGCCATCGCGACCAGCGCCATCGAGATGCGCTCGCCTGCGGTCAGCAGCATGTCGAGCTCACGCGGGGGTGGCGCGGCAGTGACCTGCTCGGCGAGATCGCGCAGTTCGTCGGTCGTGTCACCCATCGCGGAGACGACCACGCAGACGTCGTGGCCGGCGTCCTTGGCGATCGAGATCCGCTTGGCCACCGCTTTGATGCGTTCGGCGTCGGCGACGGAGGACCCGCCGTACTTCTGCACGACAAGACCCACGTCGTGCCTCCCGGATGGTGTCGTAGCCGAATGTGGTGACGCGGACGTTGCCGGCCGGTGACAAGTTTACCGGCCGCCGGTTCCGGCCTCCGGACGTTCCAAACGGCGGGACACCGGTCGGTGCTGCGGGCGAACGGGCGTGAAACCCGACGGACGCGCGGCCCGGTTACGATGCGTGAACTCGACGAGCAGAGAGGACCTCCGTGGCCGCCGGCACCCGTACCGTGGCTGCCTTCGACCTCGACGGCACGCTCACCCGACGTGACACGCTGCTGCCGTTCCTGGCCCGGCTCTGTGGACGCGTCGCGCTCGCGAAGGCGGTGGTGGCTGTCAGCGGCCCGCTCGCCACGGCGATGCTCGCCGATGTCAACGCCCGGCGGGGCGAGGTCAAGGACCAACTGCTGGCCAGGCTGGTCGCGGGCCGGCCGCTCGCCGAGGTCCAACTGGTCGCCCAGCGCTACGCCCACGACGTCGTCGGTCAGAATCGGCTGCGGCCGAGCATCTACGAGCACTGGGAGCACCACCTCGACGCGGGTCACGAACTCGTCATCGTGTCGGCGTCCCTCGAGCTCTACGTCAACCCACTGGCGCGCATCCTCGGCGGTGCGGCCGGCCTGGGCACGCGCCTCGAGGTGGCCGCCGACCAGCGGCTGACCGGGCACATCGACGGCGCCAACTGCCGTGGGGACGAGAAGGTCCGCCGGCTCGATGCGTGGCTGGCCGAGACCGGGGGCGAGGAAGATGTCGAGGTGTTCGCCTACGGTGACAGCTCAGGTGACGACGCTCTTCTCGGGCGCGCCGACCATCCGACGAAGGTGAGCCGCCGATGACGCAACCACCTGAGCCGACCGGCCCCGGACCTGCGTCCGCGTCGACCGAGGCATCCACCGAGGCCGTGGTGGTGCACTCGACGTCCGGCCACACGGGCGGCGGTCTCGCGGGCGGGCTCATCCGGGAGGCCCGGCCGAAGCAGTGGCTCAAGAACGTCCTCGTCTTCTCAGCGCCGGCGTCGGCCGGCGTCCTCTTCGAGCCGAAGCCCCTGGTGCAGACGCTCGTCGCGTTCGTGGCCTTCTGTCTCGTGGCCAGCGGCACCTACTTCATCAACGACGCCCGCGACGTGGAGGCGGACCGCCAGCACGTCAAGAAGCGGTTCCGGCCGATGGCCGCGGGGATCGTGCCGGTCCGGCTCGGTTACGCGTGCGGGATCGTCGCTGCTGGCGGCGGGGCTGGGACTCTCCTTCGCCGTCAGCTGGCAGCTCGCCCTGGTGATCGGCGGCTACCTCGTCCTCACCACGTCGTACTCGCTGTGGCTCAAGCACGAACCGGTGATCGACCTGGTCGCAGTGGCCGCGGGGTTCGTGCTGCGCGCGCTGGCCGGTGCGGCCGCCACGGGCATCCCGACCTCGAGCTGGTTCCTCATCGTGGTCTCCCTCGGCTCGCTGTTCATGGTGGCGGGCAAGCGGGAGGCCGAACTCCGCAACGCCGAGCACGACAAGCGGACCCGGTCCACCCTGATGGTCTACTCCGTGCAGTTCCTCACCTACGTGCAGTCGGCGTCGACCGGGGCCCTGTTGGTGGCGTACTCGCTGTGGGCCTTCGACGCCCACGCCGGGTTGAACCGGCTGCTCTTCGGCCTGTCGATCCTGCCGTTCTCGGTGGCCGTGCTCCGGTACGCGATGCTGGTGGACCAGGGCCGGGGTGAGGCGCCGGAAGACGCGGTGGTGTCGGACCGGATCCTGCTGGTCTGTGGTCTCGTCCTGGTCGTCCTCGTGGGGTTGGGTGTCTATGTCGTCTGAGCTCGCGACCGCGCCGTCGCAGCGAAAGGTCCTCACGGGGTGGGGCCGAGTCGCCGGCACCCCGGCCGACGTCGCCGGGCCGACGACCGTCGAGCAGGTCAGCGCACTGATGGCCGGGGCCGGGGAGCGCGGCGTCATCGCCCGCGGCCTGGGCCGGGCGTACGGGGATGCGGCTCAGGATGCCGGCGGTCTCGTGCTCGACCTCACCGGTCTGGACGGCACCCTGTCGGTCGACCACGACACCCACGAGGTCACCGCGTCCACCGGGCACAGCCTCGACCACCTCATGCGCGTGCTCGTCCCGCAGGGCCTGTGGGTGCCCGTCAGCCCCGGGACCCGGTACGTGAGTCTCGGCGGCGCCCTGGCGGCCGACGTGCACGGCAAGAACCATCACGTCGACGGGTCGTTCGGCAACGCCGTCCGGGAGCTCACCCTCGTCACGTCGAACGGGGACGTGCGGACGCTGACCCCTGACGACACGCCGGAGGAGTTCTGGGCCACGATCGGCGGCATGGGCCTGACCGGGGCGATCACGCAGGCGCGATTCTCCGCTCACCCGATCGAGACGTCGCGCGCCTCCGTGGACACCGAGCGGGCGGGCGACCTCGACGAGGCGCTGGCGATGATGACCGACGGCGACGACGCCTACCGCTACACCGTCACCTGGATCGACCTGATGGCCCGGGGTGCGCACATGGGTCGCAGCGTGCTGACACGAGGTGACTTCGCCACTCTCGACCAACTGCCGGCCGAGCTCCGCTCCGATCCCCTGACCTACGGTCCGAAGGTGCTAGCGGCGGCGCCGCCGTGGGCCCCGCCGAAGTTGCTCAACCGGGCCACGATCGGCGCGTTCAACGAGATGTGGTTCCGCAAGGCGCCGAAGGTCCGACGCGGGGAGATCCAGAGCATCCCCGCGTTCTTCCACCCGCTCGACATGGTCTCGGGTTGGAACCGGCTGTACGGATCGGCCGGGTTCATCCAGTACCAGTTCATGGTGCCCTTCGGCGCCGAGGAGACGCTGCGCACGATCGTCGGTGAGCTCTCGTCGTCGGGCGTCGTGTCGTTCCTGACCGTGTTGAAGCGATTCGGGCCGGGCAACCCGGGCTACCTGAGTTTCCCCAAGCCTGGTTGGACGCTCGCGATGGACCTGCCGCTCGGGCAGGACAAGCTGCGCGAACTCCTGCCTCGCTTCGACGAACTCGTGGTCGGCTGCGGCGGCCGGCACTACTTCGCCAAGGATTCGACGGCGACGCCGCGGATCGTCCGCGCCGGCTACCCGCGTCTGGACGAGTGGCGTGCGGTCCGCGACCGCCTCGACCCCGACGGCAGGATGGTGTCCGACTTGGCCCGCCGGCTCGACCTGATCGGTGACGGGAGACCAGCGTGAAGAATGCCCTCGGAAACGTGGACACCGTCGTGCTCTTCGGTGGCCGCAGCGAGATCGGGCTGGCGATCGTGGCCGAACTCGTCGCGGCCGGTGCCCGCAAGGTCGTGCTCGCCGCGCGCGGCGGTGTCGATGCCGCCGTGATCGAGCGGGTCCGCTCCGCTGCGCCGATCGACGCGCGCGATGACGTCCGGATCAGCTCGCTGACATTCGACGCGACCGATCTCGACGCCCATCCCGGCACCGTCGAGCAGGCCTTCGCAGCCGTCGGCGACGTGGACGTCGTGATCGACGCGTTCGGCCAGCTCGGTTCGAACGACGAATCGGAGAGCGACCCGGTGGCGGCCGCGCGATCGACGGTGGCGAACTTCGGCGGACACGTATCCGTCGGACTGCTCGTGGCCGACCGGTTGCGGCGCCAGAGCCACGGCACACTCGTCGTCCTGTCGTCGGTGGCCGGAGTGCGGGTGCGTAAGGCGAACTACGTGTACGGCGCGACCAAGGCCGGACTCGACGGATTCGCCACCGGGCTGGGGGATGCGCTGGCCGGCTCGGGCGCGTCCGTCCTCGTCGTCCGGCCCGGCTTCGTGCACACGCAGATGACCGCCGGGATGGAACCGGCGCCGTTCTCGACGACGCCGAAGGCAGTGGGCCAGGCGGTGGCCGGCGCGATCCGAGCCGGGCGGGAATCGGTGTGGGTGCCGGCGCAGCTGGCACCGATGTTCACCGTGCTGAAGAACGTTCCCCGCACGGTATGGCGCCGGATGCCGCGCTGACGGCCGGGATACCAGGTCGCTGTCAGATCAGCTGGAGCGAGCGGGCACGGGCGACGGCGTCCCGGCGACGCCCCGCGTCGAGCTTGCGGTAGATCGCCGCCACATGGGTCTTCACCGTGTTGGTCGAGACGCAGAGCTCCGCGGCGATCTCGGACGTGCTCCGGGTCGTCGTCAGCCAGCGCAGGACCGACAACTCGCGCTCGGTCAGCGGGTCCTGAAGGCGGTCCACCATCCGCTGTTCGGGTACCGCCGCCAGCAGTGCGTCGTCGGCGGCGAAGACCGGACCGGGCCACCGGTCGGACAGCACCGGGTGCCGCGACAGCAACACACGGAGCCGCGGGTGCTCGGTCGCGAACGGAAGGACGAGGCCCTCCCCGGCGAGTTCGATGGCCGTGGTGACCGCCTCGACCGCCGCCGTCTCGTCTCGTCGGGCGTCGGCGACCTCGGCCGCCAGCAGGATCGCGCTCACGAGGACAGGTGTCCTCGCCGCCGGCGCGGACGCCGCGACGACGCGACGGATGAAGTCGTCGGCAGCGCCGAGATTGCCCAGCGCGAGCTGCACCCGCGCGTGCGAGAGCGCGCTGAGGTGGGGAACCAGCCGATCGGCCGACGCATCGGCGGAGCGGAGGGCGCGGAGCGCGGCGTTCGGCCGGGCGGTGTGAACCAGCGAGTCGGCCACCAACGTCGTGGCCACGGCGTCGAGCCGACTCGCGCCGGGGTCCGCCGGGTCACCGTCGGCCAGGATGTGGAGCGCCTCGTCGTGCCGGCCACGCATCTGGCGGTCACCGGCGGCGAGTACCCGGCACAGGCGTCGCATGTTCGCGTCATCGACGCCGGGGAGGGCGTTCTCGGCGCGACGCAGGAGTTCGGCGAGCGTGTCCGCCTCTCCCCGGTACAGGCCGAGTAGCGCCGAGGCCAGGGACAGCGCAGCCACGTCCGCACCGTCGTCCGACCGGTAGGCCCGCGCCGCGATGACGGCCCGGTTGACGTAGGTCTCGGCCGTGTCGAGCCGGCCCTCGATGCCGGCTCCGAGCGAGAGGATGCCGAGGCAACGGACCTCGATCGCCGGAGCCGCCGCCTGGCGGGCCAGGTCGACGGCGGCCGTGAGGACGTCCCGCGCCCGCCCCGCCTCGCCGAGCCAGTGGAGGACGGACCCGCGGACGGCCTCTGCGTGCGCCCGCACGACGATGCTCCCGCAGGTGCCGAGTTCGTCCGCCGCACGTTCCACCGCTCGCAGGTCCCCCGCGGCCTGGGCCATCGAGAGTTCGGCGCAGACGGCCAGTTCACGCGTGCGGCCGACGAGTTCGAACGGCTCCAGTCGTCTCAGCGACTCCGATGCGCGCTGGTTCCGCCCGGTGACGCCGGACACGGCCGCCTGGACGGCCGCCAGCCGGGCAGCCGATCCCGGTGTCGCGCAGGCGGCCGGGGTCGTGGCCAGGAAGGCGTCGAGATGGTCGACCGGCTGGACACCGAAACGCAGGAACACCGATTCGAACGCCCCACCTGCGAGCGAATCGGCCACGAAGCTCGAATCCCGGGCACGGGTCGCGTGCTGCAACGCCTCCCAGTCGTTTCCCTCGTGGTGGTGCCATCGCGCAGCGCGCCGGTGGAGTTCGGCACGCTCCTCGCTGGTCTCGCGGTCGAGGAGATAACGGAGGATCTCGCGGAGCAGCGGGTGGTAGTGGAACCAGCCCGGCTCGCGGGCGACCGGGGTGACGAACGAGTTCGACAGTGCGAGGTCGTTCAGGATCTCGGTGCCGTCGCGGCCTCCGGTCATCGCGTCTGCCAACGGGCCGCAGATCGCACCGGCGAGACTCGTGACCAGTAGGAGCCGCCGCACGTCGGGAGGTTGGGTCGCGAGCACCTCCTCCATCAGATACTCCCCGATGCTGCCCCGGTCGACGGCGAACTCGTCCACGAACTCGTCGGGGTCGACCGTCCGCTCCATCCGCAACGCAGACAGGCGAACGCCGGCCACCCAACCCTCGGTGCGTACGGCGAGCGTCGCCTGACGGTCGGCGGACAGCGTGACGTCGTGGGCGGCGAGCAACCGGCCGACCTCGGCGCCGGTCATCGCGACGTCGGCCGCCCGCAGCTCGGAGAGGGTGCCGTCGACGCGATACCGGTGGAGCGGGATCACCGGGTCCCGTCGCGCGGCCATCACGATCCGAAGGTTCGGCATCGGGTGTCGAAGGGCCAGGTCGAGGCGCCGGAGCAGGTCCGGGTTGGTGATCACGTGCGCGTCGTCGATGACCAGGAAGACCGGTGTGTCACGCCCGCTGACGCTCGCCACGATCGCGTCCACGGCATCGTCGGCGCTCGACCAGACCGTGCTCGGTTGTTGGCTGCCGCCCGCGACGTTCGCCTGCTCGAGGCCGGCCGACACAAGGTTCCAGAACGCGGTCTCACGGTCGTCGTCGTCGTCCAACGACAGCCAGACG
This sequence comes from uncultured Actinomycetota bacterium, assembly GCA_963708795.1. Taxonomy (GTDB): domain Bacteria; phylum Actinomycetota; class Actinomycetes; order Propionibacteriales; family DAIQRJ01; genus DAIQRJ01. The sequence continues at coordinate 104,999 of CAVPUH010000001.1, forward strand.
ACCGGCTCGTCCCGGGTGCGGGCCCACTCGCTGAGCAATACGGTCTTGCCCCAACCCGGTCCGGCTGACACGAGCGTCAGCGGTCTCTCCACCGCCTCGTCGAGCGCGCGTACGAGCCTCGGCCGGGGCAGGTGACGACGCGGCAGGGCAGGCAGGATCACCTTCCGAGCCTTGAACGCCGAATACGCCATGCATCACACCCAGGCTCGAGCCAGTAGTCCTCGCGCGAACTCTAGGCGATGAGCCTCAAAGCGGGCATGCGGTTCCGCAGGTGTCAGCGATCCTCGGCGTGCACGTAGACGACGAGCGCCCAGATCGTGGCCAGGTTCAGGACGACGATGAGGACCGACCACACCGGGTACTCGGGGATGAAGAGGAAGTTCGCCACGGCCGAGACACCCGAGAAGATGATGCCGACCACCCGACCCCACAGGCGGCCGACGAGAAGCGCGGACCCGGCGATCAGGACGATGAGCCCGAGCAGCAGGTGGATGACGCCCCACGAGGTCGCGTTGAACGCGAACAGGTTCTGGGAATTCGAGTTGTAGAAGCTGCCCCGGAACAGCGCCACCAGTCCCTGGAGGAACTGGAACGCACCGGCGATCATGAGGTAGATGCCGGCCAGCGTCGACAGCGTGATCGACAGGCGGCTCTTCTCGGGCGACATCGGTGGTTCGCGGTCCGCCGGATCGGCGAAGTCGTCCAACATGGGGAGTCCTTTCGGTGGTCAGTACCTCGTACGAGCGCGCGAGCTCGGCGTCACGCCGGGCACCTCAGAATAAGGACGCTGACATCGACCCTCCTCATCCCACCTGGGTGAAGTCTGCGGGAATCCCGGCCCCCTGCGAACCGTAGCGCCGATACCACCCGCGACGGGTGATCCTCGACGGCGACGGGTACCTCAGGGTGGAGTCAACGTCGGTGGAAGTGGAGTGCTCCTGATGGCCCGAGCGCCGTACGAGATCCGCATCGGCGGCATCGTGGGTCCCGCAGCCCGACAGGCTTTCGCGGACCTCGTGATCGAGGTCGAAGCGAGCACGACGGTGTTGGCCGGCGAGCTCGATCAGGCGGCCCTGCATGGGCTCATCGAGCGGATCGAGGCGCTCGGGCTCGAACTCATCGAGGTTCGCCGGCTGAAGCCGTCGATCTGACCGTCGTCAGAACCCCTGCTGCCGTGCGTGAAGCAGGTGCGGCTCAGGCAGGTCCCTCGTGATCGGCTGCTCCCGGCGAGCCACGCCGTGCCGAGCGCGTACGCCTCGGTCGCTGCCGCACCGATCACGTCACTGTGCCAGACGATGTTCTCCGCGCCCACGACGGCGACCAGCCCCGTCGGGTCGAGTTCGGCCTTCTGTGAGACCTCGAGGTCCGCGAGCACGACGAGATGACCGTGTGCCCTGAGGTCGTTGACGAGTTCGGTGATGTAGTCGGTCGCGGTGTCGTCGTGCTCATCAGCCGGTACCTCCCGACGAAGCGTCCGGGCCGCCGCTAGAAGATGCCACCCAGCGCCTTGCCGACCTGCACCGCCCCCAGCAGGAGGAACAACACGCTCATGACCGTGTTGTTGTTCGCCTGCAGCCAGAGCTTGAGTTCGTCCAACCAGGGTGTGACCTTGGTCTTCGCGACGGCATAACCGATCACCGGGATCAGCACCGAGGCGCCGGCGATCACGGTGTAGACGGCGACGGCGACCACATCCTGGCTCCCGGACAGGTCGGCCGTTCCCACGGCGACGCCGGCGCTTGCACACAGGAGGAGGTTCTTCGGATTGAGCGCAGCGAGCAGGAACCCGAGGCCGAGAGCTTTGACGGCCGTGAAGTCCTGGAGGGTGGACATCCACTTGGGGAGGACGCCGACCGCGCCGGGCTTCGGGCGTTTGCGCCACTGCATGACGCCGAGGGCGAGCAGCAACACGCCGATGACGAGTTTGGTCCACGACGCGGCAGCCGACGGTTCGCCCTCGGAGCTCAGATCGGCGATCCCGGAGATCAGCAGGAAGACCGTCGTGGACACGACGATGCCCGCGATCCACCCGACCGCGAAGCCCGTGCTGGCCGGGCCGGCCTTTGTGGCCAGCAACATGAGGATCAGCGCGATGACGGGTATCGGGGAGATCGCGACGCCGACGGCCAGCGGCAGCAGGTCGCCGATTACAGCACCCATCAGGGATCTCCTCGTGTAGGCGTTCGAGCGGGCACGACTCTATCGGTGCCGGCTGTCCGCGCCGGCGACCTGCGCGCAGAGCCGACGATCGCCGCGTCGGCGGTTCGGCAGGCCGGTGACCTCGGCGTCAGGACTGGTGCTCGGCGACCCAGTGTTCGGCCCGCGACGAACGCCTCGTGGGTCGACTCGCCGACCAGGTCGGTCGCCTCGACCACTTCAATGAACTGCGCGCCGGGTGCAGACGGGTTGCGGTCGCGCTGCGCGCTCAGGTGCGGATCGACCCCGCTGAGGAACAGCCGCCCGCCCGAGGCGCCGAGCCGGCGGGCGTAGTCGTCGAGGACGAGGAAGAACGTCGCACCGAGCTGGGTCCGGCCACGCAGCCGGACGACGACCGCCGAGCCGGTGGACCCGGCGGGATCGGGTGCCCTCGACTGAAGGGTGCGCGACCCGGCGTAGAGGAGGCTGCCGTAGACGTCGAGCGCCACGACCTCGTGACTCGGCAGATGTACCGGCGGCTTCTCCTCACGCCAACCGCCATCGCTCGGCACGAGCCGGACGATCTTCAGGTCCATGGCCTCACGGTTGAGCTGCAGGATCAGCGACAGCGCGACCCCGAACCCGACGGCCGCCGCCACCGGAAGGAACAACGTGGCGGCGAAGGTCGACACCATGGCGACCTGGGAGATCGTGCCGGTGCGGAAGATCGTCAGGATCTGCTGAGGCCTGATCGAGCCGACGCCCGCGACGATGAGCAGCGCCGCCAGCGTCGGCTGCGCCACGTACCCGATGATCCCGGAGAAAGCGAGCAGGATCAGCAGCATCCACAGCCCGGAGAAGATCGAGGCCCAGCGGGTCCGCGCCCCGGAGGCCACGTTGAGGGCGGTCTGGCCGACCGAACCACCGACCGGCTGACCCTTGAAGAGGCTCGACACCACGTTGCCGATGCCCTGGCTGATGAAGTTCCGGTTCATCGAGGTCGGGACACCCGGCGGGTTCGGCGCCGACTCGGCCACGCCCGCGCCCTGGACGAGCACGATCGCCGCCACCGCGAAACCGCCACCGATGACGCTGAACGAGAGATCGGAGAATCCTGGGAGCGACGGGAGGGGAAAGCCGGCGGGGATCGTGCCCGCGTCCTTGACCTCGGCGACGCTGTTCAGGCCGAGCAGGATGACGGCGAGGGTCGGCAGCACGAGGGCGATCAGGGCGCTGTACGGCGAGAGTGGCGTCCGTCCCAGGAGGACGATGATCGCGCCGGCCACGATGCCGATGATGAGCGAGGCCGGGTCGATCCACGAGGGGTGGATCAGCACGTTGAGGGCCTTCTCGATCGCGAAACTCCCGTCGGACGGGGCGCCCGCCAGGTCGGGGATCTGGCCGAAGACGATGTTGGCGGCCACGCCGGTCAGGAATCCCGTCATGACCGAATGCGAGACGAACCTCGTGTAACGCCCGAGATGGAGGATTCCGGCGACGATCATCACCGCGCCGGCGATCAGCGCGAGCATCGTCAGCGCGCCCTGACGATCGGCGGCGGGGATGGAACTCAGCGCCGAACCCGTGGCCAACGCACCGGCGCTGGTCGTGGTGACCACCATCAGCCGAGTGCTGGACGTCACTCCGCCGGCGACCGGGCCGACCGTACTGGCGTACAGGCCGTTGACCGGGCTGACGCCGGCCAGCAGTCCCGCGGCCATGCCGTCGGGCACGCTGCTGATGGCACCTGGCAGGCCCGCGACGAGGTCGCGCAGCGCCGTCTTGCGTTCGGGCAGCGCCCGACGCCACTGGCGCAGTGATGGTGTGGCCACGCGGCTTCCTCCGTGCGTCAGACCTGCCCGCGCCTCACCGGTCGGACGCGTCTGCCGCCATCCCACCCCATCGACGGCTTCCGACGCGTCACCCGGCGTGGATGACGCGGCGGCGGTGAATTCTCTGAGAACCTTCGCGCATACTTCGGCGGCTGTTGTTCACCTGAGCGCTGCTGCTTGGGCCGTCCGATTCGTTCTCCTAGCCGAGAGGGAGGCGATCACGGCGTGAGCGCGAGCCCCGATCCCATATCGCCCAGCGAGCCGACCAGCGAGCCAGCCACCGGACTCCTTCCCCGCGGCCTCCTGATCGTCGGCGGTCTCGCGGCCGGCGTGATCGTCTTCGCCGGCATGCGGTCGGTGGCCGGGATCATCGGGCCGATCTTCCTGGCACTGGCGCTGACCATCACCGTCTACCCGCTGCGCAGTTGGATCCTGCGGAAGGGCGCACCGCGCTGGCTGGCGACCTCGATCGTGGTCGTGGGCGTGTACGCGGTGCTCGTCGGTCTCGCGCTGGCCCTCCTGCTGTCGGTGACCCGGTTCGCGGCGCTCCTCCCCCAGTACGTGCCGCAGATGCAGGCGAACGTCGACAAGATCCACGACTGGCTCACGAGCATCGGGATCAAGGACTCACAGATCCAGGAGATGCTGAAGAAGATCTCGCCGTCGTCGGTGATCGACCTCGTCCAGTCGGTGTTGGGTAGCGCGCTGGGCGTCGTGTCGACGCTTGTCTTCGTGATCGCGATCGTCCTGTTCCTCGGACTCGACGTCACGAAGTTCAGCAACCGGATCGAGTCGCGCACGACTCACCCGGTCCCGGGCGCTCGACGCGCTGACGTCCTACGCACTCGGCACCCGCATGTACTTCATCGTCTCCACGATCTTCGGCGGGATCGTCGCCGTGCTCGACGGAATCGCGCTCGTCATCATCAACGTCCCCGCCGCCGGGCTGTGGGCGTTGCTGGCGTTCGTGACGAACTACATCCCCAACATCGGCTTCGTGATCGGGCTGATCCCACCCGCCCTGCTCGCCCTCCTGACGGCCGGCGTCGGGCAGATGATCGCCGTCATCGCCGTCTACACCGTGCTGAACGTCTTGATCCAGTCGGTGTTGCAACCGAAGTTCGTCGGCGACGCCGTCGGGTTGACCACGACGGTCAGCTTCCTGTCGTTGATCGTGTGGGCGTTCGTCCTCGGGCCGCTCGGCGCCATCCTCGCGGTGCCGATGACGTTGCTGGCCAAGGCGATCCTGGTGGACTCCGACCCGGACGCGCGATGGCTCCAGTTGTTCCTCGGCGATCAGCCTGATCACACGACCCGCAGGGAGAAGAAGGCACGAGCTGCCGCGCAGGCTCCGCCCGACCCTGATGCGGTACCGCCCGCCGCCGCGGACTCCGGCGCCACCGCCTGACGCCACCCGCGTCGCTGGACGGAGGATCCGTCAGGCCGCGGCATCGTCGAGGGCAGCGCGTTCGCCGGCGGCGATCATGCCGCGCCGACGAACCTCGGACAGGCCGGTGCTGAAGATGCCGAAGGATGCCTGCGGCAGCTGCGCCGGCTCGTATCGCCGCAGGTAGGCGAGGTGCTCGGCGTAGGCCTCGACCGCACCGGGGCCGTATCGGTAGCCGGCCTGGTAGTCGACGCGCTCCATGAACTCTCGCGCGACGCGTGCGTCGACCATCACCGTGGGGATGTAGAGCACGGCCACCACGACGACCAGCAGCACCAGACCGCTCGTCAGGCTGAGGTGGCGCGTGGTGGCGCTGATCGCGACGAACAGGCCGACGAGGCCCGCGGCGATCAGGCTCAGCCGGAGGGAGCGACGGCGGTCCGGGTCGCGTCGCTCGTCGCGTTCCACGTAGCGCTCCAGCAGGAACAGCATCACCGCCGCGTCCGACACCTCGTCGACGTAGTGCCGGTCGAGCACGATCGGCCGGCCGGCGGGGACGACGGGGTCGGTCGACCTGGGTCCGACGAGTGCGATATCGGCCGGCTCGTGGTGGCTCCGTGCCGCCGCGTCGTCGTTCAGGCGGTGGAGCCTGGCGAGCCGTGCGGAGTCACCGAGCTGACGTCCGGGGCCGTGATCGGCCGGCTCACGCGACATCAGGGCCACCTCCTCCCGTCGCTCCGTCTGCCGATTGTGCGCCGCGCCGTAGCGTCGGTCCACCGTCACGACGCTGCTCACTGCCCGGCGGGATCCTCCGCGTAGACGCGCTCGGCGTACCGCTCCAGCTCCAACGCACAGGCACTGACGGCGGCTTCCGCCTCGTCCCGACCCGAGGAACCGAGGACATCGCGCTCACGGACCTTGGCGAGCCAGGTCACGAGCTTGGTGTGGTCGACCTCGTTCTCCTCGAGCTCCGCGAAGCTGAAGTGTTCCGCGGTGAACTCCTTCTCGATCCCGGCCTGGAAGTCCTGGCACTTGTCGACGATCTCCTCGTACTCGTCGTCGCGAGCGGCCCGGAAGGCTGCGGCGACGTCGGCACCGCCTGCGAGCAGCGGGCTTCTGAACAGCACCGCCGAACCGCCCATCTCGACGATCTCGTGCCGCAGCCGGCGAAGCGCCCGCTCCGCGGAGGTTCCGGCGGGGAGCGCCGCGGCCGAGTTCTGCAGGTAGATCGAGCCGAGACCCTTCAGGCGGCGCCAGACAGCCGCCCGGAGCCGCGTCGGTTCAGAGGGGACCTTGTAGATCAGCACGAGCCACTCGTCGGGATCCGGGCGAGGTTCTCCCGCCTTGCCGGCATCGAGATCCGGATGCGAGCCGTCGGTACCGGACATGGCGCGCGATTCTGCCTCACCGTCGTCGTGTTGCGCGCCAGAGACTGAGCGGCAGCAGCACGACCACCGCGGCGGGAACGATCCACCAACCGGCACCGGAGGCCGCACTCACGACGGCGGTGAGCACCAGTGCGAGGACGATGCCGATCGCCACCACCGGGTCGTCGCCGATCACGAAGTCGTACCAGAACGCGCCGAACGCCTTGAGCCGTGCGGTCATGACGCGCCCCCCGTCTCCGGTGCGCCGCCGGCTGTCGCGTGGCCGGTGGAGAGCGACTGGGACGCCCGTTGGCGTCGAAGGCCGAAGATGATGAGCAGACCGAACGCCGCGATGGCCGGCGCCAGGACCAGCAGGGCGGTGTCGCCACCCGGCCAGTCCGCTCCGGCGCCTTCGACACCCCAGAACGTCCCGAACGCGGTGAGCATGACGCCGACGACGAACTTCATCCCGTTCTCCGGGACCCGGGACAGCGGAGCTCGCACGGCGACGCCGACCGCGGCCACGAGCACCACCGCCAGCACCGCGGCCAAGTGCGGCGAGCGGGACGTCGTGGGCGTTGCTCCCGAACGTGAGGACGATGAACACGACCTCGAGTCCCTCCAGCAGCACTCCCTTGAACGCGAGGGTGAAGGCGTACCAGTCGCCGATCCGGCCCCGCCGCTGCGTTCCTGCGGCGCGGGCGGCCTCGACCTGCGTCGAGAAGATCAGGTTCTCGTCGTGGAGTGCCTTGTAGCCGCTCGCCCGCAGGATCGACTTGCGCAACCACTGCAGCCCGAAGACGAGTAGCAGGCCACCGACGAGGACCCGCAGGAGCGTGATCGGGATCGCCGAGACCGCCGGGCCGAGGACCGCGACGATGAGGGCGAGCACGACGAGCGCACAACCGGCACCGATGAGCGTCGACCGCCATTCGCGGGTGGTCCCCGCGGCCAGCACGATCGTGGTCGCCTCGACTGCCTCCACCACACACGCGAGGAAGACGGCGACGAACAAGGCTCCGCTGCCCATGGACTCCCGCTCTCCGGTCGACGTCTCGATTGTTCGGGTCGGAGCGTAACAGCTGTTAGGTCCCTCGGCTGCCGGGCGAGGCGACTTGCGAGTGGCAACCGGTTCGCACAGGGTGAGGTCACGTGACCACCTCTCCGATCGACTCGTCCCCGCTCGAGCTCTCCGTCGCGACGTTCAACATCCGCTACGCGCGCGGACAGGACGGTCCCGACTCGTGGCCCTTGCGCAAGGAATCGACTGCGGCGGAACTGACCGACGTCCTCGGCTGGGACGTGGTCGGCCTGCAGGAGGTGCTCCAGGAGCAGGTCGACTTCCTGCGTGAGACCGTCCCGCACACCGCAGCCCTGTCCGTGGGCCGCGACGACGGCGAGACCGAGGGTGAGCACTGCACCGTGCTGGTGGACAACCCGGACCTGGAGGTGGAGTCGTCGGAGTTCCGCTGGCTGTCCGGGACCCCGGAGGTCATCGGCTCCGTCGGGTGGGATGCCGCGCTGACGCGGATGGTCACCCTGGTGCACCTACGCCACATCCCGACCGGCACCCGTTTCGGGTTCGCGAACGCGCACTTCGACCACGTCGGAGAGAAGGCACGGGTGGAGTCGGCGCGGCTGGTCGACGCCTGGCTTCGGCCCGACGACAAGCCGTGGATCTTCGTCGGGGATCTGAACGACCTGCCCGGCTCGCCGTGCCTGTCGGTCTTCACCGACGGCGGGTGGACGACCGCACTGGCACCGGACGCCGGTCCGACGTGTCACTCGTTCGGCGGCACGGACCACGGTCAGATCGACCACATCCTCGTGACTCCCGGCATCGAGGTGCGCGACTCCGGGATCGACACCAGCCGCCCGGGGGACCGCTGGCCGAGCGATCACTACGCCGTGTGGGCCGCGATCACGATCGGCTGATCCTGGTGGCTAGGGCCGTTCGCCGAGGGCCAGCTTCGTCCACGGCCCACCCAACGGCTCGGGCTCGGAGGCACCACTCGAGCTGACGTCGGACGCGTCGTCCAGCGGCACGTAGCCCGCCGACCGGGCCGGCTCGTGGGCCAACCACCCGTCGTCGTTGGCCGAGACGCCCCACCACACGGCGAAACCCGGGTCGACCGGCGCGTCGAGATCGCCCAAGCCGGCTTCCGTCATCGCCGCGAGGTCCCGGTAGGAGATCCAGATGACGTGCTGGCGCCCGCGTAACGGTGGCTTCGCCGTGGTGCCGATGCGGATGGCGACGACGCGCATGCCGTACTGGTCGGCGTACAGACTGCCGAGGGCCTCCATGGCTGCCTTGGAGACTCCGTAGTAGGTGTCCGGCCGTGGACGGGCACCGGCGGAGAGCACGCGACGCCCGTCCTCGATCGTGTCGGCGTCGCCCCGACGGTAGAACCCGGCGGCGTGGTGGCTCGACGCGAGCACCACGCGTGGCACTCCGGCCGCGTGCGCTGCCGCCAGCAGGCGTTGGGTGCCGTCGATGTTGATGGCCAGGATCTCCGGCCACGGCCGCTCGCCCGACGCGCCGCCGAGGTGCACGACACCGGCCGCTCCGTCCATGAGCCGGGTGAGCACGCTCGGATCCTCGAAGCTTCCGTGGACGAGCTCGACGTCCTCGCCGGCCGCCGGCGGGTCCTGCGCCGTGATGTCGAGCAACCGCAGTCGGCGCCCCGGCCGCGCGAGGAGAGTGCGGAACTCACGTCCGATGCGTCCGGCCGCGCCGGTGACGACGATCGTCTGGGTCACGGGAGCGGCCGTGCGGGCGCGGGATCGCGCGTCGTCACCTGTCGACGCGGGAGTGCGCGGCGATCGACTGCAGCGCGCGCAGGGCAGCGCCGGCCTCGGCGCCCCAGCTCGACAGGTAGGAGAACTGCCACCACCACAGGGCCTCGTCGACCCGGCCCGCCACATAGTGTGCGTCGCCGTGCTGAAGGGCCGAGGCGATGTCGGTCAGATCGTCGGACAGCCGCATGCGCACGAGTTCGGGCGCGGCAGCGTAGGGATCGAACACCTCGGCGTACTCGTCCAGTCCCTCGAGGACGTCGGCCAGGCGCTCGCGCAGTTCGTCGAGGTCCTGGTCGGGACCGGAATCCGTCTCGTACTGCTCGCGCGGGACGATGTCGTCGACGGCTCCGAGCCGACCGCCCGCGAGCATCAACTGGCTGACCTCGAGCAGCAGCAACGGAACCGCCGTGGACAGGTCGCCCAACCGGGCGATCTCGCGCACGGCGACGAGGAAACTGCGCACCTGGTCGTGAATCTGCGCGGCGAACTCCGCGTCCAGCGCGGCGTCGCGATTCGCCAACTCTGCTTCGGACATGTTCGCCTCCCCGGTCAGGTCAGACATCGAGCAGTCGTCGACCCTCGAACGCCCGCCCCAGCGTCACTTCGTCCGCGTACTCGAGGTCGCCGCCCACCGGCAGCCCACTTGCCAGCCGGGTGACCCGCAGACCCATCGGCTTCAGCATCCGGGCCAGGTAGGTGGCCGTCGCCTCACCTTCGAGATTCGGGTTGGTCGCGAGGATCAACTCGGTGATCGTACCGTCGGCCAGTCGCTGCATCAGCTGCCGCACCCGGAGGTCGTCCGGGCCGATCCCGTCGATCGGCGAGATCGCGCCACCGAGAACGTGGTAGCGGCCCCGGAACTCCCGCGTGCGTTCGACCGCGACGACGTCTTTCGGTTCCTCGACGACGCACACGACGCTGAGGTCCCGTCGCGGGTCGAGGCAGATCTTGCATTCCGCCGCTTCCGCGACATTCCCGCAGGTGTCGCAGAAGCGCACGGTGTCCTTGACCTTCACGAGGATCTCGGCGAGGCGGTGCACATCGGTCGGGTCGGCCGACAGGAAGTAGAACGCGATGCGCTGGGCACTCTTCGGGCCGATGCCCGGGAGTCGGCCGAGCTCGTCGATCAGGTCCTGGACGACGCCCTCATACACAGGTGCTCACGAACCGAGCCCGGGACCGGGGCCCATCCCGGGCAGTCCGGGCATGCCGCCGGTGAGCGGGCCCATCGTCTCCTGGGTGAGCTTGCGAACCTGGTCGGTGGCGTCGTGGAGTGCGGCGACGACCAGGTCGGCCACGGTACCCAGCGCGTCCGGATCGTCGGCGTCGTAGGCGTCGGGGCCGATCGACAGGCTGATGACGTCTCCTGCGCCCGTGAGGACCACCGAGACCAGCCCGCCCCCTGAGGTACCGGTCACCTCGGTCTCGGCGAGCTGCTCCTGGGCCTCGCCCAGTTGCTGCGTCATCTGCTGCGCCTGTTCGATCAGCGCGCTCATGTCAGGCATTCCACCGGCAGGAAACACTGCGTCCTCCTCGAAGTGCGTCAGCGGACCCCTCCTGGACGGCCGCCCGGGGTCGAGCCTACGGGGCGTGTGCCGCTCGGTCGATCGATCACCGGCGGCCACGGTCGGTGCCGTACTCGTCGATGAGCTGGGCGCCGAACTCACGGGTCAGCAGCTCGGTCTGCGACGCACCGTCGTCGGTGGTCTCGTCGCGATCCACGTCGACGGACGCGTCGGGGTCAGGACGCTCCGACGTCGAGCCGGACTTCGCGCGCCGACGCGCTTCGGTGACCTGCGCACGGCCGCTCGGCTCGTCCGGCGCAGGCGGAGCGGTGACCTGTGCCGTCGCCGGCCGGGCCGTCCCGTCCGAGGGCGCTTCCCGCATCGACGAGCGGTCCGGCTCACGGCTCGGTTCGTCGAAGCTGGCGGCCCGCCGGTCGACCGGAGCGTCGTCGCTGCGTGGGCCCGGAGCGGTGGTGGCGGCCGCCCCGGTCGCGCTCGGATCGACGATCGTGTCGACCTTGAGGTCGACGCGGAGCACCGTCTTCACCGCTTGGCGGAGGAGGTCGTCGCTGCCGCTGTTGACGAAACCCGTGCGGACGCCCGGGCCTGGAACGCCCAGCGTGAGGACGCCGGCCGACACGTCGAGCACCTGCGCGTTCTGGCTCAGGATCATCCAGGCCATCCGCTTGCTCTTCTTGACCTCTTCCAGCACGTCCGGCCACATCCGCCGAACCTCCGCCAGCCCGGGCGTGCCGTCAGGAGTCGCGCCGGCCGCCACGTGCTCCGCGGACTCGGCCACTCGCCCGGCCGGCGAACTGACGGACTGCGCGGAACTCGGCGCGGCGCGACTCGGCGACTCGGGCCAATCGGCTGCGGCCTTCGGGGCTGCGGACGGCGCCACGGCCGGAGGCGGCGTCTCCGGCTTGGGCTCCGGCGCGCTCGCTCGCGCTCGTTCAGGCGCCGGCGCCGGAGTGGCGTCTCGGGCGGCCTCGATCCTGGGCGGAGCCGGCTCGACCTTCGGGGTGGCGGGCTCGACTGCATCGGCGCGGTCACTTCGGCCCTCGGCGGAGCAGCGGTCGGGGTGGCCGGAGCGGGCTGCATGGCCGCGGTGACCGGCCGGACATCGGCGGCGGGGCAGGATGGCGTCCGCGCCGCCGAGTCGGCGTTCGACCCGGTCGAGCCGGGCGGCGACTCCGAGCACGTCGTCGTCGACCGCAGGCAGGAGCAGCCGGGCGCAGATCAGCTCGAGCAGCAGCCGCGGCGCCGTCGCCCCTCGCATCGCCGTGAGGCCGGTGTTGACGACCTCGGCTGCCCTGGTGGCCTCGGCGGTTCCCAGCCGAGCTGCCTGCTGACCCAGCCGGGCGGCGAGTTCGGGCGGAGCCTCGATGAGGCCGCGTTCGGCCGCGTCGGGTACCGCCTGGACGATCACGAGGTCACGCAGTCGGCGCAGGAGATCCTCGGCGAACCGCCGCGGATCCTGTCCCGATTCGATGACCTTGTCGATCACCTGGAAGACCCCGGCGCCGTCGTGGGCGGCGACGGCATCCACGACCTCGTCGAGCAGGGACTCGGGGGTGTAGCCGAGGAGCGCGATCGCGGCGGCGTAGCTCACCTGATTGTCCGCCGACGACCCGATGAGCTGGTCGAGAACCGACAGCGAGTCGCGGAACGAGCCCCCACCGGCGCGGACGACGAGCGGGAGCACCGTCGATTCGACGTCGACGCCCTCCTTCGCGCAGATCTGCGCGAGGTAGTCCCCCATCACCTTCGGCGGGACCAGCCGGAACGGGTAGTGGTGGGTGCGCGACCGGATGGTGCCGATCACCTTGTCAGGCTCGGTGGTGGCGAAGATGAACTTGACGTGCTCGGGCGGCTCCTCGACGAGCTTGAGCAAGGCGTTGAAGCCTTGCGAGCTGACCATGTGGGCCTCGTCGACGATGTAGATCTTGTAGCGCGCCTGGACGGGTGAGAAGAACGCGCGTTCGCGCAGGTCGCGGGCGTCGTCGACCCCGCCGTGGCTGGCAGCGTCGATCTCGATGACGTCGATGTGGCCCGGACCACCCCGGGCGAGGTCGCGGCAGGGCTGGCAGACGCCGCACGGCTCGGGCGTCGGACCCTGCTCGCAGACGAGGCATCGCGCGAGGATGCGGGCGCTCGTGGTCTTCCCGCATCCGCGGGGGCCGGAGAACAGGTAGGCGTGGTTCACGCGGTCGTTGCGCAGCGCCATCGACAGGGGTTCGGTGACGTGTTCCTGCCCGACCATCTCGGCGAAGGTCTCGGGCCGGTAGCGCCGGTACAGAGCGAGGGGTGCGGCCACGCGCGTCACCCTAGCCCGGTCCACCGACCGTGGCGTCGAGACGAAAGGACCCCTCACGCACCCGGTAGAGCTCGCCTGCCCTTGCTGCCTTCCGGCCCTGGGGGAGTTCAGCTAGATACCGCCGCGTGAGGGGCTTCGCGGAGTCTATACAACGCCGCGCGGACGAGCCGGTTCCGGCTGGCACCGGCTTCGCGGCGGCTCCGACGCGGCTCCGACGGCGAGGTCCCTTGCCGCCGTTGACGTGCGGCGGGATGCTGCGATCATGACCACCACGTCGGGGCAGGGCCAGCACCACAAGTCCGGCCACCATCGCCCTCATGACCCCTCGCACGCCGGCTTGCACCGTGCCGTCCCGATCGGTGACTACGGCTTCCTGAGCGACGGTGAGGTGTCGGCGCTCGTGGCGCCCAACGGCTCGGTCGACTGGATGTGCCTGCCGCGGTTCGACGGACCGAGTGTGTTCGGGCAGATCCTCGGCCGGCATGCGGGCTCGTTCCGGATCGGACCGGCCGACGTGAGCGTGCCCGCCGACCGCCGGTATCTCCCCGGCACGATGATCCTGGAGACGAGCTGGGGCACGACGACCGGCTGGATCATCGTCCGCGACGTGCTCCTCATGGGGCCGTGGCGGCACGACAGCGAGCGCTCGAAGACCCACCGCCGCACCCCGAACGACTACGACGCCGAGCACATCCTGCTGCGAACGATCCGTTGCGTCTCCGGCGAGGTGCAGACGGTGATGGACTGCGAGCCCGTGTTCGACTACGGGCGGGCACGGGTCCGCTGGGCGCATTCCGGCAACGGCTACCACCAGGGCGTCGCGACCTCGGAGAGCTCCGACGTCAAGATGACGCTGACGACGGACATGAGGCTCGGCTTCGAGGGCGGTCAGGCGACCGTTCGCACACTCCTCAAGGAGGGCGACCTGCGCTACGTCGCTCTGTCGTGGGGTAGCAAGGAACCGCCGACCGATTACGCGGATGCGTACGCACGGTTGGTCTGGACGGCGCATCACTGGCAGCACTGGCTCGCCCGCGGGCAGTTCCCGGACCATCCCTGGCGGCGGTACCTGCAACGCAGTGCGCTCACACTCAAGGGCCTGACGTACTCGCCCGACCGGCGCCATCGCCGCGGCCGGGTCGACCTCGCTGCCGGAGACGCCGGGCGGCGAGCGCAACTACGACTACCGCTACAGCTGGATCCGGGACGCGACGTTCGCCTTGTGGGGGTTGTACTCGCTCGGATTCGACTGGGAGGCCCTCGACTTCTTCGCGTTCATCGCCGACGTCGCCGAGCGCGACGACGACCTCCAGATCATGTACGGCATCGGCGGGGAACGCGACCTCGACGAGCACGAACTCGACCACCTCTCTGGCTACGCGAACTCGCGTCCCGTGCGGATCGGCAACGCGGCCTATTCGCAACGCCAGCACGACGTCTGGGGTGCGCTGCTCGACTCGGTGTACCTGCACGCGAAGGCCGCCGAGCACCTCGACGGCCGGATCTGGGACATTCTCGACACCCAGGTCGCGGAGGCGTTGAAGCACTGGCGTGAGCCGGACGCGGGCATCTGGGAGGTCCGCGGCGAGCTGCAGCACTTCACGTCGTCGAAGATCATGTGCTGGGTCGCGGTCGATCGCGGGGCTCGACTCGCTCGCATCACCGGCGAGGACGGCAAGGCCGCCGAGTGGGAGTTGGCGGCCGAGGAGATCAAGGAGGACATCCTGGCCAACGGTGTCGACGAGCGTGGCGTCTTCACCCAGTACTACGGGACGAAGGCCCTCGACGCGTCGCTCCTGCTGGCTCCCCTCGTGCGGTTCCTACCGGCCGACGATCCGAGGATCCGCGCGACAGTCCTGGCCATCGCCGACGAGCTGACCGTCCACGGGCTGGTGCTGCGCTACCGGGTCGAGGAGACGAACGACGGTTTCCACGGCGAGGAGGGCAGCTTCACGATCTGCTCGTTCTGGCTGGTCTCCGCCTTGTGCGAGATCGGTGAGTACGACCGTGCGCGGAAGCTCTGCGCGAAGCTGCTGTCCTTCACGAGCCCGCTCGAGCTGTACGGCGAGGAGCTCGACCCGCACACGGGTCAGCATCTCGGCAACTTCCCGCAGGCCTTCACGCACCTGGCGTTGATCAACGCCGTCCTGCACGTGATCAAGCTCGAGGAACGGCAAGCCACGACCGATCCCAGCGAGTGGGCCGGCTCGGCCGGCGGCGACGCCTGAGGACGGTGACAACGAGTGGCTCGCGCCGATTCGCTTGGGCCGAGCGGGCCGCGATACCCTTCCGCGGCGTCTTCGGCCCGTCCCCACGGGCTGTCGCCGCCCTGGAGGATTCGCCTAGTGGCCTATGGCGCTCGCTTGGAAAGCGGGTTGAGTTAACGCTCTCGGGGGTTCGAATCCCCCATCCTCCGCCACCCTGACCAGGCACAACGCCGAATCAGTCCGTCCGGCGCGGCCGGGCCCAGAGCCCGTGGTCTCAGTTTTGGTCTCAATTGACCTTCCGGAGCCCTCGTCCCCGGACCGCGAACCGCCCGGCTCCGCCGACCACAGCAGGTCGCCCATCCGCCGAGCGACGTCACGACGGATCGGATCCGTCACATGCTGGTAGCGGGCCGCCATGGACGTGCTCGACCACCCCATCACGCCCATCACCGTCCGCTCCGGGACACCGAGCACCAAGAGCATCGTCGCCGCCGAGTGCCGGGCGTCATGGAGCCGGGCATCACGGACACCGGCCGCACGAAGTAGCGCCTTCCACTCGTGGAAGTCCGAGTTCGGGCTCGACCGACGGCTCCCAACCGAGTGGCAAACACCCAGTCCTCATCGGCCCATAGCTGGCGGGCGGCTACCCGCTCCGCTTCTTGCGCGTGGCGCTGCTCGCTCAGCAGATCGACAAGTTCCGCCGGCAAGCCGATCACCCTTCAGCCAGCGCCAGTGTTCGTCTCACCCAACAGCGGATTGGTTCGAACGCGTTCCGGGCACGAACCGGCCGCATCGACCGCAACCGCCGCCGCACCCGTGTTCATACACCGGCCGCAGCAACGTCCACCGCACCCTCAACGTTCCGGTGTCCAGGTCGACATCACGCCATCGAAGCCCCAGCACCTCACCCTGACGCAGCCCCAACGACAGAGCGACCGCCCAGCGCGCGCCGTTGCGTCGCCTCCGCGCCGTCGCCAACAGTCGCTGCACTTCATCGAGCGTGAACGGCTCTGGCGGGTCGACCTGAACCTTCGGAGGCTTTGCGACCGCAGCCACGTTCCGCGACACATGACCCCGACGCGCAGCTTCCCAATCGCCGTTCTCAGCGTTCTGTGCACTTGGTGCGCCGTCGCCGGCCGGCCGCCACCATCGATGATCGAGCGGTACAACCGCTCTAGCTGCTCGGCCTCGAGCCTTTCCAGCCGATGCCTGCCGATCGCAGGGACAATGTGTCTCGACCGCGGTTCGGTAGGCATTGAAGCTGCTAGCCCGCAAGCTCGGCCGCGCAATGTTGTAGAGCCAATGACGCATCCACTCGCCGACCGTCCACCGCTGACCAAGCGCGCTGAACCGAACCCAAGTCCCGCGCCTTTTCCAGCTCGCGAACCTTGGCGGTCACAACGGCTCGGGTACGACCGCGGACGTGCCGACGATCAAGTCGTCCATCGTCCTTCACACCTACCGTGACTCGACCGTGCCACCCGCCGTCCGCACCCAGATAGACCGTGGAGGAACGGTTCGGACTTCTACCGGCAGCCATCTACGCCGCCGGAGGCCGGCGACTCGCCGCACGCATCCGCGCGATGTAGTCGTCCAGACACTCGGCCGGGATCCGGCGCAATCGACCCAACGGGATCGACTCCACCTCACCCGACAACACCAGCCGATACATCAACGTCCGACCAATCCCCAAGCGGGCCGCAGCTTCCTCCACCCGAAGCAGCACATACCTCGACTCCTTCAGTTCGCCGTCGTCGCTCATGGCCGTGAGGCCTTGGTGTGCTCGCGGCTCGGCTGGCCGTCGATCAGCAGGCACACCGGCCACGATGGTCCCGGCGCCTGCACCCAGGCCGCCACGTTCTCGGCCACCAGGTGTTCACGCTTGGCCTGCCACAACATGGGTCGACCGCGGCACATCGATCACCGCGCGATCGTGGCGGCGACGCTGAACCCGCCGCCGGCGAAGCTGGGAGTGACGCACTGGTCCTCACGACTGTTGGCGGACCGGTTGGGTGTGGGAAACGCGACGGTGGCGCGTGCTTGGCGCGACTACCGGATGCAGCCGTGGCGGGGACGTTCAAGTTCTCCACTGATCCCGAGTTGGTGGCCAAGGTCACCGACGTGGTCGGGTTGTATCTGGCCCCGCCGGAGAACGCGATCGTGTTGAGCATTGATGAGAAGTCCCAGATCCAGGCCCTGGACCGAACCCGGAAGATGCTGCCCCTCCAGCCCGGGTTGCCAGAGCGGCGCACCCATGACTATGTCCGGCATGGCACGTCCACGTTGTTCGCGGCATTGGAGGTCGCGACCGGTCAGGTCACCGCGGCGTGCAAGCCGCGGCATCGTCATCAGGAGTTCCTGGCGTTCCTCAAGCAGGTCGCCCGCGCCTATCCCGCCGACGTCGACGAGCACGGCCAGCCGATCGGGTTGCACCTGATCATGGGCAACTACGCCGCCCACAAGAGGGCCGAGGTCCGGGACTGGCTCGCCGCGAACCCGCGGATCCATGTGCACTTCACTCCGACGTCTGGGTTCTGGCTGAACCTGGTCGAGGTCTGGTTCGGGATCATCGACCGCCAAGCCATCCGACGCGGCGTCTTCGGCTCCGTCCGTGGCCTCAACACCAAGATCCGGGCCTTCATCAACGGCTGGAACGATCGAGCACAACCGTTCGTCTGGACCAAAACCGCTGACGAGATCCTCACCAAAGCCAACCGTCCACGAACTTCAGAAACGAGCCACTAGCGCCATCACCCGCGTGACGAAAGTGTTGACTCACCAAAGCCTTGCTCCCAGTCGACGTCGAAGTGAATTGCCTTGCAAGCGACCCGATAAGCACCCATTCCATAGGAGTAATCTGGGCTATTCCATACACTTCTGTCTGACACAACCGAGTTGAGTGTCTCCGCGACAAGAATCCGTTCAGTTGCCAGTTCTTTGACCCGATGTTGTACGCTCTCACGTCGTATCTCCGGCGTACATGGCATTCAACGCCGACCATTTTCGCCCAGTCGTGGAGGTCTTCGATGCGTCGCATGTATCTGTTCCGCGCGGACGAGCCCTCATCCAAGAAGGCTGCTGTCTGGCAGCAAGTGTCGACTTGTCGGTTCGCCCAGTAGACGACTACACAAAGCCAATCCGCATTCCGTGATTCGGGCGGTGGCGTCGCTCGCTTTCCACGTCTGCCACCGGACGTTCAGGGCGTTCGCGAAGGTTCACCTGCGCGTGCTGGACGGCGTAACGGGATGCTTCACGGCGGATAGTCACGGACGTGAGCGACTGAGACCACAATTGAGACCACGGCGCTTGGTGTCGACCGCCGTTCCATGTCCGTGCATGTCAGTTCAGAGGAATCTGACGTCGTCTCGCTGTCGATCTTGCTGAGCACCAACGAACAGCCGCCGACGTCGGTGCTACGCAGGCCACGCGGCCAGAACCTGGGCACCGCTCAACGTAGGAACCGCCACTGACATTCGGTGATACACCGTCGGTGGCGTTCCGCGCCACTTGCCTCATGGCCGCCACCAGGGCCCGCACGGCTGGCCTCTTGTCGGACCGACGATGGGCCGCGGCGTACCGGATCGGCGGTGCTCCAGTGAGCCTGACTGTATGGAACTTGTGAGGCAGCAATGCGGCCAACGGGGCGTGCAACACGATCGCCTCCAAGCCGGTCTGCACCTGGTCGAGCACATCGGTGCAAGTTCGCGCGCGGATGTCTCGCAGTCGAGCTGCACGAACGGGTCGCAGGTCCCCGAGATACCACGGAGCCATCCACTCGGCCGGTAGCGACGCATCGTAAATCATCTCGACGGTCGCGAACTCATCGGCGGGCATCTTCAGAGCACCGGCGAAGGGATGCTTTGCACCGACCACACCCAGCCGCTCCACCCCCACCAGGGGCACGACCGCAATTTCGCGAGTTGGCGCTACGTCGATCGTCCACACCACGTCCACCTGCTCCTCGCGTAGGCACGAATCGAGGTCGGGCATGCCGATCCCGGTGCAGCGAAGGAGGAGCCCCGGCATCCGGGTGCGCAGCAACGCAGCTATGGCCGCGAGTTCGGAGCGTCGAGGAAACTCACCGATAGCCCCGGCACCCCCAATCCGACCACTCCGGTCGCAGTCGCGGCCTGAGTAGCGGCCCTCGCGTGCTCGAGCACCGCGACGGCGTGCGGCAGGAAGCGCACTCCAGCGGCGGTGGGTCCCGCTGTGCCGCCGGAATCGCGTTCGACCAGCCGGACGCCGACCTGTCGCTCCAGGCGCTGGATGCGCCGACTCACCGACGAGGAGCTGAGGAACAACTGGCGGCCGGCGCGAGCGTAATGGCGTTCCTCCATCAGCGTCACGAACGCGGTCACGCAGTCCAAGTCCACGCTGCATCCTTCCGGCACTCTGTCAAGCCCCGATACGACATGCGCACCAGCGGTGTACAGGGCCCATCGTGGCTCGGCACCGTGGATCTGTCAGTCACGTACAGCACGGGTCGACCTGTCTTAGAGACTTCTGCCTTCACGTCCGTTCTCTCGAACCGGGAGTCCCTGGACTGCCTATCAACCTGGGGTGGGCAGGTCCAGGGACGGTACCCACGGGGCCAGCGTCGGTGTGCCCGACGTCAACGACGGGGTGGGAAAGCCTGCACGGCCGGCATCGGTATCCTCTCGAGCCAGAAAGGCGACGGCAGTGGCGAGAGAGATCACCACGAACGGGCCACTGTTCGGTCACTCGACAGAACAGTGTGAAAGCCGACCTGGAGAGATTCCGTACATCCCGCACCTATCAGACCTGAGTTACGCAACCAAAGAGAAGGTATAAAGCATGTCTCTAATACGTGGCGTATTACTAGCAGGGAAATTTCGTCGCCAACATGACCTGAATGACATGTCACATGATGATCAGAGAAACACGCTGATTGTCGAGCTGAGCGGTCGATCCAGTCAAGATGTTCCGCACTTTCAGGCAATGGATGATGACACGTTAGCGGCAGCTGGAGCGGTCCTGGTTTTCCAGCGAGAAGCCAAACTTCTCAGTGATGATGAACTCAAAGCAATGAGTGATGACCAGCAGCGCAACAACCTGATCGTTGAGATAGACAATCAGACCCGCATGGGAGTGCCCCAACTACAAGGCTTGAAGAGCATGGAGCTCGTCCAGCTCGGTTTAGGTAAGGAGCAGCCGGGTGTGAACTTGACTGCAGACCGGATGTCGCCTATTCGAGGCGTGTTGTTGGCCGGGAAGTTTCGGTCACAGCATGAACTGAACAACTTGACCGCTGCGGATCAAAGAAACACTCTGATTGTCGAGATGGCAGGGCACAGCAGTCAATCCGTAGGCAGTTACCAGGCGCTCGATGATGCCAGGTTGGCAGGGGCGGGGGCGGTCATGGTATTTCTTCGTGAAGCCAGCCTCCGCGATGATGCGAGTCTAAAGACGATGACGCCCGATGCTCAACGCAACGTGCTGATCGTCGAAATGGAGACCCAAACCCATCTGGAGGTTTCCCGGCTCCAAAGTCTGTCGAGCTTGGACTTGGTGCGGGTGGGATTAGGCGTTGATCCGGTTTTCCCGACAATTGCACCACAACGCTACGCCTTCAGAGTCGACAGTGTGGAGGTTCGTAAACAGAAGGCCGACAATGATCATAGCGACAGTGACTGGCTCTCGATAGTCACTTCGGTTGGAAACCCAGTCACGAAGACGGTGGAGACGTTCTCGACCGAACCGATTCACATCGAGGGCAATATAAAGACTGGAAATGTCATAGTCGGAGACTTCGTGAGTGATCCGTTCGTCGCCGACGACAGCCGCCTTGTCACTATTTCCTACCTAGTCATGAACCTTGGCTCCTCCGACGCTGAGGCACAGTTCGCGGAAGCGGTCGAAGTCACGAACGAGGTTGTCGGTATCGTGGCTCCAATCGCTGGGACCGTCATCGGGTTTTGGCTCTTCGGCGGCCAAGCGGGTGAAGGATTCAAGGTCGGCCAGGAGATCGCCAAGGCGGTCGACGGCGCTGTTGAAACCCTTAGTGACGTGTTTGACTTTCTGGGCGTCCATATTGGGCCGCCAAACTGCAATGGCGAAGTGCTTCACGATACGCTGACATATCTACCTGGTGATCTGTCGCGTGTTGTAAATCAGTCCGCGTCACGAGAATATACGGGAACGCAGGAGGAAGATCGTCGCGGCGGCGCACCAGAGACGAAGGTGAGCTTCACGGTCATCCAGCCCTTCCAGGGATTCATCAGCCCCGTTCAGTAGATCGAGTGCCGCCATCTCGACCATGCGTGCTCTGTGGTTGCGCCGCGCGGCGACTCGTTCGGGGGTTACGGCTATCGCGCCGAGGTCGGTACCAGACCGTCAACAGGCAGCGGCGACCACAAGAGGTCGGGTCCTGGATCGACCCACTGAGGCCCGGCGGAGTTCACACCGGCAAGGAGCCCTCGCCGTAGGCAGGGTGGTGGCTACCCAACTTGCGGGCCGATGCAAGGTGACCGCCCAAGTAGCCGCCGACTGCCGATGCGGCCGCGCCTGCCAGCGCGAGCCCGACGCCAGTGCCATGTCGACCACGACGACGGGCACCCCCACGATGCGGCGTACATGGCGATGGCGAGCCCGTTGGTGACGGCGTGCACGAGACCGACCCGCTTGTCGCGCTGTCCCGCTGCCGACCACTCCGCCCACCCGGCCCAGGCTGTCGGGCCGACCGCCAGAAGGCCAGCGCCGATGAGCCGCTGGGATGCCGCCGCGAACTGGGACCTCTCCACACAGATCGAGCACGACAGCGGAGGTCCAGGTGCCGAGCACCAGGTCGGTCAGAGCGGGGGATGAACCGCGTGGCCGAGCCAGTCACCGCGCAGCAGCGCAGCTCGCGCTCCCCGTGCCGAACACCTGACGGATCCTCGGCTCGAAGGCCCGCACCGCGGCGTCCAGCTGGGTAGCATCCTCGAGCCGTCGGGTCCAACGCCGACCGGCGGTGGTCACTCGATGGGATTCATTCGCTCTCCTAGCCTCGGCGCGGAGGCGGCATCTGTCGGCCGCTGGATCCATCTTGTGCCCGGACGCCGGTGAGGACAACCGCGCCGACTCGTGAGGGATCGGAACGGATCCACGGCCGACGCCGACGGCACGAGCCAGCCAACGATGCCCGGATCCGGCCAAGCCCACCACCCGCAGGCTCGGCAAGCCCAGACCGGCCCGCCCAGAATCGACACACCCGATGGCGGGACGAACTAGCAGCTCGGACCGGGGACCGTCTAGGTGACCAGCTGCGGCGCGATCTCGTTCCAGCGGGCGAGGATCAAGCCGGGTCCTTGTGTGGGATCGATGTGGGCTTGGGCCTGGGGCATCGCTGGCCAGTGCGGACGCGTGCGCGGGCATGACCCCCTGTCTCGACACCTGCACACCGATGCCGTCGAGCCCGAAACCCCACGAGCGCCGGCACAACACCTCGTCGGTGGCATAGCCGGTCGAGACCCCGGCGGACTGCTTCCCGAACTGCCGACACCGAACATGATCTTCACGTCGGGCTGCCGCTTCGAAATCTCGCGATGGGTGGCGCGAAGCCAGAATGACGAGCCACCCTCGAAGGGGCGACCAAGTCACCGCCAACTGGTCCTGGTCCCTGAACAGTTACCCCCTCCAGTACCCGATCCCCGGACTCAAGTCGACCCCAACACCACAGCCCAACCTCAGTCGATCACGCCGACCTGCCGACTCGCACCCAGACACGAAAGCCGCAATACGTCCAGGCTTGGCTCACTGCAGAGCCGCACCGAACGCAGTAGGCACCGTCCGCCCACGGTGTTTGAAGCGGTCTGGTCTCGTCAATCACAGTACCTCCGACTGGTAGGACGCAGTCACGTTGCGTGACTAGCGTCCGCCAGGGGAGCCCCTTCTTGCGCACGGACGTAGGGAGGACGGAGGACAGCACCAGCGGGGCCATTTGCCCTCAACGCCAGTGCCTGCGGTTGAACTGGATCCACTGAACCACGTCGGGCAGTTCGTCGGAGACCGTCGTTGCAGCCATCTGCGACGACTGGGAAGTGGACGATGGCGCCGAGACAACTCGACTTCGGCTTCGCATCCGCATCGTTCGCCGACCACCAACTACAGGTTCAAGCCCTCAACGCAGAGGACGAGGGACCACGCGATCACCGAGGCAGCACCGACATCGATCTCGACATCTAGACGACACCCGGAGTGGCCTCTGGCACACGAGCCCGACTCCCCCGCGGGCGGGCCGATATTTTCACCCGGCTGCCCGAGCGCCTTCCTCCGCACCAAGGCCCACGACGAGCCAAGGCACCGACCGGGCAGAACGCTGGGTCGAACACCGCTGACATGCGCCCGTTGTGCGCCCTCCAGGCCGCAATCGCGTCCACCGAGCAACCTGAACGAGCGGGAAGCTGCCGGCTCCGCGTGTTGTGCACCGATATTGATCGTGCAGCCAACGGTCACCGACACCGTCGCGCACACCACAGCCGGCCACAATCGCGCCAACCTTCTCATCGCAATATCTCCCGAAGTGCTCGCGCGAATGTGAGTCGAACATACGCACGGCAACGTTCAGATCCAAACGCCATCAGCCAACACCAATGACGCACTAAACGTGAGCAGTTGACTACCATCTGATGTTGCCGAGTGGAATGACTTCGCGGATCCCGCGGTCCACGCCGCGATCACCCGAAACTCAGTCGCTGACAGCATCGGTGACAAGGGCTTCCAGCAACACCGCGTGCCCAATCGCACACGCTGCGTTGCCTCCTAGCGAAGACGGGAAGGCTGTGCCACCCTCCAGGCCATGTTCCGTCGAGCCATGGCCGTCACCGGTTGTGTCCTGCTGACCATCCTCGCTGTCGCGGCCCCTGCCCAGGCCGCCCCCGCCATCCAGATCCGCAAGGTCTACTACGACTCACCGGGACCCGACTACGGGACCAACAAGAGCCTCAACGCTGAATACATCGTCATCAAGAACACGAGCAGCAAAGCCAAATCGCTCAAAGGCTGGACCATCCGGGACCCTGCCCACCACGTCTACACCTTCGGCAGCTACACCCTCGGCGCGGGCAAGTCCGTCACCCTCCACACGGGCAAAGGCACCAACACCAATACACACCGCTATCATCGAGGGTTCGCGGGCAGCGGCGCGACCCAGGCGGTCCACGGCCCGACGGAGTTGATGAAGGTGTGCACTCATGCACGTCAACTTGCGATGCCTAATAGTCGGGTGACTGGGTACCTTGGCTCATGAGGGAGACATCATGAACATCAGTGACAGGGTCGGCAGCGCGAGCGGCTCGGCGAAGGCGAACGCTGCCAAGGCCGGCGACAATCCCGTGGTCCAGTGGGGGGCTCGTCTGGGTTACGGCGCCAACGGCGCGCTCCACCTGCTCCTCGCCTACCTCACCGCACTGATCGCTCTCGGCGGTGGAGGCGGCCAGCAGGCGAGCGCGTCGGGGGCGATGTCGATGCTCGCCAAGGAACCTGCGGGGCAGGTCCTGCTGTGGGTGCTCGCAGTGGGGTTTACCCTGCTTGCCCTGTGGCAGTTGACCGAGCTCTTCACGCGGCACGAGGCGTTCGACAAGGTGAAGGCCGGCGGCAAGCTCGTAGTATATGGCGCCCTGGCCTGGACGTCCTTCACGTTCGCCTCGGGCGGTCGTACGTCGAGCAACAAGCAGACCCAGGACTTCACAGCCACCCTGAGGCAGGCACCGGCCGGCCGGGTGCTCGTCGGTCTGGTCGGAGTCGCCATCGTCGGCATCGCCGCCCACCACGTCTACAAGGGCTGGAAGCAGAAGTTCCTCGAGGACCTGCAGGAGCAGCCGGGCCGGTGGGCCGTCATCGCCGGCAGGGTCGGCTACATCGCCAAGGGCATCGCTTTGGCGGCCGTGGGCATCCTCTTCGTCGCGGCCGCGCTGCAGCACCCGGTCGGCAAGACGACCGGTCTGGATGGGGCGCTCCGATCGATGCGGGCCCTGCCCGTCGGCCCGGTCATCCTGGTCGGCATCGCGCTCGGCCTGGTGGCCTTCGGTGTCTACTGCTTCGCGCGTGCCCGCTACGCACGAGTCTGATCCTCGACCTCACTGCGAACGGTCGCTGCGCCGCAGCCAGCACCAGGCGAGCAGGGCCGCCACCAAGCCATTGAGGACGCCCACCAGTACATCTGTGACGTGGTGCATGCCGCGATAGACCCGTGCGGTTGCCACGAGAAGCGGGATCGCCAGGCACACGCCGACCACCACGCGGCGCAGCGCCGGGTTCGGGATCCGCATTGCCAGAAGGGCCAGCGTGAAGTACAGCCCGGTTGCGGCACCTGCGTGCCCGCTCGGGAAACTGGCGGTCGGCCTCAGCGAGTGGTCGAGCCTCTCGACGTCGGGGCGCTCACGGGTGATGAGGAGCGTGGTCAAGAAGAAGAAGATCGTCGCAAGGCTGGTCGCGATCAGCGGCACGGCCGCGAACCACCATTGCCTGGTGCGCCACCAGATCACCGCGACCACGACCAGGCACACCCCGATGATGCTGACGGTCGCTCCCGTCCACGAGAAGAAGAGCGTGACCGCGTTCCACAACGATGTGCGTGACGACTCCAGGCTCTTGTTGATGCTCTCCTCGGAGATGCCTAGCTCTTTCAGCGGGCCTTCGGTGATCAGCCAGCCCATCCCGACCACGGCCAGCCACCACAGCAGGGCCGGGGCCAGTACGCGGACCACCAGGTCACGGCCCGCCTCCTTGTTAGTGGGTCGGGTCGGGTCGTCCTGCCAGCGGGTGAGGAACGCCATCATTGCGAGCCTTTCGTCGCACCGGTGGTGGGGGTCGGCGGACTCCAGTCCACGTACCCGGCGTACGAGGCCGCCGTCAGCCCGCACCCGAGCAGCACCCCTGCAATGACGTCGCTCGGGAAGTGCGCGCCCGCGAAGACTCTATCGACACACGTCACGAGCACCCAGGCCGCGCCCACGCCGACCAGCAGCCGCCGCAGGCCAGTACCCAGCAGGGGCCACAGCAGCACGAGGACCACGGTGAACACGATGGCGTTGTTGGTGGCGTGACCGGAGGGGAAGGAGAACCCGGTGTGCTGCGCGATCGGGTCGTCGATCTCAGGTCGCGCACGGTGTACGAGCAACTTGAGCAGCGACGCGATGGCCCAACCTACGGCCATCGTCGCCAGCGCCCACCAGGCGCGAGTCCGCAGGTGCTTGCCGAACCAGACGTAGAGGCACACGGGCAGGCCGAGAAGCAGGTACATCACGAACGGCTGACTGATCGCCTCCCAGGTCTCGACGAACGACCGGAACCGCGGGTGGCCGCGCGTGTAGTGGGTCGCCGCGACGATGACGTCTTGGTCGAAGCTCACCAGCGGGTCGAACTTGGTACGCACGAGGAAGGCCAGCATCCCCAGCGGTAGGGCGACGACGACCGCGTAGACGACCGCCCGCGTCAGCCGACGCCAGCGTGAGACGGCAACAGGGTCCATGAAGGCATGATTGCATTGCCAACGTCCTGAACTCGCAGGTCGGAATACATCCACCCTCGGATCGACAGATTGACAAAGCAGACAAGTGATCGCATGGATGTGCGCGCCTGGTTCTTGAGCAGCGAGGAGCGGGAGAACCCGCGTACCCGCATCGACGACGTCCGCGGCGACGGCGCCGCCTGGAGCAGCGGCAACACTGTCCGGGCCATCGTTCACGGGCGTCCCTACTTCGAGGAGCTCCACCGGCGCATCAGCGACCTGGGCCCTGGGTGACCGCCTCTATTTCGCCGACTGGCAGGGCGACCCCGACCAGCAGCTCGCGGACGCCCAAGCTCGACCCTCAGCGCTCGTGGCAGCGACGGTTCGAGTCGGAGCGAGTTCGTGCTGTTTTCGACTCCTGCATTGAGGATTCTGTGCGTGGCGGGCGCGGTGTCGGGCTGCTGATGTTGAGTCGGATTGCCGTCAGCTACTGCCGTCAGACCGGAGTCGAGGTTTACTGCGCCGATCGCCGCGGGTAGGGCTTGTATTCGATGGTCCGATCGAGCCGTCCGGGCAGAAACATCAACGGCACCGTACCGTAGTCGTGACCATCGATCATGATCGACGAGCCGAGCAATGTGTCGCGTCGGTACACCAGATGTTCGACTGCGCAGCCGTTCAACGCATGCTGGACGAACCACAGGCAGTCGGCGACGGTCTCAGTCGACCACTCGATCGACTCCCAACCGACCCCGATATTGACGTGAACCGGAGTCGGGTCAGCCCGTCCTGCAGGAGCCCGCACAGAGGTTCAACAACCCAAGAGGCCTACGGCTGCATCGATACGGTCAGGGCCCGTTCGAGGTCGTACGGCTGCCTACCCGTCCCAGGCGAAGCTGCCGGGAAAAGACCCGAAGCTCACGGAGCCAGGCGTTCGCCCGCCGCCTCGTCGACGCGGCTGCTACGTATCGCCTGGTCTATGAAATTGTCGCTGGAGCCGGGACGCACAAGGTGATGGAGGCGGGGCGGATCTTGACTTTCAGCTTTTTGGTGGCCTTGCGAGCGCCACCGTCAAGTTCGTAGGCGATCGGGTGGTCGAGTTTCACCTTGAAGCTCGTGCCTCGTGACGTCAGCACGAACGGCGACGTTTCTGCGCGGCCCACGACCATTCGCCCTAGGGCGCGGCCCCACTGGGCTCGGCTCTTTGCGGTGACCACGCCGATCTCGAACAAACCGTCGTCAGGTCGCGATCCGTCGAACACGTTGATGCCGCCGATGATGTCTTTGACGTTGCCCACGAGGACGCATGTGATGACACCCTTGTAGAAGCGGCGCCCCTCCACCTCGACGGTCGCCGTCACCGGGCTGGCATTGAGGTTCTTCGCCCCGGTGTAGAGGTAGGCCGCCCGGCCGATGCGGTCCTTCAGTCCCGCGTCGGCGTCGTGGATCATCAGCGCGTCCAGGCCCGCACCCGCCATGACTGCGAAGTGCTCGCCGTTGACGGTGCCGGTGTCAATCGGATGCCGGTGGCCGTGCAGACCGATCTGGACCGCCTGTTCAATGTTCTGAGGGATACCGAGGTTGCTCGCCAGCAGATTCGCGGTGCCGGCGGGGAGGATCGCGAGGATGGCATCGGTGCCGGCCACCGCGTCGATGCACCGTTGAACGGTTCCGTCGCCGCCCCACACGAATAGCAGGTCGGCGCCGTCCTTGCGTGCTTGACGAGCACACTCGGGCGCCTGGCGACTCTTCGCCACCTCATACCACAGGGGTTGCGGAAGCCGGCGCCGTCAAGGACCCGACGCAGTTCGCCAAGACCGCCGCCGAAAGTCTTTCCCGAGTGCGCGATCACGGCCACAGTGGACATGAGTTTCCTTTCATAGATGCCCGATCGGCTACCGCCCAGTCCTCGCAGCGAGCCTTGGGCGGGCGTCTGTGCCTGCAGTGACCGCGCGGCCGACCACCCGGAGAGGACATTAGGCATATCGTGGCCCGTTTCTCGGGTAGCACGGGAGAGTCCAGTCGGTTGCGAACCGATCACTTCCGCCTCAACGGTGGATCTGGGGGGAAGTCCGTGCCGCGGTAAGCTTCGACGTCTGAGCCCGGTCGGATCCCCGCCACCAGTGCAGGCGCCAGGTCACCTCGAACCCAATACGGATGAGCCACAGCTTGTTCACCCAGCGCCGTCAAGGCGCTACCCAGCGGTACCGGCCGCGACGCGTCGCCACGCTGTGGCAAGCACACGAATCCGTCCAGACTCGTCGCCGCACCGGTCGCACATCACACGTAGCAAGCGACCCGCGACCGCACTAGCAGACCGTCACAGCCAGGCCCACCAACAACCCCACCGCATGTTGGCGCAGCCATCCCCTCACCAACAGCACCGCTTACCAATCTGCTTACCAATCAACGCTCAACGGACACCCGGAACGACCCACAACATGGTCTTCTCAAGCTCACAATGCGGGTTCGATTCCCGTGATCCGCTCCACACCAGACACTGGGGCCGAAGCAAAGCGCAAGGAGGTGCCGAGGGCAACACCGTCCGAGACCTGGGTAATGGGATGCGTGCGGCTGGTCGTAGATGCGTACCCGCCGACGAGTGATCGACAGCTTCACCGCGGCTGGTTAGGTCCCCAGTCGATGTGTCTCGGGCGCAGCGTTGTGCTGTGGAAAATCACCGTGGGGTCGCTGCCGTCTGGATGGACTTTGACGAGGGAGAAGTCGCTGGTCTTCTGCTGTCGATAGACTATCCACCGTCCGTCTGGAGAGTAGGACCCGGCGAAGGCACTCACTTCGCCCCCCGAGTAGTGCGTCACTGCACGTAGGTGTCGACCCCCACGTGAGATGGTCATGACGTTTCCCGACAGACCGGGCTTAGCGAAGTAGGCGTCCTCGCTGAAAACGATGCGTTGTCCATTCGGTGACCAGCCGGTCTTGATGGCCACATCGGCTGTTGCGGGCGTGAGCTGCTTCGTATGTCCGGATCGTAGGTTCATCGTGAATAATGCCGCGTCGCCATCATTTGGGCCGACTCGGATGAATGACATCATCCGTCCATCCGGCGAGATGTTGGGCTCATCGTCGCCCTGACCGGCCGGCGGTTCGGTGAGCTGGCGCTCGTGGCTGCCATCGAGCCGCGCCGCGAACAGGGGGACAGTATTGTTTACGAAGTCCAAGCGGGTGAAGCCGATTCCTCGACCGTCCGCAGTGAACGTCGGCTGGCCGACGAAGTCGCCCGCGATCGGAAGCCAGGTCAGATCGGACCCATCGGGCCTGACAATGGCGATCCTGCTTGAGTCAGGTAGATCGACTTCGAAGGCAATCCACCGGCCGTTAGGCGACCAGTCCGGCGTGGACGCATCCCCGGCCACGAGGTGGGTAACCTGCCGGAGCCCTGAGCCGTCGGGCTGGATCGTGTAAAGTTGGCTCAAGCCAGTGACGTCCGACGTAAACGCGATTAGGCCCTGGTCTCGCTTTTCTGTTCGATCGCCAGCGAACGCCGACGCCGGGCACAAGAGCGCGACCAGTGCGAGCACCGCTAGGGCGACGATAATCCGTCGAAGAGCACGCATGGTTCTCCTCCGCGAGTTCTAGATCAATCCGCCCGCACCGACCTCATCATCGGCAGACCTTGGCCGCGGAATTCCTGCAGCAAAGCCCTCCGCTCGGTCGCCTACACTTTCCATCTCTGTCCACGCTCGAACCTTCGGCTACTCCCCTTCGACCAAGGCCGCAATAAGGCCCTACAGTGACTTAGCGATGGCAGCAGGTAGCGCTTGAATCTGGCCTACCATGCCCGTCGACAGCTCGTCAAGACCCGAACTGACCGTATGTGCATGAGTGCGACAATCGCTCATCGCCGAATCACTGGTCTGGGCAGCCACGGCCTAGCCTGAACCCGGATCTGAGCGTTGTACCCGCGTGCTAGCAGCCGGGTCAGGTTCGATTCCGGTCATCCGCCCCAGTCCAGATGACCCGAACGCCCGATCCGCGGTTCGGTCCGGCGACGCTCGACATCCCGGTGGGTCGCGTGAGCCAGCACACATCCGTACGGTCGTCGCCATGGCCAGGGCTCGCTTCGCCGCGTTGATCATCTCGATGGTGGGTCTCTGCCGACTCGGTGCCGTCCCGGCCGCAGCGAGTGGTCCCGTCGGCTTACTCCCGGCGTCGCGGTATCCGATCGCGGTGCCCAATGTCGACGTCGCTCACGACCGGATCGTCGACGGCACCCGCCGGGTCAACATCGCTGGGCTGCAAGGCACGGTGACCCAGCTTTGGAAGGTCGACGGCGGCTACGTCATTGGCCGCAAAACCCCGCGTGGCCACCGTAGCCAGGGACGCACCGGCGAGGATGACCTCGTCTATGTGGCAACGGATGGAACTCGCCGGGTCATCACCAGTTATTGGGCCGGCCCGGAGATGGTGGTGGCGCGGTCGGGCAGCCAGATCGTCTTCAACACGCAGGCCTGGAGTCAAATCTGGGGTACGCACGTCTATTCACTCGCTACTGGAACCATGACCGCGTTCCGGCAGTTCCCCGGTACCCCGCACCTGTTGGGCTTCGCCGACGGCCGTGTTCTCTTGAGCGAGCGAGGGCAACGCTGCCGTCGTGTGGTGGGACCCGTGGCGCGACACGCTCACGCACCGCGCTCGACTACCCCGACGACGAATGGCAGGACGTGTCGGCCGAGGCAGCCGATCTCGACCGCCGGGCAGTACGCGGTCCACGGGATCGACACGGTCACCGGGCGCAGGGCATCCCGCCGGCGACCAACCCGGACTGGGCCGTCACCGGGGGACTCGTGGGGCCCTGGTCCCCGGACGACACCAAGACCCTGTCCGGCAGGGCGAAGTCCGTGCCGGGGGGGATTCGATCCTGACGTGCGCACCGTCCACCGCGCGGCGGACGGACACCAGCTCCTTCGCATGGTCATGCCCAGCAGTGAGCCATCGGTTTGGGAGACCGACTCCACCGTTCTCTTCGTCAGACGCTCCCTCGCCGGAACCTCCAATCAGGTCGTCCGTTGCACCCTGTCGGGACACTGCGCCACGGTCGGCCCTACCGGAGCTACCCGCTGGACCCCAGTACGTCTTGGCAACCCGCCGAACCAGCTGACCGGCACCCCGGAACGATCGACCGGCACAGCCGTCAGCGCTGGGCGCCTCCGCACGCCGACGCCACATGGAGAGCAGTGCTTCGGCAGCAGCCTTCACGCAAACACCACCACGACCACCGCTGCGCAAGGGCCCGTGGCGCGCCCTCAGGGACGCAGTCGCGCCCATCGAGCCACCTCAACCTGCCGAAAGATGCACTCGAAGGCAGCCGCGAAGCGCAAGACGCCAGACGTGCACCGGCCCTCGTTCGCATCGAGGTGGAGCTCGCCTGGGCGGACGATGGCCACGACTATGCTCTTGCATCGCGACTTCCGGGTTGAGCATCTGATCGTCGGCGACGATGGGCGTCTCCTCCGGCTGCGTGTGGACGATCCAGCGGTCGACCTGGCGTTCCTGCACGCTGAGCTCGGCTGAACGCGGTCCCTGACATCTGCACGGCGATGGAGTGCCGACCCCGCGTTGAGCTCGGCCGCGGCCCTCACTAGAACATATGACCGTTGCTCGAGCTGGCCCCTGGCGGTGACCTGCGGGCACCCGTCACCGCTCGCGGTCGGCTGGAGGCTCTGCTCTGAACGAAGCAACCGGTTCATAGGTACTGCTCGAAAAGTACTGCACTGGCATCACCGCGATACGCGCTCAATCGAGCACCATCGAGAGCTCACAGGCGTGAATACCGCCCATTGACACCCCAGCCTCTGATTTGCAAGCAGGGGGTCAATGCTCAAGGGTTGCGAGCCAGGGGTGGCCCGAGGTGGAACAACGCGGCGGCCTGGAGCCGCCGTGCTGCTGTCTCGTAGGCAGCGAGGTCACCTTGCTCGCCGCTGTGGCGAAGCCATGAGCACATCTGGATGGTCTGGGCGGTGACCCAGATCGGAACGGCGTGTTCGGGGTATGCCGGTGCGCTCGGCCAGTGTGGTTGCTCGGGTCACGGGGTCGTCCTCATCGATGATGCGGTTCACCAGCCACATGGCGAGCTCGTAGGCCGGGTCGCCGATCATCGGTCGGGGGTCGATGGCCAGCCAGCCCACGTTCGGACTGCAAGACGTTGCGCTGGTTGAAGTCGCCATGGAGTAGCTGATCGTGGTCGTTCGACGGTGGCCAGCTCGGCGAGCAGGTCCGCGCCGTGATGGCAGAGCGGATCATCGAGTCGTTCGGCGCGTTCGCGCACCATCGCCGACCGTGCCTTGATGACGTCGGTGAGCAGCGGCACCCCGGTTAGTCGGGTGTTGACGGTGGCCCACAATCGGGGGAGTACATCGACGGCGGCTCGGTCGCTCTGAGACGGGGGCACGGACGCGGCCGTGGTTCCCGGGTCGCAGTGCTCGATCAGCCACACCCGATCTACCGGCTCGTGCTCGAACAGTCGGACAGCACCATTGCCGTCGTAGGCGCGTAACGCGGCCGCTGACCTTTCGTCGTCGGCATCGGGGATGCTGACTTTCAGTACGGCTGTCGTGTCGTCGGCGCGGTGAGCGATCGCGGCCCAACTTGCGTCACCACCGGGACGAAACGTCGGCCCCAGCGTGAGGTGCCAGCGCGAGCAGTAGGCGTTGACCAGCGTCGGGAGAGTGGTGAACCACTGCTCGAGTCCTGGGTGATACGACGCGAGCCGCTGCCGATGTTCGCCTTCGAGTAACTCCACGACACGCCACTCTCGCTCAGGTTTGCCACACCGACAACCAGGTTCCGACGCGATCAAGAGCCTCCAGGGCACTACGTCACCACCAGGAAGGCCCAGCCCATGAGTCAGGCGCGGCGGGGCGGGGTCACAGCAGCCATGACAGCAACCCGGCACGACATCCGGCGACTCGACGCTCACGCTTCGCCGTATGCCGACGCCTGGCGACGCCGAGGAACGTTTCGTTCAAACTACGGATCACAAGGACTGCGGATTTGACTCTCGTCGACCGTCACAGCATGGGCGCGCTGCGACAGCGATGCACCTGGCGAGACTCCACAAGGCGATAAGTGACCCCGACATGTGTGGCGCAATGTGAGAGAGCCACGCCTTCGCCTCATGGCACTGATGTGGGGCTAGACCCTACAGATTATCTCCTACAAGCGCAGTGTAGCTGACTGGATTCGTAGTTCTCAAGAGTGCAGCGATGTCAAGTAGTTGATCAGCTTGAGCAATGATGCCCCCCCCCCATTACCTTTTCTACCCAGGCATGGACCCTCTCACTGACAGTAAAACTTGACCACCAGCCAGTAAAGCTGATCGAAAAGCAGAGCAGCGACACGGTGCCCAAGAAGCTCGACATCATCTTTCTGATCCTCAGCCAGCCGCGTCGCGGAGGCCGGCCAGTACCCTTCGAGACACTGTGGCTTCCAGGTCCTCGGGGATGAATCCCACTTACCGCCTCGATGAGGAAGATCTCGACGATCCCGCCCGGTACGGCCAGATCCGCACCCACCGGACCGGAGCCACCGCCACGACCAGTCGATGACGACCGCTGGTTCACCTTCCGACGACCTACGAAGCAAGCACTCCACGGTGCAGGTCCATGTGCAACACGTCACCGGCAGGTCATACCCAATGTCCCCTCAAGCTGCCGCGCGTTTGCCAGCAGGCCGCAGAGCTCGGTGGCCGTAGCTGAGCCCAGCACGACGCGCTCCGACGTTTCCCTTCGCTGATTCGGGACCGAGATCGATCTCCTCCTGCGGATCAATCTCGAAGCCGGTTGTGGCTCGGCCCAGGGACCGGCGAGGAGCCGATGACCGGCGAGGAAGGCGCATCTTTGAGATCGGACCGTCTGGCGGGCGAAGGCGGCGAAGTGCGAAGAAACTACATGGCCGCTCCCTCCCGCTCCGCTCCCGGTCGCTCAGCCAGGAGCCGCTCGTGCTGACCGGCTTTCTTGACGCGAGCCCAGTTTTTTCGCGTCACAGCCGGTCGCGAGGCTTCCACCTCACGTTCAACTGGTCTTCGGCAGACAGTCGCAGTCGTGCCCAACGCAAACCTTGCCACGCCAGCAGCCTCTATGTACGCGGCAGCTTCTCTATGTCACGGAGTCAGGTGTGCAGACTGTCCCGTTCGCGGCTGCGGGTCGGTCTCCCGCCCG
Source organism: uncultured Actinomycetota bacterium (assembly GCA_963708795.1). Lineage (GTDB taxonomy): Bacteria > Actinomycetota > Actinomycetes > Propionibacteriales > DAIQRJ01 > DAIQRJ01. The sequence continues at coordinate 140,175 of CAVPUH010000001.1, forward strand.
GTCACGATGGCGTCGGTGGCGGATCCGCCGAGCACGCCCAGCAGTAGGCCGTAGGCGACGAGGTCGGGCGCTTCCGCGCGCGGCGATGCCCAACAGCTGCGCGATGACGTAGATGATGAGCCCGCGGCCACCGTCAGGAAGACCACCGCGACGGGCTCGCTTGTGAATCCATGGCCTACCCAGGTGCCCACGAACGTGGGACCGCCCCCGATGGCGGCCATCGCGAACAGGAACCGCCAACTCGGACGCATGTGACGGCCATCGGCGTCTTGCTCGCCTGCGAGTGGGGCAACAATGCCGAAACCTTCCGTCGCGTTGTGAAGGGCGAACCCGACCGACGAGCATGGTGGCCAGGCCGATCTCGTCGCTCGCGGCGGACTGGCCGATGGCGAGCCCTTCGGCGAAGTTGTGCAGGCCAATGCCGACGGCGATCGAGCAGAGCGAGCCTGCGCGCCGGCGACCAGGTTGCGACAGACCATCCGGCGTAGCCGCGTTCCCCTACCGACATCGCGCCAGGTCCCACCGACATCGCGCGTGCGTGGGTCGAACGCCGAGCCATATAGCGGTCGTACGCAACGAGGCCGAGGAGGCCAGCGGCGAGGCCACCGCCGAACAACGCGCCGTACCCGACCACCGGTGCATAGCCGCCCGTGCGCTCGTGGGTCCGCGCCCAAGGCGACGTCGATCGGCTCCCAGGCTGCGGAGAACACATCCCAGACCAGGAAGAGCAGCACCCCGACGGCTGTCGCATTCAGGACGACTCGCACGCTCGGCATCGGTCGGCGAAGTCGGGCGATCGGCATCCCGAGCAGGATCGTGACACCAGCGATAAACCCCAGCAGCAAGGTCTCTGACAGTCCCATAGAGGATTCCTTAACTCGTGACGCCCGACGTGCGTATCGGTAAGGCTTCCCTAAGCGACAGGAAGGTGCAAGCCCGCCCCGCGTGTCCGCCGCGGCGAAACGAGCGACTCGCCCTGGCGCCACGCGCTGGACCGACGAGGTAGACAGCGAGCGGGCCGTCGAGCGCGGTGTGAGGAAGACCGGCCGCCGATCGGATGTCCCCGACGGCAAGCTCGACCGACAGAGGCCCAAGGATCGGGTCGACCTCGCATCCTCGCAGGTCCCGAAGCGAGGCGTCGATCCGGCCTGCCCAGCGTGCCGACGCGGCTGTCGCGACGACGCTGGTGACGACCACGATGGCCAGCACGGTGCCGAGGGCCGTCCAGGGAACGGCCGGGGTCTGGGGTGCGGGGTCGAAGATCCCGTTGAGCACTTTCACGAGTTCAGCGGCGATCACCGCACCGGCCACCGCCCACCAGCCAGTCCCGCCACGACGATCGCCCGCGCCCCGGTCCGCAGGAGGTCCGCGCGCTGACGGGCGTTCGTACAGCACACCAAGTGCGACTAGCGCGCGACGACGCTGCGCAGCGCCAACGATCAGCACCAGCCCGCTGCTCGCCGATGCCAGCAACAGCCGAACGTGAGGATCAGGGTCGACAGCCCGTTCAGGCTGCTGGCGGCGAGTCCGGATGCCGACGGAACCGCGACACGCGGCGCGGTGATGTCGTTGACGAGGGCACCCGTGGGGACGTGTAGCTGCGCCGCTACGACGCGGGGCTGGTCGGTACGGATGAGCAGCGTCTGGATCGCCGATCGACCGGTCATCCTGGTGACGTAGGACCGGTTTGCAAGCACGAAGCTGTCCCGGGCGCGGTCGCGAACTCGGTGACAACGCCGACCACATGGAATGGCACCGTGACGAGGGAACCCTTCTGGTTCCTCAACCGCAGACGAACGAGGTCACCGGTGTGTAGCTGGTAGTCGTGCAGGGTTTCCTGGGACAGCAGCGCGCCGTCCGGTGTCTTGGCGAGATCGGCAAGCACGGTTTCGACGGAACTACCGAGGGTGAATGCGTCCTGCAGCGGGGCCGCGCGTCCGATCGTAATCGGATCGATGCCGTACAAATCTTGCAGGTCGGGACCGACATACACGAGCCGGTGGGACACCTTCTCCACCGCCGCCACCGGGGGGACCTGCGCGAGGGTCGGTTCCAGTGAGGTCGTGCTGTCCGGCGCGGTCGTCACGGCGACGTCGGACCCAACGGTCAGCGCTGCGCCGAGCTGATGGTCCGTGAGTTCGAGGTTCTGAGGGCTGGTCGCAGCCGGTCTGAGCGACGGGAAGATCGCGGACAGGCTCCCACCTGAGCCCATTCACGGCGAAGACCCATGTGTCGAGTATTCTCACCGAGCTTGGCGCCAGAGACCAGGTGCAGCTCGTCGTCATGGCCTACCAAGGCAATCTCGTTGTGCGGTGACCGAATCCGTGACCTGCGGGGCTCAGTCCATCGGCCCGCCGTGTCCGCGGTGGGGCGTAGGGGACCAACCAGGGAGATTCGGCTCATGACCCGGAAGAGGCTCAGCGGGGCTCCAGCCGCATCCGACCCCTCTGACGCACCCCGACCGCCCCGGCCGGTTGTCGCGGTCGCCGTGGGCGGTGCGTCGATCCTCGTGATTGCCGTGTCGGCCTGGCTCGCGGTGAAGCCCCATGCCGAGACGAGGCAGACCGGCCTGGTGCTCTGGTTCAACGACCCGACCCAGCCATTCGCCGCGATCTTCGCCCTAGTGAACCCACTGCTCCGACCGGTGCCGTTGGTCGTGGTGTTCGTCGTACTCGTCGGCTGGGTCCTGCTCGGGGCAGGGCCGGCAGTTCAGGGCCCGGGACTCCTCCGTTCGTTGGTCATAGCGCTCGCGTTGAGCGAGCTCATCGCGCAGGCCATGAAGCGGATGGCGAATCAACCGCGTCCTCTGTCGGTGATTCCCGGCCTGGACAAGCACGGCTATCCGACCGACCCGCACGGCAACTCCTACCCTTCGGCACACACCGCCTTGGTCGTTGCAGCCGTCTCGGCGTTGTGGCCTTGGATGCCGTGGCCACAGCGGATCGTCGCCGTCCTGTTCGCCGTGATGGTGGCAGCCAACAGGATCTACATCGGCGCGCACTGGCCGATCGATGTCGTGGGCGGCGCCGCCATCGGCCTGCTGGCCGGGTCAGTGACCTGGCTCGTGGCAACACGATGGCCCTGGCCACCCACAGCCGACTGAAGAGAGGAGTCAAACAGCGGTCCGCGCCAAATCAGCGAGCGATCCGGCCGGTCTCGTTGGAGTCTGTAACAGGAACGATGTTTTCGGCATTGTTCGTTACTAGGTTTCTGCTGCCTGGCCAGCGATCGGAGAAGGTGGTGGCGAACGCGCTGAGCGCTGGTTTCCACCTCATCGTCCATCGTGCCTGGGCTTTCCCGGTCGGGTCCAGTTACCGGGTGACCAGGTAGAGGCATTCCATCGCGGCCTGCTCGGTCGGGAAGTGCCCGCGGGCTTTCACCGCCCTGCGGCAGCGGGCGTTCAGACTCTCGATCGCGTTGGTCGAGCAGATCACGGTGCGGATCTCGACGTACTACTGACGGACACCATGGACGCGGCGCGGGCAGTGTTCGCGGGGGCCACTGGGGCACTCATCGACCAGCACTTCGGCGACGACCTCGAGGACACGTAGCGATGGAGCTCTCGACACGGGCGCTGGTGAAGCGCTGGGGTGGGCGTGCGATCGGGCTGGCGATCACCGGTATCGGGTTGTACATCGTCGCGCCGAGCCTGCTGACCATGTTCGACGCCTGGCCCCAGCTCGCCGGCGTCGCCGTGCGCTGGTTCCTCATCCTCGCGTTGCTCGAGCTCGGCAGCCTCGCGGCCTTGTGGTGGCTCGCGAAGATCGCGCTCGCATCCCAGGACGAGGCCGTGCCGCGGCTGGGCTGGGGTGCGACGGCTACCGCACAGCTGGCCGGAAACTCTGCGGGCAAGGTCGTCCCCGGTGGCGCAGCTGTCGGCCCCGTGGTCCAGGCCAAGGTACTGATCAGCGCCGGGCAGCCCGGCGCCGCCGTCGCATCGGGTCTCGCGGCGACCAACCTGCTCGGCACCGCTGTTCTGCTGCTGCTGCCGGCACTGACCATCCCGGCCCTGATCATCGGACCGCCGCCCGCCAGGCAGCTGCAGCTCGGCCTGGTCGTCTCGTTGATCATCGCCGTCGTCATCGTCGCGGTCGGGGTCACGGCTCTCACCTGGCCGCGGGTCGTCGCCACGACCGGGCGCGGCATCGGCGCGCTCGTGCACCTGGTCCGACCCGCTGTGACGCCGACCCGATTCGCCGATGCTCTGCTGGCGCAGCGAGATCGGATCGCCGCGGCATTCAAGGGTCATTGGTGGCGGGCAACCGTCGCCGCGGCGGCGAATCGGATGCTCGACTACGCCGCGCTGGTGGCCGCACTCGTCGCATTCGGAGCCCACGTCCGACCTGCCGAGGTCTTGCTGTCGTACGTCGTCGCGCAAGCGTTCGCGCTCATCCCGATCACTCCCGGCGGCGTCGGGTTCGTCGACGCCGGCCTGACCACGCTGCTCGTCCTGGTCGGTGTACCTGCCGACACAGCACTCATCAGCACGCTTCTCTACCGACTGTTCTCGTTCTGGCTGCCGATACCGGTCGGGCTACTCGTCTGGGCCGGCTGGCGGGCTACCCACCGCGCTTGACCCTGGTCGCGTCACAGCAGTCCCATTTTCTGAGAGCAACAGCCACATCCGTGCGACGTGACCGGGCTTCCGTCTCGGCGCGGGCCGCTGCTCGATCGGCACAATGCAGCCCAGAACGTTCACCGTTGCACGAGGCCCATGTGGTGATCGTGGTAGCGATTGCCCTGCACCCAGACGCGCGCGGCGAGCGAGTCGAGGTCGGCGATCTCGTCGGCAGACAAGGCGACAGTGGTGGCGTCCGCATTCTCCTTAAGCCGCTCTGGTCGGCGGGTGCCGGGTATCGGAACGATCCACGGGTGTTGAGCGAGTAGCCAGGCCAGGGCGACTTGGCCGGGAGCCACGCCAATCTGGCAGCGGTTCCGGTTTCTCGATCCTGCCCGCGCGACTCCTATCCCCACTTCGACGACTCGGCCCACACCACCGTCGCGTTGCTGCGTACCGAAGCCGGCCGCGATCCTTACGGCAAGGCACTCACCGATCTCGTCGGCGAGTTGTGCACCCGCATTGACGAAAGTTCCGCACACTCTGGGCTGCCACAATGTCCGGTTGCACCGCTCGGGCGTCAAGCGATCCACCGTCCCCGCGATCGGCGATCTCCAACTCCAGTTCGAGGCGATGGCGCTCGAGGCTGACGACGGGCTCACGCTCACCGCGTACATCGCCGAGTCCAACTCGCCGTCTCACGACGGACTACGGCTGCTGGCGAGCTGGGCGGCGACGAGCCTGCAGACCGACGCGTCGACCGCGGATATCCCGAAGCCCGCTTGAGTTCTCACCCGGCCGGATCGACGCCTGCGTTGACGCGGCCAGCGTCGAGCTCAGCGGCGGTCGATCACCCAACCGGTTGGCCGACGACAGGCTTGGGCTGTCGACCAACGGCCGTGCGACGCCGCTGGCCAGGTCATGCTCGCGGGAGTCGGATGACGAACCTGGTGATCGGCGAGTCCCGGACGACGACAACATCACCGCCGACGGACCTCGCGATCCGACGGGCAATGGCGAGACCGAGACCGGCGCCGGGCCGGAGCCGGAGGAGGACCTCGCACCCGGCTCGAAGACGAGTTCGGCCTCATCGACAGCAACACCCGGTCCGTCGTCCTCGACGGCCACCTCCACCAGACCACGTGCGGTCGTATCGCTGATCCTGACCTGACGTCGGGCGAACCGCAATGCGTTCTCCACGACGGGACTGATCGCTCGAACCGCGAGGGCGTGGGGTAGGTCGAGCAGCACATCCGAGGCGTCGATCGAGAGTGTTGCGGCGGTGTCGCCCGCGTCGTCGGCGATCTCGGCGAGCACATCCGCTAGTGAGCACCGGCCGGCGGATACCACGGTGGCCTCATTGCGGGCGAGCTCCAGGAGCGCCGAGATCGTGGCCGCCATCCGCTGGCTGGCAGTCGAGATCTCTTCGATATCGCGACGGGTCGCCGCTGACAGCACGTCGCGTAGCAGCACGAGGTCGGCCGTGCCGTGGATCGTGGTGAGCGGTGTGCGCAGCTCGTGCGCGAGTTCGGAGGTCAGCCGCTGCTCGGAGCGGATGGCGGACGACACCTTGTCGAGGAGCTGGTCGAGTGTGTCGGCGAGGGCGCTGATCTCGTTGTCGGGTGCCCCGAGGTCGAAACGGCGGGAGAGGTCGTGCTCGCTCCACTCGGCCGCGGTGGCGGCCATCTCGGCGACCGGCCGCAGCGCGCGACGGGTCGTCCAGGCGGCGATCACCGCCGCGGCCACGGTCGTCAGGACCCCGGTCACGAGGCTGACGATCAGCGCGAGCCGCTCGGCCTCCTCGTAGGGCTCGAGCCGCTCGGTGACGACGACGACACCTGAAGCACCGCTAGCAGAGGTGAACGGCTCTGCGTGGACCCGAGCGCTGTCGCCGAGGTCTGCACGGTCCTGACGTCGCTGGTCCCCAGGTCCTGATACTGCGCTGCGAGGCTGCGCGGGACGCTGCCGGCGACCAAGTCGCCCTGGGCGTCGTACACCGCGACGCCGGCGTCGAGTTTGGCGTCGGGAACGATGAGCTCGCCACCCGGACCCGATGTCGCCGAGCTGATCACCGCGTCGGCGCGGTCCTCGAGGACCCGGTCGACGTCGTTGTTGGCGATCCGCGCGAGCACGACCTGGAGCACCAGGGTGAGCAGCAGCATCGCGACGGCGGTGACGGTCGCGGTGAGCACGACGATCTGCTGTCGGAAGGAGCGTGGGAGCCGCGGCAGCCTCACCGGATCCGGAACCCGACCCCGCGCACGGTCTCGATCGCGACCGGCGAGTCGATCGACTCGAGCTTGGCGCGGATCCGGCGCATGAACGAGTCCACGGTGTTCTCCGCCACGATCGCGCCGTCGGGCCAGCCGGCGGCGATCACGGTACGCCGACGTACGACCTCGTCGGGCCGTGACGTGATGGCGGCGAGCATCCGGAACTCGGTCGGGGTCAGCAGGGCCTCACCGGCGGGGGTGCGGACGGCGTGCGTGCCGGGTCGAGCACGAGGCCGGACGGGCTGCGAGCGGCGGGCGTCCGCGGCGTCCGAGCGCCTCGAGGCGGGCGATCAGCTCGTTGATCTCGAACGGCTTGGCGACGTAGTCGTCGCCGCCGGCGGCGAACCCGGCCAGCCGGTCGTGCACGGCGCCGAGCGCGGTCAGGAACAGCACCGGCGCGTTCTGGCCGGCGGAGCGCAGCGCCTGACACACGTCGCGGCCGTCGGAGTCGGGCAGGCCGATGTCGACGACGATGACGTCGATCCCGCTGTCGGCGCCGAACCGTCGCAGCGCCTCTCCGCCGTCGTGCGCCATCACCGTCTCGTGGCCGGCGAACCGCAGCGCCTCGCCCAGCAGTCGGCGGATCGACGGGTCGTCCTCACAGATGCCGATGATCATCGCCAACTCCTCGATCAGGTCCAGCACTGCTACGGGACTGTGGATCAGCTTGGCACTCCTGCGAGACACTCCTGCGAGCAGCCTGCCGTCGGCCTGACTGGTGCCCAGACACCAGAACACCTGGCGGAATCGGCGGAGTCTCTCGGCTACCGACAATGCCGCGGCGCAGACAACTCAGTCAGGTCATGGTCAGGGAAGGCAGCTGATGCTCCTGCCATGACCACACAAATCACCACGCAGACCGGCCTGGCGACGGGGCGTCAGATGCTGAACAAAGTCCCCGAGGTAACGGCGTACTTCTGGATCATCAAGATCCTCTGCACCACCGTCGGTGAGAGTTTCGCCGACTACGTCAACGAGACGCTCGGCTTCGGCTTGACCAACACGACCCTGCTCTTCTCGGCCGCCGTGATAGTTGCCCTCGTCGTCCAGTTTCGGCTCGACCGCTACGTGCCGGCCGCCTACTGGCTCGCAGTCGTTCTCATCAGTGTTGTCGGCACACTCTTGACCGACAACCTCACCGAAGTCCCGGGGTGTGCCGCTCTGGATCAGCTCGACCGTGTTCGCCGTATTGCTCGTCGTAGTGTTCGGAATCTGGTACGCGCGGGAGCGCACTCTGTCGATTCACTCGATCGTGACCCCCGCACGCGAGGGCTTTTACTGGTTGACCGTCCTGGTCACCTTCGCCCTCGGCACTGCAGTCGGAGACTGGACCCTGAACTCACCGGATGGTCACCGGGTCAGGCCGTCCTGCTGCCGCTCGGACTCATTCTCGCCGTCGTTCTCGCCTGGCGACCGGCGCCGGAGCGGTCCTGTGTTTCTGGCTCGCCTACATCCTGACCCGGCCACTCGGTGCGAACATCGGCGACTACCTCGCCTCCCCGACCGAGGAAGGAGGGCTTGGCCTGGGCACGCTGGCCACGAGCGTGCTGTTCCTCGGAGCGATCGTGGTGATCGTGGCGTACTTGACCGTGACCAAGAAGGACCGCACCGAGTTGACGCCCGCGAGCTAAAAGGTATGACGTGACCCCGACCGTGGTGGCGGGTGTTAGGGCCGGGGCCTCACTCACACATGGTCGTCGGTTACCGAGTAGGGGCTGCCTGCTCGGCGTATCCGACAGGTGTGGGAGGCCCCGGTGCTTACCGAGCGTACGGGTGTGGGCTCGACGTGCACGCACGATCGGTCGTGGCAGCAGCGATCGATGGCGTCACGGGTGAACTCGTTCAAACCACGTTGACTCCGTCTCATGAGCGGATCGGGTCCTGGCTCCCAGGAGCTGTCCGGGCCGGTGGCGTGGCCTATGAGGCGCGCCCGGCTGGGGATCGGGTCAAGACCGATGCCCAGCGTCTGTATGAACGGCTGGGGTATCGCGTCGTCGGCAGCGAGCCCGACGAATGGGACGAGCTGGCACCCGACGGCACGGTGGTCACGCACCGTGCGATGTGCACCATCCTGAGCAAACCGCTCCAGTGACCGTCAATGCTCACGGTCACCGCGGTCGGTCCAGGGTCCGCGCAGCGGAGTACGACACAGGAGTACTGCAGTGACATCGTCGGTGGCTGGCGCAGATCGACGTTCATCGTGGAAGCGCAGGCGTGAACACCGCCCATTGACGCTCCAGCCTCTGATTTGCAAGCAGGGGGTCTAGGGCGCACGTGTCGCATGGGCTCGGGAGCGAGTCAGCTCGGCGACGGCCGCCGCATCGAGGGGTGTCACCTGGACGGCCGCCACGCCGGAACGTCAGCCCAACTGTCCATTCACACACCTCACTTTCAGCGATAGCGTCCACTTCATGGACGCGAAACTCATGGAGGGTTTGTCGCAGACTCGCGACGAACTCGGATCCGACATTTATGTCTTCGTGGAGGGCGATGAACGCCACTTCGTAGCGGAGACCTTCGCTATCGGCGTGGCCGGCTGGATTGTCAGCGCGTTTCTCCATGGCTTCACCGCAGCAGCCAAGGGCGATTTTGAAGAGTGGGGCGCGCGGGCATGGACGTGGCTGCGCGACGGCATCCGCTCACCAGCGCAGGAACAGACAGCGGCGCCGCTAGAGGCAGAGGTTTCGGCCGCTGCCCAGGTCACAGGATCACGAGCGAGCGGCGACGTCGAGGCGTACGCGAAGGCGAGCGATGCCACCCTCCGAGCGGCGTTGGAGGAGTACGGACTCGAGTGGTCGGCTGCCGAACGAGTCGCAGCCCGTGCCCGCGAGGCTGGTTTGAGCGCCATCGGGGTATGACCGATGAGCGCAACCTTGGCGACACTCTCCGCGGCTGACCGGACGCTCAGCATGGCCCGCGCTCTGGTCGCGTTTGACCCGGCCGACTTGGACATCGAGGTTGAGCTCGAGGTCGCGAAGCTCGAGTACCAACGAGAACACGGTCTGTCCGCACTCGCCGACTCATGGGGACGGACGGTCCCCGGGCCGGGCCAGGAGCCCTGGTACTTCTACGTCTCCGGAGACGGTGCAGGACGGTCACAGGCCACCCCACCCGACGCCCCGATCGTTGTCACATTCACGGCCGCGGGACAGCGACCCACCGAAGCAGCTTTACGCGGCAGCCTGGAGCGCCTGCGAACCGGTGAGCTTGACCCCGGGCGACCTATGGTCGAGTGGGATTGGACGCGTTTGATCAATGCGCTTGCCGTGTGCGCAGACGAGGCCAGGGCGGAGACGTTGGCCCTGTTGGCCGGCACGGGTCCGGACGGGCCGACCGTGATTGGAACGCTGGACGGTCTCCGATCCCAGTTCGCCGCCGACGGCTACCTCACCGGCGAGATCCTCGCGACCGTCATGATCCGCGAAACCATCGACGGGACCCGACCGGCGGGCACTCCCGTGAAGTATCGCCTGCGGGAGCTTGCCGGAGCAGCGATCGAACAGGGCTACGAGGCTGAGGTCCAGCAGGTCGCCGACCACTTGCGTTCCCAGTTCTCCACGGGGCTCAGAGCCGCCGACGCTATGCCCAGCCTGAGTGAGTATCTCGACGGCCTCTACGTCTGCGTGCCAGCCGGAGACGCCGCGTCGACTCTCCACCTCACGCTCGCAGACAAGGCAACAGATGCCGCCCGACGGGACCGAGCGAACCGCATCCACCGCCAAGTCCAGGAGGACACCAACCGCATCCGGCACGCGTTCGTCTACCACGTGACCGACATCGGCGGCCTTCAATGGCACTTGCTCCACCAACACATCCTCGCGACCCGTGTGCACGACGGAGACGACGCAGCCAACGCTTGGGCGCAGACTCAGCTGCGGCTGCGGCTCTACCCGACAGCACTCCTCCCCACGCTTCTCTCTGACGACTAAGCCTTCGGCCAAGGTGTCAGACTCACATCCGTGTTCTGGTCGGGCCGGGAATTTGCGCGGCGACTAGGCCAGTTCCTCCCGGGCACGGGGTCATCACCTACGACCGGGGAGGCTACGGACTCTCCACCCCACTCCCGGGCCGCCGGTTCTGCGACGCAGCCGCCGATATCGCCAGCATCGCGGACCACCTGGGCATCCCGCGCTTCGGTGTCGCCGGCATCTCCGGTGGCGGACCGGCGCCCTGGCAGCCAGCGCATCTCGACCGAGCGCGAGGACCTACACGCTCTGGGGGTTCGAATCCCCCATCCTCCGCCACCCTGACCAGGCACAACGCACACTCAGTCCGCCTCGGCGCGGCCGGGTCCAGAGCCCGTGGTCTCAGTTTTGGTCTCAATTGATCTTGCAGAGCCCTCATCCACGGACCGCGAACCGCCCGGCTCCGCCGACCACAGCAGGTCGCCCATCCGCCGAGCGACGTCACGTCGGATCAGGTCCGTCACATGCTGATCACGGGCCGCCATGGACGTGCTTGACCACCCCATCACGCCCTCACTGTCCGCTCCGGGACACCGAGCATCAGGAGCATCGTGGCCGCTGAGTGCCGGGCGTCATGGAGCCGGGCTTCGCGGACACCGGCCGCACGAAGCAATGCCTTCCACTCGTGGAAGTCCGAGTTCGGGCTCACCGCGTCTCCCAACCGAGTGGCAAACACCCACTCCTGGTTGGCCCATAGAAGGCGGCACCCGAGACCGGCGCGGTCATCCGCACCTTCAGCCTCGGCGCTGCCGTCGACAACAGCACCTCGGACTTGGCTGGTGCCCGGATGACGCGACGACGACTGATCGGTCCGACGCCAGTTCCCGGGGACGGCGTGTGCCTCGGGCATGCCCCGCCGTGATCGAGCGCGACCTCGTCTCGACTTCCTGATCGGTATGGTCGAAAGCCATCGAACCAACTACTGGAAAGGGGATGCCGATGCGCGTGGCGATTCTTGGCGCAGGTGGGAACATGGGTAGGCGGATCACGCGCACCCTCGTGAACAACCCCGCGTACACGCTAGGCCTGATCGAGCCCGGCGAGCGTGGGCGCCGCCTGATCGAGGAGGCCGGGTGGGGCGTGGTCGATCAGGCAACCGCATTGGCCGGCGCTGAGGTGGTGGTGTTCGCGGTGCCCGACAAGATCGTGCGCGATGTCGCCGCGGACGTGATCCCTCGGCTGGACAGTGGGAGCAGCCTCTTGTTCCTCGATCCTGCGGCCGTTGCGGCTGAGCGCATACCTCGTCGAGACGACATCTCATGCTTCGTCACACACCCGACCCATCCACCGCTCTACAGTCTGCTCGCGGAGGAGAGCGCTGAGGCACGCCGGGACTATTGGGGCGGCGGCCTGGCCACCCAAGCCATCGTCTTCGCCGTCGCGTGGGGCGATGACGAGCGTGCCGACCGGGCCGAGCAATTGGCCCGCGACATGTTCGCGCCGATCTCGGCTTCCCACCGGATCACCGTGGACCAGATGGCCCTGCTCGAACCTGCGTTGAGCGAAACATTGACCAACGGGTGCATCGCCGTGATCAAGGAGGGCATGGAGCGAGTGATCGCTGCCGGTGTGCCCGAAGCCGCGGTCCGCGATTTCCTGATGGGTCACCTCCAAATCGGCATCGCACTCATTTTCGAGCAGCTGGACTGGAGCCTGTCCGAGGGCGCGCAGATGGCGCTCGATGAGTCTCGCGCGCAGCTGTTCAAAGACGACTGGCCGTCGATATTCGAAGCCGACTCGGTGCTCCGCAGCCTCAAACAGATCACCGGAGGCGATTGAGGGTGCGGTTGGGCCTGTCCAGCTACAGCATCGCGTGGGCAGTCGGTGTGCCCGGACATCCGCCGATGCATCCGATCACGGCGGTGGAGCTCATCCGGTTGACCAGCGAACTCGGGGTCGGGCTGGTCCAGATTGCCGACAACCTGCCGTTGCACACTCTTACCGACCCGGCCATCGACCAGATCGCCGCCGCCGCCACCGCCCTCCGGATCGACGTCGAGGTCGGAACCAGGGGTATCGGACCACAGCTTTCTCGATACGCCGAGTTGGCCACCCGGTTCGGCGCCCCGTTCGTTCGCGTCGTGATCGACGATGCCGACGATCAGCCCACCCCGGCCGAGGCCGCCGCGCGGTTGGCACCGTTCGAGGCGCAGTTCCGCGACCGTGGACTGCGCCTGGCCATCGAGAACCACGATCGCTTCCGTACCGACGAGCTCGCCGGGTTGATCCACCAGCTCGGCGACTGGACTGCGATCTGCCTGGACACCGTCAACTCTCTCGGCGCGCTCGAGCCACCGATCACTGTGGTCGGACGTCTCGGGCCGTTGGCGATCAACCTTCACCTCAAAGACTTCACCATCCATCGGCATCGGCACGGGCTCGGCTTCGAGGTCGAGGGCACCCCGGCCGGCGCAGGGCTTCTCGACGTGCCATGGCTGTTGGCCACGTTGTCGCCGTACGAGCAGATTCGGACCGCGATCTTGGAACTCTGGACCCCGCCCGAGACCGACCTCGACGCGACGATCGCCAAGGAGTTCCGCTGGCTCCAGGAAAGCCTCGACTATCTCCGTGCGCACACCGAGCTGTGTTTCGATGCGGATCCCTCGCGCTGAATGGTTCTGGCGGGTTCAGCGTGCCGTGAGGCCGCCGTCCACCGCGAAGAAACCGCCGGTGGCGAAGCTGGACTCGTCCGACACGAGCCAACGGACGACGCCGACCACGTCGGCGGGCTCGCCCAGCCGACCGATCGGCGATGCGTCCAGCAGCGCTTGATGCTTCGCCGGATCGGAAAGCAGCGGTTCGATCAGCGGTGTCCGCATCGTGCCGGGCACGACCACGTTGGCCCGCACACCATGTCGGGCATAGTCGGCGGCGACGATCCGGGCCATCGACATCATCCCGGCTTTGGACGCGGCGTAGGCGGTGTAGCCGGCGCCACTCATCGTCAATCCGGTCGGCGAGCCGATCAGCACGACCGAGGAGCGCGCGGCGGTCGACAGCAGGGGCAACGCGTACTTGAGCGTCAGGAACGCGCCGGTGAGGTTTACCGAGATCGTGGTGTTCCAGACTTCCACCTCGACGTCGGCCGCGGGCCCGTCCTGACCATGCAACTGGACGCCGGCCGCCACGACCAACGCGTCGAGCGCAGCGGGGTCAATCGCTGCGAATCCATGCTCGACGCTGGCCGGGTCGGCCACGTCGATGCCGACCGGGATCACCGATGGGGACGCGTCGCGACCGCCCCAGGCCGTCGGCAGATCCATTCCCAGGACGGTCGCGCCGTCGGCTGCGAGCGCTCGCGCGATGGCGCCGCCCAGCCCTCCGGCAGCGCCGGTGACCGCGATCCGGCGGCCGGTGAAGTCCATGATCCACTCCGATCCGTCATGCTACTTTGCATGCCACCGTACAAAGGAGGCGCGGGTCATCAAGGTCGTGATCCTCGGCGGTAGCGTCCTGATCGGGTCAGGTGTCCGACCCGCGGTCAGATGGACGCAGGGATGATCGCCCTGAAGGTCGGCGATCTGACGGCTCAGCTTGGGACGAGCCCCGAGCTACGGGATGTGCGGCTGGGTGGCCAGCCCACGCTCGACCGGGTATCCCTGACGGTGCGAGACCCGCTGTGGGTGACGATCACCGGCAGCCGCGCGAAACGGACCGTCGAGACGTCCGACGACCACGTCTACGTCCGCGACCAGTGGTCCTACCCCGTGCAGGGCAGCTCTCTGGACGCGGTCTGGGAGGTCCGCCTCGATCACGATCGACTCGATGTCCGGGCCGAGGTGACCGCACAAGGGTCGGTGGGGGTCAACCGCGCTTCGCTGTGTCTGCTGCATCCGCTGGAGTCGGTCGGGACCCGGGTCCGGCTTCGACACCCGAACGGGACCGACCTGTCGTCGTTCGCCACCGAGGTCAATCCGCATCGGGTGTTCGAAGAAGTGACCGGGATGACGTTCGCGCTGCCCGACGGCAGACGCGTCGATCTCGACTTCGGTGGCGACCTGTTCGAGACCGAAGACCACCGCAACTGGAGCGACGCCGGCTGGAAGACCTACAGCCCGCCACTGGACCATCGGTCTCCGCGGATGCTGAACGCGGGCGAGCAGATCGTGACGACCATGATCGCCACGATCACCGGCCCGTCGAACTTCCAGGCCCTCGGGACTCGACGACCGCACGACTCGATCACCATCGGCCCTGGCCGGGTCGGTCGACTACCCCGGCTCGGGTGGGGAGCAGGGGTCGCGGTGTCACCTGCGGCCAAACGACTGGTCG
Source organism: uncultured Actinomycetota bacterium (assembly GCA_963708795.1). Classification (GTDB taxonomy): domain Bacteria; phylum Actinomycetota; class Actinomycetes; order Propionibacteriales; family DAIQRJ01; genus DAIQRJ01. Next base: position 155,243 of record CAVPUH010000001.1, read on the forward strand.
ATGCGCACGGCTTTCTCTTTGCCGAGATCGTCGACGGCGACTCTGCCGCCGACCGATTGCGATGCGTGGACGACCAGGCCAAGGACTGCGCTGTTCCGCTGCGGTTGATCCTGGTCGCGCCACTAAACTCGCTTCCGGCGTGGGGTACACGCATCCGGGCTGCTACCAACGTCGCCTCCGTCTGTCTCGCCGACCCCGTCACGCACGCGGCGAGCGACGCCCTCAATGCCGCATTGAGGATGCAATTGACCGGCAGCGGGATCGCTGTCGCCGGAGGTTCCCGGGGATATCTAGCCGAGTTCGGCCGTGCAGCCGACTGCGACGCCGGCGCCGACATCGTCCAGGTCAGCGTCAGCGCCGAAGTCCATCACAGCGATCCCGAGCTGGTCATGGACACCACCCGGGCACACCCGTCCATCACCGCCGCGGTACGCCGCCGGGCCGGCTCGCGACCGGTGTTGATCATGCCGGTCTCGCTCGCCCAGCGGATGACGATGCACGAACGGGCGTCGACGGACTACGCGCCATGGTCGTCGCGGTTCCCACACGACCCCCGGGCTGGCCGGCAGTACGGCGCGGCCTGGCTGCTCGCCGCCACCGCCAGGCTCGCCGACGCCGACGAGATCGGGTTCTTCTCGCTCGCACCCGGGGCCGGATTGATCGACGACACCGGCCAGATCACACCGGCCGGTGTCCTGTCGGCTCGGCTGGCTGCGATCGCCGGGGCAGCCCTCGTGGACTGTCAGCCCTCAGACTGCCGGCGCGCGGCGGCGTTGGCGGTCGAACACGAAGGGTCGGTCACAGCTTGGGTCGCGAATCTTTGCGCGACACCCGCTGTCGTCGAACTCCGAGCGAACAGCCGGTCGCAGATGCTCGACCTTGCACCGTATGAGGTCCGGGCCCTCGACCTCGCCGTCGACCAGACCGCACCCCAGCCGCCGGCGCCTCCATCCGGACGGGGCACGATGCCGATATGAGCCATCGGAGGGTGCCGACATGACTGAGGCCACGCTCGAGCTCCGTGCGTTCAACCGAAGCCGAAACCTCTATGCGGTGCTGAGCGATCGGCCTTCTGCGGCGGCCCGGGACGCGGGCCTTGCTCCCGGTGCGAAGATCCCGCCCGGACCTGAGCTGGCCAACCAATTCGGAGTGTCTCGAACGGTGATCCGCGATGCGGTCCGGCACCCCGTTCCCGCCCTACGCTCAAAGAAGCCGACGGATGCCGGGATCCGCGCTCGCGTCGTGCACTCCGCATGCAATTTCTGGCGGTATCTCATGGCCGCGCCAGGTGTCTCACAGCGACTCGGCTTCACGCTCAAACGCGCTACAACCGGCGCTTCCCAAGCTCACAATGCGGGTTCGATCCCTGTCATCCGCTCCACGCAATGGTCAGCGCGCTGAAGTCGCATCGCGGGACTGGTCAGTTCCGGTGATCACGTATAACCCAGAAGTACAGGCAGCGAGCTCGCCAACCAGCGCGCTCGCGCGGGACGTCGGCATCGAACAGCGAGTCGATCTGGGGCAACTCCGCAGTCGGTCAGTGCGGCGTTCACGACGCCAGCCTCGCCCGCGCCGTGCCCAGGAACGAGGTCACATTCACCCGCTCCGCAGCGAAACGGTCGGTAAGGTCTGGTACTCGTCCGGCGCGTTAACTCCCCGCGCTTGCGCCGCCACCTCCGCGACGTCGAACACGAGGCACCGCATCCCCGGGCCGTGGATGGCATCGACCCTCACCATCTCGTCGTGATACCGACGAGCGCTCACCTCATCGGCGAAGACGAACAACATGTGCCCGTCGACGGTCCACGTGCCGTAAACAAACCCCTCCGTCTCCACCTTGCCCGCGGCCATTGCCGGTACCTGGGCACGAATCACCTCCACATACTCGGGCTGGACTTGCCAGACTCCGATCACCGCCCACATCACACGCCTCCATCGCAACGGACCCCCGATGACCAACCCAGTCAAACCATGCCAACTCGAACCGCCGGCCAGACCCGAGCCGCACTGCCACTGGCACTGGCACTGGCACTGGCACACGGTCTCGATTGTGGTCTCAGTTGCCTACGTCCACCACAGCCCGTGGACGTTCGCCCGGTCCCATATCACGCTCAGGCGGACCCACATGGACCTGCCTGAACGGCCGTTAGCAGACTCGGAAAGCGAGTTGAGTTGACAGTCTCGGGGTTCGAACCCCCCATCCGAGCCGCCACGTCACGGCCGATCGGGTCCGTCACATGCTGGTACCGCGCGGCCATCGAGGTGCTCGACCAGCCCATAACCCCATCACCGAGCGCTCCGGGACCCCGAGCACCACCAGCATCGTCGCCGCCGAGTGCCGAGCGTCATGCAGCCTCAGCTCCCGAACGCCGGCCGCACGAAGCAGAGCCTTCCACTCGTCGAAGTCCGAGTTCGCGCTCACCGGCCCTCCCAAGCGAGTGGCGAACACCCACTCCTCGTTCGCCTACACCTGGCGGGCAGCGCCCCGCTCGGCTTCTTGGACGTGACGCAGCTCGCTCAGAAGATCGGCCAACTCCTCGGGCAAACCGGTCGCTCGTCGAACCGCGCCAGTTTTCGTCGGGTAACGCTGCGGCGTACCCCGAGCGGTATTCAGCGCTCTGCCGGGGTCAGGCCATGGGTGGATGTCGCCAGGCCGTCACGTCTGTCGAACCATGGATGGAGCGGACCATAGACGCGAAGGATCGCGACCCAGCCCTTGCCGGCCGGTGTGGACCGAGACGATCCACGGACTTGGAAAGCGGATGAGTTGCGCTTTCGGGGTTGGTGTCCCTCCTTCTCCGTAAGTCCGGCCTGGTCGGCTCGATTTGCCCGTATTCGGGTTGATGTTGACGTCCTAGCCAAAGATGAGGCGAACACCCCATGTGCCGACTGTCCCGCCCAGGGCATCCTGTCCCGCTGAGTGGTGGAGTTTCTCGACACCGTGCGGGTCAGTGGTTCTGATCATGCCGTCATGAGTTCGGGCTTGGCCACCTCCTCGGTCGTCGTTCTTGGCGAGCAGGGCCATGGAGCGTTCGGAGAGGTAGCGGCGTTCGGCGCTGACCTGCCACTCGTCGTGGGCCTCGACCAGGACCGCGCCGGCGAGGCGGAGCAGGGCTTCGGGGTTGGGGAAGACCCCGACGACGTCGGTGCGGCGTTTGACCTCCTTGTTGAGTCGTTCGAGTGGGTTGGTCGACCAGATCTTCTTCCAGTGCGCGACCGGGAAGCCGGTGAACGCGAGCAGGTCGTCGTGGGCGTCGCGGAGCATCGCTCGACCTTGGGCAGCTGCTTGCCGAGCATCGCGGCGATGACCTCGAACTGCTCGGGACGTGTTCGGCGTCGGGCTGGGCGAAGATCGTGCGGATCGCGGCGGCGACCATCTCGGCGTTGCCCTTGGGCACGACCGCGAGGACGTTGCGCATGAAGTGGACCCGGCAGCGTTGCCAGGCCGCGCCGATGCAACACCGAGCCGATCGCGGCCTTCAGGCCGGTGTGGGCATCGGAGATGACCAGCTGGACCCCGCCGAGCCCGCGGGCCTTCAGCGAGCGCAGGAACGCGGTCCAGAACGCCCCGTCCTCGGAGTCGCCGACGTCGAACCCGAGGACCTCACGGCGGCCGTCGGCGGTGACGCCGGTGGCGATCACGACCGCCTGGGAGACCACCCGGCGGTTGACCCTGCGCCTTGCAGTAGGTCGCATCGAGGAAGACGTAGGGGTAGGCGATGCTCGGCCAGCGACCGGTCCCGGAACGCGCCGACCTCCTCGTCGAGGTCCGCGCAGATCCGCGACACCTCGGACTTGGAGATCCCGGTATCGGCGCCCAGCGCCTTGACCAGGTCGTCGACCTTGCGGGTCGAGACGCCGTGCAGGTAGGCCTCCATGATCACCGCGAACAGCGCCTGGTCGACCCGCCGACGGCGCTCGAGCAGGCGAGGGGAAGAACGACCCGGTGCGCAGCTTGGGGATCCGCAGCTCCAGATCACCGGCCGTCGTGGTCAGGGTCCGCGCCCGGGAGCCGTTGCGCTGCGCGGTGCGCTGATCCGGGTGCGCTCCCAGGGGCCGGCGCCGATCACGGCGGTCAGCTCGGCGTCGATCAACGCCTGGTAGATCGTCTGCGCCGCGGTGCGGACCCGGTCCTCAACACCAGCGGCCTGCATGGCTTCGAGCACCTCGAGTAGTGCAGCATTGTCCAAGGCCATCGTGCATCGTGTCCTCTCGTGAGTTCCATCGCCAGGTCTCACTGACCGTTGCACGATGGCCGCCTACGTCGTCGTCAACACGACGAACAGCGGCCGGAACCGACACAGACGAGTGGAGCGAGCCCGCGGAGGTTCTGATGGCAGGGTCCATGAATGGCAACGGTAGCTACGTTTCGGTGAACGGACTCGACCTGTACTACGAGATTCGGGGAACTGGCACGCCGCTGGTTCTGCTGCCCGGCGGCTTCATGACCATCGAACTGATGGGTCCACTCGTGGGGTCCTTGGCTGCCACGCGCCAGGTGATCGCCGTCGAGCCCCAAGGCCATGGCCACACGGCCGACATCGACCGCCCGTTCACCTACGAGCAGAGTGCCGACGACATTGCAGCCCTCATCGACCAGTCTGGACCTGGGTGAGGCGGATGTCTTCGGCTTTTCCATGGGTGGCGGGATCGCCATGCAGGTCGCGATCCGTCACCCCGACCTGGTGCGCAAACTGGTGGTCGTGTCAGCTCCGTGCCGCAGCGATGGAGAGTATCCAGAGATCCGCGCTCTGATGGCGTCATTCGAGCCCGAATCACCGATGTTGGCGCCCATGCGTGAAGCGTATGTGCGCACGGCGCCGAATCCCGGGGACTGGCCGAGGCTCATCGCTAAGGGAAAGGATTCGTTGGCTGAGGACCTCGACTGGTCGGCGGACCTGGCGGCGATGAAGGCGCCCACCCTGATCTTGATAGGGGACGCGGACACCGTTCTCCCTTCGCACGCGGTGGAGATGTTCGGCCTGCTCGGTGGCGCCCGGGCCGATTGGGCGATGGGCCGTCCGTTCCCTTCCCAGCTGGCCATCCTGCCGGGCACCACGCATTTCAGCATCGTGTCCAGGGTCGATCTCCTTGTCGCGGTAATCTGCCCGTTTCTCGATGCGCCGATGCCGCCCGACGCCTGACCTCGGCTGCACCCCACCATCAACGTCCGGCCCCGGTCGGCCGCCGGGAATCGGGCCGACGCAACGTCAGGACACGATCACCGCCGACGAAGATCAACTCCCTCGCCGAGGTGCGCCTAGTATCCCGGTATGACCGAGGGGTCAGGCGCGGACGGGGTGCGAATCGCGGAACTGGTAGGGACGCTGTCGTACGCCGCCGATCTGGGTCTGGGCCAGCCGATGGAGCATTGCATGCGGCGGACGGTCATCGCGCTGCGGTTGGCCGAACTGGTCGGCGCGAGTCAGCCGGAGCGGGAGGCCACCTACTACCTCGGGCTGATGATGAACGCCTACTGTCACGCAGACGCGGCAGAGCAGTCGCGATGGTTTGGCGACGACATCAGTTTCAAAGGCGACGGGTTCGACACGCTCGGGATGAACACCGCTCAGATGATCGCCTTCCTGCTGCGCCGGATCGGTTCTCACGGCAGTGGCGTCGCACGCGCGAAACGGCTGCTCAGCTTTCCCGTCACCGGCCAGCAGCTGATCAATACCTTCCTCACCACCCACTGCACCCTGGGAGCACAGTTCGGGGCCAGGATCGGGTTGGACGCGGCGGCGTGTACCGCAATCGGTCAGGCCTACGAACAGTGGGACGGCGCGGGTCAACCGCATCGCCTGCGCGGAGAACAGATCTCGCTGCCCGCGCGGCTCGTCCAGTTCGCCGGGCCGGTCGAGGTGTTCGTCCAGCGGCGCGGGCTCGAATCGGCACTGGCTATGGCGCGTAGGCGCGCGGGGGCCGAGTTCGACCCGTTCTTGGTGGATCTGTTCTGCCGCCATGCCACTGAAGTCCTGACGGGTCTGGACGAGGCCTCCCGGTGGGAGGTGATCATGGCCGCTGAGCCACGGCTGTCTCGACGGGTCGACGGGCCGGAGCTCGACGCCGTGCTGGTGGCCATGGCCGATCTGGTCGACTTGAAGTCGCCCTATCTGTCCGGTCACTCGCGGGGAGTGGCGAATCTGGCCGCAGAGGCCGCTCGGGTCGCGGGACTGTCCCTTGATGACGTCGTGATCGTGCGCCGGGCGGGACTTCTTCACGACCTGGGGCGGCTGGGCATGTCGAACACTATCTGGGACAAACCCGGCCCGTTGACCGACGCCGAGATCGAGCGCGTTCGGCTGCACCCGTACCTGACGGATCGGATGCTTGCCCGGGTGGCACCGTTGGCGGCGAGCCGGAAGGTCGCTGCGCGACACCACGAACGGCTCGACGGTTCCGGCTACCCGCGCGGGCTGGCCGCGGCCTCACTCACGCCGGCCGACCGGCTACTCGCAACTGCCGACGTCTATCACGCGATGACCGAATCGCGACCCCACCGGCCAGCCCTCGATCCAGGTGAGGCCGCTCGGGTCCTGTCGGCTGAGGTCCGCGCCGGCCACCTGGACGCCGATGCGGCCGACGCGGTGTTGACGGCTGCGGGTCACCGTCGGTCCGCTCGTCGCGTCCGGCCGCCCGGCCTGACGGCCCGCGAGGTCGAGGTCCTCGGGTTGTTGGCCCGAGGGAGGTCCAACAAGGAGATTGCCCGCCTGCTCAGCATCTCGCCGAAGACCGCGGCCAACCACGTCGAGCACATCTACGCCAAGTTGGCGGTAGGAAGCCGCGCCGCAGCGACCCTCTATGCCAGCCAGCACGGACTGGTCGGTGCATTCGAGACCGCCTGAGCGGTTTCACCCGTCCGTTTGGGCAGCAAAGGAGGTCCGAGACGATCACCTGGTGTCTAGGAAGCACGTATGCCGCAACCACCTTCGGGCGAATCGGACCGGAGCCTCCGGTGGGCCACCTGATTCCAGCTGGCGAATCGTGACCGGCAACGGGGTGGCCAGGCACGGCCGGACTGGCGGAGATATGTCTGTGCTCACGTCCGTGCGTGCCAGACAACACTCGAGATCCCGAAGTCTTGGCGATCTGGATCAACGGAGCCTCGCCCTTACGGGCCACCGCCACGACATCGTCGCGGAACTCTCCATGGGAGTTGCGGGCACGACGTTCTCCCCTACTCGGCGCAGGCTGTGCCAAGGAGGATCCGGACGGATGCCCTCGACTCCATCCGGGCTCCGACGAGCGCGCTCTCCATTGGATATCCAGCGCTCGGACGCTTCGAACTCGTGCTAAGCCTGACCTTGGGACGACGTCGGGCACGGTTTCTGTCACGCGCATGCAGTCTCGAGATCGGGAGGTGGTGGTGAGCCGAATGGACGTACGTCTCGTCTGCCCGGAGGGTGTCGAGCGACATGAGGTCGAGGAGCTTCCACGGCTGCTCGAACGCTGAGATGCGGTCGTCTGGGTGGATATCCCGCTCTGTGATCGCGCCGCGGCGGACGTGTTGTTGACAGTGTTCGGCTTCCACCAGATCGCCGTCCGGGACTGCATGGAGCGGAACCACGTGTCCAAGGTGCACATCTATCCTGAGTACGTCTTCTCCGTCCTGCACGCGCCGATGGCCGGCAAGCGGGGACATGTCCACTACGTCGAGCTGGACCAATTCGTCGGGGGGAACTACCTGGTCACGGTGCATGGTCCGCTCAATCCGGTAGAGCAGCTTCAGGAGGCTCTGGACGATGTTGTCGGACAGGTGGCCACCAACGAGATCATGCCCGCGCGGCTGCAGGCCTCGGAGGATCTGGAAGCGGCACCGATGGATCAACCGCTCTTTTAGGAGGGCTGCGCCCCACACGTGGCTACGCCTGAACACCGACCAGTCGGTCGACGACCGACCGCCCCGTCGCGCACAGACAACCGGCTCGACTCAGGAGCGAACGAACTCGACCTGGTCGGGAAGCCATGTTGGGTGTTCCCAGAGCCGCTGTCGCGAGCGGAGTGGCTGGACAACCCATCTGGCCCGCAAGTCACGCGAGCATGATTTGAACGCGCTCTGAGACCGAGGAGGTCACGATGGCGACGCAGGGTGCTGTGGGTTCGCATCGGCAATCTCCTGTGCTGCGGGTGACGCGTGTTGTCTCCTTTGCCATCGTGCCGTTCCTGGTGGTGGCCTTCGCGATTCTCTATCCCGACCCGACCTCCACCGGGCGTCTGTTCGCCTGGCATGTCCAGCCGACACTCACGTCGATGATGTTGGGTTCGGCCTACCTCGGCGGTGCCTACTTCTTCCTCCGGACAGGTGCGTCCACGTCCTGGCCCGTTGTGAAAGCCGGGTTCCCACCGGTGATCGTGTTCGCTTCACTCATGGGGATCGCCACCATTGTGCACTGGGGAAAGTTCGACCATCGGCAGGTGGCGTTCTGGCTCTGGGTCGTCCTGTACTTGCTCACGCCGTTCCTCATCACGGGACTGTGGCTAGCGAACCGTCGACTCGACTCCGAGCCCGCGCCCTGGAGACCTGCTGCTCCCGCGCGGCGTTTCCTGGTGCCTCGTCATGATCGGGGTCGTGGCGCTCGTCACGGGGATCCTGCTGTTCCTGTTCCCTGCCACGGCATCGGATCTCTGGCCGTGGCGGCTCACCCTCTTGACCGCCAGGGTCGTCGGCGCCGTCTTCTGCCTCGGTTGCGCCGCTATCGGTGCATCGATCGAACGACGGTGGGCCTGTGCGCGACTGCCGTTCCAGGTGGCCGGGCTGATGCTGGTCCTCCTGGTCGTCGCGGGTGTCCGCGCGCACGACGAGTTCGATTCGAGCAACCCATTGACGTGGTTGTTCGCCGTCGGGTTCCCGGTCGTCACCGTGGCGGCTGGCGTCGTGTACTGGCGGATGGAGCGCCTCGTCGGCGCGAGGAGTCGAGCGTGAGCTCGGAGGCGGTCGAGGCATTGCTCGAGCGCATGCGCGTTGACTTGGCTCGACTCGACGCTGCGGAAGACGCACGCCGTTTCTTCCACGCCACGTACCTGCGGACGACCGAGGCGATCGTCCAGGAGATCGATGCCGGCGGTTTCGACGATCGCGAGCTGGGTCGAGTCGTGGGACCTCGCGTTCGCGGCTCTCTATCTCGACGCGCTCGACGCCGACCTGCACGCACTGCCTGTGCCAGGTCCGTGGCGGGTGGCGTTCGAGGTCGCGCGCAGACAACCCCGCCTGCCACCACTTCGGCACGTGCTGTTCGGCCTCAACGCGCACATCAACTACGACCTGCCACAGGCACTCGTCCACGTGATCAGCCCGGCCGACTTCGGCGACGCCGATCTCCTCAGCCGACGTGAGGCTGACCACCGCCACGTCGACGCTGTCCTCCAGTCCCGCGTCGGCGCGGAGGAGACCGAACTCGGCGCGGTCTCGCGAGTGACCCGGCTGGACCGGATCCTCCGGCCGGCCAACCGCGCCGCGAGTCGTCGATTTCTCGCCGAGGCGCGGGCCAAGGTGTGGCGCAACACCATCGCGTTGGATGGGGCCCGCCGCCGGGGGCCAGTGGAGTACACCTCGGTCGTGACCGAACTAGAAGGCCTCTGCGCCCGACGGGTATCAGACCTCACCGGCTCCGGCCCGATCCTCCTCACGCTGGCACGTCGAGGATTCGGCGTACTGGTCGACGGCGCCTGAGGATCGAGATGCCGCTGGAACACGAAACCCGATTCCTTGACCCGCGCTCCGATCCTCGAGGCAGTCAGCGACAGCTCTCGAGATCGGCGCGGCCGCCCGACAACACCGCCACGACCAGCGGATCTATCCTCCAGTCAGAAGAGAGCACCCATGAGCGATGAAGACTCGACACCGCCCGACGAACGGGATCGAAGTGGAGGTGCTGGCCACCGTGGACCTCGGCCGGGAGATCCCCGGCATGCAGGGCCGCCAACTGCGGATGCGCATGATCACCATCCGACCCGGAGGCGTCTTCGGGCCGGTGCACGACCACCAGGGCAGACCGGGAACGGTCTACGTGCTGGAGGGAACCATCACCGACCACCGAGACGGCACCGCCACCGAGTACGGTCCAGGCCCAGGCTGGCCCGAGGACAAAGACACCATGCACTGGCTCGAGAACACCGGCACGGTCACGGCCACCGAGATTTCCGTCGACATCATCGAAACCTGACCACACCCACCACCCGCAGCCTCACGAGCCAGAAATCGCGGCGTGGTAGCCGCCGACGCCGCCATCCGCGCCACACAAAACACCGGCTCAGAGGCCTGATCGAACAAGACGGTCACGGCCTCACAGCGGCCACCTGGTCCTCCCACGACCGGGCAATCCGCTCATCCACCGACTCGTCGCGTCCTCGCGACGAGCACTCTCGTGCCGCCCGTGTGAGCCACCGTCAATCGGTACGCCGCCACGATCGTGGCGCGAAGTCACCCGCGGCGAACTGTTCGCCGAGCAGGATCTGGACGCGGTAGGGCTCGAGCCGGAGGACGTGGAAGCGGGGATGAGAGACCCCGGCCTCGCCATAGCCCGACAGATCGCCCCAGCCCGGCGGGTCGGGAGCGGCGAACATGTCCCAGACCTGGTGAAGCACGCTGTCGTCCTCAACCCACTCGGCGGTGCAGTCGATCGCGACGGTGTCCTGCGTGGGACTCCAATAGGAGCAGGCGACATACGGGTTCGCCGCGATGTGGCGGTCTTTCAGCGGTGTCCGGTCGGTCACAGCCCAGCCACCCGGATGGCCGCCCACCACTTCGAAGATCGGGTGCATGACCCGGGAGCGGGGCCGGCCCTCCGGATCCACCGTCGTGACGGTGCAATACATGATGCTGGCGGTGATCCGCAGGAAGTCCGCGCGTAGCGGCTCGAAGTCCATGCAGCCCATCCTCGCGCCGGAGCGCGACGAGCTCGCCGATCGCGTCGATGTAGTCGTCGCTCACGTCGCTCTACGTCCAACATCTCCCGCACCGTTCTCGCGCCGGCTACTCGCGCGTCAGCCCCGGCGGGAGTGCATCGTCGTCGGGGCCGACCTGCGTGGCGTTGACGAGGGGATTCCCGCTCAGGGCGGTGATCAACGCGATCGAGCCGCCGACATCGGTCCACAGGTCGTCCCACAGGGCGGAGACCAGCCAGCTGCGGTCCGCCGGAAAGAACAGGTCCGGCAATGCGCCGTCTCCGCGCATGTGCCCGTATCGCCACGAGAGGGCCTGATCGGGCCCGGCTTCGATCAGCACATACGGCCATCGGGCGTAGAGAAAGACCTTCGGCGCTTGTGGGAAGACGATGTCGTGGGCGCCCGTGTCGAGGTAGCCGAGCCACCAGGGCTGGTCGCTGGTGTGTCCTGACAGCACGTCGACCACGGCGCGTTCGTGAGCGTTGACATCGACGACCCCGGGATGGAACGTCGCATAACCCTGATACCCGCGTGGGATCGCAGTGGTGATCGACCGGCCATGCGTCGTCTGACCAGCGAGCCAGTCGACGTCGGCGGCCGTACCGACCCGCCACCCTCGTCCGTCCCGGATGAGCTCCATGACGCCATTCAACTCGCTGAGCACCCCGGACCGGACCCACACCGCCTCCAACCCAGCTCGTGCACTCCGCGTACAACAACAAGCGGCATCTCGAGACCACTCCAGGCGCGTCACGACGACTTGGTTTCACGCTCACACGCACGAAACTGACCCTTCCCAAGCTGAGAATGCGGGTTCGATTCCCGTCATCGATCCACACGACATTGCGCGTGCGCGGCCGTCGAACGATCGACACCCCTGAATCACGGTCTCTCGGGTAGGCACTGACGCTGGGACCGGTGGGCGCCTGTGACGGCCGCATCAGGGCCCTGCTCGTTGAGGTCCTGAGGGTCACCGCGAGCGCCCCGCCGGCCGCCACCGCCTGAAATCGGAGAGGCGTGCCCGTGGGCGCATCGGCGACGTGTCCGTGCTCGCTGGCGATCAGGGAGAGGTGTGGCTGTCGCTCCCGGGCTCGAGGAGGGCATCGACCAGTGATTGGCCCACGAATTGGCCGTAGCGTTCCGGTGACCAGTGTCGGTTGCCGACCAGGAGCCCGTAGAGCTCGGGTGAGCTGTAGGTCCACATGATCTCCGCGGCGTCCTCGATCGACAATCCCGCACGCAAGGGGCCCTTGGCCGCCAACGCCCCCGCCACCGTCGTCATCCGGGCGAGGCGGGCGGCGTCCAGCTCTTCTCGCAGTCGGGCGACCGTGGTATCGGACTCTGCGGCCGTGGCCAGCAGCAGGAGCAGCGGCGCGATGCGGGGTGCCACCTCGGTCGTCAGCGTCCCCAGCCCACGCAGCATCGTCTCCGCGTCGGGCGCCGACGCCTGCATCGCATCGGATCGATCCTCGGCCGGCGTGGGCCCAGCTCCCTGCAGCGCCTGCTCGCACATCACCTGGAGCAGCCCGGCCTTGCCGCCGAACGACTTGTAGAGCGTGTCTACCGAGGCATCGGCGTCCGCGGCGATCGACCCGATGGTCGTGGCGGCATAGCCCTCGCTGAGGAATCGGCGTCGAGCCGCGGCGATGATGGCCTCCCGGGTGCGGCGGGCTCGTTCGCGTCGGCGGCTCGCGTCGTAAGACCGGCGCTTGACAGTCTCCAATATCGACTCCATAGTCATAGATTGAATCCAGTCTGCTGGAAATAATGTGATTGCGCAACGGAGCGTGAGCCCGACTCCTGCTCGCTGCCGGTCCGAGATCGGAGTCTCATGCCCGGGCTCAGCACCGCCACCGATCCTGCTGATGTCATCCGGCGGCTCCGTGACGTCACCAACGCGCACGACATCGACGGGATAGTCGCCTGTTTCGCGCCCGACTATCGCAACGCGACGCCGCTGCATCCGGCGCGCGACTTCGTGGGGAGCGATCAGGTGCGCCGCAACTGGACGCAGATTCTCGCCGCGATCCCCGACGTGAGCTGCGAGGTCGTTGCGTCGGTGACCGCGGGCCAAACGGTGTGGACCGAATGGGAGCACCGCGGCACCCGTCCCGATCACACGGCGCACCTGATGCGCGGTGTGATCATCTTCGGCGTCCGCGACGAACTCATCGTCACGGCACGCTTCTACCTCGAACCCGTGGACGAAGTCGGTAGCGGCATCGATGAAGCGGTACGAAGCCAGACCCAGGCCAGGGAAACTCCGTGACTACGAGGGTGCTGGTCGCCGGCGGTACCGGGCGCCTGGGGACGCTCGTCGTCAGATCATTGGCCGCGCGAGAGGTCGACGTCACGGTGCTGACACGTGACCCCTCGCGTGCGACTCACCTCCCTCGACGGCACGTCAACGTGATCCGCGGCGACGTGCGCGATGCGGCCGTCACCACGGCGGCAGCCGCGGATGTCGACATCGTGATCTCGGCCGTCCAAGGCTTCGCCGGCCCAGGCGGAGGCTCGCCCGCCTCGGTCGACCGGGACGGCAACATCAACCTGGTCGACGCAGCATCTGCATCAGGCGCCGACGTCGTTCTGCTGTCCGTCGCCGGGGCCAGCGCCGACAGTCCGTTCGAGCTGTTCCGGATGAAGTCGGCCGCCGAGACCTACCTGGCAGCCAGCAGGGTGCCGGCCACCGTCGTGAGAGCGACCGCGTTCCTCGAACTGTGGATGGACCTCCTCCGGGACACCGCCAGACGATCGGGCCGCCCGCTCGTCTTCGGTCGTGGCCAGAATCCGATCAACTTCGTCTCCGTGACCGATGTCGCAGCCGTGGTCGAACACGTCACCCTGGACCCCACGACTCGCGGCCAGACACTGACAATCGGGGGCCCCGACGCCCTCACCCTCGACGATCTGGCTCGCATGGTCACCGCCGCCGACGGCGGATCGACGAGTCCGCGACACCTATCCCGCCCCGCGCTGCACGTCATGGCCGCCACCATCGGCCGCCTGCGACAGCCCTTGGGCCGCCAAGCCCGGTCAGCCCTCGCGATGGACACCCACGACATGACCCTCGACGCCGACACCGCACGACGACGGCTCCATGACATCCCCTCCACGACAGCCGCCGACCTCCTGACGCCGATCAATTCGACCCAGGGACCTGCTGCACCGGGACCCGACTGAGCGCCAACCCACGTCGCACATTCACCACTCAAGCTTTGCCAGACACTCCGCCACGGGTCACCCGCGTTTGCCCACGGACTGGGCACATGAGCAGGCCTCCACGGCGCCGACACGGGGAAGCCAATCAACCGACAACACAATCGCCGACCTCTCGGGCCCGCGATCGACGCTGAGTGCGGCAGCAGTTCGCTGGCGAAGCTCCTGCCTCGGGTCGACCGGTTCGGAAAGATACTCTCCAACGTGAGTTGGCCCGCCCACGAAGTTGCTTCACGAGCATGCGGTAGAGGACGCAGCCTCATCAGGCACCGGCGCAGCTCAGGCGGAGTCCAGGCGTAGCGCTGCGGTCGCGGCCAGGTCGAACAGGCGGGACCGGATGTCGGCGGCTTCATACCAGTCACGGTGGTCCCACTCCGCGCCGGCCACGCTGTCGCCGGCATAGAGCAGCTGCCCGAGCCGCACCCCGCGGAAACGCGCCACGGCGATGAACGCCGCCGCCTCCATCTCCACCACCAGGCACTCCTCCTCCACCCGTCGGGCGATGCGGGTGCGCGGCTCACGGTAGAACGCGTCGGTGGTCCACGTCCGGCCGGTCACGTAGTCGGCGCCGATCGCATCGAGGGTCTCGACCAGCGCCGCCACCCCGGTGGGGTCGGCGTCGATGATCCGGGTAGGCGCGGCGTAGTGATACGACGTGCCCTCATCGCGGACCGCGCTCTGCACGACCACAGGGTGGCCGAGCACGAGGTCCGGCAGGAGAGCCCCCGCGCCGCCCACGGCGACGAAGGACCTCCCACCCGCACCGATGACCTCCTCGAGGAAGGCGGCGGCGATCGGAGCGCCCACGCCGGGGTGGAACACGGTCACCCGGTCGGGCCCGTGGGCGACCGACAAGACCTGATGCTCGCCGTGCGCGGCGGTGAGCACACCGATCCGCTCAGTGCCCTCCCGCTCCGCGAGTTGTTCGATCAGCTCAGCGAAGAAGCAGATGACCACCGCACTTGGCACGTCCCCGTGTGGGGTGAACCCGATGGGCGTGATCAGACCAGGTTCGGCCAGGTCGTCCTCGAGCAGCGGAAGTAGCGGCAGGTCAGCGGGCATGGTCTGCGATTCTGCCCGACCGGGCGTCTCGGCACACGGCACTTTCCATCGGCCGACCGCACACCGCGGAGGATCCACGACGGCCGCGCGATACCGCGACTGGTCGGAATAGCCGGAACAGCCATGGGCTATTGGCCACAAATGACGCCAGCATGTGGCGTTCATTCCCATATCTGATGTTGAAGACTGTAAGCGCCGTTCTCGAACGTGCTCCATGGGCGTTGAGCATGCTGTATAGGCAATACTGACCAGAAGTGGCGCACAGGCGCCTCGACGGAGAGCAACGAGATGAGACCAGTTCGATACTCGATCAACGTCACATTGGATGGCTGCTGCCACCATGAGGCGGGACTCCCGCCGGACGAGGAATCGATGCGCTTCTGGACCGCTGAGATGGAGCGGGCCGATGCTCTTCTGTTCGGCCGGGTGACCTACGAGATGATGGAGTCGGCGTGGCGGAAGCCGTCCACGGGCAGGTGGCCCGACTGGATGGACGAGTGGCAGATACCGTTCGCCGAGACCATCGACCGAGCGAAGAAGTACGTCGTGTCGAGCACGCTGGCCACAGCCGACTGGAACGCCGAGCTGGTGCGCGGCGACGTGGGGTCGGAGGTGCAGCGGCTCAAGCAGGAGCCGGGTGAGGGACTGTGGGTGGGTGGCGTGACGCTCCCGACGACGCTGGCGGACCTGGGACTGATCGACGAGTACGCGTTTGTCGTGCAGCCGGTCCTTGCCGGACATGGGCCGACGTTGCTCGCCGGTCTGCGCGACCGCATACAGCTCGAGCTTCGGGACCGCACCGAATTCAGGTCGGGGGCGGTCGCCCAGCGATACCTGCCCACACGAGTTGCGGGTTGATGTGAGGGGTTGTCATGCGTTGACCGTGGCGGGCCCGGAGATGGCTCGCACGGGGTGTCCGAACCACTTGACGCACCCACGGCTACACCGAGTTGCCGCGGGGGACGTTCTAGGTAACTATCCGACCTGAGGCTCGACCCTGGCGAGGGCTCGAGCCTGTCGCTGGTCCCGCGGCCTGAACCCACACCAGGTCGCGGGACCACGCGCCCCTCCGGTTGCGCCTGACCGACTACTTCCACGATGTCGGTCTCGCTGGCCACGGACCGCTACCCACCCTTTCGCCTCAACTGAACGCCGCGGCCCGCCGCCGCTGGGACTGCCTACCAGCGAGGCGATGGAGCCGCCGAGGTCGTTGCCCGAGACTGCCCCTGCGAAGAGATCGCCCTGGGCGAAGTTCCACGCCTGCTTGACATCGGCGGCTCACCAGCCGAATACTTCGTCATGTGACTAAGTATCCGGTGGGGAACGGTGGCGACGCCGAGCTCGACCGGATGTTCCGGGCCCTCGCCGACGGCACCCGCCGGGCCATGGTCGGCCGGTTGGTTCACGGACCGGCCTCGGTGAGCCAGCTCGCAGAACCGTTCGGCATGGCGCTCTCCACCGTTGTCGAGCACCTCCGAGTGCTCGAGGAGGCGCAGATCGTGTCGTCGGAGAAGGTCGGCCGGGTGCGCACCTACCAACTCGTGCCCGACGCACTGGTTCCGGCCAACGTCTGGATCGTCGCTCACCGCCGCCCGCAGGAGCGCCGGCTCGACCGCCTCGGCGACTACCTCACCATCCATCACCCGACCCAGGAGGAATGACATGACCGACCACACCCAGACCCACGCCACGTTCGTGCTGGAGCGCCAGTACCCAGTGCCGGTCGACCGCGTATGGGACGCCTTCGCCGACCCCGAGATCAAACGCAAGTGGTTCGGCGGCGACGACTTCGTCGATGTCGAGCGCAGCGACGACTTTCGAGTCGGCGGTGTGGCGATCGATGACGGGCGACTGGGCGACGGCGGGCCGCTGTCGCAGTTCCGCGCCACCTACACCGACATCACCCTGCACCAGCGGCTCGTCTACACCTATGACATGTGGCTCGACGGGATACACGCCTCGACCTCGATCACCACGATCGTGTTCGAGCCCGCCGATGACGGAGCCACCTCGGGGACGCGGTTGACCTTCACCGAGCAGGGCGTCCACCTCGACGGCGTGCACGGCCCCGGCCCGGACGCCGCGGCCGGTCGCGAGGCCGGTACCGACGGTCTCCTGGACGCACTCGGGAAGCTGCTCGCCGACCTCGGCTGAACCCGTCCGGCCTGGCCCTGCTGCCGTCCATGGTCCGGTGGCCAGGTGCTGTTCTCGGGGTGCTCCCCTCCCGTCCCGGCGACCGACCTCCACGGTCCGCGGTGACTTCTGCGCCGTCACATGATTCAGGAGTCGTGTCGGATCCGCCTGTACCTGTTCGTCGGGTAGGTGAACGCGGGTCAGCAAACGCTGTCAAGACTCCACGCCGCCATGTCACGACGATCGTGGATGTCCCCGCAGGAGGGAGCGGAATGTCCATGAGTTTGACGGAGATGATCGCAACGGCGCGAAAGGGCGAGCGCCTTTCCGACCTGGGTCGTCCCCACAGAAACCCACCAGGGCGGGCGCCCCGCTCGCGACGTCGTCTGGCCAGCTGGCTTCGGCGATGCGCCGATCGGCTGGACGCGACCCCGACTCGCGCGTTGCGATCGATCGGAGCCCGACCGCGGTCCTCGACATAGAACCGGACGCAGGTCAGCGGATGTCGCGGTGCTACCTCGATCGCCGGTGGTCGGCTAGTACATGCTCGATGACCTCGTACGGGTCGTACCGCCAGCCGAATCGCCGGGCGTCGGCGTACTCGTCACGACCATTCGGCTTGGCCCGGAGAATGGTCACGAGTGCCTTCCAGAGCGCCCATCCACGCCCGCGCGCCCAGGTCGCTGCATCGAGGGACAGGTGGCTTCGGAACTGCTCGCTGCTGTCGCCGTCGAAGAACGTCCACGCCATCACCAGGTCACAGGCGGGGTCACCGACTGCCGAGCAGCCGAAGTCGATCACGGCGCTCAACGCCCCGTCCACGACGAGGAGATTCGAGCCGACCACGTCACCATGGACCCACACCGGCGTTCGATCCCACGTGCTGGACAGTGCGGCCCGCCACACGTCGCTGACAGTGTCGACGTCGAACCGATCGGCCACCAGCTCGATCGCATCGGGGATCTCCTCGTCGTCGTAGAAGGAGAGCGGACCCCCACGGTGCGCGCTGTGCAGTCCAGCCGGCGGGCCGTCGGCCCCATCGATCGCCTGCAGTGCGGTCAGAAAATCGGCCAGGTCAGCGGCAAACACCGACAGGTCGTCCACACGTGCAAGGCTCGCTGGTTCCCCGACCAGCCAACGATTGATCGACCACGCCCAGGGATAGCCGCACCCGGGCCGACCCATCGCCGCCGGGAGTGGAATCGGCAATGGCAGGCGAGGAGCGAGTGCCGGCAGCCATCGGTGCTCCTTCTCCACCGCTGCTGCATACCCTTCACCGTTGGGCAGGCGCACGGCGAGCTCGTCACCAAGCCGGAAGGTCGTGTTGTCCCAGCCATTGAGCACCACCGGTGAGATGGGCAGATCCGCCCATCCCGGAAACTGCTCCCTGACCAGCCGGGCAGCGACGTCGGCGGTGATCTCGTCTCGCTCCACGACGGGTCCACCCTTCCAGACGGCCGGCCGGCGAGCACTCCATTTGCGTGGGCAGCGGTCGTGATGCGCAGCCGACCGGGTGGCGCGACTCGCGACCACGGCGGCCCAGGCGAGGCGCGCTGAAGGTAGCGTGCAGTGGTGCCCGTCAGTGATCTGAGCCATGACGAGCTGGTCAGAATCTACGGTCCCTGGTTGCGACGGACTCCCCAGGACGCCGCGCTGTTGTTCGACGGCTACCCGGGTCGGTGGTGGATCGCCGGAGGCTGGGCACTCGAGGCGTTCAACGGTGTCACGAGACCGCATGGCGATCTCGATCCCAGCATTCCCCGGTGCGATCTGCCGCTGCTCCGCCAGCATCTGGCCGGACGGCTCGACCTGTGGTCGGCGGACCAGGAGACCATGACGATCCTGCTGCCGGGCGATGGCGACCTCGACCCGCTCGCGCCGACCTGCGAGAACATCTGGGCCCGCAGCAGCGGCGGCGAACCGTGGGAGTACGACATCATCCTCATGGGTGTCACCGATGGCAGGTGGATCTTCAAGAGGGATTCGAGAATCAGCCGGCCGCTCGAGGAGATCGTCTGGTTCGACCACGGAGTCCCGTACCTGCGCCCGGAGGTGCAGCTGTTGCACAAAGCGCGCGGGCTCAGATCCAAGGACCAGGTCGACTTCGACGCAACCTGGCCACGACTGGAGCCGGCCGCCAGACGCTGGCTACGCGAGGCCATCGAGCTGACTCAACCCGCACACCCCTGGCTCAGCGTTCTCTAGTGCCCGAGCGAAGGGGGCAGAGTGGTCGCCGACCGAGCAGACCTCGAGCTAGCGCGTCAGATCAGTGCCGGCTTCGCACTCGGCGTCCCGCACCGGATGGTGTGGCATGCCCAAGGCGCCATGGGACGGGTATGGCGGCTGGAGACCAGCACCGGAGCCTTCGCCGTCAAGGAGTCCCTGCACGCTGACGACCGCTCGGCATTCGAGATCCAGCTGGAGTTCGCCGCAGCGGTGTCCGAGCACGCACATCGAGCCGGATTGACCGTACCGCGCACTGTGCGATCACGCCGCGGCCCACTCCTGCTGTCGGTCGACGACCAGACCACCGCCGACCCACGCCACGTGCGAGTCGCGACCTGGATCGAGGGGAGATCACACGTCGACACATCCGCAGCCGCGCGCTGGCTCGGAACCACGCTGGCCACTGTCGAAGCGCTCCCGGATCTGCCACCGGTACCACCCAGAGACCCGTGGATGTCGGCGTGGTTCACGCGAGTCCCGACGAGCGACGAATGGTCGGACCTCGCCGAACGAGGCGCCGGAGCCGGAGCCCCTTGGGCAGGCCTGTTGCAACATCGCCTCCCGGAGTTCATCGACCTCGCCGCGCTGGTGGGACCACCACAGGCCGACCGGCTGACCGTGGCTCACACCGACCTCCAACCGAAGAACGTCCTCACCACCGCCGCCGGGTTCGCACTTCTCGATTGGGACGATGCCGCGGCGGTATCACGTGATCGTGTCCTCGCCCGCGCACTCAGCGACTGGCATCTGTGCAACGGCGTCATCGACACCGAAGCCGCCCACCGCACCCTCATCGCCTACCGGGCGGCCGGCGGCATCGGAACTCTTGATGACCTCGACGCCTTCGGCGATCTGATCGCGGGATTCCTCAACTTCCTCTACGAACAGACCGAAACGACGTTCACCGCAGCCGTCAGCCCACTCCGGCCCGTCCGCGACCGATCAGGTCATGTCGATGATCACCAACCCCGTCGACATGGCCACCCTGCGCCGGCTGAGGGATCTGGACTGACCGTCCGGCAGGCCACGCCCCGACTCGAAGGCCGAGCCGAGTCCGCGTCCTGACCCAGCCGACGATCTGGTCGGCGGCGAACGCGTCAACCGGAACAAGCTCGGGCGGGCAGCGCGAGGCGTCGCCCGCGCATATCCCGGCATCCGAGACGCTTCTCAATCTAGATAATTCCTACTGTCAATATAGGAATACGCAGATCCCGTGCTCGGTTGGCATGTCCAGCACGCAGGCACTGCGACCACGGCGACACGACGCGCGAACCGACAGGAGACATCGATGAGCACCGACTGGTTGACGGCCCCCGTCGAGACGGACCAGGTGGGCGTCCCGGCCTGCCCGTCCATCGACGGCGAAGACTTCAAGTCGATCTTCCGGCGTCACCCCGCCGGCGTCGCAGTGGTCACCCTGGCAGATGCCGGGAATCTGATCGGGTTCACCGCGACCTCGGTCATCTCGGTGTCGGCGGACCCACCGATGGTGGCCTTCTCCGTGAGTTCCGCCTCATCGGCATGGCCGGCGATCGAGCGCGCGGAGACGGTGGCGATCAGCTTCCTCACCGCGGCCCAGGCCGACGTCTCGGCCCGTTTCGCCACGCGCGGGATCGACAGGTTCGCCGGCGGCGGGTGGTTCCGGCTTCCCAGTGGCGAGCCCGTGATCGACGAGGCCTCGTCCTGGCTGCGGGGAGAGATCCTCGGGCGTACTTCGGTGGGCAGCAGCTTCCTGGTCGCGGTCCGCGCCATCGCCTGCATGACGACTGCTCAGACGGCACCGTTGGTCTTCCACGACCGCAGCTATCACCGAGTCGACGGCTCGTCAGCGATCTGAGGAGCGAGATGACCACCATCGTCGACCGCGGCGCGATCACCACCGCCGCGTGGAACGAACCTCCCGGCCTCCGGCCACGGGGCACCGTGTACGTACTCGCGGGAGACGGCGAGCCTCCGCCCGTGTACGCGCGGCTGGCGGCCCGGCTCGCGTCCGACGCGTACCGGGTGGTCGTCATCAGCAGTGCCGATCCGCTCGACACCGGCGCACAGGCGAGCATCGCCGACCTCATCAACGACGAGAATGCCGTGCTGCCGAAGGTCTTGATCGGCTCGGACGTCGGCGGGGTCGCGGTACGGGCACTCATCCGTGACCTCGACGTGCACCCCGACGCGGTGATCCTGGCCGGCTACCCCACCGGGTCCGGCCACGATTCGGACTGGGATGACGAGATCGCGGCCCGGACGAGCTGCCCCACCCACCGAGGGGTGCTGCGCGAACATGCCCGACCACATCGACCTGACCTCATCACTGTCGACGACGTGGCGCTGGGCGTACCGGCACTGGCCATTCACGGGTCGGCCGACACGATCTCGCCGCTGACCGACGCGATTCCACGCTACGTGAACGCCGGGGTGACCCGTGCGGTGGTGGTGGACGACGGGCGGCACGACATCCTCAACGACATCACGCATCGATCGGTCGCGGCGAGCATCGTGCTGTTCCTCGAACGGTTGCGGTCGGGCGCCGCCGCACCGAACCTGATCCGCGTCATCGATCTTCCTGTGTGACAACCGAACGAATGGCTACGGTGGCGGCGGCTCGATCGATGCGGACATCAGCTCACCGGCACGTACTCGTCAGTACTCATGCCAGGTGCGCTGTTCGGGCGACCGTTTGCCCACCGCGACCGGCCCGACCCACACCAGGTCGTCGAGGTTCACCACGACCGCCTCCTGCGTCGACCGCGCGATCACGACCACCGCCTTCGCGTTCGGGTCGGGGTTCTCCTCACGATGCGGCACCCACGGCGGCACGTACACGTAGTCCCCCGGGGCCGTGCGAAGGCGGGTCTCGGTGCCGTCGTCACCCAGGAACACGAACTCGGGATGTCCTTCCACCACGTAGATCCCGGTCTCGGACTCGCCATGGTGATGGTTCCCGGATCCGGTCGACGGCGGCACGATCGTCTCGCCCATCCAGATCTCGCTCGAGCCGACGGTCTTGCCGGAGATCGCTTCGCGCCGGCGCATCCCCACCGTCTGCGTGGTCTCCTCGGTGAGGTCGTCGGTGTGGACGTGGTGCAGGTGATGGTCGAGCTCGTGTGCCGTACGCTCCGGCGCCGGCTGCGCGGTCGTTCTCGTCGTGATGCACCATCTGTCCCAACTCCGATCCGCTCGGTTCGTTTCGCGAGATCTCTCAAGTACACAAGGTGATACACGGCATCGTCCTGAGCAAGTCGGGAGACCGACTATCCACCATGTGAACACCTGTCCGCATGGTGGACGTGATTGTAATCCTACAAACCCGGTATGGATACTTGGCATATGACCGCACCTCTGACGACTCGGCGCGCGATCGACTTCGCGCAGACGGCCAGTCGTCTCTGTATGGCGCCGCGCCAGTCCTGACCCGCGAACGTCGGCGCCTCTGGATCCTCTCCAGCACGTCGCGACCGGCGCACCGCGAGCTCACGAGCAGTCCTCATGTGCACGCACCGGCTCCCCGGTGCGGTCGGCCTTGGTCGACCCGCGCGAATCCCACAGCGAAAGAGAGCCATCGTGGCCAGGTCCACCCGTCGTCAGATCAAGCTCGGCGCCGTCCTCACCGGGGCCGGTGGGCCGGGGCAGTTCAACAAGTGGCTCGATCCCGAGGTGCCGGCGGACGCCAGCATCGACGTGAACTGGTACATCGATCAGGCGCGGCTCGCCGAGGCGGCAAAGTTCGATCTCGTCTTCATCGTCGACAGCCAGTTCATCACCGCCGACTCCCCGCCGCACTACCTCAATCGCCTGGAGCCGTTGACCTTGCTCTCGGCCCTGGCCGTCGGCACCGCCAACATCGGCCTCGTCGGAACGCTCACCACGAGCTACAACGATCCGTTCAGCGTCGCCCGCCGGCTCGGATCGCTCGACCTCATCAGCGGTGGTCGCGCCGGGTGGAATGTCGTCACTACCGGCGACGCCGGCACGGCCGGAAACTTCAGTCTGGACGAGCACTTCGACTACGACACCAGGTACGGTCGCGCCCTCGAACATGTTCGGGTGGCCCAGGGCCTGTGGGATTCCTACGAGGACGATGCATTCCCGCGGGATCGTGAACGCGGTGTCTTCCTCGATCCCACCAGGCTGCATGCCCTGAACCACAAGGGGACGTACTTCTCGGTCGTCGGTCCGCTCAACCTTTCGCGTTCACCACAAGGCCAGCCGGTCATCTTCCAGGCGGGCGACTCCGAGCAGGGCCGCGACCTCGGGGCCGAGATCGCCGACGGCATCTTCACGCACTCCGCCTCCCTGGAGCAGGCACTGGCATTCAGCACGGAGATGAAGGCGCGCGCGACCGCCAAGGGTCGCGACGCCGACCACCTCCTGGTCATGCCCGGCGTGAGCGTGTACGTGGGCGACACCGACGACGAGGCGCGCGAGATCGAACTCGAACTGCAGCGTGCGGATGGCGGCTTCGAACAGGCACTCGCGCAGTTCGGCCGCCCGTTCGGCTGGCACGACTTCCGCCAGTACGACCTCGACGCGCCGTTCCCTCAGGAATCGCTCGCGTACGCCGAACTCGGCTTCCGCACAGGCGCCACGAAGATCGCCGAACTCGCGAAAGACAAGGGTCTGACCCTTCGGCAAACGGTCGAAGCGGTCTCGAACCCGCGACGCACGCCCTTCGCCGGATCTCCGGAGACGGTCGCAGACGAGCTCCAGCGATGGTTCGAGGCCGGCGCGGTAGACGGCTACAACATCCACGTCGGGCATCCCAGTCAAACGCGGCGACTGGTGGACGACGTCCTGCCGATCCTGCGTGACCGTGGCGTCCTGCGTCGTGAATACGAGGGCACGACGCTGCGCGAGAATCTCGGGCTCCCGTTCGTCGAGAACCGGCACGCGGTCGCCCGACGCGAGGCAGCCGCGACAAGCGGCGAAGACAGCACAAGGACCAACGCCGTCACTGCCGCGCGCGCTGAGCCGGCGGTCCTCGCCTCTTCCTGACCCGTGGTCGATTCCGACCACGGCGCACCTCCCCACACGCACCACGATCAGATCGGAGCACGACATGCAGCCAGTCAGCCGGCGCACACTTCTGGGGGGCGCTCTCGCCCTCGCCACCACAGCCGCCCTGGCCGCCTGCGGGTCGAAGTCGGGAGGCGACGACAGCACCAGCGGTGCGGTCGTCCTGCGCTGGACCGCATCCGCACCCCCGTCGAGTTGGGATCCCGTCGTGTCCGGCAGCGGTGCACAGTTCCGCATGCTCGCCCTCGCGTACGCCTCCTTGACCGAGATCGACGACAAGGGCAACGCACAGCCGGGGTTGGCCAAGAGCTGGAAGTACAACAGCAAGGGTGACTCCATCACCTTCACGCTGCGGCCGAACCTGAAGTTCTCCGACGGGACATCGGTCAATGCTCAAGCGGTGAAGGCGTACATCGAGCGTGCGCAGAAGCAGGCGAACTCGGCCATCGCCGGTGACCTGACCTCCATCAAGACGATCACCGCCGACAGTGACACCGAGGTCACGCTGCATCTGACTCAGACCGACTACCAGATCCCGCTCCTGCTCGGCCAGCGGGTCGCCCAGATCACGAGTGCGACCGCGGGCAAGGACCCCGACGCGATCAACGCGTCACCGGTGGGCGCAGGCCCGTTCAAGGTCACCGAACTGAAGGTGGGCTCACACGCCTACTTCGAGAAGAACCCGGACTACTGGAACGCCGCCAACATCAAGATCGATCGCGTCGAACTGTCGTTCGGCATCGATTCGTCCACGATCGTGTCGTCCCTGCAGACGGGCGTGTACGACTTCGCCTCGCTGGACCCGAGTCAGATCCAGGCGGCCAAGGGCGCGAAGCTCGACGTGGTCTACCAGCCCGGATACAACGCGTCGAACATCAGCATCAACTCGCGGAAGGCACCGTTCACCGACCCGGCAGTCGTGCTCGCGGCCAGGCACGCGATCAACCGGCAGGAGTTCATCGACAAGGTCACGTTCAAGACCGGCACGGCGACGGATCAGCCCTTCCCCTCGGGCTACATCGCTTACGACGACTCGATCGCGGACCTGTGGCCGTACGACCCGGACAAGGCCAAGAAGATCCTCGCCGATGCCGGCTACAAGGAGAACGACCCCCGCCTGACGGTCGACTTCGTGGTGTCCGCCGCCGCCACCGCCAACGAGATCATCCAGTCCCAGCTCGCGGCCGTGGGCATCACGGCGAACATCAAGGTCGACACCAACTGGGCCACGCCGTTCTTCGCCAAGGACCTGGTGCTGTCCACGTACGGGACGACCGGCCGGGAATCGCCGGTCCAGACGCTGACCGCGCACTTCGGCCCGAAGGGCCCGCTCAATCTGAGCGGCCCCTTCACCGCCGACGCGTTCCAGGCCGCGATCAAGGTCGCCCGCGAGACGCCGCTGGACTCTCCCGACTACGCCAAGAACCTCAAGGCGGCGACGCGGGCCGGGGTCAAGAACACGGCCACGATCTTCACCTACAGCCAGCCGAACATCTTCGTGAAGTCGCCACGGGTCTCCGATCTACCCGCCATCCCCGGGCAGATCCACTGGGAAGGCGTGACCGTCCAACCCGCGTGAGCCGTCTGGACCTCACGCTCGCACCCATGGCCCGGTCGTCGACAAGGAAGGCTGACTCGTGACGATACAGAAAGAGCACCTCATCCCGGTGGCGGCCGGGCCACGGCCGGAGGTCGCGGCCGAGCTGCCTGCCGAGGCCGCGGACGCGGTGCCGGCCACGCCGGTCCGCGGCGGGATCGGAGCGCTGCGCGCGCGCCGGACCGTCGTCACCGTCGTGCGCCCGCTGAGCGTCTTCGTGCCGGTGTTCCTGTTCGGGACTCTGATCACCTTCCTGCTGGGATCGGTCAGTGGGTTGAGCCCGGCGGCGCTCCAGCTCGGAGAGTCGGCGACACCCCAGGCGATCGCCGCGCTGGAACACAACTGGGGCATGGACCGGCCGATCGTCGTGCAATACCTGGACTGGCTGAGCGGACTGTTCCACGGCGACCTGGGACGGAGCTGGGACAACGGGCAGAGCATCACCGAACAGTTGGTCTCACGAGCGGCGATCAGCCTGTCGATCGCCGGGCTCGGGCTGGTCATCGGCGTCACGCTGGGCTTCGCGCTCGGAACGCTGGCCGCAGTCCAGCAGGGAACGATCATCGACCGCGCCATCACCGCGTTCGCCACCTTCATCTCGGTGATGCCGGCCTTCGTCGTCGGGATCGCGTTGGTGGCGATCTTCGCCGTCGGTCTCGAACTGCTCCCCTCGGCGGGCTACGTTCCGATCGACCGCGGCGTCGGCATGTGGTTCAGTCATCTCCTGTTGCCGGCCATCGCCTTGAGCTTCGACACGATCGCCGACGTGGCTCGCCAACTGCGCGTCGGGCTCATCCAGGCACAACGCGAGAACTACGTGGTCGGAGCTGCCGTGCGCGGACTCGGCCCGCGCCGCATCTTCTGGGTGCACGTCCTGCGCAACGGGATCGGTCCCACCGTCACCATCCTCGGAATGAAGTTCGCCGGCCTGCTGGGCGGTGCCGTCGTGCTGGAACAGATCTTCGCTCTGCCCGGAGTGGGAGTGTTCGCCGCCCACTCCGCCCTGCTCGGCGATGTCCCCGCCGTACAAGGCGTGTTGGTCATGTCGATCCTGCTGGTCGTGATCTTCAACCTGGTCGTGAACGTCGTGTTGACGAGACTCATCCCCGCGTCGATGCGGGGGGTGTGAGGTGATCCGGAAGGTACTCAGCCTGCGGACCGGGCGACTGTCCGTCATCCTGCTCGCCGTCATCCTGGTGCTGGCCGTCTTCGGACCGGTGCTGGCGCCGTTCGATCCGCTGGCCGGGAGCGGGGCGACGCTCGCGGGTCCGTCGAGCGCGCACTGGCTCGGAACTGACTACCTCGGGCGAGACGTCTTCAGCCGCATCCTGGCTGGCTCACCGATCAGCGTGCTGAGCGCATTCCAGGTCGCGGGGATCGCACTCGTCGTCGGGGCGATACCCGGGATCCTGTCCGTCTACCTCGGCCGGGCCTTCGAGTGGACCACCCTGCGTTTCACCGACACCCTCATCGCCCTGCCGTTCCTCGTGTTCGCCGTGTCGATGGCCGCCCTGCTGGGCAACGGCATCAGCCAGGCGATGCTCGCCGTCGGGTTCCTCGTCGCCCCGGTCTTCTACCGGGTGTCGCGCGCTGCGACCCTCAGCGTGTCGCGCTCTCCGTACGTCGAGGCCGCGATCCTCGCCGGTGCGTCGACGTCGTGGATCGTCCGCAAGCACGTGTGGTCGAAGGTGCTCCCGCCGATCGCCATCGCGCTGGCCAACACCATGGGGGCCGGCCTCGTGGTCGTGGCCAGCCTGACCTTCCTCGGGATCGGTGTTCAGCCACCCAAGCCGACCTGGGGCGGAATTCTGGCCTCCGACCTCGGATACCTGAGCTACGCGCCATGGGCGCCCTTGTACCCGACGGTGCTGATCATGGTCACCGTCTGGGCGTTCAACATGCTCGCCGATGCCATCCGCGACGTAGCGGGACAGTCCGGGCGTGTCCTTCTCAGCACGGTCAAGGGACGACCCGACGTCGCCGCCGCCGTCGCACGGGCCGATCAACGCGATCCGCGGGCCGTGGTCGGGCAGGCCGCGCCACCGCCCGATCCCGATGTCCTGCTTCACCTGGACCAGGTGAAGATCACCAACCGGATGAACGCGGTGGAGGTCGTCCACGGAGTCAGCTTCTCGCTGCGGAAGGGCGGCGTCGTCGGGATCGTGGGCGAGTCCGGCAGCGGGAAGACCCTCACCTGCCGGGCCATTCTCGGCATCCTGCCCGATCTCTTCGAGATCTCGTCGGGGTCGGTGCAGCTGTTCGGCGAGGACATCTCGGGTCTGAGCAGCAAGGACTGGACCAGGCTTAGGGGAGCGTCGATCTCGGCGGTCTTCCAGGATCCGGCCTCCTACCTGAATCCGTCGATCCGCGTGGGGAAACAGGTCGAGGAGGTGCTCCGGGTTCGCACATCGGCGACTCGTGCCGCGGCCAAGGCGCGAGTGCTGGAACTCTTCGAGCTCGTTCGTCTGCGCGACCCGGAATACGTGTACCAGCAGTACCCGCACGAACTGTCCGGCGGGATGCTCCAGCGTGTGCTGATCGCGTCGGCGATCGCACTCGAACCGAGAATCCTGATCGCCGACGAGGCCACCACTGCACTCGACGTGACCGTCCAGGCCGAGATCCTCGACCTGCTACTCGAACTCAAGGATCGCATCGGGCTCTCGCTACTCGTCGTCTCCCACGACCTCGCCGTCGTCGCGAGGCTCTGCGACGAAGTGCTCGTCATGAGGGCCGGACAGGTGGTCGAGCACGGCCGGACGTCGGACATCCTCTTCGATCCCCGACACGAGTACACCCGGCTGCTGATCGACGAACACCACCAGTACGGCATCGACCGATTCCTCACCACGGTGGTGCCCGAGCATGCCTGAGTTCGTCGATCGCGAAGACCGAACGGCCATCGGTCGACCGCGCGAACACACACCCGATCCGACACCCCTGCTCGACGTTCACGACCTCGACGTGACCTACGGCCACGGTGCTGCGCGCAACCACGCGCTGCGGTCGGCGACCTTCAGCATGGACGTCGGCGAGTCCGTCGGGGTGATCGGCGAGACCGGTTCGGGAAAGTCGACCCTCGCCCGCGCGATCCTCGGACTGGTGAAGCCCGCCGGTGGAGACATCCGGGTGGACGGCCGATCTGTGACCGGGTTCAAGCCACGGCAGTGGCGGGAGTTCCGCCGCGCCGGTGCCGTCCAGTACGTGTTCCAGGATCCCCTGCGCAGCCTCGACCCGGACGTGTCGGTCGAGTCGACGCTGGGTGAGCCCCTGCTCCTCCGTGGTGGCACGTCGCGTGCTGACTGCGCTCGAGCGGTCCGCGCCCAGATGGCCGGCATGAATCTCGACCAAGACCTGCTCGATCGGTACCCGGGCGAGCTGTCCGGGGGCCAGCGCCAGCGGGTGGCGATCGCGCGGTCGCTGATCGTGCAGCCCCGCTTGCTGATTCTGGACGAGCCCGTGAGCGCTCTGGACTCCGCCAATCGGGTGCAGGTACTCGAGTTGCTCGGCCGACGGCGTCCACCGGAGGTAGGAATGCTGTTCATCTCCCACGACCTCGGTTCGGTCGCGGGGATCACCGATCGCGTGATCGTGCTGTATCGCGGCGAGATCGTGGAGATCGGTCGCACCGCCGACATCGTCAACAACCCGCAGCACGCCTACAGCCGCCGGCTGGTCGGGTCGGCTCCGACCCTGACCAGCGGCTCGACCGACCGGGACGCCCGGGCACGGCGTCAACCCGTCTGAGGAGACCGACCCATGACCGCACCTCCACTCCGTCTCGGCTTCATGACCCACGTCGAAGGCGGTCGCGACATCGCCGAGAGCTACGCCAACGCCGCCGAGCTCTTCGTGGCTGCCGACGCCCTGGGCTTCGACTCGGGCTGGGTGGCCCAGCACCACTTCAGCACCGACCCCGCAGGCGGCCTGCCGTCGCCGTGGGTGTTCCTGGCCAATGTCGCGGCGCGTACCCGATCGATCCACATCGGAACGGCGGTCACCCTCGCCTCGATCGAGAACCCGATCCGTCTTGCCGAGGACGTCGGAGTCGTGGAGATCCTGTCGGGTGGCCGGGTCGAATTCGGGGTCGGCAGCGGGTTCGGTGAGTCGACGTTCCGGATCTTCGGACGCGACCACGACCGCCGTCGGGAACTGACGACGGAGAACTTCGCCACCACCAGAGCTGCCCTGCGTGGCGAGCCGCTGGACACCGAGGGCACGCTGTTGAAGACGCCGGCGCCAGGCCTTGCCGAGACTCGCTCCTGGCACGGGATCTTCTCCGAGCACGGTGCGAGCCATGTCGCGGCCGAGGGCGCCAACCTGCTCCTCAACCGAGCGGCTTACGGCTACGACGAACCGACCGACGTCGTCCAACGACCGTGGGCCGATCGGTATCTGGCCGACTGGAAACAAGCCCGCCCACCACGCATCGGGCTGTCCCGGCTGATCTTCCCCGCCGCCGACAAGGCGACGTCACTGAGTCATCTCGCCGATGGTGTGCTCGAGGGCCTCCGCCGGATGAAGGGGGCCGACCAGCAACCCGGACCCGACGATCTGGAGAAGGCACTGTTCCGGTTCAACGCGTTCTACGGGCACCCCGACGAGATCACCGAGGCGCTGTCGCGCGAGAAGGTCCTGCCCGTCGCGACCGACCTGCTGACCCAGTTCAATCCGGGCAAGCCGACGTTGGCTGCCTCGATCCGGGCACTCGAGCTGATCGCAACGCAGATCGCCCCGAACTTCGGCTGGGTGCCGCGGCAGGACCGGTCCGCCGACGCTGCACCGTCCGCCGCCGTTTCTCCAACCGGGGTGCTCGTATGACCGTCGGAAGCGCCGCCCGCAGGCACGCACTCGTACGACCATCCATCCAGGACGCAACCGAAAGGCAGTTGACCACACCATGACAGATCGCAAGTTCCACCTGGCCCTGGCGCTCTACGGCGTCGGCGCTCCCGGCCAGCACAACCTGTGGAAGGACCCACGGGTTCCGAAGAACGCCAGCATCGACATCAAGTGGTACATCCAGCAGGCGCAGAAGGCGGAGGCAGCCAAGTTCGACACCGTCTTCATCGTCGACAGCCTGTTCATCAACTCTCGCTACCCGTCGCACTACCTCAATCGGCTGGAGCCGCTCACGCTGCTGTCGGCGCTGGCGACCGTGACCGAGAACATCGGGCTCGTCGGCACCATGACGACGTCCTACAACTCCCCGTTCAACCTGACCCGCCGGCTGGCGTCGCTCGACCAGATCAGTGGCGGTCGCGCGGGCTGGAACGTCGTGACCTCGTTCGATCTCGGCGTCGCCGGCAACTTCGGGCTCGACGAGCACTACGACTACGACACCAGGTATGGACGCGCCCAGGAGTTCGTCGACGTGGCCAAAGGCCTCTGGGATTCCTATGAGGACGACGCATTCCCCGCCGACGTCGAGCGGGACGTATTCCTCGACCCCGGAAAGTTGCACGAGCTGAACCACAAAGGAGAGTACTTCTCCGTCACCGGACCGCTGAACATCTCCCGCTCGCCACAGGGCCAGCCGGTCATCTTCCAGTCCGGGATGTCCGAGCAGGGCCGCAACTTCGCCGGGCACGTCGCCGAAGGCATCTACACCCACGTGGGCAGCATCGAGGAAGGCGTCGAGTTCGGGCGTGACATCAGGTCCCGGGCCGCGGCGCTCGGCCGCAACCCCGACCACATCCTGATCTTCCCTGGCGCGCGCCCGGTCATCGCGGACACCGACGACGAGGCGCAGCGCATCGCACGCGAGATCTTCGAGTTCGACAACAGCTTCGACAAGAAACTCGGGGCGTTCGCACGTCCGTTCGGCGGTTACGACTTCGCACAGCACGACCCGGACGGACCGTTCCCCGACCTCGGCACCCTCGGCGACAACAGTCGTGCCGGGTCGGTGAGCGAGATCAAGCGGGTCGCCCGCGAGGAGAACCTCACCATCAGGCAGGTCGTCGAGCGCTTCTCGCAGTTCAAGCCGAACCCGTACGCCGGATCACCGCAGACCGTCGCCGACACCATCGAGAGCTACTTCCGCGCCGGTGCCTACGACGGCCTCAATGTGTCGTTCCGCGTCACCGACGACCTCGACACGTTCATCGAGCGGGTGGTCCCCATCCTTCAGGCGAAGGGCATCTTCCGCACCGAGTACGAGTCGTCGACCCTCCGCGGAAACCTCGGGCTTCCGATCCCGGAGAACCGGTACGCGCGCGAACGCCGTGAACGGGAGCAGTCGGAGGACACCTCCGTGGCCGCCTCCACCCCAGAGGTGGTCAACGCCTGAACGTCCACGGCAGCGCGCATCGGGCCCAGCCGACGTCGATCGAGGTCGACACGACCAGCCGCTAGCCTGGGAAAGTGGAGTTGATCGACGCAGCGTCGTCGGAGTTCGAACGGATCGTGCGGCAGTTGCCACCTGACGCGTGGGATCGGCCGACACCCTCGGAGCTCTCGGTGCGAGCGTTGGTCGACCATGTCGTCGTCGGCAACCGCTTCACCGCCCTGCTGCTGGCCGGGGTCGATCGCGATGAGGCTCGGAGCAGGCTGACAGGTGACCAACTCGGTGGTGACCCGGTCGCTGCCGTCGTCGAGTCTGCTGGCCGGCAGGCACAGGCATTCGCGGTGACGCCGCCCGATCAGCTCGTCGCCGGCCCCAACGGCCAGGTTCCGGTCACCGCCTACCTGCGCTTTCGTCTCGTCGACCTGGTCGTCCACGGGTGGGACATCCTCCGCGGCGCTGGCCTCGACGAGACCCTCGATGCAGGGCTCGTCGTCGGCGTATCGGTCATGGTCGAGCCATATCTGGACGAGATGCTCGCCTTCGGCGCGTACGGCGCTGGTCCGAGCGAAACGCTGCCGTCCGACGCGACACCGCAGTCACGGCTGCTCGACTCGTTCGGACGTCGGCCGTAGCCGTCGTCAGTGTCCAGGGCTGGTGTAGTGGCGGATCTGGCGATGGAAGAACACGACCGCACCGGCGTACAGCAGGAGGCCGACCACTGGTGACGCCGCGGCGAGCCACACGGGTACGAAGAGGTCGCCGGTCCGTCCGAGCAGGATGGCAGCGGGGAAGAACGCCGCGAACGCGAGCGGCACCACGAACGTGAGCAGGTACGACACGGCACGGGGGAGAACGCTCAGCGGGTACGGACCGAACGTCACGAAGACGCTGTCGGCGACGCTGAGGATCGAGGTGGCCGCCAGGAGCCGGAATGCCAGCGACGCGATCGAGAGCATGACGGCTGACTCGACGAATGCACTGCCGATGACGGCCGCGATCAGGTAGGCGATCGACCATGCTGTCCAGTCGATGCCCGTGGCCACGGCGGTGACGCTGAGCACCACCGCCCCGAACACGATGTCGCCGACAGCGGTGACCTGGAAGCGATGCGTGAGCAGTTGGATCAGAGGATTGATGGGACGGAGGAGGTAGCGGTCGAACTCTCCCCCACGCACGATCCAATCGGTGGACCAGAGCTGTCCGGAGACGACGCCGTGCAGGGCGTGGCCCATCGACCGGATGCCGTAGATGAAGCCGACCTCGGCGAGCCCCCAGCCGCCGATGCTGCCGAAGGCATGGACGATGACGCCGACGAACGCGAGTGAGACGGCTTCGTAGAAGATCGCGGCGATCGCGGTCAAGGCGAAGTCGGATCGGTACTGCATCGCCGAGGCCAGGCCGACCCGAAGCAGGGTGCGGTATTGGCGCCAGGATGACGGTGTGCCAGTGAGATCAGCCACCCTGCACGACCACCCGGTGCTTGGCACGGGTCCACACAACGGCACACAGTGAGCCGAGAATGAGAATCCAGAGTGCTTGGACGCCGAGCGCGGCGAGCAGCCCGCCGGGTGGTCGGCCGAAGTAGATCGCCAGGGGCGTGTAGGCCGCAGCCTGGAAGGGCAGGACTTCGGCGATCGTGCGCAGCCAGTCGGGCATGTACCACAACGGCAGGATCGCGCCGGACATGAACGTGCGCACGACCGCGAACATCATCTCGAGGCCGCCGACCTCGAGCGTCCAGAACGAGGACAGCGACATCAACAGCGTGATGAGCTGCGAGACGCCGAAGGCGAGGACGAGGCTGATCACGAAGCCCACGGTCGCCGAAGGGCTGGCCGGGGGCGCGAGACCCCGGACGAGCAGACCGGTGGCAACGACCGACGGCGATCGCGGGGAGGCTGGCGATCACAAACCCGGTCTGCTTCGCGAGCGATTGCACGACGAGCCCGAGCGGGCGGGTCAGATCGACGCCGATCAGCCCGTCGCGCACCCGTCCCTCGATCGATTCGCCTGGCCAGGTGTTGAGCACACCCGCGACGGTGAGTCCGAGGACGGCATAGCCGACTGCCGTGTCGACGTCGGTACCGGCGACCAGCCCGGCGTCATCGCCGTAGATCGCGCGCCACACCACCGTGTAGAGGGCGATCTGGACGGCGAGGACGACCAGGGACAGCAGCATCGACGCCCGGTACATCCACGGGGTCAGCCGCCCGACCCGCACCAGGCCGAGCACCTCACGGGTCGCGCTCACGACGGGTCCTCAGGCATGGCGCGGCGGGTGTAGATCCCGTCGATGACGGCCTCCAGCCGCGGTTCGACCACCGACAGGTCGACGACGGGATACGCACTGGTCACGGCGGCGATGATCGTCGGCGCACTGACCCGGTCAGAGCGGAAGCGCAGCGTGACCCTCGTGTCGTCACGCGCGATCTGGGTGGCGCCCTCGACGTCGACATCGACCGGTCGAACCAGCGTGACGATGAGGTCGCGGTACGGCGCGTAGCGTGCCATCAGGTCGGTCAGGGCACCGTCGTACAGCACCCGGCCGTGGTCGATCAGCACGATGCGCCGACAGAGTGTCTCGACGTCTTCGAGGTCGTGGGTGGTGAGCACGACCGTGGTCCCGAGGTCGCCATTGATGTGCGCGACGAACTCCCGCACCCGCCGCTTCGCGACGACGTCGAGACCCACCGTCGGCTCGTCCAGGTACAGCAGTTTCGGCTGATAGAGCATCGCCGCGGCCAGATCGCCACGCATCCGCTGTCCCAGCGACAGCTGTCGAACGGGCGCGTCGAGGAACTCCGCGATCCCCAACACCTCGACCAGCTCGGCCTGCGACCGCTCTCCCTCGGCGGCCGTCATTCCGTAGAGTTCGCGCACCGCGCGGAACGACTCCCGCAGCGGCAGGTCCCACCACAGCTGGCTGCGCTGACCGAACACCACCCCGATGTTGCGGGCATTGGCGCGCCTCTCGCGCGACGGATCCAGACCCGCCACGGAGACCGTGCCGCTCGTCGGCGTCAGAATCCCGGTCAGCATCTTGATCGTCGTCGACTTGCCGGCACCGTTCGGGCCCAGATACCCGACCAGCTCGCCGGAGTCGATCGCAAACGAGACGTCGTCGACGGCCCGCACGACGTCGTAGTCGCGGCTGGCCAGGCTCCGAACCGCACCGAACCGGCCGTGGACGCGCTTGGCCCGCCGGAACTCCTTCACCAATCCGGTCACCCGGACCAACGGCGCGTCGGGCTCGTCAGGACTCAGCTTGGGCATCAGCGGAGAGTGTCAGGAAATCATCAGCCCTGCAAGGAAATAGCCTGCGTCAGAGCTGGCGTCCACGCACTTCGGGCCCAGACGTCTCGATCACCGAGCCACTCGAGGTAACCGGAGTAGTCGTCGATCCCATGGTCCAGGACAGCCTCGTAGACCCACCGGCCATGGGCACGCTCACCACGCTCGACCGCCGACCGTTTGATGCGCAGGATCGCGGCACGCGCACCGGCATCCCTTGCGATCGCCGCCTGGATCGCCGCGGTGGCGCCCGCGGAATTGCCGGGCTGGGTGCCGGCGAACATCCAGTTGTCGATCGTCCAGTTCTGGCCGCCGTCTTCGTACTCGACCTTCCAGTACAGGCCGTTCATGGGCAGGTCACGAGCGTCGAGGTAGCGGATCCGGCGCACCCCCGCGATGTCTGCGATCGCCACGATGGCGTCGAACCCGGCCCGTGGCTCCAGTGTGTCGACATAGATCTCGAGGTCGATGTCCGGTCGGACGACCACGTCGAGTGCGACGGACCCGACGACTTCGACCCGGCCAACCGCCGACCACCGCGCGAGCAGATCGAGCCGATCGAGGATGGACTCCGCTGTTGCACGTGCGGCATCCGCATCAGCAAGCAGGCGCGCGCTGTCCATCCCATCGAGGATGCCAGATCGAACCGGGGACGAGCGCGGCGCCTGCTCGTGCGTGTTGCGGAGCACGGGTAAGCGTGGTCGGATCGGGCTCTTCTGACGCGTTGAAGGATGTGCTGTCGGGATGGTGACTGCGATGCCGGGTCCATCGCTGCTCGCATGGGCGGCTCGCGCGGTGGGCGACCGGGCGGTGCTCTCACAGGTCGAGGCGAAGGGTTCTCACGGCGGTGGAAGCCCTTGGCTGCTGCGTTTCGACGTCCACGATGGTTCTGTCGCGATGATCCTTCGCACCGTAATCCCCGGTTGGATCGGCCACGAGCAGATCGAGACCGGTGCCGTGGCGCTTCAGGTCGCGTTCGACCTGGGTCTACCCGTTCCGAGGTTGATCGCGAGTGACCTGACCGGAGCAGAGGCGGGTGAGCCGGCCTCGTTGGAGACGGTTCTCCCGGGCAGCAGTGCGATACCGGTTCACGCGAGTACCGACCGGCTTCGGTCGATGGGTGCTGCGATCGCGGCCGTGCACGCACATCCGCTGGAGGCGACTCGTGAGCTGCCGCACCGGATTCGGCCGATCGAAGTCGACGACTACGCCCGGGAACGTCGATGGGCGAACGCCTATCGCGCGGCTACTGGTCCGGAGCGGTCGCGCGTGGTGGACGCGTATGCGGCGCTGACCGGGTCTTCGCCGGTCCATGCGGTGGAACTGCTGGCGACGGTGACGTCGACGGCCCAGTTGCAACTGGCCGACGAACTCGTTCGCCGCCACCGGCCGCCGGTCGAGACCACGGTGCTCGTCCACGGCGACATCTGGGCCGGCAACACACTGTGGATCAGCGACGAGTGCGTGGCACTGATCGACTGGAAGACGGCGGGAGTCGGACATCCCGGGATCGATCTAGGAGAGTTGCGTCTTCAGATGGCGCTCGAATACGGGCCGAGTGCACCCGAACACGTGCTCGAGGGATGGCAACACGCCATCGGCACCGCCGCGTCCGACCTGCCGTACTGGGACGCCGTCGCCGCTCTGAACACACCCACCGACCTGACCGGCTGGCCTGGCTTCGACGACGACGGACGACCACTCAGCGCTGGCGACGTCACCGCACGACGCGACGCCTTCCTGGCCTCGGCACTCGATGGGATCGGCGGCTGAGCACCGGCGGCAAGTCCACTGCGGTCGGCACTCGAGGAGGCAGGTACCGATGGCTTCGGACCGGTCAGACGTGTCGACGTACAACGACGAAGTCGAACGGGTAACGCGGATCGTCGGTGCTGCGCTGCTCATCGCGTCGAACCGCCGTGAACCCGGCTTTCTCGAACATCGACAGGGAACCCATGTGGCCCATCGTCCGGCTCGTCGACAGACAGGCGTTCAGTTCGCCGATTCCTTCGACCTGCCTGCGTGGCCACGTGGCTCGGAGATAGTCCGCGACCTCGGGTGAGCCCCATCCGAATGTGCGCCGGAGCTTGCGCACGGTCGGATCGTCGAACGGGAACGCCATGGGCACCGCCTCGATCCATCCGCCGCCGCGCCGCTTGATCGCGGCCACCGCGGCTTGCAATGCCTTCGTGGCCACGCCCTGTCGGCGGTGGTCCATCCTGGTGGTGAAACAGGTGATCACCCAGTCCGTGGACGGCTCCCGCGCATACGTCGTCTCCGCCACCGACTCCTCGCTCGGCACGGGCAGTTCGTCAACCCGCCCGAAGTGGCACCAGCCCACCGGGTCGTCGTCGGCGTACACCAAGATGCCGTGCGCCTGTCCCTTCGAGACGAGTTCCTGCACCGCAGCAAGCTCACGAGCACGCATCAACTCGTGCTGCGGAAAGTGCCTGCGGCTGCGGTCGGGAGCGCTGCCCAGTAGTGCGGCTCGCTCGGCGGCGGTGCCGGCCACCGGCGACAGATGCCGACCGAAGAAGTAGAGCGTGCAGGCACAGCCGTGAACCTGGCCGAAGAACTGGGCGAAGTCGGCGAACGTCCGGGTCGACAGCTCACGTGTCCGGTACCGCGTCGAGGTTGTCGTCATGGCGCTAGCGTTGAACGATGTGCCACAAGATCACGTTGTGGACGTGCTGGGCCTTCTCGTGGCCGCGGAACTCGGCCACGTGCGTGGTTCCGCCCACGTCGACGGCGATTGAGGAGCTGGAGAAGAAGCTCCCACCCCAGGACTTGTTCGACACCATCGAGACGGACCGGATCTGGCTGAATGGTATCGAGGTGATGGCGATATTCTTGCCGACGAAACTCTTGTCCTGCAGGATGATGCGCTTGTCCGTGACCCCGACGAACCCCGTCCCGGTGCCCGTGCAGTCATAGACCGCCACGAGTTGCTCGCCCTGGAGGAGTCCCTCCTGGACCTGCTTGAGTTGTTCTGGCTTGTCATACGTCGGATCCGACATACGTCGAACTGTAGGACGATCAGTGCTGTACCGGAACGACTCGGCTCATTCGTCGGCCCACTTGCGAAGTCGTATCGAGTTGCGGTGCGACGCTGATGGCTCTCCGCATGGCGTCGGACGGCTCGGCGCGAAGGACGAGGTCGGCAAGACGTCGACGCCGGTGACGAGACAACGACGTCGCCTGCGAGAAGAGTGACAGGCGCGCTCCCTCGCCCGAACGGGACACGCTCGTCAGCGCTCGCAGACCACGCCGTCATGGTCGCCGTCCTGGTACCAGTGGTACTCCGGGTCCTTTCCTTCGTCGTACGGCCCGTAACCCTGCTCGATCGCGTCACCGCAACTGTCGAATCGGGGATCCGTCGGCGGGCCTGCTTCGGGTGCGGAAGATGGCGTGGACCTCGGACTCGGCGCCGGCTTCGTGATCGTTGTCGCTGTGTCCGCCTTCTGGTGTGTGGCCGCGTTCTCACTGACCAGCGGGCGGTTCGGGCAGGTCGCCAGGATCCGGTGCATCGCGGCCTTCTCCGCCACGGTCACCGACAACGCGTACTTGCGCTTCACACTGACCTGTCGAGCGACGTAAGCGCAGCGGAACGACTTGTTCGGCGGCAGCCAGGTGGCCGTGTCCCCGTCGCCCTTGGACTCGTTCACCGATCCGTTCACACTCAGCAGGTTGAGCGGGTCGTTCGCGAATGCCTCTCGCCGGCTGTCAGTCCACTGCTGGGCGCCCTTCTGCCAGCTGTCCCCCAGCGCGACGACATGATCGATCTGGACACGACTGCTCGTGCCGACACCGCGAACGAACCGCATCTTGCTGCCGGTGTACGGGTCGTCCAACCGCCCCGACAACACCACACAGCCGTCCGTACCACGTTCCACGCTCACCGGGTCGAGGTCGCGGCGGAGCATGTCGTTGCGGGTGTCACACCCGTTGTGATCGGTGTCCGCCCAGGCCGGGCCGAACGCGGAGCGGTCGTAGCCCGTCATCGGTGCCCGACCCTTGACCACCAGCCCACCCACGGCGGCCAGCGCGGTTCCGGCGCGGGGAGCAGGCGAGGATCGCGGGGACGAACGAGCACTCGCGAGGGCGGTCGCCCGCGGAGATGCCAGCGGGCTCGGGCTCAC
Organism: uncultured Actinomycetota bacterium; assembly: GCA_963708795.1. GTDB lineage: Bacteria > Actinomycetota > Actinomycetes > Propionibacteriales > DAIQRJ01 > DAIQRJ01. Next base: position 195,093 of record CAVPUH010000001.1, read on the forward strand.
GAGCCGAGGCGGTGATGGCGTCCTCGTCGGCGTCGATGACGTCGTCGGCAACACCGTCGCTGCCGTCGGTGATGCAGGTGGAAGGGCCAGGCCGCCGGCCATGAACACGACGAACCCAGCGGCCGCGACCAACGCCGATCGCTTCCGCCCGGCGAGCCGGGCCCACTCCACGCGTCCTCTCAGCAGTCCGACCAGCCCGATTGCTGTCGCGACCAGACCGGCACCGATGAGGAACCCGCCCACACCGCCGAGCGCGCACAGCAGGAGCAACACCGCGACACCGCTGATCGCGACCATCCGGACCCGACCGACCCGGTCCAGCACAGACCTCGATGTGCGCGGCGCCGTCATGTCTGGACTGGCGCGATCGAAGTCGTCCCCTGCGCAGCGCTCGTCAACACCCTCGGCCTGGTCTCGATCCTGGTTTCGATTGCCGCGTCAGTCAGTCTTCTACCGGAGCGCCGGCTGCACCCACGTTCTCGGACTACGCGGTTGCCCGGACCACGTCAAGGAAAGCACGAGCAGGCCGATGCTCGCCGGCGATGACCTCGCGGGACAATCGGTCGTGGAGGCGGAGCGTGTCGTCGGCGTGGCCGGCGATCAACGTCGCCTTCTCACGCGCACGGGCGAAATCGTCGTCGACACCGGCGACACGCAGCCGATCGAAGCGGCCGCTCGGGTCATGACTGCAGCCGGCTGGTCACGCAAGGCAAACCCGCACCGGTGGGCGGTGGCTGGATGCTAGCGTGCAGCGATTCGGGCCCGGTCGGCTTGAAGCGCCCGCCCTGAGGGACTCGGAAGGCGCGCGACTTCCTATCGGAGAACCTCGTTGAACTTGCACGCACTGACGCCGTATCCAGCACTCGACGCCACGATGAAAGGTCATGCCGACCGGTTGAGGGTCGCCTTGGGCGCCAACTTCACCGGCCTCTACCTGACGGGATCGCTGGCGATCGGCGACTTCGACCTCACCAGTGACGTCGACTTCATCGTGGTGACCGAGAGCGCATTGAGTGACGGCGACCTCGAGGCGGTGCAACGAGCACACCTGACCACGTGCAGCCTGGAGACGAGGTGGGTCGAGCATCTGGAGTACTCGTTCTTTCCGAAGCCCCAGCTTCTCGTCGCTTCGTCACCGTTCACCGAAACCGGTCCGAACGACGACGAGGGTAGGGAACTCTGGTACTTCAGCAACGGCGGCAAGACGCTCGAACGGTCCGAGCACGACAACACTCTGGTCACGAGATGGACCGTGCGTGAGAAGAGTCCGGTGGTCCTGGGCCCCGAGCCGACCACCTTCATGCCGGAGATCAAGCCGAACGACCTGCGACGAGAGATCCGTGACGATCTGGTCAACTGGGGAAGTGACAGCGAGATCGACCGATTCGTCGCCACTCACTTCAATCGGTTCCACCAGGCCTTCTTCGTGCTCAGTTCGTGTCGAGTACTGCAAGACCTTCACGAGGGCAGGGTGACGTCGAAGCTCGACGGTGTGAAGTGGGCGAAGGTCCATCTCGATCCCCGGTGGACACCGCTGATCGACTTCTGCTGGCAGGAACGCCTCGACACGGCCATCTCGGTTCGCCAACCTGCGGATCCCGACGTGTTCAGGCAGGCGATGGAACTGGTTCGCCATGCTGCCGATCTCGCACAGGAGTACGAGTTACCGGCCGACTGACAACCGGCGACCCGGTACTCGCGTGCCCGGATCAGGCAGCCAGGTGGAACGTGCTGGCGAAGCGACCGAGAAGGGCACCCCGACCGCGCAGCACCTCGACCACTCCGGTTGCGATCGCACGATCCGGGCTGAGATCGCCCGAGATGATCCGGCGGATCCCCGGACCGGCGGCAAAGGCGAGGTCGACGACCCCGTCCCCGCGCGTGACGTCCAGGACGGAGCCGTCCACCCTGATCAGGAGCTCGGCGGGACCGAACCGCGCGGCGTAGGCAGTCGCCGGCAGTTCCGCCGCCACCTGCGACCGGAAGGCGGTCCGGAGGGTCATCGTCATCGAGTCGGCGGTGATGATCTGTTCCTCCCGCGGATCGCCCATCGCCTTGAATCCCCAGGCACCGAACGCGAGCACCACCGGCTCGAGCTCGCGACCATAGGGCGTCAGCTCGTAGACGATCACGCGGGAATGGGGCACGCGACGGATGACGCCGGCCTCGTTCAGCTCCTTGAGCCGAGCCGCCAGGATGTTGCTCGGGATCCGCGGGAGGCCCGCAGCGAGCTCGCCGTAACGCCGCGGTCCGACCAACAGGTCCCGGACGATGAGCATGGTCCAGCGCTCACCCACCAACTCCAAGGCCCGCGTGACACCGTCGTACTGCCCGTAGTCGCGCGCAGCCACCGCCCTCAGGCCTGCTGGTTCGCGTAGGCCTCGGGGCCCTTCGCCGCGGCGACCGGATCCATCCAGCCGAACTCGAGCACGTTGCCATCGGGGTCGGTGAGTTGCCGCTGGTACATGAAGCCGAAGTCCGAAGCAGGGTGCGCCTCCGTACCGCCGGCAGCCAGCCCGTCCGCGACAGCCTTGTCGACCGACTCCCGGTCGTCGAGGAAGATCGCGGTCGCCACCGACGGATTCACGGCCGGGTCGCCGATCGGCAGGTCCGTGAAGGTCTGGAAGAACTCGCGGGTCAGGATCATGAAATAGCTGTGGTCGTCCTCCACGATCACGCAGGCCGCGTTGTGGTCGGTGAAGAGCGGGTTGATGGTGAATCCGATCGCCGTGTAGAACGACTTGGCGCGCTCCAGGTCGGTCACCGGCAGGTTCACGAACATCGCGGTCATGGCGGGCTCTCTCTCGGGTAGGTCCGGCTTGCCAACGGGGTCCACACTTGCAAAAAGCAAGTGCCGCGTCAAGACCCGCGCGTCCGTTGTCGGTGCTCGAAGGTTCGATCGCCGTCCCACCAGCCGCATGAGCACAGCCGACGACGGGACTGCTGTCGTCCTACACCTCGACGTGCCGGCTGTCGTCCAGTCTCGACCGGGCCGCATCACCACGTCACCGTCGATATCGCACCAGGTGCGGGCGTGGGAATCAGGGGGCGATAACGCCGACCGTCAGATTCCACTCCGTAATCGTCGTGGTCCCGGTGTTCGTGACGTGACAACCCGCGGAGTAGGAAGTGATCGGCTGGCCCGACTCCAAACCCGGAATCGGCACTTTCGCGATGCCCGTCACGTTCACATTGTCGACCTTGAGTACGTGCGCCTCGGCCGGCCCCGTCGGGTAGCCCTTCAGCGGCGCTGCGGTGATCGACAACGCGCAGTCCTTGAATCCGTAAGACTCCGGAAGAAAAATCCAGATCCGTTGCCCAGGACTCAAGTTCTCCTTGTGATGGTACGGACCCATGATCCCGACAGTCGCCATCGTCAACACCTCCGAAGGAGCGCAACGATACGCTCGCCACTTCGACAAAGCACCTGGCTTTCGACCTCGACTCCTGAGTGGTGAACGCTTCGACTGGCGGTGAGATTCGGTGAAGACATCGTCGCCGAGAAGACGCCGTCGATGTCGATCCATCGGTGTGCCGGCCGCCTACGCTGTCGACGTGACCGATGCGACGCGCGATGACTCGTACCCGACCGATCGAGCGAGGCTCCGAGCGGGCGATGCTCGAGAGCATGCTCGACTTCTACCGCGCCACGGTGGTCAACAAGGTCGCCGGTCTGACCGATGCCCAGGCCTTCACCGCGGCGGTGTCGCCGTCGACGCTGACGCCGGCCACCGTGGTCAAGCACCTGGCCGGGACGGAGCGGTTCTGGTTCAGCATCGACTTCGCGAATCTCGACGTGCCCTGGCCGTGGACCGACGACGACCTGCACGGCAACTTCCGGATCGAGCCCGGGGACACCCTGGCCGCGATCGTGGCCGACTACGTCGAGGAGTGCGCGAGCTCCCGACTCGCGATCGCCGAGGCCGACCTCGACGATTCGCGTCGGGCGAGGACATGGATTTCACGCTGCGCTTCGCGATGCTGCACATGATCGAGGAGACCGCACGGCACTGCGGCCATCTCGACCTGCTGCGAGAAGTGACGGACGGCGTCGTCGGCATGTGAGCTAGCTGTCTCGCGTCGGCTGTTCCGGAACCGCCTCGCGATCGCTGCTCTCGATTCGCAGGCGGCCATCGCTGGCGTAGAAGCCGAGCTCGTGCGCTGCCCGGTCGTAGATGCGGTAGCTGATGGCCACGGAGTCGTTCACGTACAGCTCGAACAGGCTGTCCTGAACGACCAGCCGGCATCTCAGGGTCCCGGCGAAAGAGTTCAGCGGCATCTCGACCAGGCGAGGCCCGTCGGGCTCCACGACAGATGCGTACCCGACCGACTCGCTCCAGGGTGGCGACGCCGGCTGCGGCCAGGCGACGAGTGAGATCGTGCGGCGGCCGCGGTCGAACGTGACGGCGTAACCGGCCAACTCGTCGTCCATCCGGAACAGCAGTCCGAACTCCGGTGTGTCAGCGGTTGGCCGCAGCACGCAATCCAGCACGTAGCCGTTGGTGATCGTCGGCTCAGGGAGATCAACGAAGACGTGCTCGGTACGACCCACCGAGCCGAGCGTGAGACCGTCCACTCCCCCCACCTCGATGCGCTCGCCCAGCGTTGCCTCGATGCCTTCCGGCAGTCCCACGTCCAGGCTTCCCGACACCGACGACGAGACGGTGCGAGGGACGGCGAAGTCGCCTCCCCACCTCCAGGCACCCCGATCGCTCGACCCGACGCGGTCGGCGATCCACCCGAAGAACACCCGCCGCTCACCGTCGCTCAGCGGCAGCGACTTCGCCGCATACCACCGACGACCGTCGAGCGCGTCGTGCTCGGGGGTGCGCCACGGACCTCGTGGCGAGTCCGCGACGCGGTACACCGTCGCCGCGTACTCGGAGAATCGCGAGTACACGAGGTACCAGGTGTCACCGAGCTTGAACATCTCCGGGCACTCGGGACAGAACGTGTTGCCCGGTTCGTAGATCGGCTCCGGTTCAAGGGTCCAGACCTCCAGATCGGGAGACGTGGCGAGCGCCAGACAGCCCCGACGAGCATGTGGGCCGACGTTGCGACGTGCTGCCACCAGCATCCAGTAGAGGCCTTCATCCGGGTTGAAGAAGACGAACGGATCCCGCCAATCCCCCGTCTCGTAAAGGGCTGCGTCCGGTACCAGCACCGGATTCGACGCCACGTCACGGACAAAGGTCACCAGGTCGCGACTGGTGGCACGACACACCGTCTGCGGAGTCGGCGACCCTGCCAGCGAACCGGTGTAGAAGAGATGGAAGACGCCGTCGCGTTCGATGACCGACCCGGTCCACGCCGCACCGTCGGACTCGGTCGCCGCCACCGCGATCGGCAACTCGTCCCAGGTCACGAAGTCGCGTGTCCGCCAATGCAGCCACGACGAATCGTCCGATGGAGCACTGAGGAAGAACAGATGGTAATCGCCATCGTGGGCGAACGGGATGGCATCGCCCACCGGGGCATGCTCGGAGGGCCGACGGAAAGCAGACATATGGATCTCCTCGGTGGGGCGAAACGGTGGGCCGACGATCAGTCTTCCGTCTGGGCCGCCGGCAACTGGAGCCGCATCACCCAGCGCCACTTGGCTATCCGACGGTCGCGCGTGAACCCGAACTCCTCGAACAGGCTCTCGGGTCCGGTCTGGAAATACGCGCCACGTTGCGGCTTGCGCCCCTCCACCTGCTCCGGATACGCCTCGACGAGGCCACCACCGGCCACTTGGATCGCGTCCAAGGCACCTGCGACCGCAGCCCGAGCCACACCCTGACCACGGTGCTTGCTCCCGGTGAAGATGCAGCCGATACGCCAGTCCGGCAGTTCGGAGAGCTCGCGCTCGTAGGCGCCGTGGTTCTTGATGTTCGGCAGCTCGGCCGGCGACCCGTACTGGCACCACCCCACGCACTGGCCGTCGGCGAACACGAGGATCTGCCGCACCGTCCCGGCCTCGACGTGGGCGCGCTTCGCCTCCCGATTGCCGCCCCCCGAGCCCGCGGCGCTGAAGCCCTCCGGATGGAACCCCATGCACCAGCAGCCACCCCACACGCCGTTGTTCGCCTCGACCAGCGACGCGAAATCGGTCCAGGTGTCCGAACGAAGCGGTCGAGTCGTGAGCTCGCCCAACGCAGCCTTCATGGCACCAGCATGCCTCCCGAGCACGGCGGGCGGAGAAGTCCTGAACGCCGGTCCGGCGCGCAGATTCCCGGCGTGACGGTGGCGAGGAAGTCGCATCCTCGCCACTGCCGTCGGCTCGGGTTCAGCTGCCAGAAGCCGTCGCTTGGTGAGCCGGTGGGTAGACGGTTTCTGCCCATTGAGCTCGGCCGGCGCCCGACTCGGCGCGAAAGTGCAGAAGCCGGCGGCTCTGGTCGCGAGAAGTGCCCGCGTTCTGCACATCGAGATGCCGCCGAGCGGCGCGTATCCCGAAGCGACGGCAGGTCGGGCCGATCGGCACGTGAACCGGCGAAGGTGGCTGAGGTGCCGTCGGTTCGGGTGCGGTGGCCGTCGGTGTGGCGGAACCGGGCTCCGTGCTGCATGCGTTACGACAGCAGCACGCGTCGGACCAATCGCCGGCCGGCCGCGCGTCCGGCGTCGCCCGACGGGTGCCGCGGCCGGTTGCGGGCACACGTATCCGGGTAGCCACGTCCCATGCGAGCAGTGACCTGGCAAGGCAAGCGAGACGTGCGTGTCGACGATGTGCCGGATCCGCGCATCGAGCAACCGACCGATGCGATCATCAGGGTGACCACAACGAACATCTGTGGCTCGGACCTCCACCTGTACGAGGTCCTCGGCGCGTTCATGAGTCCTGGAGACGTCCTCGGGCACGAGCCCATGGGCATCGTGGAGGAAGTGGGAGCGGACGTCACGGGGCTGGCACCCGGCGATCGGGTCGTGATCCCGTTCCAGATCTCGTGCGGGCACTGCTTCATGTGTGAGCGCGGCCTCCAGACCCAATGCGAGACGACCCAGGTCCGGGATCAGGGGACCGGCGCGGCGCTGTTCGGCTACTCCAAGCTGTACGGGCAGGTGCCCGGTGGCCAGGCTGAACTTCTGCGTGTGCCGCATGCGTCGTACACCCACGTCACCGTGCCGCACGGGCCCCCGGACGACCGGTTCGTCTACCTGTCCGACGTTCTTCCCACCGCGTGGCAGGCCGTCGAGTACGCGGCCGTTCCCGACGGCGGCTCGGTTGCGATCCTCGGGCTGGGCCCGATCGGCGACATGGCCAGCCGGATCGCAGCGCACCGCGGCTACCAGGTCATCGGGATCGATCTGGTCGCCGAGCGGCTGGATCGAGCCCGCAAGCGTGGAGTCACCGTGCTCGACTCGTCCGCACTCGGCGACGACCTCGCCGTGGCCGTCCGCGACCTGACGAACGGCCGCGGGCCGGACTCGGTCATCGATGCGGTGGGGATGGAGGCGCACGGCTCGACGGGCACGAAGCTCGTGCAGTCAGCGGCCGGGGTGCTGCCCAGCGTGGTGGCCGAGCCGTTGATGAAGCGCGCTGGAGTCGACCGGCTGGCTGCCCTCACCACGGCGATCGACCTCGTCCGTCGCGGTGGGACGGTGTCGGTCAGCGGCGTGTACGGCGGAGCAGCTGATCCGTTGCCGATGATGACGATGTTCGACAAGCAGATCCAGTTCCGGATGGGGCAGGCGAACGTGAAGCGATGGGTGGACGACATCCTTCCCCTGCTCATCGACGACGATCCGCTCGGAGTCGACGACTTCGCCACCCATCGGCTGCCGCTCGCCGACGCCGCGCACGCCTACGACATCTTCCAGAAGAAGGCAGACGGCGCGGTGAAGATCCTCCTGACGCCGTGACCGGCATTCCACATTGCCGTAGTCGGCAAGGTACGGAATGGTCGTGGCCATGTGCGAACACCTGCCTGCCGGCGATCGAAGCGTCGGGCCATGTGACACGACGAGCGGCATGGCCGGGACCGCCGCGTGACCGACTCGGAGTTCCTCTGGTACATCCCCAACACCGTCGAACCGGGGCATCGCGGCGATCCGACGACCTCTGGCTGGGGATCGATCGAGTACTCGACCGACCTGGCGCGCGCAGCCGAGGATCACGGCTTCGGCGGCGCGCTGCTCGGAGCCGGCTGGGGGCGTCCGGACACCTTCACCGTCGCCACCGCATTGGCAGCCCGCACGACGACCTTCAAGCCGTTGATCGCCGTCCGGCCCGGTTACTGGCAGCCAGCGCAGTTCGCCAGCGCGGCGGCCACGCTCGACCAGTTGAGCCGCGGCCGCGTCCTGGTCAACATCGTGAGCGGGGTGGACGACGTCGCCGCGTACGGCGACACGACCGCGATACCGGCCCGGCGGTACGCCCGGACACAGGAGTTCCTCCATCTCCTGCGCCGCCTCTGGACCGAGGAGAACGTGACGTTCGACGGTGAGCATTTCGGCGTCACGGGATCGACGGTCGCCCCGGGGCCCTACGTCATCGGCGAGCGACTGCACCCGACGCTCTACTTCGGTGGTGCGTCAGAGGCTGCGGAGCTGGTGTCGGCAGCCGAGGCCGACGTCCAGCTCTTCTGGGGTGAGCCACTGGCGGGGCTGGCCGAACGCATCGATCGACTGACCTCGTTGAGCGAGCAGGTGGAACGGCGTCTCCCGCCCCTCGGCTTCGGTCTGCGGATCACAACTCTCGTGCGCGACAGCAGGGACGAAGCCTGGCGCGACGCCGAGGCCAAGGTCGCGAAGATGGCGGCCGACGCCGGCGATTCGAGCTGGGCCGGACACGGCGGCGCGGTCGGGCAACAGCGGCTGCTCGACCTGGCCGGGCGTGGCGAGGTCCTCGACTCGTGCCTCTACACCACTCCAGGACGGTTCGGCGCCGGCGGCGCGGCGACGACCTGGCTGGTCGGATCGGCCGACGACGTCGCGGACGCCCTCGAGAGCTACCGCCGCCTCGGCATCACGCACTTCGTCCTGTCCGACACTCCCTACCGGGACGAGATCATCCGCATCGGCGACCAGTTGCTGCCGAGACTGCGTCAGCGAGGCAGCGAGGCCAGGTGAGAGGTGTCCAGTCGCTCCTCCAGCGTCCACCCGGCGTCTCGCTCGACGAAGCGGGACACGGAGCAGTGCTTCGGGTTCGGGTCGAGGGGAGTGTCCGGCGTCAGATGCCGGCCGATCGCGCCCAGGACCGCGCCGTGGCTGTAGATGGCCAGGCATCGCCAGTCAGCACGGACGATCCACTCGCTCAGCAGTTCTGACACCCGTCGATCGACTGCCGCCAGCGGCTCGGGGTACACGGGGAAGAGTGCTCGATCAGCCAGGTCGACCGCGGGCGGGAACCGGTCGACCCCGTAGCCCGCGTAGAGGCCGGACGGGATCCCGCCGAAGTGTTCCAGCGACCCGAAGGCGAAGTGCTCACCCAGTCTGACGTCGAGGAACGCATCTGCCGTCGAGCTCTGGAGGTGACGCTGCGCCGTCTGCGCGGCTCGCACGAACGGGCTCGACAGCACGGTGTCCGGGTCGAACCCGCGGACCACGGCAGCCGTCAGGTCGGCCTGCTGCTCGCCCAACGGCGTCAGCGGCGGGTTCGCCGGGTCGACGACCGCACGCCGACCGTCCGGCTTGACCGTGTTGTACGCCTCGCCGTGTCGCACCATGACGATCTGCCTGTACATCGATAGCCCTTCCCGCCGCACGACGGCCATCGCTCTGTGCGCCCGCCGAGGCGGCGGCCGATGTCCGGCGCGGTCGCCGCGATCGTATTTCCCCGTCCGCGCAACGACGCAGCCACGGCTCGCCGAACCGCTGACGCTCACTGCACGTTCGTGCCAGGATCTGGCTACGCGAGCGGCGCAGGATGGAGTCGGACACATGACCGAGCGGCCTGAACCGGCGACGACCGCCACCGAGTTCATCAGCCAGCTGATGTCGCTGGCGGGATCCGACGCGAGCGAGACCCGAGACCCCGCCGAGCGCGACGATTCCGTGTCCCCGCTCGCCGGCGTGCGGATGGGCGACATCTTCGCCCTCTCGAAGCGCTACATCGACATGGAGCCCGACCAGATCGAGGAGCTCCTCGAGAGTCCCGTCCATCAGGTACGAGTGGGAGCTGTCAGCATCATGGACTTCCAGGCCCGGCGCCGGTCGACGCCGGTGACGCGGCGGAAGATGCTGTACGACCTCTACCTGCGACGGCACGACCGCATCGACGACTGGGACCTCGTCGACCGAGCAGCCCCGTCCGTGGTGGGTGGATACCTCGACGACAAGCCTCGCGAACCGCTCTATCGCCTGGCCGGGTCGCGGATCATCTGGGAACGCCGGACGGCGATCGTCGCCACCTGGTACTTCATTCGCCACGGTCAACTCGACGACACGTTCGCCATCGCCGAACTGCTCGTCGACGACCGCGAGCACCTCATCCAGACGGCGGTCGGAGGGTGGGTGCGCGAAGCCGGCAAGCGCGACGTCGCTCGCTTGCGGGCCTTCCTCGACGCGCACGCAGCCACGATGCCGCGCACCACCCTCCGCTTCGCGATCGAGCACCTCGACCCCGACGAACGGCGTCACTACCGCATGCTCGAAAGCAAGGGGACCGATCGACCGTCGAACGTCTGACCCGGACGGACGCACGCTGCCGGGACCGCTGGCATCTGGCATCGTGGACATGTGCCCATCGAGCCTGCCCGTTCCGTCCTGCGTCACGTGATCGGAGCCGAGGTGGTCGAGGTCGATCCCGGCGGCAGCGTCAGCATGCTGACGCGCACCCGCGGCACTGACACCAAGAGCGAGATCGTGCTCATCGCCGAGCCCGGCCCGGCGTTCGTGCTCGATCGACACGACTCGTGGTTCGTCCTACCTGCGTCCGCCGACGATCCCGACGTGGCGGGCCGACTCGTCGCCTGGCTGCTCCCGGTCGATGCAGCCGGTGACGTCGGCGCCGTCCACATCGAGGCGGGCGGGCCGATCCGTATTCGCTCCGACGCGGGATCGAACCGGGTCAGCATCGACGCCGATTCCGCGACGGTGACGGTCCACGCGCCGCGTCCCCATACCGACGTGTTCGGCGCGAGCTATGCATTCGACTTCCCGGGTGGTGACGTACTCGCCGACGCGCTGGCAGCGTTCTCCTGGGGCACCCTGCTGCCGTCGGTCGTCGAACGCACTCGGGCAGCCGGCTATCCGCTGCCGGACGGGTACGTCGTGAGCACGCTCGAGCCCGGCGCCTACGCCGGGACCTATCCCGACGTCGACCACGAGTTCCAGATCAAGGGCCGGATCGCGGCGGGCGACTCGCTCTCACGAGACGTCGTCGGTCGCATGCTCGAACTCCAGTTGACGCTGATGCGCGAGGACCCGGCCGGCCTCTGGCGCGACCCCTGCGCCATCCAGCCGGACGGGACCCGTGAGTACCACGTCCGCCGGTCCAGCCTGGACGGGTCCACGACCGCGACGATGTTCCTGATCACCGGCAACGTCGAGATCATCGAGTCGGCCTGGCTGTTCGTGGCCGCCGGAGCTCCCGCGAACTGGCTCGCCGACCGTATCGACGCGCTCGAGGCCGCACTCGGCTTCGTCGAGACCCTCATCGACCCCGACGGCCTGCTGTGGGGCGACGTGTACTACGAGGACCAGGTGATCAAGGACGGACGCGAGACCACCGCGACGGCCCTGGCGGCTCGATCCTTCGGCCTGCTTGCCGATCTCGAAGGCCTCCTGGGTCGGGCGACCCAGGCCGAGCGCCTCCGGACGATCGAGCGCCACCTGGCAACGGCGATGGGCCGGGCGCTGCCTCGCGGCCACTGGGACGACACCACGCATCGATTCGTCGACTGGGTGGACCGTTCGGGGATCGTCCACGACCACCTCCACCTGCTGGCGAACACCTTGCCGGTGACACTCGGCTACGCCGGCGCCGATCAGGCCGATGCGGTGGCGCGCCTCGTCGACGACCACCACGCCGAGTTCCAGCGATTCCCGACGTTCATGTCCGCCGACATCGCCGCCTACACCGCAGACGAGATCGGCGACGGCGGCCCGTACGACCTCTGCGCGGCGGGCAGGTACTGGTGCTGGGACGCGGCGTACTGGACCGGCCTGGGACGTGGCGACATCGTGTCGAAGCAGTTGGCGACGGTGGCCCGGCAGGCCGAGCGCGAAGGCGGAGTGATGGGCGAGCGCTACGACATGCGTCACGTCTACTACGCCGACGACGGACGCGACTGGCATGGTGCCGCGCACTACTACGAATACCCGTGCGTGTTCGGATGGGTCCTCGTGCACGACTTCCTCGGAGTCCAGGCGACGCTCGAGGCCGACCTGCGGATCGCCCCGCTCGTCGGTGCCGGCTCGGGCGCCGAGTCGGGATCGGTGGAGCTCGCCTCGAGCGGCTATGCCGTCGCCTACCGCTGGAACAGCGAGGCGTTCGTTCTCCGCAACCTCGCCGAGACGGAGCGGACCTTCCTCGTCGACCTCAGCGGATCCACCGGCCGGGAGCGAGCCGTGGAGCGTGTCGCCGTGCCGGCCGCCGGCGAGGTCAGCTTCCCGCTCTGACGTGTCGTCCCGCCCAATGCCCCGCCGACCGCGAGTGGAGAATCCGTGAGCCGCCATCGCCTCGACCCATCGCCGGACACCGTCACCGACGTCTTCTCCCGCGATACCCCACCCGTCCTGACCGTCGAGGCTGGTGACACGGTCGTCCTGCGCTCACTCGACGCGTCCGGCTACCTGGCTCCGCAGACCCAGCCGGGCGAGCAGGTACCGCGACTGATCGACCAGGCGCGCGGGCACGTGCTGACGGGACCCATCGCGGTCACCGGGGCCGAACCGGGCATGGTCCTTGCCGTCCGGCTGGTCTCGCTCCGGCCGGACGACTGGGGCTGGACCGTCGCCGGCGCGCGTGACAACGAGCTCAATCGCCGGCTCGGCGTCCTCGATGCTGCCCCTTCCTGGCTGCTGTGGACGCTCGATCACGAGCGCGGCATCGGGACGACCCAGCACGGGTTCAGCGTCGACCTGGCGCCGTTCCACGGGGTCATCGGAGTTGCACCGGCCGAGCCGGGCGACCACTCCACGATCCCGCCCCGGGCCGAGGGTGGCGGGAACATCGACTGCCGCGCGCTGGTCGCAGGATCCACGCTCTACCTCCCGGTACTCGTGCCCGGCGCCCTGCTCTCCATCGGCGACGGTCATGCCGCGCAGGGCGACGGCGAGGTCAGTGGCACCGCGATCGAATGCGGCATGACGACAGAACTCGTGGTTGATCTCCTCTACGACGCTCCGATCCCGGGTGTGCATGCCGAGACCCCGGCCGGGCGGATCACGTTCGGCTTCGACGCCGACCTGAACGAGGCCATGACGCTCGCGCTGGACGCGATGGTGGGCTGGATGCAGGGCTTGTTCGACGTCGACCGTTCGACGGCGCTCGCCCTGGCCAGCGCCACCGTCGACCTCAAGGTCACCCAGGTCGCGAACGACACCTGGGGCGTCCACGCCGTCCTGCCCGAAGGTGCCCTGGGACGGCCGTAGCGATGAATCCCGGACCTGTGGCAGGTCCTAGTGCCCATGGATACGACGAATCTCGCCACCCTGTACGACCTGCCCCCGATGGACTGGGCCGACATCGAGACCGGCCTCGGCGCGGGTTTCAGCCAGGCACCGGACTCCGGCGGACCGAACCGGCACTCGTCCTGGCTGAGCACGATCAATCCGGACGGCAGCCCGCACGTCACGGGCATCGGCGCCCTGTGGGTCGACGGTGCCTTCTGGTTCGAGACCGGCAGTTCGACCCGCAAGGGAAGGAATCTCGACCGTGACCCGCGCTGCGCCCTGAGCGTTGCGCTCCATGACTTCGACCTCGCCGTCGAAGGCACCGCGAGCAAGGTGAGCGACCCAGAGATCGTCGCCTCGATGGTCGCGCGCTGGGCGAGCGGCGGCTGGCCGGCGCAGGTCGACGAGACCGGACGTGCGATCACCGCCGACTTCAGCGCGCCGTCGGCCGGGCCGCCGCCGTGGACGCTTTACAGGTTCGCCGCGCGCTCGGCCACGGCGGTGGCCACGGTCGCGCCGGGCGGTGCCACGCGCTGGCGTTGGTGACCCCGCTCAGCCGGACCGCGGATAGACGACCCGTTGCTCGTGGACCCGCGCGATCGCCGGCCCGAGCACGCTGAGGAGATCGCCGTCGGGCACGGTCGAGGCTGTTCTCGTCCGCGATCACCAGGGGCGCACCGAACACGACCACGCCTGCCCCCAACTGCGGTCCCTCGATCGCCTGCTCGACGCTCAGTCCACCGACCACCTGGACCGGCAGAGACGTCGCCGCGATCACCTCGGGCAGCGAGGCGAGTGGCGACAGGACCTCCTGACGGTGCTTGGCCCGGTGGTCGTGCCCGAGGTGGTGCAGCACCATCCCCACCCCGAGCGCTTCGACGCGACGCGCGTCGGCCGCCGGATCGGTGCTGGCCATGTCGTCGGCCATCACCAGCAGATCGAACTCGGCACCCGCATCACACGCACGTTCGATGACAGCGTCATGAGCTCTGGACATGACGACCACCGCGTCGGCGCCGGCGTCGCCGTACATCCGGGCCGCACCGTAACCGCCGTCCATCATCTTGAGGTCCGCGACGAGCGGGTGGTCCGGGAACTCCTTGCGCAACGCGCGCGCTGCCCGCACGCCCTCGGACTGCGTGAGCGGCGTCCCGATCTCGAGCCAGTCGGCCCCCGCCTCGACAGCGATGGCGGCCTTGCGGAGCGCGTCGTCGATCGTCGCGAGATCCAGCGATATCTGCACGAGCCCGTACGTGAGGGTGGCCCGTGAGAGTCCTCGTATGGTCGTGCTCAACGTCGACACTCTCCGATCGGATCGTGTGGGGCGACCACGGCTACCTGTCCTCTCGACCGTAGTGTTCGTTCCGTGAAGCGGGCCAAGGGAATGTCCGACATCAGCCAGAAGGCGTGCCGCTTGACCGCCGGGTCGACGGAACGGCCTTCGACGGACGGGTCACGGTGAAGGCGTTCCTCGTCCCCGCCGCGGGCGAAGGCGTCGTCGGCGAGGTCGCGGCTCCGGTGGCCGATGTCGATCAGGTGGTCATCGACGTCATCCGAGCGGGTGTGTGCGGCACCGACGTGGCGATCTTCCATCGAGACGACGAGCGCGCCAGGCTGACGCGCACCCACCGGCCGCTTCGGCCCGGGCACGAATGGTCGGGACGGATCGTCGGCCTCGGCGCGGGGGTACCGGCAGAGTGGCTGGGCCGTCGCGTCACCGGCGACACCATGATCGGCTGCCATCACTGTCCACGTTGCGCAGACGGCCGGCACCACGTCTGCGAGGACCGGTTCGAGATCGGCGTCCGCGGCGATTGGCCGGGCGCACTGGCCGAGCAGCTGGTCATGCCGCTCCGCTCCCTGCACCGACTCCCCGATTCCGTGTCCGACGATGCCGGGGCCATGGTCGAACCGGGTGCCAACGCCTTCCGCGCCGTAGCGGCTGCGGCGATCCAGCCGGGCTTCCGCGTACTGATCGCCGGGCCTGGGACGATCGGTCTGCTGTGCCTGCTGCATGCGCTCGCGCGGGACGCCGAGGTGCACGTGCTGGGGGTCGACGACGACGCGCTCGGGCTGGCCGCGACGCTGGGCGCACACGGAGCCTGGTCGGCCGACACGTTGCCCGAGCTGCCCTGGGACGCGGTCATCAATGCGACCGACGACGCCGCGATGCCGCAACGAGCCTTCGAGCTCGTGGAACCCGGCCGTCGGGTCGTCCTGATCGGGTCGGCGCACGCCCCCGCGACCATCGATGCCCGCATGTTGATGGGCAAGGACGTCACGGCGGTCGGGATCCTCGGCGGTTCGGCCGGGCTCGCGGCCACGATCGACGCCTACGCCTCCGGCGCGGTCGATCCGACGCCGCTGATCGCTCGCACCATCGGCCTGGAGGAGGTCGCGGACACGCTGGCCGGGCATGCCCCCCGTCCGGGCGGCCGCCCGAAGACGCTCGTGGACCCGCACCGGTGACCGGCCGGTCCATTGCCGACCCTAGGTCGCATCCGCCCATTCGTAGGCAGCCGAGGGGATCTGCGTCGCGAGCTTGCCGCCGCTCACGTCGATCAGCGTCCCGGTGATATAAGCAGCCTGATCCGAAGCCAGGAAGCAGATCAGGTTGGCGACATCCTCGACGGACTCCCACCGACGAAGCGTGAGCGTGTCGAGCAATCGCTCCTGCACCTCGGGGGCACGTTCGGCGAAGTGGTTCATCTGGGTGGGGACCATGCCCGGGGCATACGCGTTCGCGGTGATGTTCCACGGCCCGACCTCACCGGCGAGCACGCGGGTGAAGTGGGCGACAGCAGCCTTCGACGACGCGTAGGCGGCGCCGCCGATGCTCGGGACGATCGCCGCGAACGAGGCGGCATTGATGATCCGTCCCGACCGTTGGCGCTTCATCACCGGGATGACCGCCTTGCACGTCAGGAATGTCCCGGTCAGGTTGATGTCGTGGCAGCGGCGCCAGGTCTCTTCCGGCAGCGTCTCGATGGGCCCGCCGATGGCGACGCCGGCGTTGTTGACGAGGATGTCGACGCGGCCGAACGTCGCTTCGGTCGAGGCGACGGCCGCCTCGACGCTCGCCCCGTCGGTCACGTCGCACTGGATCGTGCGGAAATCGCCGCCGCGCTCCGCCAGCTCCGCCTCGACCGCAGCGAGGTTCGCGCTGTCGACGTCGAGGCCGACGACGGTGGCACCCTCGTCGGCCAGCCGAAGGACCAGGTCTCGACCGATCCCGCGTCCTGCGCCGGTGACCAGCGCCACGCGCCCCGTCAGATCGATGAGCATCGGGTTCTCCCTCGTCGAGCGGACGTCACTCCTCCACCTCACCACATCGGCTCGCACGGCGGTGCTCACGTGGTGGGCAGGGCAGCGGTTCGGCCGGGTTTGGCCTTCGGGTTCAGGGTGTTCGCAGCAGGGGCGAGTGGGGCGGCACCGGCGGATCGCCGTGATCGGGGACGGCGAGTCTGGCCCCGTGCTGGAGCGCCGAGTCGTGAGCGATGATGCCGGGGAGGGTGTAGCGGGCGGCCTGCCACGCGTTGATGGGGGGCATCGTGCCCGTGTCGACAGCACGAACGAAGTCGTGGGCGAGGAACGGGTGGACGCCCTCATGACCGTTCGGCCCGGCGAGGAGCTCCTCCGGAAGGTCCGCGGTGTCCTGGATCGGGGCGAACCCGGACTGCCAGAACGTCCGGTCAGGATCGTCGGCTCGACGCGTCGACAGCTGCTCCGACACGTCCCACACGTTCTCGCGATCCTGCCAGACGCTGGCGTTCGCGATCTGCTCGAAGCTCGCCTCGGTGCCGAAGAACCGGAACCTGGACTCACGGATGTGGGTCGGGTAGCCCACCCGGCGCATCTCGTTGGTGCGGAGGATGCCGCCATCGGACAGCTCGAAGAGCGCGCTCTCGTTGGAGAAGTCGTTCCCGAACGCGCTCAGCTCCTGGGTGTAGATGCCGTCTTCGTAGCCGTGGTCCCGGACGCCGATGCAACTGACCGAGACCACATGGCTGGCGAGCACGGACAGCACTCCGCCGATGGCGTGGGTGGGGTAGGCCATCGGGGGAAAGCTCGCGAACGACTTCCACTCCGGCCCACCGCTCCTCTTGAAGGAGCGGAACTGGGAGATGTCGTGGACGTAGTCGCCTTCGGTGTAGAAGATCCGGCCGAACGCGCCCTGGGCGAGCTTCTGGCGGGCGAAGACCGCCGCCGGGTTGTAGTGGCTCGTCTCGCCCATCATGTAGACGAGTCCGGTCTCCTCGACCGCCCGGATGATGGCGACGATCTCGTCCGCGGAGACGCCCATCGGAACGGCCGAGTACACGTGCTTGCCTGCCCTCAGCGCCTGTTCGACGAGCGGCCCGTGCTGCCAGCGTTGGGTGAAGATCGCCACCGCGTCGACGTCGGTTTCCAGCAACTGCTCGAAGCTGGCGACGGTGCCGGCCAGGCCGAGCTCTCGCGACAGCCGTTCGGCTCGCTCCGCCACCTGGTCGGTGACGTGCACCGCACTGACCGCCGGATGACGGTGAAACAGGGTGGCGAACTCTCGCCCGAACTCGCCGGCTCCGACCATCCCGATCGTGATCGACATGATGTCCTCTCCGTGATCTGCGGCTGACCGGCTGGCTCGTCGGTTGCGCCTCAGGTCGCGGTGTCGACCGGCAACTGACCGGGGGCCCAGAGACTGCCGACATCGACTCCCGCGGCGTCGCGACGCTGCAGGTCGGTCAGGAACTCGAGGAAGCCGTGGCCAGGCCGCCAACCGAGCAAACGATCTGCTTCGCTCAGGTCGTGCTGTTCGACCTCCGTCGGGAGCTCGATCGCATAGCGGGACAACAGCGCCGCGGACCCGGGTAGCCGCGACTCGCACCAGGCCGGACCGTACGTGGCGAAGTCGGCCCGGACCTCGGTGGGCAGATGGTGGTCGGAGTGGACGATCGTGGTGAACAGCCCGATTCGCCGGTCCACCGCCGCAACGAGCGCCGCGACCGTCGCGGCCGCCACGTCGCGCCGGTCGACACCGTTGCGGAGCAGCTTGGCCCCCCACGCGAGGTAGGGCTTGGGGACGAAGTCGTGGTAGCGCAACATCGCCAC
Source organism: uncultured Actinomycetota bacterium (assembly GCA_963708795.1). Classification (GTDB taxonomy): domain Bacteria; phylum Actinomycetota; class Actinomycetes; order Propionibacteriales; family DAIQRJ01; genus DAIQRJ01. The sequence continues at coordinate 213,720 of CAVPUH010000001.1, forward strand.
CGAGGCGCCGGTGACCTGGTGGTACATCCGCCACAGATCCTCGCCGAGGACCTTCGTGACGCCGTAGACGCCACCCCATCCGTAGGCCATCGAGGAGGCGAACACGACGCTGTCGATCCCGGCTTCACGGCAGGCCTGGAGGAGGTTGAACGTGCCGTCGACGTTGACCGCGAAGATCGTGTCGTCGCTGACCGGTGGCTGATGCCCGCTGTGCCAGGCGGCCAGGTGGACGACCGCGTCGCAGCCCGCGACAGCGGCCCGAACGTCGGCAGGCGTGCGGGTGTCGCAACGGACGAACTCACCCGGCGCGACTGGATCGGTCGGGTCCGGCGCCGCCGGTGCGACGTCGGCCCGACGAACGTCGTAACCCGCATCGGCCAGCCCGCGCGCGACCAGGCGTCCGGCGACGCCGGACGCTCCGGTGACGAGAACCTTGCTCATTCGTCTCCTCGGTGTCGATCTGTCGTGTCGCGGGTGTCGATCTGCTCGTGGGCCCGGGCGATGACCGCAACCAGATCGAGCCCGTAGCTGGTGGATCCGGTCGCAGAATGCCGTCGCAGGTGACCGCATCCCCGTTCGACCAGTCGTCGAGCGCCGACCTCGTTGCCGCGCGCCGCGTGGGTCAGGCCCACGCAGATCTGCGCCAACCCCTGCCACAGGTCACGCTCGCCGGCCGGACCCGCCTTCCAGCGTGCCTCGAACACCTCGTGCGCGGCGAAGGGCCGGCCGGCCTCCACGAGGCCACATGCGGTCTCGATCGCCTCCGCGGGCGGGAGGGGCTCCTCCGACACGGGTTCGACGCCGGGCGTCCCGTACGGCAGCGGTCGCCCCAACGCATCCCGGGGCCGTGCCTGCCGGGCTCTGCCGGTCGCGTCGCGATCCCGGTCGTCACCCGTCGCCATCATGGGAGAAGCATCCTCCATCGGTTCGACGCCGAGCAGGCCGCGCCGGCTCAGGTGGCGCAGAGTTCCGCCGTGCGTTCGAGCACGGCTCGACCGGCGTCTTCCGACCTCCGACCCAGACCACATGCCGCCGAGATCGTGACCTCACGGTGCACCAACTCGTCGATGGTGGCGCGAATCGCGAGCTGGTCGGCCAACGACTGCGCCTCGTGGGCGAAGCCGGCGGCGAACCGGACACTGCCGGGCAGCTTCAGCGACGCGAGCGGCGCGTAGAACTGCTTGTCGGTCGTGGCGGGATGGTCGGCGGCGGCGAACGGCGCGTGCAGCAGATCCAGCGTTCGGCCTTCCGGCCAGCCGGCGAGGATCGCGTTGGCCAGCAGGACGAGCGGGGTGACGTCGTCCATGGTTCCGAAGGCCCGGTTGTTCATGTCGCCCAGACAGAGATGGACGCCGAAGCGCGTGTGCTCCGGTGCCCCGGCGGCCAGCTTGGTGATCGGCCGGGCGAGCGCCCGAGCCAGCGCCGGCCGGGCCGGTGGCGGCGCCTTCGCGAGAAGCACCAGCTCGACGGGTACCTCGATCTGGAACAGCGTGTCCGGCCCGGTGATCGCCCCCACCCCGCGGATCTCGGTGATGGTCGCTTCGGTGAACGGGCGCCGGTGTCGGAGCGCACCAGTCGGCCCGAGCGTGAACATGGCCAGGTCGAGGTCGCCGGGAACGCCTTCCTGAAACGCGATCTCCGGCCGTCCGGCCGCGGCCCGAACCTGCTCGAAGACCGGGTGGCTGGCACGGACCGCGTCGACATGGCCGAAGTCGAGGTTGGCGCCGTACAGCGTCCGCCCCTTGCGGATTCTGCAGCACGGGCGTCTTGTCGTAGTCCGACCAGTCGCCCGGCTTGCGCAGTTCGAGATCAGGATGGGTCTGCAGACCGTCGATGATCGAGATGACCCAGTTCCGACGCGCCCCGGTCTCGCCGTCCGGCAGGGTCTGCAGGTGCGGCCCGAGGATGTCGAGCGCCATCGACATCGCCGCCTCGGGATCGGCCCCCGGGAGACTGCCGACCAGATGAGCTCCGCGCGTCGTCATACAGACACTGTGGCGGACAGGCTCTCCCATGACCAGTGCGCCGCATCAGCCCGCGCCTCGTACTAGCTTTCGGCCATGGCGCGAGTCCTGCTCACGGGAATGTCGGGCACCGGCAAGAGCACGATCCTCGACGCTCTTCGCGTCCGTGGCCACGTCACCGTCGACACCGACTATGACGACTGGCAACCCACCGAGGGGATGTGGGATGCGCGCCGGATGGACGAACTCCTGGCTGCGCACACGGAGCTCGTCGTGGCCGGGACTGCCGAGAACCAGGGCCGGTTCTACGACCGGTTCCAGCACGTGGTGCTGCTCAGCGCACCGGCCGAGGTGCTGATCGAACGAGTCCGGCGCCGTACGAACAATCCGTACGGCACGACGCCCGCGCAACAGGCCGAGATTCTCGGGTATCTGCAGACGGTGGAACCCCTGCTCCGAGCGGGAGCGACGCTGGAGCTCGATGCTCGCGAGCCGGTGGCCGGCATCGTCGAGACGATCGAGCGACTCATGTCCGACGGCGGTCGACCGTGCCGTCAGCTGTGACGGCACGGTCGAGCGGCGGTCAGATCGAGCCTTGGCTCATGTCGTCGAGCTGATACGTCTTGCCGAGGACGGTGAACGAGAGCCGCACCCGGTCACCGGCCGCGAATCTGACCGGCGCGAACGCCTGCTTCGTACCGTTCACCAGAGTCAGGGTCTGCGTGTGCGTGCCCCCGGGGCCGGACTCCGTGAGCGTCGCCTGATAGCCACGGACGCTCGTGGCGGGTGCCCAGACCTGATAGGTGAGGTTCTTGCCGGCCGAGCAGGGGCAGGTCCCCTCGTAGCTGTATTCGACCCACGGCGGGCAGATGACGGTCAGACTCTCTGCGGTCGCCGTCTGATCGCGTAGTCACCACCCGTGTCGCGTCCGCGACACGATCATCGATCGGTTGCCGCCGGACCGGGGTTCGTCGACGCAGGTGCGTCCCAGGACTCCCCGGGAGCGAGCACCACGGGCTCGCAGCGTGGTGCATACCGGCGAAGCTGAGCCGGGAAGTCCGCGCCCGGCCGGTCCATCCAGCCGCCAGGCAGGCGGCGGAGCCCGGGTGGCGAGAAACTCCCCCAGTGCACCGGGATCGCGACCCGCGCTCCCACCACCTCGCACACCCGGGCCGCACCCGCAGGATCGAGATGCCCGGGAGACAATCGCGGTGCCCAGCCACCAACCGGGACCAGGGCGACATCGATGCCACGACCGGCCAACTCCGTGAGTCGGGTCAGGTCGGGGAACTCCTCGGTGTCACCCACGGCCCACACGACACCGCCGGAGTACCGGACGAGGTGGCCGTTCACGGCGTTGGGGCGATGCGGCATCGGCCGACCGGCGTGCACAGCCGGCGCGATCCGGACCCGCACATCGTCGTCACTGCCGCCTACCGGATACCAGTCGTCCACCGACAGGCCCACCGCGCGCGGCACACCGTGCTGACGCAGCCAGGCCGCATTCGCCGGCGCGGCCAGGACGGGCACGTCCGGTAGCAGCCGCAGCGATCGGAGTTCGGCGTGGTCGTAGTGCAGGTGGGACACCAGGACCGCATCGACGCGGTCCCACGTGGCTCGCTCGGGTGTGGGCCCGCGCCGTCGCAGGAGGCCCGCGTGCCGTCCGAGAAGCGGGTCGGTGATGATGCGGACCGATCCGATGTCCATCACGACCGTGGCGTGGCCGAGCCAGGTGATCCGCAGGTTCATGGGGACAGGCTGTCGCAAACCGGCGCCCCGCGTCAGCATCGCCGTTGTCACTGGTCGATCTGCCCGACCTGCCGTCGGTTCGGGTCGGGTCCGGCGTGGACGGGTGAGGGTCTACTCCGTGGCGCCGAAGAAGACGATCACCGCTCCGGTCTCCGCGAACTGCGCGTCGACGACGGCGCGGCCCTCCGCGTCGAACCGCATGGCCGCACCTGCCGTGGTGACCACGTTCTGGTCGACCACTGCCTCCGTCACGACCTGCGTGGTCATCGGCCGATCCGGCCCGAACGGGGATCCGACGCGGTTGGCGAAGACGACCAGGACGCCGCGGCCGGTCGAAGCGTCGATCTTCTCGTAGCTCTCCACCATGCCGCCGGGGACACCCGTTCGAATCACGCTCGCAGCGGTGATGTCCTCGCGGACCTGCTTGTACGCCGCGAGCAATCGGGCCATCCGCGCGACGCCGTCGGAGCTGATCGCGAGGAGGTCGCCCCAGATGCCGTTCTGCCCCAGCACGAGTGAACCGATGCTCATGTCCTGGTTGGAGCCGGGATCATCCGGCAGGTAGTGGGTGAGGAACAGCACCGAGGGAATCCACGTGTCGTAGGCCAGCGGGGTGCGGCAGATCCAGTCGCGTGCCGGCCCGGGGTAGAAGAACAGATTGGGGTTGCTCCACGAGACATCCCGGTCCGACGGGACGTCGAAGCTCGGCAGATACGGCCCGTTGTTGATGAGGAAGTACTTGCCCGCCGTGAGAAAAGCCAGGCCGACGCAACGCTCCGGCTCCGTCACATCGAAGTCGACGATCGCTCCCGGAACGGCGCTCGGTCACCTTCGCCACGATCCTCGCCATCGCCAGCGGTTGCTGATAGGCGTAGGAGTCAGCGCGCTCGTCGGCACTGTTGGCCTCGGTGCCGTGATGGTGGTGCGCGTCGTCGCAGCCGTACTGGCTGATCGCGTCCCACTTGAAGTAGCTGACGCCGAGCTCGCGTGCGCAACTGATCAGCTCGTCGGCGAAGTCGTCGGCGTAGGAGCTCACGAGACAGAGCTCCTCGCTCTCCTCGGTCTCCCAGATCGGCCGCGCCGGCTCACGACGGCCGTGCCAGCTCATCCGATTCGCCTCGTTGCGAGCCAGGAGGCTGCTCGACACCGCGGCCGAGGTCGGGCCGAACCAGAGGCCGAGCCGCATGCCGTAGGCGTCCAGCCGCTCCTTGATCGGCGTCAGCCCGTCCGGAAACCGGCTCTGATCGACACGCCAGTCGCCGGTGCGGTCGTACCAGCCGGTGTCGATGACGAACACGTCCACACCTACGTGGTGAGCGACGTCGATCTCGGCGAGCATCCGAGCCGCGGACATGTCGGCCAGATAGGGCCGCCCGGTCCAGTGCCGCACGCGTTCCTGGTGGTTCCAGGTGTTGTAGAAGATCAGCGGTTCCCGGGATGCCGGCGAGCTCGAGAGGTACCGGAGCACGAAGTCCCGGAACGATTGCTGGAGGTCTTCGCGGCCACCGGGCACCCACGCGAGGTCCATCCAGGCCGTCGTGAGACCGGCCCGGAGATCCTGGCCGTCGAGGTACGTCCCCTTGACCCCGACGAGCTCGGCGGTCCCGACGGTGGTCTGCGGGTCGCCCCCGGTTCCGAGTCGGTAGGCCAGGTAGGCGTCGGGATGCTGGGAGCCGTGCTCGTAGGCGACGACCGCATGACCGCCGTCCACCGCCCACGTGAGCAGCGGTCCCATGACGAGCTGCTCCGCCGCGAAGGCACCGTGCCGGAGCGGCACCTCGGTCGGCACGTAGCTGTGCACCAGCGAGTCGTAGTCCGAGAGCCGAACCTCGGCGGCTGCGTGAGTGGAGAGCGTGAGCTTGGCGAGCCGAAGGGTTTCGACGCCGGCGCGCTTCGTCAGCCGCCGCTCGCTCGCGCTCACCAACTCGTACCGGAATCGCACCACCGAGTTGTCCGGCGGCACGTGCGCGGTCAGCCGCACCGTCAGGTCGGCGTGGCCCGCAACCGCGACCCGGAAGACGTGCTCCGTCGCTCCGTTGGCCACCCTGCTGAGCGATTCCGCATTCGCGGCCCCGGCCAGCACCACCGTCTGGCCGTCGATCTCGACCACGGGCGGCGCGACGTCGACCGTCCCGCCGGCCCGGACGTAACGCCACAGCACGTCGGGCGAGCCGACCATCACGACCGCCGGATCCTCCGACGCGCGGGCCGGGTCATGATCGTTCGTCACAGCGTCAACGTATCGCCCGCGGGGTCTGGGAGATCGGTGGACGGCCCGGCCGATGACGGTCGACGCATCCTCCGTTCAGGACGGTTCGACAGTCGGCGCCCGCCCGTCCCACTCGTACAACAGCGCGTCGGTGACGTCGCCGGTGTCCGAGACGCCGATCTGATGGATCGCCTCGACCACCCGAGCCGTGGAGTCATCGTCAGGATCACCGAGGACCCGGATCTTGACGAGGTACGGAATGGTGGCCGCCTGATCCCGGTCGATCCCGTTGCTGGCCAGGACATCGAAGACCTCCTGGACCGAATCCGCATGGAGGCTGGAAGCGACCGAGTAGCCGTGCTCCACCAGGTCGAACAACCGGACCACCTCTTCGGCGGCGAGATAGCCCCGCCGGCCACGGTGCCCGATCTCGGCGACGCTCAGATAGCCGGCCGCGGGTACGGCCGTCAGCGCCACGAACTCCTCCTCGGTGCCGACGAACTCCTGCCGCGGCAGATCGGGCGGCGCCTCCGCGAGGATTGCGTTGGTCAACGTCGATTTCCCGGCACTGCGCGGTCGGGCGTGGACGAGGAACGAATGCCCGCTGGCCGCCACCGTGCGGAGAACGTCGGCACCGGCGGCCGAGATCGAGCCGTTGGCGACCAGATCGTCCAGGCTGAACGCCCGCTCGGGCCGCGAATGGTCCGCACGCCGGCCCTCGTGCTGTCCGCGGGGGCTCAGTGTCCGGCCTTGTCGGAGTCGGTCGCCGCATCCTCGCCCTGGTCGAGCGAGGAGATCGCCTCGACATCGTCTGCGGACAGGCTGAAGTCGAAGATGTCGATGTTGGCCCGGAGACGCTCCGGACTCGACGACTTCGGGATCGTCACCAGGCCGAGTTCGATGTGCCACCGCAGGACGATCTGTGCCGGAGTCCTGGCGTACCGCTCGGCGAGGCTCACGATGATCGGCTCGGCCAGCAGATCCGAGCCGGCGCCGAGCGGACTCCAGGATTCGGTGACGATCCCGTGCTCGGCGTTGTAGGCACGCGTCTCCACCCGACCGAGCCGAGGGTTGAGCTGGATCTGGTTGACGTCCGGGGTCACGCCCGTCTCGGCGATCAGGCGGTCGAGGTGGGCCGGCTTGAAATTCGACATCCCGATGGCCCGCACGTCACCTTTCTCCAGGAGTTCGACGAGGCCGCGCCACGCCTCGACGTACTGGTCGTGAGCGGGCAGCGGCCAATGGATCATGAGGAGATCGAGGTAGTCGACGCCGAGCAGCCTGGTGCTGTCGGCGAACGCCTGTTGCACGCCGGCCACGCTGTGGGACTGCTTGTTGAACTTCGTGGTGATGAAGACGTCCTCCCGGGGGACGCCGCTCGATGCGAGGCCACGACCCACCTCCGCCTCGTTGCCGTACGCGAACGCCGTGTCGACGAGCCGGTAACCGGCGTCGAGAGCCTCGGCCACACTCGTGACGGCGTCGTCGCCCCGCAGGGGGCCGGTGCCGAGTCCGACGCGGGGCATCCGGGCTCCGTGCTGGAGTTCGATCGTCGGGGCGATGCCGGAATCGGTGCTCATCAGTTCTCCTCAGGTACGCAGGGGTGGTAGCGGCGGCCGGCGTTGCTCAATGCGCCGCGTCGTCAGGATCGGCGGGATCGATGGGTGCGTGGTGGTCCAGAGCTCTTCGAGGTCCCGCACAGCCATCGGGTTCCTGATCTCCGGCCGTTCGAACAGTCTGAGCATCTCCGTCATCGGGCGCAGTCCCTTTCCAGGGTGAGAGGTGGCATCGCGACAGTCGCGACATGACGTGCGGAGGTGGCGAGTCCGGGGTCACGCATCGGCGACGTCCGGCCCTTCGGCCAGGATCAGATACAGCGAGCGCCGGGCGCCGGCGAGCACTCGCGCCGCGACCTCGAGTTGCGTCGACGAGCCGCTGAGCTCGAGCTGCCGTGCCGCGGCGTGCAACTCGTCCAGCGGTTCGCGGAGGTCGGCACCGCCGGCACTGCCTGCGTACTCGAGAAAGGGGTCGCCCAGGGCCTCGCGCTGCTCGGCCACATGCGCCCGGCCGGCGATGGTGAGAGTGACCAGCCGCCGGCCGCCCTCCTGCTGGATCGTCGCCAGCCCCTCGTCCTCGAGCTGGGCGATCGTCGGGTACACCGCGCCCGGGCTCACCCGCCAGGCACCGTTCGTGCGGTCGCTCATCGCCTGCATCAGCTGGTACCCGTGCATCGGCTGGTCCGACAGGAGCAGCAGGATCGCCGTCCGGACGTCCCCACGCTGCGCCCGCCGTCGTCGCCGCCGCCGCGTCGTCCATGCCGCTTCGGCCCGTGATGACCATGCCCGTACTGGCGGGTCTCCCGCTGCCCAGCATCCTCGACCCCGGCGCCCGCCGCACCGCCGGCGCCGACCCGGCCGCACGGTGACGGCACGGACTCCGGGACCGGGTCCACAGCACTCACGAGTCGATCGTCGATGTATCGATGCGATCACGATATATCGTTGAGCCTCGTGCTGACAAGCAACCCTCCGGATGACACCGGCACGGCTATCCGGTCGACGGGCCGATAGCGTGGTGCAGTCCGATCCGGCCCGATCGACATCCGGCCCGATCGACGATGAGGAGTGGTGAATCGTGACTCTGCCAGGTAAGAAGCCGGTCATCGCTGTGATCGTCGCTGCCGAGGTGATCGTCGCAGCGTTCGCGTGGCGCGACCTCGGGCGACGCGACGACGACCAGGTACGTGGGAAGAAGCGCTGGTGGCGGGTGGCGATGCTGGCCAATCCGGGGAATTCGCTCGCCTACTGGGCGCTCGGCCGCCGCTGAGGACGATGAGCGCCCCGACGCATCGGGCCCAACCACCGCGGGACGTCGAGGCACTGGTGGCAGCGGTCGTCGCGGACGGCCTCGAGGTGACCGCCGACGGTGCGCAGGTGCACGCCGGCTGGGAGAGCGTGGTCCTCGAGACCCGCGACGGCTGGATGTACCGGTTCCCGCGCCCGCACGTCGACTTCGATCGCGAGCTCTCGGTCCTGGCCCGGCTTCGCGGCCGGCTGCCCGTTCCCATACCCACGGTCGAACGCGTCGGACGGAGCACGCGCTTCGCCGCCTATCGCAAGCTCGAGGGGTACGCGTTCGACGCTCACGCGTACCAGGCGGCGAGCGACCGGCAGCGCACCGAGCTCACCGACTCGCTCGCCGTGTTCCTGGCCGCCATGCACGATTCGCTGACCGACGCCGAGGTCGTCGATCTCGCACTGCCCACTGCGAACGGACCGTCGGCGTCGATCGCCACCATCGAAGCGAGGTTGCCCACGTTCCCCAGCGTGGCCGCCGAATCGATCCGCCCGCTGTTGCGCGAGGCTCGCATCGCGCGCCGACGAAGCTGACGGCACCATCGGCGGCTCGGCTGCCTTCGTGGTCATGCACAACGACTTCGACTTCAGCAACCTGGTGCTGAGCGGGCCGGTCGGCCACGTCGTGGGTGTCTGGGACTTCTCCTGCGTCGAGCTCGGGCACGCCGCGTCCGAGCTGCGGTACCTGGCCGACGAGTCACTCGAGCTCGCCGGGCGGGTGGCGGCGGAGTACACCGACCTCACCGGCCGGTCCATCGACCTCCGCGACGCGGTCATCGCCGGCCGGCTGGAGCGGATCGCCGACGCCACCGGCGATGAGCAGCCCGACCTCGATGGCCAGGCCGCCGACCTCGAGACGCTGGTAGCCGGCTGGGGACTCCCCCTGTGACCGGCCGGTTGCTCGACGTCGTCGCCGACCGGCGCGGGGAGGTCCTGCTCTTCGGAGTCACCCCACCACGGCTGGCGACGCCGCCCGAGCGGGTGCAGGAGATCGCCGACGCCACGATGGCCAGGCTCGGATCGATGGATGTCGACGGGCTGATCCTGTACGACATCGACGACGAGAGCGATCGAAACGAGCACGAGCGGCCCTTTCCCTACCTGCCGACGATCGACCCGGCCGTGTACGCCGAACGGTTCGGTCGGTGGCCCCGGCCCGTCGTCGTCTACCGCTGTGTCGGGAAGTACCCGGAGGAGGCGCTCCGGCAATGGCTGCGGCGTCAGCATGCCGACCGGACCCTGACCGTGCTGGTGGGCGGGTCCTCCACCACGAAACCGATGAAGACGACCCTTCTCGAGGCACAACGTCTGTGGACGGAGCCGGGTCACGACCTGTTCTTCGGCGGCGTGGCCATCCCGGAGCGACATTCCCGAGGCGACGACGAGCACCTCCGCCTGCTGCGGAAACAGCGGAACGGGGCGTCCTTCTTCGTCACCCAGGTGGTCTATGACGTCAGCGCGACGAAGAGCATGGTCTCGGACTACCACCACGCGTGTGTGGAGAACGGCCTCGCGCCGGCCACAGTCGTCTTCACGCTGTCGGTGTGCGGATCCGCCAAGAGCCTCGCCTTCCTCCAGTGGCTCGGCGTGGACGTGCCGCGATGGCTCCAGAACGACCTTCGCTACGCGGCGGATCCGCTCGCCGTGTCGCTCGACGCCGACGTCCTCACCGCGCAGGAGTTGATCGCGTTCTGCCGTCGGCTGGGGATGCCGTTCGGCTTCAATGTGGAGAGCGTGTCGAATCGCCGCGTGGAGATCGAAGCCTCCGTCGAGTTGGCGCACCGGATCTCCGCGCTCCTCGACCGCCCGTAGGCGGCCGCGTGCGAGACTCACCGCCCATGGTGACGTCGTCGCAACGGCCGACCGGCCGGCGCATCCGAACGATCCGCGCCATGAACGCACACGGGGTGCGGCTGCTGCATCTCGCCGACGCGGTCACCGTCTACGCGACGCTCTGGGCGATAACGGCGGTACTCGTCGTCGTCCGACCTCAGTTCCACGCCGACGAGCATCTGACCCGCTACGTCTGGTCGTACGCGCTCATCGTCGTCATCCACGTCGGGATCCTCTCCTTCGGAGGGCTCTACGACCGGGAGCGGCGGCTGGCGGGCCGGCCGGGGTCGTCGCGGCTGGTGGCGCTCACCTGGCTGGCCGCGCTGGTCGCCGGTCTGGCGAGCTGGTTGCTCGGGGAGTACCTCGTCCCGCGCAGCGTCCTGATCGTCTACGCGCTGGTCGCCCCCTTCGGGCTGGCATTCGATCGGTGGGCTGCGCGGCGGCTCGACTCGCGCGTCCGCGGCCCGGTACGGGTGCTGCTGGTCGGCGACGCCCGAGCCGGCGCGCTGGCGGGTCGACATCTTCGCGGCGCACGCCAGAACCTCACCGTCGTCGGCCGGACCGAGCACGTGAGCGACGTCGAGGTCGATGTCGAACGGTTCGGTGCCACCGAGGTCCTGTTGCTCGATCGAAGCGATCTCGACGAGCTGTATGCCGGATCGCTGGCCAGCCTCGAGGCTGCCGGAGTCACGACGCTCCAGGTGATCGGAGCCCAGGACTCACTCCTGGGGCTGCGCAACGTCGGGGAGATCGGCGGCATGCCCGTGGTCCTGCTCTCCACGCACGTGTTGACGTCGTCGCAGGCACGGCTCAAACGTGCGATGGACCTGGCGGTGCTCATCGTGACCATGCCGATCACCCTTCTCCTTCTGGCCGTGACCACCGTGTACGTCGCGGTCGTGGCCGGGCGCCCGCTGCTCTTCGTGCAAGAGCGCGTAGGCCAGGAGGGCAAGGCGTTCCGGATGCTGAAGTTCCGGACCATGCAACCCGACGCCGAGTCCGAGACCGGCCCGGTGCAGGCGCAGGTCGTGGATCCGCGCATCGTCGGGGGCATGGGCTGGCTCCGGCAGACGCGGTTCGACGAACTTCCCCAGCTGCTCAACGTGGCTCGCGGACAGATGACGATCGTCGGCCCACGGCCCGAGCGGCCGGCCGAACTGCTCGAGTACGAACGCGACATCCCCGGCTACAAGCGGCGCCACCACGTACCGCCGGGGATCACCGGGCTCGCGCAGGTCAACGGCCGCTACCACACCGACATCGGCTACAAGCTCGGTCACGATCTCGTCTATCTGGCCAACTGGTCCCCGATCCTCGACCTCCAGATCATGGCCCGCACGGCCTGGGTGATCGCCACCAGGCAGGTCTAGTCGCGACCGACCCGTCCGACCGCGCACCAGGCGAACGCGGTGATCGTGAACGGGGCCGGCGGAGCCAGCGTCGCGCAGCGCCGGCGCAACTCCTCGCGCCGTCCGACGTCGAGTCGCGACACGTAGGCACCGGCCGGACCGACGCCGAGCGTGAAGGTTTCCCACCAGTCGTCGAACGAGGGAAACTCCACCTGCACGCTCAGCTCTGAGGATTCGACCTCCAGCAACCCGGCCCGTTCGAACAGGCCCGCGAGTTGACCTTCGCCGGCGCCGGCGAGCCCGGCCTCGCCGCCCTCCGCCGGATCGAGGTCGGCGACCGCGCGCCAGAACAGGGAGACCGGACCACGATCGCCGGCGTGATCCCACACGCACGCTGCGATGTGGCCACCTCGGCGCGTCACCCGCGCCATCTCCGCCAGCCCGGCCACCGGATCGGTCATGAAGTGCACGACCAGCTGGGCCGCACTGATGTCGAACTCGCCGTCGGTGAACGGGAGCCGTTCGGCCGCGGCGCAGCGCACGTCGATCCCCGGAAACCGTGCACGTGCCGCTGCGACGAACGATTCGGACGGATCGACCGCCGACGTGGCAGCCGGGCCGCACCGGTCGATCAGTGCTGCGGTCAGCGCGCCGGGTCCGCAGCCGACGTCCAGCACGCGTTGGCCACGCCGCACGTCCAGGAGCGCGACGAAATCGGTGGCCAACGGTTCTGAGTAGCGGCCCATGAAGCGGGCATAGGCGTCCGCGGCGACCTCGAAGCTCACCCAGCCGACACTAGGCCCGGCCCGACGGCGCGAGTGGTCACAAACCCACCCCCGCACGGCGCGTCCCGTCACAACACGCCCACTCCAGCCCCGGCCAGAAGCCGAGCCCGCCGAGTGGTCACAAACCCACCCCCGCACGGCGCGTCCCGTCACAACACGCCCACTCCAGCCTCAGGTGAGCGCGTCCAGGTCCCGGATGCAGTACCGATGATGCGCGAACTCCTCCTCGAGCAGCGTGTGCAGGCAGGCCAGGACGCTGTGCCGCTCGGGATCCACCGGCCAGCCGGGCCGATCCGGCGCGATCCCCCGTCGGTCGAGGTCGGCGAGCGTCACGCCCGCCAGGAACTCCCCGATCTCCCGCTGTTGTTCGACCCGCACCGCGACCACCTCGTCGAAGCTCGGCCGCGCGTTCGCGTCCAGGCCCATCGCCGCCTGGTCGGGGACGAACGAGGGCGCCAGGCCCATCGGATGGAACGGCCGCGGTACGACCGAGCACGGCCCAGCGGAACCACCCGTCACACACGAAGACCAGGTGTTGCAGCGTCTGCACCGCGGACCATTCACCGTCGACCCGCGCATGCTGCCGGTCCTCGTCGAGCGCGCCGATGCGGTCCGTGGTCGCACGCCAACCGGCCTCGATCTCGGCCCACCCCGCCCGCAGATCGTCCGGCTCGCCGGACCGCAACTTCAGCCGAACCGGAAAGCGGCGGTCGAGTTCCCCCTTCACATAGTCCGTCACCTCGACGCCGTTGACCGTGAGGTTCTGCACCAGACCGTCGATCGACGCGTCGACGAGCACCACGCCGATCATGCGGGCGCGCGGCATGAACGTCTCACGGAAGACGACGCCCGACAGGTTCTCGTCCCCGAACACCCGTGGCTGCGGTTCGCCCATGGCCGTCAAGTGTGCCCATCACGAGGACGGATGGACAAGGTCACCGGTGAGTACCGTGCAGCCGTGACCGCGGAGTCGGAGCTGGCCGGATTCATCGCGAAGTTCGCGCCGAGATGCAAGGCCTCATCCGAGAGTGCCGCGCGGCCATGACCGAGCGATTCCCGCAGGCGGTCCAACTGGTCTACGACAACTACAACTTCCTCGTCATCGGCTTCGGGCCGACGCCGCGCACCTCGGACGCGATCTTCTCCCTCGCCGCCTATGCGCGCGGCCCGAATCTGTTCTTCCTCCAGCGTGCAACCGAGCTGCCGGATCCGTCGTCGATCCTGCGAGGCGACGGCAAGGTCGTCCGGAGCGTCGCGATCGACTCGGCGCGGATGCTCGCCGCCGCCGAGGTCGACGCGCTCATCGCCGCTGCTCTCCCGCTCGCCACGACGCCCATGGCGGCGTCGACCGGCCCTGAGCTCATCATCAAGTCGGTCTCCGAGAAGCAACGTCCGCGACGGTGACCGAGTCGTCGGTCAGGTCATCGGATCGCGGTCGCCGGTCTGCTGTTCCCTCTCGTTGGCGATCGCCTCGTCGAGTCGGCGGAGCAGGAACGCGCGCTCCACCTCGTTGTTCGTCAGCACGAGGGCTTCTTCATAGGCACGAGCGGCCTCCTCCCACCGACCCAACTGGCGAAGGAAGTCGGCGCGAGCCGCGCTGAGGTAGCCATAGATGCTGAGGGACGGCACGTCGAGCAACGGGGCGAGCGCGTCCAGGCCGGCTTGCGCGCCGTCGCGCATCCCGATGGCGACGGCGCGATTGAGCTCGACGACCGGCGACGGCCACAGCCGCCAGAGCACGTCGTAGAGCCCGACGATCTGCATCCAGTCCGTCGTCTCCCAGGACGGTGCCTCCGCATGGACGGCGGCGAGCGCGGCCTCCACGGTGAACCGGTCGGCCGGGCGTCGGCGCAGGGAGTCGACGAGCAGGGCGATCCCCTCGTCGATCTCGCGGCGATCCCACCGGCCGCGGTCCTGGTCCGCCAGCAGCACGAGGTCGCCGGTCGCGGACACGCGGGTGTCCCGCCGGGCATCGACGAGGAGCATCAGGGCCAGCAGTCCGGTCACCCCGTCCTCACGCGGAAGCAGCGTATGGAGCGCGCGGGTGAGATCGATGGCGCCGGTCACGAGGTCCTGCCGAACGAGCCGGATCCCGTCGGGGGCCGCATGCCCGGTGGTGAAAACCAGATGGACCACGTCGAGCACCGCGCTCACCCGCTCGGGCAGTTCGGCCCGGGTCGGCACCCGGTACGGGATGCCGGCGGCCGCGATCTTCTTCTTCGCCCGCGTGATCCTGGCCGCGATCGTCGACTCCTGCACGAGGAATGCCCTGGCCACGTGGGCCGTCGAGAGCCCGCACACGAGTCGGAGGGTCAACGCGACCTGGGCCTCCCGGGAGAGCGCGGGATGGCAGCACGTGAACACCAGACGCAAGCGGTCGTCGTCGATGACGTCGGGGTCATAGCTGTCGGCCGGACCCGGCACCGACTCGTCGGAGACCAGCTTCGGCAGCACACGTCGGAAGGTCGCTTCCCGGCGAACCACATCCCGCGCACGGTTGCCCGCGACGGACGTGAGCCAGGCACCGGGCCGTCGCGGGATGCCGCTCCGCGGCCAGGTGAGGAGCGCCTGCGCGAAGGCGTCCTGCGTGCACTCCTCGGCCAGGCCGAGGTCTCGGGCCACGCGAGCCGTGGTGGCGAGCACGGCGGCCCATTCGCGGCGGTGTGCCAGCGCCACGGCCTCGACGATCTCGGCCGGAGCAGGTGGGTCCGACGCCGAGACCGTGAGGCCGCCGCCGTCCATCGTCAGTCCCGCTCCACGATGGGACGGATCTCCACCCCGCCATGGGTCGACGACACCTCGGGCAGCATCCGCGCCAACGTGATCGCCGCGTCGAGATCGGGGACCTCGAGCACGTAGTAGCCGCCGAGCACTTCCTTCGTCTCGAGGAACGGCCCGTCGGTGATGGTCGGTTCGCCGACCGCGGTGGCGTGCAGGCTGGTCGCCGTCTCGCTCCCCTGCAGTTGGTAGCCCTCGAGGTTGCCGGCGCCGGCGGCGGCCGCATAGCTGACGTGCGCCGCCGTCTTCGCGCGCTGCTCCTCGGGCGACAGTTCGTCCCAGAGCTGCTCGTTGCCGTAGATGAGGATGAGGTACTTGGCCATGACTACCGTCCGATCATCGGTGGCCGGTTCGTTCCGGCCGCTCACCTATCCGACGAACCCGGCGTCGCCGGATCGACAACCCCGCGTGCGGGTGTCCGCGAGACCTGCCCGAGAGTAGGACCTGTCGGTGCCGCCACGCCGTGACGAGCGTCACGCCCCGCCATGTCGAAGAACCTCCGCCAGCTCCGACGTTCAGATCAGAAGCCCGCGTCGTGCGGGTTCCGACACCAGGAGGCCGTGTCCGTGAAGTACGTCATCCTCATCCACGCCAACCCCGAACCGTGGGGACACCCGACCTCGGCGTACACCCCAGAGGGACGAGCGGTACCGGCCGCCCAAAGCGAAGCGATGGACCGGGAGTTCGACAAGCTCCTGGCCGAGATCTCGGCGAGCGGCGAGCTGGTGGCCGGCGAAGCACTGGGCGACCCGGCCTCGGCGACGTTGTTCGCCTGGGACGCCGACGGTCCGCTCGTCACGGAGGGCCCGTACGCCGAGACGAAGGAACACCTGGCCGGCTTCTTCATCATCGATTGCGCGACGCAGGAACGAGCGCAGGAACTCGCGGCCCAGTTCGCCGGCCCCGGCAGCCCGGCGGAGCTACGCCCGGTGATGTGGCCCGACGGCTGAGGCACCTACCGCGCTGCGGGTCAGCTCCACACCGGTGCCGGTGTCTCGCGGACGGAACCGTCCTCGGAGAAGGCGACGAAGCGCTCGAACGACCGGCTGAGCCAGCGGTCGTGGGTGACCGCGACGATCGTGCCGTCGAACGCGGCCATGGCCGACTCCAGGGCTTCGGCCGAATCGACGTCCAGGTTGTCGGTCGGCTCGTCGAGCAACAGCATCGTGGCGCCGGACAACTCCAGGAGCAGGATCTGGAATCGGGCCTGCTGCCCACCTGAGAGCGTTTCGAATCGCTGATCCCGTGCCGCCGTCAATTCGTAACGGTTCAGGGCCGGAGCAGCGGAGCCGATCGTGAGGGCGCAGTCCTCCCAGAGGATCTCCAGCAAGGTGCGTCCGACCAGCTCCGGGTGCTCGTGGGTCTGGGAGAAGTGGCCGGGTACGACGCGGGCCCCGAGCTTCCAGGCGCCCGAGTGGGCCACCGCATCGGTGACGGGCCACGCGCCGAGCAGCCTCAGGAAGTGCGACTTCCCCGTGCCGTTGGCGCCGAGCACGGCGAGCCGTTCGCCGTAGAAGACCTCCAGATCGAACGGCTCGGTCAGGCCGGTCAGGGCAAGCCCGGTACATGTCAGTGCCCTGATTCCGGTTCGACCGCCGCCGAGGCGCATGCGGATGTGCTGCAGGCGCGGGGGTTCGGGCGGTTCGGTCTCGACGTGTCGTCGGAGCCTGGTCACGGCCGCCTGGGTCTTCGGCGACTTCGCGATCTGCAACGCCTTGACCAGGGCCTCGAGCTTCGCCTTCTCCTCCGACCAGCGACGTTGCAGCTCGGCGAATCGCGCGTGCCGGTCGAGGCGTGATGCGTGATAGGACGCGAACCCGCTTCCGTGCACCCACGCAGTGTTCCCACTCGCTCCGCCTTCCAGTGTGGTGATCCGCTCGGCCGTTCGTGCCAGCAGTTCACGGTCGTGGGAGACGTACAGGATGGTCTTCGGCGACTCGGCCATGCGTTGTTCGAGCCAGCGCTTGCTCGGCACGTCCAGATAGTTGTCGGGCTCGTCGAGGATCAGGACCTCGTCCGGCCCTCGCAACAACGCCTGCAGGACGAGCCGCTTCTGCTCGCCACCGGACAACGTCATGACATCGCGCCACTTCGAGACGTCGAAGCCCTTGCCGAAGCTCTCGGTGCAGCAGACGTCCCAGAGCACCTCGGCGTCGTAGCCACCGGCGTCGGACCACTCGGTGAGCGCGGTCGCGTAGGCCAGTTGGCTCCTCTCGTCGTCGTGCTCCATCATCACCAGTTCGGCGAGGTCGAGTGCCTCGGCTGCGGCCCGGATCCGCGGCGGCGCGACCGAGACGAGGAGGTCGCGCACGGTGGACACGCCAACGCCGGTGCCGATGAACTGGCGCATCACCCCGACTCCGCCCTGGCGCACGACCGTGCCGTCCCGCGGGGGGAGATCACCGGCGATGATGCGGAGGAGCGTCGTCTTGCCGCAGCCGTTCGCCCCGACCAGCGCCATCTTGGTGCCCTCGCCGACACGGAAGCTCACATCATCGAGAAGGGCGCGCCCGTCGGGCAGCCGGTAGCCGACGCCACTGACCTCGAGGTACCCCATGCCCATCACCCTGCCTCCGGCGGCGCCGTGGGACCAGCCATTAACGAGGTGGCGCCTGCGAGCATGGACCGGTGACGACGATCCCGTTCACGAACTCATCGGTCACCGACCTACGTGCAGTCGTGCTCGTCGAGGGTGCGAGCGACGAAGCGGCCGTACAGCGACTGGCCCGACGTCGCGGCGTCGACCTCGCCGCGTCGGGTGCTGCAGTGCTCCCGATGGCCGGCGCGACCAACATCGGCGCGTTCCTGGCCCGATTCGGTCCCGACGGCGCCACGCTGGAGGTGTCCGGCCTGTGCGACGCAGGCGAGGAGAGCTACTTCCGGCGCGCACTCACCCGCGCCGGTGTCGGCTCTCCGACGAACCGCACGGAGATGGAGCAGCTCGGCTTCTTCGTCTGTGACGCGGACCTGGAGGAAGAACTGATCCGGTGCCTCGGTGCGGGCACCGTCGAGCAGGTGATCGAGGCTCAGGGCCAGCTCGCGTCGTTCCGACTGCTCCAGCAGCAGCCCGCCCAACGCGGACGCACCGTCGAGCACCATCTCCGCCGTTTCATGGGTTCCGGGAGCGGACGCAAGATCCGGTACGCCTCCCTTCTCGTCGACGCGCTCGATCTCGACCATGTGCCGCGGCCTCTCGATCGCCTCCTCGTGCGGGCGACCGACGGCGCACCTGCCTAGCCGAGAAGGCTTCACGCGACCCCCGCTCGGGCTCGGAACGCCTCCACGATCTCCAGCAGGGCTTGCCGTTCGACGCCGAAGTCGCGAGCTTCCGGAGCATCGGGGTTCGTGTCGAGGATGACCTCGCTGGCGCCGACCTCGGCCAGGGCCTCGAGATCGTCGAGTACCTGGGCGAGGGTGCCGACGCCGAGAGGACGCCCGGGTGCTGCGGGTTCGGCTTGGAGACGGGCCTTGATGCGCACCACGACCTCCGGGACCGCCCGCTGCGCAGCGTCCGAGGCGGCCGTCAGCGCCCGCACCCCGACCTCCCGTAGCCACACCAGCTCGGGGTTGATGGGGTGCCAGGCCTCGCCGAACCGCACCGCCCGCCGAATGGCGGGCTTGCCCGACCCGCCGCTCCAGATCGGCACGATGCCGGCGGGCGGCGTCGGCCCGGTGGCGACGTCGGCGAACCTCAGGCCCGGCCGATCGGAACTCACCGTCTCGTGGGCCCAGGCGTCGGTCATGACCTCCAGGTACGCGTCGGTCGTTCGCCCTCGATCGGCGACGTCCAACCCGAGGGCAGCTGAACTCCGTCGCTGCCCACCCGGTGCCGACGCCGAGGACGAACCGGCCGCCACTGAGCTCGTGCACCATCGCACTCATGCGCGCGGTCAGGAGTGGATGCCGGTACGGGAGCACGACAACCGAGGTGCCGAGCCGGATCGTCGTCGTCCGCCCGGCGAGCCAGGCGAGGAGGACGAACGGGTCGTAGAAAGGCGCCGGATAGACCGACGCCACCTCCGGGGTCGGAGCGACGTGATCGGACACGACCAGTGTCGAGAAGCCGGCCGACTCGGCGAACACGGCCCAGTCGAGCAACGTGCCCGGATTGGCGTCGGGTCCGAAGTTGGGAACGTTCACCCCCAGCCGCATCATCGACCGGCGGCTTCCAGGTACGCGACGAACGGAGCCTCGAGCGCAGTGTCGGACAGCCCGGATTCGCCTCGGCGCGCGATCCATGGCAGCACCCCGGTGACGGCGTCGATGAGCCGCGACGTCCGGTCCGGGTCGCCGTCCATGGTCGCCGGCACGAACGCCTTGTCTGCTGCGTAGACGATTTCGGCGACACCGGCGGCAGCGGCCACCGTCCGGCAGATCGCGCAGGGCTCGCAACTGGAATAGACGGTCGACCCACCGAGGTCTGCGGAGCCGGAGCGGGCGGCGGCGTCGCGGATCGCCACGACCTCGCCGTGGGCGGTGGGATCCGGAAACGCGACTGCGGTGTTCACGCCGGCGCCGGTGACGGTTCCGTCGCGGACGACGACAGCCGCGAACGGAAGCTGACCGGACGCGCCGTGGCGCAGCGCGAGCTCGACCGTGAGCTGGAGGACTCCGGCTTCGCCGCCGAGGGAGCCGATCCCCTGACCGACGAGGAAGGCGGTGGGGGTGATGTCGATGTTGGTCACCCACGCACGATAGGAGCCGGGTGCCTCAGGCCGCGCGCACCTCGAAGGATGTCGCCAGCGTCGCCGTCGAATCGCCGCCGACCCAGACGTCGAACGTGCTCGCGTCGAGAACCCAATCCCGGACGGCCGCGTTCCAGTACCGGAGTGCCGCCGGCCCCAGCGTGAACGCCACCACCCGCGACTCTCCCGCCGTGAGGTGCATGCGCTCGAATCCCTTCAGCTCGCGCACCGGGCGTGAGGCCGATCCGTGCCGCTGGTGGAGGTAGAGCTGCACCACCTCGTCCGCGGCGCGCGCACCACCGTTCGTGACCGTGACGGACACCGTCAGCGATTCGCCTGCGGCGATCACGGCCCGGTCGACCGCGAGCCCGGTGTAGGAGATGTCGCCGTAACTGCGCCCGAAACCGAACGGGAACAGCGGCGTGCTCTCCTCGTCCCAGTACCGCGCGCCCTGCTGCTCGGGATCGTGTGACCGCGTGTGGGCGTAGATCATCGGAACCTGACCCACCGTCCGAGGCCAGGTGAACGGCAGCTTCCCGCCCGGGGACACATCGCCGAAGAGGAGGTTCGCCACGGCCGCACCGCCCTGTGACCCCGGATACCAGATGTCGAGGATGGCGGGCACGTTCTCCGCCGCCCACCTCAGGTCGAGCGGCCGGCCGTTCATCACGAGCAGCACGACGGGGGTGCCGGTGTCGACGACGGCGCGCAGGAGGTCGAGTTGGCGACCGGGCAGTTCCAGGGAGGATCGTGACGCCGCCTCGCCGATCATGTTCTGCCACTCACCGAGCACCACCACCGCGACGTCGGCCGCCCGCGCCGCGTCGACGGCGCGCTGCAGCTCGACCGCATCGTCGAAATCCGCCGGCTCCTCCGGTGCGTTCCCGCCGAACATGTCGAACATCGACGGGAACACCCGCTGCGCCGGCCGGACACCGGGGACGTACTGCACGTCGACCGCGTCCCCGGCCCGGCTCCGGATCCCTTCCAGCACGGTGACCGTCTCGGCCAGGTCGAAGTCGAAGCACCACGGACCCAAGGTGTCGCGCCGGGAGTCCGCGAGCGGGCCGAGCACCGCGATCGACGACGTCGTCGCGTCGTCCAACGGCAACAACCCGCCCTCGTTGCGGAGCAACACCGCCGATCGCTCGGCGGCGGCCCGGGCGACCTCTCGGTGGCCCTTGTCACCGAGGACGTCACGGGCGCGCTCCACGTCGACGAACGGATCGTCGAAGAGCCCGAGGCGAACCTTCGCCTCGAGCACCCGAGCGACACTGGCATCGAGCACCTCGGTGGCCAGGTCGCCCGCTTCGAGGGCTTCCGGGATGTGGGCGTAGGCGGGGTCGGTCACCGCCATCTCCATGTCGACGCCGGCGGCCAGGGCTCGGGCGCCGGCGTCGGTGAGGTCGGTGGCGAAGCCGTGGGTCTCGAGATTGTGCACGGCCTGGGCGTCGCTGACGACGAAGCCGCCGAAGCCCCAGGTCTCGCGGAGCACTTCGCGAAAGAGCCACTCGATTGCCGGTGGCGGGAATGCCGTTGAGATCCATGTAGGCCGTCATGATGTTGCCCGCGCCGGCGTCGACGGCCGCCTTGAACGGCGGGAGATAGACGTTCCACAGCGCCGAATCGGAAAGCTCGACCTCGTCGTAGTCTCGCCCGCCGAGAGCGGCACCGTACCCGGCGAAGTGCTTCGGGCCCGGCGATCACGTGGTCGGCAGCACCCACCGCGTCGCCCTGGAATCCGCGGACCTGCGCGGCGGCGACAGCAGCGCCGAGGAAGGGATCTTCGCCGGCGCCCTCGATCATGCGTCCCCAGCGGGGGTCGCGCGCGATGTCCACCATGGGCGCGAAGGTCCAGTGGATACCGACCGACCGAGCCTCCCGCGCCGCGACTGCCTGGCCGGCTTCGATCAGTGTCAGGTCCCACGACGCCGCCATCGCGATCGGGACCGGGAAGATGGTGCGGAATCCGTGGATCACGTCGAACCCGAACAACGCCGGGATGCCGAACCGGTTCCCGTCGACGGTCAGGCGCTGAAGACGGTTGGTCTCCGCGGGATCGGTGACGAAGAGGAGCGAGCCCGCCTCGCCTCGACCGAGCGCCGCCTCGACCGCCGCCGGTTGGTTGCCGAAGCCCGGTGCCGCCGAGGCGGTGTCCGCGTCCTTCATGAACCCGAAGTAGAAGTACTGGGTGAGCTGTCCGGCCTTCTCGGCCGGCGTCATGTCGGCGATCAGGGCATCGACCCGCCTGCGGATCTCCGCGTCCGACGCCTGCGACCGCTGCCGGCTCGACCCCTGCTCGTCGGTCATTCCCGCTCCTCCGCTCGCCGGCCCTGTGGGCAGGCGCTCACGATGAAAGGAAGGCCAACGTAGCCGCTGATCGTGCCCACCCACGAGAGCGAGTCATCCGCGCTGGGTGATGCGCCGCCAGCGCGAGGTCGCTAGCCTCGGCGTGCAACACGGGCGGTCGACGGCGACAACGTCCGTTCGTCCACCTGTCTCCGCTGTTAGGCTCCGATTCCCCGTTCGACACCCCGAAGCAAAGGATTCACATCCCGATGACCAACCTTGCTGCAGATTTCGGCAATGGCAGCATCCTGCTCTGGATGCTCTGGTTCTTCCTCTTCATCATCTGGTTCTGGCTGCTGATCGCGATCTTCTCGGACCTGTTCCGCGATCACGAGGAGTCCGGTGTCAAGAAGGCGCTCTGGATCATCCTGCTGATCGTCCTCCCGTTCCTCGGCATCCTGGCCTACCTGATCTTCCGTGGCCACGGGATGGCGGCGCGATCCGCCAAGCAGGCCCAGTCCGCCCAGGCTGCCTTCGACGCGCAGATCCGCGCGGCGGCGGGCACGACCTCCTCGTCCGCGTCGGAGATCGCGCAGGCCAAGACGCTGCTGGACTCCGGTGCTATCACGCAGGCCGAGTTCGACAGCCTCAAGAGCAAGGCGCTCAGCAGCTGAGCTGAATCCACCCTCCCGCCGATGGCGGGTGACGGGGTGAACGTCGGGCGCACGAGCGCTCGCGTTCACCCCGTTTCGGTTTCCCGTTCGCGTGCGTTCGGGCAGACTTCGTGGAACCGGCAGGTTGCGGCAGCGGCGTGCGCAGGCTTGTCGCCGCTTCGAACGATCGATACACGACGAGAGGGCACTCGTGACGGCAGCGGAGGGTCCGGGCGACGTCCCGTCGCCACCGGACGGCAACCCGCCGCCGAACGGCACGCCACCACCGCCACGGATCCGCCGGGCGGCCGGAATCTACGGCACCATCGTGACGGCGGCCGTGCTGGCGTCAGCCGGTGGATCGCTGAAGTCCGTACCCCTGGCGCTGGCCGTCTTCGTCACGCTGATCGTGTACTGGCTCGCCGAGGAATACGCCGAAATCGGCGAGCACGCGAGTGCCGGCCGCCTTCCGAGCTGGACCCACGTTCGATCCGCGTTGGCGGCGAAGTGGCCGATGGTCAGCGCCTCCTACATTCCCCTCGCCGTCCTCCTCGTGACCCGGGCGGCCGGCGCGAGCACGTCGGCCGCCGCGTACACCGCGCTGTTCGTCACGGTGGTACTGCTGACGATCTACGGTTGGACGGCCAGCCGTGCCGCCGGTTACCGGGCCGGAGCCCAGGTCGGCATGACGCTGCTGGCCGGCGGACTGGGCGTCGTGATGATCGCGCTGAAGGCGCTGCTCGCCCACCTGCACTAGCGTCGTCGGCATGCGCGCCGTCGTGTACTCAGAGCCCGGACCCTCGTCGGTTCTCCACCTCGTCGAGCGAGCCGTGCCGGCACCCGCAACCGGTGAGATCCGGGTGCGCATCATCCGCTCGGGAGTCAATCCGACGGACTGGAAGGCCCGATCCGGTTCGCTGCCGGCCTTCGACGAGGTCGCCCCGAACCAGGACGGCGCCGGCATCGTCGACGCCCTGGGACACGGCGTGACGGGCTTCTCGATCGGTGACCGCGTCTGGCTGATCCTCGCCCAGCACGGCCGCGCGTTCGGGACGGCGTCGGACTTCACGGTCGTGCCCGCCGAGCGGGTGTTCCCGCTGCCGGACGGGGCGTCGTTCGACCTCGGCGCCTCCCTCGGCGTCCCCGCGGTGACGGCACATCGGGCCCTCACGACAGCCGAGGCAGGCCCGCACCGACTCGGTCCGGGCGCCCTCGACGGACGGGTCGTACTCGGTCGCCGGTGGCGCCGGCGCCGTGGGCAACGCGGCCATCCAGCTCGCCCGCTGGTCCGGCGCGACCGTCATCACCACGATCAGCACCGACGCGAAGGCCGCATTGGCGAGTGCGGCCGGCGCGCAGCACATCGTCAACTACCGCACGTCCGGCGCCGCGGCCGTCGTCCGCGAACTGGCGCCGCAGGGCGTCGACCTGATCGTGGAGGTGGCACCGGCCGCGAATGCCGCCCTCGATCTGGCGGTGGTCCGCAATCACGGCACCGTGGCCGTCTACGCCAACGACGGTGGCGACGACATCACCGTCAACGTCATCGCCGCCATCTCGCGCAACGTCCGCTTCCAGTTCCTCCTGCTCTACACGCTCGATCCGGCGCTCTTGCGCGCCGCAGCCGAGGACGTCAACGCGGCCGTGGCCGAAGGGGCACTGCGCGTAGGCGCGGAGGTCGGCGTCCCGCTCCACCACTTCCCGCTCGAGGCGACGGCGGCGGCCCACGACGCCGTCGAGAACGGCGCCATCGGCAAAGTGCTGATCGATGTGGGCTGAGGTGTATCGGCGCCAGGTGTGAGGCTCGTCAGCCCGCTGCTCAGGCGTCTGCCGCGTAACGCCAGAAGTCCCGCATGACGACCGGCGGTGTCGGTCCGGTCATCTCGACCTGTGTCATCAGGATGCTGATGCCACCCGTCGCCGGCGTGATGTGCGCGGCCGTTCCGGTGCCACCGACCCAGCCGAATCGGCCCGTCACGTTCCACGGGTCGACCATCGCCACGTCCACCGAGCCGCCGAACCCCCAACCCTGACCTTCCAGGAACAGCGTGCTCGCCTCGCGCTGATCCTGCGTGAGGTAGTCGGTGGTCATCGCCGCGACCGACTCGCTGGACAGGATCCGTCGCCCCGCCGCCGTGCCGCCGGCGAGGAGCATTCGGGCGAAGGCCTGCCAGTCGTCGACGGTCGACACGAGGCCGCCCGCCCCCGACGGGAAGCCCGCCGGCGCGCTCCAGTGCCCGTCGGGCCGGTCGACGAGTTCGAGCTCGGCCGAGTCGCCGTGCTTGTAGTAGCTGGCGAACCGGTCGCGCTTGGCGGCAGGTACGTCGAACGCGGTGTCGAGCATTCCCAACGGCTCGAAGATGCGCTCGGCCAGGAAGTCCGGGAACGGGCGGCCGGAGACCCGGGCGACGAGAACGCCGAGGACGTCCGAGCAGGTGTTGTACAACCACGTCCGGCCCGGTTGGGCGAGCATCGGCATGCCCGCCAACGCGGCGATCCACTCATCCGGTCCGTCGATCTCGGCCGGGAGCGGTCCGTTGTGGATGGCGAACAGCGATTGCACCGCCGGCAACGAGAAGTCGGACGGGAATCCGTAGCCCGCCCGAAAGGTGAGCAGGTCGAACACGGTGATGGGACGCTCGGCCGGAACCACGTCGTCGACCGGGCTCTCCGGCGTCCTGACCACGGACGGCGACGACAACTCGGGTAGCCACCGGCCGATCGGGTCGTCCAGGTTCAGCAGATGATCGTCGGCCAGGACCATCACGGCGGCCGCGGTGATGGGCTTGGTGATCGACGCGATCCGGAAGATCGAGTCGCGGGCCATCGGCGCCGTGCCGTCGACGTCGAGACTCCCGACGGCTTCGACCTCGAGCCGATCACCGCCGGCGACGAGGCCGACAGCGCCGGGTATCGAGCCATCGGCGACGTGGCGGTGCAGCACGTCTCGCAGGTCTGTCATGTGTCCAGCCTCTCGGGTTGCGGTCGCTGTCCGGAATCGGGACTCGGGACCGGACGCAGACTCATCGGTCCGCGGCCGACGGATCGGTCCCGAGTGGGTCAGTACCGCTCACGGAATCCGCCGATCAGCGTGACCAGGTTGCGGTCCGGATCGTCGATCGAGCACAGCCGGACGCCCTTGTTCGCCGACACGATCTCCCCTGGCTCGAGGCCCCGGTCCAGCCAGCTGGGCCACGTGGCTCGACAGGTCGTCCACCGCCAGATTCAGCAGGGCCGAGCCCGCTCGCGTCGCGTCGCGCGTGACCTGGACCCACCCGCGATCGACGACCTGCCACTCGATCAACGTCGGCATCGGGTGGTTGTCCGGCTCACGGCCGAGCAGCCGGACGTACCACTCGTGTGACCGCTCGATGTCGGTGACCGGCACTACTGCCAGCACATGGTCGATGCTCATGTCGGACTCCTGTCGATGGACGAGATGGCGGTCGTTGCGGTCATCGGCCAGCGGACTCGACTTCCGAGCCCAGCTTGGTGAGCCAGTCGGCGGTTCCGTGTTCACGCCAGGACGGCTCCTCCTGTCCGTCGAGGAAGACGTCCGACTCGGTCAGCACGAGCACCGTGGCGTCGGACTCGGGGCACAGTTCGACCGACGTGATGGAGGTGGTGGCCACCTCACCGTCGGCCGAGAGCGTCGAGACGTAGACGATGCGTCGTTCGGTGACGATGTCGACGTAGCGCGACTCGACCTCCAACGTCTTGCCGTTGTCGCCGACGGCACGGACGGTCTCGAGGCCGCCGACGGTGAAGTCGAGGGTGTGCTGCGAGTCGCCGGCGAACCAGTGCCGTTTCGCACGAGGGTCGCTCCACGCCGCGAAGACATCGGCGACCGGTGCGCCGTAGCGGCGTTCGATCGTGAAGGTGTGGTGAATGAGGGAGAGCTCGCTCATGGCAGGTTCCTATCGGGGTTGAGGATTGCGTCGTTCGTGTTCAGGTCTTCGGTGGCGGCGAGATGCTCACCGAGGCTGTCGAGCCGGTACTCCCACGCGGTCCGTTGGCCACCGAGCCAGGTTTCGGCGAGGCGTAACCCGGCGGTCTCGATCGAACAGACACGAGTGCGCCCGACCTTGCGCGTCGTCACCAGACCGCAGTCCTGCAACACCTGCAGGTGCTGCATCACCGAGGGCAGTGCCATCGACAGCGGAGCCGCCAGTTCGCCCACCGACGCTGGTGACCGGATCAGCCGGGCGACGATGCTGCGGCGAGCCTCGTGTCCGAGCGCGCCGAACACGCGATCGAGGTCCGCCTCATAGTTAGGCATTTGCCTAAGTAAACAGGTTCCGATGGTGGCCGTCAAGCAACTCCGTCGCGGTCGGTTCCTAGACTGGTCGGGTGAGCCAGCCGACGCCCGATCCGTGGACGCGCTTCAGCCACGACCCTCGTCGGCCCGAGTTCGCCAGCATGCGAGCGTCCGACCAGGACCGGAACGTGGCCATCGAGGTACTCGCCGACGCGTACGCCGACGGCCGGCTCGACCGCGAGGAGTACGACGAGCGGATGTCGCAGGTCGCGACCACGAAGACACTCGGCGATCTCACTGGTCACCTGGCCGGGTTGGTGGCTCCTCAGGTCCCGGTGACGAAGAACGCCGATCTCGCGCTGGCCAGCTCCGCCACGCTGCAACAGCGGGCGGAGGAGGAGTACCGGTCGGCGTTCCGAGGCGCGCTGACCGGATTCCTGATCCCGAGCATCATCACCTGGGTCATCTGGATCGCCACCGGATTCCACGGAGGGTCGTTCAACCCGGTCTTCCCGTGGCCGATCTTCGTGTCGCTCGGCACCGGTATCAACGTGGTGCGCATGATCACCCAGAAGGACGACCTCATCAAGGAGGAGCGGCGCAAGCTCGAACGCAAGCAGCAGAAGGCGTTGGACAAGCAGAACGCCGCCCGCGAGCTCGGCACGACGAATCCGGCGACCGAACCCGACTCCGAGTAGGCCGGCCCGGCGATGACCGGAACCGACGAGGTGATGGCCGGCGGGCGGTTCGCCCAGCCCGTGCGCCGCGGCCAGACCGTGGAACGTGCTCTCGCACCCGGCAGCGACAACGTGCACGCGCTGCTCCGTCACTTCGAGACGGTCGGGTTCGCATTGGCGCCGCGCTACCTCGGCCTCACCGCCGACGGCAGCCGGGAGGTGGTGAGCTTTCTCGACGGCGAGACCGGGTATCCGCCGCTGTCGCCCACCCAGCGTTCCGACACCACGCTGGTCAACGTCGCTCGCGCCGTCCGTGCGATGCACGACGCCACAGCGGGCTTCATCGCACCCGACCCGAACGGCTGGGGCGGGTACGAGGTGTCCGTCCCGGCCGTCGTCGACTGCATCGGCCATCACGACCTGGCCCCGTGGAACATCGTGTTCGATGGCGAGGCAGTCGTCGGCATCATCGACTGGGACTCGGCTCGCCCGTCCAACCGGGCTTGGGACCTCGCCTACGTCGCGCACCAGTTCGTACCGTTGCATCCACCGGCCGGCCTCGCGCCATTCGGATGGGACGAGGAGCCCGATCGCCGGGCGCGGCTCGAGTTGCTGACCGCGAGCTACGGGACCGGGATCCAACCGGCCGAACTCGTCGACCTGCTGATCGTCCGGCTCAGCTCGATGGTCGCCTACATCGAGCAGCAGATCAGGGCCGACGATCCGCAGTTCGAGGTCCATCGTCGCGAAAACCACGGCGACGGGTATCGCGCGGCGATCGGTTACCTGATCGACACTCGCCACGATCTGGTCGGCTGACCTGACTACCGTCGGAGTCGGAACCGACGATGGCGTTGTGGTTGCCGTAGTGCGTCTCGTCGGGCGGGCGGGATGACTTCTGGGATGCCGTCGAGGCTCATGCGCACGTGCCAGCGTTCATGTTCTGGAGTGTGGGTGCCGGGCGGGTCGGGCTCGACGAGGCGATGGTGGCTGGGGCAGACGAGGGCGGCGTTGTCCAGACTGGTCGGGCCGCCGGCCCACCAGGGGATGAGGTGGTGGGCGTCGCAGTCAGCGGGTGGGCGTGGGCAGCCGGGGAAGACGCAGCCGCGATCCCGGAGCGCGATGGCTTGGCGGAGATCGCCGGTGAACAGCCGGGTGGTGTGGCCGAGGTCGAGGAGTTGGGACTCGCTGCCCAGGACGGCGGGCAGGATGTCGGCGTCGCAGGCGAGACGCCGGAGTTCGCCGGCTGGGATGCGGTCGCCGGTCCCGGTGAGGGTGGCGGCGCCGACAGCTGCGGCGAGGGTGTCGTAGTCGAGCACGACGGTGACGCGGGGTCGGTCGCCGCCGTGTCGCGGACCGGTCCCGCCCGTGAGGTAGCCGTGAACGACGGTCATGAGTGCCGTGGCGCGGGTGCCTTCCCAGGTCGGCTTGGGCTCCTCTGCCTCGGGCTCATCGCTGCCCGAGGCGCGGGCGATGGCTTCGACGAGCGTCCGGAACTGTTCTCCGTCGAGGATCGGCAATCGGCCGGTGAACTGGAGCGTGCCGTCGCCGTCGTCGCGCCATCGCAGGTACTGGGTGCGGCGGGCGTCGCGTTGCTGACGTTCGAGAAGCTCACCTTCGGCCGCCTCGGCGATCTCGGGGGCGATCACCTCGAGCAGATGCCCGGCGAGGGTTCGCAGCTCCCGCGGACCGTAGTCCGATGCGAACTCGACCATGGTGGTCTCGGCCGCCGTCACCTGATCGGTGTCGAGGTCGGCGGGCAGGTCGCGCAGCACGTCGACCACGGCGAACGCCTGGTCGGCGGACACGTCGCCGTGGGCCATCGCCGACGCCAGACCCGCGAACCGGTGCTGCATGGACCTGGCCAGTGCCACCTCACGGCGAGCTGCCGGCAGCGCCTGCCGGCAGGTGGCGTGCAGCCAGGCCGCCGTACCGAGACCGGTCTCGTTGCCGGTGACGTCGCGTTCGTCGACCGCGCCGAGCACGCGCAGCTTCACCGCGGCCAGTGATGCCTCCAAACGGTGGAGGTCGGTCAGCACCTGGAGACACTCCCGATCGCCGAGCTGCCAGACGGTGCACGACATTGGATCGGCCACCTGCCGGACCGCGTCTCGGGCAGCGACGACCGCACGGGCGACCGGATGGTCGACCAACATCGGTGGGTCCTGCGTCATGCTCATGGACCCACGCTAGAGGACAGCGCCGACAATTCGGTAAGTCATAATCCTCAATGAAATAAGGGGATCCGCACCATCGTGAAAGCCGGTCATTGCCTCTGCTTACGCCCGGGTGGCGTCGGCCCGGAAGTTACGTGAGGATCAGTGCACGGGGAAGGACCGACGCAGATGCCGATCGAAGAGCAGGGCTCCTTGGAATCTGATCGACTGATACTCCGGGACTGGCGAGACGACGACGCGGCGCCGTGGGCAGCGATGAACGCCGATCCCGACGTCCGCGAGCACCTCGGCCCGCTCCTGACCGCCGAGGACTCGTCCGCGTCGATGGAGCGCTTCCACCACGACATCGCCAGCCGTGGCTGGGGATTCTGGGCTGTGGAGGTCCGCGCGTCAGGGGAGTTCATCGGGTTCACCGGCCTGGATCCGGTCGACGACGGACTTGCCTTCACCGGCATCGAAGTCGGTTGGCGACTTGCCCGGTCGGCCTGGGGCAACGGGTATGCCACCGAGGCGGCCGAGCGGGTGCTGGACTTCGGATTCACCGTGCTGGAACTCGACGAGATCCTCGCGGTCACGACGAAGACGAACGTGCGCTCACAGGCCGTCATGCGCCGGCTCGGGATGACCTGCGACCCCAGCGACGACTTCGACGATCCCGACGTCGAGGACGGACCGCTCCGCCGGCAGGTGCTGTATCGCAAGGTCCGGGACACCGGCGCGCACCTGGGATGAGCCGCGGGATCAGGCCCGGTCGGAGGTCGCCTCCATGATCGCCCGGTTGTCCGCCGCGTCTAGCAGGCCGAGCACGTCATCGATGCGACGTCCGGGCCAGTCGTTCCACCGGGTCAGGTCGAGCACACGCAAGGAGCGGACGTTCACGGGCGGGCTGAACCCGACTCCGAAGCGGCGATCGTCGGCGAACCCGGCGTGCCAGGCCAGATCGAGCGAGTCGCCAGTGACCTGATCGCGCGCGGCGTACCGACCACCCGCGGCGTGCACCACCGCGCCGACCAGACAGGCGGCCACGACCGGTCCCTGCTCGAGCAGTTCGAGGTTCCGCGCCGTGACGGTGCGGACGGCGCCGGCGTCGTCGCTGACCTGGTACCAGGCGTTCTGGATCCAGCCGGCGGCGACGACGTCCGCTGCTCTCGCGAGGACGACGCGCGCGTCGTCCATGCGTGCGCGGAAGGCTGCGTCGCGCCGGGCGGTGCGCTCGTCCGAACGGGCCCGTCGTCTGTCACGCCATGTCCGGGGCA
The DNA here is from genome assembly GCA_963708795.1 of uncultured Actinomycetota bacterium. Lineage (GTDB taxonomy): Bacteria > Actinomycetota > Actinomycetes > Propionibacteriales > DAIQRJ01 > DAIQRJ01. The sequence continues at coordinate 245,237 of CAVPUH010000001.1, forward strand.
GGAGTGCCGGAGATGCGGGCACACCGAGGACAAGACCTGGCCGTGCGGTTCCCGGCATGGGCTCACCGTCCCTTCACACCTGACGGTAGAAGGCGGTCGGGCTCGGAGCAATGGCATGCCGCCCTGACGTCTGCGTCAGTCCGAGACGAGCCCCGGCAGGATCAGGATCGCGAGCACGACCACGACGATCGCCCCGAGGGCGATGAGGAAGGCGAGCGCGCTGCTCCGTCCCGTGACGCCATGGCCTTGGCGGGTGCTGTGGTCGTCGGTGTCGCGTAGGGCGCCGATCTCGCTGGTCCACTTCCAGGCGTCGCCGTTCTTCCCGCGGTTCGGGTCCTCGTAGACCATCGGGCTCACCATCCTCGGCCGAGGCCACGCACTCTCGACGCCGTTGGCCAACCGTCGCACCGGAGGGACTGTCCTGACCACCGATTCCAGCCGCTCGCCCGTACGCAGTTGTGCGTACGGCGGCTACGCCCCCGCGGCTTCGCCGGCGGACTCGTGGCCGCTCGGCGCCGCGTGCGGCACCACGAGGCCCAGCTCCCAGGCGACCCGGACCGCTGCGAGACGGTCGGAGACCCCCACCTTCCGGTACACGTGCTGCAGGTGCTTCTGCACGGTTCGGGGCGAGGTGGTCAGTCGCTGCGCGATACCGACGGCGGTATGCCCGTCGGCGAGCAACCGCAACACGGCGAGCTCGCGCCCGGAGAGCTCGGTGGCGCGGAGGGCGACGCCCTGTCCTGTCCACGGACGATCGGATCCGAGGACCTGCGCCTGGCGGTGCAGGGCTCGCAACAGGGGCTGGAGCCGATGCGCGACGGCGATGTCGTCGTCGGTGAAGTCGTCGCGGGCCCGAGCCAGGACGAACGCCCGGTGGGCGAATCCGTCCATCAGGTAAGGAATCGAAAGCTGCTCTTCGCACCCGATGGGATAGAGGACCTGGTCCACGAACGCCCGGTTCCGAGCCGAGGAGATGGACGTCGGGACCCTCGAGACGGTCTGCGGGCGCGGATCGCCTGTCGTCGCGAACCATCGCACGAGCGCGTGGCGATCGAGGATCTCCGCGCTGCGCCAACTCTCCCAACACGAGTCCGGGATGCTCCCCGCCAGGTCGGGGTACAGCTGTCGACAGTTGCCATGACGCCTCTTCCGGGAGGATTCCCGCGATCATCCTCCCGAAGAGGCGTTTCGTCACCGTTCGAGACACGACGTAGCGTCGACCCGTGCGCGACCCGCGAGTGGATGCCTACATCGACGCCCTGCCTGCGTGGCAGCAGGAGATCTGTCGAGAGGTGCGCGGCCTCGTGCACGCGGCGGATCCCGAGATCAGCGAGACGATCAAGCGGACCGTGCAGCCCTACTTCGTCCTCGATGGCAACGTCTGCGCCCTCCTCGCCGCCAAGGACCACGTCAATGTGTTCCTCTACGACGGCGGGATCGTCCCGGATCCCGACGCCATCATCACGGCCGGACAGCACAACCAGACGGCGCGGACGGTGTCCTACCGCGAGGGCGAGGCGATCAACGCACCGGCGCTCACGGCCATGATCGGGCAGATCGCGGCGAACAACCGAGCCGGTGGTTGGCGGGTCCTCCTTCGCGAAGGCCGAGCTCGCCGGCAGGTATGACCGTCCTCCCGGCGGCGAGTGGCTGGAGAAACGAGTCGAGGGTCGTCGACGGCGTGATCAGCCGCTGCAGCCCGGCGTGGGCGAGCCAGCTGCCGACCGCCACCGCGATGGTCCCGATCGCCATCGGTGTGAGGACTTCGGCCCAACTGAACGCCGGCCGGTCCGGTCAGCGGAGGGTTGCGCCGGCCGCCGAGGCGGATCCCAGCCCGGTCATCGGCGGGCGACCTGTGGCACCACCACCTCAGCGGGTCACGGCCGCACGACTGGACAGAACCGGCACTTCGGCGCGTGGCCGGGTTCGATTCTGCCAAGGTTGAACGGACCACGGGGAACTCTGGACAGACAGGTGGACACATGCTGATCGGTGACGTCACGAGTGCACTCGCGGTGTTCGCCCACCCCGACGACGCCGAGTGGATGTTCGGCGGCACGATTCTCCGGCTGGTCGAGCAGGGCGCTGAGGTGAACTACGTGGTGTGCACGGACGGCGCCACCGGCAGCGTGAACCGGTCGATCACGCGGGCTGAGGTCGCCGCCACCAGGCGAGCGGAGCTGCGCGCCGCCGCCGACGTACTCGGCGTCAAGGGCATCACCCACCTCGACTACCCGAACGACGAACTCGAGGTGAACCGGTCACTCAAACGCGACATCGTGCGCGAGATCCGCCGCTACCGCCCGGAGGTCATCCTCACGATGACGCCGCAGCGGCTGCCCGACGCGCCGATCGACATCGTGCACGCCGACCACATGGCCGCATCGGAGGCGGCGCTCGTGGCCGCCTACCCGCAGAGTTACATGCCGCTCGTCTACCCCGAACTGCTCGACGAGGGGTTCGATCCGTTCCGGGTCACCGAGGTGTGGGCGTCGGCGTTCCGGGATGCCGACCTGTACGTCGACGTCACCGACCAGGTGGAGACGAAGATGCAGGCGATCTCCCGGCACACCAGCCAGAACGGCGGGGCCGACATGGACTGGCTGCTCGAGCATCGAGTCGGGCCGCCGATGGTCGAGGCCGGCAGGCGTGTCGGCTGCCGGTACGCCGAGCGCTACCTCCGGGTGCCGATCAAGCTCGAGTGAGGCAGGCCGACCTCCGCGAGACCGGTGACGATCCCGACTTTTCGGCGCACCATGTCCGCATGGCGGTCTTGATGGAGCAGCAACTGATGGCGGTTCTGCCGGAACTCAGGTTCCAGCCGACCCACAAGCGGGTGCGCGTGCGCTTGGGCGCGACACCGGTCGCCGACACGAGCCGCGCGGTGCTCGTCTGGGAACCGATGCGCGTCGTCGCGTCGTACGCGCTGCGGGTCGACGACATCGCGGCGGAGCTGGTGACGGCGCCGCCGGGCCCCGTGCCCGAATACCGCTCGGTCGGCTTCGGCACCGACGGCCCACCGTTACTGGATCCGTCCGTCCCATTCGCCGTCCACACGGCCGACGGCGAGCCGCTGCTCGTTCGGTGCGGAGCAACGACGGGCGAGGCCTTCCGCCTCGCCGACCCGGCGCTGCCCGGCTACGTCGTCCTCGACTTCGAGGATTTCGACTGGTGGGAGGAGGACGAGCCCATCGTCGGTCACCCACGGGATCCGTTCCACCGCATCGACGTGTGCCGCAGCGGGCGGACCGTACGGATCGAGGAGCAGGGGACGGTTCTCGCCGAGACGACGAACGCTCGCCTCCTGTTCGAGGGCACCTTCCCGATGGCCCGCTACTACGTCCCGCGAGAGGACGTCCGCGTCGACCTGGCGCCGGGCACCCTCGACACGACGTGCGCGTACAAGGGACACGCGACCCACTGGACGGCCGCGCTCGGAGATCGCGAGCTCGTCGACATCGCCTGGAGCTACGAGGACCCGCTGACCGACGCGACGCCGGTGGCGGGACTCGTCTGCTTCTATCAGGAACGAGCCGACCTGTTCATCGACGGCGATCGGGTCGAACGCGTACGGACACCGTGGTCGTGATCGGCCGGTCGAGACGGCTCGGTAGGGTCTGGGCACACGACAGGGTGCCCACAGACTCGACCAGGCGGTGACATGGTGACCGAGGCACGACCTCGGATCGGCGTCGTGGGCGGCGGGATCCGCGGCACCATGTTCGCCCGATCGATCGCGCAGCGCGCGGACGCGGATCTCATCGCGATCTGCGAACCGTCCGACTCGGTCCGGGCGCGCATCGCGCCGAGTTTCGACATCCCGATCCACCCCGACGTGACGACCATGCTCGATGCGCATCCCGACCTCACCGGCGCGGTCATCGCGACCCCTGACTTCGCGCATCGTGAGCCGGCCGTGCTCTGCGCCACCCGGGGCCTCGACCTGCTGATCGAGAAGCCACTCGCGACGAGTGCCGTCGACGCCGAATCGATCGTGGCTGCGGCGGTCGCGTCCGGCTCGCGCGTGATGGTCGGGTTCGAGAACCGATGGAATCCGAAGTTCGTCGAAGTGCGTCGGCAACTGACGGACGGCACGTGCGGCCGCATCGTCAACCAGGTGGCGAGTCTCAACAACACGACGTTCGTGCCGACGTCGATGCTGTCGTGGGCAGCGCGCAGTTCCCCGGCGTGGTTCCTGATGCCGCACAGCCTCGATCTGGCGATGTGGTTCGCCGACGCGGTTCCGACCGACGTATTCGCGCGCGGGACCCGATGGATCCTCCCCGGTCGAGGTGTCGATACGTGGGACTCCGTCACCGCGTCCTTCTCGATGTCCGACGGGTCGACGGTCGTGCTCAACTCCCAATGGGTGCTGCCGGAGACGCTCCCGGCCGTGTTCGACTTCCGGTACGAGGTCAACACCGAGACGGCCAGGTTCGACCTCGACATCTCCGACAGCGGGGTGACTCGCTACGACCCCGACGGTGCTCGATCGCTCCAGTTCGGCACCTACGAACAGCACGGCAGACTCCGCGGATTTCCCATCGACATGGCGGACGACTTCGTCGACTGGCTCGCCGGCACGGACCGCGACGTCCCCGACGCCGCCCATGGGCTGTTGGTCACGCGCGCCATCGAAGCGGTCCACACCAGCCTGGACACCGGACTTCCCCAGCATCTCTGACCGCCCGCCCACATTCCACCGGGAGATCCCATGACCGTCCTCGACACGTTCGACCTGGCCGGTAAGCACGCGGTCGTCACCGGAGGCAACCGCGGGCTGGGGCGTGCCATGGCGCAGGCTCTGGGGGAGGCCGGCGCCGCCGTCGCCGTCACCTCGAGGTCCCGCGAAGCCGCGGAGGCCGCAGCCGACGAGCTGACCGCGCTCGGGATGACGGCGATCGGTGTCGACCTCGAGGTCACCGACATCGAGGACGTCGAACGTGCGATGGCCGAGATCAGCGACCGGCTGGGGCAGATCGACATCCTCCTGAACAACGCAGGGATCTCCGTGCCGGCTCCCGCGTTCGAGATCGAGGACCCGGACTGGCGCTCCGTGTTCGCGACGAACGTGGACGGCCTCTGGTACTGCAGCCGGGCAGTGGCCCGCCGGATGGCCGAACACGGCGGCGGCACGATCATCAACGTGGGCTCGATGTCCGCCACGATCGTCAACCAACCGCTCTGGCAACCCGCCTACCTGGCGTCGAAAGCGGCCGTTCATCAGCTGACGAAGGCACTGGCCGCCGAATGGGCGCCGCACGGGATCCGCGTCAACGCGATCGCGCCCGGCTACTTCCTGACCGAGATGTCGCCCGTCGACCAGCCACAGTTCAAGGAGTGGTGTGTCGACCCGGCCGCCCTCAGGCGGTACGGACTGCCGCCCGAGCTCGGCCCGGCAGCGGTGTTTCTCGCCGGTGACGCCTCCAGCTTCATGACGGGCTCGGTGGTCACGATCGACGGCGGGTTCACCCTGTACTAGATCGTTCCTCACTCGCGACTCCGGAAGGCGATCGCATGGCCCCGAACGTCGCCGACGTCGACGCGTACATCGCCACGTTCCCCGACGACGTACAGCTGATCCTCGAAGAGGTGCGCGGGACGCTCCACACGGCAATCCCGGATGCCGGTGAGACCATCAGCTACCAGATGCCGACGATCACCCTCGACGGCCGGTCGCTGGTCTACTTCGCAGCGTGGAAGAACCACCTCGGGATGTACCCGATTCCGGCGGCCGACGGCCCGTTGGAGGCTCGGATCGCCCCGTATCGGGCTGCCACCGACACCGTCCGCTTCCTGTACCGACAGCCGATTCCGTACGAGCTCATCGCGGAGATCGCCGCGCTTCTCGTCGAGCGGAGATCGGCGGCCGACGTGGCTGACGGTTCATGACGCCGCGCGGGAGCCGAGCACCATCGTCAGGTAATGCCTGACCCACGGTTCGACGGACGGATCCGCCAGCCAGGCATCGAGGGTCCACCAGAGGTAGCGCAGGCCGGTGTAGCGGGCGGCGGTTGCGTATCCGCGGGTGAAGGCCTGCGGTTCGATCGTCGTCCCGCGCTCGGCCAGGGCGATCCGGTAGTCCTCGGCCTGGTCGCGGGTGGAGAGGTGATGGGGAAGGTCGATGAACGGCGTGCCCAGCCGGGCCGTGTCCCAGTCGATCAGGTACGGAGCGTCTTGCCAGACGAGGACGTTCGACGGGTTGATGTCGGTATGCACCAACGTGCGCAGGTCGTCGTCGTCCGCGAGCCGCACCATGTCGTCGACGATGGTGGCGGCCGCCGAGTCGACGTCCGCGGCCAGGGATCCGAACGCGGCGGCGAAGCGCCCGTCGGCCATCGCGCGGTCCCACGCCGGCCGGAAGAAGTGCCGCTCGATCGCCCAGTCGAAGTAGGTCCGATCGGTGGCCGGCAGCCAGTCCAGGTCGGCGGCGCGCAGGTTCGCGGCATGGATGTCCGCGAGGGCCTCGGCTTCCAGGCGACGAAGTCGCGGATCGATCGGAGACAGGCTGTCCGGGCGATAGCGATCACCGAGGTCCTGCAGGCAGACTGTCGTCGGCTGGTCGTCGTCCGCAGTGCCCGAGCTGTGAGCGAACGGCACATGGCGGGGCTGGAGGGTCCGCAACCGCAGCAGCACGCGCCGCTCGAGGATCGAGCAGTCTTTCAGCACGAGCGGCACGGACGACTCCCCGCCGGCAGCCGATCGGACGCGGACGAGCACGCGCCGCAGTCGGACGCCTGAGTACCCCTGCTCGATGGGCAACTCGTCGATGCCGATCAGCTCCACCCCGGTCTCGACGAAGCGTTCGATGGTCGAGACCAGCAGCTCCTCGTCGGCCGGGCTCATCGCGTCGGTCGGTCCCCTCGTGCGGCGGAGGCCTTGAGCTGCTCCGCCAGTTGCTCGAGGCCGGGCAGCGCGGCGACGATCGCCGACTGCTCGGCGTCACCGAGTTCGTCGAGGCACGCCGAGACGGCGCTCCCCCGCTCGGACCGGATGCGTTCGTTGGTGGACCGGCCGGCCGGCGTGATCTCCACCAGCGCCGCACGGAGATCGTCCGGATTCTGGCGGCGCCGGATGAGGCCCAAGTCGTCCAGGCGGCCGACCACCCTCGACACCATCGTGGGATTCAGCCCTTCGATGTCCGCGAGGTCACCCAGACTCAGCGGGCCGCGGAAGGTGATCAGTCCGAGGGCCGAGGCCTGGGACGGGGTGAGGCCCTGATGGGTGGCCGAGGCGTTCAGCTGGCGCGACAGCTTGCCGATGACGCCCCTCAACCGGGCCACGACGTCGTCGTCCACGACACTCTCCCATCTACTTGCTTGTCGGCACGCAATGTATGCTGCCTCTGGTCGTCGGCGTTCGACGGAGCACTCCGACGACCGGGTACTCCCGACGACGGAGAACTCCAGTATCGATCACGTGCGCCGCCCGGGAGTCGCGTTGCTCAGCAGGTCAGAGGCAGTACCCGGCGAGACCGCTGCCGGCGCACCGGCTGTGGCGGTCGAGCCGCGCACGATCGACGCGGACGAACCGAGGCCGCGCCGGGGTCTTGTCTTCTTCATCGTGTCCATGGCGCTGTTCATGGCGTCCGTCGACCAGACCGTGGTCGCCACTGCCCTGCGTGCGATCCAGGCCGACCTCGGCGCCGGCATCGAGTGGACCGGGTGGACGGTCACGATCTACGCACTCGGCCAGGTCATGGTCATGCCGGTGGCCGGCAAGTTCAGCGACGTCTACGGGCGTAAGAAGGTCTTCCTGGTCGGCGCCGCGCTCTTCACCGGAGCGTCGCTCGCCTGCGGGCTCGCCGGCAACATCTACGTGCTGGTCGCGCTGCGCGCCGTCCAGGCGATCGGCGGTGGATGCTTCCTCCCGTCGGCCACCGGGATCGTCGCCGAGCACTTCGGCCGGAACCGCGACCGCGCCCTGGGCATGTTCACCAGCATCTTCCCGATCGGCGGGATCGTCGGCCCGATCCTCGGCGGGGTCTTCGTGACCTACCTGTCGTGGCGCTGGATCTTCCTCGTGAACGTCCCGATCGGCGCGGCGCTGATCGTCCTGTCGCTGGTCTTCATTCCCGAGAGCGCCCGGCACGCCAGCAAACGGATCGACTTCTACGGCGTCGGCCTGCTCGGCATCCTCATCCTGTCCGCCATGCTCGGCATCACGCACCTGGGGAGCGGTGCCGCCTCCGTCTTCAGCCTCGGCTTCGTCGTGCCGGAGGCCGTCGCGGGGCTCACCCTGGTGGTGTTCCTGCGGCACGCCCAGCACGGCGACGCGCCGTTCATCCCGATGAGTCTGCTGCGGGGCGGCGGCTTCGGGGTGATGAACCTGATCAACTTCCTGCACGGCTGCACCGCACTCGGCTTCGGCGCGCTCGTCCCGCTCTACGCCTTCGACCGGTTCGGCATCCCGATCCTGCAAGCCGGCACGCTGTTGACGGCTCGGGCCATCGGCATGATCTGCGTGGCCGGGCTCGCCGTCCTCGCGCTGCGGCGCACGGGATACCGGCTCCCCATGATGATCGGCTTCGCGCTCATCGCCACCGGCCTGGCCGTGATGTCGTTCGCGCCGCCGGCCGGCATCCCGCCGTACGCCTGGCTGGCGATCTCGGCCGCGATCACCGGAGTCGGCATGGGCATGGCGCTGCCCGCGTCGAACAACGCGATCCTCCAGCTGGCGCCGGATCAGGCCGCGGCGATCGCGGGGATGCGCGGCATGTTCCGGCAGTCCGGCGCCATCATCTCGGTCTCGATCGCGACCGCCATCGTCGGCCGCAGTGACGACCCTGGCGTGGCTCTGGGCCACGTGTTCCTCGTGTACGCGGCGATCCTCCTCTGCGTACTCCCGCTCGTGCGGAAAGTGCCGGAGCACCACGGCGGGTGGTAGCTCCGGCCGGGATCAGTCAGTCCTCGGTCACCGGCGAGCCGAACGGGTTGCTCAGCACCGCCTCCTCCGCGAAGTGGCAGGCGACCTCGTGCGCGTCCCCCACCTTCCGCAGCAGCGGCTCCTCCACCCGGCATCGATCGCGTGCCATCGGACACCGCGTGTGGAAGCGGCAGCCCTCCGGTGGCGCCAGCGAACTGGGCACCTCGCCGGACACGATGACCTGGTCCCGCTGGCTGCTCAGGAGGGGATCGGCGATGGGGACGGCCGAGAAGAGCGCCTGCGTGTACGGATGGTGTGGCACGGCGTACAGCGGGTCGCGATCCGCGATCTCGACGATCTTGCCCAGATACATGACGGCGACCCGGTCGCTCATCTGCCCGACCACGGCCAGGTCGTGGGCGATGAACAGGTACGACAAGCCCAACCTGGTCTGGAGATCGTCGAGCAACTGGAGGATCTGCGCCTGGATGGACACGTCGAGTGCCGACACCGGCTCGTCGAGCACCAGGAACGACGGTTCGGCGGCCAGCGATCGGGCGATGCCCGACCCGCTGGCACTGGCCGCCGCTGAACTCGTGCGGGAACCGCGACACCGCGTCCGCCGGCAGTCCGACCAGCGACAGAAGTTCCTCGACCCGGGCACGCTGCTTGTTGCGCGGCAGCAGATCGTGGATCTGCAACGGCTCGCTGATGAGCTGCCCCACCGTGTGCCGCGGGTTGAGCGAACCGATCGGATCCTGGAAGACGATCCCCATCCGGCGACGTAAGGCCGACAGACCCGACGGACTCAGTGTGCTGAGATCGGTACCCTCGAACCGGATCGTGCCCTCGGTCGGCCGCTCCAGACAGGATCGTCGCGCGTCCGGTGGTGCTCTTGCCGCAGCCGCTCTCCCCCACCAGCCCGAGCGTCTGGTGCTCGCCGAGCGTGAAGCTCACCCCGTCGACGGCATGCACGGTCTCGCGGCGCTGGAACACCTTCCCGGCACCCCGGACCTCGTAGTGGACCACGAGATTCTCGACCTCGAGCATCGGCACCGCTGCCGACTCGCTGCTCGGAACCTGGCCCGTCGATGTCGCCGTCATCCCGCCACCTCCACGGGTTCGCCGGGTTCCACGGGTTCGTCCACCGGGTGCCAGCACGCGATCGACTGGCCCGGTCTGATCTCGGCCAGCGGTGGGGTCTGGGTACGGCAGATGTCGGTGGCGCGATCGCAGCGCGGTGCGAACGGGCATCCTTCCGCCAGTTCGGTGACGCGCGGCGGCAGGCCGCGGATGGCGTTGAAGACCCGCGAGCGGGTCGCCGTGAGCCGTGGCACGCACCGGAGCAGCCCGAGTGTGTACGGATGTGCCTGGGCGCGCGAAGAGGTCCACGACCGACGCCGTCTCCATCACCTTGCCCGCGTACATCACGACGACCCGATCGCAGTGCCCGGCGACGATCCCGAGGTTGTGGGTGATGAGGATGGCGCCGAGGTTCGAGCGCAGGACGAGGTCGTCGAAGAGCGCCAGGATCTGAGCCTGGATCGTCACGTCGAGCGCGGTCGTCGGCTCGTCGGCGATCAGGAGTCTGGGTTCGCAGGCGACGGCGAGGGCGATCATGATCCGCTGGCGCTGGCCACCACTGAGCCGGTGCGGGTACTCGCGCATCCTGGTCGCCGGGTCGGGGATGCCCACCGATCGCAGGAGCTCGATCGTGCGGTCGGCGCTCGCCTTGCCAGTGAGCCCCAGATGCAGCGACAGCACCTCCTGGAAGTGCTTCTGGACGGTCAGCACAGGGTTGAGCGACGTCAGCGGATTCTGCGGGATCATCCCGATCTGACCGCCGCGGACATCGCGCAGCCGCGAGGCCTTCATGGCGAGGACGTCACGGCCCTCGAAGACGATCTCGCCGCCGGTGATCTTGCCCGGCGACGGCACCATCTGCATCACCGACAAGGCCGAGATGCTCTTGCCCGACCCGCTCTCACCGACGACGCCGAGGCGCTCGCCGGCGCTCACGTGCAGACTCAGCCCTTGCACGGCGTAGACCCGGGAGCGCTCCAACTGGAACGACACGTTGAGGTCCCGGACGTCGAGCAGCGGGGCGTCGATGGTGTCCACCGAACCGGCGAGCGGCCGTGGCTTCTCGTGATCCATCAGGCGCCTGCCTATCGCGACGTGGGATCGAGAGCGTCACGCAGTCCGTCACCGGCGAAACTGAAACTCAAGGTGGCGAGCGCGATGCACAGGATGGGGACGAGCGCCACGAGCGGCGCGATCTGCATGTAAGCCTGGCCGTCGTTGATCATCTTTCCCCAGTCGGCGAGCGGATCCTGGACGCCCAGACCGAGGAAGCTGAACCCGGCCGAGGCGAAGATGGTGGCCGGTATCGCCTGGACGAAGAAGACGATGATCGGACCGAGGGCGTTCGGGAGCACGTGGACCGTGATGATCCGCGGCGTCGGCACCCCCAACGCCCTCGCGGCCTGCACGAAGTCGCGATCGCGCAGGCCGAGGTACTGGGCGCGGGCCAGACGGCCGAAGCCGACCCACCCGGAGATGCCGAGGAACAGGATCAGCTTGAACACGCCACTGCCGAAGAGCGAGATCAGCAGGAGGGCCATCAGGATCTGGGGCACCATCGTGAAGACCTCGAACGCCCGGAGCGTGACGAAGTCGGTGACACCGCCGAACCAGCCGCTGATGATCCCGATCGGCAGTCCGATCACCGCGGCGAGCACCGAGGCGCCGATCGCGATCGTGATGGAGGTCCGGCATCCGTAGATCGCCCGGCTCAGCAGGTCCCGGCCGAGCTCGTCCGTGCCCAGAAGGTGCTGGAGGCTCGGGGGCGCGAGCGGATTGGCGAGATCCTGCGTCGCGTAGCCGTAGGGCGCGAGCAGCGGGGCGAGGATCGCCACGAAGATGATGATCGCGGCGATGACCCCGCTGACCAGCGCGAGCCGGTTCCGCTTGAACCGGTACCACGCCGCGTGCCAGAAGCTCGAACTGGAACGGCGTGGCTTGATCGAGGCATCCACAGCGGTCATCGGGACAACCCTTCGAGGCGAACACGCGGGTCGACGAGCGCGTAGGCGATGTCGCTGAGGATGTAACACGTACCCCAGAGCACGGCCACGATGAGGACCAGCGCCAGGATCAACGGGTAGTCGCGGTGCAGGCTGGCCGTGGTGAAGTAGCTGCCCAGGCCGGGCAGGGCGAACGTCGCCTCGATGAAGATCGACCCCGTGAGGATGTTGGGGATGTTCGGCCCCATGATCGTGATGAGCGGGATCAGCGAGGTCCGCAGGATGTACCGCGTGGTGACGTGCCGTTCGGACAGTCCCCGGGCCCGGCCCATCCGCACGTAGTCGGCGTAGGTGACCTCCAGCGTGCTGGCCCGCGTGAAGCGGGCCATCAACGCCATCGGGTAGAGCGAGAACGCGATCACCGGGCAGGATCAGGTCCTGTGGCTCACCCCAACCGCCCGTCGGCAGCCACTCGAGCCGCACGGCGAAGATCTCGATCAGGAGGAATCCCACCACGTAGTTGGGGAGTGCGATGCCGACCGTCGAGACCGCCGAGGTCAGGACCCAGTCGATCCAGGTGTTGTGGTTGAGGGCGGCGATGCAGCCCATGATCAACCCGAGCACGTAGGACACCAGGATCGTCAGGACGCCGATGGTGAGGGTGATCGGCCAGGACTTGGCGATCAGCCCCGCCACCGTCATCGTCGGCTGCTCGAACGGGATGCCGAAGTCACCGTGCAACAACGCCCAGAGCCAGTTGAGGTACTGGCGCCAGATCGGCTCGTCCAGCCCGTACTTCTTCAGGATGTTCGCCATCGCGAAGTCCGGCAGCGGCTGCTGGGTCTGGTCGAAGGGGCCGCCGGGTACGGCGTGCATGAGCCCGAAGATCAGCATCGTCACGACCAGCATGACCAGAAGCAGCGTGAGGAACCGCTGGACGAGATAGGAAATCACCGGGAGCTCCCTCAGCTCAGGAGCGGTCAGAGAACGTTCGACTCGCTCTTGCGGTCGCTACCGCTGACGGTGTTCGCCACGTAGAGCTTCTCGAGCGACTGGCTGGTGGCACCGAATCCGGGCCACTGGATGCCGTCGAAGCCCTGCTTGTTCTTCGCGAGCGCGTCCCCCTGGATGTAGGGCTGGTAGTAGTAGCCGTAGAGCAGGTGGAAGATGAACACTGCTGGCGCCTGGTTCGTCTGGAGTACCTGCGCCTGCGTGTAGATGGTCCTGACGCTTGTCCGTGTCGCTCTCCGCCGCGCCCTTGGCCAGCAGGTTGTCGTACTCGGTGCTGTCCCAGTTGTGCCGGCCGCCGCTCTTGTAGACGCTCAGCATGTTCGAGGCGTCGAAGTAGTCCATGCCGTAGGACACGAAGCCCATCTGCACCTTCGTCGGGCTTCGCGTTCATGTTGGCGTAGAACGTGGTCTTGTCGAGCTCCTGGAGCTTGATGTTGATGCCGAGCGTCTTGTTCCAGTTCTCCGTGAGGGCCTGCACGACTTGCTCGGTCTTGGACACCGCGTTCGCCCACCAGTTGAACTGGACGGCCGGGAAGCCCTTGCCGTCCGGGAAGCCGGCCTCGGCGAGCAGCGACTTCGCCTTGTCCGGGTCGTAGTTCGTGTAGGGCTTGAGCGGGTCCTCGACGGCGAACGGGAAGCCGGGCATCAGGTACCCGTAGGCGGGGATCGCCAGCGGCTCGAGGAGGCTGCTGATCAGGGTGTCGCGATCGACGCAGTGGGCGAGCGCCTGGCGCACCTTCATGTTGTCGAAGGGCGCGGTCTTGGTGTCGAAGAACGAGTACCAGATCTCGAAGTCGTTCGGGTTCTTGTACAGGTGGAGGTCCTTGGTCTTCGAGTTCTTCGCCGCCACCTTGAGGTCGAGCGGGCTGAGCCCGATCGTGTCCATCTCACCGGTCTGGAATCGCGTGAGCATGTCGCCGCCCGCGTAGATCTTGCCCACCATCGACGTGATCGGCGGCGTGTACGGACCCGCGTGTACTTCGTGTTCGGCGAGAGGACCACGAGCGAGGTCGGGTCGAAGGTCTTGAGGGTGTAAGGCCCGCAGGTCACCACTGTGGCCGGGTTGAGGTTGTATGAGCCGTCGCCGTACTTGTCGAGCGCGGCGGCCGAGAGGGGCGTCGTGTACAGGCAGGCCGACGGCATGTAGGCGATCGGCGCAGCCGTCTCGAATACCAGGCTGTACTTGTCCGAGCCCTGCTTCACTCCGATCGAGTTCGTGGGAACCTTCCCCGCCACCGCCTCGGAGTAGTTCTTGATGACGCCGGACCAGAACCAGCTGAAGTCCCAGGCGTGCTTGGGATCCGCGGAGTAGCGCATGGTCTCGACGTAGTCGGCGGCGGTGAGCTCCTTGCCGTCTGACCACATGATCCCGGGCTTGAGTGTGAAGGTCCACGACGTCTTCGCGGTCTGCTTCCAGCTCGTGGCCGCACCCGGCACGATCTGGTAGTTCGAGTTCAGACGCACGAGCGGAATGTTGAACTGGTCGGCGAGGGGGGCGCGGGAGTAGACCGTCTCGTAGAAGTCCATGGCCTTGTAGCTGGCACCGGTGGAGTCGAACGCCTGGACGTAGTACTGGTCCGCGGCGGGCGCGGCGCCGTCGGGCAGAGTCATGTTCAGGGCGTTCTTTCCACCAGCGGTCGCCGGGGCCGCGGTGGGCTTGTCGCCGCCGCCGCATGCGGCGAGCAGCAGGCCGAGTGCGCCGGCCCCGCTCGCGAGCACGAAGCCGCGTCGGGACAGACCGGGGAGATTCGGCAGTCGGCCGGGGATGTCGGGCAGTTGCCGCAGTGGTTCGTTGGAGCTGGCGTTCATCGGGCGAGACCTTTCTGGGTTGATCCTCGAGGGGTGGGCCGCGAGTCGGCCGATCCCGCTGAACCGGTCATCCGGATCGCCGTCTCCTCGACGGTGATGCGGACGAGCCGTCACGGCCGTTGCATGCCGGCCTCGTCGTCGGTGCTCAGATGAGGCGACAGGTGCTGGTCGATCGTCCAGTCGATGGCGGTCCGGTCCCGGGAGCGAAGGAGGTCGACGATCGCCTGGTGGCTGCCGAGCAGTCGGGGCGCCGGCGGCTTGCGCACGGCGCCCTGGAGGTAGCCGAACTCCCAGAAGAAGCGGTGCAGGATCGTGCCGAGGGTGATGAGGAACTGGTTGCCCGTGAGCGCGAGCAGTGCCTCGTGGAACTCGCGGTGACGCGTCTCGGCGTCCTCGGCGCTGTCCGTGGCGAGCATCGCGGCCGCCATCGCTTGGAGTCGGTCGAGGTCGGCGGCCTTCGCCCGGTCCATGACCAGTTCGTAGATGCCGCGGTCCCAGATCGCTCGTACCTCCAGGTACTCGCGTTCGGTCACCGGAGTGGAGCCCATCCAGGCGGCCATGTGTTCGAACACCTCGGTGTCGGCGACGTCCGCGACGAACGTTCCGCTGCCCTGCGCCACCCGCAGCATGCCGAGCACCTGCAGCGACGCCACGGCCTGCCGCAGGACGTTCCGACTCACGCCGAGTGAGGCAGCCAGTTCCGACTCAGCCGGCAACCGCGTGCCGGGAGCGAGCCGGTTGGAGACCACGTAGTCACGGAGTGCGGCAGCCGTCTGATCGGTGAGCCGCTCGCGCGAGGGTGCGCGCAGCGGGACGCTCTGGAATGGGTGACTCATTCTCTGTCTGCCTCCGTGGTCAAGTTAGGCCCGTCGAGGCGTCAGAGCAACGATCTCGGCCACTCGCGGTCGCATGTCGGGCACAGTTCGTCGGATCGTGCTGTCGGAGCTCGGGCCGCGAGCGTGTGGGACGCGGGGGCCGGGTACTCGTGGCACGATGCTCGACGCCGCGGACCATGCCGTGGACGAGCCCGACCGAGGGAGCCAGCGATGAGTGATGTCTCGCAGAAGGCGGATCGAGCGCAGGACAGCGCGCCGATGCGAGTCACGGCCCGCGCCGGGTACGTCGCCTACGGGATCATCTACCTGCTGATCGGGTGGCTCGCCCTACGCCTGGCCTGGGGTGACCGGGGCGGGTCGGCGGACGCGACCGGCGCGTTGCACACTGTGGCCGCGCAGCCGTTGGGGAGAGTGCTGCTGATCCTCGTGGCCATCGGACTCATCGCGTTGGCGATCTGGCAGGCCCTGGAAGCCGCGATCGGCTGCCGGCAGTACGACGACTCGAAGCGGACGCGCAAGCGCCTTGCCGCGGGTGGCAAGGCGGTCGCGTTCGCCGTGATCGCCGTGAGCGCCCTGAAGGTGGCGGCCGGCGCGGGCGCGTCGAGCAGCAAGTCGGAGCAGAAGGCAGCCTCGGGCGTGCTCTCTCTTCCGGGCGGTCAGGTGTTGGTCGTCATCGCCGCCGTGGTCGTGCTCGTGATCGGGATCGTCCAGATCGTGCAGGGCTTCCGCACGTCCTTCGTCGAGGACCTCGACACGCAGGCGATGTCACCGCGCGTGCGTACGACAGTCGTGCGCATCGGCACCGTCGGCTACGTGGCCAAGGGGGTCGCGTTCGCGCTGGTCGGCGTGCTGCTGGGATACGCGGCGATCACGGCCGATCCGAAGAAGGCCAACGGGCTTGACGGAGCGCTGCAGACCATCCTCGGTCAACCGTTCGGCCGGTACCTGCTGACCGTGGTGGCACTCGGGCTCGTCGCCGCAGGTGTGTTCGCGTTCGCCCAGGCTCGCTACCAGAGGCTGTGACCTCGTACCGGCGACCCACCTCATAGGGTGGGCGGCACAGGCATGGTGCCGTCGACGTCGACTGGAGCACCGCCACGGCGGGCAAGGGACCACGTGCAACAGCTCGACGACGCGACCGAGGCCGACACTCGTCCGGACCGTGGTGTCGCCGCCGCCCTGAAACGGAGCGGCCGCGCGTTCACCTCGCTCGAGGAACCTCGGTTCCGTTGGTGGTTCGTCTCGCAGGTCCTCTCGTCCTCGGGCAACATGACCCAGGTCGCGGCGATGTCGTGGCTGGTACTGAGCCTGACCGGCAGCGCCGTCGATCTCGGTCTCGTCAGCACCGCCACGCTCCTCCCCATCCTCACGGGCAGCGCCTTGGCCGGGAGTCTGGTCGACCGGTTCGATCGTCGCCGGGTGCTGCTGGTGACGCAGTCGCTCTACATCGTCATCGGGGCGCTATTGGCCACGCTGACGGCCACCGATCGCATCGAGCTCTGGATGATCCTCGTGCTCGCCTTCGTCACTGGCAGCATCTCGGCGGTCGACCTGCCCGCTCGCCAGGTGTTCGTCCTCGACCTCGTCGGAACCGCGCGCCTCGCGAGCGCGGTCAGCCTGTACGAGGTCGTGATGAACGCGGCCCGGGTCATCGGTCCGTCGGTGGGCGGACTGCTCATCGCGCTGTTCGGCCCGGCCGCATGCTTCGCGTTCAACGCCGCCACGTACCTCCTGCCGCTGGCCGTGCTGCTGACCATCCACGTGACGCACCAGGCGAGAACCGTCGCAGAGGATCGCCGGACGGATCCCTCCGCCGGGGTGCGCGCGGGAGTGGTCTACGCATTCGGTCAACCGGTGATCCGCGCCTGCCTGCTCCTGGCCGTGACGGGCGCGATGCTGTTCAATCCCGGCCTGCTCTATCCGTTGCTGTCGACGCAGGTCTTCCATCTGAGCGCCGGAGCCTACGGCGCGCTGATGGCGGCGTTCGGACTCGGGGCGATCCCGGGCGCCGTCGCCGCCGCCGGCACCCGTGGCGAGCCCTCCGGTCGGCTCGTCGCGGTGCTGGCGGCCGCAACGGGAGTGTTGATGGTGCCGGTTGCGCTGGCGCCCGTGGTCGCCGTCGCCGTCATCGCCACCGTTGCCCTCGGGTTCGTCTCGATCTGGTTCATCGCCGCCGCGAACACGCTCGTCCAGCTGACCTCGTTGCCCGCGATGCGTGGCCGGGTGATGGGGCTCTGGACGGTCGCGCTGCCGGGTACCGGTCTGGTCACTGCCCTGGCCGTCGGAGCGCTGGCGGACGCAGCGGGGACGCGCGTCGCCTTCCTGGCGGTGGGGTTGTCGATCATCGGGTCTGCTGCCGTCGGCTGGCGCGCGCTGTCGTCGCACCGGCCGGAGGTCGACCGACGGTCGGGGGTGGACGGCCCGACCACGTGAGACTGCAGAACAACCGCAATCCACCACCCGACAACACGGCCGTTCTGCACTCTCAACCATCCACCACGTCGAACTGCACGACCCCGCGGTTTTCAGTTCGCCAAACCGCGGGGTCCTGCAGTCTCACGCGGGCACTACCGGCTGACCAGGCGGGAGCGCCGCCCTACGATGCCCACGTGGGCCGCCCCGATCTCGCCGCGATGACCTCGCGGGTCACCCGCCACCTGATCGCGGCCGAGACCCCCATCCTCACCGCGCACGGGCTGTCGATGTGGGGATACGTCGCGTTGTCCGAGCTCGATCGCCGACCGGCCGAGACCCAACTCGCCCTGGCCTCCGCCATCGGCTACGACAAGACCCGGCTGGTGAGCCTGCTCGACGACCTCGAAGCCGATCGGCTCGTCACCCGGGAGTCCGACCCCGCGGATCGTCGCGGGCACGTCGTCCGGCTGACGCCGCTCGGGACCCGCCGGCTGCGGTCGGCACGAGCGGCCATCCGGGTAATGGAGGATTCGTTCCTCGGCGAGCTGCCCGCCGACGAGCGAGCCGCCTTCCTCACCTCGCTCGACAGGCTCAGCGGTTCGACCACCCGGGATCCCGACCCAGGGTGAGCAACAGCCGTTCGAACGGCCCTGCCGCGGGTCGCCCTGGCAGCATGGGCCCGAACGCCGCACCTTCCGCCTCACGCGCCGCGCCTCCGGGTACGAGAGCCGCCACCCTCAGCCCGGCCTCGACGAGCTCCGGCGGCATGCCGACGTCTGACGCCGATGCTCGCGGCGACATCCCAGCTGTGGACCACGTAGTCGACGAGGTGAAAGGAGACCGCGGTCGCGGCCGGGAACGGGCCCCCGTCGCGGATCTCTGGCAGGTCGAACCCGCGCGCGAGGTCGGCTCGCGCGAACGACGTCAGCACCAGGTCGATGGACGCCCGGTAGGCGCCGGCGGGATCGAGCCCGACCGGCTCGATCTGCCAAGCTGCGAGATCAGCACCGCTACCCGTGGCAGCGGCGGCGAACCCGTGGTGCTGGGCGATCATGTGAGCCAGCAGGTCCCCGAGCGTCCAGGCCGCACATGGGGTCGGCAGGCCAAGGTGCGACGCGTCCACGAGGTCGACGATCTCCGCGCTCCGTAGGACGGCGGCTCGGTCCGCGGCGAGCACCTCAGCGAGGGAGTCCGACTCGGTGCTTCCAGCCCGGCTGTCCGTATGCATTTGCGTACCATCTGACAATGCCTACGATCTGTCAACGCCGGTGCCAGCCGGGTGCCGCAGGTACTAGTACCAACGTCTGATGGCGGCGCATACCCGTGACGCGGGAGAAAGGAGTCACACAGCACGACCCGACCGGAAGGACACCTCATGAAGCGCCTCGTCGCTCTCACCGTCGCCGCCGTCGCAGCGGCCGCACCGGCCGCGGCCGGTCTCCTCGGCAACCAGTCGTTCGCGAGCACCGTGCCGGTTCGAGCCGCCACGTCGACGACCTCGGAATCGGTTGCCTCCGTCGTCAAGCGGTCCGACGACGCCACGAAGGCAGGCGTCCGGACCAAGGTCGATGACAACCCCGGCGCTTCGACTCGACGGCACGGCCGCGAGCAGGACGACCCGCGCGGGCACCGGCATGCCGGCCCGACCGGCGACGACCACGGTGACCACCACGGCGATCACCGGTCCAGCGGTGCCTCGTCTGCGACGATCGTGACCATGACCGCCCAGCCCGTCAGCCGTGAAGCCGAGCCGGGGGTCGACCACGGCCGTCGCCACGGTGGTCACGGAGCCGACGACACCCGCGCCGACGATCACGGCCGGCACGGCGGCGACGACGTCAGTGGGCGGCACGGGGACGACAACAGTGGCCGCCACGGGGGTCACGACGACGGGCCGCATCACACGTGAGCCCAGCCGAGCACGACCCGAGTGCCGGCGCGGAGACCTCCGCGCCGGCGCTCTCGTCGTTGCCCTGGCACGTCCTCTCGACCGGCGCGAGGACACCGGCAGCACGAACCGTGGCTGCCCGACGGATCGCGTTCCAGGTCGGCGCCAGCGTCGTCGCGGTCATCGTCCTGGTCGCGCTGATCGGATCCGTCGCGGCCCGTCGGCTGGCCGAACGCGAGGCCGTCAACGACGCGGCGCAGCGGGCGGACCTCATCGCCGAGTCGGTCATCCAACCCGCCCTGCAGGACGGTCTCGCCGAGGCCGAAGCCGGCGGCGGTCAAGGCCATCGACACGATCGTCCGGAAGCAGGTCCTCGGCGCTTCGGTCGTCCGGGTGAAGATCTGGACGGACGACGGCCGCATCGTCTACTCCGACGAACCGCGCCTGATCGGTCAGACGTTCGGCCTCGACGACGAGGAGCGAGACGTCCTCACCCGACCCGAGACGCGCGCACACGTGTCGGAACTCGACGACTCCGGAGAACGTCTACGAACGAGGGCAGGGCAAGCTCCTGGAGGTCTACCGGCCGGTCTGGGCGCCTGACGGAACCGCGATGCTGTTCGAGACCTACGCGCCGTACAGCGAGGTGACCAGCCGGAGCAGCCAACTGTGGCGCGGTTTCGCCGGCCTGGTGGTGTCGAGCCTCCTGCTGCTGGTGGTCCTTCTCACGCCGGTCCTGTGGCGTCTGCTCGATCGGATCCGCCGCGATCGAAGCGAGCGTGAGGTGCTCCTCCAACGGGCGCTGGACGCGTCGTTGACCGAACGCCGCCGGATCGCCGGGGCACTCCACGACGGTGTCGTCCAGGAACTGGCGGCCACGTCCTTCGCTCTGGCCGGCAGCAGCGAGCGGGCCGAGCGCGAGGCCTCCCCGGAACTCGCCGCCCAGCTTCGCGAGGCCGCGGCCACCGTCCGCGGGAGCATCGGCGGGCTCAGGTCGCTCCTCGTCGACATCTATCCCCCGAGCCTCGCGTCGGCCGGCCTCGGTGTCGCTCTGCAGGACCTCGTCAGCCCCCTGATCTCCCGGGACATCGACGTGACGCTCGACGTAGCCGACTCCTCGACCATGGCGCTCGACGACGACAGCGAACGGCTGCTCTTCCGGATCGCGCACGAGTGCCTGCTCAACATCGCGAGCCACGCTGCCGCGTCGACGGTCGGGGTGACGCTCAGGCGCGAGAAGTCCGAAGTGGTGTTGACGATCGTCGACGACGGCGTCGGGTTCGACCCGGCGGCGGTGCTCGAGACCCCCGCGACCGGACACTTCGGCCTGCAGGTGATGACAGACGTCGCCACCGAGGCGGGCGCTCGGCTGGCGGTCGCGTCGGCACCCGGGCGCGGAACCCGGTGGGAGCTGCGGGTGGACCGGCCGTGACGACCGTGCTGCTCGTCGACGATCACCGCCTCGTGCGATCCGGGCTCGCGGTGCTGCTGTCGACCACCGATGACATCGAGGTGGTCGGTGAGGCCGCGGACGGGGAGCAGGCGATCGAGCTGGCCGGCCGACTGCATCCCACGGTCGTGCTCATGGACCTGTCGATGCCCGTCCTCGACGGGGTCGGGGCCACGCGCCGGATCGTGGCCGCCGATCCGGACGCACGCGTCGTGGTCCTGACGTCGTTCGCCGATCATCACCGGGTGACGGACGCGATCGCCGCCGGCGCGGTCGGGTACCTCCTCAAGGACAGCGATCCGGACGCGGTCATCGCGGCCATCCGCTCGGCCGCCACCGGTGGGGTGCCGCTCGATCCGCGGGTGGCGCGCGCGCTGCTCCCGACCGCCGATCAGCGTCCCGGCGACGACCTGAGCGCGCGCGAGCAGGACGTGCTTCGGCTGCTCCGACGAGGGTTGGCGAACAAGCAGATCGGCCGTGCCCTGGGTATCAGCGAGCGAACGGTCAAGGTCCACGTCGGCAGCATCTTCCGGCGTATCGGAGTCACCGACCGGACGAGCGCGGCCATGTGGGCCCGGGACCACCTACCCACCGAAGAGAACTGACCGACCTGCACGGAGGACCAGACGCCCGTGGCACGACCCGCTGCGTCAGCGGTCGGCCAGCAGATCGGCGAGCACCGCGGCCCGCCCGCTCGTGAAGACGTCCTCCAGCGCGATCGGAGCGCCATCCGGGCCGGACAACGGCACCCGCCAGTTCGGGTACTCGTCCACCGTGCCCGGCTGGTTCTGGGTGCGCCGATCGCCCACCGCATCCGAGAGCGACAGGCTCAGCAATCGTGCGGGCGTGCGGGTCAGGTAGCGGTGGAGTGCCTCGACCACGGCCGCGACATCACGCTGCGGATCGTCCACCAGTGCCGGGTCGAGCAGGCCGTGGTCGCGCAGGGTCTCGAGCCACGCGCGGCGCTCGGCGCGATCGACGTCGAGCTCCGTGTCGAGATCCCGCGTCAGCAGACCCAGCTCGTCCCGCAGGCGCACATGGTCGCCCGCCAGGTAGCCGGCGGTCGGCGGCAGGTCGTGGGTGGTCACCGAGGCGAGGCAGTACTCCCGCCACCAATGCGGACGCCGTGGTGCCCCCGCCTCCTCGTGCTCGAATTCGAACCAGAGGATCGACGTACCGAGCAGTCCCCGCTCGTGCAGGACGTCGCGGGCGCGCGGCTCCACAGTCCCCAGGTCCTCACCGACCACGACGGCACCGGCCCGATGCGCCTCCAGCGCGAGGATCCCCACGAGCGCCTCGTCGTCGTAGCGGACATACGTCCCCGCGCTCGGGAGATGGCCCGGCGGAACCCACCAGAGCCGGAACAGCCCGATGATGTGGTCGACCCGAACTCCGCCGGCATGCCGGAGCACGGTCGCCACGAGCTTCCGGAACGGCTCGTACGCCGTGTCCGCCAGCCGGTCGGGCCGCCACGGCGGCTGGGTCCAGTCCTGGCCGTTCTGGTTGTAGGCATCCGGCGGCGCGCCGACACTGACCCCACGAGCGAACACGTCCTGCAGGGCCCACGCGTCTGCTCCCCGCGGGTTCACCCCCACGGCGAGGTCGTGCATCACGCCGAGCGCCATGCCGGCCGCGCGCGCGGCCGCCTGCGCGGCGTCCAACTGCTCGTCCAGCACCCACTGCATCCACACGTGGAACTCGACAGCGACGGCGTGGTCGGCAGCGAAGGCGCCGACGGCCTCCGAACGCGGGTCCTTCAGGTCGTCGGGCCACTGGTGCCAGTCGTTGCCGTGCACTTCGGCAAGCGCACACCAGACGGCGAAGTCGGTGAGCCCGGCTCCCTCGCGCCGGACGTAGGCGCGGTAGGCGATCGACCGGCCCGCAGAACGGCGAACGGCGAACACCTCCTGCAGGGCCGCGCGCTTCGCCGCCCAGACCTGGTCCCGGTCGATCCGGTCGAGGTGGTCGACGTCGTCGGCCAACTGCTCCCGCAGGGCGTCGACCCGATCACGGGCCGCCGCATCGAGCCGGCCGTACTCGGGGATGCGTTCGGGCCGCACGTACAGCGGGTTCGCGAACCGGCGGCTGGTCGGCAGGTAGGGCGACGGCTCCATCGGCGGCGACGGCTCGGCGGCGTGGAGCGGGTTCACGAGCACGAAGCCGGCCTCGTGCTCGGTGGCCGACCAGACCGCCAGGTCGGTCAGGTCGGTGAGATCGCCGACCCCCCACGAGTCACGCGAGCGGACGCTGTAGAGCTGCGTGGCCATGCCCCAGGTGCGGCGGTCACCGAGTCGCTCGCCCAGACCGAGCCAACCGGGCGTGACGATGAGCGGCATCTCGGCCTCGACGCCGTTGGAGACCGAGCGCAGCGTGTGATAGCCGAGCGGCAGCTCAGCGGGGATCCGGAAGGACGCCTCGCCGACCCAGCGGCCGTCGACGTCCCGGTCGGGCTCCCAGTTGTCCTCCTGATCGAGCCCGTCGCGCCGGCTCCCGTCCTCGAGATCGATCCACAGCCTGACCGAACTCCCCGCGTCGACGTGGACCGGCACGACCGGCGTCCAACCCTCGCGGATCACCAGGCACGCCGGGAGCATGCGACGCCACCCGATCAGCCGCTGCTCCGCGAGGGCGCTCGCGATCGCCCCCGGCGTGCTCGCGTCGACGTCGAGAGCAGCCAGAACGGCGACGATCGTGTCGGCCTCGACGGCCACATGGCGTCTCATCCAGTCCCAGAACTCGGTGGCGATGCCGTAGGCGTCGGCGAGCTGACGGAGGCCGGGGTCGAGGTCGCTCGAGCGCGCGTCGTCGGTCACGCGGCCCATCCTGACAGGCCGGTGACCTCAGATCAGCCGGAGCGTACGGAGATCGTCACCGAGCAGCCGGGCGGTCGCGGACGCGGCTCCGACGAGGTCGGGGTGATCCCGCATGGACACCAGCCAGGGCAGCGACTCGACGGACGTGACGACACGAACGTGCAGGAGGTCCTCCCAAGCGGCCTCGGCGTTCCTCGGGGTATCGGCTCGGGGTCGCCGCCGATCCAGGTGCCGGAGGTAGGTGTCGAAGAGCTCTCGTTCGGCCACCTCGTCGCCTTCGGCCAGCCCGCCCAGCACGGTCGCGACATCGGTGAACAGCGGCAACAGGGCCATGGTCTCGAGGTCGAGGAAGACGGGCTCGCTGCGACCACGGCGGTCGATCCAGCCGACCTGCTGCGGCGCCAGCTCGCCGTGGTTCAGACCGCGCGGCATCGCGGCGACCACCAGACAGGCGTGCCGGTACGCGCCCAGCCACGTCGCCGGCTCCACCAGCCCGGCCAGCGAGGCGTCCTCGGCCAGCGTGTCCAGCGCGGCCCGGACTCCGAGCTCGAACGCTTCAGCAGGCATGCCCGGCGCGGGATCGAACACACCGTCCGGAACACCGCTGACCGCGTTGAGCTCGGCGATCATGGCCAGGACCGCGTCGGCATCCCCACTCGCATAGCCGAGCCGCGGCAGGAACTCCAGCACGAGCACCTCGGCGTCCGGTCGCGTCACGACGAGCAGCACCCGGGCGGTCGGGACCCCTGCGATGGCGAGGCTCCGGTACTTCGCCGCCTCTCGCCGGCCCGGGTCCGTGGACTGCTTGAGGAACGCCGTGAACGTTCGCCTGCCACCACCGCCGGCGGGACCGGCGGCGTAGCCGAACGTGAGGATGCACGACGAGTCGCCGCCGTTGATGCCTTGCCGCTCGTGCGACACCCAAGCCTGGGCACCGTCCGCCGACGTCATCCCGGGCAGGCAGGGTTCGAGATCGCGCCACGTCAGCCCGTACGGCAGGTCGCACGGCCGCGGATCGATCGGCCGTGGCGACCAGCCGTCGGTCACGACCCGTCGGCCGCTGACACGCCGGTGCGGACCATCGCGGCGGGGTCCACCCATGCCCGCCAGCCGTATGCCTTCTGGACGCGATCCGTCGAGTAGATCCCCGCCCGCTCCCGGCCCGCCTGCTCGTAGAACGACAGGTCCAGATCGCCGGCCCGCCGGCCCAGGACCTGCCGGAGCCCAGCGGTCGTCGGCCCGGGTGTGCGCGCGAGCGGCGCGACCACGTTGTACCGGTGGAGCCCGGGACCGAGCGGGAGTTCGACGGCACGCGTCAGTACCTCGATCACATCGTCGACGACGATCGAGCCGAAGCTGACGAACGGGCTCGTGACCGAGTCGAGCCATGCCCCGGTGACCGGCTCGGCATCGACCGGCTGGACGGACCCGATGCGCGCGAGGTCGATCTCGGTGTCGGGGTGTCGACGCACGAGGTAGGCCGCCAGCTCCTCCATCAGGTGTTTGGACAGCCCGTAGGCGTCGACCGCGTCGCAGGGATGATCGTCGGGGATCGGCAGTGCACGTGGGACGAAGTCGGGCGACAGGCACCCGACGACGGCGATCGAGCTCGCCAGCACGAAGCGCCGGATGCCACGGTCCAGGCCGTACCGCAGGAGTCGCCGGGTGCCGACGACGTTGACGTCGATCGCGTCGTCCTCGCTCGATCCGCCGGTGGCGGCGGCGAGGTGCACCACGACGTCGATCGGGTGGGCGTCCAGCAGCCGCAGGTCGTCGATCGACGCGAACGACCCGTTCACCACCACCTCGGCGCCGGTCACGGCCGAGCGGGAGAGCGCGACGACGGCGTGCGGGCCCTGCAACCGGCTGACGAGGCGCGAGCCCAGGAACCCGCTCGCCCCGGTGACGAGGACCGTGCTCACGACCTGTCCGGCCAGACGAGGTCGCTGATCCGACCGTTCACCGATCCGAGCACGGCGTTCGGGCCGGCGATGAACGGAGCCAGCGATTCGCAGCGTCAGCCTCCGCACGCTGATGCCGTCGTCGAACCCGTGGTGGTCGCAGCCGGAGTAGCGCACGACGAGCTCGGACTCGCCGGACTGCGACCAGATCCGCGCGACGATGAGCTCGTCGCCGTAGGAGTGCTCGGGCAGGCACGACTCCGGGTCGTTCGGACCGCCGCCGATCTCGGCGTGCGCCACCGCCGCCACCACCGCGGCGGCATCGGACCCGTCGTAGCGCAGCGACGACACGAGCCGTGGATCGGCCGGGTACGGGTCCTGGCCGATGTCGTACTTGCCCACGGCGACCGCGGTCACCCCGGACAGGGTGCTGACGTCGATCGCCGGGACGGGTCGACCGGCCGGATCGACACTCGCCCGGTGGGTGGACGGGCATCCGTGGCTGTCGACGTCGACGGCGTGGATGCTGGCGACGATCTGCTCGCGCAGTGGTGCCTCGACCTGGACGCAGACCTCCACACCACCGAGCCGGACGGTGGTCCGATCACCTTCGTGGTCGACGCCGTCGGTCGGATCGGGTGAACGGTCGAACACCACCATCGGCCCCGTGTTCGCGACGAGCGTGCCCGGGTCGATCCCCTCGGGATGGGAGGGTTCACCGACGAGGGTGGCCATCCCGGGGCGGCCGACGACGGGGACGCCGGCATCGCGCGGTCCGCCGACGAACCACTGCCCGAGGCGCTGGCTCCCGTTGGCCCAGCCCCAGTCGTCTGGGACACCCGACCTCGACGCCGCCGTAGGACTCCCAACGCCAGCCGGGGAGGGGCGATGCGCTCATGCTCGGACCCTAGACGGTGCCCGCACGCCGGTCCGGTCGCCCGATCAGCAGTGCGACGAACCCCACGCCGAGCAGGTGATCGGCACTGCCTCGCTCGTGCTCAGGCGAACGGTTCCGCTGTTGCCCAGCAGTGGATGCCCGTAGCCCCAGTGCTTCACCAGGTGGGTGTTGGCACCGCGGCCGCTCCGCAGCTGCAGCGTCTCGTTCGGCTTGAGCCACTGGTTGGCGCCGAAGTGGAAGACGTGGCCGCCGAGCGTCACGACCACGCCCGTCAGGTTCACCGACGTCGATCCGCGGGTCCTGATCCCGATGTACTCGCGGTTGACGTGGGTGTAGTCGTCCCCGACCGGGTTGTAGACCACCCGGCTGATCTTCAGGGCGGGCGCCGGCGCGCAGCCGTACACGCACGGCCAGGTGATGTGCGAGCGGATGTCGTGGCTCGGGTCGAACAGGTACAGGCCGCCGAAGTTGTCGTCGGTGCGCGACTTCGGGTTCGTGAACGCGCCGAGGTTCCGGTTCCAGAAGAACCGCGTCGTGGTGCGGTGACCCGCACCCGTGTACAGCGTGATCGCGCCCTTCGGCTTCACCGTCGT
The DNA here is from genome assembly GCA_963708795.1 of uncultured Actinomycetota bacterium. Classification (GTDB taxonomy): domain Bacteria; phylum Actinomycetota; class Actinomycetes; order Propionibacteriales; family DAIQRJ01; genus DAIQRJ01. The sequence continues at coordinate 272,742 of CAVPUH010000001.1, forward strand.
GCCCTTGGGGAACACGTACGGCCGGTAGTGGGAGGCGTCCCGGACGTACCAGCCGCCGAGGTTCAGCGTCGTCGTCGAACTCGTGTTGAAGATCTGGACGTTCTCCGAGGAGAGCCCCTTGCCGGCGAAGTCGTCCATGTCGAGGTCGTACTTCACCAACATCCGCGGGGTGCTGATGCCCTGCTGCGGCCCCGACCCGCAGGCGGCCGGGTTCCACAGGTTCACGTGCCGCGCCGCCGCCTTCTCCATGGCCAGGTGGTACTCGTACCCCCGGGCCCGCTCGCCGTTCAGGTTCAGTGCGAGTGCGAGACCGGCCTCCAGCACCCGCAACTGAGGGTCGATGTACGTCGATCCGCTGACCACGTCGACGAAGCGGACCGGCCGGCCGCCGTTCGTGGCGAGCACGGTCGAGGACAACCGCACCTTCTTGCCCTTGGTGATCGAGCCCATCAACCGGCCGGCCGCCGCGGCGTGACACTCACCGGACTCCATCGACTGGATACCGGCGTTGCGGATCGAGATGGCGCCCTTCCCGTCCCCGGCGACGTCCACCTTCACGGTGTCGCCGTCGACGTCGCTGGACGCGACACCCCGCCAGGTCCTCGTCGAAGCGGCCTGCACCGGCGCCGCCAGAGTTCCGGCGACCACGGCACCGACGGCGATCACCACCACCGCCGGCACGAAACGTCCCGTCACCAATCGACTACTCCAAGTCATTGCCCGAGTGTGCGCAGTGATCGTCGGTTTGTCACCTCAGCGGCGGCGCTTGGCCGAGCCGAACAGTCCGCGGAAGATCTCCCGGCTCGCGGTCCGCGCCATGTCCCGCATCGCAGCGCTCCCGAGGACCTGCTCGACGACCGACTTGTCCTTCCGCGCAGCACCACCGGACCGGGACGCCGGGGCAGGCGCCGGCACCCGCGCGGGTTCCGGTCCGGGAAGTGGCTCGGCGGCGGCGTCGGTACCGGGGTCGGCGGGGTTGGCCACCACGCGCGACTCGAGGAGTTCGTACGCCGACTCGCGGTCGATCGCCTCGCCGTACTTCGACTGCAGCGGCGAGGACGCGACGGCGGCACTCATCACCGCCGCGTCGGTCGGCGCCATCTGCGACTGCGGCGCCCGCACCTTGGTCCACGCCACCGGCGTCGGTGCGCCGTCGGGGTTCATCACGGTGACGATGGCCTCCCCGGTGCCGAGAATCGTCAACGTCTCGGCGAGGTCGTACCCCGAGCGTGGGAAGGTCGCGACCGTCTGCTTGAGCGCCTTGGCATCGTTGGGCGTGTGCGCCCGGAGTTGGTGCTGCACGCGCGAACCGAGCTGGGCGAGCACGTCGTCGGGGACGTCCTTCGGCGTCTGGGTGACGAAGAAGATGCCGACACCCTTCGATCGGATCAACCGGACGGTCTGCGCGATAGCGTCCAGGAAGGCCTTGGAAGCGTCACGGAACAGCAGGTGCGCCTCGTCGAAGAAGAACACCAGCTTCGGCTTGTCGACGTCCCCGATTTCCGGGAGCGTGCCGAAGAGATCGGCCAGCGTCCACATGAGGAACGTCGAGAAGAGAGCGGGCCGGTCCTGCAGGCTCGGGAGCTCGAGCAGCGAGACGACCCCGCGCCCGTCCGCCGTGGACCGGATGAGGTCGGCGGTGTCGAACTCCGGCTCGCCGAAGAACGCGTCCGCACCCTGGTCGCTGAAGGTGATGAGCTGGCGCAGGATCACGCCGGCGGTCGCGGCGGAGAGGCCGCCGAGCTCGGCGAGTTCGGCCTTGCCGTCGGCACTCGTGAGGTGGGTGATGACAGAGCGGAGGTCCTTGAGGTCGAGCAACGGGAGGCCGCGCTTGTCGGCGTAGTGAAAGACGAGGCCGAGCGAGCTCTCCTGAATCCCGTTGAGGCCGAGCACCTTGCTGAGGAGGACGGGGCCGAACGACGTCACCGTCGCCCGCAGGGGAACGCCGATTCCCTGCCCGCCGAGGGCGTAGAAGTCCGCCGGGCAGCCGGCCGAGGTCCAGGGCACCCCGCCGATCTCGGCCATGCGCTTGGTGATCCGATCGCTCGGCGGGCCGGCGGTAGCCAGACCGGAGAGGTCGCCTTTGACGTCGGCTGCGAACACCGGGATCCCGTGGGCCGAACACTGCTCGGCCATCACCTGGAGCGTCTTCGTCTTCCCGGTTCCGGTGGCGCCGGCGATGAGCCCGTGCCGGTTCAACATGGAAAGAGGGATGCGAACGGGTGCGTCCGGGTACGTCGTGGCGTCGACGACCAGGGCACCGATCTCGAGCGCCGGCTCCTCGAACGCGTACCCCGTTCGGACCGCCTCGACGGTCTCCGGTGTCCCGCCCGGTGCTGTCGTCGGCTTCGTCGCCATGTCCTCGCCACCTCTCGTCCTGCCGACCCTTCCCGTGCGCAGCCATTCTGCCGCCCGGTCAAGGCCCGGTTAGGATCTCGTCGCGTGATCTTCAAGCGCGTGGGCGAAGCCAGGCCATACCCGGACCATCCGACGGCCTCGCGGGACTGGGCGGCGCTGCCGCCTCGCCAGGTCCGGCTGGACCAGCTCGTCACGACCAAGCGCACCCTCGATCTGGCGACTCTCCTGGACGACGACTCCACGTTCTACGGCGACCTGTTCGCCCACGTCGTCGCCTGGCGCGGCGAGCTCTATCTCGAAGACGGTCTCCACCGAGCGCTTCGTGCAGCACTTGCGCAACGAACCGCGCTTCATGCACGGGTGTTGGAGCTTTCCGGCTAACCTCGGCCCGGCACGGGAGTGCCCGGACTGCCGGGATCCCACGGGCAGGTGAACGGAGGACCATGGCGCGGGTCGACGAGAACGGCTACCGCCGCCGGGTGAAGCTGCGCGGTCCCATCACGCTGGTGATTCTCCTCGGCCTCCTCGGCGGGTCCGCCTGGTACGGCGCGAAGACCGTGCTCGGTCAGGACGACGCGGTGGTGCCGGCCCCGGTGTGCCACACCCAGAAGGCGAACGCGAAGAACCAGCCGAAGATCACCACGAAGCAGGTGAGCGTCAGCGTCTACAACGCCGGTCGGAGCCGCGGGCTCGCGACCCGGACCGCGGTGGCGATGCGTGATCGCGGGTTCGTGATCGCCAAGGTGGGCAATGCTGCCGCCGGGGTCTCGGTGTCGAAGTGGCAGGTGCGTGCGAAGACGGCGTCACCACAGGCGAAGCTGGTGGCGGCGCAGGTCAAGGGAGCCAAGATCAAGACCAGCAAGTCCCATGACGGGTCGGTCGTCGATCTCTACGTCGGTGACGACTTCAAGAAGCTGACGTCTGGCGCACCCAGGAGCATCACCGTCAAGGGCGGCACCGTGACGGTCTGCACCACCCCGTCGGCCACGGCCAAGTAGCCTGCGTGTACGGCTGGATCTGGCGCCGTCTCCCCGGCCCGGTCGGCGTTCGACTCGTCATCGCCGTCGTCGCGATCGCCGCGGTGGTCGTCGTCCTCTTCGGTTGGGTGTTCCCGCTCGTCGACGCGGCCGGTTGGTTCGACAGCGGCACCGTCGACAGCTGAGGTCGAGGCGACCTCACTCCACGTCGCCCGTCCAGCCGGCCAGCCGCCCACCACGCGAGATGGCCCGCAGCCGGCGCTCCGCGGCTCGGCGCGTCTTGCGGCTCGCGACGACGAGCAGCTGGTCGCCGCGGCGCAGGACGGTCTGGGCATCGGGCACGAACGACGCCGTCCCCCGGACGACCAGTGCGACCGAGGCCCCGACCGGGAGCCTGAGCTCGCCGATCTCCACGCCCTGCAGGCGCGACCCGGCTTCGATGCTCACCTCCAGCAGGTCGGCGTCGATGCGGCCGAGGGGTGCGGTCTCGACCTCGAGGTCACGCGGCTCGTCGTCGACCAAGCCGAGACGCCTGGCGAGCACCGGGACCAGCGGTCCCTGGAGCAGCGTCAGCACGAGGACGAGCACGAACACGACGTCGAAGAGCCTCGACGCATCCGGGAACCCAGCCGCCAGCGGGATGGTCGTCAAGACGATCGGGACGGCGCCGCGGAGGCCGGCGCCGGTGAGGAAGACCTGATCACGCCACTTCACCCCGAGCCAGGTCGTCGAGGCGAAGACCGCCAGCGGCCGGACGACCACGGTCAGTGCGACCGCCAGCAGGACGGCGACGGCCGCCTCCGACCAGGTGAACTCGGACGGGGTGGCCAAGAGGCCGAGCATGACGAACAGCCCGATCTGGGCGATCCAGCCGAGCCCCTCGGTGAAGGACGCGGTGGTGCGCCGGTGCGGCAGCTCGGCGTTGCCCAGGACGAGCGCGGCGACATAAACGGCGGCGAATCCGGAGGCGTGGGCGAGGCCGGCGGCTGCGTAGCCGAGGACACAGAGCCCGAGGACCGCGAGCGGGTACAAGCCGGACGAGGGCAGCGCCATCCAGCGAACCACCTTCGCCCCGAGCCAGCCGATCAGCAGACCCACCCCGAGACCGGCGACGAGCTCGTAGACGATGATCAGCGCGAGCAGCCACACCGGGTCGTCGTGGCCGCCGGAGACGCTCAGTGCGGTCACGAGCAGCACGGTCGGGGCGTCGTTGAGACCGGACTCGGACTCCAGCGCACCGGACAGGCGCCGCGGCAGCGGGACGTTGCGCAGCACGGAGAAGACGGCCGCGGCATCGGTGGGTGCGGTGACGGCGCCGATCAGCAGGGCGAGCTGCCAGTCCCAGCCGAGCGCCACGTGGGCGATCGTCGCCAGGCTGAACATCGACACGAGGGTCCCGACGGTGGCCAGCGACAGCCCCACCGGCATCGCCGGGCGAATCTGCGCCCACCGGGTGCTCAGCCCGCCCTCGGTAAGGATGACGATGAGGGCCGCGAAGCTGAGCGTCTGCGCGAGCTCGGCGTCGTCGAAGCGGAGGTGCCCGATGCCGTTCTGTCCCAGCAGGAGCCCGAAGCCGAGGTAGATCAGCAGGCTGGGGAGCCCGATGCGCACGGACACCCGGACGGCGACCACGGAGGCGAGCAGGACGATGGCGCCGACGAGCAGGACGACCCCGAAATTCTCGATCGTCACCTGCGCCTCCTCGGTGCCTCACACGTCGCCGGCCCTGATGAACGACGTAGGCCGCACCGATGAAAGTCGTCGGTACGGGCCCACTTGGCGGTGGCGGCGGGATTCGAACCCGCGGAGAGTTGCCCCTCACGCGCTTTCGAGGCGCGCTCCTTCGGCCGCTCGGACACGCCACCGCGGGGAAGGTTACTGGACTTCGAGGCCCTGCGCAGAATCCGTCGGGTCGCCGAGATCGCCCGGTGAGACCTGGCCACGCGGGCGACGGCGCGCCGCGAAGAACGCCCGGAGCACGGTCGAGCTCTCGTCGGCCAACACGCCGCCGATGACCTGCGGCCGGTGGTTCAGGCGAGGGTCGGCCGGGATGTCGTAGAGCGAGCCGACGGCGCCGGCCTTCGGGTCGACCGCGCCGAAGACCAGGCGGTCGAGCCGGGCCAGCACGAGCGCACCCGCGCACATCGCGCACGGCTCGAGGGTGACCACCAACGTGCAGCCGAGCAGTCGCCAGGATCCGAGCTCTCGGCTCGCCTGCCGGATGGCGAGGATCTCGGCGTGGGCGGTCGGATCACCATCGGCCTCGCGGGCATTGCCGGCCGCGCCGAGGGTGCGGCCCGTTTCGTCGAGGACGAGCGCGCCGACCCGGACGTCGCCTCTGTCCGTGACCGCGGCGGCGATCTCGAGTGCCCGCCGCATCGGAGGCCCCCAGCAGCCGGGCCGGTTGGTCGTTTCAGCCGGCAACGGCGTCGGCGGCTTCCCGGAACGCGTCGGCGAAGCCGAGCTCGGTGGCGATGTCGTCGAGCAGTTCGTCCGGGAAGGCATCGACGTTGTCGCAGATCGCGGCCAGCTGGCGGGGATCGAGGCCGAGGTCGGCGAACAGACCCAGGTCGCCGGCCGGTTCGGGGTTGTCCGGATCGAGTTCGTCGAGGTCGATGCCGAGCTCTTCCACGACCTGGCGGGCGAGCGGCCAGTCGTCCGCGGCCGTCACATCGGAAAGGAGGAGGCGTGCGCGTGCGCCGGCCACGCGGACGAGCAGGAAGAAGTCCTCGTCGACGGAGACGAACCCGAGGATTCCGGTCTCTCCGGGGAAGCGACGCAGCGACGTGAGCAGCTCCTCGAGGTTGCCGACGCCCTCGGCGGGCAGGCCGGTCACGACCCACTCGCCGTCGTCCCGATACGCCGCGACGGCGAAGTCGATCGCGTCCGTGTTGGACTCGAGCTCGTCCGACACGTCGACCTCCTCGTCGCTGCGGTCCGCGGAAGCCCGAGGACGCCGCTCATCGTCGCAGACTTCCGGACCGGTCGCGACGTGAGTTGCCGGTAGCGTGCCCGTCGTGCAGATCACGGTCGTCGACCATCCCCTGGTGGCCCACAAGCTCACGGTGCTGCGGGACGAGACCACGCCGTCCGCGACGTTTCGCCTGCTGACGGACGAACTCGTGACCCTGCTCGCCTACGAGGCCACCCGTGACGTCCGGACCGCGCCGCGGACGGGTGCCGCACGCCCGTGGCTCCGGCGGACGGGCGGAAGCTCTCGACGCCGAAGCCGTTGGTGGTGCCGATCCTGCGGGCCGGGCTGGGGATGCTCGACGGGATGATGCGGTTGCTGCCGACGGCCGAGGTCGGTTTTCTCGGGATGGTGCGTGACGAGACGACTCTGCATGCCTCGACCTACGCGCAGCGGCTGCCGGAGGATCTGTCGGGGCGCCAGTGCTACATCCTCGACCCGATGCTCGCGACCGGCGGCACGTTGGCGGCGGCGATTCACTTCCTGGTCGAGCGCGGCGCGGACCACATCACGGCGATCTGCCTCCTGAGTGCCCCGGAGGGGATCGCAGCGCTCGAGGCCGACGTCGCCGGATTGTCGGTGCCGGTGACGGTCGTGACGGCAGCGATGGACGAGCGACTGAACGCGCTCGGCTACATCGTGCCGGGGCTGGGCGATGCCGGCGATCGCCTGTTCGGGGTCGTCGACTAGCCACGGTCAGTCAGCCCTGGGGAGTTGCCTGGCCGGCTTGGCCTGGGTAGTCGGGGTCCGAGGGCGGGTGGTGGTCGGGTGTCGTAGCGGTGTCCGGTGGGGGTGATGACGCTGCGGTGTGTGGCGGTGCCGGTGGTGTGCCAGCCGGGGATCTGGTCGCCGAGGTTCCGCGTTCGACACAGGCCGACCCCGTCGTCGGCTGACGTGGGTCCGCCGTCGGCGTGGTCGTGGAGGTGGTCGAGGTCGCGGATGGGGGCGTTGCAGTAGGGGTCGCGGCAGACTTGGTCGCGGGCGTTGATCAGCACGGCGAGGGCTCCGTCGAATCGGCGTCGTTTGGTGTCGATGGTGGCGACGGTGTCGTCGATGGGGTCGGTCAGCAATCGCCGTACCCACACCCGTGCCTGGGCAGCTTGGGGGTCTCGGGTGAGGATCCGTCGGGCCAGGAACGCGGGTAATGGACCATGGCCGGGGAGTTGAGCGGGTTCATCGCTGCGTCCTAGGAGGGCGTCGCTGGTCATCACCAGCTGGACCTCCACCGGGATCGCGGTGGCGGTGGCCTGGCCGGTGATCCGTTCGACGAGGGTGTCCGCGTTGATCTGGGCTTTGGTGCGCTGGTCCCCGGTCGCTTTCGCCGTTTCCGCGGCGCGGAGGAGACGCGAACAGCGCGACGGCCTGTTCCACCGGCAGCACCGCGGTGATCTTGGCCATGGTGTCGGGTAGCGGTCGGATGGACACGTACCGGTCCTCCCGAGCCCGTGCTGCCCGGCAGACGGCGGCGTCCTGGTCGAGTTCGATCACCCGCCGCCGCACCGCCTGGCTGATCTCCGGGACCGACATCGACCCCACCACCGGCGCCAACTCGGCGTCCACCCGGCCACGGTCCTCCCGGGTCAGACACCGTGTCTCGGTGACCGCCGCCCGCACACCCCGCTCCGACACCCGCCCGGCGGCCAGCGCTGCGAGCGTGGCGGGCATCTCCGTCACCAACGCCCGGGCATCCGCCAGCCAGCGTGATGCCGACGCCGGCGAACACTTGGTCGCGAAGCCGAGCTGATCCGCGATCCCCAACCCACGCCGCCGCACCGGCACACCCTGAGACTCCTGCACCTGTAGTTGCGAGGTCTCGAAGTCGACCATCAGCTGCACCTGCACCGCCGCCCAGGACTGACTTCGCCCGCTCCAGGAACCCGATCCGATCGATCCGCTCCCCGTCGTCCGCACAGCCGGATCGCATCTCGACTACGGCAGCCGCGAGCAGCGCCTGCGCGGGAACCGGCCGATCCGTCATGTCCACCATGCGTTCGATACTAATCGGCACCACCGACAGTCCCGAGTTTCCCCAAGCATGCAACGACTTTCTTGAGTCGGCGTCACACCTCGGGCCTCTCCCGATCACCGTGGACCCCATGCATCGGGGTCACGTTGATCGCCTGGGGACCTCGATGACGACGTGAGGTCCGAGGGCCGGGATCCACCGGGGCGCATGAGCCGGCCAGCGACCAGGCACGGTCAGTTGGCTCAAGGGACGTTCGACCCCTGGCGGAGATGTTCGACCCCTCGCATGGGGTCGAACATCTCGGTACAGGGTCGAACGTTGCGGCGGGTCGACGCCCGGCCAGTCTGGTTCGCGGATCGTGGGCCTCTTCCGATCACCGTGACCCTGATGCATGGGGGTCACGTTGATCGCACGGGGACCACGATGACCACGTGAGGTCCAAGGTTCGACCCGGCCGGGCTGCTTTGCGGATCGCACGGCGCTCACGACCGCAACACGAGGCCGGCGTCCGAATCGGCCAGCCGTCAGTAGTAGTACGGATACCCCGCCCAATCCGGATCACGCTCTCCAGGAACACGTTCCGGCCTTCGTCGGCTCGTCCGTGTCCGTAGGCCGACCTCGTCGCTTCGCCAGCGAGACCTGCTGCCCGACCAGGCCGTCGTCGATCGGTTGAACGCGAACTTGAGCATCCGCTGGGCGGTCGGGCTCTTGCTGTTCACCGTCGTGGCCCACTTGAGCGCGACCTCTGAGGTCGGCATGCGGCGCCACGGCGTTTACCATGCCCATCCGATAGGCATCATCGGCCGAGTATTCCCTTCCCAGGAAGAAGATCTCCCGGGCGAACTTCTGCCCCACCTGTCGGGCCAGGTACGCCGAGCCGAATCCACCGTCGAAGCTCGCCACGTCGGCATCCGTCTGCTTGAACCTCGCGTGCTCGGCGCTCGCGATCGTCAAGTCACACACGACATGCAGGCTGTGCCCACCACCGGCTGCCCACCCCGGCACGACAGCGATGACCACCTTAGGCATGAACCGGATGAGACGCTGCACCTCGAGGATGTGCAGCCGTCCCAGCCGGGCGGTGCGTACCGGGCGACGGTCGGCCGACGATTCATCGGTGTCATCAGCGTACTGATATCCGGACCGACCTCGAATGCGCTGGTCGCCGCCCGAGCAGAAGGCCCAGCCACCGTCCTTCGGCGACGGCCCGTTTCCCGTCAACAGCACTGTGCCGACGTCCGCGCTCGCGCGCGCGTGCTCGAGGCAGCCGGCTAGTTCGTCGACGGTGTGAGGACGGAACGCATTCCGCACCTCGGGCCGGTCGAACGCCACCCGCACTGTCGCACCGGCCGGCCCACGGCCGGCGGCGCGGTGGTAGGTCACGTCGGTCAGCGACTCGAAGCCAGGGACCACCGTCCACCGCGACGCATCGAAGATCTCGGACACCATGTCGGACGCCATGCGGGCAGGTTAACGGTCAGAGCGCGCGCAGCCCGTCGTGGACGAGGTCGCCGTCGGCGTTGCGCCAGCGTCCGAACTCGACGAATCCCATCCGGCGGTAGAACGCACGCGCACGGGCGCTCTCGTCGAGAACGCCGCCCCACAGGATCACCCGCGTCTCGCCGAACCCGCGTACCACCTCGTAGGCCGCCGCCGCCGATGCCGCGCCCGTCCCCTGCTCGGCGTCGGCGAGGCAGAGCCCGAACCTCGCGTCGGCCGTTCCGAGGCCGATGCCGTACGACGCGAACCGCTCGGCGTCGGCCGCGACCAGATCGAGGGAGAACTCGATTGGACGCAGCGCAAGGCGCCGACCGTCGGCACGCACGACCGCCCTCGACGCCAGCTGCCGGGTTCGCCGCGACCCCTGCCACCGTGAGCACAGACACCTCCGGGATCGGCCAGGTCTCGTCCCGGTCGAAGCATCCCGCACGCTCGATAGGGTCGCGCCATGTCTCTCGCATCCGCCTCCGGCGAGCGCTATCAGCTGACGTCCGGTCGTTACGCCGCCGAGGTCGTCCAGTGCGGCGCCACCCTGCGCACGCTCAGCTTCGACGGCCGCCCGCTGATCCTGCCGTTCGACCTCGACGAGGTCCGGCCGCACATGCGCGGAGCGGTGATGCTCCCCTGGCCGGGCCGGATCGAGGACGGCAGGTACACCTTCGCGGACGTCCAGCACCAGCTCCCGCTGACCGAACCCTGGACGTCGAACGCGATCCACGGCCTGGTCGCCTGGGCACCGTTCGAGGCGGTCCAGCAGAACGCCGTCACCGTGGCACTGCGCTACCTGATGCTTCCGCAGGCCGGCTACGAGTTCGCCCTCCAGGTCGACGTCACCTACCGGCTCGACGACACGACCGGTCTGACCACGACGATCGGTGCGACCAACGTCGGCACCGGCGCGGCCCCGTACGGCGCGGCCAATCACGTCTACGTGGTCGCCGGCCCGGGCGCCGTCGACGACTGGACGTTGGAGTTCGACGCCGCGACCTACCTGAGCTCGCCGGGCCCACGCTCACTGCCCGACGGCCCGTACCCGGTCGCCGGTTCCGACCTCGACTTCCGCACCGCCCGGCAGATCGGCCCGACCCGGCTCAATCACAGCTTCCGAGACGGTACCCGGGACGCCAACGGGTGGGGCACCGCCACCGTCCGTACCGCAGACGGGTCCGGCGTCCGGATGCGCTGGGACGAGGCCGCGCCCTGGATCCACCCCTTCAGCTACGACCTCCCCAGCCCCCAGTCCCGCACCGGGCTCGCGCTGGAGCCGATGACGTGCCCGCCGAACGCGTTCAACTCCGGCATCGACCTCGTCACGCTCGAACCCGGTCAGTCCCATGCCTTCACCATGACGATCGACGCGCTCGGAACAGGCCCGTCCGGACAGGAGTGACGCGATGCGCCACCGCCACCGGAGACCCGGAGACCGTCTCGAAGCGGCCCAACGTCGTCCTCATCTGCGTCGACCAGTGGAGGGGTGACGCACTGTCGGTCGCCGGGCACGACGTCGTCCGGACGCCGTACCTCGACCAGCTCGCGCTGCGCGGCACCCGGTTCGCGCGTACCTACTCCGCCACCCCGACCTGCGTGCCGGCCCGCGTCGGCCTGATGACCGGGCTCGGGCAGAGCCGGCACCGACGCCTCGGCTACCAGGACGGCATCCCGTTCGACTTCGAGACGACGATGCCCGGCGAGTTCCGCCGGCACGGCTACCAGACCAAGTGCGTCGGCAAGCTGCACGTATACCCCGAGCGCAACCGCATCGGCTTCGACGACGTCACCCTGCACGACGGCTACCTGCACTTCGCCCGCCGGCGCGTCCGGGCCGTCGACACCTACGACGACTACCTGTCCTGGCTGCGGAAGCAGGCCGGCCAGACGACGGCGTCGGACTACTTCGACAATGGGCTCAACTGCAACTCCGTCGTCGCCCGGCCCTGGGACAAGCCGGAGGCGCTGCACCCGTCGACGTGGACGGTGACCGAGTCGATCGACTGGCTCAACCGGCGCGATCCGACCTGCCCGTTCTTCCTCTACGTGAGCTTCCATCGACCGCACCCGCCGTACGACCCGCCGGCCTGGGCCTTCGAGCAGTACCTGGGCGCGCCGCAGCACCGGCCGCCGATCGGGGACTGGACCGACCTGCTCGAACCCTGGCGGGCGGATCTCGACCCCGAGTCGCACGTCGCCCACTACGACGACCAGACCCTGCAGCGGGCCCGCGCCGGCTACTACGGGCACATGAGTCACATCGACCAGCAGGTCAACCGGCTCCTCGAATCACTCACCGAGGCAGGCGTCGCCGACGACACCTATGTCGCGTTCGTCTCCGACCACGGCGAGATGATGGGCGATCACGACATGTGGCGGAAGGGCTACCCCTACGAAGGCTCCGCGCATGTCCCGCTCATCCTCCGAGGACCGGCCGGTGGGCGAGTGGCCCGCGGTGTCGTGGACGAGCGCATCGCCGAACTCCGGGACGTCATGCCGACGCTGCTCGACTGTGCCGGGCTCCCGATCCCGGCCGGGTTGGACGGCCGGAGCCTGCTCTCTGCGGATCCCGCCGACTCACGCGACTGGCTGCACGGCGAGCACACGATCTTCGACCAGACGGTGCAGTGGATCGTGTCGCAGCGCTGGAAGTACGTGTGGTGGTCGGCGACGGGTACCGAGCAGCTCTTCGATCTGGCCGCCGACCCCGCCGAGTGCCGTGACCTGGTGAGCGGCACCGGCGGCCGCGGCCTCGATCGGTACGCGCGGCGGGAGCTCGGCCGGCTCCGTGCGCACCTCGTCACCGAGCTGGCCGGACGGGCCGACGGCCATGTGTCCCGCGGGCGCCTCGTCGCCGGCCGGCCGGCGATGACACTGCTGCCGGCGGCTGCCACGCGCGACTGACCGCTCACACTTTGCGGTCAGCGGAGGGTGGGAGCCGACCATTCGCGTCGGGAATCGGAATACCGTCATCCGCGGACCGGTTGCGCAGAACCGGCCCGCCGCGGGTACCCGCCCGTCGACGGACGGTCTGCCGCGTCCACCTGTCCCGCGACCAGCACCATCAGCAACCCGATCCGAGGAGGCGCGAGTGGCCGTCGACCTGAGCGTCGCCGACCCGATCGAGGAGCCGCACCGCTCCAGCGCACGGACTGTCGCGAGCCACCTGCTCTCCGACCGTGCATCGGTGGTCGGCGGATCGCTCATCGTGTTCTTCGTGCTCGTCGCGGTGTTCGCGCCGGTGCTCGCGCACCTCGAAGGCCAGAATCCGTACACGTTCCACATCGACGCCCTCGACGACTCGGGTCTCCCGATCGGGCGTGGCGGCGGGATCAGCGCCACCCACTGGTTCGGGGTCGAACCGCTGAACGGCCGTGACCTGTTCGCGTCATCCGTCTACGGGGCGCGGACCTCGCTGCTCGTCGGTGTGACCGCCACCGTCGTCGCCGTCGTCCTCGGGGTGCTGGTCGGGGTGTCGTCGGGGTACGTGGGCGGGTGGTACGACAAGGTCGCTCAGCCGCGGCGTCGACGTCCTCCTCGGCTTCCCCGGTCTCATCTTCATGATCGCGCTCGGCGCGATCGTGCCGGCGTAGCTTCCCGAGGACCGTGCTGATCGTCCTCGTCATCGGCTTCTTCGGCTGGCCGTCGATCGCCCGGGTGGTGCGCGGTCAGACGCTGTCGCTGCGGCAGCGCAACTTCGTCGCAGGCCTCGACGGCGATGGGAGCGAGCAACTGGCACGTCGTCCGGACCCAGGTCCTGCCCAACCTGGCCGCGACGATCATCGTCTTCGCCACGATCTCGATCCCCGGCATGATCGGCGCCGAGGCGGCGCTGTCGTTCCTCGGCGTCGGCGTGCCGCCGCCCACGCCGTCGTGGGGTCGCACGATCGGCGACGCGGTGGCTGGGTGCAGACCGACCCGTGTTCCTGATCTTCCCGGGTGCGGCGCTCTTCCTGGTCACCCTCGGCTTCAACGCTCTTCGGTGACGGGCTGCGCGACGCCCTCGATCCGCGCTCGAGGAACCTGCGCTCATGAGCACCCTGCGCTATCTCGCCGGCCGGCTGCTCGGAGCGATCCTCGTGCTCCTGATCATCAGTGCGCTGACGTACGCGATCTTCTACCTGCTGCCCTCGGATCCGGCCCAGCTCTCGTGCGGGAAGCCCTGCACCCCCGACCGGCTGGCGCGAGGCGACGCACCTTCATGGGCTTCGACAAGCCCTGGTGGCAGCAGTTCGGCGCGTTCCTCCGCGGGCATCGTCGGCGGCCGGACCTTCGGCGACGGGCGCCGCAGCCATCCAGTGCTCGGCGCCCTGCTTCGGGTACTCGTTCCGGCTCTCCGACACCGTCACCCACCTGATCGCGACGCAGTTCCCGGTCACGTTCTCGATCGCCGTCGGCGCGGCCGTGCTGTGGCTGATCGCGGCGTCGCGACCGGCGTGCTGTCGGCGGTGCGCCGAGGCTCGGCCGCGGACCGGGTCACGATGACGGTCGCGATGGCCGGGGTCTCGACACCGCAGCTATCTCGCTCGGCCTGCTCGGCATCTTGCTGTTCGGCTTCACCCTCAACATGGTGCCGGTCAGCGGCTACGTGCCGCTCTTCGTGAGCCCGATCGACTGGGTCTGGCACCTGATCCTGCCGTGGTGCGTGCTCGCGTTCATCTCGCCGCGATCTACGCCCGGCTCACCCGCGGCCAGATGCTCGACGTGCTGAACGAGGACTACATCCGCACCGCCCGCGCCAAGGGTCTCAGCGAGCGCCGGGTCATCGGTCGGCACGCGCTGCGCAACGTGCTCATCCCGGTCGTCACCATCTTCGGCCTCGACCTCGGCGGGCTCCTCGGCGGAGCGGTGATCACCGAGAAGGTGTTCGCATGCAGGGCCTCGGCGCGCTGCTGCTGGATGCGGTCGGCAACATCGACCTCCCGGTCGTCGTCGGGGTGACCATGTTCGCGGCGTTCCTGATCATCGTGGCCAACTTCGTCGTCGACATGATCTACGGGCTCCTCGATCCACGCGTATGAACCGAGGTGCCTGATCCCGATGTCGACCGAACGCGGCACCTCACCACGCACGGATGACCCGCGCACCACCGCAATGCCTCTCACGAAGGGAAACACCCCCGATGAAACGTCTACGCCCTCGGTGGCCGCACTCGCGGCCACGAGTCTGGCGCTGGCCGCCTGCAACGCCAATCCCAGCACCGGCGGAAGCTCGCCGTCCGCGAGCAGTGGCCCGGTCGCCAAGGGCGGCACGCTGACCATCCTCACCGCGCGACGGAGATCGACTTCGACCCGGCCAAGAGCCAGAGCCTCGCGATCACCTCCTCGGGCTGGTCGAGCGCCGCCTCACCACCTGGGACATCCAGCCCGGACAAGCCGGCCGCGGTCGGTCCCTGACCTCGCCACCGACACCGGCAAGGCGAGCGACGGCGGCAAGACGTGGACCTACACGCTGAAGGACGGCCTGAAGTTCGCCGACGGCACGGCGATCACCAGCAAGGACATCAAGTACGGCGTCGAGCGCTCGTTCGCCCCCGAGCTCTCGGGCGGCCTCGGCTACCACAAGAGCCTGCTGGTCGGCGGGGACGACTACAAGGGTCCGTACGACGGCAAGGAGCTCGCCTCGATCGAGACCCCGGACGACCAGACCATCGTCTTCCACCTGAAGAGCTCCTTACGGCGACTGGCCGTGGATCGTCTCCATGCCGGCCTTCACGCCGGTCCCGAAGGCCAAGCGACAAGCCCGCCACCTACGGCCAGAAGCCGGTGGCCAGCGGCCCGTACCAGGTCGAAGTCGAACAAGCAGGGCATCTCGCTCGTGCTCGAGCGCAACCCGAGCTGGGACGCAGGACGACGTCCGTACCGCCGGCCCGGACACGATCGTGTTCAAGATGAGCCAGGACTCCGACCGTCATGGCGCACGGCCCTGATCAGCGACTCCGGCGACGACACAGACCTCGTTCGGTGCGACGTTCGTGCCGGCCGCCCAGCTGGCCCAGATCCAGCAGAACGCCGACGGCCAAGGACCGGCTCGTGACCTCGCGACCCGGGCGCGCTGTCGTACCTGGCGATGAACACCCAGCGCGGTGCGCTCAAGGACGTCAAGGTCCGGCAGGCGCTGCAGCTACGCCGTCGACCGCCAGGCCTACCTGCTGGCGTCCGGCGGCGCGATCTCCGGCGAGGCCGCGACGACCCTGATCACCCCCGGCATCCCCGGACGGGAGGAGCTACGACCTCTACCCGGCCCCGTCGTCCGGTGACGTCGACAAGGCGAAAGCAGCTGCTGTCACAGGCCGGCGAGGACACCGGGTCTGAGCCTCACGCCTGCTCGTCGCGAACGACTCGACGCGCCCTGGCCCAGGCGCAGGCCATCCAGCAGGGCTTGCGCGAAGGCCGGCATCACGGTCACGCTCAAGCCGAGACTCGACGCGAACACCTTCACCGACGCGGTCACCGGCGACAAGGGACTACGACCTGTACCTCGGCAGCTGGCAGCCCGACTTCCCGAGCGCGAACGGCAACATCGCAGCCGCTGTTCGACTCGCAGCCAGATCGGCGGCGGGAGCTACAACATCTCGCGCTACTCGAACGCCGAGGTCGACGCGCTGATCGACGCAGGCGACCGGCCGAGATCGACCAGACCGCGGCCCAGCGACGCTGTGGGCCCAGGCCGACAAGATGATCATGGCGGACGCCCCGGTGGTCCCGCTGATCTACACCCGGAACTCGTTCCTGCACGGCTCGAAGGTGCAGAACTTCTTCATCGACGGCGTTCCCGGCGTACCCGAACTACCTCAAGGTGTCGCTGAAGCAGTGAGCCGCACCGAGCCGAGCCCACGGCCCGACGGTGATCCGTCGGGCCGTGGGGTGCTCGTCGTCTCCGACCTGACGATCGTCTCTCGCCGCCGGCGGGCGAAGCGTCACGGCCGGATCGGTCAGCGCGGTCGATCGTCTCGTCGTTCGAGCTGGACCGCGGCCGGATCCTCGCCCTGGTCGGCGAGTCCGGCTCCGGCAAGAGCGTGACGGCGATGTCGGTGCTCGGGCTGCTGCCCGCGACCGCCGCGGTCACCGGCAGCATCCGGCTCGGCGGCGAGGAGCTGGTCGGCGCCGCCCCGGACCGGCTGCGAGCCGCTGCGGGGCGGCGAGATCGGGACGATCTTCCAGGAGCCGAGCACCGCGCTCAACCCGGTCTTCACGATCGGCAACCAGATCGCCGAGGCGCTGCACGCCCACACCGACCTCGACGCGACGCCGCGGTCGACGCCCGCGTGGCTCGAGCTGCTCGAGTCGGTGGCGTCTGGACGATCCGCAGCCGGGTCGCGCGGTCCTACCCGCACGAGCTCTCCGGCGGCCAGCTGCAGCGGGCCATGATCGCGATGGCGATCAGCAACGACCCGGAGGTCCTGATCGCCGACGAGCCGACGACCGCGCTGGACGTGACGGTGCAGGCCGGCATCCTCGACCTGCTGCGGGAGCTGCTGACCGGGCGCTCGGCATGGCGATGCTGCTGATCACCCACGACATGGGCGTGGTCGCCGACCTCGCCGACGACGTCGTCGTGATGCGCGACGGCCGCATCGTCGAGCGCGCCGATGTCGACCACGCTGTTCGCGGACCCGCAGGCACGACTACACCCGGGCGCTGCTCGAGGCGGTGCCCGAGCTGAGCGACATCGACGCGACGCGACGGCGGTGCCGCCGAGCCGGCGGCCGCGGTCCTTCCCGCCGTGACCGCCGGCGTGCGCGGACTCGTCGTCGACTATCCCGGCCGACGGCGGTCCGTCGTACACGCCGTCGACCACGTCGACCTCGACATCCGCGCCGGCGAGATCCTCGGACTGGTCGGCGAGTCGGGGTCGGGAAGTCGACGATCGGACGCGTGCTGGCCGGCCTGGCGCCGATCACCGCCGGTTCGGTCACGATCAGCGGGCAGGACGTGAGCCACGCGTCACGCCGGCAGTGGAAGGACGGTGCGGAGCCGTCTCGGCATCGTCTTCCAGGACCCCGCGTCGTCGCCTGAACCCACGGCAGGACATCGGCGCCAGCATCGCCGAGCCGATCGTCATCCACCGCGGCAGCAGTCGGCGCGTGAACTCGAGACACGGGTGGCGGCCTGCTCGAGTCCGTCCAGCTGCCCGGCGTCATGGCCGAGCGCTACCCGCACGAGATGTCCGGCGGTCAGCGTCAGCGCGTCGCCATCGCACGGGCGATCGCGCTCGATCCCGACCTGCTGATCGCCGACGAGCCGACGAGCGCGTTGGACGTGTCGGTCCAGGCGCGGATCCTCGATCTGTTCCGCGAACTTCAGTCGCGCATCGGCTTCGCCTGCCTGTTCATCAGCCACGACCTCGCGGTCGTCGAGCAGCTCGCCGGCCGGGTCGCCGTCATGCAGGGCGGCCGGATCGTCGAGCACGGCAGCACGGCCCGGGTGCTGCGGTCCCCGCACGATCCGTACACCCGCCGGCTGCTCGCGGCCGCGCCGGTGGCCGATCCGGCACGCCAGCAGCGTCGACGTGAGGAGTGGCGCCGGCTGGCCGGCTGACGCGCCGGCGGGTCTCCTGGTCGAGAACGCTCAGTCCGGCTGATACGCCTCGTCGCCGTACTGCTTCTGCAGCAGGCCGAGCTCTCCCTCGAGGTCGGCCCGGATGTCGGCGTACGCGGGGTCGTCGGCCACGTTGCGCAGCTCGGCCGGATCGTTCGCGAGGTCGTACATCTCCCAGGCGGGCGGGAAGATCTGCGACGAGGCGCCGTCGGTTCCGAGCCCGGCGTTGTAGAAGTACACGAGCTTGTGCGTCAGTGTGCGAACGCCGTAGTGGGCGCGCACATGGTGATTCGGGTCGTCGTGTTCCCAGTACCGGTAGTACATCGAGGTGGGCCAGTCGTCCGGGACGTTCACCGGCCAGGACGTCCACGAAGCTGCGGCCCTGGGCACTCGGCAGCTCGGTCGCTGGATCCAGGCCGCACGCGGTGAGGATCGTCTGCGGCGAAGTCGGTGTTGGTGACCATGGCGTCGCTCGTGCTGCCGGCGTCGATGTGCCCCGGCCATCGCACGAGCATCGGCATCCGGAGCGACTCCTCGTAGATGAAGCGCTTGTCGTACCAGCCGTGGTCGCCGAGGAAGAAGCCCTGGTCGGAGGTGTAGACGACGATCGTGTTCGTCCGCCAGGCCGTTCGCGTCGAGGTGGTCGAGCAGGCGGCCCACGTTGTCGTCGACCGACGCCACGCAGCGCAGGTAGTCCTTGATGTAGCGCTGGTAGTTCCAGCGGGTGCGATTCGACCACCGCGTCGTCGCCCTCGAGCTCGGTCGGGACCTCGCCCTTGACGTCGATGACGTCCGAGGTGGTCGGCGACGCGCATGGTGGCGGCCCGGGCGGCGTCGGTCCGGGTGGCGTAGTCGTCGAAAAGCGTGTCGGGCTCGGGAATGTCGACGTCGGCATAGAGATCCGCATGGGCGGCATCGGGCTCCCACGGCCGGTGCGGGGCCTTGTGATGGACGAGGAGACAGAACGGCTTGCCGGCCTCGAGGGTGTCGAGCCAGTCGAGTGAGAGGTCGGTGACGATGTCGGTCGCGTACCCCTCGACCGCCTCGTACCGGCCGACCCCGTCCGGCCCGGCCGAGATCATCACGGGGTCGTGGTACTCGCCCTGGCCGGGGAAGATCCGCCAGTCGTCGAACCCGCGGGGAAGGTTCTCCGGATCGTGACCCAGATGCCATTTGCCGAACAGGGCGGTCGCATACCCGGCCGCACGCAGTGCCTCCGGGAAGGTGGGGAGCCGGTAGTCGAAGCCGGAGTAGATGCTCGGCACGCCGTTGAGGTGGCTGTAGGTGCCGGTGAGGATCGTCGCTCGGCTCGGGGAACAGATCGAGTTCGTGCAGAAGACGTTGTCCATCCGCAGGCCCTGCTGCGGCGATGCGATCGAGGTTGGGCGTCCGGTTGATCCGGCTGCCGTACGCGGAGATCGCGTGTGCGGCATGGTCGTCGGTCATCACGAAGACGATGTTCGGTCGTTGCCCTGTCACGACACCGATCCAATCAGGTCGCCCGCCGCACGAGCCGAGGTGCCGGCGCGCGGACAATGGGCGACATGCTCCGAGCCGACTGCTCCGCCTGCTTCGGCCTGTGCTGTGTCGCGCTGCCGCTGACGGCGTCCGCCGACTTCGCCATCGACAAGGCGGCCGGCGTGCCGTGCCCGAACCTGGCCGACGACTTCCGGTGCGGGATCCACGCCACGCTCCGCGAGACCGGGTTCAAGGGCTGCACCGTCTTCGACTGCTTCGGTGCCGGCCAACAGGTCTCACAGGTGACGTTCGCAGGCGTCGGATGGCGCGATCGACCCGCGAGCGCCACGTCGATGTTCGACGTGTTCGCGGTGATGCGCCGCCTCCACGAGTTGCTCTGGTACCTGACCGAAGCCGTCGCCCGAACCGACCCAGGCGGGCTCCGCGACGAGCTCGAGTCCGCACTGGTGGACACCGAACGGGCGACCCGGGGAACACCCGAGGAAGTGCTCGCGACCGACCTGGCCGGCCGCCGCGGATCGGTCGACGTGCTGCTCACCCGCACGAGCGCGGCGGTGCGGTCGACCGTCGGCGGTCGGAGTCGGAGCAAGCGGTTCCGGCCCGGCGCCGACCTCATGGGCGCCGAGCTTCGGAATGCCGACCTCCGCGGCACCGACCTCCGCGGTGCGTACCTCATCGGCGCGGACCTCCGCCGGGCCGACCTCCGGTGCGCGGATCTCATCGGGGCCGACCTGCGCGACGCGGACCTGCGGGGCGCCGACCTCTCGACCGCGCTGTTCGTCACCCGCCACCAGGTGACATCCGCACGGGGCGACGCGACGACCCGGACGCCGGCTTCACTGGAACACCCGTCGCACTGGGCCGGAGACGCGGCGAGCTAGCCGTGCTCCGGGCGCTCGGCGAGCCAGTCGTCCAGGCCGGCCACGCGCTCGGGGTGGCGGCGGCTCCGCGCCAGGAACCCCGCTCCGTGTTGCGGCATCGGATCCTGGTCGGTCGGTTGGTACCGCAGGTCGAGGCTCCACCGCACGTGGTCGGAGCGGTTCGGGGTCGAACTGTGCACGACGCGGTCGTTGAACAGGATGGCCGTCCCGGCAGCCACCGGCAGTGCCCGGGCACGGCCGGTCCGGAGGAGCCGCAACAACGACGCGTCGATCTCGGTGAACCCCGTGCCGGTGTAGGTCTCGGCGTGGAAGTCGAGCACTCGTTCGCGGTGCGTCCGGGGCAGCACGTGCAGGCAGCCGTTCTCCAGCGTGGCGTCGACGAGTGAGACCCACACGGTGACGACCGGGTTGGCGTTCGCGTCCGGCCAGTACGACTTGTCCTGGTGCCACGGCACGGCACCGGCAGCGACTCGCGGAACTTTCGGCCGCACGTTGTAGACCGGGTTGCTGAAGATCTCGGGTCCGATCAGGCTCTCCACCGCGTCGAGGATCTTGGGGTTGCTCATCAAGCCGTGGTACCCGGCGATACGGTCCCGCCAGCTACGCCCGTGCGCCAGGAACTGCTCGGCGCCGAGACCGTCGAAGAGCCTGGCCAGTCGCGTCCGGAAGGGCTCGTCGACCAGCGGATCGTCGATCAGTCCCGCCTGCAGAAGCTCGGCGGCGATGCCGTCGACCTTCTCCGTCAGCGCGGCTCGTACCGGGGCCATGTCGGCGTCGTCCAGCAGGTCGTCGAGGACGAGGTATCCGTCCCGGTCGTAGGCCGCCACCTGCGCCGGCGCAAGCGTGCCCCGGTTTCCCGCCCGCATGCGCGCGTTCGCGTCGGCGTCGGCCGACCGGGCCCGGGTCGCGTGCCGGTCACGCACCTCGTCCATGGGTCGACCGTAACGGACGGCAACCGTCCCTCACCGGCCGCAGTTCAACGACAGCAGAACATCCCGTCAGGTATTTGGAATGCAGGAAATCGTCCGGCACACTGACGATATGACGCAACTTGCCGAGCCGTTCAGGGCTCTGACACCGGACGATGTTCGTCCCGCGGACGTGCATCCCATCCTGGCACGCAACATGCTCGCCGACGGCTACGAGCTCGTGCTCGACCTCGACGAGCTCGCAGGGCTCGACCCTGGTCGACGCCCGCGACGGCACCCACTACCTCGACCTGTTCACCTTCTTCGCCTCGTCCGCGCTCGGCATGAACCACCCGGCGCTCGCCGACGACGCCGGCTTCCGGCCGAGCTCGGCGCGCGTCGCGGTGAACAAGCCGAGCAACTCCGACATCTACACCGTGCCGATGGCGCGCTTCGTCGAGACGTTCGCCCGCGTGCTCGGCGACCCGGCGCTGCCGCACCTGTTCTTCATCGACGGCGGCGCGCTCGCCGTCGAGAACGCGCTCAAGGTCGCCTTCGACTGGAAGTCGCGCTGGAACGAGGCGCACGGCATCGACCCGGCGCTCGGCACGAAGGTGCTGCACCTGCGAGAAGGCGTTCCACGGCCGCAGCGGCTACACGATGTCGCTGACCAACACCGACCCGAACAAGGTCGCGCGCTTCCCGAAGTTCGACTGGCCGCGCATCCCGTCGCCGTCGATCAACGGCACGCGACGACGTCGAGGCGGCCGAGCGCGAGGCGCTCGCCGCCGCCCGGGCGGCGTTCGAGGCCAACCCGCACGACATCGCGTGCTTCATCGTCGAGCCGATCCAGGGCGAGGGCGGCGACAACCACTTCCGGCCGGAGTTCCTGCAGGCCATGCAGGCGCTGTGCCGCGAGTTCGACGCGCTGTTCGTCATGGACGAGGTGCAGACCGGCGTCGGCATGACCGGCACCGCGTGGGCCTACCAGCAGCTCGGCGTGCAGCCCGACGTCGTCGCGTTCGGCAAGAAGGCGCAGGTGTGCGGCGTGATGGCCGGCGGCCGCGTCGACGAGGTGCCCGACAACGTGTTCGCGCGTCGGCTCGCGCATCAACTCGACCTGGGGCGGCAACCTCACCGACATGGTGCGTGCGCGCCGCATCCTCGAGGTGATCGAGGCCGACGGCCTGATCGAGCGCGCCGGTTCGCTCGGCGCGCACCTGCTGCACGAGCTGCACGCGCTCGCCGCCGAAGCACGACGTCGTCTCCGACGTGCGCGGCCGCGGCCTGATGTGCGCGTTCACGCTGCCCGCCGCCGCGATGCGCGACGCGGTCGTCGACGCGGCTGCGCGAGGACGAGCACGTGATGGTGCTCGGCTGCGGCACGTCGAGCCTGCGCGTTCGGCCCGCGCTGACGGTCTCGATCGACGAGATCGACCGCGGCATGGCCGCGCTCGACCGGGTGCTCCGGGCCTCGGTCTGTGACGGCACGCCACTACGCACGTGGGAGCTGCGCGCCGCCTTCGCCGGCGCAGATGGCCGCGTCTACGGCCGCGAGGTGCCGGCGTACACGACGCTGGTCGAGGTCGCCGACCGAGGTGAACGCGCGACGTGCTGGCCCTCGACGGCAGACTCGGCGCAGCGGCTCGGCAGTCGATCGAGCGGGTGACCGCCGAGCGGCACGGCGCGATCCGCGTCGGCACGCCCGGCCGAGCTGCGCCACGTGGTCGCGCGATCTTCGCCGCGCTCGGCATGCATCCGGTCGGGTTCTACGACCTGCGCGACGCGGCGCGAGTCGTCCGTCCCGGTGGTGTCGACGGCGTTCCGCCCGATCGACGGCGGACGAGCTGGCACGCAACCCGTTCCGCATGTTCACGTCGCTGCTCGTCACCGACGACCGACGCTTCTTCACCGCCGAGCTGCAGCAGCGACTCGACGCGTTCCTCGCCCGGCGCACGCTGTTCGCGCCGGAG
Source organism: uncultured Actinomycetota bacterium (assembly GCA_963708795.1). Lineage (GTDB taxonomy): Bacteria > Actinomycetota > Actinomycetes > Propionibacteriales > DAIQRJ01 > DAIQRJ01. The sequence goes on from CAVPUH010000001.1 coordinate 296,283, forward strand.
CTGCTCGCGCTGGCCGACGCGCGCGATCGCCGACGGCGAGCTGCCGGACGAGGACGCCGGCCGGTTCCTGAAGCTCGCGACGGCGGCGTTCACGCTGTCGTCCGAGCCGGTCGACGCGGCCTGGTACCGCGAGCTCGAGCAGGTGTCGGCGGTCGCCGCCGACATCGGCGGCGTGACGTCGACGCACATCAACCACCTGACACCGCGCGTGCTCGACATCGACGAGCTGTACCGCCGGATGACCGACGCGCGGCATCACGATGATCGACACGATCCAGGGTCCGCCGCGCTGGGACGGCCCGGACGTGCTGCTGCGCCAGACCTCGTTCCGCGCGCTCGCCGAGCCGCGCCGGTTCCGCGACCGCGACGGCGAGGTCGTCGACGGCTCGCTGCGGGTGCGCTTCGGCGAGGTCGAGGCGCGCGGCGTCGCGCTGACCCCGGCCGGGCGCGACCGCTACGACGAGCTGCTCGCCGAGGTGGACCGTCGCCTCGCGACCGGTGGGCTCGACGGTGCCGGCAGCCGGGCGGAGGTCGCCGCGCGGGTGTGGCGGGAGCGCCTACCCGACAACGAGGCCGACCTCGACGGCGCCGGCCTCGGCTTCTTCGCCTACCGGCTCACCGGTGCGAAGCCGCCGACTGCCGTGGACCGCACGCTCGACCAGCTGATCGCCGCCGGCACCGTCGTCGCCGACCCGATCGTCTACGAGGACTTCCTGCCCCGGTCCGCGGCCGGGATCTTCCAGTCCAACCTCGCCGGCACCGGCACCCGGAACACCGACGTCACCGGCGACGATCGCGACCTCGAGTGGATGTCGGAGATGCTGGGACGCGAGGTCGCCGACCCGATGGCGCTCTACGCCGCCGAGCGTGCCGGCTCGCTCCGGGTGGTGGCCTCGGGGCTCGGCGTCGATCCGGCGTTGCTCGACCGCCGTCCCACCTGACGACACCCGATCCGGCCCAGCACTCACACCGACCCAGAAGCCCGAACCCGAAGCCCGAACCAACCCGAAGCCCGAAACGACTTCACGACAGTAGGAGCCGATATGACGACGACGACCAGCTCGACCATCAGCTCGCCCGGCCGGCTGCCGGCCAGCGAGGAGCTGGCCTCGCGCGCCCGCGCCGCGCTCCTCGCCTGCGGTGTGAAGGAGACCGTCTTCGGCCCGGGTCTCACGGCCAGGTCGCCGTTGACGGGTGGTCCGCTCGCCGAGGTCGTCACGGCCGACGGCGCCGACGCCGAGCAGGCCATCACCGCGGCCCATCAGGCCTTCCTCGAGTGGCGTACCGTCCCGGCGCCGGTCCGAGGCGCCCTGGTCAAGCGGTTCGGCGAGCTCCTGGCCGAGCACCGGGACGCGCTCGCCGACCTCGTGACCCTGGAAGCCGGGAAGATCACGTCCGAGGCGGCTGGTGAGGTCCAGGAGATGATCGACGTCGCCGACTTCGCCATCGGCCTGTCCCGCCAGCTGTACGGACGGACGATGCCCTCGGAGCGGCCCGGCCACCGCCTCTCCGAGACCTGGCACCCGCTCGGCGTCGTCGGCGTCATCTCGGCGTTCAACTTTCCGGTCGCGGTCTGGGCGTGGAACACGACGATCGCCCTCGTCTGCGGCGATGCCGTCGTGTGGAAGCCCTCGGAGAAGACGCCGCTCACGGCGATCGCCTGCGCGGCCCTGCTCGAGCGTGCGATCGAGGAGCACGGTGCGCCCGCCGGCCTCCACCAGCTGCTCGTCGGTGCCGCCGACATCGGTGAGGTCCTGGTCGACTCCCCGTCGGTCGCGCTCGTGAGTGCCACCGGCTCGACCCGGATGGGTCGCGTCGTCGGCCCGAGGGTCGCCGCTCGCTTCGGCCGCACACTGCTCGAACTCGGCGGCAACAACGCCGCCGTCGTGGGGCCGACGGCCGACCTCGACCTCGCCACCCGGGCCATCGTCTTCGCCGCGGCCGGGACCGCCGGACAACGGTGCACGACGATGCGCCGCGTCATCGCGCACCGCGACGTCGTGGACGCGCTGACGGATCGGCTGGTGGCGGCCTACGAACGGCTGCCGATCGGCGACCCGGGAGCGCCCGGCACGCTGGTGGGCCCGCTGATCGACCGGGCCGCGTACGACGGCATGCAGCTCGCGTTGACCCAGGCCACCGAGGCCGGCGGCGAAGTGCTCGCCGGCGGCGGTCGCCGGCTCGACGACGAGGCTCCGGACGCGTACTACGTCGAGCCCGCGCTGGTGCGCATGCCCGCCCAGAGCGACGTCGTCACCCGCGAGACGTTCGCGCCGATCCTCTACGTCCTCGCCTACGACGACCTGGACGAGGCGATCGCCCTGCACAACGGCGTGCCCCAGGGCCTCTCGTCCGGGATCTTCACGCGCGACCAGGCAGAAGCCGAGCGGTTCCTCGCCGCCGACGGGGCGGACTGCGGGATCGTCAACGTCAACATCGGCACGTCCGGGGCCGAGATCGGCGGGGCGTTCGGCGGCGAGAAGGAGACCGGTGGCGGGCGCGAGTCCGGCTCGGACTCCTGGCGGTCCTACATGCGACGAGCCACGAACACGGTGAACTACTCGGGCGAGCTCAAGCTCGCGCAGGACGTGACCTTCCTCTGAGCGGCTCGATTCCTGCCGGCCAGCTCATCCGGGTCACCGGCTCTCGACGAGGCGCCCGTACTCGCCGGCGGCGCGGGGGCCGAGAGCGCCGCTGACCCGGACGAGCACATGTCCTTCGAGGAAGTGGTACTCCGGCTGCAGGAACGGGTGGTACGCGTCGCGCGCTCGAGCGGCAGCGAACGTCGGCCACTCCTCGACCTGAGCGCCACACGTCACCCCCGGTGTCGTGCACAGCGCGCGGGCGTCGTAGACCACCACGGCGTCGACGTAACCGTCCGGACGCCCGAACAGGTCGTCCGGCTCATCGGTCGGAGCGAGACGCACGGCGGCCAGGGCGTTCGGGAGGTGGTCGACCAAGAGGTCGGCCACAGCGACCGCAGAACCGTAGGGACGGTCGGGCACGAGCGTCGCGACGACGGCCGGAACGGCAGTCGGAGCCGCCGTGACCGCAGCTGAGCGGTCGAGCGCGATCTGGCTACCGTCTGTAGCCACAGAGGCCAGAATTGCCAGCATTATCCCGAGCGCAGCGCCGCGCATGGTTGCAGAGCGTACGCATCACACCGACTCGCGCCTAGAAGCACTTGCGCAACCAGACGACCACTCGACGTCACGAAGGCCGCACGAGGCCGGCGTCGTAGGCCAGCACCACGGCCTGCACCCGATCGCGAACACCGAGCTTGGCGAGCACCCGGCCCACGTGCGTCTTGACCGTGGCCTCCGACAGCACGAGCTGAGCGGCGATCTCCGCGTTCGACAACCCCTCGGCCAGACACCGGAGGACATCGAGTTCTCGTGCGGTCAGCGTCCGCAACCGCGGGTGCAACGCCGGCTCCGTGGCGGCTGTGGCCTCGACGGCGACCGCGGCCGGGAGATGCTGCGCGAACATCTCGAGCATCCGCCGGGTGATCCGGGGCGACACCACGGCATCGCCGCTGACCACCGCCCGGATCGCCGACACGAGCTCGGCCGGTTTCGCGTCCTTCAGGAGGAAACCGCTGGCGCCCACGCGAAGCCCGGCGAAGGCGTACTCGTCGAGGTCGAATGTCGTGAGGATGAGCACCCGGCAGGACGGCGACTCCGCGACGATCCGTTCGGTGGCCTCGATACCGCTCATGCCGGGCATGCGGACGTCCATCAGCACGACATCCGGCGTGAGCTCGACCGCCAACGCGATCCCCTCGGCACCAGTCCCGGCCTCACCCACCACCACGAGATCGGGTTCGGACTCGAGCACGATCCGGAAACCGACCCGCAGCATCGGCTGGTCGTCCACGAGCACGATCCGGGTGCGTTCGGCGGGTGCCGTCGGTCGGTCACGGGCGCTCGTCCGTCCACCGCATGACCGCCTCGACCAGCCAACCGCCGGCGTGGGGACCCGCGGTCACCGTGCCGTGGTAGACGGCGGCACGCTCCTGCATCCCGAGAATGCCCTGACCCGCGCCGGTGATGGCCCGCCGAGCGCTGTGCCGGTCGCCGCTGTCCTCGACCCGAACGACGATGGTGTCGCCCGTGTGCGCGATGGTCACATCGACCCGTGCCGCACCCGGGGCATACCGGAGGACGTTGGTGAGCGACTCCTGAACGATGCGGAAGACGGCCAGTTGCAGCCCTGCGTCGTCGGGCAGCGAGTCCCCGCTCGTCGTGACGTGGACGGGCAGGCCCGACCGCCGGAACGACTCCACGATCGAGGCGAGATCGGCCGTGCTCGGTTGCGGAGCGAGCGGAGCGACCGGATCACGCAGCAGGCCGAGGACGCGCCGCATGTCGGCCAGCGCCGAACGACCGGTGTCAGCGACCTGATCGAGCAGGTCGGCCGCGTGCGCCGGGTCGCGGCGCACGATCACGCCGGCACCGTCGGCGAGGGTGATCATCACCGACAGGCTGTGGGCGACGATGTCGTGCATCTCGCGAGCGATCCGGGTGCGTTCGGCGGCTGCGGCCAGTGCCTCCCGCTGTTCACGTTCACGCGCGAGTTGCTGAGCCCGTTCGAGCAGCGCGTCGACGTACCGGCGCCGCGACCCCACCGCCATCCCGATCGCGGTGACGGCGAGGGTGAACAGCAGGATGAAGGTGGTGGCGATCCAGGGTTGCGGTGTGTGCAGGAAGAGCGCGGTGCTCGGGATGGCCACCGCGATGGCGATCGCCAGCCCGATCCAGGCGGCGCGGGCCGATCGGTAGACGGCGAGCGCCCACAGGGCGAGGGGAACGGCGACCGGGTCGGGCGTCTGGGTCACCGGGAAGATCGCGGTGGACGCGCCGAGGATGATCGCGAACGCCAGGATCGGATGGTCGCGCCGGATGACGAGAGCAGCGGCGACGCCGACGACGAGCGCGGCCGACAGGACGCGCACCCAGACGGACGTGGCGTCGCTGATGCTGGAGATCACCCAGAGCAGAAGGTAGGCGACGCCGATCGGACACGTCGGCCATCCGGCGATGGCGGGCCATGAATCGCCGTACCCGCCCCTGGCTGGGCAGGCGCGCATCGCCCGGCACCGATTGCACGGAGGCAACGGTGCCGGGCGATGCGAGCGGCGAGGTCGTGACGGTCAGACATCCCTCCGACGCAGGAGCACGGCGGCGGCCACGGCGATGACCGCGACGTAGAGCACGAGCATCCCGAAGCCCTGCCACGGCGCCAGCGCCGGCCGGGGATCGTCTGGTGACCATCATCCGCTCACCGACGCTCGTCGGCAGCCACTTGGTGATGTCGTTGGCCCAGGACACGAAATGCTGAGGATGCCGAGGATGATCGGCACGAGCAGCAGGACGCCGAGCACGGTCGAGATGGCCCCGGCCGAGTGCCGCATCAGGGCGCCGACGGCGAGCGCGAACATCGCGATCGGGCCAGATAGAGCGCCGCAGCCGAGGAAGACCCGGACGATCTCACCGTTGAGGCCGGCGTCGAGGTCGTCGCGCGCCAGGATCGGCTTCGTCACCGCGAACGAGATGAAGATCGTGACCGATCGCCACGACGAAGGTCGTGACCCCGACCACGAGGTACTTGGCCGCGAGGGCCGGCAGTCGCTTCGGTACCGCGGTCATCGTCGAGCGGATCATGCCGGTCGCCGTACTCGCCGCGTGATGAGCAGGACGCCGAGCACCGCGACGACGAGTTGGGCGAACAGGTAGCCGAACGTGTCTGACGGCAGGCGACCAGGGTCGTCGTCGACCGGCGGTGGATCGTGGCCCCGGCCGACGAAGTTGTGGGCGACCAGCCGATGCAGCACGCTGAACCCGATCATCACGACGAGCGTGATGCCGAGGTCCAATCGTCGAGCGGAGTGACCGGAACTTGATCCACTCGGACTTGACGATGCGCGGGAACGTGAGGTGGGCATCCTCGGGGACGGTCGGCGACACCGGCCGGCTGGCTTCGAGAGTGGCGGTCATCGCTGTGCTCCTTCGAGCGGGGCAGGTGCGGGGGTGGGGGCGCCGGGTGCCGTGTGCTCGGGCACCTGGTGGCCGGCGTCGGTGTGGTACTCGACGGAGTCGGCGGTGAGTTCCATGTACGCCTCCTCCAGGGTCGACTGGATCGGGGTGAGTTCGTGCAGGACGACGCGTTCGGCGGCGGCGAGTTCGCCGATCCGCGCGGCGTCGACGCCGCTGACGGTCAGCAGTCCGGGCTCGTTCGTCGAGACGGTGACGTTCGGTGCGCTGAGCACCGCGACGAGACGGTCGGGGTCGGGGGTGCGGACGCGGACCGACCGCTGAGACCCGGCCGCGATGATCTCCTTGACCGGCGCGTCGGCGATGACCTTCCCGCGTCCGACCACGATCAGGTGATCGGCCGTGAGGGCCATCTCGCTCATGAGATGCGAGGACAGGAAGACCGTGCGTCCCTGCCCGGCGATGTAACGGACGAGCTCGCGCACCCAGAGGACGCCCTCGGGGTCGAGACCGTTGACCGGCTCGTCGAGGATCAGCGTCTTGCGGATCTCCCAGGAGCGCGACGGCGATGCCGAGCCGCTGTCCCATGCCGAGGGAGAAGCCGCCGACCCGCTTCTTCGCCACGGACTGCAGGCCGGTCATCTCGATGACCTCGTGCACGCGTGCGGTCGGGATGCCGTGGGTGGCCGCCATCGCGCTCAGGTGGTTGAACGCGCTCCGGCCGGTGTGCACGGCCTTCGCGTCGAGCAGAGCCCCGACCTCACGCAACGGCGCGCGGTGCTGTGCGTAGGGCTTGCCGTTCACCGTGACGCTTCCGGCGGTGGGCCGGTCGAGACCGACGACCATCCGCATCGTCGTGGACTTGCCCGCGCCGTTCGGTCCGAGGAACCCGGTCACCTTGCCCGTGTCCACGGTGAACGTGACGTCGTCCACTGCTGTCTTGGGCCCGTACCGCTTGGTCAGGCCGATCGCTTCGATCACTGTGGTGCCGTCCCCTCCATCGATCACATGCGTTCTCCGGTGGACCGCATCGGCCCACGCATACAACGTAGGAACAACGGGCACCGTGCCGAAACCGGCGAAAGGATGATCTTCCCCTGATGTGCACGTCATCCGAACGGATGATTTCCTCGGGGTCGGTCCGGATCAGGGTCCGCCCGATCCCCCGCGGCCCGTCGTCAGCTTCCTGAGATCGCCGCGGTGCGGTAGACCAACGTCATGCGACCAGGTCCCGGCGAGGTCCTGCACTTCTCCGAGGACCCGCTCATCACCCGTTTCGTTCCCCACGTCGCGGCGACCGCCGCGGCGGGGGAAGCGCTCGTCTGGGCGGTCGACGCCGCACGAGCCCCGGACTACTGGTTTCCGCGTCAGTGTCCGCGTGCGATGGCCTGGGTGACACCGGCCACGACCGACGACGACCGGAGTCGGCTCCTCAGCCCGGGGCACGAACGCGTTCACGCCGTGGAGTACGGGTGGCTGGACGCGATCCGGACGGTCGAGCTCTACGCGTACCGCCTGCCCGCCGAGGGTTTCCGCCCGATCGGCGAGTCCGACGCGCATGCGTACGTGACGAACCGCCCGGTCGTCCCGCTCGGGCCGGCCATCAGGGTCGGAGACCTGTTCGCCCTGCACGACGCAGCCGGCATCGAACTGCGGGTGCTCGACGAGCTGTGGCCGTTCTGGGATGCGGTCGTGGCGTCCAGCCTCGGCTTCAGCGGCATCCGGCTCAGGAATGCCCGGCCCCGGCGGCAGCGACCGGCGCCCGAGCGGTGACAATGGAGGCCATGGGTATCAAGATCGCCATCTCCTCCTACTCGTTCCACCGCTTCGGTGGCGGCCCCGAAGGCAAGGACGCCCCCACCGTCGAGTCGATGATCGACAGGTGCGCCGCCCTCGGCGTCTCCGGTATCGAGATCCTGTGGGAGCACCTGGTGCTCAACGGCCAGGACGACGTCACGTCCGCCCATCAGCTGCATCAGTACGCGGCCCTGCGGGGCATCACACCCGTCACGCTCGCCGCGTCGCACAACCCGGTCCAGACGACGGCCGAGGGGCGCGCGGTCGAACTCGCGAAGCTCCTGCGCACGATCGAGGTCGCGGCAGCACTCGGCACCCCGTTCGTCCGTGCCCACGGCGGCCGCTGGCACACCTTGTCGAGCTTCCACGAGATGTGGGACAACCTCGGCGAGGAGCCGCCGGCCGACGGCTACACGATCGACGAGGGGTACGAGTGGGCCATCGCAGCGCTCACCGAGGCCACCGCGTACGCCGCCGAGCGCGGCGTGACCCTCGGGCTGGAGAACCACTGGGGTCTGACCGGCACGGCGAAGGGCTGCCAGCGCATCCACGATGCGATCGACTCGCCCTGGTTCCGCTACATCCTCGACATCGGCAACTACTTCCAGCACCCGGATCCCTACGCGGAGATGGCGCAGGCGCTCACCGATCTGGCGGTCATCCACGGGAAGTTCTATCTCGGTGGCGGGATCATCGTGGAGCCCGAGATCGACTACGACCGCGTCGCGACGATGCTCGCGGGCATCGGCTACACCGGCTTCATCTCGCTGGAGTTCGAGGGCAAGGCACACCCCGATCAGGGCGTGCCGGACGCGATCGCCACCGTCCGCGCGGCTTTCGGGGTCTGAGCCCGGCCTCTCGCTAGCCGGCGTAGACGCCCACGGCGATCTGGACGCCCGGAATCGACACCGTCCTGCCGTTCACCGTCGGTGCGACACCGATACGGACCAGGCCGACCTTCTGATGCGCTGGGGTGAAGACACCGGGGCTGAGGTCGTCGTCGCAGGAGACGTCGAACGACGTCTCGTCATCCTCGGAGAAGGAGAGCGGTGAGGTGGACGGCACGACCGACGGCGAAGTCACGGTCGTCCCCCTCGTACTCACGTTGGACCTCGTCGGTCCGCAGGTGCGTTCACACCCAGCAGACCACCTGGGCGGCCCGAATGGTTGCCTCCCGGGGCAGGATGACCCCATGACTGATGACGCGACCAGCCTCTCGTCCGGCGACCGCACGGTGCTCGACCACATCGACGAGCTCGTGGCCGAGGAGAAGGCCCTTCGTGCCGCGCACGCGGGCCAGCGCCTCGGCGACACCGACCGCGCGCGACTGGCGCACCTCGAGGTCCAGCTCGACCAGGCGTGGGACCTGCTGCGTCAGCGTCGTGCCCGTGAGGAGCAGCACGAGTCGTTGGCGGACGTCACCGAACGCCCGGAGGGCGAGGTCGAGGGCTACCTCCAGTAGCGGAGTGAGCGTGCCTCGCGTGCCTGCCGAACCCGAGGGGATCCACGCCGGGCCTCTCGTGGTTCCCGAGGCCGAACTCGGCTGGCGGTTCTCCCGTTCATCGGGCCCGGGCGGTCAAGGCGTGAACACCACCGACTCGCGAGTCGAGCTCGTGTGGGATCTGGCCGGGTCGCCGTCGGTGCCCGAGCCGGCCCGCGCCCGGGCACTGACCAAGCTGGCCGGCCGGCTGATCGACGGGCGCATCGTCATCACCGCATCGGAGTTCCGATCGCAACTGCGCAACCGCGCGGCCGCCCGGGCCCGACTCGCCGCCTTGCTGGCGGACGCGATCCAGCCGCCGCGACACCGTCGTCACACCCGTCCGACGAAGGCGTCGGTGACACGGCGGGTCGAGGCGAAGAAGCGAGCGAGCCACACGAAGCAGCTCCGGCGCCGCCCCGACCTCTGAGCCGTCAGTGGGCATCGGCCCAGCTCTTGCCGACCCCGACCTCGGCCACGAACCGCACCGCGCTTCCGGCGGCCCACCACCGGGCGGTCGAAGCGAGGCCGTCCCGCACGAGTGCGACCGCCTCGTCGGTCAGGTCCTCCGGTACGTGCACGAGCAGTTCGTCGTGCAGGCACAGCACGATCTCGCCGCGCAACGCCGCCAGCCCGTCCCGGACCGTGCCTGCCCAGGCCTTGAAGATCTCCGCTGCGGCGCCTTGCACGACGGCGTTTCGCGCATAGCGCCCGTGCGCGGCGATGGCCGAACGGTCGTCCGGCTCGGTCGAGCCGGCGGCCGGGTGCATGAGTCGCAACAACCGGCCGCCGTAGGTGCGCAGATCCTCGCCGCGGACCCCGGCCTGCTCGGCGCGGCGTAGATACGCCATCGCCTGCGGATAGGTCCGATCCATGTCCTTGAGCGCCGCGCCGGCCGCGCCTGACGTCTGCCCGTACATGGCCGCGAGCACCGCGACCTTGGCGGTCGGCCGGTCACACCCCAACTGGGCTGCGACGGGGGCGTACATGTCCGCGTCGCGAGCTGCTTCGGTCAGTCCCTGATCGCCGGACACGACTGCGAGCACGCGAGGCTCGATCTGGCCGAGGTCGGCCCGGATCAGCACATGGCCGGCGGTCGCCCGCACGACGGGACGGAACGCTGCGGGCAGGTTGTGCAGCCCGGCCTGGGCCGTCATCCGTCCCGCGGCTGCGTCGGCCGGACTCCAGACCCCGCGCAACCGACCATCCGGTCCGACCTGCCGGTCGAGCCAGTTCCAGCCGTACGTGGTGGCCACCCGTTCGGCCTTCCGCCAGGCGAGAAGCGCCGCTACCGAGTCGAGTGTCGACTCGTGCGGTTCGAGTCGCCACGATCTCGTGTCGGGCAAGTCGAGCCCCACCCGCGCCAGCAGGCTCTTTCACCTGCGCCGGGCTCCGCAGGTCGACCGCCGGGCCCGGGAATCTCTTGAGCACCTCCTGGTCGCGTCCGACCCGGATCGCCGTCTCCTCGGCTGCGGTGTTCGGTCGGGGCCCGATCGTCGCCACGAGCAGGTCGGCGGCGGCGGCGGTGTCGATGGGCAGGCCGTGGTGCTCGAGTTCGACCGCGAGGAGTGCCGCGGCAGACTCCGACCGGGCCGTCAGCACCGCGAGTGGTGTCGGGCCAGGCCGCTGCCTCGGGTCCGGGATCGCCCTCAGCAGTTCCTCCTGCCGGGCCTGGACGCCGACGATCAGGCGTGCCCAGGCCCGGGCGTTCTCGCCGGTGGCCGCCCACCCACCGGTGAGCCAGTGCTGGTCGAGCTGACCGTCCGCACGCAGGGGACCTCCGTCGCCCGAGCCGTCGTCGAGGTCGAACAGGTCCACCGACGGTCGGACCGGCTCCGGCTCGGGTAGTCCGCGGGCAGCGGCCCACACCGCTGCGGGGTCGTCCCGTCGGAGCCCGCCGAGCAGCCGCGCGACCGCACCGAGATCCCAGCACGTTCGGAGCTCGGCACCGGCCGCGATCAACGGCGCCGCGGTCTCCCGGGCCGACCACCAGGTCCAGCGCGGATCGACGGGCGCGAGCGCCCGAATGACGGCCGCCGCGTCGACGGTCGGCAGCCACTCGTCGCCACCGTTCCAGGCCAACGCCACGCCGTCCTCGGCCACCACCAGCGCCACCGAGGCTCCGGGCGGCAGCCGGGTGACGGCGACGTCTCGCCCCACTTCGGTGAACGGCACGACCACCGGTCCTCTCGTCCGTGCGACGGAGGTCCATCATCGCCTGCCGAACCGACGGTCCGTCCCTGGACTGCGAGGATCGGGAATCCTTCGGCCCGGGTCGATCCAAAGGCTCAGGGACGCGACGGGTAGATGCCTTCGAGCGCGATGCACCAGTTGGTCACGAGGTAGGGCTGCAGGTTGGCGTGCCCCTGAGCTGCTGCCGGTCGAACCCGTCATGGTGGCGCTCATCGTCAGGTCGGCGGTGGTGCCGTAGGACGATCCGGCCGCGGTGAACGCCGGCACGGCGCCGGCCGGGCTCTTCGCCGTGGCACTCGACGCGGCCGACACCGCGTGGTTGTGGGCCGGCATCTCGGTCACGGTCAGCGTCACCGTCTCGGTGCCACCTGCTTCGCCCTGGACACGATTGGACAGTCCCGGGCCTTGACCTGGGCCGATCGGCGTGCGGCCACGGAGATCCGGCAGCGCGAAGGTGCTGATGCCGTCGCCACCGTATTGAGTCCCCAACAGCGAGAAGAGTGCAGTGTTCGACGAGATGGGCAGCATCTGACCTTGACACAGCGCCCAGGAACTGGGCGCGAAGCTGAAGGCGAAATTGCGGATCTCACCGAGGAACGGTTCGAGTCATGCGGGCACTCCTGGGGTTGGGATGAATCGGGTCGACGCGTGGAAAAGAGGTCGTACTGGGATTTCTCCGGCTTCAGCATCTGTTCAGCCGACCAGAACCTGCCATAGTCTGCCGTCACGGTGACGGGTCCGCCAGCCCCTCTTTTGCCAGCTGTCCGGGCGCAGGATTTCAACGAGGGACGAGCGTGCGATGAGATTCGACGTCGGTGGACGAGTTCGCGAGCGCACGCATGCGACGCCAGTTCGCGTCGCTGCAGTTGTCGCCCTGCTGATGTGCGCCGCCGGCGGGCTGGGCGTCGCAGCGGCCAGCGCGGCGACCGATGGACCCACGACGTTCAGCAACACCGCGTCCATCGCCATTCCGGCCACCGGGTCGGCCGATCAGACGGGACCCGCCGGGCCTTATCCGTCGAATATCACGGTGTCGGGCATGGCGGGGTCGGTCAGTGCGGTCACCGTGAGGTTCAACAATCTGACCCACAGCACCGTCAATGACATCGACGCCCTCCTGGTCGCGCCGACCGGCGAGAATCTCGTCGTGCTCTCGGATGTCGGCGACCCGAACACTCTCGCTTTCGCGTCCAATGCAACTCTCACATTCGACGACGCCGCAAACGGCTCCGTGCCCTCTGGAAACATTCCGACAGGTTCCTACAAACCCACGAATATCGGTGCCGCCGATGCATTTCCCTCGCCGGCACCGGCTGCCTCGTCGCAGACATCCCTCGCGGGCGCCTTCACCGGGATCAACCCCAACGGTGTCTGGAAGCTCTTCGTCGTCGACGACACCACCGGCGACGTCGGGTCGATGGCAGGTGGCTGGAGTCTGACCGTCACCAGCGAGACCACCGCTGTGGCGACCACCACCGCCGTCGCCACGTCCGGCTCACCGTCGGCGACCGGCGACCCCGTGACGTTCACGGCGACGGTCACCGCCGCGGGCGACCCGGTCACGGCCGGCTCGGTGCAGTTCAGTGACGGCGGGAGCGGCGCTCGGCCCGCCGGTCCCGTTGAACGGATCCGGCGTCGCGACGCTGACCACCACGACGCTGGACGAGGGCACGCACGAGATTCGGGCGACGTTCGTCGGCTCGGCCGACTTCCTCACCAGCAACGGCAGCGTCTTCCAGCGCGTCGACAACCCGACGGTCGTCAGCGGCCACACGTTCTGCAATACGGGCCCGATCACGGTCCCCACCTCGGGCCCGGCTCGGCCGTACCCGTCGAACATCACGGTCTCCGGGCTGACGGGTCCGGTCACCGCCGTGACCGCGACGTTGAAGGGCCTCTCGCACGCCGTGCCGGTCGACCTCGACGTCCTATTGGCCGGCCCGACGCCGACCACCAACGTCATGCTGCTCAGCGATTCCGGCGGAACGACGTCTGTCAGCGCGCTCGACGGTCGGCTTCGATGACGACGCTGCGGGCTCGGTGCCGAATCCCCTCACCAGCGGCACCTTCAAGCCGACGGACGACGACACCGACGGCACAGACGTGTTCCCCGCGCCGGCGCCGAACCCGAGCGCGGCGGACGCGTTGTCGACGTTCAGCGGTTCCGCTCCCAACGGGACCTGGAGCCTGTGGGTCGACGACGACGCGTCCGGCGACGCCGGCTCGATCGCAGGCGGGTGGTGCCTCACGGTCATGACGACCAGCCCGACGACCACGACGCTGACCTCGGCGCCGAATCCGTCGACCGTCGGCCAGTCGGTGACGATGACCGCGACCGTGACGTCGGACGGGGCGCCCGTCACGACCGGTGCGGTCCAGTTCCGCGACGGCGGGTCGGCCCTCGGTGCTCCCATCCCGCTCGCGGGGGATGGAACCGCCACCCTCACCACCAGCACCCTCACGGCCGGCAGCCACCCGATCACTGCCACCTTTGCGGCCACCGGAGGCTTCGAGCAGAGTTCGGACGACCTGCAGCAGGTGGTCGCCGTCGTCCCGACGCCGACCGCCGACGCCGGCGGTCCGTACACCCTGGCCGAGGGCGACGCCCTGACACTCGACGGCTCGGCCTCCACCGCCGGCGTCACCTACGCCTGGGACGTCAACGGTGACGACGACTTCTCCGATGCGACCGGCGCCGTCCCGACCCTCACCTGGGCCCAGGTGGAGTCGCTCGGCATCGACGACGGCCCGGGCTCGCACACCATGAAGCTGCGCGTCACCCTCGGGTCGGAGACGGCCACCGGCACCGCCGAACTCGAGGTCACGAACACCGCACCCACCACGGTGATCACCGGCGCACTGACCGCGACGGCCGGCGAGCCGTTCACCGTCAAGGTCGGCGCCGACGATCCGTCCTCGGCCGACATGGCCGCGACGTTCGGCTACACCGTCGACTGGGGCGACGGATCCCCGATCACGACCACCAGTGGGCCGGCGGATCCGCCGGTGACCCACACCTACCAGAGCGCCGGCCAATACAGCGCGTCGATGACCGCGACCGACAAGGATGGCGGCGAGAGCGGCCCGGAGGTCGTGCAGGTGCAGGTGGCGGCAGCCCCGACTCCGACCGTCACGGCGACCCCGACCGTCACGGCGACCGCGACGCCGACGACGTCCCCGACACCAACGGCGACACCGACGGGCACGGTCTCGCCGTCGCCGAGCCGGTCCGCGTCACCGACCGCATCGCCGTCACCCTCCCCCACCCGATCGACCAGTCCCAGCCCGACCGGCTCTCCGTCGCCCACCAGTTCGCCCTCCTCGTCGTCCGCGGCGACCGACTCCGACGGCTCGTTGGCGTCGACCGGGATGACCGTGTCCGTGCCGATCGTGATGGGGGCTGCACTGCTGGGAGCGGGCGGCGTGTTGCTCCTAGCGGCGAGGCGTCGTCGTCAGGACGGCCGGTAGCGAGGAGCTTCGCGCGTCGCGCGGGCCGAGTCGAGGGCGACGTCCACGTCGTCGCGTTCCAGCCGGGCTCGCAGGAGATCCTGCTCGACCGGGTTGGCCGCCAGCGCGAGTGCCTTGCCGTTCTCCAGTGCGGCCTCCTCGTGCCGACCCAGCTGGTCCAGGAGGTGCGCCCGGGTCGCGTGGAACAGGTGATAGGTCTCGAGGCGCGGAGCGACCGCGTCGATCTCGGCCAACGCCGGCGCCGGGCCGCTGACGTGGCTCAGCGCGATCGCGTGGTTGAGCCGGACCACCGGTGACCGGTCGATCCGCATGAGCATGTCGTAGAGCGTCAGGATCTGGAGCCAGTCGGTTTCCGCCCAGGTCGTCGCGCCGGCATGGCAGGCGGCGATCGCGGCCTGCAGTTGGAACGTGCCCGGCCTGCGGAGCGCGGCCGCCCGGCTGAGGTAGCCGTCTGCGCGGACGATCGCGACCTCGTCCCAGCGCCCACGGTCCTGCTCGGCGAGCAGGATCAGCCCGCCGGCCGAGTCGAAGCGGCCCGCGGCCCGGGAGTCCAGAAACGTCAACAGCGCAAGGAGACCCCACGCCTCGGCCTCGTCACGCAGCCTCCCGGCGACGAGTTCCGCCAGCCAGATGGCGTCGTCGGCCAGACTTCGTAGACTCTTCTGCGGCTGGAGATAACCCTCGTTGTAACAGAGGTAGATGACCGTCAGGACGTCGTTGAGTCGTGGCGCCAGCTCGGCCGGTTCGGGGATGACGAACGGGATGCTGGCCGCGGTGATCTTGTGCTTGGCCCGGACCAGCCGTTGCGCCATCGTCGACTCCGGCACCAGGAACGCGTGCGCGATCTGGGCGGTCGTCATGCCCATCACGGCACGCATCGTCAGGGCGATCCGCACGTCGACACGCAGCGCCGGGTGACAGCAGCCGAACAACATCGGCAACCGTTCGTCGGCGACGTCGGTCTCGGCGGGTGCCGCTGACCCTCCGGTCGAGGTCTCGACGTCGAGCTGATCCAGACCACCCCAGACGACCCGCTTCTCGCGGGACCGCCGCCGCAGCAGGTCGATCGCGCGCCGCTGCGCCGTCAACGTCAACCAGGCGGCAGGATTCGGCGGCACTCCGTCGCGTCGCCAGGTGCCCAGGGCGATGACGACGGCTTCCTGAACCGCCTCCTCGGCGATGTCGAAATCGCCGAGGCGGCGGTTCAGGGAGGCGACGATCAGGCCGGCTTCGCGTCCGACCAGCCGGGCGAGGACGACGTCGCCGTCGTCGCTCATGCTCGGCTCACGAACCGGTCTCGACTCCGGGAGGCGACGTCAGCCGTCCATCCCGGAGTGATCGACGATCGGCCGGATCTCGACAGCCACTCCCGGAAACGAGAGCGACGGCCACTCCTTCGCCATCGCGATGGCTGCGTCGAGATCAGGCACGTCGACGATGCTGAACCCGCCGATGTTCTCCTTAGCCTCGGAGAACGGCCCGTCGACGACCACCGGGCCGTCGCCGTCGCTGCCCGACTTGACCGAGGTCGCCGTCTCCGGACCCTGCAGTTCGGCGCCGCTGTCGGAGAAGACGGCGCCGTACTTCTCGAACCACCCGTAGATGGCGCCGTAGACCTCCTGCTGACGCTCGGCCGGGACGGCTGCGTCGAGATCGGGACGGCTCGTGTACATCAGGACGTACTTCATGCTGGGCTCCTCTGCCGCTGGCGATTCTGTCACCGACTCAACGCCGGTCCGAGTCGTCACTCGACACTTCCGGCGAAGAAATCTTCAGCCGGATATCGAGCGTCCCATCGGGGCCGTGGGTCTGGGCCGTCAGCCGGCGAGCGCGTCGCGGATCGCCGTCAGCCAGAGCACCACGGCACGGGCGCCGGGATCGACGTGCCCGAGCACCCGATCGCCCAGGTAGCTCGACCGACCCAGCCGCGGGCTCATCTGCGCCGTCGCCCGCGCCCCCGCCTCGGCCGCCGTGACAGCGGCATCGAGGTCGACCGACGACGAGCCGTGAACGGTGCCCACGGCGTCGACCGCCGGACGAAGGGCATCGAGCATCGTCCGGTCGCCGGGTTCTGCCCCGCCGACCGAGACCAGCCCGTCGACGGCGGCCTCGAAGGCCCTCACCCAGTCCGCCGGGCTCGGGTGTTCGAGG
The DNA here is from genome assembly GCA_963708795.1 of uncultured Actinomycetota bacterium. GTDB lineage: Bacteria > Actinomycetota > Actinomycetes > Propionibacteriales > DAIQRJ01 > DAIQRJ01. The sequence goes on from CAVPUH010000001.1 coordinate 313,365, forward strand.
TCCTGCAGCGCCACACCAGCACGTAGGAGCATCACGGCATAGAGCGGACCGGACGTTCCGCCGACCGCTCGCCGGACCGTGGCCGACATCGCTCGCAGCAGGTGGTCCGACCGGGCCGGGTAGCCATCCCTCTCGGCCCGGATGGCGCGAACACCCCGCGCCAGGCTGACGCCCAGGTCACCGTCGCCGACGACCTGATCCAGCCTCGTGAGCTCGCTCTCGGAGGCGGTGAGGACGGCGCACACCCGCTCGAGCACGCGGTACGTCGACGAGTCCGGGGCGACGAACGGCCCGACCTGCGGAGCGATCCCCGGGGCTGCGTGGTCCTCGACGTGATCGGGACCAGCCGGCGCCATCACGCCCCGACCGCACGGCCAGGCGGTGGTCGACGCCGGCGCGTCGAGGTAGGCGATCCGGTCGTCGTCGAGCGCGAGCAGGCTGAGCGAGCAGCCCGGCATCTCCAGCGCCGTCAGGAAGGTGCCGGTCCACCCACGGACGACGTCGACTCGGCGTGCCCGTAGGTGCCGCACGGCGGCGCGGGCGACGACGCCGAGCTCGCTCACCGACGATCCGCCCAGGTTGTTCACGAGCAGCGCGACCCGAGCCCCGTCGGTCAACCCCAGGTCGGCGATGATCAGGTCGAGAAGCCGTTTCACGATGTCGTCGGCCGGCTCGATCGCTGTCTTCTCGACCCCGGACTCACCGTGAATCCCCAACCCCCATTCGATCTCGTCCTCCCCGAGTTCGAAGCCGGGGACGCCGACGGCAGGCACCGTGCAGGCCCCGAAGGCCACGCCCATCGTCCCCAGCGCCGCTACCGCGGCCTGCGCGGCATCCCGCACGGCGACGAGGTCGCGGCCCGCCGCGGCGGCGGCACCGGCGATCTTGTGCACCAGAACGGTCCCGGCGATGCCGCGGCGACCCGCGTGTGCGCCACCGGCCGCGAGCGCCACGTCATCGGCCACCACCACCATCTCGACGGCGGTTCCATCCGCCCTGGCCAGCTCGGCGGCCAACCCGAAGTTGAGGCGATCTCCGGTGTAGTTCTTGACGATCAGCAACACCCCGCCCGGTCCCGCGACGGCGCGGATGGCGGCGAGCACCGCGTCGACGGAGGGCGACGTGAACACCTCGCCGACGACCGCCGCACTCAGCATGCCCGGGCCCACGTACCCGGCGTGCGCCGGTTCGTGGCCAGCGCCGCCTCCGGAGACGAGCGCGACGCCACCCACGTCGGCGACCTTTCGTGCGTCGGCGCGGACGACGACGTTCCAGCCGGGCAGCCGGTTCAGCGACGGGTCGAACGCCACCAGGCCTTCGAGCATCTCCGGGACGATGTCGCCGACCTCGTTGACAAGCTTCTTCACAAGAGCATCCTCTCCTCAGCCGTCGAGATACCTCTGCACACTCGGGGCGATGAGCTCGACCAGCTCGTCCTCGGATGCCTCGGCCAGCGGTCCGATGCGCAGAACGACGGTCCCGAGCGCCAGTCCGATCAGCTGCGTCATCGCCCCGGCCACGCGTAACGGCGGAATGTCGAGGGCGGCCGACACGCGCTCGAGCATGAACCCTTCCGCGAAGGTGCGGACCATGCCGGCACCTTCCTCCGTCGCGGTGACGGTGCGCAGGGTCGCGAGCACGCGCGGGCCCGTGACCGGATCGCGCCACAGCCGGACGAACACGCGGGCCAGCCGTTCGCCCAGTTCGTCCCTCGGCCCGCTGCTCACGGCGTCCACGATGAGGTCGGCGGGGTTCACCGGCAGGTCCATGGCCGCCACGAAGAGGCCGTCCTTGCTGCCGAAGTGGTGATGGACGAGCGCCGGGTTCACCCCTGCCGCGGCCGCGACAGCTCGGACCGTCGTGGCGCGGAAGCCGCGTTCGGCGAACAGCACCCGAGCCGCCTCCAGGATCTCGGCGCTGGACGTGGAGGTGCCCGGGCGACGACCGGCGCGTGCCATCCGACGACCTCCTGCTGGATCGATCCCGACCTTGACAGCCTGTCACGGGCAGCCACTAATTAACCACATGACCAATTCGTCCGTCGAGGGCCGGTCGCTCCAGGTGGCACGGGGTGGCGACGACGTCCTGCACGGGCTCGACTTCGCCGTCTCGTCCGGCACGGTCACCGGTCTCCTCGGGCCGAGCGGATGCGGCAAGACCACGCTCATGCGCGCGGTCGTGGGTACGCAGGCGATCAGGTCGGGCAGCTTGACCGTGCTCGGGCGCCCCGCCGGCGCGGCGGACCTGCGCGGGCGCGTCGGCTATGCCTCGCAGGCGGCCTCGGTGTACGTGGACCTCACGGTCGAGGAGAACGTCCGCTACTTCGCCCAGGTGGTGAGCGCCCCGCCGGGCGACGTCGCCCGCGTCATCGACCGCGTGGACATGACCCGGTACCGCCATCGGCTCGCGGGTCGACTCTCGGGCGGCCAGCGCTCACGTGTCAGCCTGGCCGTCGCCCTGCTCGGGGACCCGCCCCTGCTGGTGCTCGACGAGCCGACGGTCGGCCTCGACCCGGTGTTGCGCGAGGACCTGTGGCACCTGTTCCACGATCTGGCGGCCAACGGCTCGACCCTGCTCGTCTCGAGTCACGTGATGGACGAGGCCGAGCGCTGCGACGACCTGCTGCTGCTGCGTGGCGGCACGCTCCTCGCCCACGAACCGCCGGCCGAGCTCCGCCGTCGCACCGGCACGGACTCCCTCGATGCGGCCTTCCTCCGGCTCATCGGCGAGGCGGACGCCGCGTGAGAATGTCGACGACGCTCGCGACCGCCCAACGCGTCCTGCTCCAACTCCGGCACGACCCGCGGACGATCGCCTTGCTGGTGGTCGTCCCGGCAGGTCTGATGGTCCTCCTGCGCTACGTCTTCAACTCCGCCTCGGAGTTCAGCGCCCTCGCACCCGCGCTCCTCGGCGTCTTTCCCTTCACGTTGATGTTCCTCGTCACGTCGATCACCACGCTGCGGGAACGGTCGACCGGCACCCTGGAACGGCTGATGACCACGCCGCTCGGCAAGGCGGATCTCCTGGCCGGCTACGCGATCGCGTTCGGACTGGTGTCGCTCCTGCAGGTCGTGGTCTCGGTCGGCACGTCCCTGCTCCTCGGCCTGAATCTCCTCGGATCGGTCTGGTGGCTGTTGCTCATCACCGCCGTGACCGCCCTGCTCGGAGTCGCGCTCGGTCTCTTCGCGAGCGCCTTCGCCCGCACCGAGTTCCAGGCCCTGCAGTTCATGCCGCTGGTCGTACTGCCGCAACTCCTGCTGTGCGGTCTCTTCCAGCCGCGGGACGAGATGGCGAGCTTCCTCCAATGGGTCTCCGACGTACTCCCGATGTCCTACGCGGTCGACGCGCTGCAGGCGGTCGCAGCAGGGGCGATCACCGCTGACTACACGCGGGATGTGATCGTCGTCGGCGCGTGCGTCGTCGCGGCGCTCGGGTTGGCGGCCGCGACGCTGCGCCGGCAGACGGCGTAGCCGGGCTCAGCGCGCGGTGTAGCCACCGTCGATCGGCAACGAGACGCCCGAGATCATCGACGCGTCATCGCTGAGCAGGAAGACGATCGGCGCGGCGATCTCGTCCTCGGTGGCCCATCGACCCAGCGGCATCTGCGCGAGGAAGGGCTCACCGATCTCCGGCCGTCCCCAGTAGAAGTTCGACATCTCCGTCATCACGACGGTCGGGTTGACGCCGTTGACGCGGATGTTGTACTGCCCCAGTTCGAGCGCGGACACCCGGGTGATGTTGTCGAGTGCGGCCTTCGACGATCCGTAACTGATGTGCCCGTTCAGTGCGACGAGGCTGGCCTGGCTGGACACGTTGACGATCGAACCACCCACGCCGAGTCGGACCATCGACGCCGCGGCGTACTTGATCACCAGCAGGCTGCCGCGGGCGTTGATGCTGATGACCTTGTCGAACACGTCGATGTCGGTGGTCAGCGGGGTCGCGATCTCGCCGCCGTAGCCACCACAGTTCACGACCCCGTAGAGATCCACACCTTCCAGCGCACCCTTGATGCTCTCCTCGGACGTGAGGTCGAAAGCGATCGGCCGGGCCCCGGTCTCGGCGGCCAGGGTCTCGAGGGCATCCACGGATCGTCCACCGGCGAGCACATTCGCGCCCTTGGCGACGAGCTGACGCACGGTGGCGCCACCGATCCCGCCCGTCGCACCGGTGACGAGAATCGTCCGTCCGTCGAAGTCGGTCATGTCGGCCCACCTTCTGCAGCTGGAGGGCTGCGGTATCCCCGGTGACGGGGATTCTGCCTGGTCGTCCAGCCGCTGTCGCCGTCGGACACCACGAGCTGCCGCATCCCGCCGGCCGCGGCGATGATCCCGTAATCCTGTCGCGCGTCCTCGGCGTAGCTGAAGAGGACCGCCAGCCGCTCGGAACCGACGTTGACACTGCGGTGGATCCAGTGGCCCGGGATGTACACGACCTGACCTGGCCCGATCGGGAGCGCACGGCTGTCACCCTCCACCGTCTCGAGCAGGACGACCCCGACGCCGGCGATGCCGACGTAGACCTCCGACCGGTCGGCGATCGCGTGCAGGTGGCCGCGCGTCATCGCGAACTCGTCGCCGATCCGGCCCGGCTCGAGCACGCTCAGACCGGTGATCAGGCCGCCCGGACCCGGCTCGCTCGTGCTGCTCTCGACCCAGTAGACGGGCGCACCGTCGTCCTTTCGCCGGGCGGCGGCGAAGGCCGCCTCGTCCGCGTACAGCCCGTCGAGGTCGGCCAGGACCCGCTCGTACCGTTCGTTGCTGCCACCGAGCCGTCCGGCGGCGGCGTCGATCGTGAGGCTGACCGGTGGCACCGGTCCCACGTCGGGACGCGGTCGCGCGTCCACGGTCATCCCCGTCTCCCCGTGATGATCACGACGTCACCATCACCAGATCGTGTAGCCGCCGTCGGCCACGACGACCGAACCGGTCATGAAGGAGGCGGCATCGGAGGCCAGGAACGCGACCACGGAGGCGACTTCACCCGGCTCGCCCAGCCGGCCGATCGGTGTCATCGCAGCCCACTCGTCCAACAGCTCCTGGGAGATGCCGTCGCGCGCGAGGTCGGTGAGGACGTAGCCGGGCGCGATCGAGTTGACACGGATCCCGTCCGCCGCGAACTCCGACGCCAGGCTGGCGGTGAACGAGTGCACCGCCGCCTTCGAGGCGTTGTACGCCGCCTGCGTCTGCGGGTGGTTCACGATCAGACCCGACATCGACCCGATCGTCACGATCGACCCGTGGGTGCCGGTCGCCCGCATGTGCCGCGCGGCCTCACGGGCGCACCAGAACGACCCGTCGATGTTGGTGTCCAGGACGAAGCGCCACTCGGCCGGGGTGACGTCGGCGGCGGGAGTCCGGGCGACGACGCCGGCACACGTGACGAGGATGTCCAGCCGGCCGTGGCTCTCGACGATCGAGGCGAACGTGGTCGCGACCGACGACGCGTCGCGAACGTCCAGGTGCCGGTACTCGACGAGCGGGCCGCTTCGCCCGAGCTCGGTGGCCGTGGCGCCACCCACGTCGTCGAGGACGTCGGTGATGACGCACACCGCGCCCATCTCGTGCAGGGCGGTGACGATCGCAGCGCCGATCCCCCGGGCTCCGCCGGTGACGACGGCCACCCGACCCGCCAGCTCGAGCTTCTCGCGGTACATCCGTCACACCCCGCCGGTCGTCGTGGCCTGTGCCCATGCCGCGCTGAACTCGCGGGCGTTGGCCTCGATCTCGTCCCATCGCCCGGCTTGCATGGCCGAACCGGAGCACAGGTCGCTGCCTGCGCCGACGGCCACGGCGCCCGCGTTCACCCAGGCGGCGATGTTGCCGGCATTGACCCCACCGGTCGGCATCATCGGCAGATCGGGGAACGGTCCTCGCAGCGACCTGAGGTAGGCCGGACCTCCCAGCGAGGCCGGGAAGATCTTGACGGCATGGGCACCGAGGGCGGCCGCGGCCATCACCTCGCTCGGCGTCAGCGCGCCCAGGAACACCGGCACCGTGGTGGCGAGCATGGCGGTCGCCAAGCCCGGTTCGGTACCGGGGCTGACGAGGTAGCGCGCACCGGCCGCGACGGCGTCTTCGGCCTGTGCGGCGGTCAGCACCGTGCCCGCTCCGAGGTAGACGCCGTCGCCGTGGCGCCGCGCCACTTCGGCGATGACCTCCAGGGCACCGGGCGTGCTGTAGGTGATCTCCACACCGGTGACGCCGCCGGCGATCAGCGCCTCGACGGTGCGCAGCGCGGCGGACTCGGACGGCGCCCGGAGGACCGCGATCACTCCGGTGGCGCGGAGCCGGGCCAACACGGACGGCTGAGTCATGCGTCCTCCCTGGGTCGACGATGACGGGCCTGCGATCCCGGCCGGGTCACCCCCAGTCTGAGCCAGCCTGCCCGGACGGGCGGGGGCGGACCTGGCCGGATCGGGACGTGGTTCGATGCGGACGTGCGTTCCCTCACGCGTTTCCCCGAGCTCGACGAGGTCGTCACGGAGCTGTCGCGGCGAGCTGAGAGCGTCCTCGGCGACACCTTCGTCGGTGCGTATCTGCAGGGCTCGTTCGCTCTCGGCGACGCCGACGAGCACAGCGACGTCGACTTCCTGATCGTGACCGACCGTCTCATCGCGCCGGGATCGGAGGCGGCGTTGCGGGCCATGCACGCCGAGTTCCCCCAGCGCGAGGTCGAATGGGCCCGTCATCTCGAAGGGTCGTACGCCACGACCGACGCCATCCGGGTGCTCGACGAGTGCGCGACGCCGTGGCTCTACGTCGACAACGGTGCGCGGGTCATGGAGCTCTCCGCGCACGACAACACGGCCGTCACCCGCTGGGTCCTGCGCGAACACGGCGTCACGCTCACCGGTCCCGAGCCGTCGAGCATCGTGGATCCGGTCACGGCCGACGACCTGCGCAGTGAGGTCCGCGCCACGGTCCCGCGGTGGGCGGCCGAGCTCCGGGCCGACCCGGCGGCGATGGACAACGCGTGGACACAGCCGCACACCGTGCTCGCGTTCTGTCGTGCGCTGCACACCGTGGCCGACGGCCGGGTGGCGTCCAAGCGGGAATCGGGGGAATGGGCCATCCGCGAGCTCGACGCCGGCTGGCAGCCGCTCATCCAGCGGGCACTCGACGACCGCCCCGCGCCCTGGGATCGCGTCCACCGTTCCGCCCGGCCGTGGACGCTCGATCCGACGTGGGCGTTCATCACCGCGGCCATCGAAAGTGTGGAGGCCGCACATGAGCGATGAGCCGCTCCGGGTGGCCGTCGTCGGCGTCGGCGGATGGGGAGCGCAGCACGCCCGGATCTTCGCCGAGCGTCCCGACACCCGACTCGTCGGCGTCGCTCGGCCGCAACCGTGAACGAACACAGCAGCGAGCAGATCGCTACCGGACCCGCGCCGTACACCGACCTGGACGCGATGCTCTCGGCGGAACGGCCCGACCTGGTCACGGTGTGCCTGCCGAACGAGCACCACTACGACACGACGCTGGAGCTGATCCGGCGCGGTGTTCCGCTCCTCGTCGAGAAGCCGTTGGTGTTCGACCTGGCCCAGGCCGACTCACTCCTCACCGAGGCGGCCGAGCGGAACCTGTTCTTCGCGATCAACTTCAACCACCGCTATGCCGAGCCGGTCGTGCGCGCCAAGCGGGCGATCGACGACGGGGAGCTCGGCCAGTTGGTGTTCGCCACCTGGCGGTTCGGTGGTGAGGGCAGCCAGGCGGGATCCGCCTACGGCAACCTGATCGAGACCCAATGCCACGGCTTCGACATGCTCGAGTACCTGCTCGGCCCCATCGACTCGGTGATGGCGCAGATGAGCGACACCACCGGAAACGGCTGGAGCACGATCGCGGTCGCACTGGAGTTCGTCAGCGGTGCGGTCGCGACCATGCTCGGAAGCTACGACTCGTCCTACGCCTACCCCGACTCACAACTCGTGGAAGTGAACGGCACCCGTGGTCGGCTCGCCATCCACGACACCGTCCGCGAACTCGAACTCAGCCGCGCCGGGGACGAGACCACGTCGCGATGGCGCGCCGGCTACTTCAACGACGAAGCCCGCGACTTCGCCGGCACCTTCGACCGTCACGTCGACCAGGTTCTCGAGCGCCCTCCGAGCCGGGGACGATCCGCCGGTGCACGCGCGCGCCGGTCGGCGTGCTCTCGAGTTGGCTCACGCCGTCATCGCTTCCCACGATCGAGGAGTACGGATGCCGACGACGCCGGCATCGATGCCGTAGCGCCGATCGCAGTAGCGTCCGGCCGTGCGCTACTTCCTCGACACCGAGTTCATCGAGTCCGAACGGCGGGTCGATCTGGTCAGCGTGGCCGTCGCCTGCGAGGACGGTCGCGAGTTCTACGCGATCTCCACGGAGTTCGACCCGGCTCTCGCGAACGAGTTCGTGCAGACCGTCGTGCTTCCGCTGCTCGAGCCGCGCGAGGACCCGGCGTGGAAGTCGCGGCGACGGATCCTCGCGGAGCTGATCGCCTTCGTCGGCACCGACCCGGAGCCGGTGTTCTGGTGCTGGGGCGGCGCAGCGTACGACTGGTGGGCCGTCGTCCAGCTCTTCCCGCTGGCGGACCGCGTGCCCGATGGGTGGAAGTACTCGGCCTACGACGTCATGCAGCTCGTCGAGGCTCGCGGCCTCCGGACCGACCCACCTGATCCCAGGCTGCCGCCGTCGCCGGTGGACGCGCACCACGCGCTGGTGGACGCACGCTGGACCCGGGCGCGTTTCGAGTATCTGCAGCGCCCGACCAGCCCGACCAGCCCGACCGCCCGGCGGCCGCTCGTCCTCACCGGCGGTCCCGCCGTCGGCAAGACGACCACCGGCCGCGCCGTCGCGCAGGCACGCGAGGACTGCGCGTTCATCGACGTCGACGACATCCGTCAGCTCGTCGTCGCCGGCGGCCGCCCGCCGTGGGCGGGAGACGCCGGCCGGGCCCAGCAGGAACTCGGTGTGCGCAACGCCTGTTCACTGGCACAGGGCTTCCTGGGCTCGGGATTCGACGTGGTCATCGCCGACGTCCTGACGCCACGGACAGCCGGCCTCTATCGGGATGCCCTTCCGGGGTGCCTGCTCGTACGGCTCGCCATCCGGGTCGAGGAGGCGCGGGAGCGGGCGCGCAGCCGCCCTCGATGGATCACCGACGCCGAGTTCGACGAGCTGTACCGGCTCGACCGCGACGAGCCGCCGCAGGTCGACGTCGTCGTCGAGGTCGGTGGTTCGTCGGTCGCCGAGCAACTCGCGGCAGTGGGCCGGGTGTGGGCCGAGGCCCGCTGACCTCAGCCCGTCTCCTCCAGGAGGTGCTCACGTGCGTACACGAGCCCGAGGTCGACGGCCCCGATCAACGAGGCGTCCTCGGTCACCGCGCTCGCCTCGATGACCACCGGCAATGGTGTCAGCGTGCTGACATCCTCCTGGACCCGCGCCAGCACGGCCGGGTGGGATCCGATCGGGCCACCGACCAGGATCGCCGCCGGGTTGACGATCGCGCAGGTCGCGGCGGCAGCGGCCGCGAGGCACGATCCGATGGCCGCCGCCAGCCGCGTTCCGCGAGCCAGCTTCCGCAGCGTCAGTGGCACGTCGATCGTCGTCGACCCCGGTCGGACGAGTCCGAGATCGATGAACCGGTCGAGCAGGATCCGGCCGGCCCTCCCGACGTCCGGTAGATACGCGATCTCGCCCGCGAGCCCGTTGGCGCCCCGGACGATGTGGCCGCCGAGGCACAGCGACATGCCGAGACCGGCCCCGGCGTACAGGTAGCCGAAACTCGCTCCCGGATCCGGCCGCACGGCCAGCTCCGCGCGGGCGGCCAGGTTCACGTCGTTGTCGATGAGGACCGGCGCATCCGTGAGATCACCGAAGAGGCCGATCGGATCGATCAAACCCTCCGGGAACGGCGTGTGCGGCAGCGCGATGATCTCGTCGGTGACCGGATCGACCGGGTTGGCCACGGAGATCGCGATGGCCCGCAGTCGACCCGATGCTGCGGCGATTCCGTCGCCGGCGGCCGCCCGGAGCGCTGAGAGGACGCCCTCCACTGTGCCCGCCGGGTGGGGAGCGTAGAACTGCGTCGCCAGGTCCTCGCCGCCGAGGTCGGTGGCCCGCGCCCAGATCCCTTCCTGGCTGACCTGGAGGGCCAGCACCCCACCTGCGGTCGGGGCCAGTTCGAAGTAGACGGCTGCCCGTCCGCGGCGACCGGCCACCGATCCGCTCTCGACGAGGACGCCGGCGTCGGTCAACCTCCGGACAGACTCCGAGATCGTCGGCTTCGAGATGCCGGTCAGGCCCGCGACGTCGACCCGGGTGACCCGCCTGCCTGCGTAGACGCAGTCCAGGACGGTCCGGTCGGTGACGTTGCGGACCAAGGCGAGTCGCGGGAGTTCATGGCGCGGCTGCGCCCCCCCGAATTCGCTGCTCATCACTCACCCCTTGCTCGGCCCCCCGGTCGGAGCTATTCTCCATGCATTCTAGTTAGGTGTCGTTACTAAAGCATCTCGTCAACAACAGCCGTCACCCCGAGGAGAAGACCATGACGAACGTCAGTACGCCGATTGCGACCACCGAGGCCCCGGCCGACCTGCCGGCAGCGATCCGCGAGGCGAAGGCAGCGCTGCGCGAGCGGATCGGCGACTATCCCGGCGTGTTCGCCGAGGTCGAAGAGGCGATCCAGGCCGACGTGGCCGAGGTCGTGGCGACGCGCGAGGCAGGCGAAGCGGTCTGGCCGATCGTGCGGTTCGAGGACGTCGTCGCCGGCACCGTGCCTCGCGAACTCAGCGCCGCGGTGCACACCCGCGGCTGCGCGGTGGTCCGCGGGACGTTCGATGCAGACGAGGCCCGTCGCTGGGACGCCGAGCTCGTCGATTACGTCGATCGCAATCACTTCGCCGAGACCTACCAGCAGATCGACGACGGCGTCTTCGGAGGGCTCGAGGCGGGCAGGCCGGCGATCTTTCCCGTCTACTGGTCGGGGCCACAGATGGCCGCGCGTCAGCACACGAACATGTCCGCGGTCCGCCGCTTCCTCAACGGCTTCTGGAAGCACGAGTCGCAGGGCAAGGTCTGGTTCGATCCCAGTCTCGACACCGGTTATCCCGATCGCGTGCGTCGTCGTCCGCCCGGGACCACGTCGAACGGGCTGTCCCCGCACACCGACTCCGGTTCGATCGAGCGTTGGCTGCTCCCGGCTTACCAGAACGTCTTCCGGCACGTGTTCGACGGATCGTGGCGGGAGTATGACGCCTGGGACGGCGCCTACCGAACCGACGTCGACGAGTACCGCTCGACGGTGATGTGCTCGGCGTTCCGCACCTTCCAGGGGTGGACAGCCCTGTCGGACATGCGACCGGAGGATGGGGTACTCAACGTCGTGCCGATCCCGCACGCCATGGTCTACCTCCTCCTGCGCGCGCTGCAGGACGACATCGCCGACGACGACCTGTGTGGGGCGGCGAACGGTCAGGCGCTGCCGATCACGGCCGACCACCACGGGGTCCTCCTGCCTGCGCTCACGCCCATCCCGGCGGTCGAGCCCGGCGACACCGTGTGGTGGCACGGCGACATGATCCACTCGGTGGCCGCCGTCGAAGACCAACACGGCTGGGGGAACGTCATGTACATCCCCGCATCGCCTGCCTGCCCGAAGAACAACGCGTACGCGGCCGACTGTGGTGCCGCCTTCCTGGCCGGCCGGAGTCCGTCGGACTTCGCGGCCGAGGACTACGAGGTGGGCTGGGTCGGCCGCCCGAGCGCCGACGATCTGTCCGAGGTCGGCCGCACCCAACTGCAGCTCGGAGGCCGGGTCTAGGGTCGAACGCATGGACTATCGCGTACTCGGCACCACAGGTGTGAAGGTCAGCCCGCTCTGTCTCGGGGCCATGATGTTCGGTCCCCGCGGCAACCCCGACCACGACGACTCGGTGCGCATCATCCACCGGGCGCTCGATGCCGGCATCAACTTCGTCGACACCGCCGACGTCTACTCCCGCGGCGAATCGGAGACGATCGTCGGCAAGGCCCTGGCTGGTGGTCGCCGCGACACCGTCGTGCTGGCCACCAAGGCGCACGGCAGCATGGGCGACGACGTGAACCAGCAGGGCAACTCGCGACGCTGGATCACCCAGGAGGTCGAGAACAGCCTTCGCCGGCTCGGCACCGACCACATCGACCTGTACCAGATCCACCGGCCCGACCCGAGCACCGACATCGACGAGACGCTCGGCGTGCTGACCGACCTCGTCCGTGCCGGCAAGATCCGCTACTTCGGATCGTCGACCTTCCCCGCCTACCAGGTCGTCGAAGCCCAGTGGGTGGCGCAGCAGCGTGGACGCGAGCGGTTCGTCTGCGAGCAGCCTCCGTATTCGCTGCTGGTACGAGGGATCGAAGCAGACGTACTGCCCGTCGCCCAGAAGTACGGGATGGGTGTGATCCCGTGGAGCCCGCTGGCCGGAGGCTGGCTCACCGGCCGCTACCGGAAGGGCCAGCCGGCACCGGACTCCAACCGGGGCCGTGGCGCCGACCTGTCGACGCCGGAGAACCAGGCGAAGCTCGAGGCCGTCGAGCAGCTGGTCGTGCTGGCCGAGGAGACCGGGCTGAGCATGGTCGACTTCTCGCTCGCGTTCGTGCTCCAGCACCCCGGCATCACCTCGGCGATCATCGGGCCGCGCACGATGGAGCAGCTCGAGTCCCAGCTCGGTGCACCGGATGTCACCCTCAGCGCCGAGGTGCTCGATCGCATCGACGAGATCGTGCCGCCGGGGACGAATGTCGGTGGTGGCGGCTGGCAGCCCCCGGCGCTGACCGATGCATCGTTGCGTCGCCGCTGATCGACGACGGCCTCAGCCGACGACGCTCGTCATCGTCGCGAAGACGACGACGTTGTCCGGGTAGTAGTGCCGAGCGGCGTCGAAGTCGCCGCCGCACGTGACGAGCCGCAAGGACGGGCCGCCGGGGGCGCCGTAGATCTCGCCGGTCGGGAAGTCGTCCTTCGGGTACGTCTTCGTGGCGGTGACGCTGAACACGGCGACCTTCCCGTCCGCGCGGGTGACCCGGATCTTGTCGCCCGGGTCGAGGTCGCCGAGCCGGTAGAACACGCCTTTCGCCCCGTTGTACGTGACATGACCGGCCAGCACCGCACCCCCGTCGGAGCCTGGTGTCGGCCCGCCGGTGAACCAGCCGATGTCCTGATAGCGACTGGGGGTCTCGAGTTCGCCGTTGTCATCGATGCCGAGGTCGACCATGGTGGCGTCGACCCCGATCTTCGGGATGTCCACCTTGGTCGGGGCCGAGCGGTCGAGCGACACCACCGTCGGCGTCTTCGGCGTGGGCCTCACCGTCGGCTTGGCGCTCGCCTTCGGCGACCGGTGTGGGGAGGCGGCGCCGGCGGACCGGGTCGGCGTGGCGAGGACATCGGGTGTCGCGGTGGCGGCCGCTGCTGACGGCATCGGCGGCGGCCCGACCTGGTGGAGGACTCCCCATCCGATGGCGAGTAACCCGATGACGGCAAGGGCCACAGCCGCCGCGGTGATGACACCGCGGCGGCTGTGGTGAGCGTGATTCGACATCACGTGAGATCCGATTCCTCGAAGCGGCGTTCTCGGTCAGGCGTTCGTCTTGACGCGACGACGGCTGGCCACGAGGGCACCGGCGCCGGCCAGCGCGAGACCACCGAGGGCGATCATCGGGAGGTCCTCCGTGCCGGAGGTTCCACCGATCCCGGTGTCAGCGCCGCCCTTGGGGGCCATGCTGATCGCACCACAGGTGGCCGGGTCGGTCGCCTCGGCCGGAAGTGCCTTGTCCAGTTCGGACTTCCGCGAGCCGCTGAACTTGCCGTCGCCGTTCTCGTCCAGGCCGTGCTCGACGATGTGGAAGCTCTTCACGTTGTCCGCCACGTCCTGGGACACGGTGATCGTCCGGTCGTAGTGCAGGTTGCCGTTGGCGTCGGCGACGGGCATGCGGTCGACCGCGAGGGCGCTGTCCATCGAGTCGTCGCCCTTGGTGGTGAGCGAGTACATGATCGGCCCGTACATGACCGACGACTCAGCCACGTTCAGGATCAGCTGGCCGTCGCTGTTCTTGTAGTTCGCCTTGCTCAGCTTGGCGTAGTCGGCGTACGTCGGGCAGGTGTAGATCTTGTCCGTGTCGCCGTGCAGGTGCTGGGCGTGCGGCGAGTTCGGGGTCAGCCCGTGGGAGTCGATCACCACGTGCAACTGCCGCCCGTTCAGGGTCAGCGTCGCGGTGCCGCTGGCACCCGAATGGTTGAACTCGTTCAACGGAACGACGTACGTCCCGTCGTTGTTCGCCGCGCTTGCGGGAACGGCACTGAACAGCAGGGGTGCCGCAGCAACCGCGCTGGTGACGGCGACGGCAGCGAGCCTCTTGGCGAGTTTCACGATGGCCTCCAAAGACCGGTGGGGGTGGTGTGGTGGTGCACGACATCGGCACGTAGGGACGTACCGGCGCCGGTGACGCAGGCGTGGCGTCGGTCGGGCTGGCGTTGGTCGGGGTTGCGTGGTGTCGGGCCGGCGTTCCTCAGGCGGAATGGCGCAGGTCGGATCGTGCCGCCGGTCTCGGAGTCGTGGCCGGAGGGTCGACGAGATGCCAGCGGTCGACGTCGGCCCACGCCTCGTCGACCGTGATGTCGATGGCGAACGGCACCGTGCCGGATGCATGGGCGACGGCGAGGATGAACAGCTGCACGTCGCGCAGGGCTCCGTGCATGGACTGGCCGGACTCCGCAGCCCGGAGGATCTGGTAGATCCGCACGAGTTGACGAATCGTGATGCGGGCCGGCAGATCGTCGTCGACGTGTGGTGCCCGCAGGCGCCGCTCGCGTTCGTCGTGATCAGCCGGGTCGTAGAACGACGACGGGCCGGGCGGTCCGGGTACGTCCGTCATGTGCGCCTGTCCCCTCGCCGTGAACGGTGTCGATCGGGCTTCCAACGTCCGTTGTTCGGCACCGCACGAGGGGTGGATTGGTCGGTCTGGAACCCGTGGGTTCAGGTGGCCTCGTCGATTGGCTCGGCAAGGTGCCGCGATCAGTCCGGAAGAGCCTGTTCGCGACGAGCCTGCGCGGCCTCCTCGAGCAGGATCCGGCCGGCCCGTTCGTACAACTCCATGGCCCCATCGGCCGAGTCGCCGACAGCGGTCATACCGACGCGTCCGAACTCGCTGAGGCAGCTGATCATGTGGAAGACGATCCCGGTCCGCGTGGACTGGTCGAAATGCAGTTCATGCCGTGCGACCGTGTCGAAGAGATCGCCGACCGACAGCGCACGCAGATCCTCCGATTCGAGATGATCCGTCGCCACCAGATGCTTCGGCCGTCCCGCCGGGGTGAGGAACTGCCCGGAATCAGCGTCGTAGGCGCCTGCAGTCAGGTATTGCAAGGTCAGGAACGGGTGTGTCGTGCCACCCTTGCGGAGGTTCAGTTCGATCGCGTAGACCGACCAGGCGCCTTCCGGTGTCTGCGCGGCCACGAAGTCGACGGCGAACCGGCCCAGCACACCCTCACGCGCGAGCCTCCGGCCGATGACCAACGCGGGCTCGGTGATCAGCCGGGAGTACGCCGGATCGGCCGGGAACACACAACCGAGGAAGCGCTGACCGCTCGCGCCGCCGAGAAGCTGGTCATGGGTGGAGAGCAACTCCACCGAGCCGTCGGGGCGGGCCCGCAGTTGGACGCTCGGGCTCACCAGTTTCTCGCCGAGGATCCGCTCCTCGACGATCCCGCCGAACTGCTCGAACCTCGCCCAGTACTCCTCGAATGAGGTCGACTCCGACTCCAGTTGCATGGCGCGAACCCGATCCGTCACCGCCGACCGCTTCCCCACCTCAGTCGACGTCTCGATGCCACGTAGGTCGACCGTCGCGTTCCCAGCGCCCGCAACGCCGTCGTTGAGCTTGACGATCACCTGCGCCATGTCCGTCCTGACCGCGAGCATCGACACGATCGACTCGACGACCTCGTCGAGGCTGTTCAGGTTCTCGACCCCGAGGGGGTGGACGATTCCTTCCTCGGCGAAGAGGCGACGGCATCCCGACTTGCTTCCGAGCCCGGCGAACTTCGGATCCGCGGCATACATCGGAATCCCCAACGTCAGCGCGATGTCCTCCTCGAGAGAGGTCGTGTTGTAGGGAATCAGGTGAGACATGGCACGGTTCGGGATCTGCGCCGCGATCTTCGCCAGCAGGCGTGGTCGGCTCAGCAGCTTGACACTGAGTGGGCGTGCGGACGCGTCGTCGGCGGAGATCAAGGTGAGTCTCGCTCGGGCATGGCTCGGGATCACACCTGGCAGCAGCGCCAGGTAGTACTCGATGACCGCCGGGTCGATCGGACGCGAGGTGACGTAGACCATCCGCAGCCGCGGCTGTCGCAAGAGCAACAGGAGGAAGAGGAACCGCTCCTCGAACGCCTGGACGAGGGTGCCGCGGTCGGGAATCGTCGGGTCGAGTGCGACGGACGGGACCACGACGACGGACTCGTCCTCGTGGTCGTGCTGCATCGCATCCCACACCGAGCCCATCCGCGCCTGCAGATCGTCGAACCGCCGCCGCTTGTCCGCGTCACCGAGGTCGGACAACCGGACCGTCGTAGCAGCAGCGGACCCCGGCGCAGTCGTTGTGGTCATGACGAAACCTCCACAGTCGGTCGGTCGATGCCGACGACGCTGAACGTGCGGACGGGTCTGCTGAAGCCGCGGATCTCGAGCGGTCCGACGGGCTCCGCGTCGACCATCGGCTCGACGGCGGCGAACACCCGCTGAGCCACGAGGATCTGGTCGGGAGCGGCCGACTCGCAGAGTCGGGCAGCGAGGTTGGTGACGCTCCCGATCGCGGCGTAGTCGAATCGGCCCTCGTAGCCGATGCGCCCGAGTGTCGCGAAGCCCTGTGCGATGCCGATGCCGAAGCCGAGGTCGTGGCCCCGTCGATGCCAGCCGTGGGCGAGGACGCGAACTCGGTCCCGCATGGCGATCGCCATCGCCACGGCACGTTCCGGCGCGTCGTCGCACGGGAGCGGGTCGTTGAAGAACACCATGAGCCCGTCGCCGGTGAATCGCTCCAACGTTCCCTGGTACTGAAAGATCAACTCTCCGAGCGCGGTGTGGTACTCGCCGAGGACGCCGGAGATCTCTTCGGGCTCACTGGACTCCGCGAATGAGGTGAAGCCCCGCAGATCGCAGAACAGGACGACGATCTCCCGGCGATGACTGTCGAGGAAGGAGTCGTCGCCCGAGTCGATGACGAGCTGGGCGACCTGCGGGGAGAGAAAGCGCCTCAGCCGGTTGACCCGTTGGAGCTGCGCGAGCTGATCGGCGACCCTCACCTCGAGTTCGGTGTTCCACGTCGCCAGTTCGGCCGCCTGTCGCGTGACCGTGTCGTGGTATCGCTTGATCCGCACCAAGGACGCCACCCGTGCGATCAGTTCACCCTGGTGGAACGGCTTGTTCACGAAGTCGTCGGCACCGATCTCGATCGACGTCGCCTTCTCCTGCTCTCCGCTCGCCGTGATCATCACCACGGGCAGGAAGGCAGTCGCTGCGTCGGCACGGATCCGGCGACACACCTCGTAGCCGTCCATCCCGGGCATGACGATGTCCAGCAGGACCAGGTCGGGATCGACCGCCTGGATCATCGACAGCGCATCCTCGCCGGTCGTCGCTGTCACCACCCGATACCCGCGCGGCGACAGCACGGCGTCGAGGAGACGCAGGTTCGGCGGTTGATCGTCCACCGCGAGGATGACGGGCCGGTCATCGCTCGACATGGCGCTCGCTCAGATAGCCGCTCACCCGGGCCGGCAGCGTGCGGACACTGATCGGCTTCTCGATGTAGTCGTCGAAACCGTCTCGCAAGCCCCGGACGCGATCGGCCTTCATGGCGAAGGCCGTGAGGGCCACCACCGTGATGCCCTGGGTCCGCGGGTCCTCCCTGATGGCGCGGAGCGCCTCGTAACCGTCCATTCCGGGTAGCTGGATGTCCATGAGGATCAGGTCGGGCGCCGAGTCACGGGCGCGCGCCACGCCGTCTTCACCGGTCACAGCCACGATGACCTCGAACCCGGCGGCCCTGAGCACGTCACGCACGAGCTTGAGATTGAGCGGGTTGTCCTCGACGACCAGGATCCTGCCCTCGACGATCGTCGTCATTCGACACCGACGGGAGCGTCAGGCACCGGGTCACCGAGGATGCGCAGCCGCTTCAGTGCGTTGAGGAGGTCCTCGCGGCTGACGGGCTTGGTCAGGTAGTCGGCGGCACCTTGGGCGAGCCCACGAGGGCGTTCGTCGAGGATCGACACGATCACCACGGGGATCGCTCGTGACGGACCGTTGCGGATGGCGTGGAGGACGGCCCAACCGTCCATTCCGGGAAGCCGGATGTCGAGAACGATCACGGCAGGATTGAGGCGCTCGACGGCATCGAGGCCGTCCTGACCGTCCTTCGCGCGTACGACGTGGAGTCCGGTACCGACGAGGTACGCCGACAGCAGATCCAGCGAGGAACGGTCGTCGTCGATGATCACCACCGTCCGGCTCGGCTCCGCCGTCGGCGAATCTTCTCGCGTGGAGGTGTCGTGCGACGCCTGGGCTGGGACCGAAAAGCCGAACGTGCTTCCCACTCCGACCTCGGTGTCCAGCCACATCCTTCCCCCGAGTGCGGTCACGATGCGACGGCAGAGGGTCAGCCCCAAGCCGGTCCCCTCCTCCCGCGACGGACCCCGGCGTCCTTGTTGGAACGACTCGAAGATCCGATCACGATCTTCCGGCGGTACCCCGGCACCCGTGTCGCGCACGGTGATCGCGATCTCGCCGTCGCGGCATCTCGTCGAGACCTCGACCAGTCCGCCATCCGGGGTGAACTTGACCGCGTTGCTGAGAAGATTCAACAGGACCTGGCGAAACCGCAGTTCGTCCGACTCGATGTGATCGACGGTGAGTTCGTCGCGCCGCGACACGGTGATGCCGTGCCGGGCGGCGCGTTCCCGCACGAGGGCGATCGCGTACTCGACCGCCTCGGAGACGAGAGAACGTCGAGACGTCGATCTCCATACGCCCGGCCTCCACCTTGGAGAGGTCGAGGATGTCGTTGAGCAGCGCGAGCAGGTGGCGCCCAGAGCTCAGGATGTCGCGCAGGTACTCGTCCTGCTGCTCGTTCAGGTCGCCGAACAGACGCTCCAACAAGACCTCGGAGAAGCCGATCACGGCGTTCAATGGCGTGCGCAGCTCGTGCGACATGCTGGCGAGGAAGTCGGACTTGTGCTGGCTCACCACCTGGAGTTCGGCCGACTTCTGTTCGAGTTCGCGGAACAGCTGTGCATTCGACACGGCGACGGCGGACTGCGTGGCGAACGCCTCGAGGAACTCGAGGGTCTCGGCGGAGAACACGGCCGGGGCCCGTCCTCGCACCACCAACGCGCCGAGCGTCTGACCGTCGTGCAGCACCGGCACTGCGACGACCGAGCGCCAGCCGTGCTCGTAGAGCAGTTGCAGGTGCGGGTCGCGCTCGACGAGGGCAAGGTCGCTGACTGCCGCCGGGTGACCTTGCATCGTCACCCGACCCACGAGCGTCGTCGCCCGTTCGATACGGATGTCCCGCAACTGGGCCAACAGCTCGGGGCTGGTGGCGTAGGCACCCCGTACGGAGAAGCTCTGCGACTCCTCGACGTATTCCATGATCGAGCCGCCATCGCAACCAGCGAACCGCACGGCGTTCATCACGATGTTGGCGAGCACCTCGTCGAGAACGAGGCTCGAGCCGACGATCTCGCTGACCTCACTGAGCGCCTCGAGTTGCTGGACCCTTCGCGTCAGTTCGGATCCCCGTTCCTCCAGTGCGCTCACGAGGTGCACGTTGCGGACGACGACCGCGGCTTGGGCAGCAAAGGCACCCAGGAGTGCGGCTTCCCGGTCGTCGAACGGGCTGACCGTGGTTCGCAGCAGCGACAGGGCACCGACGACCTCTTCGTCGAGCAGCATGGGCGCGGAGATCAGGCTCCGGCTTCCGGCCAGCTTCTGTGCGTCCAGGCGGGCGTACTCCGGATCGGCGAGAACGTCGTCGACGCGCTGGATGCTGCGATCCATCGCCGCTCGCCCGACGGAGGTCCCACGATCGACGGTGAACGGGAACTCGGTGACCTGACGGACGAACTCGTCAGAAAGCCCGACCGCGGATGCCAACGCGAACAGCCCGTCGTCGAGGAGGTAGATCTGTGCGGCCTGGCATCGGCACAACCGTCGCGCGCTCTCGACGATCGTGTGGAGGACGTCGTCGGGTTCCGACGTCGACCGACCCAACGCGCGCAGTACTTCGTTGGTCGCGTTGAACTGCTCGGTGGCATCGGCGTAGTCGCGCTGGAGCCGGCGGTAGGCCGCCAGGCTCGGTGTCGTCGACATGCGAACGGCACCCCCTCTCAGGGGCGGACGAGAGATGCCCGAACCGCAAGGCCAGCTTCGTAGATGTCGGCCCGATTGCGCAATGGGTCAAATCCTCCCAACTCCGGCACGCCGGAGGGAGCTGACGGCCTTGTGCCTGCCGACCCTCTCGTGTTGTGCTCGTCCAGCGGCGGCGCCCTGCGTGTGGCGCCGGACTTGTCATCGAGGGGTGGTGATCGACCTGGCATCCCACGATGCGTCCGCGCCGGAGGCCGACCTGGGGCCCACGACGGGTGCCGCTCCGCGCTGGCTGCCGTTCGTCGCCTTCCCGCTCTTCCTCGTGGGCTTCTTCGGTGGGAACGCCTACATGGGTTCGATCGCTGCTGCCGACGTCCTGCGGATCGTGCAGTTCCGGCTGCTGGCCGCGTTGCTCGGCACGATGGTCGGGTTCGCGCTGGCGGGATCGGTGTACTTCATCGCTTGGTTCCGCGCGGTCCTGGGCTTGTTCGAGCAGACGCCACGACGGCTCGTCGCGCTCTGGGTCCTGGTGGTGCTCGTGATCGGAGCCGTCGTGCTGCTGTCGCTGTTCTCCGGCTCCACCACCGGCATGGCGGCGATCGACATCGAGCTGGCCCGGCAGACCCGGCCGATCATCGTGGTCACCGCACTGTGCTGCCTTCCCGGCTTCCTCATCTTCGTCGCCATCCGCAGCCTTGCCCTCGACCGTCGGTCGTGGTCGAGAAGCGGCGAGCAGCGGTTGACGACTCTCATGCGATCGCGTTTCGAGCTCCGCCGGATCACCACGGCATTCGGCGCGCTGCTCACGCTGATCGTCGTGACGACCGGGCTGCGGCGTCGCACGTTGCTCAGTTTCGACCCCGAGCTCCCGATCCCGGCGGAGCAGGTGTTGCTGTACGGCCTGGTGTTCGCCGTCGTCCTCGGGGCGTTCTTCGCTGTTGCCAATGCCGCGCTCGACCGACGCTCCGATCAACTGCTCGACGAGTTCGCGCCGCTGCCCGCTCCGGCCGACGACGACCTCGGCGGCCCCATCGGCCGGCGCAACGACCTGGCCGGGCTCGTGGGTTCCGGTGGGAGCTGGCGGACGTTCCAGACCAGCGTGATCATCGCCGCTCCCCTGCTCACGGCTCTGATCGGCAGCGCGACCGGCGGCTGAGCCCGGCAGAGGACCCACCAGGTGCCGCCGCGATCAGACCGGACTCGGGTTCGCCCGCCACATGGCGATGCCGATGTCGACCAACCGGACCCGATCGAGGCCGGGTACCTCCGACAACGGGATCCACCGGGCCTCGTCGGTCGTACCGTCGCGCTCGTTCGCCAAGTGGCCGCCGACGATGCGGGCGGTGTAGACGACGCGCACGCCCTTCAACGGCCGGGGCTCGCCGGCGAGACGAGCCTCGACCGGGACGACATTGACGTCGATGCCGAGGTGACCCGTCAGCTCGACCTCGTAGCCGGTCTCCTCGAGCAGCTCGCGGACCGCCGCCTGTTCGGGCGTCTCCTCGAGCTCGACGCCACCGCCGGGGAGCGTCCACGCCGGCTGGGCTCCCTCGTTCCATAGCGCGAGGAGGATGCGATCACGGTCGTCGACGACGATCGCGTAGGCCGCGAGGCGGGTGTCGAAACGCTGCGTCACGACGTGACCGGAACGCGCGCGATGACGCGGTACAGCACGGGATCCTCGGTGCCGTCCGGCGACAGTCCGGTCCCCTCCTCCTCGTGCAGGACCTCGAAACCGTACTCCTGACGCAGCATCGTCAGAGCATAGTGGCGCTGCCGGTCGACCCGGTCGACTCGCTTGCACGTCCGTGCGTCACTCCGCGGATCCGCGTTGCCCGCCGTGATCTGGTCCGCCGTGATCTCGAGCCACCCGCACGGCATAGGCGACCAGACTCGCCGCGGCGATGACACCGAGGAGCAGGGTCAGGTTCGCACCGAAGTTCTGCCGAAGGATCGCTTTGCTGACGGGTTGGCTGTTCTGCAGGTGGATCATCGGAATGGCGACGATCGTGACGCAGGCTCCGACGATGAGTGCGGCTTGGACGAACCGGCGGCCGCGAGCCGGCACGAACCGGTGCAACAGCCACCCGATGCCGACGACGAGCGGTGAGACGATCCCGTCGTTGATCACCAGTGCACCGATCATCCAGATCGCGAGCAGGACGAGGCTCGGCGTGGGAATCTGAGTGACGAGCCGGCCGACACCGAACAGGCCGAGGGCGATGCCAGCGCCCGCGAGCACGATGCGCCACGTGCGCATCAGAGCACCTCGATCCGTGAGATCCACTTCGTGTTGAGCACACCGGCCCGGTTCGGTGCGATCAGCCGAAGCGGATAGCCGTGGTCCACGTCGAGGCGGCCGCCGTTCAGGTGGGTGGCGAGCAGTGCGTGCGAGACCTGTGGCCCTTCGACGTAGGACGACGCGAAGACCCAGTTCTTCTCCAGGGATTGGACCCGGATCCTCGACTCGGCTGTCCCGCCGGCACGCACGACGACGTCGAGCAGGCGGAGCCCGCGCCAGTCCGCTCCGACGCTCCACCCTTCCACGCAGTTGATGGGCAGCCGTGCGTCGTGGACGGCCATCGCCTCCACCTCGGCCAGCGTCAGCGTGTACGAGTCCGGTCCGATGACATGGAGTCGCCAATCCGCCGCAGTGGCCGCCGCGATCACCTGGGCCTGGTCGGCCGTCCGATTGACAGGCACCGCCTGAGGCCCCTTGCTGGGTTGGCGGATCGCGAGCAGGCCGAGCGGTTCGAGCGGGTTGAGTGTCTGCCCGATCGACGTGACGACCACCAGTCCCACACCGGCGCCGGTGGCCGTCAACGCACCTCGGCGCGAGATACCGGGAGTCGCGGGCGCGGGAAGGTCGCCGGCGTTGCTGTGGGCATCGGGATTCTCGCTCCAGGGGATCTCGGTGAGCACGTCTCCGTCGGCGACCTTCGTCTGGAGCCCGTAGACGATGTCCGGCAGCTTCACCGCGATGTGGAGGAGGATCGACCCGACGACGACGTAGGCGAGGAAGCGGTGGACGTCGACGAAATCCCACCGGAACGGGTACCAGTTGAGCGCGTTGAAGAAGCCGGTGAACAACTGGACGAGCGTCGCTGACACGAGAATCGCGATGCTGGCCCGCTCGACGGCGTTCTTGAGCGAGCGAATCGGCGGCCATCGGAACAGATTGGGGTAGACCGACCAGAGCTTGACGAAGACCAGCGGGATCGTCGCCGTTCCGGTGGCGACGTGCACGCCCTGGGTGATCCGGTAGCCCCACACCGGACGTGCCGGTTCGGGAAGCCACATCCACGGGTGGTACTGGTAGTGGCTGAGCATGCCGGTCAGGAAGCAGATGCCGATCGCGATGCCGAGAGCGCGACCGAGGCGTGCCGTGACTGCGGTCGATCGCAGGGTGCTGCTGAATCGCGGCCACCAGCGTGGCCGGTCAGCCCGCGGCCGTTCGGGCCGCGGGCTGTCAGCGGGAGAGAGGCTCGGCATACGCACGAGTGTGACCGCGGATCGACGTCGTCGACCCTTACGGCACCCTCACGTGCTGCGCCACGGCCCGAACTGCTAGACCACCGGGATGGCTTTGGCTCGAGCTGCGACGCAGGATGACATCGAGGCGATCGTGGCGGCGGTGACCTCGATGTTCTTCGATCTCGGTGAGAAGGACGTGCGCTCCGACTGGCACGAGGCTGCGGTGCTCGCGCTGCGTCGACGGCTGTGGGCCGATGTGGGCGCCTTCGTCGTCGACGCGACCGACGATCGGCTCGCAGCGGTGGCAGTCGGCGTGATCGAGACGAGGCTCCCGTCGCCGCGACGGGTCACGCCGCAGGTGGGCTACATCGAGTGGGTGTGGACGAGTGCGGAGCAACGGAGCCAAGGCCTGGCCACGGCGGTCGTGAACGAGCTCGTGAGCTGGATGCAGCGTGCTGGAGCGACGGTTGTCGACGTGCACTCGAGTGGCGCTGCCCGCAATGTCTATGCGGGGCTGGGGTTTCAGCCAAACGCGAGGGCGGCGAAGGCCATGCGACGGCGGGCGTGAACGTGCTCGGCTCGACCTTGCTTCAGCCGGCTCGGGGCAGTTGTTCGCCGGGTTTGTCGGGTGCCGGTAGTCGGGGTCCGAGGGCTGGTGGTGGTCGGGTGTCGTAGCGGTGTCCGGTGGGGGTGATGACGATGCGGTGTCTGGCGGTGCCGGTGGTGCGCCAGCCGGGGATCTGGTCGACCAGGTTGCCGCGTTGACAGAGCCCGATCCCGTTGTCGGCGGTGGTGGGTCCGCCGTCGGCGTGGTCGTGGAGGTGGTCGAGGTCGCGGATGGGGCTGAGCAGTAGGGGTCGCGACAGACCTGGTCGCGGGCGTTGATCAACACGGCGAGGGCGCCGTCGAACCGGCGTCGTTTCGTGTCGATGGTGGCGACGGTGTCGTCGATCGGGTCGGTGAGCAACCGCCGCACCCACACGCGGGCTGCGGCCGCGTCCGGGGTCGCGGGTGATGATCCGGCGGGCCAGGAACGCCGGTACCGGTCCATGGCCGGGAGTTGAGCGGGTTCAGCGTCCGGTTACGGAGCGTCCCAGCAGGGCATCGCTGGTCATCACCAACTGGACCTCGACCGGGATCAGCGGTGGCGGTGGCCTGGCCGGTGATCCGTTCGACGAGGGTGTCGGCCTTGATCTGGGCTTTGGTGCGTTCGTCACCGGTCGCTTTCGCGGTTTCCGCGGCGGCGCGGAGCGACGCGAAGCAGGCCACGGCCTGTTCCACCGGCAGCACCGCGGTGATCTTGGCCATCGTGTCCGGCAACGGTCGGATGGACACGTACCGGTCCTCCCGGGCCCGTGCTGCCCGGCGGACGGCGGCGTCCTGGTCGAGTTCGATCACCCGCCGCCGCACCGCCTGGCTGATCTCGGGCACCGACATCGACCCCACCACCGGACCGAGCTCGGCATCGACCCGGCCACGGTCCTCCCGGGTCAGGCACCGCGTCTCGCGTGATCGCCGCCCGCACCCCACGCTCGGACACCCGGCCCGCCGCGAGAGCGCGCAGCGTGGCGGGCATCTCCGTCACCAACGCCCGGGCATCCGCCAACCGGCGCGACGCCGACGCCGGGGAACACTTGGTGGCGAAGCCGATCTGATCCGCGATCCCCAGCCCCCGCCGCCGCACCGGCACACCCTGCGCCTCCTGCACCCGAAGTTGCGAGGTCTCGAACTCAACCGCTTCCAGCGCCTTGCGCGGCCGCCAACGCGGACTGCGCCCGAGCCAGCAACCCGATCCGATCGATCCGCTCCCCGATCATCATCGGCAGGTGTGCGGACCACCGCGGCGGCGGCGTCGATCAGGTCACCGATCGACGCACGCAACACCGCGCCGTCAGTCCCACCATCGATCGTCTTCATGTGTTCGATACTAATCGTCATCACCGACAATTCGCGGTTACCCACAAGAGCGCATCGGAGTCGCCCAGCCTGGTGGAGCCGCCACGACCAAGCGGCGACCCCGCACCATGCGTCCTGCCACAAACGTGTCGGTCGCACCTCACTGCGTGCGCGACAGCTCAGCTGCCTGTGCTCCAGATCCGACCCGACACCCACGCGTACTCCCACGCCTGGATGTCCGGCGGTTCGATGCCGAGGCCTGTGAGAATCGCGCACACCTGCTCGCGATGGTGGTTCGCGTGGTTGATCGCCTGAGCGAAGAAGATCCCCTCACGGACCTGGTTCTCACCGTCGTCGACGACGATGACCCGTTCGACGTCGATCGGGGCGGCGAGCACCGTCTCCCAGAGGTCGTGAGCCTCTGCGGCTTCGTCGTCGAGGCGGTCGAAGTCGGCGGTGTCGTCAGCGTCGGGCCACGACAGCTCGACGTGCGCCAGGCGTCGGACGTAGCTCCCGTCTGCGCGGACGATGTGGTTCAGCGTGGCCGTGATGTCGCCGAAGGTCCCGACGCCGGTCGTGGCGAGTTGCTCGTCCGTCAGTGGCCGACAGAACTCGATGAGGCGCCTGGTGGCCCAGCTGTTGTGCCGGAACGAGTCGAGAAGAAGTGACTGCATCGACCAACGGTCACTATGGCCGGCTGCGGCGGTCAAGCGATATTGGGCAGCTCCCCGATGCCGGAGCCGTCAATCGTCGCCGTGTGAGTGACTGCCACGGCAATCGTGGCAGTACCCGGACAGCGCCACGTGGCCGAGATCGAGCGTGAACCCGTCCGTCACGTCGAGGCTGGCGGCGGCCGACTCGAGCAGGCCGACGGGCGCGTCGGTGATCGAGCCGCACCCCACACAGTGGAGGTGCACGTGATCGTGACCGCTGCTGACGAGGTGGTACACCGTCGGACCGTGGCCGAGGTGAACGTGCTGGACGATGCCGAGCTGGGCCAATGCGTCGAGCGTGCGGTAGACGCTTGCCCGGTGCACGGTCGAGTCGCGTGCGGCGACCGCGCTCACGAGCTGCTCCGCGGTCGGATGCCCGGGCTGCTCGGCCAAGGCCAGGAGGACCGCCTGTCGGGGCCGGGTCATGCGTTCACCGCGAGCATGGAGCCGGACGCGGATGTCGTCCAGCGACAGCTGTGGGGCACTCATCGTCATCACCTTCCGACGTCAGGTCGAGGGGCCGCCGGCGTCGGCACTCGGCTGCGCGAGGCCGGCAGTCCAGCGTTCTTCGACGCGCCCAGCTTTCCACCAGATCAACGCGATCGCCCACGTCGCCGCGAAGAGGATGACGATGAGATAGCCGACGTACTCCAGATCGAGGCTCCCGATCGCGTGCAGCGGTCCGGATGCGATGCCGAGCTTGTCGACGAAGACCGAGATCAGCTCGATCGTCCCGATCACCAGGGCGACCGCCACAGACAGACCGGTGATCGTCAGGTTGTAGTAGACCTTCCGGACCGGACGAGCGAACGCCCATCCGTACGCGAAGTTCATGAACAGCCCGTCGAGGCTGTCGAACAGGCTCATCCCCGCTGCGAACAGGATCGGCAGCACCAGGATCGCGTACCAGGGCAGGGCGACTGCGGCGCTGGCACCGGCCAGGACGAGCAGGCTCACTTCCGTGGCCGTGTCGAATCCCAGCCCGAACAGGACCCCGACGGGATACATGTCCCGTGGACGACGCACCGCTTTCATGACCGGACGTAGCAGCCGGTTCATCAGCCCACGGTTGTCCAGTTCGCGTTCGAGCTCGGCTTCGTCGAACTCGCCGACCTTCATCCGTCGCGACACCTTCATGATCGCCAGGAAGGACACGAGATTGATGATGCCGATGGCGACGAGGAACAGCCCGGACACGCTCGTCCCGATGACTCCGGTGACGTGCTGCAGGAGCGAGTTCTCGTTCTCGACCTGCCCGGCCAGCGCACGTACACCGAGCGCGAGCAGCAGGCACAACCCGAAGACGATCGATGAATGGCCCAGGGAGAACCAGAAGCCGACGCTGAGTGGCTTCTTGTTCTCGGCGACGAGCTTGCGCGTCGTGTTGTCGATCGCCGCGATGTGGTCGGCGTCGAACGCGTGGCGCATGCCGAGCAGGTACGCCGTCACCCCGAGCGCTATCCCGAAGGCCTTGCCGTCGGCGAGCGTGAGGTGCTGCGGCGCGACTCCACCGGCGAGCACGGCCCACCCGACGATGTTCAGCAACGCGACGAAGCCGAACATCCCGCCGATGACAGCCCAGTCCTTGCCGGTCAGCGATCGACGGAAGGCAGTGAACGCCGAGTCCGTCCGGGTCGCGGTGTCCGGGGTGGGAGCCATGCTCGCAACCTAGAACGTCCTGGACGCTTATTGCAACGCCGTCGCAAATAACGAGCGAGCGGCACGTGGCCGCGCGAGCGACGGTCAGAGATCGAGTCGCATGATCACGCGCTGCGGGCTCGGCCGTCGTACCGACCTGAAGCCCGACTCGGTGAAGAGCTTCTCCCGCCCGAGATGCGCATCGGGCGCACCCCGCACGGCACCACCGCGCGGCCAGCCCTCGATCGCCACGGCCCCGTGCCGGCGAGCCAGCTCGACCGCCGCGTCGACCAGTGCGTAGGTGATGCCCTCGCCCCGATGACCGACCCTGACGAACAGGCACGGCAACAGCCAGACCGAGTCGTCCTCGCCCCGATCACGCTCGCGCATCATCGTGCTCCGCGGGCTGGTTGCGACGTCGTACCTCGACCGGGGTCCACAGGCACACCAGCCGACCGGCTCGCCGTCGATGGAGGCGACGATCCCCATCGGGATCGCGCTCGACTCGGCCATCGCCTCGAACCGCCGGCGATTGCCGCCGTCGGCCCACCCGGCGGCGTACTCGCGACTGACGACGCAGTACGCCATGCACCAGCACCCCTGAGTTCCCCGATGGGTCTCGAAGAGCCGGGCCAAGGTGTCGAGGGCCGCAGGCCCGACCGGCTCCGTCTCGATCGCCGAATCCACGGTGCCGACGCTAGCCCTCGTCCGCGCCGGATGCCGGTGGGTTCCGGCAGGCCGGTGTTCCGCAGCGACACGGCTCGTCCGGCCAACGATCCGCGACGTACAGGTAGTCGATCGTGAGCTCATCGCCGGCCGCGACATCACGTGACGTCGTCTGGGTGCGCAAGTCGTCGTCCTCGACGACGTTCGCTTCGCAGGAGTGGTTGAAGTAGTACTGATTCGCCTTCGGGGTCGCACGAAAGAGATCCGGCCCGAGCTTCTCCTCGTTGTACATGTCACCGTCGAGGTCGACCCGGCCCGACTCCCAATCGGCAGAGGTGAAGACGATCCCACCTTGCAGACGGGTGAGCACGGTCCCGGCCGGAAGCTCCTCGGCCGCGAAGGATCCGGTGCCGTGAATCGGCGAGTTGCGCATGGCGATGCGGTGATCGGACCACATGACGACCGGCTCTGACTGCGCGTCCATGCGCGTGAGGCTAGCCCCGGTGCGCGTCGGCGGCGACCGGGTTTGCGCCGCGCCCGGACCGATGTCACAGACCGGCGGACCATCTCGTCCCAGGAGGTGTCACCTACCGACGACGAAGGAGATCCTCATGCAGGCGCGGATGAACCCTTACAGCACTGAGCTCGGTCCGAAGCTCGCCAAGTACCTGGTGATGGCGAACCGGGTCGTGGCCGAGTCGACGGTGCCGGCGGCCACCCTGGAACTGGTGAAGATCCGGGCCAGTCAGATCAACGGCTGCGCCGGATGCCTCGACATGCACACGAAGGACGCCTTGCAGGCAGGAGAGTCCGCCCTGCGGCTGAACCTCGTCGCGGCGTGGCGGGAGGCGAACGTGTTCACCGACGAGGAACGGGCTGCGCTCGAACTCACCGAGCAGGGCACGCGCCTCGCCGACGCCGGCGATGTCACCGACGCAGCCTGGTCGAACGCCGCCGAACACTACGACGACGAGCAACTCACGGCGCTGGTGTCGCAGATCGCCCTCATCAACACGTTCAATCGACTGAACGTCATCACCCGCCAGGTGGGCGGGGACTACCAGCCCGGGCAGTACGGGTGAGTGCGGCACCGTGTATCGCCGACCGGCTCTGGACTTCGACGTCGAGAGCGCGCACCGTGAGGTATCGAGGTCGCGACTCACGAACGTGAGGTACTGATGTCGTCGGAGCTGAGCCCGATCGTTCCGTTCCTTCACTATGCCGATGTGGACGAAGCAGTGATGTGGCTGCCCCGGGTCTTTCGGCTGGGACTCGCACGTGTCCAACACGGCGCCGACGGCGCCGCGATGAGCGCCGAACTGACCCTCGGAACCGGTCGCATCTATCTCCGGCAGACCGACGGTGCGACAGCTCTCAGCGGTGGACGCATGTACGTGTACGTCCACGACGTCGACGAGCACTGCTCGTGGGTCAGGTCGTGCGGTGTGACGGCGACTGATCCGCAGGATCAGCCGTGGGGCGATCGCGTGTACGACACCGCGGACTTCCAGGGCACACCCTGGACCTTCGCTCAGTCACTGGTCGATCGGTGAGTCGTGGACCCCTCAGTAGTCGATGAGGGCCGCTTCGAAGCGGCCGCCGACGTTGGGTTCGATGATGCGGATGTGCAGGCGTTGACCGACGGACACACGTGAGGCGGCCGAGCCTCGGATCACACCCGATTGGCCGCGAGCGGTGACCCGCACGAGCATGGGTCTGATGTCGAAGACCACGCACGTCGTCAGTTCGCCAGCTTGTACAGGGCCTTCGGCCATGTGGCTCACCACTCTTCTCGGTCGGGGGCCGAGGCCAACCTATCGCCCGGGGTGGTCACGGGTCACTAGGCGACCGGGCCAGGATCGCCGTACGACGATCGCGGTCGCCTGCAACCGGGACGACGTCGACGTGTTCAACGACATCGACAACGGACTCGAACCGGTCTGGTCCTGAGAGAATGCTCGAGGCGGTGTCGGATCTGCGCTGACCCGTTCGTAGCAGGGGTGAACGGCTGGCCACACAGTCCCCAATCCACAGGAGCTGATCCGATATGCAGTATCTGGTTTCCGTGATCGACGACGCTCAGGGTTCCCCCGGCCCGGCCGACATGGCGGCCATCGACCAGTACAACGACCGGCTCAAGGCCGCGGGCCACTGGGTGTTCGCCGGCGGCCTCGCGTCGCCCGATGCGGCCCGAGTCGTCGACAACCGGGTCGGCGAGGCGGTGTTCACCGACGGGCCGTTCCTGGAGACGAAGGAGCACGTCGTCGGCCTCTGGATCATCGAGGCACCCGATCTGGACGTGGCGCTCGAGCTCGCTGCGGAGGGCTCCAGGGTCTGCGACGGGAAGCTCGAGGTGCGGCCGTTCCTCTGAACCGCACCGGCGTCGAAGAGGCCATCACCCGAGCGCACCGAGAGGAGTGGGCCCGCGTCGTGGCGTCCCTGACGAGGCGATTCGGCGACCTCGACATCGCCGAGGAGGCCGCGGCCGAGGCGTTCGCCGTCGCTGTCGAGCGGTGGCCGACCGACGGCGTGCCGCCGAATCCCGGCGCCTGGTTGACGACCACCGCCAACCGCAAGGCCATCGACCGGATCCGACGCGAGAACAAGCGCGACGACAAGCAGCGGGAGGCCCAGGTGTTGTACGACGATCCGCCCGAGCGTCTCGGCGCGATCGACGACGACCGGCTCCGGTTGATCTTCACCTGCTGTCACCCGGCCCTCGCCATGGAGACCCGGGTGGCGCTCACGCTGCGGATGGTCGGCGGCCTCACCGTGCCGGAGATCGCACGTGCGTTTCTCGTGCAGGAGTCGACGATGGGCCGACGGATCACGCGCGCGAAGGACAAGATCCGGGACGCC
Source organism: uncultured Actinomycetota bacterium (assembly GCA_963708795.1). Lineage (GTDB taxonomy): Bacteria > Actinomycetota > Actinomycetes > Propionibacteriales > DAIQRJ01 > DAIQRJ01. Next base: position 344,997 of record CAVPUH010000001.1, read on the forward strand.
CGCATCCCCTATCGGGTGCCCTCGGCCGACGATCTCCCGGCCCGCGTCTCCGGCGTGCTGGCGGTCCTCTTCCTCGTCTTCAACGAGGGGTACCTCGCCACCGGACCCGACACCGATCCCGTCCGTCCCGACCTGACCGCCGAGGCCATCCGGCTCACCCGGCTGATCCATGCCCTCGTGCCCGAGGACGGCGAGGTGGTCGGGCTACTGGCGCTGATGCTCCTCACCGAGTCACGCCGCACGGCGCGGATATCGGCGGACGGCGAACTCGTCGCCCTCGCCGACCAGGACCGTGGGACCTGGGACGTGACGCTGATCGCCGAGGGCCATGGGCTGGTGCGCGGGCGACTGGCGGCGGGGGTGGCACCCGGTCGTTACCAGATCCTCGCGGCCATCAACGCCGTCCACACGTCAGCACGTCATGTGGGCGATACCGACTGGTCGCAGGTCATCGCCCTCTACGACCAGCTCCTGCGGCTCGACCCGTCGCCCATCGTGGCCCTCAACCGGGCCGTGGCGGTCGCCGAACTCGATGGCCCCGAGGTGGCCCTGGCCACGGTCGATCGCCTCGACGACACGCTCGGCGGTTACCACGCCTACCACGCCACCCGGGCGGACCTGCTCCGCCGACTGGGCCGACGTCAGGAAGCACGAGCGGCCTACGACACGGCAATCCAGCAGGCGGGTAACTCCGCCGAGATCGCCTACCTGACCCGCCGACGCGACGAACTGCCCGACACGCCAAGCGACATCGTGAGCGCCACCCTCGCGATCCGGGCAGGTGCAGCGACGGTGTTTGCGGTGCTGGCAGATCCGACCACCCATGCCGCCGTCGACGGAACCGGGTGGGTGCAGGAAGCGGTCGATACGGCCCCGCTGGTCGAAGCGGGGCAGGTCTTCCGGATGGGCATGTATCACGCCGGTCATCCCGACGGCGATTACCAGATCGCCAACCAGGTGGAGGTATTCGACCCGCCACACGCGATCCGATGGCGTCCGGGCGTCGAGAAGGACGACGGGCACCTGGAGTTCGGCGGCTGGACGTGGCGGTACGACCTGGTCCCCTTGGGGCCGACCGAGACCGACGTCACGCTCACCTACGACTGGTCGGCGGTGCCGGAGTCGATCCGTGAGTATCTCCAGTTCCCACCGTTCGGCCCGGAGCATCTGAGCAACTCGCTGCATCACCTGGCCGAGCTCGCCGCTACACGTGAGCGGCACGCCTGAGGTTCGTCCGCACCTGCGTCGATCCGGCGACCTCGGGTCTACGGAGCGCGAGCTCTGAGATAGTCCTGCGATGGCACCTCCGCAGCGGTCGCTGTGGTCACACGGTGACTTCATGCGGCTGTGGCTGGCGCAGACGCTGTCCCTGGTCGGCAGCCAGTTCGGCGGCCTGGCGCTTCCACTGGTCGCGATCCTTGTGCTGCACGCATCGGCTCCCGAGGTGGGGTTGCTGACCGGGATCGCCGGCGTCCCGTGGCTGCTGATCGGACTGTTCGTAGGCGTGGGCGTCGACCGCGTCCGGAGGCGGCCGATCCTCGTCGCTGCCGATCTGGGCCGCGGGCTGGCCCTGGCCTGGGTTCCGGTTGCGGCTGCACTCGGCGTCCTGCGCATCGAACAGCTCTACGTCGTCGCCTTCGTCGTCGGGACATGCGCGGTCTTCTTCGAGACCGCGTATCAGTCCTACCTCCCCACCTTGGTCGGGAGGGAGTCGCTGATCGAAGGCAACAGCAAGCTGGCCGCGACCGAGAGCATCGCCGGCGTGGCCGGTCCGACCGTCGCGGGCGTGGTGATCCAGTTCGTGAGCGCTCCGCTCGCGGTCGCCGTCGACGCCTGCTCGTATCTGCTTTCCGCGTTGAGCTTGCGCGGTATCCGGCGGATCGAGCCGTCGGCCGGAGTCGTCGCCCCAGCGTCCGGTCGCCGCCCTGGCCGAGGGCATGCACTTCCTGTGGCGACAAGCCCTCATCCGAGCCTTCGCACTCTCGAACGCGACGTTCATGCTGTTCTTCACCGCGTTACAGGCCGTGCTGCTCGTCTACTACTCCAACGACGCCGGGCCGTCGGCCTCGTCGCTGTTCCCCTCACTCTGGCGCTGCCGGACCACGCGGTCGTACCGGCCCTCATCGTCGGGTTGCTGCTGCACGCTTTCGGGTGGTCGCTGTGGAGCGTCCATCAAGGCTCGACTCGCCAGCTCCTGGCACCGGATCGCATCCGCGGACGGGTGAACGGGAGCTTCCTGTTCATGGTGCGCGGCATGACCGCCGTCGGCGGCTTCGTCGGTGCCGGGCTCGCAGCAGCGGTCGGGGTACAGACCACGATCGTCGTGACCGTGGCCGGCGCGCTGGTCGGGTCTGCGTGGCTGCTCGTGCCCGGGCTGATCCGGCTGCGGGTACTCGCGACGATGGAGTGACGGCCTCGCCGTTGCGCCCGGGCACCGGCCGCCTCTTGACGAACCTTTGTCGTAGATATCTACTGTGCTAGGTATCTAGATGAATGGGAAGTCTTGATGATCGAGTTCTCGCTGGATGGCCGCTCGGGGGTGGCGCCCTACCTCCAGGTCGTCCATCAGGTACGACGCGCCTTGCGCCTCGGCCTGCTCGTCAAGGGCGACCAGCTACCCACCGTCAAGGATGTCGTGGCCAGCCTGGCGATCAACCCGAACACCGTCCTGAAGGCCTACCGCGAGTTGGAGCGCGACGGGCTCGTCGCCGCCCGGCCGGGAGTCGGCACGTTCGTCACCCGCACGCTCGCCGACGCCTCACTGGCAGCACACGAGCCACTGCGGCGCGACCTGGAGCGATGGCTCGACAGGGCACGATCGGCCGGGCTCGACGAGGAGAGCATCGAGGCCCTCTTCACGAGCACGTTTCGCACCGTGAGCGAGGAGATCGCGTGAGCGCCGCCGTGACGGCCCGCGGCCTGGGCAAGCAGTATCGGCGGCGCTGGGCGCTGCGCGATTGCACCCTCGAGATCCCTGTCGGCCGGGTCACCGGTCTCGTAGGGCCGAACGGCGCCGGCAAATCCACGTTGCTCAATCTCGTGGTCGGGATCCTGACCCCCACGGTGGGAACCATCGAGGTCTGCGGCGGACGACCGGCCGCAGACTCGTCGCAGCTGGCGAAGGTCGGCTTCGTCGCCCAGGACACCCCGACGTACGCCAGGCTCACGGTCGCCGACCATCTGCGCCTGGGTGCACACCTCAACCCGGGGTGGGACGACGCGGCAGCTCGACGACGGATCGCCCGACTCGGGCTCGATCCGGGCCAGCGAGCCGGCCAGCTCTCCGGCGGACAGCAGGCCCAGCTCGCGTTGACACTGGGGTTGGCCAAGCGGCCCGAGTTGCTCGTCCTCGACGAGCCCGTCGCGAGCCTGGACCCGCTGGCCCGACGGGAGTTCCTGCAGGTGTTGATGGAGGCTGTGGCCGAGGAGGAGATCAGTGTGCTGCTCTCCTCCCACGTCGTGTCCGACCTCGAACGCGTCTGCGACCACGTCGTCGTCCTGGTCGACTCGCAGGTGCGGGTGGCCGGCGACGTGGAGTGGCTACTCGCCACGCACCACCGGCTGTCCGGGCCGTTGCGCGACCCCGCCAGGTTGCCCGCGGACCAGCACGTCGTCTGGGCCAGCCACACCGATCGTCAGTCCACTTACGTCGTGCGAACGGAGTCCCCGATCCTCGATCCGGTCTGGTCGATCTCTTCACTGGGTCTGGAAGATCTCGTGCTCGCCTACATGGAAGGACCGGCATCCGTGGCTCCGGTCAGCGCTCGGTTGGAGGTCCTCCGGTGATCTGGCTGACCTGGCGACAGTGCCGCACGCAGTTCATCGCCGTCTACGGGCTCGTGGCAGCAGCCTGTGTCTGGCTCGCCCTCACCGGCCCCGCGCTGGCCGGCCTCGCTGAACGAAACGAGGACGTCTACGACCTCCTCACCAGCACCGACCGGCTGCTCTTCAACGGCGGTATCGCCGCCCTCGCGGTGGCGCCGGCGATTGTCGGGATCTTCTGGGGCGCGCCATTGGTGGCCCGAGAGCTTGAGACCGGCACATATCGGCTCGCCTGGAATCAGTCGGTCACCCGCGGCCACTGGCTCGCGGCGAAACTCGGCTTCTCGGTGCTCGCGGTCGCGGTGGCGATCGGGATCCTCACCACGGCGATCACGTGGTGGGCACAGCCGCTCGACGGCGCCACGGGAAATGCGCGTGGGAGCCTGGCCTCACGACTCACTCCGATCGCGTTCGCCATGCGTGGCTTCGTCCCCATCGGCTACGCCGTCTTCGCACTCCTCCTGGGGACGTTGATCGGGCTGATCATTCGCCGGTCGGTACCCGCGATGGCGCTGGCCCTCGCGATCTACGTCGTCGTCCAGGTCGCCGTGCCGTTGTGGGTCCGCCCGCACCTGGTCCCGGCGACCACGACCTCGATGGTGATATCGCAGGCCACCCTCGACGGGATCAGCAGCGACAGCGCAGGCACGCTCACCATCACCACCCACGCGAATCCTGGCGACTGGATCCTGTCCAACCACACTGTCGATGCTCGCGGTAGAGCCGCAGCGCTCCCGTCATGGTTCAGCGAGTGTCTCCCGCCACCTCCTGGCGCCGGGCAGCCGACCGACAGCGTGAAGGTGAAGGCGAGCCGCGGGACGCTGGACGACTGCATGGCCAAACTCGCTGAGCAGGGCTACCGGCAACGCCTCGTCTACCAGCCACACAACCACTTCTGGCACCTGCAGTGGGCAGAGACCGGCATGTACCTCGCCGCCTCGGCGTTGCTCGCCTGGCTCTCATTCTGGTGGACGCGCCGCCGGCTGTCCTGATCGGAACCCGGCGGGTCCATGAGTACCGCCCGCCGCCTGGTCGACCGACCTGCTCGTCCTTATAGAGTCGGTGTGTTCTCAGCCAGGACTACAGGCGGTGGCATCACCACCTCCTTCACCAGGACAGAGAGGTCTGAACATGAAGATCGGCGTCATCGGCACCGGGCAGTTCGCGCGGAGCTTCATCGCCTTGTGGCAGCTCCACCCCGACGTCGAGGAGGTCTACGTCACCGACCTCGTCCCCGAGCGCGCGAACGAGCACGTCGAGCGCCACGGCCTCGCCGGGAGCTTCGCCACCGTCGAGGAGCTGTTGGCCTCCGACGTCGACTCCGTGGCCGTCATGACGCAGCGCTGGTCCCACGGCCCGATCGTGCTTGCAGGCACTGGAGGCCGGCAAGAACGTCTACTCCGCGGTCCCGATGGCGATCAGCGTCGAGGAGATCGAGGCGATCGTGCGGAAGGTCGAGGAGACCGGCCTGATCTACATGATGGGCGAGACCAGCTACTACAACCCTGCTGTGGTGTGGGCCCGTGGCCAGATCGCCGACGGTGCCTTCGGGCGGGTGTTCTACTCCGAGGGCGACTACGTCCACGACATGGACAACGGCTTCTACGCCGCGTACCGGTACAGCGGTGGCGACGACTGGAAGAGCACCGCGAGCTTCCCGCCGATGCTCTACCCGACGCACGCCATCGGTGGGATGCTCGGCGCACTGCCGACGTACGCCACCTCGGTGAGCTGCATCGGCATCCACGACGACCGGGGCGACGGCGTGTTCGATCGTGACGTCTCGCGGTGGGGCAACGACTTCTCGAACATGACGGCGCTGTTCGAACTGGCGGACGGCGGCGCCATGCGGAGCAACGAGTTCCGCCGGGTCGGTTACTGGAATGGCCACGAGAGCCGCTTCCGGTTCTACGGCACCGACCAGGTCTTCGAGCAGTCCGGCCACGGCGCCACCCTGAGCGTCAAGACCGAGGGCGAGGACTACGCCAAGGGCGAGACGCGCGACATCAGCGAGCTGTTCTTCACCAAGAACAAGCAGATCCCCGAAGGCTTCGGCGACATCGACCCGGCCCTCATGCAGAGCTTCGCCTCCGGCATGGCGCCGGTGCACGACCGCTCGCGTCTGCCGAAGGAGTTCGAGGGCGCCCACAACGGGCACGAGGGCAGCCACCACTTCCTGGCCGACGACTTCGTGCGCGGCGTCGTCACTCGGACGCACCCGCCGGTCAACGCCTGGAAGGCCGCCCGCTTCACCCTCCCCGGGGTGGTGGCGTACGACTCCGCCCGTCAGGGTGGCGCCCGGCTGGCCGTCCCCGACTTCGGAGACGGCCCCGGCGATCCCGGGTGGGGTTGATGCTTCGCCGAGTGGGCGGTTGGTGGCCTCATTCGGGCGTCCGGGCTCGGCACAGCTCGGCCAGCGCCCGGTCGATCGACGCGAGGTCAGGAAGGTATGTCGTGGCGTCCCACCACAAGCTCTGGGTCATCTCGTCGTTCTCGACGAATGCAGTTCGGGACGTCACTGTGCCGCGGTAGATCGCGAGATGCTCGAGACGTCGCGCCGGGGCGTACCAAACCCGTGCGATACCTGCGAGCGCCAACGTGTCGGCGCGCTGTCCGCTCTCCTCGAGGAGTTCGCGGATTGCAGCGTCGCGGGGCGACTCACCGGGATCGAGCATGCCGCCCGGGAGTTCCCACGTCCGATGGAACCTGTTGAAGACCAGGAGACAGTCTCCGGCGTCCCAGAGGACGACGAGGGACGCGGTGAGCGGGATGGCCGGCTCGAGGTCGTCCAGGTGGCTCTCATCGACCTGGTCGAGTCGGAAGAGGACGCATCCGTCGGCCTGTTCAACGGGCAGCGAGACCATCCGTCGGATTCTGCCAGTTGCGGGCGGGACGGGTGTCGTCGACGGCGAGGAGTACGTTGCTCGTGGGCGGGACCGACGGTCGAGCCGAGCGGTGCGCGGTCTCGGAGGGACCGTTCGACTCACTACCGTGCCGTCTGGCCGACCTTACGTGGCGCGCTCGGCAGGATTCGAACCTGCAACCTTCTGACGCTTCTATGTTTGTCAATCGGCTGCTGCCGCGGATGTTTCGGCGGTGAGGGTGGTGGCGGTGTTGAGTGCGCGGTAGAGCTCGCGGGCGATGTAGCGCTTGAGGCACCTGCGGATCTCGCGGGTGGACTTTCCTTCGGCTGTTCGACGGGCAACGTATTCCTTGGTGGTGGGGCAGCATCGCATGCGGGTCACGGCGATGGTGTGGATCGCGCAGTTCAGGGCGCGGTCACCGCCGCGGTTGAGCCGGTGCCGAACCGTTTTGCCGCTGCTGGCTTGCAGGGGGCTGGTGCCCGAGAGCGCGGCGAACGCGGCGTCGCTTCGGCACCGTCCGGGGTGGGAGAACGACACAATCGCTTGAGCGGCAGTGACTGCACCGATGCCGCGACGCGCGGTCAACCCGGGAGCCATCTCGTCCACGATGGCCTGTAACCGAGCTCGGTTGTCCGCCAACGCGTCACGGCCGGCCCGCACGGCCAGAGCCAGCCGCGGGCCTCGCCCCGGCGCACGGTCTGCTCCCGAGCCGCGTCGCGTGGTGCTCGTCGCCGTGCTATCGCGACCAGCATGGGATCGGTGAGGGTGGCACGGGCCAGATCACGCTCGGCGTCGCTACCGCCCAGCAGTAAAGCGCGGAGGCGATTGGTCTGGGCGGTGGTGGCCACGGCGAGGTCGTGGCGGGCGCCAAGGAGGATCCGCAGTGCCTCGCGGTCGCCATCGGCTCGAGGGACGGGGACCCGGTCGGCGTCGAGACGCAGCGCGGCGAGCACCGCGAGATGGGCATCGATCGGGTCGGACTTGCCTTTCCCCCGTCGAGCTTCACGTTCGGGCTGCTCGCACTCGATGACGGTCAGCCCGGCGGCCGCGACGGCACGGGCGAGCCCGACGCCGAAGCTGCGAGTGCCCTCGATCGACACGACCACCCGCGGGCCCGGCGCCTGGTCCCTGATCCAGGCCAGCAACCCGGCGAAGCCCGAGCTGTCGTTGTTGATGGTTCGAGTTCCGATCACGGTGCCGGTCGGGAGGGCGATCTCCGCCTCGTGAGTATCGCGGTGGGTGTCGACACCAACGACGGCGTCGACGAGTTCTGCCAACATGGGCATTGGCCTGGTCCTTCCTGGAGGGAGTGGGTCAACCGTCGGCACCGGCCTGGGTAGAGGTCACCGAGTGGCACATCTGTAACGGGTCACGCCCTCGAGCGGACAGGCTTCTGATCAGGCCAACTGGTGGACCAGGCCGGTGCCGGCAACCACGACGGGCAGGTCAGATGAAGGGCACGCCAAAGCGGCCGAATCCGTAGAGAGCCACGCCGGGATCACCGACACCGAGCCTGCTGGTGCACCACCCAGGAGCACCACCACGACACTCACAGATCCGTAGTCCCATCGGGACCGGCTTACGGCCGTCTGGTTGGGCATTGCTGAGTGGTATCGGCCGGAACGATCCGGTGAACGGCACTGAGATCGGCGAGGGTTGCCGTCAATGCTGCCGTCAGTGAGAGTCGTGTTCGATTTCGAAACCAGGCGCGATCCACACTGCTCGGCGTAGTCCGTTGGCGGCTGGACGCGATGTCTGATGACTCGTCGTCCTGAGCCTGTCACGCACTCACTCCAGTTGCTCTGAGGGCTCTTGACGACTCGATATGGGAGGTTGGGCGTCGTGGAGCATGTGTGGTGGGTTAATGAGGGCAAGACTTATCAGGTCGAGGCGAGTGGCGGGTTCTTGTGGGCACCGCTGACGACTCGATCCGGCAGTGCGGCCGGCCACCACACGAGCGTGTCCCGACTTCGGCCCGGGCATGTGGTTCTGCACTACGCGAACGGTGCCATTTGTGCGTTTGGGCTCGTGTCGTCGTGGCCGATCGTGCGCGACAAGCCGGAGAGTCTGCCTGACGATTGGGGACGTGAAGGCCACTATGTCGAGGTGGAGTACTTCCCACTCGATGCGCCAATCGCACTCGTCGGAAGTCACGGATCGGCCGTCGACCGCTGGTCCGTTCACGACGGACGGGTCGGTAAACAGGGCTACCTGTTCCCTCTCGACACCGAGTTCAGCCTCCGCCTGCGAGCGGACTTCCGCGACCGGTGGCCCAGCGAGTCACCGTGGCGACCGTACGATCGGTCGGCACCCGCGCACTGGTTGTTCCAGGCTGTGCCTGAGTACTGGGACCTCGCGGACAATCTGACGAGGACGTGGTCAGTCGGCGAGGAGGACACGTGGAAGGTCACCGCGCATCGGGACAGGATGCAGCCCGGTGACCAGGTCGCACTTTGGACGGCCGGTCAACAGGCAGCGGTGCTGGCGTTGGCCGAGCTCACCGGCCGCCCATTCGAAGACGCCTCGGCTGAATGGGAACAGTCGGATGCTCGAAGGTGGCACGTTCCACTTCGATTGACACGAGTCCTCGACGAACCGATCACCCGTGACGAACTCCGCGCCGACCCGGTTCTTCAGGACCTCACAGTTCTGCGAGCTCCACAGGGCACGAACTTCGTCGTGTCGCGACGAGCAATGGGAGGAATTGATGACGCTCGTGGGTGACGACACAGCAACGGCTGGCACCGACGGTCCACGCGGCTCGCTCGACGATCTGGGTCGCGGACTCTTCCTCGACCCGGTCAGCTACCTGCATGAGGTGGTCGACCTGCTACGCGACAAGGGCCAGGTGGTGTTCTACGGGCCGCCCGGGACCGGCAAGACTTACGTCGCCCGCAAGCTCGCCGGCTACATTGCCGGCAGTCCGCGACCGACGTGGAGAAGGTGCAATTCCACCCCTCCTACGCGTATGAGGACTTCATCGAGGGATACCGGCCCAGGCTGGAGAACGGGCAGGTGACCTACAAGGTCGTCGACGGGCCGCTCAAGCGGATGGCCGAGAGTCGCACGCCAGCATCCCGATCGCACCTACGTGCTGCTGATCGACGAAATCAACCGCGCGAACGTGTCCAAGGTCCTGGGGGAACTGGTGTTCCTGCTCGAGTACCGCGATGAAGAGATCCACCTGCAGTACTCCGACGCCGGGTTCTCCCTGCCGGCGAACCTGCAGATCATCGCCACCATGAACACCGCCGACCGGTCCATCGCGCTGATTGATACCGCGCTGCGCCGCCGGTTCCACTTCGTGGCGTTCTTCCCCGATACCCCGCCCATCGACTCGCTGCTGCGCCGGTGGCTCCACGACAACCACCCGGACCTGGCCTGGGTGGCCGACGTCGTAGACCGCGCCAACACGGTGAACTCGCAGACCGCAACACCGCGATCGGCCCCAGCCACTTCCTCAGGCCCGGCCTGACCGAGGACCTGGTGCCGGCTCTGGGAGAACTCTGTGATCCCGTTCCTGGAGGACCAGTATCTGGATCGTCCCGAACGCCTCGACGAGCTCGCCCTCGACAGACTCCTGGCACGAACCAGACCCGGTCGACCTCCGGCAGCAATCGGTCTCGCCGCAGATGACGACCAGGCGATGGCGGGAAGTCGATCCGGGCGACGATGAATGACCGCTCGAGCTGACCGAAGGCATCACCACGACGGTGCCGATCTCTACCGAAGACGCCATCGGCCTGCGAGGCCTCGTCCCGTCGATGGGCGTGGCGCCGGCTGCGGACGGCTACGCGCTCACGCCCGGCTCCCGCGTCGGGGTCGTTCGCCTCGGTGAGCGTCAGATCGTCATTCGACCGAAGATGACGATCGGCCATTTGTACTTCCTCCTCTCCTTTACAGTCGATCCACGTGGCTGGCGGACGCCGCCGGGTGGCTCAAGTCAGCGAGAGGCGACCTGGTGACGCCGTAGTGACATCGTTCGTTCACCTCGCCGAACGGGCGACCAGGGGCGGGCTCCTGCATGGCTGTACCAGCTGCGCGAGGAGACACTCACCACGGTCCGCGGTCGAGTGCGCTTCGCCGAGCACATGCGCAGGCGGGGTACGCTCTACCTGCCGATCGAGGTAGGCTATGACGACTTCACCCCCGATATTCTCGAGAACCGGATGGTGAAGGCCGCCGTCCGCGTCCTCCGGTCGCTCCCACTCAGGGACCCGCGACATCGCAATGAGCTACGCGCACTTGACTCGCGACTCGACGAGGTCGCCCTGGTTCGCTTTGACCCTGTGCGGTTCCTCAGCCAGCGATCACGCGGGTGAACGCTCGGTACACGGGTGTGCTCGCGCTCGTCCGGATCATCCTGCAGAACTCGAGCCTGGACGTCGCCGCTGGCGCCGTTGCCGGGACCGCACTCCTGTTCGACATGAACCGCGTGTTCGAGGAATTCATCGCCGTCGCGCTGCGTGAAGCACTCGGACTGTCGGCTACTCACTTCATCCGCGGAGCGTCCGGGGCCCGACTCAGGCTTGATCGCCTGGTCCGATTCG
>CAVPUH010000002.1:0-130246 GCA_963708795.1 uncultured Actinomycetota bacterium
CGGACGGGCGGACGACCACAGCTCCGGCCCCGTCGCCCACGAGGACGCACGTGGTCCGGTCGGTCCAGTCGGCGAAGTCGGACAACCGCTCGCAGCCGATGACGACCGCCGTAGTGGCCGAGCCGGTCCGGATGGCCTGGTCGGCGATCGCCAGCGCGTGCGAGAAGCCCGAGCATGCGACGTTCACGTCGATCGCAGCCGGCGAGCGCATGCCGGTGTGGGCGGCCACGCGCGCCGCCATGTTCGGGGATCGGTCGATGGCGGTGCAGGTCGCGACGATGACGAGATCGACCTCGTCCGCGGTGACGCCGGAGTTCGTCATGGCCGCCGACGCCGCCTTGGCGGCCATCACGTCGACCGGGTCGTCGTCCTCGGCGATGTGCCGGGTCTGGATCCCGACCCGACTGCGGATCCACTCGTCGTTCGTGTCGACGATCTTCGCGAGGTCGTCGTTGGTGAGCACCTTGGGCGGCTGGTAGTGCCCCGCCCCGACGATCTTCGATCCCGTGCTCATCGCGTCTCCACTCACGTCGCTCCGACCTGCTGTCGCGGACCGACGGTCGACGGTCCACGCGCACTGACGGGTGCTGCTAGTACCAACTGCCCTGTTGCCAGAACGACCACGCCTGACACGGTGTGCCGTAACGCGTCTTGATGTACGACAGACCCCACTTGATCTGGGTCCGCGGGTTCGTTCGCCAGTCTGATCCGTACGTGGCCATCTTGTCGCCCGGCAGCGCCTGTGGGATGCCGTACGCGCCGGAGCCGACGTTCGCCGCCCGCGGGTTCCAGTTGCTCTCGTGGTTCCACATCGTCTCGAGGCAGGTGAATTCTCCTGCACCCCACCCGTAGCTCGGAAGCAGCGACTTCGCGATGGCCTTGGGCGAAGCGTTCAACGCCGCGCGCTCAGCCGACCGCGCCGCACGCGCGACGGCCGCGGCTCGAGCAGCAGCGGCCTTCTTGGCGGCGGCCGCAGCCGCAGCTCGTTTGCGCGCGGCGATCGTCGAGTCGGTCAGCGCCACCCGACCGTCACCCTTCATCACCGGTCCGACCCGGCACCGAACGAGGCGTCGTGGGCGCGGCGGCTGCAGCGGCGGTGCCGGCGGGTGCCGGCTGTTGCCCGGCTCCCCCGTCGACGACCACCGCGGAAGACGAGGCCAAGGTCGCGCTGCCCGTTGCCCCACCGAGGACGAAGAGCGCGGCCACCGACAGGACGCCAGCAATCGTGCCGACACGACGACGTCGGGCGCGCAGAGGGCGCGGCGCGGCGTGACGCGGTGCAGGACGTGGCATACAGGTGGCCTCCGGTGGCTCGGCAACGGCCAGCGACGATAACAGGCCGGTCACGGACGGCCCGGTCCGCGCCAGGTGCTGGACGCCGAACGGACGGTCGAGCGGAGGGCACGCGCACTCAGATCGTGATGTCCTCCAGGAGTTCGGTGACGAGGGCGGCGATCGGCGAGCGCTCGGACCGGGTCAGGGTCACGTGGGCGAACAGCGGATTGCCCTTGAGCCGATCCACCACCGCGACGACCCCGTCGTGGCGGCCGACCCGGAGGTTGTCCCGCTGCGCGACGTCGTGGGTCAGCACCACGCGGGAGTTCGCCCCGATCCGCGACAACACCGTGAGGAGGACGTTGCGTTCGAGCGACTGCGCCTCGTCGACGATCACGAACGCGTCGTGGAGCGACCGGCCCCGGATGTGGGTCAGCGGGAGCACCTCGAGCATTCCGCGGCCCATGATCTCGTCGACCACGTCCGGGCTGACGAGGGCGCCGAGGGTGTCGAACACCGCCTGCGCCCAGGGGCTCATCTTCTCGGACTCGGATCCGGGCAGGTAGCCGAGTTCCTGACCACCGACGGCGTAGAGCGGCCGGAAGACGACCACCTTCTTGTGCTGGCGGCGCTCCATCACCGCCTCCAGTCCCGCGCACAGCGCGAGCGCGGACTTCCCGGTGCCGGCCCGGCCGCCCATCGACACGATGCCCACCGTCGGGTCGAGGAGGATGTCCAGCGCCACCCGCTGCTCCGCCGACCGGCCGTGCAGGCCGAAGGCGTCGCGATCGCCCCGGACGAGGCGGACGGCGCCCGAGGCGGTGACCCGGCCGAGCGCGCTCCCGCGTGAGCTCATCAGGACGAGCCCGGTGTGACACGGCAGGCCGGCGGCTTCGGCGATCGGGACCTCACGCTCGCCGAAGAGCGTGTCGAGGGTCTCGGGGTCGACCTCGAGTTCGGCCATCCCGGTCCAGCCCGACTCGACCGCCAGTTCGGCCCGGTACTCCTCGGCGACGAGGCCGACGGCGCTGGCCTTGATCCGCATGGGCAGGTCCTTGCTCACGACCGTGACGTCGTGGCCCTCCGCGGAGAGGTTCCGGGCGACCGCGAGGATCCGGGTGTCGTTGTCCCCCAGCCGGAACCCGGCCGGGAGGATCGTCGGGTCGGTGTGGTTGAGCTCGACCCGGAGCGTCCCGCCGGACTCACCGACCGGCATCGGCGCATCCAACCGGCCGTGCTGGATGCGCAGGTCGTCCAGCAACCTGAGCGCGGCGCGGGCGAAGTACCCGATCTCGGGATGGTGGCGTTTGGCTTCGAGTTCGGTGATCACCACGATCGGGATGACCACGTCGTGCTCGTCGAAGCGGATCAACGCCCGTGGGTCGGAGAGCAGGACCGACGTGTCGAGCACGAAGGTCCGCGTGCTCGCCCGCCGGCGGGTGCGGGCGGCTGCCGGGCGCGTGGCCGCGCGGCCGGCTCCGTGGGCCGCCGAGGCGACGCCCGTCGAATCGAGGCCTGACTGTGCTGAAGCCGTCGCACGTGCCACGGTGGATCCTCTCGTGGCCGGCACGCACCCGCGCCGGCCGACTGTGTCAGCTGGCGGACCGGGAACGGGCCCGAGGGCAGGGTGCATGCCCTCTCGCGTCACGCATGCCCCGGGCGAGGTTCGCCTGGGCACTCGACGAGTGATGCACGGATGGGCCTCCCGCAACGACCGGCTTCCCCACCGGACGTTGACTTCGACGCTACGCCCGGTGAGGGTACGGACCTGCCCGACACGCGTGTCCGGCGGTTAACGGGTGGTTAACCCTCGGCGGAGGATGCGCCGACCGCTGCCGTGGCGCTCCCGTTCGTCAGCTCGTCACCCGCGTCGGCAGCCGTACGGGCTTCGGTGAGCTCGAGCGGTCCGAACCGGCGGCGGAACACCACCGTCACGACCGCCGCGGCCACGAGCACGACGGCGGCGCTCAGCGCGGCCCCGTGCAGGCCGGCGACGAACGACTGTCGCGCGAGCTCCAACAGTCGACCGCCCTCGGCGGCCGGCAGTCCACCGGCCACGAAGGTCGCACCACCGAGGGTCTGGGTGGCCTGGTGCGCCGCAAGCGGGTCCAATCCGGCCGGAAGGGCATCGGTCAGGTGCCGGGAGTAGATCGCCGCGCCGATGCTCCCCAGCATCGCCATCCCGAAAGCACCACCGAACTCCTGCGCGGTCTCCGACGTCGCGGTGGCGGAGCCGGCGCGCTCGGGTGGGACCACTCCGACCACGACCTCGGTCATCAGCGTCATCACGACCACGAGCCCGATCGCGAGCATCGAGGCCGCGACCAGGATCGGCACCAGGGAGGAATCGGCACCGACGGCCAGCATGGCGACGAGCCCGGCCGCGCCGAGCAGCAGCCCGGCGGTGACCAGCGCCGCACGGTCGACGGTCCGCGCCACCGTGGTGGACAACGGTGCGGCGGCGCCGACCAGGACGGCCGGGGCGAGGCTCCAGAGCGCGGCACGCAACGGGCTCATCCCGAGCACCGACTGGAGGTACTGGGTGCTGAAGATGGCGAACCCGGTCATCGCGAAGGCGGCGACGGTGTTGGTCGCGATCGACTGGCTGAAGGCGCGCCGCCGGAACAGCTCGGTGTCGAGCATCGGGTCGGGGCGGCGCTGCCGGAGGACGAACAGCACGCCGATGCCGACCCCGGCGAGAACGCAGAGCACGGGGACCGGCTCGAGGCCGTGCACCGCCAGCTCCTTGATGCCGTAGATCGTGGGCAGGACCGCGCCGAGCGAGAGCACCGAGCTCAGCACGTCGAACCGGCCGGATCGAGGGGCCCGGAACTCCGGGACGAGGACCGGCGCCAGGATCAGCAGGAGCACCATCACCGGCAGGTTCACGAGGAACACCGACCCCCACCAGAAGTGGGTGAGCAAGAGCCCGCTGAGCACCGGGCCGACGGCGACTCCCCCGGTCATCGCCGCGCTCCACGCGCCGATCGCGGTCCCGCGCTGCTTGGCGTCGTGGAACATGTTGCGCAACAGGGCGAGTGTCGACGGCATCAGGGTCGCGCCGCCCACTCCCATGAGTGCCCGGGCGAGGATCAGCGCCTCGGCAGTGGGGGCGTACGCGGCGAGAAGCGAGGCCGCTCCGAACGCAGCGGCGCCGATGAGCAGCAGCCGGCGCCGACCGATCCGGTCGCCGATCGAACCCATCGTGAGCAGCAGCCCGGCGAGCACGAATCCGTAGACGTCGAAGATCCACAGCTGCTGGGTGGCAGTGGGCTCGAGGTCCCGGCTGATGAACGGGACGGCGAAGAACAACACGGACACGTCCATCGACACGATCAGGACGGGGAGGGTGAGGACGGCGAGGCCGATCCAGTCGCGCCGGGTGGCACGGGTGCCGGACGCCGACGGGACAGCCGTGGTGGAGGAGGTCATGACAGGACGGTACAAACGTCTAGTACGTTTGTCTAGTACATTTGTTCTAGACGTTCGAGCGAGACGTTTGTTCCGACGAGACCTAGGATCGCCGCGTGGGCAATCGCGAAGCACTGCTGGAAGCCGCCACCCGGTGCATCTTCGAGAAGGGGTACGGCCGCACGACCGCCCGCGACGTCGCGTCGGCCGCCGGCACCAGCCTCGCCGCCATCGGGTACCACTTCGGCTCGATGGACAAGCTGATGGCGGCCGCCATGATCAACGGGATGGAGCAGTGGGGGCAGACCTCCGACGATGCGCTGGCCGCCGAACCCGACACGACCCGCACCCGTGACGAGCGCTTCCAGGCGTTCTGGGCCCACCTGATCGACGGCATGCCCGAGCAACGGCCGATGTGGGTGGCGTCGTTCGAGTCGTTCACGCTGATCGAGCACCTCCCCGAGATCCGCTCGCACATCGCCGAGGCGGTCCAGACCGTGCGGGCGGACTTCGCGACGATGTTCGGCCGCACCGAGGACGTGGCCGACCCCGAGGTGGCGCGTGCGATCGGCTCGGCGACCTACGCGCTGCTGACGGGGATGCTCGTGCAGTGGCTGGTCGACCCGGCCAGCGCGCCCACGGGCGCGGACCTCGAGACCGGGCTACGCGCGCTGCTGGCCGGCTTGGACGACCCGACGCCGGTCGAACCGATCGACTCCTGACGCCGTGCCGGCGGTACGACCTGCTCGTCCTCGGAATGACCGCCCGCCGCTGGCCGCTGCCCTACTTGCCGTAGCGGCGTTCGCGCTGGGAGAACGACCGGAGCGCGCGGAGGAAGTCGACCCGGCGGAAGTCGGGCCAGAGCGCCTCGCAGAAGTAGAACTCCGAGTAGACCGACTGCCACATCAGGAAGCCGGAGAGCCGCTGCTCCCCCGACGTCCGGATGACGAGGTCGGGATCCGGCTGGCCCTTCGTGTAGAGGTGCTGCGAGAGGTGTTCGACGTCCAGCAGGTCGGCGAGTTCCTCGAGGGTGGTGCCCCGCTCGGCGTGCTCGAGGAGGAGCGAGCGGACCGCGTCGGCGACCTCCCGGCGACCCCCGTAGCCGACCGCGATGTTGACGGTCAGCGTGCTGCGATCCGACGTCTCGTCGGCGACCGTCTTGAGCACTTCGGCGGTGTCGGACGGCAGCAGGTCGAGTGCCCCGACCGGGATCACCCGCCACCGGCCGGCAGCCTGCAACCGCAGGGCCAGCGCCTCGATCGTGCGGAGCAGCGGTTCGAGGTCGTCGGCCCCCCGCTGCAGGTTCTCGGTGGAGAGCAGATAGAGGGTCGAACAGCCGATGCCGACGTCCTCGCACCAGCCGAGGAACTCCACCATCTTGTCCGCGCCGGCGCGGTACCCGTCCTCGTTGTTCGAGCCGGCCGCGCGCGCCCAACGCCGATTGCCGTCGGTCATCACGGCGACGTGCCGAGGCAGCGTGGCTCTGCGGAGCTGGCGGAGCAGTCGTTGCTCGTAAGGCCCGTACACGAGCTCGCGGATCACGCAGACCAAGTTACCCCGCAGGGTCGGGTGGCGGGCTGAACCGCCGCTCCGGCTTGGCCGGCACGGCTAACCTACGGTCGCGTAACCAGGACCTCCGCCCGCACGCCGACGACGGGAACGACGCTCGTGAGTCACGCCACGATTGGCCCCGACCGGGTCCCGCCGACGTCGGCACCGGCAGTCCCGACGGCGCTGACGACGGCCGCTCTCAAGCCGCGGCTCCGCGGCTGGCTCCATGCGGTGACGTTCCCGCTGGCGGCCGTGGCGGGGCTCGTGCTGGTCACCTTCGCCCCCACCGTGACCGGGCGAGCCGCGGCTGCCGTCTTCACCCTCTGCGCCATGCTGCTGTTCGGCGTCAGCGCGCTCTATCACCGGGGCACCTGGGACGTCCGTGGTCATGCCGTCCTCCGCCGCCTGGACCACTCGAACATCTTCCTGCTGATCGCGGGCACCTACACGCCGTTCGCCCTCCTCCTGCTCGACCGGCGGCAGGCGACGATCCTGCTCGTCACGGTGTGGGGCGGCGCGCTGCTCGGCGTGATGTTCCGCGTGTTCTGGGTCGGCGCGCCACGCTGGCTGTACACACCGATCTACATCGCGCTCGGCTGGACGGCGGTCTTCTGGCTCGGCGACTTCCGGAACAGCGGTGGCGACGCGACGCTGGCGTTGCTCCTGGCGGGCGGGCTCTTCTACTCCCTCGGCGGCGTCGTCTACGCGCTGAAGCGTCCCGACCCCTCGCCCACCTGGTTCGGCTTCCACGAGATCTTCCATGCCTGCACGATCGCGGGCTTCGCCTGTCATTACATCGGGATCTCGCTGATCACGTTCGGCTGAGCGGCGGCGACCCGTCCAGTAGCGCGGCGAGCTCGGCGACGGTGACGACGGGCCGGTCGCAGACGAAGCCACGGCACACGTACGCGGCGGGTGCGCCGTCGACGAGTCCGCGATGGGCGAGCAGTGGCACCGTGGGATTCGCCGCGGGCGAGCCGTCGCCGCTCGGCACACCGGTCGCGACGGCGATCCCGGCGTGCGCTACCGCTTCGGCGGTCAGCGCCCGCGTGCGCGGGTCGTCGGGTCGACCGACGACAGCCACCTCGACCGGTCCGTCGGCCGCGCTCAAGGCGACCGCGAGGGCCCAGCAGACAGCGCGCGGGGCTCGCGGGCCCAGCTCGATCGACGGCTGCAGAGCACGAAGTGCCGCCGTCCGGCCGGCCTGATCACCGGTCAGTGCGCCGAAGCGGAGGAGAGCATCGGCAGCGGTCGACCGCGCCGCGGGCGTCGCGTTGTCGGTCACCTCACCCGGCCGGACGAGGAGTGGGTCCGCGTCGGCGTCGGTGTCGCGCAGCTCGCCGTCCGCGGTGACGAAGCGCGTCCGGATCGCCTCACACCACCTACCGGCAGCCTCGATCGCCCACGCCTCGCCAGTCACCGCGTAGACGTCGAGCATGCCGAGGCAGGCGTACGCGTAGTCCTCGAGCACTCCGCGCGCCACCCCGGCCCGGCCCCCTCGGGAGGGCCGGACCAGCACTCCCGGCTGGACCTCGTGGACCGCGACGAGTGCCCGACCTGCCACGGCCGCGGCGTCGATCCAGGACGGCTCGGCCAGAACCGCACCGCCGATGGCCAGGGCGGAGACGGCGAGGCCGTTCCAGGCCGCCACCACCAGTTCGTCGACGCCGGGTTGCACCCGTGTGCCGCGGGCGCGATGCAGTGTCGCGCGGACCCGCTCGAACCGCACGGCCGCAGCGGGGTCGCCGTCGATCGGCCGGGTGCGGCGGAGGGTCGAGGCACCGGCTTCGAACGTGCCCGCCCGTGTCACGCCGAGGAGCTCGGCCGCCCAGCCGCCGTCGTCAGGGCCGAGGACGGCCTCGAGCTGATCCGTCGTCCACACGTAGGTCGCGCCCTCCACGCCGTCGGTGTCGGCGTCGAGCGCGGCCGCGAAGAGGCCGGCCGGAGTCCCGAGGTCGCGGAGCACGAACTGCGCACATCCGCGGGCCACCCGGGCGAACTCGGTGTCCGGGGTGGAGTCGCCGTGCCCGACGGCGGCCAGCGCATAGGCCCGGAGGAGCAGGGCGTTGTCGTAGAGCATCTTCTCGAAGTGCGGCACCACCCAGGCCGCGTCCACGCTGTACCGGGCGAATCCGCCGCCGAGCTGATCGGCCATCCCGCTACGAGCCATCGCACGCAGGGTCCGGTCGGCTAGGCCGGCAGCCGACGGCGAGCGGCGCCGCGCCCGTTCGAGCAGTTCGAGGACGGTCGACGGGGGAAACTTGGGGGCACCGCCGAAGCCGCCGTGCTCGGTGTCCTCGTCTCGTTCGAGACCGTCCAGCGCGGCCACCACCGCAGCCTCGACAGTCGCCCTGTCGGCGCCGAGGTCGTCGGTGTCGGCGCCCGTCACCGCGACCGTACGAAGCTGCTCGGTCATGCGCGTCGCCACGTCCTCGATCTCTGGCCGCCGCTCCCGCCAGGTCGAGGTCACCGCCTCGACGAGCTGGGTGAAACTCGGCAGCCCTCGCCCCGGTTCCGGGGGGTAGTAGGTGCCGCAGTAGAACGGCTCGGCGGCCGGCGTCAGGAAGCACGTCATCGGCCAGCCGCCCGACCCGGTCATCGCCAGCGTGGCCTGCATGTAGATCGCGTCGACATCCGGTCGCTCCTGTCGATCGACCTTCACGCACACGAAGTTCTCGTTCATGACCGCGGCCACGCCAGGATCGGAGAAGGACTCGTGCGCCATCACGTGACACCAGTGGCAGGCGGCGTAGCCCACCGAGAGGAGCACCGGGACGTCACGCCGTCGAGCCTCCGCGAAGGCGTCGTCGCCCCACTCCCGCCAGTCGACGGGATTGTCCTTGTGCTGCAGCAGGTACGAGCTGCTGGAGGTCGAGAGCCGATTCACCATCCGGGGACTCCTCACGGTCGGGGCCGGCGATCCCGACAGTGAACACGACGCCGGCACGCCGAGTCGCCGTGCCTGCCGAAAGCCGACCGGGCGGTGGGTTCCGTCCGACCGTCGGCGCGGTTGACCCGGACGGTACGAACCGCTTGGGTGGGGACGCATGTCGATCCCCTCAGCTCGAGCGGTGCACTCGCCGTATTCCGACCCCGGCCGGTACGCCGGACTCCTGGGAGCGCTCCCCACCGAACTCGAGGCCCTGTGCCAGACGAGCCGGAACGTGATCGCGCACTACCGCGCCGAGCTGCCGGACCTGCCCGAGGACCGGTGGCCGGAGATCGACAGCCGATGGCTCGCGGCGATCCTGACCGTCGATCAGGAGCGCAATCCGTTCCCGCTGACCGAGCCGCGGCCGGTGCCGGCGCGCGTGGCCGGATGCTGTCGCGACCACTCGCTGTTCCTGATCGCGGCGCTGCGTGAACAGGGCGTTCCGGCCCGCAGCCGGGTCGGGTTCGCGGGCTATTTCAGTCCGGGCTACCACCACGACCACGTCGTCGTCGAGCGGTGGGAGGACAACCACTGGATGCGGACCGATCCCGAACTCGCGGCCGGCTCGCGCGACTTCGACGTCCGCGACATGCCGACCGGCCTCGGGTCGCCGTTCGAGACGGCCGCCGAGGTGTGGACGGCTCACCGCGCCGGCGGGCTCGACGCGAGCACCTACGGCGTGTTCCCGGGTTCGGAGTTCTCCGGACCCGACTTCGTCCACGGCTACGTGGTGTTCGAGCTGGCCCATCGGATGGGTGACGAACTGCTCCTGTGGGATGAGTGGGGAATCACGGACGACATGTCACAGCATGACCTGGTCGACGAGATCGCGGCCCTGCTGATTCGGGCCGACGCCGGAGACACCGATGCCGAGGACGAACTCGAGCAGCGCTACCGGGACGACGACCGGTTGCACCCGGGCCGATCCGTCGTCCAGCACTCGCCCTTCGGCCTGCCCGACGTGACCGTCGAGCTCCACTGACCCGAAACGACGGCACCTCCGCCGCTTTCGACGCTTCACTCGCCAATCGACCCGACCTGCCGTCGAGTCGGGCGGCCATTCCGGGCAATTCCTAGTTTTCAACCCGGGATTTCGGTCAATCTGGATCACCATACGAGACAGCGAATACTCCTCCTTGACGGTCCGGCTCACGAGAGCGACTGTTGAAACAGGTCATGAGTGTCAGCGCACAGCCCCGGCTTGCTGACCGGCAACCCTCCACCACGGTGGGGTGCCCCGGGTGACGACCTGGTCCGGCCACCCCGGTCGGGCAAGCGTGGGGCCTCCAGGTCCCGTACCGGAGGCGACCGACATGCAGACCATCACGAGCCCGCCGATGACCCGGCGGCGTCATATCGACCTGGCCAGAGCGACGAGCACAAGGTGTCAGCCAGCTGATACCCGTGCCCGTTTCCCCGCTCTCGGAAGGCTCGACCATGACCACGAACTTCTCACCGGACGTCCGCTCTGACCACGCCCTGGCCGGCCGCCTCGCGTCCTCGATTCGGCACGCCGCGACCGACCCGCGTCCCGCGGGTGCCTCCGACTACACCCGACCCGACGCCCTGAGCCGGCTCGTCCTCTCGGTCGCGGCTCGTCCGACCGTGTGGCGTGATCTGGTGGCGTTCGGAGAGACCGAGCGCTACTGGGCCAGGCTCGAATCGCCGGCCGACGTCGACCTCTGGCTGCTCACCTGGCTGCCCAGCCAGGGCACCGAGCTCCACGACCACGGTGACTCGGCGGCAGCGTTCGTCGTCGTGGGCGGAGCCGTCACCGAAGCCAGGGTGCGCGACGGGGCCATCGAGGATCGCGTCCTGCATCAGGGGCACGTGCGGACGGTCGAGCGCGGCGTCGTCCACGACGTCCGCAACACCGGGAACGAGCCGGCGATCAGCATCCACGCCTACTCACCGAGACTGACGTCCATGACGTTCTACGACGTGACCTCCGACGGCCTGGTGCCCCAGCGCACTGTCGAGACCGACGAGCCCGAACTGTGACAGCACCGGGGACCGACGGCGGGGCCAGCCGGATCGACGCACGGCTGGCGGCGGCACGCGCCCGGATCGAGCGGCTCGAACCGTCGGCGGCGGAGAGCCGTCACGCGAGCGGTCATCTCCTGGTCGACATCCGTCCACGCGACCAGCGGCGGCGGGAGGGCGAGATCCCCGGCAGCGTCGTGATCGAGCGCAACGTCCTGGAGTGGCGGCTCGACCCGACGTCGGACGCTCGGATCATCGAGCTCGCCGCCACCACACCGGTGATCGTCTTCTGCCAGCAGGGCTACACATCGAGCCTCGCCGCCGCCGATGTGCTCGACCTCGGCCGAGAGGCCGCCGACCTGGCCGGCGGCTTCCAGGCGTGGCGAGCGGCCGGGCTCCCGACCGTGGCTGGTGGCCGTCCGGCCGACTACGCCTGAGCCAGCCCGGCCGAGGCCTCGACGTCGGCCACCCAGGCCGCGTGCCGCGCGGCGAGCTCGGCGACGATCTCGGGCCGTTCCGCACTGAGGTCGGTCGTCTCGCCTGGATCGGCGATCAGGTCCGTGAGCCGGACGCCGTCGCCCGGATCGGCGTGCTCCACGACACGGAGCCCGTCCGCCATCGGCGACGACCCGTCGGTCGAGCTGAGCTTCCAACGCCCGGCGCGAACGGCCCAGGCGAACCCGATGTCCCAGTGCAGTTCGGCATGCCCGGTATGTTCGCGATCCGGCGACGGTTCTACCCCTGCTGATACGTCGGCTGCACGCCAGAGGGCGAACTGGTCCAGGCCGTCGGCGTCCGCGTAGGCGGATGCCTCCGCACCCGCGGCAGCGAGCAGCGACGGGTACAGGTCCATCGAGCTGACCACGCCGTCGGACCGCCGCCCGCCGGCGATGCCGCCGGCCGGCCAGCGAACGAGGAACGGAACCCGTATTCCCCCTTCCCACAAGGTGTACTTGGTCCCGCGCAACGGGGTGTTGTCAGCGTAGTTACACGTCGAGCCGCCGTTGTCGGTGAGATACACGACGATCGTGTCGTCGGCCAGACCCAGTCGATCCAGAGTGCCGGTGACCGCACCGATCTGGGTGTCCATCAGCTCGAGCTGGGCCAGGTAGTACTCCCGCCCGTGCTCGAGATTCGGGGTGATCACGCCGTCGTACCAGTCCTGGTAGTCCGGCACCGAGTCGCCCTGCCAGTCGCCCATGCCGGGAAGGCCGCGTCGCTTCAGCTCCTCGGCCGGCAACTGCCAACAGAAGTTGTGCACGGCGTTGAAGCAGAGTTGGAGATAGAACGGTTCGTCGGCGTGACGGGTGACGAAGTCGCAGGCGCGACGGCCGAGCTCGTCGGTCAGGAATCCCTCGAGCGCGACCGGATCATCGCCCTCGAGCATCGGCTGGACCGCCATGCGCCAGGCGGCTTCGGGTCCGTACTCCTGCACGGCGGCGTCGGAGTGGTGCAGGTAGTTCAGCCGGCCCATCTGCTGGCCGGCCAGCCCGTAGTACGCCTCCGCGAACCCGTGGTGCGGAGGGCAGCCGCGATCTCCGACGTCCTCCTTGCCGTAGTGCACCTTGCCGAGGTAGCCGGTGACGTAGCCGAGGTCGGCGAACTGCTCGGCGATCGACGGGTACGCCTCGGGAAAGGACGCGTCGCCGAACCAGTGGACGCCCCACCGGGCCTGGTAGCGGCCCGCGATGAGACCGGCCCGCGACGGCGAGCAGACCGGCGCCGTGACGTACGCGTTCGTGCACTCGACCCCGTCCGCAGCCAGTGCATCGAGGTGCGGCGTGACGACGTCCGGGTGGACGCCGCAGCTTCCGCGGTCGGCGTAACCGTGGTCGTCGGACAGGATGACGACGACGTTCGGTCGCCTGGCGCTCACGTTGCCTCGGAGCCGGACCCGGTCTCGCCGGCGGTGACGTCTGGGGAACCGGCCGATGGCGTCGATCGGGGTGCGATGGGCGCAGCCTGCTCGGCCGCCGGACCGCCCGCACTCGGGCCTACCCTGCGCCGTTGCGCCGACCGGGCAGCCAGCTTCGCCGCCGTACCCGGCCGGGCGGTCCCGGCCGCCACGTCCGCCTTGGCCAGCTCCTCCTCGGTCGGCAGGTGCACCTTGTCGATCTGGTGGTTCATGTTGCGCCACAGGAAGAACGTCGCGACACAGATGGCGAGGAACACCACAGTGCCTGCCACGCCCATCCCCGGCCAGGTGTCGGCCGGCGTGCCCGCGGCCAGGATCGTGGTCGACGTCATCGTCGGTCCCGCCTCCGATCGGTCATCCCGCTGCGCTCGTCACGGTCAGGTCAGCGGTGTCGTTCGCGCGGATGCCCAGGAAGAGATCGTCCTCGGGCACGTCCACATCCACCAAGGTACGGGCCAACTCGTAGTCCTCGGTCGGCCACGCCTGCTGCTGGAGCTCGATCGGCACGCCGAACCACGAACCCGTCGGGTCGATCTGGGTGGCGTGGGCGATCAGGGCGGCGTCACGTGCCGCGAAGTAGTCGCCGCAGGGCACGTGCGTGGTCACCCGGGCCTCCTGCTCGGGGTCGCGCTTCCACTTGGCCAACCGCTCCGCGTACGGGGAATCGAGCCCGCGCGCGATCATCGCGTCGTTGAGCGCCGACGTCTTCGCCCAGCTGTGGGATCGGTGGTAGTAGAGCTTGAGCGGTTGCCAGGGCGTCCCTGCCTCGGGGTAGCGCTCCGGATCGCCGGCCGCCTCGAAGGCCGCCACCGACACCTCGTGGCACCTGATGTGGTCGGGGTGGGGGTAGCCGCCGTTCTCGTCGTAGGTGGTCATCACGTGCGGGCGGAACCGCCGGACGATCTCCACCAGCCGGCCGGCGGACTCCTCGAGCGGGACCAGCGCGAAGCAGCCATCCGGCAGTGGCGGTTTCGGATCGCCCTCCGGCAGGCCGGAGTCGACGTAACCGAGCCACTCCTGATCCACCCCGAGGATCTCCCTGGCCCGGTCCATTTCCGAGACCCGGATCGCGGCGATGTTGTCCCGCACCTCGGGTCGGTCCATGGCCGGATTGAGGATGCTGCCGCGCTCACCGCCGGTGCACGTCACGACGAGAACCTCGACCCCCTCACGGGAGTATCTGATCGAACTCGCGGCACCCTTGCTGGACTCGTCGTCGGGATGAGCGTGCACGTGCATGAGGCGCAGCGGCTCGTCCGGGCCGACGACCGAGGCATCTTCGATCGCAGTCACAACTCCTATCGTCGCGCACGCCTGCCGACCGCGCACGCAGGCCCGGGATGTGAGCAGTCCGGGTCTGCGGGGTGCCGTGCGTGTGGGAATCGATGGGAGGATCTCATCGTGACCACCGCACCCGCCACGGACGCCGGTCGGCAGCCACCGGCGAGCCGCCGGCGTCGAGCCGGCCGACCACCAGCGGGGCTGGTCGCCATCGGTGTCGTGATCGCCATCGCGGTGGCCTACGCACTCTGGGCCGGGGCCGCCGCCCTCCACCAACAGCCACTGGTCGGCACCGTGTCGCGTTATCAGGTCGTCTCGGACACCTCGGTGGACTACGGGCTGATCGTGACCGGGCCGGCCGGGGTGACGGTGCACTGCTCGGTGGTGGCCCGTGGCGACGACTACGCGATCGTCGGCCAGGACGAGCGCACGCTGACCCTCGACTCGACCGGCGAGGCTCACGGCAGCGGGTCCATCACGACGCTGCGGCACGCCGCCAACGCCGAAGCCGGAACCTGCGAGCAGGACTGACGACGCCGCCCGCCTACCGAGCCCGCAGCGCCCTTGTCGGTCGCTTACCGAGGTGAGGATTGGTAACCTGAGTCTTTCCGCTCGGCTGGGGCTGGCTCCAGCCGAGTTCTTGTACGCCGTTTCTCACCACGCCCCGTGGCTCGGCGACGACGACCGACCACACGTGGCCGGGCCGCCGCCGCCATCACGCCGGCACCGCCGCACGACACGTCGTCGAGCGGACTGTCCCACGAATCTGGAGCGCTACCGTGACGCAGCCTGTCGAGCAGAGCCAGGAGGTCTGGCTCACACCTGAGGCCTACGACAAACTCCGTGCCGAACTCGAAGACCTCAAGGGCCGGGTCCGCAGCGAGCTGTCCCGCCGGATCGGCGAGGCGCGCGACGAAGGCGACCTCCGCGAGAACGGCGGCTACCAGGCCGCCAAGGAGGAGCAGGGCAAGGTCGAGGCCCGCATCCGGCAGCTCGACGGCATGCTCGAACGCGCGCGGGTCGGCGAGGCCGCCAACGACGGGCGCGTCGAGCCGGGCATGAAGGTGACGGTCACGTTCGTCGGTGATCCCGACCCGATGACGTTCCTCCTCGGCTCGCGCGAGATGGTCGGCGCCGGCGTGGACGTCGACGTCTACTCCCCGCAGTCACCGCTCGGTGCCGCCCTGTTGGGCAAGTACAAGGGCGACACCGCCACCTACTCCGCGCCGAACGGCAAGAGTGTCAGCGTCGAGATCCTCGACGCGGTGCCATTCGTCGGCTGATCGCGCCGATCCGAAACAGCTACCACCGCACGAAGCCCCGCCCGGTCCGGGCGGGGCTTCGTCGTTTCGGACTGCCGTTCGGGCCGCGATCAGCCCAGGAGCAGCCGTTCGGCCTCGTCGACGGCGAGTTCGCCGGCCGCGAGTCGCCGCAGGATCTCGTCGCGATCCTGCGCCTGCTCGCTGACCGGCGGGACCACGACGTCGGGCACGTCGCCCAGGCCGAGCCGGCCCAGCATGTCGGCGAACCGCTGCCGGGCGGTCGGGTAACTGACGCCGAGGTGTCGTTCGACCTCACGCATGTTCCCGCGACCGACGAGGAAGACCTCGAGCAGTGCCCGGTCGGCCGGGCCCAGCGCGCAGAACGCGCACCCGGAGAAGACGCCGGACAGTTCAGACCCGCACGACGCGCAGCCCAGGCGCGTGACCTGGAGCCGCTCGCCGCAGACCGGGCAGTCCGACGGCGGCTGGTGCAGGTGGTGAGCGTCGTGCGACGACCTGGGACCCACGTCGGGCGAGCTCACAGCGCCTCACGCACCGTCACGGCGCCCATCATGGCTTCGATCCGAACCGTGGCGCTGCCGGCGCCTTTGCCCACCAGCTTCTCGCCGGTGGCGGTGGCCTCGCCGTCCCACGTGAGCCGACCGAGCTGCACGTCGTTCGTGACCCGGGCGTCGGTGCCGATCAGCAGGTTGAGCTGCAGTGAGCCGGACTCGACCCGCAGCTTCGAGTCGCCCAGCGAGATGCCGCCCTCGACGGTGGCCGACCCGCCCTGGACGAGCAGGTCCAGCGGACCGGTGACGTCCCGCAGTTTCGCCGAGCCGGCGGTCACCCGCACGTGCGAGACCCGCGGCGCGCGCTCGATCGTGACGCTTCCAGCGGTCACCTCGATCTCGACCTCGAGGCGGGGGTTCACCTTGATGACGAGTTCCCTGGTCAGGTCGACAAAGCGTTCCTGGAGATCACGCAGGTTCGGCGTGCGGAGGGTGAAGTTGTCGAGCGTGGCCTGGAACTCGCCCTCGCTCGCGACGGTGAGGACGTCCCCCTCATGGCGCATCACGTGCGGGCCTTCGACGGCGACCGTGGCGAGGAAAGGCTCTCCGACGATGCGCACCCGGCGGCCCACCGCGCGCACACGCAGTCGGGTGGGACCGTTCGAGGCTCGGACGACGGGCTCCTGGTGAGCGGGGATCTCGGTCGTCGCCGGCCGGTCGTCGAGAACGTCGGGGACGGTCGCGTCCGCGGTGGCCGGCTCGGTCCCCGCCGGCTCGACGCGGTCGGTCGAGCTCGAAGCCGCCTGTTCCGGACTCGTGAACTCGTCCGTACCGGTCGCTGACGCCGCTTCCTTCGGATCGGCATCCGTCGCGTGACCGGCGTGCTCGGCGTGTGCCCCGCCGGTGCGCTCGGCGAGCAGGTCGCTCGCCTGCTGGGGTGAGATCCGGCCGGCTGCGACGCCGTCCAGGATGTCGCGGACGTCGTGGTCTGTTGACTCGCTCATGTCTGCCATGACACACCTGTGTTCCACAATGCGCAAGTCGACTTTCCAGATACGAAGGTCGAGTTGACAGAAATCAGGGACATCCCTCACCTGACCCTGACCACGAGTCAGTACGAGACGGCGTAACCCGCGGCGGTCAGACCGCCGATGATCTCGTCGCAGTGCGCCGGACCACGCGTCTCGAGGTCGATCGACACCTCGACCTCGTTCACCCCGAGGTCGGCGGACGTCCGGCGATGCAGCACCTCGAGCACGTTGGCGCCGGTCCCGGCGACACAGGCGAGCAACGCGGCGAGGGAGCCGGGCCGGTCGGGGAAGCTGACCGTCACGGACAGGTAGCGGCCCGATGCGACGAGGCCATGACGGATCACGCGTGCGAGCAGCAAGGGATCGACGTTCCCCCCGGACAGGACGATCACCACCGGCGGCTCGAACGCGGCAGGGTCGTCGAGGACGGCCGCCACGCCGGCGGCTCCCGCCGGCTCCACGACGAGTTTGCCGCGTTCCAGCGTCGCCACCAGAGCACGCGAGAGCGAGTCTTCGGTGACCGTGCGCACGTCGTCGAAGCCGTCCACCCCGGCGATCAGCGCGAACGGCACGTCACCGGGACGCCCGACCGAGATCCCGTCGGCCATCGTCGCCTTCGAGGCGAGGGCCACCGGGCGCCCGGCCGAGAGCGACGCCGGGTAGGCAGCGGCTCCACCAGCTTGAACCCCCACGAGACGGATCCGCTCGGCACCCGCTCGGCCGGCGCGGAGCGACACCGCGAGTCCGGCCGCGAGGCCACCACCGCCGATCGGGACGACGACCGTCCGGACCTCGGGACACTGCTCCAGGATCTCCAGCCCGACCGTGCCCTGGCCGGCCACGATGTCGGGATGGTCGAACGGGTGGATGAGCGTGGCGCCGGTCCGCTCGGCGAACTCGGCCGCGAGCACGAGGCACTCGTCGATCGACTCGCCGCCGACCAGGACGTCGGCACCGTAGCCCCGGGTGGCGTTCTCCTTCGGAAGCGGCGCCCCGTCGGGCATGAAGACGGTGGCGGCGATCCCGAGCAACGACGCGGCGACCGCCACCCCCTGCGCATGGTTACCGGCACTGGCGGTGACCACTCCGCGCGCACGTTCGGCCGGACCGAGCCGAGCCATCCGGGTATAGGCGCCGCGGACCTTGAACGACCCGGCGCGCTGCAGGTTCTCGCACTTGAAGAGAACCGGACCGCCGACCAGCGTCCCGAGCCATCGCGAGACCTCCATCGGGCTCGGCTCGATGACGTCGGCGAGCCCGTTGCGGGCGGCGAGCACGTCGGCGATGGTCACCTGCGGCATGCCAGGCAGCTTGTCACGTCGGCACCGTTGTGACGTCGGCGACAAAACACAGGTTGTCGAAGCAATCAAGTTGCATCGCACAAGCAACCATATAAGCTTGCATGCAGCAAACAATTCTTCCGCCGCGGCTTCCCAGCCACGACCAGCGCCGGATCGAGCAGAGAAGGTCGATGTCCGCCAACACCACACCCGCACCGGAAGCCGGCCTCGCCGACACCTGCCCGGTTCGTTCCACGACCGCCGAGAGCGACGAACTCCTGGTCAGCTTCCTCCGGCTCGGCCGTGCCCTGAAGTCGGCGCACCCGCAGGAACTCGAGCCACCCCAGTCGTTCATCCTCCACATCCTCTGTGAACACGACGGCACCCGTCTGTCCGACCTCGCGGGCATGATCCGCCTCGACGCGTCGACGGCCAGCCGACATGTCCGCGGCCTCGAGCAACTCGGCTACCTCCAGCGGGCCACCGACCCCGACGACGGACGCGCCAGCCGGCTCTCCGTCACCGATGCCGGCCGGGCCGCACTGGGGCGCCAGTTCGAAGCCAACCGCAAGCGCATCGCCAACATCATGCGCAATTGGTCCGACGACGACGTCGCCTCTCTCCGCGGTTATCTCGCCCGCCTCACCCGTGACATCGAACTCGACCACAACGAAAGCAGCCCTCGATGAGTGAGAAGACCCTCGATCCGGTCGATGCCGGCACCGAGCCAGACCAGCGGCCTGCCGGTCGGCACGCCGTCGGCAAGACCGGAGCCACCGCCCGCGCGGCAGTCGCCGCCGAGGCACCCCCGGCACCACCGGCCACCGTGACTCCGCCGGAGGACGGCGGCGTCCACAACGCCTACATGTCGCACCGCGAGATCCTCGTGGTGCTGTTCGGCCTGATGGCCGGCATGCTCCTGGCCGCACTCGACCAGTCCATCGTCGGTGTCGCGCTCCCGCGGATCGTCTCCGACCTCGGCGGCCTCGACAAGCTGTCCTGGGTCGTCACCGCCTACCTGCTCACCTCCACCGCCAGCACGCCGCTGTGGGGCAAGATCTCCGACTTGTACGGTCGCCGCCCGATCTTCCAGTCGGCGATCATCATCTTCCTGGTCGGCTCGCTGCTGGCCGGCTTCTCCCAGAACATGGAGGAGCTCATCGGCTTCCGGGCCATCCAGGGCCTCGGTGCGGGTGGTCTGATGGCCCTCGCGTTCGCGATCATCGGTGACGTCATCCCGCCTCGTGAGCGGGGTCGCTACCAGGGCTACTTCGGTGCGGTCTTCGGTATCTCCTCGGTTGCCGGGCCCCTTCTCGGTGGCTGGCTGACCGACGGCCCGGGCTGGAAGTGGATCTTCTGGATCAACATCCCGATCGGCCTCGTCGCGCTCATCATCACGTCCCGGGCGCTGAAGATGCCGCGGATCCACCAGAACGCCAAGGTCGACTGGATCGGCGCCGCCCTCATCGTCGGCTCCGTGAGCTCGCTCCTGCTCTACCTGTCCTGGCGGGGCAAGGACTACGGCTGGACGGACACCTTCGCACTCGTGCTGTTGATCGGTGGCCTGGCGCTCGCCGCGCTGTTCGTCTGGACCGAGACGAGAGTGGCCGAGCCGATCCTGCCGATGCGGCTCTTCAAGAACCGCACGTTCTCCGTCGGCAACATCTTCGGGTTCCTGATGGGCTTCGGGATGTTCGGCGGGATCATCTACCTGCCGGTGTACTTCCAGACCGTCAAGGGCTGGACACCGACCCAGTCCGGTCTCGCCATGCTCCCGCTGGTGTGCGGCATCTTCGCCACCTCCATCTCCTCGGGTCAGCTGATGAGCAAGACCGGCCGCTACAAGATCTTCCCGATCCTCGGCGGAGCGATCCTCACGGTCGCGATGGTCCTGCTGTCGACGATGAAGGTCGACACGCCGATCTGGCAGATCTTCGTGTTCGAGTTCCTGATGGGTGCCGGTCTGGGTCTGTCGATGCAGACGATCACGGTCGCCGTCCAGAACGCCATCGAGCGTCGCGACATGGGCGTCGCCACCAGCGGTGTGACGTTCTTCCGATCGATGGGTGGCGCCTTCGGCACCGCCATCCTCGGCGCGGTTCTCACCTCACGCCTGACCACTCACATCCGCGAGGTCCTGCCCGCGAACCTGAGCGGTCAACTGCCTGCCGGTGCCACGTCGGACATCTCGAAGATCGCGAACCTGCCGCCCGTCGTGAAGGCGCCGGTGCTCGAGGGCTTCGTCATGGCCATGCACGACGTGTTCCTCACGGCTGCTCCGTTCATGTTCGCGGCCTTCGTGGTGGCCTTCTTCCTCAAGGAGGTCCCGATGAAGGGTTACGGCGAGGAGCACGGCATGATCGCCCCCGGCGAAGGCCAGGCCATCACAGAGGAGGACGCTCAGGTCGCGGTCATGCCGCACTGATCGCGTTCAGCATCCGAGCGTTCCCAGCACGGGGCGTGTCCTGTCGCACCACGACAGGGCACGCCCCGTTGCCTATGTTGGGGCCGTGAGCTCCCCCAACGCCCCGGTGTCCGCGGCCGAACTCTTCCGGCCCGAGGCCGATTGGAAACCGGTGGAGCCGGCTCTCGCCACCGTCCGACGGCTCATCCTCGGGATCGCGTGCGGGATCGTCGCGGCCGGAGTCGCCGTCGTCCTCGCGCTGGTCGCCCCGTCGTGGACGATCGCCGTCCCTGTGGTCGTGGCCCTTGCGGCGTACGGCTTCGGGTGGGTCCTCATCGGTCGCAACCGCCGGTCCTGGCACTACGCCGAGCGTGCCGAGGACCTGCTGGTCACCCATGGCGTCATGTTCCGATCCCTGGTCGTCGTGCCGTACGGGCGCATGCAGTACGTCGACCTCCAGTCCGGTCCGCTCCAGCGCGCCTTCGGGATCGCGACGATCGAGCTGCACACGGCGACCCCCGACACCGACGCCCGGATCCCCGGACTGACACCTGACGACGCGGCTCGGCTGCGCGAACAGCTCGCGTCGCTCGGCCACGCGCAGTCCTCGGGCCTGTGACGCCCACCGAGGCGGGATCGCCGAACGGGCCGGCCGAGGTGGCACTGCCGGACGAGCCCGATCCGGACGGCGAGCGCCTGCACCCGCTCACGCCCGTGTTCCGAGGCGGCGGCCTGGCGCTCATCGTGATGGTCGCCGTCGTGCGCGATCAGCTCAACGACCTGCGGCTCGGCGTCATCGGCATCGCGCTCGCCACTGTCGTCGTCGTCGGCGGCGCCTACGGATTCGCCACCTGGTTCTTCACCCGCTACCGGCTCACCGACGACTCGTTGCGCATCAACACCGGCCCGATCGTCCGCCGTCATCGCGTCCTGCGCTACGACCGGCTCCAGGCCGTCGACGTGAACCAACCGTTCCTGGCGCGACTGTTCGGACTGGCCGAGCTGCGGATGGACGTCGCCGGCGGCAGCAAGGCCGAGGGAAAGCTCGGGTACTTCCGGCTCGGCGAGGCCCAGGCACTCCGAGCCCGCCTGCTCGCCCGCGCGGCCGGCCTGCATGCCGACACTCCGACGGCACCCGAGCACGTCGTGCTGACCGTGCCGACCGGTCGAGTGGTCGGGGCGACGTTGATCTCGACCCCCGTCGTCGGCGCGTTCCTCGGCGCGCTCGTCGTCGTCGCGCTGACGATGGCTTTCGACCAACCCATCGGGCTGCTCGTCCTGATCCCGTGGGTGGTGGGTGTGCTGACGCCGATCTACCGCAACATCACGAGGCTGGGCGGCTTCACGCTCTCGAGCTCACCCGACGGCCTGCGGGTCCGCCACGGTCTGACCGGCGTGGAGCACCAGACGCTCCCGCCCGGACGGATCCAGGGACTGGCCATCACCCAGTCGCTGCTCTGGCGGCTGTTGGGCTGGTACCGGGTCGAGGTGGATGTGGCCGGCATGGGCGGCCAGGACCGGGGCGACACCTCATCGGCCGTCGTGCTGCCGGTAGGCGACCTCACCCACATGGCGCTGGTCGTGGAGCGGCTGTTCGGGTCGATCGACCCGCTGCAGATCAGCCGCCACCGCGCGCCCGGACGCGCCCGGTGGCTCCGGCCGGTGGGAACGTCCTTTCTCTCCTGGGGGTGCGACGAGACGGTCTTCGTCAGCGCCAAGGGCTGGATCGACCGGCGCATCGACGTCGTTCCGCACGCCAAGACCCAGTCCGTCCGGATCACGCAGGGCCCGGTCCAGCGGCGCCTGCGGCTCGCCACCGTGCATGTGGACACCCCGGTCGGTCCGGTGAACGCGGCCGCGCTGCACCGGGACACGGCCGAGGCCTCCTGGCTCGCCCGGAGTCAGATCGAACGGGCCCACCTGCTCCGCTCGCGGTCCTCCGGCGACCAGTGGATGCGCGTTCCGCCGGCTGCCCCCAGCCGAGGTGGGAAAGGTGCCGGCTCCGCATGATCGGTCACGTCGTGCATCCGCGTGTCGGTGGACTCCGGTATGGGTAGGGGAATGCCCGGGCCGTGAGCACTTCCGCGAATCGGGAACATGAGCTCGTCGCACGACGGTTGCACGACCACGCGCACGTGAGTTGGACGGAGACGCCATGATCCGCTTCGAGCAGGTGACGAAGCGTTACGACGACGGCACGGTGGCCGTCGACGCGCTCGACCTCGAGGCGCCGACCGGGCGCATCACCACCATGGTCGGGCCGTCGGGCTGCGGGAAGACCACGTCGCTGCGCATGGTCAACCGGATGATCGCGCCCACGTCGGGTCGCATCATGCTCGACGATCGTGACACCGCGTCCGTTCCGGCCGCCCAGCTCCGCCGCGGGATCGGCTACGTCATCCAGAACGCGGGTCTGTTCCCCCACCGCACCGTCGCCGACAACATCAGCACCGTGCCCCGGCTGCTGGGGTGGTCGAAGGCGAAGTCGAAGGCCCGCGCGCTCGAGCTGCTCGAGCGCGTCGGACTGCCAGCGCAGATGGCCACGCGCTACCCGGGCCAGCTCTCCGGTGGTCAGCAACAGCGGGTCGGCGTCGCTCGGGCGCTGGCCGCCGACCCGCCGGTGATGCTCATGGACGAGCCGTTCAGCGCGGTCGACCCGGTGGTGCGCACGCAACTGCAGGACGAGTTCCTGAGGCTCCAGGACGAACTGGGCAAGACCATCCTGTTCGTGACCCACGACATCGACGAGGCGATCAAGCTGGGTGACACCGTCGTGGTCCTCCGGGTCGGCGGAAAGCTGGCGCAGGTCGGCCCGCCACGCGACGTGTTGACCTACCCGGCCGACGACTTCGTGGCCGACTTCGTAGGCCGCGACCGCGGCTACCGCGCGCTCGGATTCGCCGGCGCCCCCACCCGCCTGTCGGTCGAGGCGGAACCCACCATCGAGATCGGCGCGCCGATCAGCTCGGCGAGCCCGCGCGACGACGGGTGGCAGCTCGTCGTGGGGCACGACGGCGCTCCGGCCGGCTGGCTCGACATCACCGCAGAGGATCCGCACGGCGTCGTCGACGCGGCTCGGCTGCGGCGATCCGGCACGGTGGCAGGCGTGGACGATTCGTTGCGCGCCCTGCTCGACGCGGCCCTGTCGTCTCCGTCGGGCCGGGGCGTGCTCGTCGACGGCGATCGGCGCGTCGCCGGAACGGTCACGGCCGAAGTCGTGCTCGCCGCCATCAACGCCGCGCGCGAGCCGTCCGCCGGCTCGCTCTCCGCCGTCGACAGCGAGTCGCCGTGAGCGGCCTGATCAGCGGCATCGGCGACTACCTGTCGATCTACTGGCACCAGGTGCTGGTCGACCTCGGGTGGCACATCGTGCTGTCGCTCGTGCCGGTCGTCCTGGGTCTGGCCATCTCGCTGCCACTCGGCTGGCTGGCCTTCCGGTACTCCTGGAGCTACCCGCCGCTGGTCAGCGTGGCCGGCATTCTCTACACGATCCCGTCACTCGCGCTGTTCGTGCTGATGCCGCCGATCCTCGGCACGAAGATCCTCGACCCCGTCAACGTGGTCATCGCGCTGACGATCTACACGGTGGCATTGCTCGTCCGGGTGGTGGCCGACGCGTTGTCCTCCGTCCCGACCGAGGTACGCCAGTCCGCACTCGCCATGGGCTACACCGGCGCCCAGCGGTTCTTCCGGGTCGACCTCCCGGTGGCGGTGCCGGTCATCGCCGCCGGGCTCCGCGTGGCGGTGGTCTCGAACGTCAGCATGGTGTCGGTCGCCGCCGTGATCGGGATCCCCCAACTCGGGCAGCTGTTCACGATCGGGTTCCAGCTGGGCAACTACTCGCCCATCGTGCTCGGCATCGTGCTCTGCCTCCTTCTCGCGTTGATCTTCGACTCGCTCATCCTCGTCGGGCTGCGGATCCTGACCCCGTGGCGCGTCGCACGGAGGTCCTCGTGATCTCCTCCGTCGGGGCATGGCTGACCGATCCGGTCAACTGGCACGGGACCGACGGGATCCCCAACCGCCTGCTCGAACACCTGGCCTGGTCCGCGATCTCGGTGCTCATCGCCTTCCTGATCGCGTTCCCGCTCGGGTTGCTCATCGGACACACGGGTAAGGGCACCTTCCTCGTCGCCGGGTCGGCCAACGCCCTGCGCGCGCTGCCCACCCTCGGGCTGCTGATCCTGCTCGTCCTGATCTTCACGAGCCACACGCCCGGGCTCGCCGGCTACCGGGTGCCGGCGTTGATCGTGCTGGTGCTGCTCGCGATACCGCCGATCCTGTCGGGCACCTATGCCGGCGTGGCGAACGTCGATCCGGCGGTGCGAGATGCGGCCGTGGGGATGGGCATGACCGGGAGCAAGGTGGCGTGGACGGTCGAGGTGCCGATCGCGACGCCGCTGATCCTGGGCGGGCTGCGCAGCGCGATCCTGCAGGTGGTCGCGACCGCGACGGTCATCGCCTACGTGTCGCTCGGCGGTCTGGGCCGTTTCGTCCTCGACGGCCTCGGCCAGCAGGACTACCCACAGATGGCCGGCGGCGCGATCCTCGTCGCCGCGCTGGCGATCGTCCTCGATCTCCTCATGGCAGGAGTGCAACGTGTCACCTCCACCCCGGCGGCTCGGCCGTCCACCTGACCCGACCGTCACCGAACTGTCACCCATCGACATGCGAACGCCCGAACGAACCGTGAAAGGGTTCCGACCATGAAGTCCACGCACAAGTCACTCGCAGCCGCGGCTGCCGCGACGCTCGCCCTCCTGCTCGTCCTCACCGGCTGCGGCAAGTCCGACGACCCACTCGCCGCCGGCGCCACCACGAGCGCGTCCGCCGGTGGGAGCGAGTCGATCATCATCGGCTCGGCGAACTTCCCCGAGTCCACGCTGGTCGCCAACATCTACATGGCCGCCCTTCAGGCGAAGGACGTCAAGGTCAGCTCGAAGTTCAACATCGGCAACCGCGAGGCGTAC
The DNA here is from genome assembly GCA_963708795.1 of uncultured Actinomycetota bacterium. Lineage (GTDB taxonomy): Bacteria > Actinomycetota > Actinomycetes > Propionibacteriales > DAIQRJ01 > DAIQRJ01. The sequence continues at coordinate 25,808 of CAVPUH010000002.1, forward strand.
CTGCCGGGCCTGCAGGACGGGTCGATCGACCTGATCCCCGAGTACACGGGCAACCTGCTGCAGAGCTACGACTCGTCGTTCACGGTCACCTCGCCCGACGAGGTGTACGCCGAACTCAAGACGAAGCTGCCCGCGGCGCTGACCGTCCTCGACCAGTCGAAGGCTCAGGACACGGATGCCGTCGTCGTCACCAAGGCGACCGCCGACAAGTACAACCTCAAGACGATCGCCGACCTCGCTCCGGTCGCCGGTCAGCTGACCCTGGGTGGCTCGTCGGAGTGGAAGACCCGCAAGAAGTCGGGTGTCCCGGCCCTGCAGAGCGTGTACGGCGTGACCTTCAAGGACTACGTGACGCTCGACGCCGGTGGAAAGCTGACCAAGAACGCCCTCACCACCGGCCGCATCCAAGCCGGTGACGTGTTCAGCACCGACTCCGACATCAGCAAGAACGGCTGGGTCGTGCTCGAGGACCCGAAGTCGATGTTCGCCGCGCAGAACCTGGTGCCGCTGATCAACAAGTCGAAGGTGAACGACACGGTGTCGGCCGCGCTGAACGCCGTTTCGGCCAAGCTCACCACCGAGGAGCTCCTGAAGCTCAACTCCGATGTCGCGGGCGGTACCGACCCGGCCGTGGTCGCCAAGCAGTGGCTGACGGAGCAGGGCCTCATCTGAGCATGACGCTCACGCTGTCCGGCACGCTCGGGCGGGACGCGGACGACTGGGTGTACGTACCCGTCGACGTCCCGCCCGGCGTGGCTCGGATCGACGTCGAGTACCGCTACGACCGTTCCGACGTCGAGCCCGGCGAACTGGCCAATGCCTGCGATCTCGGTGTCTTCGACGAACGGGGCACCGCCGTCGACGGGTCCGGCTTCCGCGGCTGGTCGGGCGGTGCGCGCACCGGGTTCTTCATCAGCGGGTCGGACGCCACGCCGGGCTATCTCCCCGGACCGCTGAATCCGGGTCGGTGGCACGTGCTGCTCGCCCCGTACCAGGTCGGACCGGACGGGTTGCACTACGAGGTCGACGTGACGTTCACGCCCGGACCGCTCGAGGCCGCGCCTGCACCCTCGTACCCGCCGACATCGGCCGCCTCGGTCGGGTCCCGCCGTTGGGTCCGCGGCGACTGCCATCTGCACACCGTGTACTCCGACGGCCGGCGAGAGCCGGGTGAGGTGGCCGCGGCGGCACGAGCCGGCGGCCTCGACTTCATCATCAGCAGTGAGCACAACACGACGGCCGCGCACCGGCGCTGGGCTGATCATGCGGGCGACGACCTCCTGATCGGGCTCGGCGAGGAGGTGACCACTCGCAACGGTCACTGGCTCGCGCTCGGCCTGCCGCCCGAGAGCTGGATCGACTGGCGCTTCCGCGGTGACGGTGACGGGTTCCGCGACGCGGCGGCGCGGGTCCGGGCACTCGGCGGGATCGTCGTGGCCGCGCATCCGTTCGCTCCCTGCCTGGGGTGCCGGTTCAAGCACGATCTGAGCCACGCCGACGCCATCGAGGTCTGGAACGGGCCCTGGACACTGGACGACGAGGCGGCGGTCCTCGCGTGGGACAACCTGCTCGGCACGGGCGGCCCGCGGTGGCCCGCCGCCATCGGCAACTCCGACAGCCACGCCCACGAGGATGCCGTCGGGCTGCCGCAGACCGTCGTCGAGGTCGAGGACCTCCGGCTCGCCGACGTCGTCGCGGGGCTGGCGGCTGGTCGGTCCTGGATCGCCGAGTCGGCCGACATCGCTCTCACCTTCACCGCCGGGCCCGTCGGCTCCGATCCGGCCGGTAACGGCGACGGCATCGAGGGTGATGGAATCGACGGCGATCGGCGGGCTGGCATCGGGGAGCGGCTCGCCCTGGCACCGGACGCGCTCGTCGTCGTCCACCTGAGCGTCGACGGCGTGCCGGGCGGCGAGATCGTGCTGGTGTCCGACCAGGGCGTCGTGCGCCGTGCACCGTGCGACTCGCGCGGTCACGGCGAGCTGGCGTGGCGGACGGCACCCACCCGGTCGCGGTACGTGCGCGCCGAGGTGCGGCACGCACCCGCGAGCGGCGACGGCGACGGCCCGCCGCCCGCGATGGCGGCGATGACGAACCCCATCTGGCTGGGCCGCGACCCGCGCGCGACCGGCTAGTCCTGGGTGTCGGTCCGGGTCGAGGTCTCGTGCTCCGACGGCGGGGACGTGTCGATCGCCACGCTCGGCGGCTCCGCGACCGATCCCTCGGTGTGCTCGACGTCTTCCGCGACCTCGTCGCCGCCTGCCGGGTCCGCGACGGCGGGGTCGGTCGGCGGCACCGTGCCGTCGAACGCCCGGCCGCTCGCGAGATGCGTGATGAACGCGTTGGCGAAGGCCGCGATCGGCACCGCGAACAGTGCGCCGACCAGGCCGGCCAGCACCGTGCCCGCAGCCAGCGAGAACAGGATGGCCAGCGGGTGGAGACGCACCAGCCGGCCCATCAGGAACGGCTGGAGCACGTGCGACTCCAACTGCTGCACGCCGAGCACCCCGCCCGCCATGATCAGGGCGACGACCGGACCGTGGGCGACCAGCGCGAGCAGCACCGCGACGATGCCGGACAGCAGCGCCCCGATGATCGGGATGAAGGCGCCGAGGAAGACCAGGACGCCGATCGCCGGTGCGAGCGGGACGCGGAGGATGAGAGCCACGATCGTGATGCCCAGGGCGTCGGTGAACGCGACCAGGATCGTGGCCCGCACATACGCCGTCAGCGACAGCCAGCCGCGGCGCGCGGAAGCATCGACGGGCACGCGAGCCGTGCGCGGGAAGAGCTTGACGAACCAGGCCCAGATGTCGCGGCCCTGGTACAGGAAGAAGAAGGTCGCGAACAACGTGAGGACGATGCCGGCCAGCACGTGCGTGAGGGTCGTCCCGACGGCGAGCGCGCCACTGGCGATCTTTTCGGTGCCGGACCCCATCGCCGCCGTGATCTTGTCGTAGACCGCGTTGATCTGGTCGTCGCTCACCTTGAACGGACCATGCAGCAGCCACGGAGTGGATCTGCGCGATCGCGACCTTCAGTTGGTCCACGATCGTGTCGCTCGTCGTGGTGATCTGCTGGACGACGATCGTGATCGCCCCGACGATCAGGATGAGTCCGCCGATGAGGACGACCGCGGTGGCGAGACCACGCGAGATCCACCGGTTGAGCCACTGCACCGGTCGGCCCATGAGCGCGGCGAGGAGCAGCGACACGAAGATCGGGATGACGAGTTCGGTGAACTTGCCCAGCACGTACCCGGTGCCGATCACGGCGACGGCGATCACGATGAGGCGCCATGACCAGGCGGCGGCCGTACGGACGGCGACCGGCATGGCGACCATCGGATCCTCGGGGAGGTGGTCCCTGGTCGGGTCGAGCATCCGATCCTGCGGAGCGACCGCGTCCGCTGCCTCGGCCTCGCGGGCGGCCCGGGACTGCCGGGGAAGCCGGTCGGCGACGCCGCGAAGCCGCAGCCTGGTCAGGACCTGGTCGGTGCGACTCACCATCGTCGGCTCACGCTCATCCCCCTCAACCGGCCGCGACTGTGTCGGCGCCGGGTCAGCCTATGTCCCGACGTGCCCGGGCGAGCGATGTCGAGGGGCGGCCGACCACCGGTCAGGCAAGCGCGCGATCGAGGTCGTCGAGCAGGTCCCCGATCGTCTCGATACCCACCGACAGCCGGACCAAATCACCCGGCACCTCGAGCTCGGAGCCGACCACCGACGCATGCGTCATCCGGCCGGGATGCTCGATGAGCGATTCGACGCCACCGAGCGACTCCCCCAGGGTGAACAGCCGGGTCCGACCGGCCACGTCCACGGCCGCCTGCTCGCCGTCGACGTGCCGGAACGACACCATGCCGCCGAATCGCCGCATCTGCTTCGCGGCGACGTCGTGACCCGGATGTCCTGGCAGGCCCGGGTACAGCACCTCCGCCACCTTGGGATGGGTGCCGAGGAAGCCGGCGATCGCCTCGGCGTTGTCGCAGTGCCGATCCATCCGCACGGCCAGGGTCTTCAGTCCACGCAGCACGAGATACGCATCGAACGGGCCGGAGATCGCGCCGATCGCGTTGCTGTGGAAGGCGAGGGTGTCGGCCAGCGCCCCGTCCCGCACCACGAGGGCACCGCCGACGACGTCGGAATGGCCGCCCGCGTACTTCGTGGTCGAGTGCACGACGACGTCGGCGCCGAGATCGAGCGGCTGCTGGAGGTAGGGCGTGGCGAAGGTGTTGTCGACGACGAGGAGCGCGCCGGCTGCGTGGGCGATCTCGGCGAGGGCGGCGATGTCGGCCACGGCCAGGAGCGGATTCGTGGGGGTCTCGACCCAGACGAGCGACGTCTCCCCGGGGCGCACCGCGGCCTCGACCGCGTCCAGGTCGGTCAGGGCAGCCGGCACATATCCGAGACCCCAGCGAGCCATCACCTTGTCGAACAGCCGGAAGGTGCCCCCGTAGGCGTCGTCCGGGATGACCACGTGTCGCCCCGGGCCGGTCAGGGCCTGGAGCAACGTCGTCTCGGCGGCCATTCCACTGGCGAACGCGAAGGCCCGGGTTCCGTGCTCGAGCGCCGCGAGGCAGGTCTCGAGGGCGGTCCTCGTCGGGTTGGCGGTCCGCGAGTACTCGTACCCGCCGCGCAGCCCACCGACGCCGTCCTGGGCGTAGGTGCTGGTGGCGTAGATGGGGACGCTGACCGCGCCGGTGCCCGCTTCGGGCTCCTGACCTGCATGGATGGCGAGGGACTCGAAGCCCCAGGACGGCCCGTCGGTTGTCACGAGCCGACCCTAGCGGCCACCTCGGGAAGCCCGAGTGGGCGCGTCGTCCCGCGACACGCCGTCCGGGCGTGCGCCTCCGACCATTCGACGGGCTGGTGCCCCGCCGCCGACTCCCCGGGAACAGCGTTCGGTTTGTCGTCGTTGAGGATGCTGTCCATCAGGAGGCGATCACATGTTCGATCTGTTCCGCAATTCCAAGTCCACGCTGGTCACACCGGAGCAGGCGCTGCCCGGGCGCTCGTCGCGCCCGTTCCGGCTCGCCGGCATCCACACGGTCCTCGGCACCCCGATCGACGCACCGCTGCTCCCCGACCAGGCCGTCGCCGTCTTCGGCCTCGGCTGCTTCTGGGGTGAGGAGCAGACCTTCTGGCAGGTGCCCGGCGTGTACTCCACGTCGGTGGGCTACGCGGGTGGCTTCACCCCGAACCCCAGCTACGAAGAGGTGTGCTCCGCCCGAACCGGGCACGCGGAAGTCGTCCGGGTGGTGTTCGACACGACCCAGCTGTCCTACGCCGACCTGCTCAAGGTGTTCTGGGAGAACCACAATCCGACGCAGGGGATGCGACAGGGGAACGACGTCGGCAGCCAGTACCGCTCGGTCATCCTGACGACCACCCCGGAGCAGCAGGCCGAGGCCGAGGCGTCGAAGGTCGTGTACCAGAAGGCGATGTCGGCCCGGGGGTACGGCGAGATCACCACGGCGATCGAGCCGTTGGGCGAGTACTACTTCGCCGAGGACTATCACCAGCAGTACCTCGACAAGAACCCCGGTGGCTACTGCCCGCTGCACGCCACCGGCGTGAAGTACGCGGACGCCTGACCTCGAGCTGAGGTCATCGCGAGCACGTCGGCGCCGTCGGGGATTCCCGGCGGCGCTGACGCGTTCGTCCGGCAGTAGGTCAGTGGGCAAGGAGTCCGGAGTCGGGATTGCGTCGGGTGACGCAGTACTGCCGGCCCGCCGGGTCGACGAGCGTGACCCAGTTCCCGCGCCGATGCACCAGCCGCGCCCCCAGGGTGAGATGGCGCGCGACCTCCGCGTCGGCGTCGTCCGCGGCGAGGTCGAGGTGGGCGCTGACCGGCTGCCCGACGGCGGACTCGTCCAGTCGCTGCAGCAGGAGCCGGAGCGGCTGGCCGGCGGGTCGGGTCAGCACCTGGAACTCCGACGCCGACGCCGACGAGAGCGGCCACCCGGTGAGCGAAGACCAGAACCCTGCCTCGACGTCGAGAAGCTCGGTCGGGATGTCGAGACAGACCTGGTCGACGAGGCTGCGAGATCCCTCCGGCCAGATCTGCGGAGGCGGTCGCTGCTCCTCGCCGTGGTGTTGGACGAGGCAGAACACGAGGCCACCCGGTGAGGCGAGGATGACGAGCCCGGCGCGATCGTCGAGCACCACCGCGCCGTGTTCGATGGCGTGACCTGCGGATCCGGTCACGTCGTCGACGTGCAGGTCGAGGTGAACTCGGGCCGGCCCTTCCCGCAAGGTCTGGAGCCGGAGATACGCGTCGCCGTCGGGCGGCACCAGCGACGCGAACTCGCCGCGCCCCCCGCGTCGTGTCGACACTCCCGCCCCGGTCACGGCTCGCCAGAACGCCTCGTCGGCGGCGGGGTCCGCGCTGACGTCGAGGAACGCCGTCAGCCAGCGCACCGGGGGCGCACCTGTGGGCGGTGCCGGTCGTGCTCGGTGCGCCTCGTTCACCCACCTTCGGACGGAACCGACAGTTCGCCCATCTCCGACCATGCCTCCCCCGGCACCTGGACATTCACGATCTCCGGTGTCTTCGCCAGCATCGTCGGCATGAGCGCCATGGCGGCCTTGAAGTGCTCGGAGCCGACGTGGTCCGCGCCGGCGTCGCCCTCGGTGAACGCCTCGAGCAGGATGAACTGATTCGGGTCGTCGACACTCCTCGACCAGTCGAACCACAGGTTGCCCGGCTCGGACCGCGTGGCCCGGGTGAACGAGGCGACGGCCGGCAGCCAGGCCTCGGCGAACTCGGGTCGCACGGTGAACTTGACGACGATGAAGATCATGACGTTCATCCTTGCTCGTGACGGGGATCCGATAGCGTCGCGGTCACCCGAACGGACGAAGGCGGCCGACGTGAACGACCTGGTACCCATTTCGCTCGTGATCGACGACGGCAGCCCCTTCGTCCACCTGTACCGGTACCACCTGCCGGACGCGCACGGGCTGGAACCGCTGACCGGCGACGGCGTGCGACTCGTCGACGAGATCCCGTCGTCGTTCCTCGACGAGTACTGCGACGTGGTGACGCGGCACGCCATGGCGGGCAAGTTCTCGATCGTCCCCATGCCGGCGGGGCGCGGCGACGTGGTCCGGGGAATCGACGGCCACCCACCCGAGCAGACACGCGCCTGGCTCGACGTCGCCCGCACGCGGCTCGGTCCTCGGTTCGACTTCAGTCCCGAGATGCTCACCCACGACTTCGCCGTGGACCTCGACGACGAGACCATGCTCGCCGAGACCGAACTGACCTGGTCGCGACACCAGGATGCCAGCACCCTGACTCCCTATATCAGCAAATCTCTTCGCCTGTTGAAGGATGCCGGCATCGACGCGACCGGCGTGACGAGCCCGTGGAGCTTCGGCGACCAGGTGGAGTCGGAGTATCAGCAGGCGATCATGGCTGCCCAGCGTGACGTCTACGACCGGCGGCTGTCCTGGTACTTCCTGCATGCGTTCAGCGATCGACCGGCCACCCGTCCCTACGTCGCCAGGGCGGACCCGATCGGGACGCTGGTCTCGATCGTCACCAACACCCGCGATCACTTCTGGGCCGCCATCGAACAGAGCCGCGACGATGACGACCTCGTCACCGAGATCGCGGACCGTTACCTGACCGACGACGGGCGTGCGGGCGATCTGCTCACGATCCTCGACGCCGGCGGTTGGCCGACGATGGTCACGCACTGGCAGTGTCTCTACGGCAACGGGACCAAGGTCGGCCTTCGGGCGCTCGACCTGGTGGGCGAGCGGGTGAACCGGCTCCTCGGCGATCGAGTGCGGTGGACCAGCTGCCTGGAGGCGGCCGAGCGCACCGTGGCCGAGTTCGCCGCCCGCTGACGACCGGTCCGCCGGCGTAGCGTCGCGGCCGTGAACGCGACCCCGTCGCCCTGGGCTCTCGACCGCCTGCGCCTGCGCATCGACGACCTCGTCCTCCGCCCGGTCGTCGAGACCGACCTCGACGACCTCGGGGACCTGATGCCGCTCGACCTCGAGGTCGACCCGTCGCTGTCCATGCCGTTCGGCCTCGATCCGAAGGCGGCGCGCAGTGTCGCTGCCCGGCAGGCCTACTGGCGAGCTCAGGCGAACTGGTCCCCGGACTCCTGGAACCTCTCGTTCGCGGTCACCCGCGGAGGCGACCTGCTGGGCGTCCAGACCCTCGAGGCCCGCGACTTCGCGATCCTGCGGACGGTCGAGACGGCGTCCTGGCTCGGCTCGGAGCACCGCGGTCAGGGCATCGGCAAGGCGATGCGGACGGCAGTGCTGGCGCTGGCCTTCGACGGGCTCGCAGCCGAGGTGGCGGAGACCGAGGCGTGGGCGGACAACGCCGCGTCGATCGGGGTCAGCCGCGCGCTCGGATACGAGCCGAACGGCACCACCCGTCACCTCCGGATCGGCGCAACGATCACGGGTGAGCCGACTCGCGCGAGCGACGACATGCCGAAGCTCCGGCTCGACCTGGCCGGGTGGCGTGCGCGGGCTCGACCGCACGTCACGATCGAGGCCCTGGACGGCTGCCGGGCCTGGTTCATCGCACCCTAGGGTCGGAACATGACCGACGTCGCCCGACCCGCCACTGCCACCGATCAGCCCGCCTTCTCCGAGGAATCCCGGCGCGCACTACGGCGCATGGTCGCCGAGCGCCAGGCGAAGCATCGCCTCCCGGGAGCGTTCGGTGCGGTCGTCCGCGACGGGGCGCTGGCCTGGTCGCACGGAGTGGGTACGACCGACGTCACGTCCCCGACGTCCACCCCGACCGACGACACCCGCTTCCAGATCGCCTCCATCAGCAAGACCTTCACGGCGGTCGCCGTCCTCGCCCTACGCGACGAGGGCAGGCTCGACCTCGACGACCCGGTGGGCAAGCACATTCCCGAGAACACCCATGCGGGCGTGACGATCCGGCGGTTGCTGTCGCACTCCAGCGGCATGCAGCGCGAGCCGGTCGGCGACGTGTGGGAGACCCTCGTCTACCCCGACCGCGCGGCCATGGTCGAGGGCTGGAACGCGGCCGAGCAGATCCTGCCGACCCACCACACCTGGCACTACTCCGAACCTGGGTTTCGCGGTGCTCGGAGAGATCGTCACGAGGCTCGACGGTCGCCCGTGGATCGACAGCATCCGAGCCCGCATCCTCGACCCACTGGAGCTGCGGCGGACGGGCCTGGCGATCGAGCCGCCGACACGACGCCCGGCTACTACGTCCCGCCGTTCACCGACGTGCCCGTCCCGGAGCCGTTGCTCGACATCGCCGCGATGGCCCCCGTCGGCGGCCTCGCGTCCACCGCACGCGACCTCGCCGTGTGGGCAGGGTTCTGGGCGTCGCCGGTCGACGAGGTGCTGAAGTCCGACACGGTCGAGGAGATGTGCCGCCCGCAGATCGTGGCCGACCCGGTCGGCTGGCGCAGTTCGTGGGGGCTGGGCGTCGGCCTGATCCGCCATCAGGACAGGGTGTTCGTCGGTCACACCGGGGGCATGCCGGGCCACATCACCGGCGTGTTCGTCGACCGGGAGTCCGGTACCGGCGGCATCGCGTTGATGAACAGCTCGGCCAGCCCGGACCCGTCGGCGTTCGCGATCGACCTGGCCACGTACGCGCTCGACCACGAGCCGGCCGATCCCGAGCCCTGGATTCCCGGCACCGAGGTTCCGGCCGAGCTCACGGGCGTGCTCGGGCGTTGGTTCTCCGAGGGCGCCGGGTTCTCGTTCAGCGTCCGCCAGGGTCGGTTGGAGGCACGGGCCGAGGGCGCTCCCGACACGCAGCCGCCGTCGGTGTTCCGCAAGCTGGCCGACGACCTCTACCGCACCGAGTCCGGGCGGGAGGCCGGCGAACTGCTCCGGATCACCCGCGACGCCGACGGGCGAGCCGTGAAGCTCAACTGGGCCACGTACCTGTTCGGTCGGCTGCCGCAGGCCTTCGGCGAGTGGCTGTGACGCGGCGGCTGGCCGACACCGGGCACGCCCTCGACACGACGACCCTGGTGCCGCAGAGGATCGGAGCATGAGCGACACCCACCAGTTGACGCTGCCCGACGGCCGTGGCCTGACGATCGCCTGCCGTGACGCCGACGACCGGGCGGTCGGACGGTTCGCCGTCGAGCCGGCCGGTGGGACGGCGACGCTGACGTTGACCACAGCGGAGGCCACCGCGGCCACGATCACCGCCTCGTTCCCCCTCGACGGCGAGGTGACGTGGTGGACACCGTCGGGAGGCCACGGGCTCGGCCCGGACTGGGGTCAGGGCCGCGAGGCCCGATCCGTCCGCTCGGCGCCGGCCGGCGCGGCACTCGGGCCGGTCGGGGACCTCGCAGCGGTCGTCCTCGCGGCGTCGGCCAATGTCCGGCGCTGTGAACTCGACGGCGGTGTCCGCGAGGAGGACGGCACGTTCCGCATGCGGCTGGCCGTCCACGAGGTCGCGGTCGAGGACGGCCCCGACGTCGTCGCTCGTTTCGACGTCTCGGGCTCGACGCTGGCGAGTCGCCATGGCGGCGGTCACGGGCTGGTGGCAGGACCAGCTCGACGGCCGCGGCGACGGACTGGCCGCACGAGCGATCCCGCCGGTTCCCGACGCCGGCCGGTCGGCCGTGTTCTCGACCTGGTACGCCGAACACCAGGCGATCACCGCCGCGTCGGTCGAGACCCAGGCGCGGCTGGCCGCGGAGATCGGGCTGACGGGCATCATCGTCGACGACGGCTGGCAGACGACCGACCGCAACCGCGGCTTCGCGCACTGCGGCGACTGGGAGCCCAACCCGGAAACCTTCCCGGACATGGCCGCCCACGTCGCCGCCGTCCAGGCGACCGGGTTGAAGTACCTGCTCTGGTTCGGCGCCCCGCTCATCGGCAAGGACAGCGCGGCCTGGGACGAGCTCGACGGCAAGCTGCTCGGGTACTCGCCCGGGTTGTCCGCCGGGATCGCCGATCCCCGATTCCCCGACGTGCGGTCCCTGCTCGTCGGCCGAATCGCTCGTGCCGTGCGGGAGTGGGGCGTGGACGGGCTGAAGATCGACTTCGTCGACTCGTGGGCCTCGTTCGACGCCCCCGACCGCGACGACGCCGCCGATGACGGTCGCGACTGCTCGAGCGTCGACCTCGGAGCCGAGCGGTTCCTCGACGAGCTCGTGGCCACCGTCGAGGACATCCGCCCGGACGTCCTGATCGAGTTCCGCCAGTCCTACGTCGGGCCGCGGCTGTGGCGGTACGCGACGCTGCTGCGCGCGGGTGACTGTCCGGCCGACGCCGTCCAGAATCGCATGGCCACGTTGGATGTCCGGGTGCTCGCCGGTGACCGCGCCGTGCACGCCGACATGCTCATGTGGCACCCGGAGGCGAGTCCGGCCACGGCGGCGGCGCAGCTGACGGCGATCCTCTTCGCGGTTCCTCAGATCTCCGTCCGGCTGGACACGATCTCCGCCGTGCATCGCAGCGTGCTGACGTTCTGGCTCGACGTCACGCAGCGCTGGCGGCCGGTGCTCCAGCACGGTGTCCTGACGACCACCGGCTCGGCGCAGCGCTTCACCCAGGCGACGGCAGCCGACGAGGCCACCCGGTTCGTCGCGGCCTATGCCGACGGACTGGTGGAGATCGAGGCCGACGACACACCTGAGCTGGTCCTCGTCAACGCCCGCGGAACGGTCGGTCTCGCGGCACGCGGCGTGATCGCCGGACCGGCACGACTCGAGGTGCGCGACTGCACCGGTGCCGTCGTCAGCGACGCCGTGGTCGACGTCCCCGACGGCATCTGGTGGGTGCCGGTCCCGGTTCAGGGCCTGGCCGTCCTCACCCGCGAGCCGGTGTGACGGGCTGCACGAGCACCAGGTGACATTCGTCGTGTCCACGGGTGGGCAGGCGGTGGCACGATCAGGACATGGCACCCGATCCGAACATTCGCTGCTCCGACGCGGATCGTGAGGCGGTCGCCCAACAGCTGCGTGATCACTACGCCGCCGGGCGGCTCACCCTCGACGAGTTCGACGAGCGGACGACGACGACGTACGCCGCCAAGACCTTCGGCGACCTCGATGGCCTGTTGACCGACCTGCCCGCCCTCGCGGTGGAACCGGCAGCTCCGAAGCCGTCCGTCGAGCCGGTACGTGCCTCGGCGTCGGACCGGGTCGAGAACTTCCGCGCGTTCGTCGCCCCGGCCTCCGCGTGGATCGCGGTGAGCATGGTCTGCACGCTGCTGTGGGCGGCCGGCGACAACAAGGGCGGGTTCTGGCCGATCTGGGTGATCGGCCCCTGGGGCGTGATGATGGTGCTGCGCTGGCTGCACGGCGGCAACAACCACGACCGCCGCGCGATGATCGAGCGCAGGATGGCCGAAGACGAGGCGCGCCGTCAAGCAATTCGGGACAATCGCCGCGGTAGTTGACAACTCGCGACGTAGCGCGCGAATCGATACCGACCGGTAACCCGCCAGACCTGGCACATTCGCAGGACGGTGGCACGATCGGAAACGTGCGCACGGATCACCGGCTGCGATGCAGCGACGCCGATCGGGACGAGACAGTCGAGCAGCTACGGGACCACATGGCTGCCGGCCGTCTCACCATGCACGAGTTCGACGAACGGTCGACGGTGGCGCTGGACGCCCGCACGATCGGTCAACTCGCCAAACTCCTCGACGACCTGCCGCCGGTCGAGGAAGGCGTCCCCGAGCCGGAGGGGCTGACCTTCGTCCAGACCCTGGTCGACGCCCGGTCCAACTTCGCGTACGCCAGCGGCTGGCTCGCGATGAGCTTCGTGTGCACCGTCCTGTGGGGCCTCACGTCGTTGCACCACGGCGCGCTGTACTGGTTCTGGCCGCTGTTCGTCATCGCGCCGTGGGGCGCGATCCTGCTCGCACGGACGTTGACCGGCACCGTGCGGCCGCCGAAGCGCTGGTACTACGGCAACAAGCCCTTCGACTGGATGTGAGCACCGGCCGGTCGGGGCCCAAGCTGCTCGGTCAGACCGAGCCGTTCGACCCGATCTCGCCGAGCAGGTCCTGACGCGTCAGTACCCCGGTCGGGCGGCCGTCGTCGAGCACCATGAGCGCGTCGTTGTGTTCGAGGATGACCACCGCGGCCGACACCGGCTCACCGGCGCCCAGCGACGGCAGCGCGGCGTCCATGTGCTTCTCCACCGGGTCCGCGAGCTTGGCCACGCCGGTGAACAGGGCATCGAGCAGGCTCTTCTCGCTCACACTGCCCGTGACCTCGGCCGCCATCACCGGGGGTTCCGCCCGGACCACCGGCATCTGCGACACCCCGTACTCACGCAGGATCCCGACCGCGTCGGCGATCGTCTCGTTCGGGTGGGTGTGGACCAGGGCGGGGAGGTCGCCGGACTTCTTGCGCAACACCTCGCCGATCGTCCGGTCGGCCGCGCCGGCGCGGGTCAGGAAGCCGAACCTGGCCAGCCACTCGTCGTCGAAGATCTTGGTGAGGTAGCCGCGACCGCCGTCCGGCAGGAGGACGACGATGACCGCGTCGGGGTCGGCGACCTCCTCAGCCAGCCGGAGTGCAGCCGCCGCGGCCATGCCCGACGAGCCGCCGACGAGCATGCCCTCCTCGCGAGCGAGCCGGCGGGTGAGGGCGAAGGAGGCCGCATCGCTCACTTCGATGACGCGATCGCAGATCGTGCGGTCGTACGTGTCGGGCCAGAAGTCCTCACCGACACCCTCGACCAGGTACGGCCGCCCGGTACCGCCGGAGTAGACCGAACCGGCCGGGTCTGCCCCGATGATCTGCACCGCACCCCCTGACACCTCTTTGAGGTAGCGGCCGGTGCCGCTGATGGTGCCGCCCGTGCCGATACCCGCGACGAAGTGGGTGATCCGGCCATCGGTCTGCTTCCAGATCTCGGGACCCGTGGACTCGTAGTGACTGGCCGGGTTGTTCGGGTTGGCGTACTGGTTGGGCTTCCAGGCACCGTCGATCTCGCGGACGAGCCGGTCGGAGACCGAGTAGTAGGAATCCGGGTGGTCGGGCTCGACCGCGGTCGGGCAGACGACGACCTCCGCACCGTAGGCGCGGAGGACGTTGCGCTTGTCCTCGCTCACCTTGTCCGGGCAGACGAACACGCAGTGGTAGCCCCGCCGCTGGGCGACCAGAGCGAGTCCGACGCCGGTGTTGCCCGACGTCGGCTCGACGATGGTCCCGCCCGGCTTCAGGAGCCCGTCACGTTCGGCGGCCTCGATCATCTTCGCGGCGATCCGGTCCTTCACCGACCCGCCGGGGTTCATGTACTCGACCTTGGCGAGCACGAGCGGCCCCGACTCGGCACTGACTACGCCGAGTCGGACGAGCGGGGTGTTGCCGACGAGATCGAGCAGCGATTCCACGTAGTCCACGCGGTGATTCTGCTACGCCCCGCCGACTTCGGGTGCACGAACCCAGCCGGGGTGGGCGTGACCGCTCCCGCTCCCGGGATGTCGACTCAGTTGCGGAGGATGGAGATGAGCCGCAGGAACTCCATGTACAGCCAGACGAGCGTGACGGTCAGGCCGAACGCCGCAGTCCAGGCGTACCGCTGGTCGAGCCCGGCTTTCACGGCGCGGTCGACGTAGTCGAAGTCCAGGAGCAGGTTCACCGCGGCGAGCCCGGCGCCGACGAGGGTCAGCACGAGGTCGAGGGCGCCGAAGTCGAAGCCGGCTCCCCACAGCCCGGTCGCCGCCAGGACGAAGAGCAGCAGCCGGGTGAGGACGAAGCCCACGGTGACCGCGATGACGATCTGCACCATCCGGCTGGTGACCTTGACGATCCGGAAGGCGTAGAGCGCGAGGACGACGGCTGCCGTGCAGACGGTGGCCAGGATCGCCTGGGTGACCACGCCGTCGGCGTACTGGCTGAACGCCTTGCTGACCAGGCCGACGAGAACACCCTCGACCGCGGCGAAGCCGAGCAGCACGACCGGGTTCGTGACCTGCTTGAGGGAGATGACGAACGAAAGGGCCAATGCTCCGAGGAACGCTCCGAACCAGAGCACGTTGCTGACCGGGACGACGCTCCAGACGACGGCACCGACGGCGACGACCACGGCGAGCATCAGGGCGGTCCGCACGACCACGTCCTCGAGGCTGATCGGCCGGGACGGCCGGTCGTCGCGGGTGCGGGTGACGGCCCCGGAGCCCGATCGCCGGGTCGGTCCGGACGCCGGCCGTGGCGCCCAGCTGGACGCGGTTCGTGCCGACGGGTCGGACAGCCTGGTGAGGACGGGGTTCGTCTGACGGGCCATGGTCGCTCTCCTTCGCGCGGCGTCGCGCTCACGGTGGACCGACAGACTAGCCATCGACAGCGAGTGCCAGGACCGTTCGACGGCGATCGCGACAGGTAGCCCGACCCCTTATTCGGCTGACCCACCTGCACAGGCCGGTGTAGCGTCCGAACGGCGACCGCCGGGTTGGTGGACGCGGCCACGCCCGGCACCACACCAGCGACGGAGACCACCATGCGCGAGGCATTCGGACCACCCCAGCACCAGCGTCCGAACCTCTCCGCGGGAGCGTCCGTCCACCATGTCCACGATCACGCCGTCCGAAACCTCCGTCGCGCCTGACCCGAGCACGCCTCGGGGCCGGCCCGGCCGCCACCTCAATCTCGGCATCGTCGCCCACGTCGACGCCGGGAAGACCAGCCTCACCGAACGACTGCTGTACGAGACCGGTGTCATCGATCACATCGGGCGGGTCGATGCAGGCGACACCCAGACCGACACCGACGACATCGAACGGCAACGGGGCATCACCATCCGGTCGGCCGTCGTCGCATTCCACCTCGACGACCTCGCCGTCAACCTGATCGACACCCCCGGCCACGCGGACTTCATCGCGGAGGTCGAGCGCGCCCTGCGGGTCCTCGACGGTGCCGTGCTCGTGATCTCGGCGGTCGAAGGCGTCCAGGCCCAGACCCGGCTCCTCATGCGCGCACTGCGTCGGATGCAGATCCCGACGTTGCTCTTCGTGAACAAGGTCGATCGCTCCCTGGCCCGCCCGGTTCAGGTGACCGATGACATCCGCCGTGCGCTCACGCCGTACGCCGTGCGGATGAGCGACATCGCATCAGCGGGGACCGTCGCCGCCGCAGCCCCCGCCCGGTCGTTCGCCGACCCGGCCTTCGTCGACGAACTCGTGGAGGTACTCGGCGAGAGCGACGACGCGCTGCTGGCGCGTTGGCTGGAGCAGCCGGAGCTGGTGTCGACGCACGAGCGGCGACGTGTCCTCGCGGACCGGGTCCGGGCGAGCACGGCTCATCCGGTTTATTTCGGTTCCGCGATCACCGGCGCGGGTGTTCCCGAGGTGATGGCCGCGATCCGGGACTGGCTCGCCCCACCCGAGGATGAACGGGGCCGGGACGACGGCGAGCACGACCTGCGGGGCACGGTCTTCAAGATCGTCCGGGAGCGCTCCGGCGAGAAGGTCGCGTACGTGCGTGTGCGCTCCGGAGTCGTGGCGCTGCGCCAGCGTGTCGAGCTGTACCGACGGTCCGGCGGCGACATCGCGTCCGACAGCGAGGTGGTCACGTCGGTGGCGGTCCTCACCCAGGGCACGGACACCCGGAGACGAGCCGCACGCGCCGGCGAGATCGCGTTGGTCGGTGGCCTTCGCAGTGCCCGGATCGGCGATCAGCTCGGCAGCCCGGACGGGCTCGAAGACCTGGAGCACCTCTCGCTGCCAGGGCTCGAGACGGTTGTCACGCCCGATGAATCGGATCGGACGGCCGTGCATGATGCGCTCGCCGTGATCGCCGAGCAGGACCCGCTCATCGACCTGAGAGTGGGCGCCGAAGGCGAGCTGGCAGTCAGCCTGTACGGCGAGGTGCAGAAAGAGGTCCTGCGCGAGCAGTTGCTCCGCGACCACCGGGTGAGCGCGGAGTTCTCCCGCACCCGCACGGTGTTCATCGAGCGGGTGGACGGCGTGGGCGAGGCCCTGGCCGAGTACGGCAGCTCGGGCTTCGAGGCGGGCGTCGGGCTGCGGGTCGAACCGGCGCCGGTGGGCAGCGGCATCGGGTACCGGCTGGAGGTCGACCTCGGCAGTCTGCTCCTGTCGTTCCACACGGCTATCGAGGAGACCGTTCGCGCCGGGCTGCAGCAGGGCCTCGCCGGCTGGCGGATTCCCGACGCGACGGTCGTTCTGACGCACACCGCCTACGACTCGGTCGGCAGCACCGCCGGCGACTTCCGCAAACAGACGCCACTTGTCTTGTTCGCCGCCCTCGCCCTCGCGGGCACCACCGTGTGCGAGCCGATGTCGAGATTCGACCTGACGGCACCGGCAACCGCGATCAGCGTCCTGATGCGCACGCTTCTCGACCTCGATGCGACGCTCGGCGAGCCGGAGGTAGGGACGACCTCGCTTCGGCTCGTCGGAGACGTCCCGACCGAACGCGTCCACGAGCTCGGTCAGTTGCTGCCCGGGCTGACGAGCGGTGAGGGACTGCTGACAACCGGGCCCAGCGGCTTCCGTCCGCTGCGGCACGGACGACCGGCCCGTGCCCGGACCGACGGGAACCCGCTCGATCCGCAGGAGTACCTACGACACCTGCGGCAGCGTGGGTGACGCCATCATCGGTCGTCCGGCTGACCGGCCAAGCCGTGGAGGAGCAGGTCGGTGAACACTAGAAGAGATCGCCGTGACCCAGGGCCACCAGGTTGTCGTAGGAGGTCTGGAGGGCCTCCCACACCGTCGCGCCGTAGAGCTCGTCCTGCTCGACCAGCAGGTACTCGGCGCCGGCATCGATGCTGTGCGGGATGATCGAGGCGAAATCGAGATTGCCCTCGCCCACCTCGGCGAACTGCACGATGTTGCCGAAGTGGGTGCGCCACCCGGCGGTGTCACCGGCCTCGAGCAGGTCGAACGCCTCCGCCGGGAGCTGGCCGATCCGGTAGTCCTTGAGATGGATCATCGCGGCCCGGCCGGCGTACTGGTCGATGACGCGGACCGGATCCATGCCGCCCCGGGCCACCCAGTGCACGTCGATCTCGAGCCCGACCGCCGGCGAGGTGTCCGCGATGATGTCGAGGAGGAATCGTCCGTCGTACTTGGTGAACTCGACGTGGTGATTGTGGTAGTACAGCCCGATCCCGTGCTCGGCCAGGCGTTCGGCGTAGTCGTTGGCCCGCTTGGTGAAGTCGAGCAGCGTGTCCATCGAGCGGAGCGAGAGCATCGGCAGCATCCCGATCCGCAGCAGCCTGGCGTCCAGGCGCTTGGCGTTGGCCACGATGGTGTCGAACTCGACGTCGAGTGAGGCGTTCGCCGCCCCGACCGGCGCATCGAGTGCGACCGACAGCGACGCGATGTCGAGGCCGAGTTCACCGCGCGCACGATCGAGATCGGCGAGGTTCTCCGGACTCAACGGGATCTGTGACATCTCGACCGCGTGGTAGCCGATCTCACTCATCCTGCGCAGCGTCTCGTACCCGCCGAGTTCGGCGAAGCTGTTCTTCAGCATCATCGCCTGTACGCCGATGGTGGCCATGGATCCGTCTCCTCGGGTTCGCGGTTGCCGACTCTGGCAGCCTAGACAGACCGACAGCCCCGATGGCAATCGGTTGTCGTGCGTGGCCAACCGTGGTCGCCCTCCCCCAGCATCCCGGTCAGTGCGACGGCTGGGCCGCCGGGGCGCCGGAACCACTCCTGACGGTCACGTCCGATGCGTTTCGCAACTGGGACAAAGCGCTGTTGTTCGCACGCTCCGCATGAAATGCCGGTGAACGTGACAGTTGACGGATTGACGACAAATCAGACACCCATAATGGGCGTTTCTGAACCGATTTGACATTTATTGTGGCAGCCATTTCTGAGCAAAGAATGCAATGCAGATCACGACCTTCCGGCTGTTTCGAGTTCGGAATCACCACTACTGTTCCACCCGGAGTCACCACCTGATCACGCAACCGGAAGAGAGTCATGACCCCCTCCCCTACACTTGAGCCGGCCTTCGGCGATCCTGCGCGACGCGGCCGGAGAGGCAACGGGGGTGACGTCGTGAGTCCCGCGCTGTCACCATCACGGCGCACGTTCCTGAAGGCCGCCGTCGGTGCCGCCGGGCTCCTCGCCATTCCGACCGCCACCATCGTCACGCAGGCGACGTCTTCCCGCGACGCCCTGGTGCCGGGCACTTACCGCCCCGACGCGACGACCACCGGCGTGGTAGCGGGTTCGGCCCTCACCGTCGTCACGAACCACACCCCGGTCAGCAACACGGTCTACACCAACCTGGACGTGCGGAACGCCGTGGTGCCCGGGCCGACGGTCAGCAACGTCACCTACAAGAACTGCTACTTCCGTGGTGGCACGACCGCTCCGCGGAGTACGAGCTCGCTGTACGCGATGTTCCGGCCCCACGGCGCCGGATTCACCTTCATCGACTGCACGTTCAGGCCGCAACTCCCGAGCTACCTCTGGGTCGGGTTGCAGGGCTACGGATTCACGCTGCGGCGGTGCGACATCAGTCGGGTCGTCGACCAGGTCCAGGTGTTCAACCCCAACAACGGACCAGGTGGGGCGGCTGACAACAGCCTCCGGAACGGTCCGTGCAACGTCGTCATCGAGGCCTGCTTCTTCCACGACTCGGCCTATTTCCGT
The DNA here is from genome assembly GCA_963708795.1 of uncultured Actinomycetota bacterium. Taxonomy (GTDB): domain Bacteria; phylum Actinomycetota; class Actinomycetes; order Propionibacteriales; family DAIQRJ01; genus DAIQRJ01. The sequence continues at coordinate 45,392 of CAVPUH010000002.1, forward strand.
CCGGGCGTCGACCCCTCGCCGAACGGATCCCACAGCGACGACGTGCAATGGCAGGGCGGGACCGGCCTCGTCGTCCGCGGCAGCTACTTCACCGGCCAGCTCGCGCCCGAGTACCGGCCGAACTACGTCGGAGGGACGACGGGGAACAGCGCGATGATGATCAAGCCGGACGTCGGCAACATCGCGAATGCGCTCATCACGAAGAACTGGTTCGGCGGCGGCTCGGTCACCATAAACGTGGCGGATGCACCGGCGAAGGGGCGATACATCACCGATCTGGGACAGATCACGTACAACCGATTCTATCGGGATCAGTTCTACTCACCGAACGCCCTCTTGATCACGGCGAGCTTGACGAGCACGCATCGGTCGATTCCGGTGGTGACCACGGGAAATGTGTACGACGTCAACAGTGTTTCCGTCCCGCTACTGCTCAAATACGCCTGAGCGGGGCCGCAGTGGTCACTTCGTGCGCTGCCGGCGCGTGCTTGGGAGGACTCGATCACACACCGGACGATCACTCGCGTTCACAGTGGCTACTCCGGCCTGTCGGCCCGTCCAGCAGCCCCGGCCGACAAGTTCGCCGAAGCGGATCAACCAGCGGTACGCGCATCCGACGGCAGATGCTCATTGCTCAGGGCTCTGTGCGCCACCGGCCACGGCCGCCGGCGCGCACACGATCAACCGACGTGCGAGCGACGAACCTGAACCGAGCGTCGACGTGGCCTGAGAGCGGGTTCCGCCCGTGTGCAGCCAGCTCTCAACACCGATGACCGCGTACGTCGGGAACGTACTGGGCCGACCTCAGCTAGTGTGCTCAAATCGAGATCCCATTTCGACAGCTCAAGCCACTGACCCCGGGGCGCCACACATGATGATGAAAGCTGCCGTTCCTCGTTTCGGTGGCTGGGCTGTGGTCGCGCTCAGCGCTTGCTTGATGCTCGGGTCGTTCGCCCCGAGTGCGCGCGCAGACGTCGGGCTGGCGGCCGCCGAGGTGATACCCGGCCGCGTCGTCAGTTGGGGCGGCCCGGCGGACCTACAGGACGTCATGAAGCCACCCGCGGATCTGAACGACGCCGTGGCCATCGCCGCCAGCGACGCCCCCGGCAGTTACACCAGCCTGGCGCTCCGGGCCGACGGCACGGTTGTCGGGTGGGGGCTCAACCGCTATGGGGAAGCGAACGTGCCGGACGGACTTCACGACGTGGTGGCGATCGACACCGGAGCCGGGTTCGCCATGGCGCTGCGTGACGATGGCTCGGTGGCGACCTGGGGGTCTGACTACTCTGGCCAGCTTGACGTTCCGGCTGATCTCGGCCCGGTGACGGCTGTCGCGGCCGGCGGCTACTTCAGCTACCGCGGCATCGGTGTTCCGGACGGTGTGTGCGGTTACGCGCTCGGGCTGCGGCCCGATGGCACGGTGGTCCGCTGGGGCAGTGACCGGGAAGGCCTGGGCTGTGACCAGATCGATGCCCGGATGGATCCTCCCGACGGGCTGACCGATGTGGTGGCCATCTCCGCTGGCTCCCGCCAGGCCCTCGCCTTGCGCTCGGATCACACCGTGGTCGCCTGGGGCAGCGGCGTCGCCGGCGGTTTGGACGGCACGCCGCCGGGCGACTGGTCTGACGTCGTCGCCATATCAGCAGGATCGGGCAACAGCCTTGGACTGCGCTCCGACGGCACCGCGCTCGCCTACGGCATCTGGGGGGAAGCCGGGCCTCCGCGCGCGACGGATGTGGCAGCCGTCTCGGCCTCCAACATCGACCTGTTCTTGCACCTCGACACGACCATCTCCGCCTACCCCGCGTCGCCGGCCGGCCCGCCGACCTCGGCTGGTTTCCGCGCCGTCTCGGCGGGCGACAACTATGGCGTGGCTATCGAGGCCACGGACTCCTCCGAACCGCCGCCGGGCACCTGGGCCCCGGCCCTCGGCTCGGCCGACGTCCAGTCCTCCGTAGACTCCAACCCCCCGGGAACGGCCGAAGCCTTCACCTACACGGCCTCGCGGGATGCATCAGCAGACACCTTCCATCTCTACCTTGACCAAGGAAACGACGCGAACCTCGTCGTCGCCGGCGTCTACGACGACGACGACGGTGAGCCGGGCACACTTCTCAGCACCGGCCGATCGAGGGCCCTCCGCGGCGGCGAATGGAACGCCATCCCTCTTGGCACACCGGTAGGGCTCGAGGCCGGAGAGCACTACTGGCTGACCCTGCTCGGCCCCAGCCATGTCGGACCCATCCGATTCCGCGACCTTCCCACCGGGACCGGCGAAGCCACGAGGATCAGCGCACAGGACAATCTCACGGCCAGGTGCGGGCTGCCTCAGCGCTGGAGTAGCGGCGGAGCCTTCACCAACTCGCCAGCCTCGGCCTACCTGAGCTGACGGGAACTCGACCCGCGACCGAGATCCACGTTCGTAGCGTCGGTGCTGCAGGCTCCACCTGACAGGTGATGACGAGTGCGGTTCGACCATGGCGCGCTCAAGGCCGCACTGTTACTTCGGCTTGTCCGACCACACTGGCCGGCCGACTTGGACCGGATCCGGTGGCACCCTCATTTCGGGCATTGTCTCGAAATTTCGCCTGATCTGGCGACAGAATCTCTACGACATGCTTGACTGGCTGTAAGCAGGTCAGCGCATGGACGCCTGATGGATAACTCAGTGTCATCTTGGTTATCCATCACCGCGAACGGTCGCCAGAGGCGCCTTTTCGCAAGCCACCGGGGAGGTCTGATGCGTGGTGCCGTCATTCCTTGCCATCACGCCTCCAGCGGCAGCTACTCAGTAGACAACGGCCACTTCGCCACTGCGACCACCACCCTCGGGCCGCTGACCGCCGCGAAGAACGGCAGTGGCGACTCAAACGGTCTACCGCTACGGCGCGGGTCGCGTTTCCGACGAGCGACTACCACTCCAGCAACCATCGGTTGGACGCCGTCCTCACGACGCCCTGACATGAGGAGCACGGTCTGATGGCCATTCGTCGTTCCCTCCTGGCTCATCTGCCCCGATTCCGGGGGACAGCGCCGTTGCTGGTTCTCGCCGTAGCCAGCGCGCTACTGGTCGCCATACCCGCCCGCCCCGCGGCCGCGGCGACGTGCCCCTGCTCGATCTTCAGCGCTACTCAGACCCCCGGGAACCCCTCGGAGAACGACACCGATCCGGTCGAGCTGGGGGTGAAGTTCCGGGCAGACACGGACGGCGCCATCACGGCGATTCGCTTCTACAAGGGCACCGGCAACGGGGGCGCCCACACCGGGTCGTTGTGGGACAGCGCCGGCAAGCAGCTTTCGACGTCGCATTCACCGGCGAGACCACAACCGGCTGGCAACAGGCGAACCTACCGTCACCCATCGCGGTCACGGCCGGCACTACCTACGTGGCCTCCTACTACGCACCAGTTGGGCGCTACGCCGCCGACGCAGGTGCCTTCGCCAACGCCGGCGTCGTCAACAGCCCGCTGACCGCGTTGCAGAACGGCACGGACGGCGGCAACGGCGTCTATCGCTACGGGGCGGGCGGCGGATTTCCCGACCAGCACCTACCAGAGCAGCAACTACTGGGTCGACGTGGTGTTCACCACCAGCGCCGTCGACACCACGAAGCCGACCGTAACCGATCGTCAGCCCGCCGCCGGAGCGACGAACGTCGCCGGTGACGACCGGCGTGTCCGCGACCTTCAGCGAGCCGGTGCAGCCGACGACCGTCGCCCTGGTCGTGAGCAGTGCGGCCGGTGCGGTCGCCGGGACGTCGAACTACGACGCCGCCACGCGAATGCAGACCTTCACGCCCACCGCCAGCCTGGCCACCTCGACCACGCTACACCGTGAGTCTGAGCGGGACCAAGGACACCGCCGGGAACGCGATGGACCCGGTGAGCTGGACGTTCACCACCGCCGCTACCGCCAGCGCCTGCCCCTGCAGGATCTGGGCGGATTCCGCCGTGCCGGGCACGCCGGCCACCAACGACTCGTCTGCAGTCGAGATCGGGGTCAAGTTCCGCGCCGACCGGGCGGGTTACATCACCGCGCTGCGGTTCTACAAGGGAGCGGGAAACACGGGCACTCATGTCGGCTCCCTGTGGAACCGCACCGGGACGACCCAACTGTCCACAGTCACCTTCACCGGGGAGACGGCCACCGGATGGCAACGCGCAACCCTTCCGCAAGCCGGTACCGGTTGCTGCCAACACCACCTACGTCGCCTCTTACTACGCACCAGTGGGCAGATACGCCTCCAACAACAACTACTTCGCCAGTGCGGCCACCACCCGCGGCCCGCTTACCGCGCTGAGAAACGGGACGGACGGTTCCAACGGGGTCTACCGGTACGGCGCCACCGGGTTCCCCAATGCCAGCTTCCAGTCCAGCAATTACTGGGTCGATGTCGTCTTCGACACGACGGCGACCGACACGACAGCTCCCACAGTCAGCTCCAAGTCACCGGCCGACGGGTCGAACGGGGTGCCGACCAGCAGTGCCGTGACGGCCGGCTTCTCCGAGCCCGTCGTCGCCTCGTCAGTGAGCATGGAGCTCCGGAATCCGAGTAACGCCGTGGTCCCCGGCGACCATGGGCTACGACTCCGCGAGCCAGACCGCGACCCTGACGCCCAGCGCGACGCTGGCCACGTCGACCGCCTACACAGCGACCGTGAGCGGAGCGAAGGACCCCGCGGGCAACACCATGGCCCCGGTCACGTGGTCGTTCACCACGGCGGCACCGCCGCCGCCCCCGCCAGACCAGGGACCGGGTGGCCCGATCGCCGTCGTGACGTCAGCAGCAGCAACCCCTACTCGACGTACCTCACCGAGATTCTGCGGACCGAAGGCCTCAACGAGTTCGCCACCATCGACGTCAGCACCCTGTCCGCGGCGAAGCTCGCACCGTACGACACCGTCGTCCTCGGCGATGTGACGGTCACCGCTGCGCAGACCACAGACCTGACGCACCTGGGTCAACGGCCGGCGGCAATCTGATCGCGATGCGACCAGGCGGACCGCTGTCCGGCGCTGCTGGGCATCACTGCGGCGACCGGCACGACCAGCGACGCCTACCTCAAGGTCGACACGACCACCGCGCCCGGTGCGGGTATCACACCCCAGACACATCCAGTACCACGGCGTCGCGGACCGATACACCCTGTCCGGACCGCCCGTGCCGTCGCTACCATCTATCCGAACGCGACCACGGCTACCGACCAACCCCGCCGTCACACTGCAGCGAGCGTCGGCCCGAACGGCGGCGAGGCGGCGGCGTTCACCTTCGACCTGCGCGAAGTCAGTCGCCCTCACCCGGCAGGGCAACCCGGCCTGGGCCGGCACCGAGCGCGACAGCCAAGACCCGATCCGCTCCGACGACATGTATCTTCGGCGGTTCGGCGACGGACTGGGTCGACCTCAGCCAAGGTCGCCGTCCCGCAGGCCGACGAGCAGCAGCGGCTGCTGACCAACCTCATCCAGGTGATGAACCGGGACAAGAAGCCGCTGCCGCGTTTCTGGTACTTCCCCCGCAACCTCAAGGCAGTGGTGATCGCCACCGGCGACGACCACGGCAACAACGGCACCGCGGGCCGGTTCGACCAGTACCTGGCCAACAGTCCCGGCGGGTTGTTCGGTGGCGGACTGGACCTGCTCGCGCTTCAGCTCGTACCTGTATCCGTCGACCCCACTCTCGAACTGCGGCCGCCGCAAGCTACGTCGCGCAGGGCTTCGAGGTCGGCGTGCACGAGACCACCAACTGCGGCAACTTCACCCCGGCGTCGCTGCGGAACGTGTACGCCAACGACATCGGCGGCGTGGAAGGCCCGCTTCACCAGCCTGCCGAACCCGGTGAGCAACCGGACGCACTGCATCGTGTTCAGCGACTGGGCGTCGCAGCCCAAGACGGAGCTGGCCAACGGGATGCGGATGGACGGCAACTACTACTACTGGCCCGACACCTGGATCCGAGACCGCCCGGGCTTCATGACCGGCTCGGGGATGCCGATGCGGTTCACCGACACCGACGGCAGCATGATCGACACCTACCAGGCGGCGACGCCAGATGACCGACGAGTCGGGGCAGACCTACCCGTTCACCCCCAACACGCTGCTGGACAACGCGACCGGCACCGCTGGGGTACTACGGCGCCTTCAACGCCAACATGCACACCGACAGCGTCGACCGACGTTCGAGGAGCGACGAGCTGCTCTCCTCGGCTCAGGCGCACGGGCGTGCCCCTCGTCAGCGGCAAGCAGCTGGTCGACCTGGCTCGACGGACGCAACGCCTCGTCGTTCAGCCAACGTGAGCTGGAGCGGCGAACACGCTGAGCTTCGGGATCGCGGTCGGCGCGGGTGCCACCGGCCTGACCGGCATGCTGCCCACGGCCGGACCGAACGGCACCCAGCTGTCGACGATCTGTCTCGCAGCGGCACGGCGGTCACGTTCACCACGAGCACCGTCAAGGGTCTGGAGTACGCCTCGTTCGCCGCCGCCAGCGGCACCTACACCGCGACCTACGCCGCGACCGGAGCACTCCGCTATCGCGCAGCCAGCCGACGCGGTGACCACCCAGGTCAAGGCCGCCGAGCAAGCCGCGGTGACGTGGGAGCACCACCGAGCCGACGACCAGCGAGGTCGCGATCGGGACAACTCCTCGGCGCTCTGACTCACCAAGCACAAGCTGGGAGACGCCAGTCGCGCAGCACCGGGTCGACCCTCGACGGTCTGAAAAAGGGGACGACGTACTACTACCGGATCACCTCGCGGGACACGACCGGCCAGACGGTGCTCTACCCCGCCGCGACTGCGGCACCGGCCACGTTCACCACGTCGGCTGGCGGACACGACCAAGCGCCACGCTTTCCGATCCGGGAGTCATCGTGCTGACCGGCGGGTCCGCGACGGTGAGCTGGACGACGCAATGAGCCGTCCGACTCGAGGGTCCGGTTCGGACGAACGGCCGACCAGTTGGACGGCGAGCTGTTCGACCCGGCGCTGGTGACCGACCACACGTTGACGCTGACTGGCCTGGTGCCGAACCGCACGTACTGGATGCAACGCGACCTCCACCGATCGCGTCGGGGAACGCCACCACCGAGCACGGACGTTCAGGTTCATCACCCTCGGATCGGGTGTCGTGGAGCAGACGACCGCCTCCTTCCGCCGAGGGACCACCACGGGCGACGCCGGTCGTGGACGCCGGGACAGGGTTCGGTCACGCTGTCCGGTAAGAGCGCAGGGCGCAGCGGAACCTTCGTCTCCGGTGTCGCTGGACGCCCAGGCCATGGTCGACTGGGACCGTGTCGCGTGGCGAGCCAAGGTCCCGTCCGGGACCACGCTGACGGTCAGCGGCCGAATCGGGAGCACGGTCGTCCCGGACGGTAGTTGGTCTGCGTGGCGGACCGTCACCTCAGGGGCTCGAGTCAGGGGCAGCTCCCGCTACGTCCAGTACCGGCTCCAGCTGAGCGCCAGCGGCTCGGCTTCGCCCGCCCTGTTCGCCATCGGGGCCAGCCACAACGGAATTCCCATCGCGGTCGAGGCGGAGGGACGATAGAGGCCGAGCGTCGCCGCCCCCGCATTCGAGCCATCCGTTCGGGCACGAAGTCGCCCAGCCGTCCGGACTGAACGGCTGCGTTCCAGGTCGTGCTCGACGCCCACACACTGACGGTCACCGTCCCGAGTGCAACGTCAATCATCTACTGGCCGCTGTGCCCACAACTACCGCTGACCCGCCACGAATTCGGGAGCATTGAAGGTCGATGACCCGACCGGCTCCCTGACTACTGCGTGTGGTCGAACTACTCCCATGTGCTGATTCCCCTCACATCCTGTAGGCCCTATGTTCAGGCTGGCAGGCGCCGTCTCGGCTGCGGAGGTGTGGTCCATGTTCGTATTCTCCGCTTGCCGGAAGGGCCGCACGAGGGGGCGCCGCCGAGCGGGGTTCCAGGGGGAACCGGATGAAGTCGCACGCACGTGTCCTTTTCTTGTTCGTCGTGAGCGCCGCACTGGCGTTGGTGGGGCTGGTCGCCGGACCGCCACAACCCGCTGCGGCTGCCGGGCTGGCACTGGATGCCTCGACCCCCGCGGTCGTCAAGAAGGCGGGCACCACGCTGACCACGGCCAGCTTCACACCGCCGGCGGGTTCGGTACTGGTGATCTCCGCCCAGTCGAACGGGAACAGCGACGTCAAGTCCATCTCCGTCAGCGACAACCTCAGTTCCCACCTGACGTACACGCAGGCGCAGGTCAAGGGCAACACCACGAACGACGTCTACGCCAAGCTCTACTGGGCGCCGGTCACGACCTCCCGTGCGATGACCGTCACTGCCACGATCGGCGGGAACAGCGGCGACTACGGGATGCTCTCGGTGCTCGTCTTCACCGGCGCGAACACAGCCGCGCCCATCGGCGCCTCCGGCGGAGGCCGCGGAGCGACCGGGGCGATCAGCGACACCTACACCTCGACGGCAGCCGGCTCCTGGGGCTGGCTCGCCACCGGGGACTGGGCGCAGAAGGGCGTGCCGAACGTGCCTTCCACCGAGACGGTGCAGGCCTCCTACAACGTGTCGGGTGAGGACACGTTCGCGCTCATCAAGCAGAACGCCACCACGGCCGACCGCGGGGACGTCGGTCACGATGTCCACGACGTCGCCGACGTCCGGTGCGCGGATGACCCACATCTACTTCGAGGTCGTGCCGGCCACCGCCCAGGGGCCCGCCGCCCCGAAGATCACGTCGCTGACGGCTTCACCCGCGTCCATTCCGTCGGGTAGCTCGTCCACGCTCTCCTGGGCGGTCACCGGGAGCCCCACGCCGACGCTCACCATCGACAACGGCGTCGGGGACGTGAGCGGCCTGACCTCGAAGGCGGTCAGCCCGACCCAGACGACCACCTACACCCTGACCGCCACCAACAGCCAGGGGACGGTGTCGGCCACCACCACCGTGACCGTGACGGCGGCGGACACCACGAAGCCGTCCAAACCCGCCGGGCTGACGGCGACCGCGGTGTCCAGCTCGCAGATCAACCTGTCGTGGACCGCCTCGACCGACAACGTGGGCGTCACCGGCTATCGGATCTACCGGGGTGGAACCCAGGTGGGCACGTCGACCTCGACGAGCTACTCGGACGGCGGCCTGGCCGCGAGCACGGCGTACTCGTACACCGTGGCCGCCAACGACGCCGCCGGGAACGTCTCGGACCAGTCCACCGCCGCATCCGCGACGACGCCGGCGGCAACGTCGACCGGCCCCGAGCCGGCCGGCTGGTACGCGGGCGACATCCACGTGCATCGCAGCTGCGGGGGCACCGCCGAATCGGTGAGCAGCATCAAGCAGAAGATGGACGACGAGGACCTGCGGTTCATCGCGCTGCTCGCGGACTGCGGGAACGGCGAGGTGCAGAACCCGACCACCGACCTGCCCCTGGTCAACGGCCAGGACGCGTCCATCTCGACGGCCAACCGGACCGTTCACTGGGACAGCGAATGGCACTGGGACGCCACGTACACGCAGTACGCACACCAGGCCCTTGGGGGGCACTTGGTCAACCTGGGTGAGACCAGCGCACAGCAGGTCTGGGACGAGATGCCCTCCACGGTCATCAACAAGGTCCACGGGCAGGGCGGGATCTCCGGGTTCGCCCACATGCAGTACTTGCCCAGCGGCATCCCGGGCAGCCTCGACTGCTGCACCCCGATCGAGTACCCGGTCGAGGTGGCGCTGGGGTCGGCAGACTTCATCTCCGAGGACGTGACCGACACCGGTGACACGGCGATCGAGGCGTACTACAAGCTGCTCAACACCGGCTTCCGGCCCGGCTTCGCCGCGGGTACCGACTACCCCTGCGGGAACAGCGTGATCGGGTCGAGGCTGACCTACTCGAACCTGGGTAACGGGGCCGTCACCTACCGGAACTGGATCAACTCGATCAAGTCCGGTAAGACGGTGATCTCACGCAACGGCCACAACGAGTTCCTCAACCTGACTGTGAACGGCTCAGCCGGGCCGGGTGACGAGGTGAAGCTCGCCAGCGCGGGCACCGTGCCCGTGACGGTCACCTGGACGGCCAAGGCGAACTACACGGGGCAGCTCCAGTTGGTGCAGAACGGCCAGGTCATCGCCAGCAAGTCCGCCACGGTCACGGCCGGCTCCCCGGTCACCTTGACGGCCAACGTCGACTTCGCCAAGAGCGGCTGGGTGGCCGCCCGACGGATGAACTCCAATGGTCAGGACCACCAGGTGCACACGGCCGCGGCGTTCGTCCTCGTCAACGACGCGCCCATCCGGGTCAGCGCCGACGACGCCCAGTTCTACATCGACTGGATGGACAACCTGCTGACCAAGACCTCACCCGGCGGGGAGTGGAACAAGTACTTCCCGACCGAGCTCGCCGCAGCCCAGGCCCGGTACCAGCAGGCGAAGGCGGTGTTCCAGCAGCGCAAGGCGGAGGCCTCGGGGCCCGCCGCCCCGGTGGTCTCCTCCTTCACGGCGTCGCCAGGAACGATCATCCAGGGTCAGTCCGCGACTCTCTCGTGGGCGACCACCGGGAACCCGGCGCCGACCCTCACGATCGACAACGGGGTCGGAGACGTCTCCAGCCGCTCGTCGATCACCGTCTCGCCGACGCAGACCACCACCTACACCCTGACGGCGACGAACAGTCTGGGGACGGTCACCAAGACGGCCACTGTCACCGTGTCCACCTCTCAGAACGTGCCTCAGTCGATCTTCACGACGCAGACGCCGGCGACCTCGACGACGGACGGTGTCGACTACGAGCTGGGGACGAGATTCACCTCCACGTCGGCTGGGCAGATCACCGCTATCCGCTTCTACAAGACGGCCAACGAGAGCGGCACGCACACCGGCCGGATCTGGAGCGCGTCGGGTCAGCAGCTGGCGTCGGTGGTGTTCACGGGCGAGTCGGCATCGGGGTGGCAACAGCAGACACTCGCCACGCCGCTGGCGATCACGGCCAACACCGAGTACATGGTCACGGTCAACACCAGCAACGGCTACTACGCCACGACCGACGGTGGGCTTGGCTCGCAGATCACCAGCGGGGATCTGAAGACCGTCGTCGGGTCGAACGGCCGGTACGGCTCGGTCGGGTCGTACCCCACGTCGTCCTGGCAGAACTCCAACTACTTCCGGGACGTGGTGTTCACGAGGTAGTTCATCGCTAATGGCTAGTGCCCCCGGTGGGATTCGAACCCACACCTGACGCTCATTTTAAGTGAGCCGCCTCTACCGGTTGGGCTACAGGGGCTGACGGGCACTGTCCGTCTGACAGGACTGATAGGGAGGAGGCTGTCAGCCACATAGTGCGTCCTGGCGCACCATCCGCCTGACAGGTCGGACTGACAGGTTCCCTCTCGGTCCGGCCGTCAGTCGACGATCTTCCCCGGGTTCAGGTTCCGTCCGGGGTCGACCGACGCCACGAGTCCGGCGATCATCTCGACGCCGGCCGTCGAGATGTCCTGCTCGAGCCACCGTGAGTGCTCGGTCCCGACACCGTGGTGGTGGGACAGCGTGCCGCCTTCGTCGACGAACGTCTGCTGGATCGCCGACTTCACCACGTCGTACTGCTCGAGTGGATCGCCGGTGTTGCGAAAGGCGAAGGTGAAGTACAGGCACGCGCCCGAGTGGTAGGAGTGCGAGAGGTGGCACATGACCCAGCCCTTGACCCCCAGATCGGCAAAGGCCTTCTCGGCGTTGGCGATCGTCGCGTTGTAGAGCGGTAACAGCTTCGACCACGGCGCAGCCGTTTCCGACACGTCGGCGACGGCACCACGATCGAGGAGGAAGTCGCGAATGTAAGGGGTGTCGAACTTCTTCTGGTCGTAGAGCACACCGGGCCCTTTGCCGACGACCACGCCACCGTGCTTGCTCACGATCGAGCGCACCAGGGTCTTCTGCCGCGCGACGTGGGTGTCGCCACCCTCGTAGCCGACGAACGACAGGCACATCTTCTCGAGGTCCCAGCCCTTGCGGCCCAGGTAGAACTCCAGACCCTTCGTCGCCAGCGCGGAGACGCCGTGGCTCTCCTTGCGCGTCGAGAACGAGAACATCGTCTCCTTGCCGTCCGAGACCCGGGTGACCGAGGGAGCGGCGTCGCTCGTCGAGATCTCGTCCATCGCAGCCAGCCCGGACTCCCAGTCCGGATAGAGATACCCGATGATCTCGCGATCGGCGGGGATGCGGTGCACCTGGACGGTCGCCTCGGTGATGACGCCGAGCCGGCCTTCGCTGCCCAGGATCATCTCCCGCACGCTCGGCCCGGTCGACGTGCTCGGCACGGCCCGGGTCACGAGTGTCCCGCCCGGCATGACCACCCGTACGGCTCTCGTGATGTCGGCGATGTCGCCGTACTTGTCCGACTGCATGCCCGACGAGCGGGTTGCGATCCACCCGCCGAGCGAGCTGTGCGTGAAGCTGTCCGGGAAGTGACCCAGGGTCCAGCCGCGAGCGCCGAGCTGCTCCTCGATCCGCGGGCCGAGCGCACCAGCCTGGATGCGGGCGAGTCCGGACCCTTCGTCGATGTCGAGGAGGGCATCGAGCCGGCCCATGTCGAGGGAGAGCACCGGTCGGGTCTCGGCCTCCGGCGGCTGGAGGCTGCCGGAGATGTTGCTCCCGCCGCCGAACGGGATCAGGACCGCGTCCGCGTCCACGGCTGCCGCCATGATCGCCGCCACGTCGTCCTCGCTGCCGGGATAGACGACCACGTCGGGAACCCGCGGGAGGTCGTTGGCACGGAGGCGGATGAGGTCGCGGACGCTTTTGCCGTACGTGTGGACGACGCGGTCGAGCCGATCGGTCCGCACGTTCTCGCGGCCCAGCGCCGCGGTCAATGTCTGCAACAGCTCGGCGGACACGAGCGGATCGGGCACGTCGAGCTCGTCGATGCTCACCGGCGGCTTGACCGGGTCGTTGACGTCGACCCCGATCGCCATCGACAGGAACGGCGGAAAGCCCGGCTTGTTCTCGTGGTTGAAGGCGACGCCCTCGACGCCCCAGCCCCACCACTTCATGTGGGCTACGTCTGCTGCCGTGGTCATGAACTCACATCCGTTCGTCGCATCACGTACTGGCCGTGCCGGCCACGTGCCGGGGTCAGGATGCCCGAGCCGACCGGCCGGGGCTGACAGCGGGTCCGGCGTCCCGAAGTTCGGCGACCGCGGCTGCGATCCGGGTGGTGAACTGTCCGGCCGTCTCGTCGGCTCTCGGGTACATCGGCATGCCGTAGCTGACCTGCACCCGCGGACGTCCCCGGACAGGCCAGTTCCGTCCCCTCGGCATCGCGGCATAGGTACCACGCAGTCCGACCGGGACGCAGGGAACTCCTCGGCTGATGCACAACGCCGCGGCGCCGGGGGTGAACTCGTGCATCTCTCCGTCGCGCGACCGCGTGCCTTCCGGGAACACCATCACGGGCTGACCCTGCTCGAGCAGACTGGCGGCGAGGCCGCGTCGGCCGCTGCCGTTGCGGGCGACCGGGAAGGCGTTGAACACGGTGCCGGTGATGACGGCGCGCCAGCGAGCGTCGAAGAAGTAGTCCGCGGCCGCGCCGACGCCGACGGTCGTCCCGAGTCGTCCCGGCATCGAGCCGAGGAGCACCGGGGTGTCGAGATGGCTGGAGTGGTTGGCGACGAGCACGAACGGCCCGTGCAGGTCGGCGATGTTCGAGCGCCCGGTGACCGTGACGGAGGTGAGGGACCAGACGAGCGGCTTGAGGATCATGCGCTGGGAGAACCAGCGCAGCGCCCGCGACGACGGACCGGCCGGGGCGGTGTCGTACTGCTTGATGTTCTTCGGACGACGCTCGCGCATCCCTGGACTCTATTGCAGGTCGGCCTCGGTAGCGTGGACGCCATGGCGAGAGCACTGATCACCGGCGGAAGTTCTGGCATCGGCGCTGCCTTCGCCCGGGCGCTGGCCGGGCGAGGCGACGACCTCGTTCTCGTCGCCCGCGGCACCGAGCGGTTGGAGGCCTTCGGCGCGGTCCTGGCCGATGGGTACGGCGTCGAGGTCGAGACGATCACCGCCGATCTGGCCGACGGCGACGACCGCGCGCTGGTGGCCAAGCGGCTCGCCGATGCCGATCAGCCGATCGACCTGCTGGTGAACAACGCCGGTTTCGGCATCGGGGTGAAGCTGACCGCCGAGGACCTCAGCGAGCACGAACGAGCCGTCGAGGTGATGATCCGCTCGGTGCTGATCCTCGGCGGGACCGCGGGCCGGGCCATGCGGGAACGCGGGTCGGGCGCGATCGTCAACGTCTCGAGCGTGGCGGGCATGCTCTCGATGGGGGGCTATTCCTCGATCAAGGCGTGGGTGACGGCGTACTCGGAGAGCCTGGCCGCCGAACTGGCGGGCACCGGGGTGACCGTCACGGCGCTGCTGCCGGGTTGGGTGCGGACCGAGTTCCACGACCGGGCGTCGATCAACGTGAGCAAGCTGCCCGACCTCGCCTGGGTCGACGCCGACGACCTCGTGCGGGCATGCCTGGCCGACGTGGCCAGAGGGAAGGTGCTGTCGGTGCCGACGGTGCGCTACCGCGCGGTGACCGGTGTTCTGCGGCACGCCCCACGCAGTCTCGTACGGAAGATCTCGTCGGCGATCTCGCACAGTCGTCGGGACTGATCGCCTACCGGCGAGACAGGCCGGCCCGGTCCCGGGCGGTGCCCAGGACGCCGACGAGCATCGCCATCGTCAGCTTGCCGGTGAAGGTGTTCTGCTGGCTCGGATGGAAACAGCCGAGCAGGAGCACGCCGTCGCCCCGGAGGCCATCGCCGGCCGGCCGCAGGGCGATCTCGACGGCATGGCCGAACTTCGGCCTCGGCACGGGCACCGCCAGCCCGGCTCGGCGGGCGGCCGCCAGCGCGGCGTCGAAAGCGAACGACCCGAGGGCGACCACGACCCGGACCGACGGCAGCAGCCGCAGCTCGGCGTCCAGCCATGGCGCGCAGGTGTCGCGTTCGACCGGCAGCGGCTTGTTGGCCGGGGGCGCGCACCGGACGGCGGCGACCATCCGGGTCCCGTACAACTCCTGGCCGTCGCCGGCGAACTCGCTCGTGGGTAGAGCGGCCAGCCCGACCTGGTGGAGCGCCGCGAACAGCCAGTCCCCCGACCGGTCGCCGGTGAACACCCGGCCGGTCCGGTTCCCGCCGTTGGCCGCTGGTGCCAGGCCGAGGATGAGGATCCGCGGGTCGTCGTCGCCCCAGCCGGGGATCGGCCGACCCCAGTAGGGCTCCGCGGCGAACGACTTCCGCTTGAGCACGGCGACGTCCTCGCGCCATTCGACCAACCGCGGACAGGCCCGGCAGACCGACTGCCGCGCGGTCAGGTCGTGCAGGGTGGCCGCCGTCGCGGCGAGGTCGCGAACTTCCCCGGCGTCGGCAGCCGCCGGTGTGCGGGTCGTGGCCGGGTCGCCGGGCCACCCCGACCCAGGCGTGACCGGCGAGGTGAAGGGCACCGGCTCGCCGCTCATCGTCACTCCGCCAGTGCGGCGGCGGTGCCGTCGAGGATGTCGGTCTCGGACACGACGAGCGTCTCGAGCTGCGGCAGTGCGGTGAGCACGCGATCGAGCACGAGTGCACCGCCACCGATGACGTCGACCCGGCCCGGTGCGATGTACGGCAGCGCAGCACGCTCCAGTCGTGACATGCGCAGAAGGCGCCGGCACGACTCGTGGACCGCGCCGACGTCGAGTACCGCGCGGTGGATGGCCGCACGGTCGTACCGCTCGAGCGCCATGGTTGCCGCGGCGACCGTGGTGACCGTGCCCGCGACGCCGACGAGACTCCGTGCGGCCGGGAGGTCGACGTCGCCGGCCGCTAGAGCGATCGCCGCATCGATGTCGACGATCGCCGACTCGATCTGGGCATCCGTGGGCGGGTCCGATGTCAGCCGGCGCTCGGTGATCCGAACGGCGCCGACATCGACGGACCGTGCGGCCGCCACCTCGTCGGTGCCGCGATCCCCGGTCGGGCAGTCGGCGCTCCCACCGTCAGGCGACGCCGACCCACCGAGGACGAACTCCGTCGAACCACCGCCGAGGTCCAGCACGAGAACGGGCGGCCACGCGGCAGCCAGGGTGGCAAGACCGCTGGTGGCACCGCGAAACGACAACCTGGCCTCCTCGTCGCCGCTGACGACGTCCGGAACGACGCCCAGGCGCGAACGCACGCCGTCGAGGAACACGTCGCGGTTGTCGGCGTCGCGGGTGGCCGACGTGGCGATGAACCTCACCCGCTCGACCTGGAACGCCGCGATCTCGGTGGCGTACTCCTCGCACACACGGAACGTCCGGGCGAGCGCGTCGTCGGCGAGCCGTCCGGTCCGGTCGACATCCTGTCCGAGCCGGACGATCCTCGTGCGCCGCACCAGGGTCGTGATGTCGCCGGCTTCGACGTCGGCGACGAGCAGCCGCAGCGAGTTGGTCCCGCAGTCGATGGCCGCGACCCTCATCGGGATGCTTCCGTCTCGCCTGGATCGACCGTGTCAACGCCGGCGTCCATCGCGCACGGCCCGAGTGTCCACCACGGGTCGACGACGTCCATCGCCTCGTCCCCCAATGGATTCACTCCCGGTCCCGCCGCCAGGCTGTGGGCCACCAGGACGTGCAGACACTTCACCCGATCGGGCATGCCGCCGGCGGAGATGCCGTCGATCCGGGGCACGTCGCCGAGTTCCCGCCGCCGTCGCAGGTAGCTGACATGAGCGGCTCGGTACCGGGCCTGCAGGTCGTCGTCGGCAGCCAGCCGGGCGGTCTGCTCCGCCATCATCCCCGCCGCCTCGAGCCGGCTCACGGCCGATGTCGCGCGCGGGCACGTGAGGTAGTAGAGCGTCGGGAACGGCGTGCCGTCCGGGAGCGCGGGCAGCGTCTCGACCACATCGGGCTGTCCACACGGGCACCGGTGCGCTATCGCGTTGACGCCACGCGGGACCCGTCCCAGCTGGCGTGCCACGGCCGCGAGCTCGTCATCAGTCGGCCGCGTCTCCCCTGTCCGGGGACGGTCGCCCTCGGCTGCCACCGGGCGACTCAGCTGCCGTCCGGTGTCGCCCGCAGGGTCTTCTCCGGGGTGGGCGTCGGGGTCGGGGTGGCGGGTGGTGCGTCCGGCGCGCGGGTCGACCCGGGAACCTTCCCATCGGCGGCGTCCGTGCTCGCCCAGAGCTGCTCCCACCACGGGGCGACGGCCGGCGCGGCGGCCGCGGGCCTGACCACCTTCGCCGGCGGCTTGTCGTCGAGGACGACGTACCCGACCTCGCCCGGCATCACGTAGCCGAACCGCTGCCGGGCCTGCGCCTTGACGTACGCCGGGTCGTTCCAGCGGTCGATGTCGTCCTGCAATTGGGCAACCCGTTGCGTGCGCTCGGTCTGTTCGGTCCGCAGCGCCGAGAGCTGCTGCTGCTGGTCGACCCAGGCCCGCAGGCTCGACGCGTAGGAGACCACGAGGGCCGCCAGGATGATGACGAGCACCGCCGCGCGGCCGGTCCACCGGCGCTGCCCGCGACGGGTCCGGTCAGGACGGACGGGGGCGGATACTCGTGCGGTCGGCCGGGATGCACGTGCGCGGCCCGTCGGCTTCGTCGCCTTCGTCGCATTCGTCGGCTCCGGGCGCTGGCCGCCCGCATCGAGCAGACTCGCTGCGGCCGCGTCCTGGCCCGGTTTGCCGTCGGCGCTGGTCGGACGGGTCGAGGCGGGGCGGGCCGTCGAACGGCCCGACTCGCGCGCACGGCCGTCTCCACCCCGGCCACTCGGCCGGCGTGAGGACGGACCCTGCTTCGACGGACCCGGCATCAGCTCGAGGAGCTCCAGCGCGGGAACGCACCGGTTCCGGCGTAGCGGGCGGACTCGTCCAGCTCTTCCTCGATCCGCAGCAGCTGGTTGTACTTGGCCACCCGGTCGGTCCGGGCCGGTGCGCCGGTCTTGATCTGCCCGACGTTCGTGGCCACGGCGAGGTCGGCGATCGTCGTGTCCTCGGTCTCACCCGAACGGTGCGACATCATGCAGCGGAAGCCCGAACGGTGGGCGAGGTCGACCGCGTCGAGGGTCTCGGTCAGCGAACCGATCTGGTTGACCTTCACGAGCAACGCGTTCGCGGCCTGGTCGGTGATGCCACGGGCGAGCCGGGTGGGGTTCGTCACGAACAGGTCGTCGCCCACGATCTGGATCTTGCCGCCGAGTTCGGAGGTCAGCGTGGCCCAGCCCTCCCAGTCGTCCTCGGCCAGCGGGTCCTCGATCGACACCAACGGGTAGTTCGCGACGAGCTCGCCGTAGTAGGCGCTCATCTCCGACGCCGACTTCGACCCGCCCTCGAAGGCGTAGCTGCCCTTGGCGAAGAATTCGGTCGCCGCGACGTCGAGCGCGTAGCCGATGTCGACGCCCGGCCGGTAGCCCGCCTTCTCGACGGCGATCGTGATGAGGTCGAGGGCCTCGCGGTTGCTGCCGAGGCTCGGGGCGAAGCCGCCCTCGTCGCCCAGGCCGGTGGCCAGGCCGCGCTCCTGCAGGACCGCCTTCAGCGAGTGGTAGACCTCGGCCCCCCAGCGAATGGCCTCGGCGAAGGTGGGCGCCCCGAACGGCGCGATCATGAACTCCTGGATGTCGACGTTGGAGTCGGCGTGTGCGCCCCCGTTGAGGATGTTCATCATCGGGACGGGCAGCAGGTGGGCGTTCGGGCCGCCGAGGTACTTGTACAGCGGCAGTTCGGCGGAGGCCGCGGCAGCTTTCGCCACCGCCAGCGACACGCCCAGGATCGCGTTGGCGCCGAGCTTGCCCTTGTTGTCGGTGCCGTCGAGATCGAGCATCGCCTGGTCGACACCGCGCTGGTCGTCGGCCTCGAAGCCGAGCAGCTCGGGGGCGATCGTGTCGTTGACCGCGGCAACGGCCTTGAGAACTCCCTTGCCGAGGTAGCGCTTCTTGTCGCCGTCACGGAGTTCGACGGCTTCGAACGCGCCGGTCGAGGCGCCGGACGGGACGGCCGCGCGGGACTGGGAACCGTCGTCGAGGACCACCTCGACCTCGACGGTGGGGTTGCCGCGCGAGTCGAGGATCTCGCGTCCGTAGATATCGGCGATGCTCGCCACGTGAAGCTCCACTTCGTTGCCGGATGTCGGGTCTTCCACTGAGCGCACAGGACCGACGTGCGGCCGCTGCACGGACCGCCAGCGTATCCGTGCGGTTGGCCGGGAGCGGGCATGGCTCGCCCGGGCGGACTTCCGCGGGGCGCCGGTGTCCGGACGCGTGACACGCTGGCGGCATGACGTCGCGTCCGACCATGCAGGCCGTCGTGTGCCACGGGCCCGAGGACTACCGCGTGACCGAGGTTCCGGTGCCTGTCGCCGGCCCGGGCGAGGCGCTGATCGCGGTCGAGGCGGTCGGCATCTGCGCCAGCGACAGCAAGTGCTTCCACGGCGCGCCGATGTTCTGGGGCGATGACACTCGCGCGGCCTACGTCGAGGCCCCGGTGATCCCCGGCCACGAGTTCGCCGGCCGGATCGTCGCGATCGACGACGCGGCCCGGGCTCGGTGGGGCGTCGAGCTCGACCAGCGGGTCGTCGCGGAGCAGATCGTGCCGTGCGAGGAGTGCCGGTACTGCCGTCGTGGCCAGTACTGGCTGTGCGCGCCGCACGAGATCTTCGGGTTCAAGACCGTCACTCAGGGTGCGATGGCCGAGTTCGCGGTCCTTCCGGCCCGGTCGCGCGTGCACCGGATCAGCGAGGACGTGCCCGCTGCCCACGCCGCGTTCGCGGAGCCGCTGTCGTGTTCGCTGCACGCGGTGGAGCGGGCGGGGATCGGCAACGACGACGTCGTGGTGGTCGCCGGTGCCGGGCCGATCGGGCTGGGCATGCTGGCCGGCGCGCATGCGAGGTCCCCGAGGACGGTGATCAGCATCGATCTGTCGGAGGCCAGGCGTGACCTCGCGCTGGCGTGCGGAGCCGATGTGGCGGTGACCCCCGCCGAGGCCGATACGCTCGTGAGGTCGCTGACCGAGGGCTACGGCTGTGACGTGTACCTGGACGCCACCGGGCACCCGAGCGCCGTCTCGCAGGGGCTGCAGCTTCTGCGCAAGGCCGGGATCTACGTCGAGTACAGCGTCTTCCGCGACCCGGTGACAGTCGACTGGACGATCATCGGCGACTCGAAGGAGCTGGACATCCGCGGTGCCCATCTCGGCCCGTACTGCTGGCCGGCGGCGATCCGGATGGTGGAGAACGGTGTCCTGCCGCTGGACCGGATCGTCACCCACCAGCTGCCGCTGTCGAGCTTCGCCGAGGGAATGGAACTCGTGTCCGACGGCAGCCGGTCGGTGAAGGTGGCGCTGATCCCGGGACGCTAAGCACCGGCCCGGATCTGCCGTGGGGACAGCCCGGCCGAGGCGCGACACGACTTGTTGAAGGCCTGCAGGTCCGGGATGCCCACGGACGCAGCGATCGCGCCGATCGACATCGTCGACTCGCGCAGCAGATGGTCCGCTCTCGCCATGCGGCGGGCCCGGAGATGCCCGATGACCGTCCCGCCGGTCTGGGAGCGGAACAGCCGGGTGAGGTGGTTGTGGGAGATGCCGACGACCCGCGCGATGTCGGGCACGGTGATGGCTTCGGCCAGGTTGTTCTCGATGAAGCTCATGGCCGCCGCGACGTAGCGCTGGGCCACGTCGCCGGTCTGCTGTTCGCGTGAGAGTTCGGCGAGCCGGAGCAGCACCGTCCAGATGTCGGCGCGCGTGCGGGCGGGCGTCGAGGTCGAGTGGCCGATGGCCGAGACCATCAGGTCACGGATCCCGGGTAGTTCGGGCCCGAGGTCGCGGAAGACCTGGATCCGCGCCCGGGACGATCCCGCGGTCGCGCCGGGGTCGGACGCGGACCAGTAGCCGCCGGGCGCCGACAGATGGGCGAAGAGGTGTTCGGACGGGCCGAGGTAGCGGTACTCCATCACCGCTGCGGGCGGCGCGAGGGTCAGGACGCCGGGTGTGATCCGGAAGCTCACGTCGTCGACGACGAGCCGCGCCTCGTAGCTGTACAGGTGAAGCGACCAGAGTTCACGCAGGTTGTAGCGGTCGTGCAGCCGGGCGATGCCGTGCAGTCCGACACCGAGTCCGGCGACACCGGGGGGCTCGGTCAGGTCGACCGTGACGTAACCGGATGCGGACGGCTCCTCGCGGGCGCTGGCATCGGTGTCGGCGATCATGGTGAATATCTACCAGCGATCGTTGAGAGTCGACCAGCACGACCGCTGGTTGGACTGCCTAGGCTTTTGACGACCCAGAGTCCTTCCCGCTTGGAGAGTTCATGACCGCCCTGGTCGACCGCAAGAACCTGCTCAGCTCGGTGGAGATGGCGCACTTCGTCTCCCACGGGGCTTTCATCCTCAACGGCGTCGTCCCCGACGAGCTGAACACCCGCGCCATCGACGTCCTCGACGCCGGGCTGCCGGCGTTCCCCTACGGCACCCCACTCGACGAGGTCTTCCCCGTCGGGTCGTTCGTCCGCGAGCTCATCGAGCTGCCGGCCGTGAAGGGCGCCATCCAGAGCCTCGTCGGACCGAACCCGAACATCGACCACCACGCCGTGCACGTACGCCAGCCGCACGAGGGCGAGGCGCAGAAGATGCACGGCGACGCGATCATCGACACCCGCACCGACGCGTTCGACATGCAGCTCATGTACTACCCGAAGGAAGTCACGCTCGAGCAGGGCGGCACGCTGTCGGTGCCGGGCAGCCATCTCCGTCGCATCAACGAGAGCGACATCGGCCGCTACCAGAACCTCCGGGGCCAGACCCGCCTGACCTGCCCGGCCGGCACTGTCGTGTTCCTGCACCACGGCATCTGGCACGGCGGTCGTCGCAACGACTCGGACGTCAAGCGCTACATGTTCAAGATCCGCTTCAACCCGACCGTCCGCCAGCTGCGCCTGTGGAACACCGACGACATCGACGACCCGCAGGTCACGTCGGAGCTGAAGGCCCGCTTCCCCTGGTACGAGAACGCGACGGGTCGTCTCGAGCTCGTGAACCGGGCCAAGCTGTGGCGTGCCCTCACCGGCAACGACATCGCCGACCTCGACTACTACCTGACCCGCGTGGCCATCCGGCCGCAGGCACTCGCCGTGGGCGCTACCGATGCGCGACTCGGTGGCACCGGCGTCCACGGCGTGGGTGACTTCACCCGCCGCTAGGTCTGTCGTCCCGGCCCGAAACCAACCCTTCATCCTCAGGAGATCCAGCAGTGACCAGCACCGTTTCCACGGCTGCCCCGACGTCCTCGTCCACCCTGCGCCAGCAGGTCCTCGTCCTCTACCTGGCCACGTCAGCTCTCGACGATCGCGTGGTCGGCTGGTCGAACTACGACGGAACCGGGGCCACCCACCCGACCATGGGCGACGGCGACGAGCCGCCGTACAACACCGGCCTCGAGGCACTCCAGGACGGTTGGCGGATGATCCAGGCCGCTCAGTTGCTTCCCCCGGCCTCCGATCAGGAGTACGACGTGTCGTTCCTCAAGCACGAGTTCTTCTTCGAGAAGCTCGTCGACATCAGCGCCTGATCGAACGGACAACCATGACTGACGAGCTGACCGCGGCGGTCCGTGCCTACCGGGCCCGGATCGACGCGGGCATCGCCGACGGACCGTTCGACGCCGACTGGGCGTCGATTCGAGCGGGCTACGAGATCCCGCACTGGTACCAGGACGGCAAGTTCGGCATCTTCATCCACTGGGGCGCGTACGCCGTCCCGGCCTTCGGGACCGAGTGGTACGCGCGGAACATGTACCAGCAGGGTTCACCCGAGTTCGAGCACCACGTGGCGACCTACGGCCCGCAGACGGAGTTCGGCTACAAGGACTTCATCCCGCAGTTCACGGCGGCCGCCTTCGATGCCACCGAGTGGGCGTCGCTGTTCCGACGGGCCGGCGCGCAGTTCGTCGTTCCGGTGGCCGAACACCACGACGGATTCCCCATGTACGACTGCGGATTCTCCCGCTGGAACGCAGCCGAGATGGGTCCGGAACGCGACGTGATCGGCGAGCTCGCCGCCGCCGTCCGACGTGAGTCGATGGTCTTCGGGTTGTCGAGCCACCGGGCCGAGCACTGGTTCTTCCAGCACGGTGGGACCGAATTCCCTTCTGACGTGACGGATCCGGCGAACGCCGATCTCTACGGTCCGGCCATGCCTGCGTCGATGCCACCGAACGACGAGTTCCTCGAGAACTGGCTGGTCCGCACGGCCGAGCTCGTCGACAAGTACGAGCCGGAGCTGGTGTGGTTCGACTGGTGGATCGAGAACGAGGTGTTCGAGCCCTACCGTCGGGCGTTCGCGGCGTACTACTACAACCGGGCCGCCCAGTGGCGCCGGCAGGTGGCGATCAACTACAAGTACGACGCGTTCCCGCCGGGTACCGCGGTGTTCGACGTCGAGCGCGGGCAGCTGGCCGGCATCCGCGCGGAGTTCTGGCAGACCGACACGGCCGTCCAGAAGAACTCGTGGAGCTACACGGAGAACCAGGACTACAAGCGCCTGGAGGACCTGGTCGGCGATCTGGTCGACATCGTCAGCAAGAACGGCGCGCTGCTGCTCAACATCGGCCCGAAGGCGGACGGGACGATTCCGGAGCCGGAGCAGGAGTTGCTGCTGGAGATCGGGGCCTGGCTGAGCGTCAACGGCGAGGCGATCTACGGGACCAGGCCGGCCGCGGTGTTCGGTGAAGGGCCCGACGCAGGTGGTGGAAGGGTCGTTCCACGACACGGACCGGGAGTCGTTCACGGCCGCGGACATCCGGTTCACGACGCGGCAGCATCCGCACGGCTTCGAGGTGCTGTACGCAGTGCCGCTGGCCTGGCCGGAGTCCGGGTCGGTGACGATCGCGGCGTTGGCCGAGGGTGGCTCGCTGGACCGGGAGATCGGGTCGGTGCGGCTGCTCGGGCACGATGCCGAGTTGCCGTTCTCGGTGGGCGAGGCCGGCTTGACTGTCCAGCTGCCGGAGGGCGTGCGACCGAACGCGGTGTCCCCAGCCCTGCGGATTGCAGCAGCCCCACCGGAGAACATCTAGGCGCGGTCGCCTCACCGAGTGTGGCACATGGGCGGTTTCTCTCCGAGGCTTCGCCCATTCGCCATCACTCG
Organism: uncultured Actinomycetota bacterium; assembly: GCA_963708795.1. Classification (GTDB taxonomy): domain Bacteria; phylum Actinomycetota; class Actinomycetes; order Propionibacteriales; family DAIQRJ01; genus DAIQRJ01. The sequence continues at coordinate 69,503 of CAVPUH010000002.1, forward strand.
GCCTCATCCACGGCGAGGGCATCGAGGAACTGTCCACAGCGAGGTGGTCACGCGATTCATCGCCGTCGTCGACCCACGCTGTCCGAGTGACACGAGACGTTCCGCCGGGACTCGGGACGCGGCCGTTCACGAGGTCGGCGGCTCTGGACCGCGGCCTCACGGACAGCATGCTGAAGGGCCGGCGGTTCCAGCAGGTGGTCTTCGGCGTTCACGTCGCACGTGGAAGCCACCGTTCTCGGATGAACACGAGCGCGTCGTCACGACCGTCAGGGCTCTCAGTCGTTCGCCCGACGCTGTCGCATCTGTCAGGCTGCCGCCGACTCATCTGGAGGCTCCCGACGCCGCCAGGGTGGTCGAGGCGCAGTCACCTCTCCGCGGCTGATCGCCAGGCACCAGGTGACAGCCCACCGCCGGCGGCCCGACGATAACGTCAGGCGCGTTGGAGTGGACGTCACCTCGTCCCGTGCAGACCTTCCTCGATCTCGCGTTCGAGCTCGACGAGGGTTCGTTGCTCGCGATCGGGGACGCGATCGTTCAACGTGGCCTGGCGACGCCTTCCGAGCCTCCGTGACGCAGCAGCCGGTGTCGACACGACGAGGTGCCCGCCAAGCGCGACGGATGGCCGACCGGTGCGGCGCGGCGCCGAGTCGCCGCGGTGGTGAGTCAGGATCTGACCACATCAGGGCGACGACTGTCAGCGCACTGAGCGATCTGCGCGAGCCGTTCACGACCGACGCCGGGAGCCGAGCACGCGATGCCGCGGACGGCTCGCTCGAATGACGATCCGCCGAGAGCCGGTCGGATACACCGGCGGCCATCGCATCGGCACGGCTGAACGGGCCGTCGACCGACGCTCGGCGGCACGTGGCGTGGCGACATCGACGGACCCGGGCCCTCGCAAGCGGCCGGCTGGCCACGTCGTCTTCGCGACCACGGTCGACATCCACGATCCGGCGCCGGATGATTGCCGCAGTCCGTGCAGGCCCTTCTCGACCGGGCCAGCGGCCACTGATGGCAATCGGGCGGTTCCGGCGCCGGAACACGTCCAATTGGCGTCACTCGGATGCTTCGGCTGCTCGAATCGCTTCCATCAGGGCCCGGTTCGCGTCCCGCAGCGCCTGCTCGGGGTCGGTCCCGGCCGCGTGTGCGCGGATCGCCAACCCCAGCAGCTCACCCCCGACACCGCCCGACTCTGCCGCCACCTCGGCGGCGTTCACCCCGACCCGCCGAGCCCGACCCACGAGCTTCTCGGCCAGTGCCAGCGACGGCAGCGCCATCGGCACCCCCTCGAGCACGGACGAACGGGCCTTCTCCTCGGCCTTGATCTCCTCCCACCGCACCTGCACGTCGCCCGCCGTCCGGGCCGCGCCCGCGGGAGTGTCGGCGGCGAACACGTGCGGATGCCGCGTCACCAACTTCGCCTGCAAACCGCGCGCGACGTCGTCGATGTCGAAGGCCTCCGACCCGGGTGCCTCGGCGGCGATCCTGGCGTGGAACAGCACCTGCAGCAGGACGTCCCCCAGCTCCTCCCGAAGGGCCGTCGGATCGTCGAGTTCGATCGCTTCGAGCGTCTCGTAGGTCTCCTCCACCAGGTAGCGCGCCAGGCTCCGGTGGGTCTGCCGCGCGTCCCACGGACACGTCCGACGGAGGACGTCCATCACGGCGACCAGCTCGACGAACGACGAGCCGGGCGGTGCGGCAGTCGCTGCCGCCTCGTCACTCATGACCGCCCCGCGCGCCCAACTCGGTCGTCCTCGCGAACTACTGGGCGGCGGGAGTGGCGCTCGCGGTGGCGATCGGCACGAGCGCTCCGGCGCCGACCTGCAATTGCTGCCCGTCCCACTTCCCGTACACCGGGTTGACCCACACCCGTTCGGTGGCAGCCAGCTTCGCGACGTACTCGGCGGCCGCCTGCTGCGACGTCGCGTTGCCCGACTGCGAGGCGTCGGTGATACCCGCGAGCTTGTCCCCGATCGCCGTGCGGGACAGCGTCCACCGGACCATGTCGTCGATCCTGGCCTCCGGGATCACCGCAGACTTGCGCACGTTGGCGTACTGCACGTCGCTCTGCAGCTGGGCTTTGAGGTTGCTCACCCGACTGTCCGGAACGACGACGCTGAGCCGCTCCGCCGCCTCGATCGTCAGCTGGTTCACGATGAACTCGGTGATCAGCGTGGCCTGCACGCTCGCCAGATCGGGCCCGGTCAGCCCACGCTGGCCGGTCTCCTCGAGGTAGGCGTTCGTCATGTCGTTCAGGTAGGTGACCGTGTAGGTGGTGTCGCCGACCTCGGCCGCGGAGCTCGCACTCCTCGGTCCCGCGCATGCCGCGGTCAGTGCCAACACGGCCCCGACGAGCGCGAACACCACTCCAGCTCGACGCTTCACGTCCCGGTTCCTCCTGTTGGTCGACCTGTCCATCCACAGCTGCATCCACGCGGGCCTGCCCGCCAACCCTGGCACATCCGCCGGCCTCATGCCGACGCCCGCACCTGGGTCTGGACGAAGACGTCTTCGACGAGCTTGGTGATCCAGCTGAGCAGCTCCCGGTCGCGAACCGGGGTGTCGCCGCGGGTGGCCGGGGCCGGACGCGGCACGAGGATCGTACGCAAGCTGGGCTTGAACACGGTCTTCGGGTGCAGCCGGCGCAGACGCATCTCCTGGCTGTCCAGCAGCGAGACCGGCGCGAATCGGATGAGGTTGCCCTGCAGCGTGATGTCGGTGAGACCGGCTTCGCGCGCCAGCAACCGGAACCGCGCCACCTCGAGCAACGTGAGCACCGGCTCCGGCATCGCCCCGTACCGGTCGGTGAGCTCGTCGGCCATCGCCCCGAGCTCGGCGGGGGTCTTGATCGCGGCCAGCCGCTGGTAGGCCTCGAGGCGGAGCCGCTGGGACTCGACGTAGTCGTGCGGGAGGTGCGCGTCGAGCGGCAGCTCGACCTTGACGTCGGCGACCTCCTCGGGCTTGTCGCCCCGGTAGTCGGCCACCGCCTCGCCGACGAGCCGGACGTAGAGGTCGAAGCCGACGTCGGCGATGTGACCGGACTGCTCGCCGCCCAGGAGGTTGCCGGCGCCGCGGATCTCGAGGTCCTTCATCGCGACGGCCATGCCCGACCCCAGGTCGGTGTTCTGGGCGATCGTCGCCAGCCGCTCGTGCGCGGTCTCCGACAACGGCTGGTCGTGCGGGTACAGGAAGTAGGAGTAGGCGCGCTCACGCCCCCGACCCACCCGGCCGCGGAGCTGGTGCAGCTGGGACAGTCCGAATCGATCCGCCCGTTCGACGATGAGCGTGTTCGCGTTGGAGACGTCGATGCCCGCCTCGACGATCGTCGTGCAGACGAGGACGTCGGTCTGCTTCTCCCAGAAGTCGACGATGACCTGTTCGAGCGCGCGCTCCCCCATCTGCCCGTGTCCGACACCGACGCGAGCTTCGGGAACGAGCTCCTGCAGCATCTGAGCGGTCTTGTCGATGGTCTGGACGCGGTTGTGGACGTAGAACACCTGACCCTCGCGGAGCAGTTCGCGGCGGATGGCCGCGGCGACCTGCTTGTGGTCCTGCGAACCCACGAAGGTGAGGACCGGGTGCCGTTCCTCGGGCGGCGTCATGATGGTCGACATCTCGCGGATGCCGGTGATCGACATCTCCAGGGTCCGCGGGATCGGCGTCGCGGACATCGTCAGCACGTCGACCGAGGCCCGCATGTGCTTGAGCTTCTCCTTGTGCTCGACGCCGAATCGCTGCTCCTCGTCGACGATGACCAGGCCGAGGTCGCGGAAGGTCACCTCCGCACCGAAGAGCCGGTGGGTGCCGATGACGACGTCGACGGAGCCGTCGGTGATGCCGGCCATCGTGTCCTTCGACTCGGCCTCGCTGGAGAACCGCGAGAGTCCCCGGACCTTCACCGGGAACGGCGCCATCCGCTCGGCGAAGGTCTGGAGGTGCTGCTGGACGAGCAACGTCGTCGGCACCACGACGGCGACCTGCTTGCCGTCCTGCACCGCCTTGAACGCGGCGCGGACGGCGATCTCGGTCTTGCCGTAGCCGACGTCGCCGCAGATGATGCGGTCCATCGGGATCGGCTTGGCCATGTCGGCCTTGACGTCGTTGATGGCGGCGAGCTGGTCGGGCGTCTCCACGTAGGGGAACGCGTCCTCGAGTTCGCGCTGCCAGACGGTGTCCGGTCCGAACGAGTGACCCTGGGTCGCCTGTCGTGCGGCGTAGAGCTTGATGAGTTCGGCTGCGATCTCCCGGACCGCCTTGCGTGCCCGGCCCTTGCGCTTGGACCAGTCCGAACCGCCCATCCGGTCGAGCGTCGGTGCCTCGCCGCCGACGTACCGGGACACCTGGTCGAGCTGGTCGGTGGGGACGTAGAGCCGGTCGGCGGGCTGGCCCCGCTTCGACGCCGCGTACTCGACGACGACGTACTCGCGGGTGGTCTGGGCCGGCCCCGTGCCGATGACGCGCTGGGTCATCTCGACGAACCGCCCGACGCCGTGCTGCTCGTGCACGATGTAGTCCCCGGGCTTGAGTTCGAGCGGCTCGATCGTGGAGCGGCGGCGCGACGGCATGCGGTGGGTGTCCCGGCTCGCGGCGGCTCGCTGCCCGAGGAGGTCGTCCTCGGTGAGGACCGCTGCCCGCAGACCCTCGGCGATGAACCCCGATGTGAGCTGAGCCTGGACGACGGTGACGACGCCGGCCTCGGGAGCATCCGCCAGCTCGGACAGGAGCCGCACCGGGACATCGTCGCCGCGCAGGACCTCGGCGATGCGTTCGGCCGAGCCGTGACCCGGCGCGACGATGACCACGCTCCACAGGTCGTGCAGCCACTGCTTGACGTCGGCCGTGGCCTGGGCGGTGTCACCCCGGTAGGCAGGCACGGCCCGGGCCCCCACGGTGCGGGATCCGACGGCGCCGACAGTGGTGTCGAGGTCGATCGAGACGATCTCGCCCATCTCGTCGCGCAGGATCTGCTGAGGAATCTGCGCGAGTTCGAGGTCACCGGCCGCGAACGGGCTGACTCCCCACCAGGCCACGTCGTGGGCGAGCGCGTGGGCGCGAACGTCGGCAAGATCGTGGAAGGACGCGGCGCCGAGGTCGATCGGCGCGACGCCCCCGCCGGCGGCGCTGGCCCAGCTGGCGCCGAGGAACTCCGCCGAGGTGGCGACGAGGTCGTGCGCGCGGGACCGCACACGTTCTGGATCGCACACGAGGACGTGGGTGTCGGCAGGCAGGAGGTCGACGAGCAGCTCCATGCGATCGACCAGCGCGGGTGCCAGGGACTCCATGCCCTCGACCGCATGCCCTTCGGCCAGCCGGGTGCAGATCTCCGCGAGCTCGGGGTGGGCGACGGCGAGCTCGGCCGCCTTCGCGCGCACCTCCGGCGTGAGCAGCAGCTCCCGGCACGGGCTGGCGAGGACGCGGTCGACCTCGCCGAGGCTGCGCTGGTCGGCGATGGCGAACTGCCGGATCTCCTCGACCTCGTCGCCGAAGAACTCGACCCTGAGCGGGTGCTGCTCGGTCGGCGGGAACACGTCGACCAGGCCACCGCGGACCGCGAACTCGCCACGACGCTCGACCAGGTCGACCCGGGTGTACGCGGCCGCCGCCAAGCGCTCCACGACCGTGTCGAGGTCGATCTCGTCACCGCGGGACAGCAGCACGGGTTCGAGGTCGGCCAGCCCCACCACCTGCGGCTGGAGGAGGCTGCGGATCGGAGCGACGATGACGGCCGGCCGCGGATCACGCTCGCTCGGGTGAACGAGCCGACGGAGGACCGACAGCCGCCGGCCCACCGTGTCCGAACGGGGCGACAACCGTTCGTGCGGGAGCGTCTCCCAGGCCGGGAACACGTCGATGGTGTCCGGGTCGAGCAGACACCGGAGCTGGTCGGCCAGGTCGTCGGCCTCCCGGCCGGTCGCGGTGACGGCCAGGACAGGAACGCCCGCGCCCCCGCGGTCGGGCCGGGCGGCGAGAGCGGCCGTCAGGAGCGGCTGGACGGACCTCGGAGCCGAGAGGTCGAGCGCCGGGACCGTTCCCGCACGCGCGGTCTCGATGGTCTCGGCGACGACCTGGTCGCGGGTGAGCAGATCGATCAAACCGGCGATTCGCATGGTGAGAAGGCACTCCGAAGGGCTGCAGACAGCACGAACGCCCCGAGTCCAGTACGGACGCGGGGTTACGAAGGAAGTCTAGACGGCCGAGCCGACAGTGGCTCTGCGCAGGACCCCGATGCCGTACCAGCCGATGCTCTCGATGATCAGGGGCCGGTCGGCTCGGGGCCGGCGGGCTCGGGGCCGGCGGGCTCGGGGCCGGCGGGCTCGGGGCCGGGGCTCAATGTCTCGGCGATGACGCCGACACCGTCGGCGATCATCGTGAAGGCCGCTCGATACGCCGACTCGCCGAGCAGGTACGGGTCCGGAATGTCGCCCGCACTCGTCACAGCCACGTCGAGTGCACCCCGGCGGCCGGCCGCCGAGGTGGCGACGCGAGCGAGCCAGGTGTCGGGATCCTCGCCAGGCCGACCGGGGACGGCTGCGGCCCCGAGCGAACACAGCTGCGCGAACTCGCCCAGGGTGAAGGTGCGCCGCACGGCAGCCGGGACCATCCGCACCACACCCGCACGGTGCTCGCGGGTCGCCGTGAGGATCAGGCCGGCCGCCCGAATCCTCGCCGCCGTCATCTGCGTCGCCCGGAACCCGTCGGCCGCCACACCGGCGCCCTCCAGGAGGTCTGCCATCGGCTCGTGAATGGGTTCGCCCACCAGGGCGTGCGTCCCGGCACTCGTGACCTCGAGCGCTCGTCGATCACCGAGCGCGTGCCGGAGGAGACGTTCGAGGGCCGGCGATCGACAGACGTTTCCGGTACACACCGCCAGGATCACGGCGGACCTGTTCACGTGCGTCAGAAGGCTTCGCCGCCTCTTACTTCGCCGAGCGCCTGGATCTGCGCTCGGCGCGATGGGCACGCCCGGATGTCTCCTGCACGTAGCCGTAGTAGGACGTCGACGGCTTGGCCGACGTGCCCTTCAGCACGACGCCGAGGACCTTCGCCCCGACCTGCTCGATCGATCGGAGCCCGTCTGAGAACTGGGCCCGGTGCACCTTGTTGACGTTCGCGACGACGACGGCACCACTGACCCGTGCGGCCAGGATCGCGGCGTCCGTCACCGGCAACAGTGGCGCGGAGTCGAACAGCACGACGTCATACAGGGAACGCACCTTCGCGATGAACGAGGCCATGCTCTGCGACGCGAGCAGCTCGCTCGGGTTCGGCGGGACGTCACCCGCGCTCAGCACGTCCAGGGTCTTCCCGTCGTCGGCGGTCCACTTCTGCACGACCTCCTCGAACGTGGCCCGGCCGGTCAGGACGGTCGTGAGCCCGACCGCACCCTCCAGGCCCATGTACTCGGCGATCGAGGGCTGCCTCAGGTCCGCGTCGACCAGCAGGACCCGATCACCGACCTCGGCGCAGACGATCGCGAGGTTCGCGGTGGTCGTGGACTTTCCTTCGTTGGCGAGGGAGGACGTGATGACGACCGCCAACGGGTGCTCGTCGACCCCGAGGAACTCGAGGTTGGTCCGCAGCCGCCGAAACGATTCGGCGATCGGGCTCAAGGGGAAGTCGCGGACGACGAGCTGGTTCCGGGCGAACTTCTTGTCCGTCGCGATGTCCCCCAGCAGCGGGGCCTTCGTGATCGCTGTGACGTCCGCGGCGCGACGGAGTCGGGTGTCGGCCAGTTCGACGACGACCGCCAGAGCCGCGCCGAGCAGCAGGCCGCCCATCAGGCCCGCGGCGAGGTTCCGCTTCTTCTTCGGTGCCGAGGGCGACTGTGGAACCGGTGCGGCACCCACCGTGGCGACGTCGACGGTGGACTTGCCGTTGGCATCCTTGGGCGACAGCGCGCGGACCGCCACGCCGAGCTGCGCGGCCACGGCGTTGGCGACGTCGGCGGCCTGCTTGGCCGACGTGCTCGAGGCGGTGATGCGGGCGATCACGGTGTCGGGGGTCGCCGAAACCACGACCGACCCCGCCAGCGCCTTCGGCGACACATCGAGTCCGAGTTTGTCGATCACGGGCTGCAGGACTTCAGGCGTCGTCGCCAGTTCGGCGAAGGACAGGATCTGGTTCTGGGTGTAGTTCGAGCCCTGGTACAGGTCGTTGGCCGAGGTCCCGTACGGCAGCGAGAAGTACACGCTCGCGGTCGCCGTGTAGGTCGGCGCCGCCGTGAACGTGAGCGCGGCGGCCGCGAGCAGTCCGACCAGACCTGTGGCGGCGATCAGCGCCCAACGCTTGCGCACGATCGCGACGTAGTCGCGGATTCGCATCAGATCGCCCCGCCTCTCACCAGTTGCACACCAGACCAACGACTCGCCTGCTCGTCGGTTCCCGACGCGCCACCGCCGATCGCCTCGGCACGAGCTGCCTGAGCCGACAGGGCCAACCCGATCATGAACCACACCATCACGGCGTACTGGGTGATGAGGGCCACCGTCACGAACGCCGGGATCTGTGCGACGACCGCAATGGTCGGCGCCGTCGCCTGCCTCGCGAGCACGAGCACCAGCGCGCCCAGCAGCAACAACGCGGCGACCAGGAGCGCCACCCAGCCGTAGGTGAGGCCGAGCAGGATCAACGCGTTGTCGACCGAACGGAAGTTGCCGACCAGCAACTCTCCCGTCGCGGTCTTGTGGACGGCAGGCGACAGCCCGAGCACCGACATCTCGGGTATCAGGGACGTCAAGCGTCCGCGGAACTGCGCGCTGCCCGTCGCCTCGCCGCCGGCTGTGGCGAAGATCCGGGTGATGAAGGGGACGAGGACGACTGCGAGGACTCCCACGGTGGCCACCACGGCCACCCGGGCGCGGACGGACAGCGTCCGGTCCGGCAGGAACAACACCGCCAGGACGATCCCCACGATCGCTCCGATCATCCCGGTGCGGCTGAAGCTGACGACAGTGCATCCGACCATCAACCCGACCGCGATCGCCTTCGTGCGTGGTCGCAAGGTGCTCGCGAGGGTCAACGGGATCACCATCGCGACACTCGAGCCGAGCGCGATCGAATGGCCGAACGCACCCTCGGCGCGGGTGATGCCGCCGCGCTCCTGGAGTGGACCCCAGTTCGCGTAGAGCACGTTGTGACGCACGAGCTTCACGAACGGGTTCCAGCCCGTGAGGAACTCGATGATCGCCAGCACACTCACGGCTGCGAACATCGCGCTCATGCACCGGTACAGCCAATCGAGCGACACCCGGAGCGGGAGGTGCCGCCACCAGCAGCGCGATGATCCACTGGAAGAGCAGCGTGAGGACAGCCTGGATGGACGCGCTCCGCAGCAGCACGGGCACCAGGCACACGACGACGAAGACCGCGATACCGACGTCGCCGAACCCGTACGTGCGGGGCATGGTCGGTGCGAGGGCAGCCAGGACCACGATCCCGACCAGCGTGGTGGGACCCCAGTAGATCTTGAAGTTGATGCCCAGCCAGATCGGCACGAAGCAGATGGAGGCCAGCCATACGACCGCCGTCAGCCTCGGCGCGACCCGGAGGACGAGCGACCCGGTGACGGCCACTCCGACGGCGCACATCATCAAGAGGTAGCGGTCGGCACGACCTGCCGAGATCGCCGAGACGAGAGGGCCGGTGCTCATGCGACTCCCTCGGTCGGATCGTGGACACGTGCGGGACCGATAGTAGGGGTCCGAGTCACGCCGGCGAGTGCACGCTGCGTCGTCGACTGGCCACGATCCGGGTCAGCACGTCGGTCACCGATCGCACGTCGCGGCGCACCGATGGGATCAGCATGCTGATCCCACCACCGACGGCGATCCCGGCGGCCACGGCGATCACCATCGAGGCGAACGGGGGAAGTGCCGAGCTGAGATCCGATCCGAGCCACGTGGCGCCCGCCACCAGCGCCGTGACGCCGATGATGCGGAAGGCACCGAGGATCAGCCCTCTGACCGGCACTCCCGAGCGTCTCGACAGCCACCAGAACGAGAGCGGCCAGGCGATCGCCGGCGCGATGGCGTACCCGGTGGCGACGCCGATCACGCCCCACATGCTGCCGGTGAGGATGCACCCCGCCTTGATGGCGGACGTGATGAGCGTGTACTGGAACAGGTCGCGAGTCAGGCCCCGGGACAGGTAGACCCAGTACCCGACATACGCCAGCGTCTGGAAGATGCCGGCGATGGCGAGCAGCCTCATGATCGGCACGACGCTCGTCCACTGCGACCCGAGGAAGACGGCGGTGATCGGCGTGGCGCCGCCGACGACCAGTCCGAGCCCGACGACGAGCGTGTAGCCGAGCGCCAGCTGTCCGCGGGTCAGATAGGCGAGATAGCGCCGGGTGTCGTCGTGCAGTCTCGAGAGCACCGGCAACGCGACCGTGGTCGTCGGGGCGCGGAGTTGGCCCAAGGGGGTCATCAGCAGCTGGAACGCACGGTTGTAGAGCCCCAGCTGCGAAGGCCCGAACCGGGTCCCGATGATCAGCGAGTCGATGTTGTTGCTGATGTAGCCGATCAGCTGTGAGCCCGCGAGATTCCAGCCGAACCGCAGGATGCCGTCCATCGCGATCCCACGGTGCGGACGGGTCGGGAGCCAGTGGCCGCCGATCACGACGATCGCGAGCATCACCGCGACCTGCGCCACCTGCTGGATGACCAGCGCCCAGTAGCCGGCTCCGGCCAGGGCGGCCGAGATCGCCAGGATCAACGCCACGAGCGGCGAGGAGACGTCGGCGACGAGCGAGCCGGGAGAACCGCAGGCGCCGGTTGAGGTCGGCTCGGTACTGGGTGGCCGCGCCGTTCAGCAGGAAGCACACGGCGAGAACCCGGCTCATGGCCGTCAGTTCCGGCTGGTCGTACAGGTCGGAGATCAGCGGCGCGACCACGAAGGTGAGGGTGGCCAGCACCGCGCCGATCCCGGTGTTGATCCAGAAGAGCTGGTTGCGTTGGGCGAGCGAGAGGGTCTTGGCCTGGATCGCCGCCGACGACAACCCGAAGTCGCGGAAGATGTCCGCGACCCCGATGATCGCCATGATCATCGCGAGCAGACCGTAGTCGTGCGGGCTCAGGAGCCGGGCGAGGACGGCGACGGAGCCGACCTGGAGGATGATCTTCAGGCACTGGGCGCCGACCGTCACCGCGACGCCGCGGGCAGCACGTGTCCCCAGATTCGCGCTCTCGGCGTCGGTTCTGGATTCCGACGTCATGTCGTGATCCCGCGTCGCTGCGTGCGGACCCGGCGAAACGAGCCTCGGAGCGTTCGCACAGCCGTCCTCGGCTGCCGGGCGGTGAGCCGGGTGAGGCCGAAGCCGACGAAACGTGGCACCGGCTGACCCGCCAACCGGGCGCCGAGCAGCCGGGCAGCGAGTTCTTGTCGTCGCCTGCGCTGGAACGGCTGGATGGCCGCGACGTCGTCCATGTCGATCGGCTCGGCGACGATGACCCCGTCGGCGCGCGTGCTCGATCAGTTGCCGTCCCCGCGGCGTCCGTGCGATCAGGGCGCTGAAGCCGTCGCCTTCGGCGAAGGTCGGATAGCCCTGCGCGTCGGTCTCCCAGAAGTCGGCGGCGGTGACATCGCTGCTCTCACCGACGCCGTCCGGACAGACCTTGCAGCGCCACTGCATCGTCGGGCCGAGGAACTCGCCCCAGGACCGGTCGTACGTCGCTGCGACGGTCCGGTCGGCGGCGACCGCCGTGAACGCGCCCGGCCACCCGTGACCCCGGTACCACAGATCGTGGAGCTGCTCGTCCGGGGCGATCCCGAGCTCGCTCAACAGGGCAGACGTCGCCTTCTGGCTCGGAGTACCGGCGCAGAAGAACGACAACAGCGGTGGCGCGTCCTCGGGACGGGTGCCCGCGAGCATAGCCCGAGCGGCTGACACCTCGCACGGCTTCCCGACGAACGCCGCGCCGGTGTGGAACCCGGCTGCATTCGAGACGGGCGCGTAGCGGGAGCCGGCCGCGTCGAGTGCTTCCTGACGTGAGGTGATCGTCACGGTCACGGTTCGCCGGGCGTCCGCCTGCGACGCGGCCGACCCGACCACCGCGCGTTGCTGGCCGGTCTCCACGAGCCAGGCCGACAGCGCGGTCAGGACGCCACCGCTGCTCCCCCGCAGCCGGACGTCGGCGTCGGCCGCCCAGGCGCGCCAGACCTCGAGATACGGGCCCATCGTCGGGTGCAGCGCGACCCCCCGCGGTCGCGGTGACCGCACCGAGCACCGGACAGATCCGGCGGAACCGGGTCACCGCGGCTCGGTCGTGTTGATCGACGGCCGGTCCACTCCGGGTCGGCCGCAGGAAACCGGCGTCGTCCACCTCCATGCTCAACCCGGTGTCGAGGAGCGTGCACGCCCCACAACCGCTGCAGTTGCCCCCGTCGACGACCCCCGCGACAGCGGCGTCGAGCCCACGACGCGCCCTCACTGGAGGGGGTGGTGGAAGTCGAGCGAGTAGTCCAGGTCCCTCGAGCGTTGCCGGAGCGGTCGAGCGGGCACGCCCCCGACGATCACGAACGGCTCCACGTCGCGGGTCACGACGGCTCCTGCCGCGACGACAGCACCTTCGCCGATCGTCACCCCCGGGAGGATCGTGGCGCGGGTTGCGACGTACGCCCGATCTCCGATCACGACAGAGCCGCCCTTGGTCCGGAACCCACGATCGTCTGGATCGTGTTCCAGGGTGAAGATCTGCACGTGGCCGCCGATGTTCACGTTGTCGCCGATCACCAGCCCGCGACGACCGTCGAAGAACGCATCGTTCCCGATGATCGAATGCGCACCGATGGTGATCCCGGACGGCTGGTAGAACGCTGCTCGCCAATGGAAGGAGGTGTGTCGACCGATCCGCATCCCCAGCACGTGGCGGTACCACCACAGGCGCACGCGATGGATCGGAACGCGGCCCACCACGAATGCGCCGAAGAGATTCCAGGCTCGCCCGTACCGGCGAACCGACTGCCTCACGTCGCCCAACCAGGACGTCATCGGACGACCCCGCGCAGCAGGGCCTCAGCCGGCGCGAGGAGTTCTTGCGCTCGCTCGGCGACGAGTTGAGCCGCCTTGGTGAGCGACCCGTCGTCGGCTGCCTCGATCACGTGCTGTGCGGCACGGGGATCGCTTCGCAGGTCGATGCTCGTCGTCCACCCGATCGCCCATCAGCGGCGCGAACTTGCGCGAGTAGGCCATCGCGATCGCCGGCGTGCCGGTCGAGAGCGCGTTCAGGCATGCGTGCATGCGCGCGCCGATGACGAGCCGGCGCCCGCGATCAGTCGAGCGCGCGTCGTCGAGGTCGCCGGCAGGTGCACGATCTCGACGCCGGCGCCGTACTCGTCGGCGAGCGCGCGAGTGGCCGGCACGTCGTTGTCGGCGTTGTCCGAGTCGAGCACGTGCGGGAGGAGCGTCACCGTCCGACCACTCGCCGAGCAGACCGTCGATGATGCCGGCGACCGTCGCACGGTAGGCGGTGGAGTCGACGTGCGCATCCGACCTGCCACAGCAGACCGGAGACGTTGAGCAGCACGTCGAAACGCTCACGCACGACCGGGACTGATCGATGCCGAACACGAGGTCGCTCGCGACGCGTCGACCGGCCGGCCCAACCGGGCGGCGGCCGCGCGCTGACGGATCGCGCGCGAAGACGGCGGTCGCTCGCCGCAGGGTGCGGCGGGCCGAGCGCGTACGCGCGCGCGCGGAGTCGAAGGGGCCGATCGTCTGGGGACGCGAGCGACGACCGGCACCCCGGCCTGCCGGGCGAACTCGTGCAGCAGCGACATTGTCGTGAGCCGACGGCAGCCCGTAGATGTCGGCGAAGCTGTCGCCGGAGCGGGTGTCGACCAGACGAGATCGAAGCTCCTCAGCCAGGCGCATCAGCCCTTGCCGGTTGGTCGCCCACTCGCGCACGAGCGACTTCGGGTCGCCGACCCGCATGGGCGCATCGCCGGGACCGTAACTCTGGAACGAGGTGGTGGCGTCGGGCCAGACCCGGCGAACCAGTGCTCCGGATCCCTCGGCCAGCGCACGCACGCCGAGGTTGGACGACCGCTGGTCGGCCCAGAGGATCAGAACCTTCATCGCTGCCTTTCAGCCGTCGCCACGGTGGGTGACCTCGGCGGATCGATCACGGAGGTGCGCGCGCCAGAGCCGAACTCTATCGCGGCGAAAAGTCACGAAGTGTTACGAGGCAACGATCCCCGGCCCCCGCACCGGCCAACCTGTCGACCCGGTCGGTGAGCGCAGAAGGGGCCCGGGCGGAAGTACCCGACCCGGGCCCCACACACCTGCGTCGCGCTCGTCCCACCACTACTGGGCGGCCCTGGGGCCGTCGATCAGTTGGTCGCCTTGACGGCGAAGTTGTCGACCGCGACCACGATCGGGACGACGGTCGTCGTGCCCGAGGCGTAGGTCCAGATGCCGACCCCGGACGCCGACTGAAGTGCCGCCGTGGTGTCGGTGCCCGTGAGACCCCACGCGGACGGCTCGGTCGCGCCCTTCCACACCTTGAACTTCAGGGTGGTCGTGCCCGAGCCCACCGTCTGCATGCGCAGGTGGAGGGTGTCGTTCGCGGCGTAGGTCACCGACGAAGTAGCCGTCAGCACGGTCGTCTCGGTCCCCGCCACCACCTTCGTGACGTAGAGCGTGAGCGCGCCGTTCGAGGCGATCTTGACCTTGCCCCGGTAGGCGTTCGAGCCCGTGCCGCGACCGACGATCGCGACGTACCCGCCGCCACCGTTCGGCAGCTTGTCGAGGTTGACGTCGACCGTCACGTCGGAGTCCGTGGTGGACACCGAGTTCAGGTACGCCGCCGGGCTCGACCCGGCCGTGGCGATCTTGATGTTGCCCGTGCCGCCGCTGACCGAGTAGTTGGCCGCCGAGCCCGCCACGGTCCACGCACCACCGGTGTCGGCCGTGCCGAACCCGGTGGCCGTGGTGCGACCGAACAGGTCGGCCGCGAGGTTGCCGTTCGCCGGCGGGGCCGCCGTCACGGTGACGTTCTTCGTCGCCCGTGTCGGTCAGACCGCCGTCGTCGGTGACCTTGAGGGTGACCGTGTACGAACCGGGGGTGCCGTACGTGTGGTTCGGGTTGGTGGCCGTGCTGGTGGCCCCGTCACCGAAGGTCCACGCGTAGTCGGTGACCGTTCCGTCGGAGTCGCTCGACCCCGAGCCGGTGAACGACACCGCCAGGTCGTTGGCCGAGCTCCCGATGACAGCCGTGGGCTTCACGTTGGCCGGAGGCGGGGTGACGCTACTGGCCTTGGCCACGAAGTTGTCCACCGAGACGACGATCGGCACGTCGGTGGTGGAGCCGGACGCGTACGCCCAGATCCCGACACCGGAGGCCGACTGCAGCGCCGACGTGGTGTCGGTGCCCGTGAGACCCCAGCCAGACGGCTCGGTCGCGCCCTTCCACACCTTGAACTTCAGGTTGGTCGTGCCCGAGCCCACGTCTGCATGCGCAGGTGGAGGGTGTCACCGACCGCATAGGTCACCGTGGAGGTGCCGGTCAGCACGGTTGTCTCCGCACCCGCCACCACCTTGGTGACATAGAGGGTCAGCGCGCCGTTCGCGGCGATCTTGACCTTGCCCCGGTAGGCGTTCGAGCTCGTACCCCGGCCGACGATCGCGACGAAGGCGCCGCCACCGTTCGGGATCTTGTCGAGCGCGACCTGGACGGTCGCGTCGCTGGCCGTCTGGGACGCGTTGGGCAGCACCGTCCGCGGCCCGCACCCGCCGTGGCGAGGGTGATCTTCCCGGTGCCGCCGTTGACCGAATAGGGTCGTCGCCCGCGAGCGGGACCAGGCGCCACCGGTGTCGGCGTTGCCCCAGCCCCCGGTCGCCGTGCGACCGAAGTTGTCGACCGCGAGGTACCGGCCGGCGGAGCGACCGTGGTGACGGTCTTGGTGACCGTGTCGGTCGCCGTCGTTGTCGGTGACCGTGAGGGTCACCGGTGTAGGCCCCGGCCGCCGCGTACGTGTGGTTCGGGGTCTGCCCGTGGCCGTGCTCGTGGTGTCACCGAAGTCCCAGGCGTACGTGGCGACGGTGCCGTCGGAGTCGGTCGAGCCCGAGCCGTCGAAGGCCACCACCAGGTCGGTCACCGTGGAGCTGAAGGCCGCGGTCGGCTTGACGTTGGGCGGACGTCGTGGTCACGGTCTTGGTGACCGTGTCCGGTCGCACCCTCGTTGTCGGTGACGGTCAGGGTCACCGTGGTAGGTCGGCCGTCCGCGTAGGTGTGGTTCGGCGTCTTGCCGGAGCCGTTGGCCCGTCACCGAAGTCCCAGGCGTACGATGGCGACGGTGCCGTCGGAGTCGGTCGACGCCGAGGCGTCGAAGGCCACCGCCAGCTTGTTCACCGTCGGCGCGTGAAGGCCGCCGTCGGCTTGGCACGTTCGGCGGTCGTGGTCACGCGTCTTGGTGACCGACGTCCGTCGCGCCGTCGTTGTCGGTGACCGTCAGCGTGACGACGTGGTCGCCGGCCGCAGCGTAGGTGTGCGTTCGGCGGGTCTCGCCGGGCGTCGCGCCCGTCACCGAAGTCCCAGGCGTACGACGCCACGGTGCCGTCGGAGTCGGTCGAGGCCGAGCCGTCGAAGGTCACGGCCAGCTTGTTCACGTCGAGGTGAAGGCCGCCGTCGGCTTCGCGTTGGCCGTCACGGTCACGGTCTTGGTGACCGTGTCGGCGTCGCCCGTCGTCGTCGGTCACGGTCAGGGTGATCGTCGTGGTCGCCGCCGTGGCGTAGGTGTGGGTCGGCCGGGTCAGGCCGTGTCGGCGGTGGCGCCGTCACCGAAGTCCCAGGCGTAGCCGGCCACGGTGCCGTCGGAGTCGGTCGACGTGGTCCGTCGACGCTCGACCGTCAGCTTGTCCACCGAGGAGGTGAAGGCCGCGGTGACGGGCTTGGCGTTGGCGGTGGTGGTCACCGTCTTGGTGATCGTCTCGGTCGCGCCGTCGTTGTCGGTCACCGTAGCTTCACCGTGTAGTCGCCCGACGCGGCGTAGGTGTGATCGGAGCGTCCGCCGGTGCCGGTGCGCCGTCACCGAAGTCCCAGGCGTAGCGGAGGCGGCGACGGTGCCGTCGGAGTCCGTGGACGTCGAGGCGTCGAAGGACACCGTCAGCTTGCTCACCGTGGAGGTGAAGGCGGCCGTCGGAGCCACGTTCGCCAGCTTGCCGCCACCGCTTGACGTAGTGGTCGCCGATCTCGGTCGGCGGTCAGCGTCCTTGGAGTAGACCGCGACCTCGTCGATGCGTGCCGGCGAAGTAGTTGCTGGTGGAGCCCCAGGTGGTGTCGCCACCGACCCGCCAGTAGCCGGTGTAGTCCTGCGGCCTGCGTCTGGGGGTTGGTGCCGACCAGCGCGCCGTCGACGTACAGCTTCATGCCGTCGGCGCCCTGGGTGGCCGACCACGTGGTGCCACTGGTCGTCGTTGTAGCGCTTGCGGCGATCGTGATGGTGTTGAGCTGACCGGTGTAGGTGCCGAAGCACGAGCCGACCGTCGTTCTGCATGTAGACGTGCCGGTCGTAGCCGCTGGACAGGCCCGAGCTGGGTGCTGCCGAAGCCGATCAGCTTGCCGCCCTGCGTGGTGGTGGTCTTGAACCACAGCTCCTCGGAGTACGTGGTCGGGTTGTTCGCCGGCGCCGCTGGTCGACGACCGCACCGGTCGGACCCGTTGAAGGCCGCCGACTTGTCGCCGCTGCCGGCGACGCCGCCGGTCGCCGCCGAGGGTCACGCCGCCGTTGTAGGTGCCGGCGTATGCCGGTCGGGCCGTCGTGTCGGCTGCGATCGGTGCCGCTGGCCTCGTCGAGCCGCCAGTAGAGGTCCGGGTCGCCGTTGTAGACGCGGCGCCGTAGGCGTCGGCCGGTGCCGTGCGGCACGGCGGGGTCGCGACCGCTGGCCACGTAGTGCTGCGGCCACCTGGCCGCGCGGTCAGCGCGGTCGGGTAGATCGCGACCTCGTCGATGGTGCCGGCGAAGTAGTTGCTGGTCGGCTGGTTCGGCCAGCCGCCGAGGTTGTCGCCGCCGACCCGCCAGTAGCCGGTGTAGGCCTGGCCCGTGGTGGTGTCGGTGCGCGAGCCGACCCGCTTGCCGTCGACGTAGAGCGCCATGCCGTCGGCGCCGATGCGAGGCGACGACCTGGTGCCACTGGCCGTCGTTGTAGGCCTTGCGCGGCTGTTCAGCGTCTGCGCACCGCGCCGGGTAGACGCCGAAGCAGATGCTGGCCGGCGTTGTCCATGTAGACGTGCCGGTCGTAGCTGCCGCGAGTCGCCGGTCTGGCGTTGCCGAAGCCGAGGATCTTGCCGCCGCTGGTCGTGGTGGTCTTGAACCAGGCCTCGCTGGTGAAGGTGTCCGGGCCGGCGATCGGCGGCCGTCGGTGCGGCCGAGCCGGTCGCGTCGCCGTCGAAGGTGGACGCCGTGTCCGTGTCGCCGCTGATCGCGCCGGCGGCACCCCGGGTGACGCCGGCGCCGCAGCGGTCAGCGTCGTTGAAGCCGGCCCAGTCGTAGACGCCGGTGGTGCCGCTGGCCTCGCCGAGCCGCCAGTAGCGTCGGCGCCCCGTCGGCGATCACGTCGCGTCGGCGTAGGCTGGCCAGCGCGCCGTCGTTGGAGACGGTGACGGTGACCGTGTCGCGAGCGACCTGCGTTGCCCGACGGGTCGGTGGCGTAGACCCGGTAGCGAGTAGGTCTGCCCCGGCGCCAGGCCCGGTGTCGATGAAGCCCATGGCGGGCGACTGCGCTCCAGAAGCGTTCGAGTCTGGTGGTCTGTGTAGATCGGGGTCGCGGTGTCGCCGTTGCGGATCGACCTGGTAGGTCAGGTTGCTCGTTGTCGCGGTCCCAGTTCGCCTGCCAGCGATCGCGGACCGCGCCGGTCGCGAAGGAGGCGACCGTCGGGTCGAACTTGGACGCCCGATGACCGGGCCCGACCTTGTTCGGCGCGATGGCCTTGCGCCGCGAACCGGACGAGGCCCTGCTGGCGCGACGCCGTTGACGGTCGGGAACTCGCCGCCGAGACGACGTACTGGCCGTTGCCGGTGACGGTCCAGGCCGCCTGGCCCTGGCCGGTGAAGGTGCCCGGCGTCAGTCGCGGGAACCAGTTGAGCAGCTGCGGGCGACGGGTTGCCGGCCCAGTCGAAGTAGCCGTACGGGTCGTTGGCCAGGGTGCCCGTGGACGCTCTTGGTGAAGGCGATGCGCGTGGTGGTAGCGTCCACGGGTCGGTCTGCGGGAAGCCGCCGACGTTGCCGCAGTAGTGCGCGTGGCTGGCGACGTAGACGACGTCGCCGCTGCGGGTACGACCGTACGTGTCGCCGTGGCAGTCCTCGATCCAGTTGATGTCGCCGTCGTCCGGCGTCCGCGGCGAAGGTGCCCTCGAGGTTGCCACCGGCGCCGAAGACGTAGCCGGTGCCGTAGACGCTGGTCGCCGTCGGCGCGACAGGCTGGTGATCGCGGCGTTGGCGCCCGCGTCGCGGACCACGGCGGTTGGCCGCGCACGGGCAGGAGCGCGCCGGTGGCCGGGTCGACCGCGCCAGGCCGTAGCCGGGCTGGAGCCGTTCAGCGTGGTGGAACGAGCCACCGACGATCAGCTTGGAGCCGTCCGGGCGATGAGCGCCAGCGCGTCGCACCGTGCCGTCTGCGCGTCGGGCGCCCAGGCGAGCAGCGCGCCGTCGGCCGCGTTGTACGGCGGCGAGGCGCGTGCGGGTCGACGCCGTCGACCGCGGTGAAGCACGCCACCGACGTAGACGGTGCTGTTGGTGGCGGCGATGGCGCGCACCGTGGCGTCGACGGCTGGCGGTTGAACGGCGCTGATCGCGCGCCGGTGGCGGTGTCGAACGCGGCGAGCCGGTTGCGGCGCCGGAGCCGTTGACCGTGGTGAAGCTCGCCGCCGACGTAGAGCCGCGTGCCGTCCGGCGAGGCCGCGATCGCCAGGACCTGCGCCGTTGAGCGTCGGCGGCGAAGGTGGTGATCAGGTCGCCGGTGCGTGATGTCGTAGGCCAGCAGGTTGCTGCGCGGGGTCACGGTGTTGATCCCGGCGGCCGCGCCGGCCGGCCGCGCGTTGGTGAACTTGCCGCCGACGTAGACGGTGTTGCCGACGACCACCTGCGCCCAGGCGACACCGTCGATCTGCACGGTCGGCAGCGCGTCGGCGCGTCACCGTGGCCGGGGTGGTCGGCGCGTCGATCGGGCGGTGTCGGCCAGGGCGGGGGCCGCCGCACCGACGAGCGCAGCTCCGATGAGAGCACCAGCAGTGACCACACCGAGCAGACGGCGCGCGAAAGTATTACTCAAAGTCATGATTGCCCCGGGTCCATAGAAGGGTGACAGGCACAACCTAACTGATGAACACCCTCCGTGACAATTCTGATCACCGAAACTTACGGAAGATCACACTCTGTGTGTCCAGTGTCACGATTGTCTGGATTAGTCCCCCATGAAATGTCCTGACCTAGCGCACTGATCCCCTGAAGACCACAATCGGTGACAAAGGGGCGTAGCTGACCGTGATCGTCACATCGCCTCGGCCGGCACGGGGCACATCGAAGACGTAGACCCCCTTGGCGCTCGCTCCGGGCGCTGCCGTACCGGCGAACGGCTTCGACGACGGGTCGCCGAAGATCGCCGTGGCCGGAGCCTGCCGCGGACCGTAATAGGCGTTCACGGTCGTCTGGGCGAGCACCAGAGGATCGGCCGTGTCGTTGTTGATGGTGATGCCGACCTTGATCGCCGGGCCGCTGATCTCGCCGGGGGCCGACGCCGGTACTCCGGACCGGGACGACGCTCGGTGATGACGGCCGTGCACGTCGCCGCCGAACGCGGCCGGCGACTTGATCGGGACGGCCTTGCGCGTGGGAATGGCCTTGGACGATTCCTCGGGCGGCTTCGGCGACGCCGTGGCCGTACTCGGCGTCGCCGAGGGGGACGCGGACTTCGTTGCGGTGGCGGTCGCCGATCGCGTTGCTGATGCGCTCGCGGACGGCTTCGGTCCCGTGCTCGTTGTTCCCGCGGCGCTCGCGCTCGAGGTGGCAGACGTGGTCGGAGGAGCGGTGGCCGATGGGTCGTCACCACCACCCAACGCCGCCACGAGGATGGCGGCCACGATGCCGACGACCACGACGCAGGCGATCGCGATGATCCAGCGACGCTGCCGCCCGCGCGGATCGGCGGCCGGCGGCTCGGTGACACTCATGAACGGCTCCTCGCGACGATGACCAGCGGTGACTGGTGCGACAGAGAGTAGCCGGTGGCCAACTCGGTCGCACGCTCCGTAGACGTGCCATGACGGAGCGAGTCCAGGGTTCAGGGTGGTGCGGGCTTCGACCTGAGCGCTCGCGTCTCCGTTCGCATGAGCGCGAGACCCGCGATCGTGCCGGTGACGACAGCCCGGATCGGAGCGACCGGCCGGACCAGCTGGCGGCGTCCGCCACGCAGCAGCATCGCCCAGGCCTCGGCCGGCGGCGTGAGCGCCCAGCGCACTCGATCGGCGGGGGGTGGCGGCGCGAAGACCAGCCGGTTGCGGATGTTGTAAGTAGTAGTACGTGGTCGACGGGCCTCGAGCTGCTGGCACCTGGGTGCCGCCCTCGTCGTGCACCGCGACCGCGTCCCGCATCCGACCGCAGCCGGCCGCCCGGCCTCGAGGACGCGCCCCAGCTGAGGTCGACGTCCTCCCAGTAGAGGAAGTAACGGTCGTCGAAGCCACCGACGCGCTCCCACAGGGTGGAGCTCAGCACCAGGCAGGCCCCGGTCAACCACTCCGCGACCCGGGGCGAGCCCTCCCGCCTGCGCGTCGCCCGCATCCGGCCGCGGTCGAGGTAGAGGTCGCTGCCCGTCCGACCAGAGGGGGCGCCCGAGGCGGTGCGCAGCACCGGCGCCGGCCATGGTCAGCGGCTCCGCGCGGACCACCGCGACCCAGCCGGGCTCCAGGCTCGCCGCGTCGATGCGGGCGTCGGGGTTCAGCAGGAGCACCTCGGACGCCCCGGCCTCGAGCGCGCCTCGGACGCCGAGGTTCATCCCGGACCCGAAGCCCGACGTTCGGTCGGCGACGCGACCAGCCGCCCAGCCCCGACGCTCGCAGAGCCGCTCGGACGGCCGCCTGCTCGGGTCTGGTCGGTGAAGTTGTCGACGACGACCGACCAGCGAGCCGGCGGGGACGTCGTCGGGCGACCTGACCGAGGTTGGCCTCGAGGAGCGCCGACGCCCCGTAGTTCACGACGACGACAGCCAGTGTGGGCACGGCGCCCAGCCACGAGAGCTCCCTGGTCGATGGGCGGATGTGGACGTGGACTCCTGGTGCGTGGTGTGACGGGCTGCCCGCGCAGCCGGGCGGTCGGCCCCCTCCGGAACCCAATACGCTAGCGCCACTCGATCGGTCGTGAGGCGGGCGGACCCGGAACCGACTCCGAGGAGACCGATCACCGGGCGTTGGGGAGCGTGGATGGACGCGATCGACACGGCGAGGCCCGAGGTCGTCATCGCCGTCCTGACCTACCGGCGGCCTGGCGACATCGCGTCCGCGTTGCCGATGCTCGTCGAGCAGGCATCCGCCGTGAGCGAGGAGGCCCGTGCCCGGCTCCTCGTGATCGACAACGACCCGGCGGGTAGCGCCCGCGCGACGGTGACCGACTTCGCCGCGGCAGCGGGACAAGGCATGGTGAGCTACCGCAACGAGACCACGCCTGGCATCGCGGCCGCCCGCAACCGGGCGCTGACCGACGCGGGCGACGCCGACTTCCTCGTGTTCATCGACGACGACGAGCGGCCGACCGACCACTGGCTCGCGAACCTGCTGAAAGACACAACGAACCTATGGGGCGACGGGAGTCGCGGGCCCGGTCGTGTCCGAGTACGAGGTCGAGCCGAGCGACTGGATCAGCGCGGGACGGTTCTTCGACCGGCGCCGGTTCCCGACGGGCCACACGCTCGAGGCAGCTGCGACCAACAACCTGCTGCTCGACATGCGCGAGGTGCGTCGCAACGGCTGGGAGTTCGACGTGTCCCTCGGGTTGATCGGCGGCAGCGACGCTCTCCTTCACGCGCGCCATCCGCCAGTCGGGCGGGTTGCTCACCTGGTGCGACGAGGCGGTCGTCCTCGACATCGTCCCGGCCTCCCGACTCACCAGGAAATGGGTCCTCCAGCGGGCGCTGCGTACCGGGAACTCGTGGAGCCTCACCTCGCTGATGCTGGCCGAGGGCAGACTCCCCGCTTTCGGCAGCGGCTCGAACTGACGGCACGCGGGGGCGTGCGGATCTGCGGCGGAGCTGCGCAGGCTGCGGCGGGAGCCGCGACCAGGTCGTTGGGGCGGCGTGCCCGGGGTCAACGGACGGTGGCGCGGGGGGTCGGCCTGGCGTCGGGCGCGTGGGGTTACGTCTTCGGCGAGTACCGACGCGCGTCCTGACCGTTCAAGCCCGGCGACGGCGCGCGGCCACCGCCTCGCGGTACGCGGCGGCATGCTCGTGACCCGCTGCCGTCCACTCCCGGGTGTGACAGATCCGGCATCGAGTCGGTCAGCGTCGCAGTCGCGTCCAGGGCCCTCTCGAGCGCGTCTGCCGTGAGCGGCCCGTCGTAGAGGTGGACCCATCGCTCGCCGAACTCCTCCTGCAGCCCCCGATTGAGCACGTTGTCCGGCACGAGGACAGGCCGGCCGAGGGACAGTGCCGTGAGCGATCCGCCGGAGTTGCGCGCGTCGGTATAGGGAAGCGCGACGAGCTGCGCCCTGCCCACGCGGTCGACGAGCTCCGCGTCGGTCAGATAGACGAACGTGAGGGCGACGCGGTCGTCACCGTCGGCGAGCTCGCGGAGCTCCTCGCCCAGCGAGACCGGGTCGGGTCGACCTGCGACGTCGAGGCGCAGGCGTCAGTCGGTCGTGGCGCGGAACGCCGAGATCAGCGAAGCGACGCCCTTGTACGGTCGGATCAAGCCGACGAACCCGATCCGCCCGGGCTCTCGGGCCGACCGCGGCTGGGCGGCAAACCAGTCGGCGTAGTGCCCGTGCAGGATCGTCACCGAGGCCTGCTCTCGCGGTAGCGGCGTCGAGTCGTTGATGAGGATCCGCAGCGTGGTCAGCCGGTCGAGGCGATCGAGCAGAGCACGCTGAACCTTCGTGAGGTCATTCGGGCGCTCGAGGTTGTGCACAGTTCGGACCACGGCCGTCCTGCCCGCAGTGAGGCGGGCGAGCAGGGCCGCGAACAGGAACTGACGGACGGCCTGGCGGCCGGTCGTGCGGCCACGGACGAGGATCTCCGGCCAGTGGACGTGGAAGACGTCGTAACGACGAAGGATCGCGCGTCTCCACGTGAAGGTCCGCAGGTCCACCTCGGGCTCGGCGCCGAGAGCGCGCGCGAGCATCACGATGTAGGGGTTGGTGGTCGGGCGCGGATCGGGAAAGGACTGCTGGACGATCAGTGGACGCCCTGGACTGCCCACCGGCGGACTCACGACCCGGCCGACCCGGCCAGCGCGCCGGCGCGGGTCAGGGGCGCCCGGTGCCGATGTAGGTCCATCCTGCATTCCTCCACGCGACAGGGTCGAGGCAGTTCCGTCCGTCGATGACCACGCGGTTGCGAACGATCCCGCCCAGTTCGGCCGGGTCCAGGTTCCGGAACTCGTCCCACTCGGTGAGCACGACCACGACATCGGCACCTGCCGCAGCGTCCTCGACGTCGGCCGCATACGTCAGCGTCGGGAACAGGCGGCGGGAGTTGTCCATCGCCTTCGGATCGTAGGCGCTCACGTGCGCACCCTTGAGATGCACCTGCCCGGCGATGTTCAGCGCCGGCGAGTCACGGACGTCGTCGGAGTTCGGCTTGAAGGCGGTGCCGAGCACGGCGACCTTCGCCCCCGCGAAGGCGCCGCCGAGTGCTTCGCGCACCTTCTCGACCATCTTCTCGCGTCGGGCCAGGTTGATCTCGTCGACCTCGCGCAGCAAGGTCAGGTCGACGCCGAGCTCTCCGGCCCGGGCACGGAACGCGCGGATGTCCTTCGGGAGGCACCCGCCGCCGAAGCCGATGCCGGCATTGAGGAACTTTCGGCCGATCCTGGCGTCGTGCCCGATCGCGTCGGCCAGCACGGTGACGTCGGCACCGGCTGCTTCGCACACTTCGGCCATCGCGTTCGCGAACGAGATCTTGGTGGCCAGGAATGCATTGGCCGATACCTTGACCAGCTCGGCGGTGGCGAGATCCGTGACGATGAACGGCATGCCGTCGGCGAGGATGTCCGCGAAGACGTCCCGAACGACGGATTCGGCCGTTCCCGGCCGGTCGCGATCGACGCCGAGGACGACGCGGTCCGGGTGCAGGGTGTCGGCCACCGCGAACCCCTCACGGAGGAACTCCGGGTTCCAGGCCACCTCGATGGCGTCGCCGGCCGGCGAGAGCTCGCGGGCGAGGGCTCCCAGGCGTGCGGCCGTCCCCACCGGAACGGTGGACTTGCCCAGGATGACGGCCGGACCCGTGAGCAGCGGCGCGAGTCGAGTGATCACCTCGTCCACGTAACGCATGTCGGCCGCGTACTCACCCGGCTTCTGCGGTGTGCCGACCCCCAGGAAGTGCACCGAGCCCCACGTCGCCGCGTCCTCGTAGGACGAGCTGAACCGGAGTCGCCCCGACGCGAGGTGCGCGTGGACGAGCTCCTCGAGACCGGGCTCGTAGAACGGCATCTCGCCGCCGGCCAGCTTTGCGAGCTTGGCCTCGTCGACGTCGATGACGAGCACGTCGTGCCCGATCTGGGCCATCGACGCTGCGTGCGTCACGCCCAGGTAGCCCGCGCCGAAGACGGTGATCCTGCGTCCACTCATCGCGCGACCAGCTCTTCCAGGGTGCGGCGCAGCATCGTGCTCGAGGTGTGCATCGTGTAGGGGAAGTACACGACCTCGACACCGACGAGCGGCGAAGTCCGCCTCCAGCTTGTCGCCCTTGGCGGTGCCGCGCCAGTCGTCGCCCTTGAAGATGACGTCGAAGCGAACGGACTCCCAGGTCTCGGTCTTGTCCGGCACCACCTCGGCGACGGCCTCGTCGACATAACGGACCGACTCGACGATGGCGAGCCGTTCGTTCAGCGGCACCACCGGGAGTTTGCCCTTGGCGAGCTGGAGCATCTCGTCGGAGACGACTCCGGCGATGAGGTAGTCGCACCGGCTCTTCGCGTGCTTGAGGATGTTGAGATGCCCGACGTGGAACAGGTCGTACGCGCCCGGCGCATAGCCGACGACACGGCTCATGACGGAACCCCTTGCTCATTCTGCTGAGCCTTCAGCTCGACAGGCGGCTGACTACTCAGTGCTACATGTGGACGGACGCTGCGTCGCGTCATGCACAGAGAGTATCGGATTGAGTCCGACTTGGCAGCCTTTGGGCCAGATCTGTGGCAACTTTGACTCAGAAGGTTCGACTGACTACCGAGAGTAAGAGAGGTGTGTCACACTCAGCAACACTGGAGTCGACATCGGGACGTGCAGAGGCAGGTTGGTCCCGCCGGGATCGTTCGCTACCGCGGGGCGCCGAGGACCGCTGCTCGCCACTTCTCGGCGAATGCAGCCGCCGTGAACCGTCGCGCGAAAGTGTCCCGCGCGCGCTCACCGGCGATCGTGACGTCGTCACGAGTGATCGATCCGAGCAAGCCGGCGAGCGCAGCGACGTCCTGCGCCGGGAACAACCAGCCGTCCCAGTCGGGTGTCACGATCTCGAGGAGCCCGCCGCCCGCGCTGCCGATGACCGGTCGCCCCCACGCGAAGGCTTCGATGGCCACGAGGCCGAACGGTTCGGGTTGGTCAGACGGGATCAGGACGACGTCAGTGCGTTCGTACTCCTGCGACGAGTCGGCGACTTCGCCGACCACCGTCACGGAGGCCGGGTCGTCGAGTGCGGCGACGAGCGCGTGGACGTCGACGCTGTCGCCACTGCGAGGTGGGCCGCCGAGCACCACCAGATGTCCCGGAGCGCCCGCTCGGTTCCACGCATCCAGGAGAGTGCCGTGACCCTTCCATCCGTTCCACCGGCTCGCGACCAGGAACCGCAGCGGTCCGGTAGGCGAGGTCCTGGACGTCGTCGG
This sequence comes from uncultured Actinomycetota bacterium, assembly GCA_963708795.1. Taxonomy (GTDB): domain Bacteria; phylum Actinomycetota; class Actinomycetes; order Propionibacteriales; family DAIQRJ01; genus DAIQRJ01. The sequence continues at coordinate 96,530 of CAVPUH010000002.1, forward strand.
GACCGGAGTCGGCTGGCCGGTGCCGTTGGGGACGACCACGGCACGGCGCCGGACGGGTCGAGGTAGCGCGTCGCGAACGGATTCGGAGATGCAGAGGAGCGTGCCGCAGGCGAGCGCCGGCACGGTGAGGACGTGGCGGTCGGTGGCCGACCAGATCTCCTGGACGTGACCGACCACGCGGGGCACCCGCGCGACCCGGGCAAGCGGCGCCCCGAGGAAGGCCGCACTCGTCGTGCAGTAGACGACGCCGGGTCGATCCTTCCTCAGCTCGCGCACGAGCGAGCGCGCCCGGCGCAGGAGCTGGAACGCCCCACGAGGGTTCGTGTACGCACGCCGGAGGATGGGCAGATCGACGTGACGGACGCTGATGCCGCGCGCTTTGAGTTCCCCGCACAACGACTGGCCGTCGGCCGGGTGCTCCAGGTCGGTCGGCACCCAGACCTCGGCACCGACGTCGGATGGCAGCGCCGCCAGCATCTCCAGCAGCATGCGGTCGGCACCGTACAACTCATCGGACGGATGGAGGAACAGGATCTGGCGGCGTGCGACGGCCGGATCGGGCGTCCCGGCGCGGTCGGCGCTCGCGCGTGCGTCTGGATCGGGCGCGATCACCGGTTCTTGGCGGTGGCGCTTCCGAAGATCTTCGTCTTCGCCTTCACCAGGGCGTCGTAGTTGCGCGCGATGGTCTTCTTGACGGTGCCGCCCTCTTCTGGCGACCATCCGGTGGTCCGCGCCTCCACGCTGCCTTCCGGCACGCGTTCGTAGGCATAGGTCGCAATCGACTTCCGCGTGACTCCCGGCGGGAGGGACATCTTCTTGAAGCCGTGGAAGGAATGCTCGTCGGTCAACATGAGGAGCCCTCGGTTGAACAGCGGCTCGATACCGCGCGGCTCGTCGTCCTTGTGCGCCTTGATCATGAGCCGGCCGTCGTATTCGGGCTTCCAGTCCTTGTTCAGGTACAGAAGGATGTTGAGCACCCGCAACCAGTCACCGTGCAGCGGATGCATGTTGAAGTCGATGTGGGTGTCGAGGTAGCCGCCGTCACCACTCTGGTGGAATCCGCCACCGTGGAAGGCCGGGTCGACGAAGAGTTCGCGGCCGGTCAGGCGACGGATGAAGGACTGGAACTCATCGCCCAGCAGCGCGTCGTAGAACGCCTTCGACGTCGGACCCTGTTCGGCGACACTGGAGAGCTCGTGCTTGTCGCCGAACATGTAGTCCCGCGACTTCGGCATCGCATCGACCGCAGGGAATTCGGCCAGGAGGCCGTTGGCCGTCGACTCGTCGAGGAAGTTGTCGATGACCAGGACCGGGAACGGCGTGGCGTTCTTGAACTCGTCGGCCAGTTCGTCAGGCCGGTTGATCCACTCGTTGAACATCGATACTCCCCTATGACACATGCGATGAAAGACGGACAAATGGTAACGGAAGGCAGAGGTGCGGCAAAGCGTCGATCAGTCCACCAAGACGGTCTCTCCGCGGCCTGGACGGTCGTCCGACGACGCGGCGGCGGCCGCCCTCGCACGATCCAGGCCGGCGATGTCGGATCGCCACTTGTTCAGCGTGAGCAGCAGGTAGGCAGCTGACCCGGCCGCGATGATCGAATACACCACGCAGAACGCCGGCGGGGAACCGATCAGGACGAACACCCAGCACAGGAATCCGTAGTCGAGCGGGATCTTGCCGAGCATCAGGGCCCTGCTCGAGGCGGCGCGGGACGGGGGTGTGGCCGTGCCCGACGTCGCCTGGCTGAGCCGCACCAGTTGGTCGACGAAGATCATCCCGAAGAAGTGGACGTTCGCCACGACTGTGAACGCCAGCGGCACGAGCAACCACCAGGTGCCGATGTCGAACGTGCGGTAGGCGACCACGGCAACGGCGAGATGGACAGTGGTGATCTTGGCCGAGTCGATCATGTGATCCAGCCACTCGCCGACCATCGATCCACCGCCGCGCAAGCGGGCGACCTGGCCGTCGGCAGAGTCGAGCGCGTAACCGAGGGCGAGTCCGATCGCCACGACGACGCCGACCCACCAGCTTCCCGACGACGTGACGAGCACGGCGACGGACGCGAAGGTGACGACCGCGCTCACCATCGTGACCTGATTTGGTGTCAGCCCGAGCCGGTACGCGATCGCGGCGAGGATCCTGCCGACGGGACGGTTCACATACCGCGAGTAGGCCGGCGTCCCGCTCGAGTTCTTCTGCGCGGCCGCGAGTCGGCGGTACGCGGCGCGAACGCTCGAATCGTTCGCACCGGCATCACGAGGATCGTTCATCGACGCATCCAATCGTGGCGCGCGGGTACTCGGAGTGAAATGGTCGCACAGTCAGTGAACTGCCGACGAGGGTTCGACGACCGGGCTCGAGGTCGCCGCTTGTCCCCGGGGGGCGGCCGCGTCGTTCGTGAGTGCCCGCCGACCCGAGAATCGGCCGCGCTGCGAGACGCCGTCGCGCAGGCGGTCGAGAAGGTTCTGATACCCGAGCGTGACGTCGTCCCACCGGTACCGCTCGCCCGCGCGCTTCTGCAGGCGACGCCCTTCATCGCGTGCGAGCCCGGGCTCGGCCTCGGCACTCTCGACGCACGCAGCCACGTCGGCCGGCGTCGTGAAGTAGTGACCGTCGCCGCCGAGTACCTCACTGTTGAAGTCGACGTCGTAGGCGATCACAGCCGTTCCGGCGCCGATCGCGCGCAGCAGCGATGGATTCGTGCCGCCGACCGAGTGCCCGTGCAGGTAGGTCAGCGCATTCGCGTAGAGCTCGTCGAGCTGGTCCTGATCCCAGATTCCACCGAGCATGCGCACGCGGGGGTCGGTGTCGGCGATCGCCTGGATGCGTGCCGTGTACTCGTCGGCGTACGGGGCTGAGCCGACGACGACGAGCGGTAGTTCCGCGGCCGATGCGTGATACCCGGCGACGATGTCCTCGACGTGGTTCTCGGGCTCGAACCGGGCCACGACGAGGTGGTACCGGTCGGTCTCCAGGCCGAGGCCACCGAGCCTGGCCGAACCGGGCTCGTCCTGGATCGGCGCGCCGTAGGTGAGCAGGTCGGTCGTCGCCCCGAACTCGGTCGTGTAGTAGCTGGCGATGCCGGTCGCATCGGCGATGAGCGCGTCCGCCCAGCGGACGGACAGGGCCTCGACGGTCCGGTAGTACCGACGCCCCGACCCGCCCCACTTCGCCCGCTTCCACTCGAGCCCGTCGACATGCACCGCGACCGGGACCCGGCGCACCCTCAGCAGCGGCAGGAACGGAGCGTTCGCGGCGTTGAAGACGATCGCCGCGTCGAAGCGGCGGCGGGTGAAGAGCAGGTGCAGCACCGACAGGAACGTGTGGACCAGCGTCTCGAGCGTCTTGAACCGCAGCGTGGGCAGGTGCACGAGCGCCATGCCGAGGTACTCATCGGGCCGGTCGGCGTGCCGTGGCGTGCGGCAGTAGACCGTCACGTCATGGCCGTTCGCCACCATCCTCCGGCCGATCTCCTCGACTGCGGTCTCGAAACCGCCGTACCGAGCAGGGACCCCCCGGGTACCGATCATCGCCACCCGAAGCGGCGAAGCAGCTACCTGATCAGTACGCACCCTTGCCTCCGAGGACGGCGCGAGCGGTGCGCCACAGGATCTGAGCATCCATCGCGAACGACCAGTTGTCGACGTATCGCAGGTCGAGGTGGACCGACTCCTCCCAGGACAGGTCGGCCCGTCCGCTCACCTGCCAGAGTCCGGTCAGGCCCGGCCGCACGAGCAGCCGGCGCGTCACTGCGTCGTGGTAGGTCTCCACTTCCGCGGGCAGCGGCGGCCGTGGGCCGACGAGGGACATGTCGCCCTTGACGACGTTGATGAGCTGCGGCAGCTCGTCGAGCGAAACCCGGCGGAGGAATCCCCCGACCCTCGTGATCCGGGGGTCGCTGCGCATCTTGAACATCGGGCCGTCGCGGTCGCTGCTGTCGAGCAGCTCGTCGCGGACGGCCTCGGCGTTCACTTTCATGCTGCGCAGCTTCCACATGGTGAACGGCGTGCCGCCCTCACCGATGCGGGTCTGCTTGAAGAACACCGGCCCGCGGTCGTCGAGCTTGATGGCGATCGCCGCAGCCACCAGGAACGGCGCGGCGATGAGCAGCAGGAGCGTGGAGAGCACGCGGTCGAGGATCGACTTCGCGATCAGGCGAGCGCGGGGATTCGCGGTCTGCACGTGGAGCAACGAGAGCCCCGCGGTCGGGCGGACGACGAGTCGCGGTTCGAGGACGTCCTCGATACCGGGCGCGACGACCAGCTCGGCCGCGGTACGCCCGAGCGCCCAGGACAGGCGGCGGAGCGAGTCGCCGTACAGCTGCCCGGCACCCACGACGACCGCGTCGATCCCTTCGTCGACGACAACCTGCGGAATGTCGGCGATCGCACCGAGCACCGTCGGGATGCCGGCGACCTCGGAGCGCTCGAACGCCGGGAGGCAGACCCCGACGACGTCGTAGCCGTGGTACGGCTCGCGGTGCAGCTGAGACTCGAGCCGCCGCACCGTCAGCGGGTCGCCGACCAGGAGTGTGCGCATCTGGCACTTCCCGACGAACCGACGCCGGTGGAGAACGCGGCGCCCGGTGTGGCGAGCCACCCAGCCGAGCACCAGCACCGCGGGGAGGCTCAGGATGACCACGTCGCGCGGCGAGCGGAGCTCGAACATCAGACTGGCCAGACCGATCGCGCCAGCCGTGATCAGCAACGCCCAGAGCAGCGCCTGGTACTCATCAGGTCCGTCGCCCAGGGTCATGAGGTCGTAGCCGTGGCAGATCGCCACCGTCGCCACGACCACCAGAGAGGCCGCGGCGGCACCGGCCACGAGCCAACCCATGGCCGGTGCGTCACCGCGAGTGACGGGCTGCAGAAGAGCCGCCAGGAAGACGGTGACGAAGGTCAGAACGAGGTCGGTCGTGACGAGCAGGCTTCGGTAGAACGGCAGCGCACGTCGCCAACCGCTGCTCGCGTACGTGGCCTGGCGGTCGTCATCGGGCGTGATGAACGGCGGATCGTCGGTCCAGGATCGTCGCGGCTTGGCCGACGGACGCCGCCGTTCGGCCGCGTCGGGGACGCGGGCAACCGGCGAATACAGCATGTGAAGGCCTTCGGACTGGGTCTCCGGTCGGGCCGGAGTGTCACGGAAAGTGGTCATCTGGCAACCTCACGGTGTCGTTCGCTCAGGTGCACAGGGACGAGAGTAGTACAGATAGTAACCGGAAGGAAGCCAATGTCCCTTTTTATGTGAACTCTGGGTAACGACAGCGACCGTTAAGTACAAAATGTCCGGTGTGAACTCGCCCCGTGGCTGTTCGGCTACTCTGTGTCGCTACTTCACGAACGCGCATCGCTTTGGCGGCGTTCTGGTATCGCTCGGTGCGTCGTCAGCTGTTGAAGCGTTGCTGCGTGGCCTCGAGGCCGGCCGCCACCAGGGACTCGACCGCGTCCGCGGCGCGGTCCACGAGGGCGGGGAGCACGTCCCGCTCGCCCTTCGCGAAGTTGGAGAGCACGCGGTCGGCGACGTCGCCGCGACCATCCGGCCGGCCGATCCCGACGCGCACCCGGTAGTACTCCCCCGTCGAGATCGAGGCTCGGATCGACTTCAGGCCGTTGTGCCCGTTGTCGCCGCCGCCGAACTTCACCCGCATGGTGTCGAACGGGAGGTCGATCTCGTCCTGGACGACCACGAGGTGGTCAGCCGAGCCGGAATAGAAGCGCAACAAGCCGGCAGCCGCCGTACCCGAGTCGTTCATATACGTCCGCGGCTTCGCCAGCACGGCCCGAATCCCCGGAAGCGGCCCGACGCGGACCTCGGCCACGTCGGCCCGCAGCTTCGCCGCCCGCTTGAACCTCGACGACGCCCGCCGGGCCAACTCGTCGACGACGAGGAAGCCGACGTTGTGGCGGGTCGCGGCGTACTCCGGGCCGGGGTTACCCAGCCCGACGATCACCCAGCCGGAGCTGGTCACGACTCGTGGGAGGAGTCCTGCCCGGCACTGTCGGCGTCGCTGCCGGCCTCGGACTCCGACTGCGGCGCGTCGTGCTCGGCGCCCGTCTCGGCCTCGGCCTCGGCCAGCTCGGCCTCGATGGCCTCCGCGGTCGCCGCCGCGGTGACGTTGATGACGAGAGTGTCGGGCTCGATGTCGAGCTCGACGCCCTCGGGGAGCTCGACGTCGGACGCGTGGATCTGGGCGCCGGCTCGAAGGCCTTCGATGGAGACGACGAAGCTCTCCGGGATGTGAGTGGCCTCGGCGGTGACGGGCAGGGTGTTCGCCTCGATGACGAGCAGCGTGTCGGGAGCCGCGTCGCCGACGGTGTGGATCGCGACGTCGACGGAGACCTTCTCGCCGCTGCGGACGAGCAACAGGTCGACGTGCTCGAGGAAGCCCTTGACCGGGTCGCGCTGGATCGCCTTCGGGAGCGCCAGCTGTGAGGCGGCGCCGTCGATGTCGATGGTCAGCAGGATGTTGGACTGGCGGAGCGCGAGCATGAGCTCGTGACCGGGCAGCGCGATGTGGACCGGGTCGGCGCCGTGGCCGTAGAGGACGGCGGGCACCTGGTGGTCGCGCCGCAGACGACGGGCCGCGCCCTTGCCGAACTCGGTGCGCTTCTGGGCGGCGATCTTGGTCTCGGGCACGGTGAACTGCTCCTCTGGAACGAATCTGTGTTCGGACTGACGTATGGAGATCGATCTCTTGCTGGCCGGCTACCGGGCGAACGCCGATCACGGCACAGCGGCACGCAGAGCGCGCACACCGCGTCGATCACGGATCCGCGAGCAGGCCGTCGATCCGGACGAACGTCTCCGAACCTGGCCGCTGCGGGCTCCCTCGCCGAGGCAACCTCGTCAGCTTAGCGAAGGCGGCGAGCCGGTGGAAATCGGCGACGCGGGTCGCGAGCCTCGATGTCTGCTGCTCAGCTGTTGCCGTTGAAGAGCTTGGTGACGGAGCCGTCCTCGAACACCTCGCGGATCGCGCGCGAGATGAGCGGAGCGATCGGGAGCACGGTGAGCGTGTCGAACCTGCTCTCGGCCGGGATCGGGACGGTGTCGGTGACGACGACCTCGGCGATCGACGAATCCCGCAGCCTCTTGACGGCCGGCCCGGACAACAGGGCGTGGGTGGCCGCGACGACGACCTGGCCGGCGCCGCGGGCCATCAGAGCCTCGGCGGCCTGGCAGATGGTGCCGGCCGTGTCGATCATGTCGTCCACGAGAACGCAGACCCGGCCGGCGACGTCACCGACGACCTCGTGGACCTCGACCTGGTTCGCGACATCGGGGTCACGGCGCTTGTGGATGATCGCCAGACGGGGTTTGCGCCCGAGCCGGTCGGTCCACATGTCCGCGACCCGCACCCGGCCGGCATCCGGTGAGACGACCGTCATGTTGGCGGTGTCGTACTTGCCGGCGATGTAGTCGGCGAGCACGGGCATGGCGAAGAGGTGATCCACCGGGCCGTCGAAGAAACCCTGGATCTGGGCCGTGTGCAGGTCGACGGCCATCATCCGGTCGGCACCGGCCGTGCGGAACATGTCGGCCATGAGTCGAGCCGAGATCGGCTCCCGGCCGCGGTGCTTCTTGTCCTGCCGCGCGTATCCGAAGATCGGCGTCACGACGGTGATCCGCTTCGCCGAGGCCCGCTTGAGCGCGTCGACCATGAGCAGTTGCTCCATGATCTGGTCGTTGATCGGCGTGCAGTGCGACTGGACGACGAACGCGTCGCAGCCTCGCACCGACTCCTCGAACCGGACGTAGATCTCACCGTTGGCGAAGTCGCGCGCGGTGGTCGGGACGAGCTCGACCCCGAGCAGCTGAGCGATCTCCTCGGCCAGTGCGAGATGACCTCGACCGGAGAAGAGCATCAGGTGCTTGTCGGTCGGTCGGCTCATTCCGGTCACGGAGTGTGTCCCTCTTCGTCGGGTGCTGTCGGTTCGTCGCTCGGACGATCGGAGTCGCGTGTTCGTGTTCGTGTCGGATCGCATGGCATCGGCTGCGTCGACGGCATCGGTGGCCGCGGCGTGGGTCTTCGTCCCGGCGCGCTTGCGCTCGACCCAGCCGGAGATGTTGCGCTGCTTGCCGCGCCCGACCGCGAGCTCGCCGGGGCCGACGTCGGAGACCACTGTCGACCCGGCGGCGATGTAGGAGCCGTCCGCGATCGAGCGGGGTGCGACCACGACCGAGTCGCTCCCGACGAACGAGTGTTTGCCGACCGTCGAGTGGCTCTTGGTGACGCCGTCGTAGTTCGCGAAGATCACCCCGGCGCCGATGTTCGCGCCCTCGCCGATGGTGACGTCGCCGGCGTAGGTGAGGTGCGGCACCTTCGCGCCGGCCTCGATCGTCGCGTTCTTGGTCTCGACGAAGGTGCCGATCTTGGCGCGGTCGCCCAGGACCGTGCCGGGCCGCATCGACGCGTACGGCCCGACCAGCGCGTCGTCGCCGACGATCGCCCCGACGCCGTGGGTGCGCACGACGAGCGTCCGGGCGCCGATCCGGCAGTCGGTGAGGGTGGTGTCGGGTCCGATCGTGGCGCCCTCCCCCACGTGGGTGGTGCCCCGCAGCTGCGTGTTCGGCTCGAGCACGACGTCGGGCTCGAGCGTGACGTCGACGTCGATCCACGTGGTGGAGGGATCGACGACTGTCACCCCTTCGAGCATCCAGTGCTTCGTCATCCGGTCGTTGAGCACGCGGCGGAGCGTGGCGAGCTGGGTCCGGTCGTTGACGCCCTCGGTCTGCCAGACGTCGGTGGTGACGAGCGCGCCGACGCGGTGACCGTCGCGAGCGGCGATGCCGAGCACGTCGGTGAGGTACCACTCGCCCTGGTCGTTGTCCGGCGTCAGGTTCTCCAGCGCCCCCTCGAGCACGTCGCCGTTGAAGGCGTAGATGCCCGAGTTGATCTCCTTGATGGCCCGCTGACGCTCGGTCGCGTCCCGGTGTTCGACGATGCCCATGACGCCGCCGGTGCCGGCCCGGAGGATCCGCCCGTAGCCGGTCGGGTCCTCGACGAAGGCGGTCAGCGCGGTGATCGCGTTGTGGTCGCGCAGGTGTTGGGCGACGAGTTCCCGCAGCGTGTCGGTGGTGAGCAGCGGGGCGTCGCCGTACGTGACGACGATGACGCCGTCACGGGCCTCTTTCGGGAGCGCCTGGAGCCCGCACCAGACGGCGCGGCCGGTGCCGTAGATGTCGTCCTGGTCGGCGATCACGGCGCCGGGCGCCAGGGCCTCGACGTGGGGTGCGACCTGGTCGCGGTGAGCGCGGACGACGACGGCGATGTGATCGGGCTCGAGGCCGGAGACGGCTGCCAGCGCGTGCCCGACGAGGCTCCGACCGCCGATCTGGTGAAGAAGCTTGCTGGTCGAGGACTTCATCCGGGTGCCGCCGCCCGCAGCGAGGACGATCCCGGCGGACGGTCGGCGTTCGGTCATGCTCGTGACTCCCTGGCTGGACGTCAGTTCGGGTGGCTCGCTGGGCCGGGAGGACTCGAACCCCCATCATCAGAATCAAAATCTGAGGTCTTGCCCTTAGACGACGGCCCATCGCCGGCTACGGGTTCGGGCGAGCGTCATCGTACGGCCCCGAAGTCGGCGATCCGTTCGCGACGCGACGCTCCCGACCTACGCACCCGTAAGTTACGCTTTCGTAGGTTGCTGCCTCCGGAGCGGCCTTCGAGCCAGCGAGGAGCACTGCCTTGACGACGAGCACCCCCGTCGGACCTGCCACCAGCGCCGACCGCGACGACGGCGCAGACACGGCATCCGCGCCGGCTCCGAACGGCCCGTGGGACGCGCCCCGGAAGGGCTCGACCGAGCAGGTCGCTCTCGCGCTGTTCATCGCCGTCCCGTTCCTCGCCCTGATCGCGGCCATCCCGGTCGCGTGGGGCGGCTTCCTGGGCTGGCACGACGTCGTGCTCGCGGTCGTCTTCTACGCGATCACCGGCCACGGGATCACCGTCGGGTTCCACCGGCACTTCACCCACGGGTCCTTCAAGGCTCGCCGCGGCCTGCGGGTCTCGCTGGCCGTTGCCGGCTCCGCGGCCGTGCAGGGTCCGGTGATCCGCTGGGTCGCCGATCATCGCCGCCACCACAAGTTCTCCGACCGCGAGGGCGACCCGCACTCGCCCTGGCGATTCGGCACGTCCATCGGCGCGTTGTCGAAGGGCCTCGTGCACGCGCACATGGGCTGGATGTTCGCGCCCGAGCACACCAACCCGCGGATGTACGCCCCCGACCTGCTGGCCGACCGGGACATCCGCCGGGTGTCGGCGATGTTCCCGCTGATCACGGCCGTCTCGCTGTTGCTGCCCGCACTGATCGGTTTTCTCTGGGCCGGTTCGTGGATGGGAGCGCTGACGGCGTTCTTCTGGGCGTCGCTGGTGCGCGTGTCGATGCTGCATCACGTCACCTGGTCCATCAACTCGATCTGTCACACCGTCGGCGACCGCCCGTTCGTCAGCCGGGACAAGTCCGCGAACGTCTGGTGGCTGGCGATCGCGTCGATGGGCGAGTCCTGGCACAACCTCCACCACGCCGACCCGACCTGCGCCCGGCACGGGGTGCTTCGCGGCCAGCTCGACAGCAGCGCGCGGCTCATCTGGCTGTTCGAGAAGACGAAGCTCGTGACGGCCGTCCGCTGGCCGGTCGAGTCGCGCCTCGCCGCGCGTCGAGCTGCCTGAGCCGATGCCGACATCGCGCGAACCCGAGTCCGCCGAGGGCACGGGGAGCGCGGGGCACCGGCCCGACGCTCGGCCGTCGCCCGGCCGCGGGTGCGGATGACCGGGGTCGAGCGTCGCGAGCAGCTGATCGACATCGGCCGATCGGTCTTCGCCGAACGCGGCTTCGAGGCGGCCACGATCGAGGAGATCGCCGCCCGCGCGGAGGTGTCGAAGCCGGTCGTGTACGAACACTTCGGCGGCAAGGACGGGCTGTACGCCGTCGTCGTCGACCGGGAGGTCCGGACGCTGCTCGCGATGCTGACCAGCGCCCTGACGTCGGGCCGGGCGCGCGAGCTGCTGGAGCAGGCGGCGCTGGCCCTGCTGGACTACATCGAGAACCACACCGACGGGTTCCACATCCTCGTCCGGGACTCCCCGGCCGGCACGTCGACCGGCTCGTTCGCCACGATCATCAGCGACATCGCGAGCCGGGTCGAGCACATTCTCGTCGCCCAGTTCACCACCCGGGGTTACGATCCGCGGTACGCCGGCATGTACGCGCAGATGCTCGTGGGCATGGTGGCGACGACCGGCCAGTGGTGGTTGGACGAGCGGAATCCGTCACGGGACGAGGTCGCCGCCCATCTCGTCAACCTGGCGTGGAACGGACTCTCCGGGCTGGAGCGGCACCCGGGACTGACGTCGACGGAGGAAGGGGAACAGCGATGACCTACATCCCGGAGCCCGACGACCCCCGCGAGCTCTCCCGGCCCCAGGTCGACCCCCGTCGAGCCAACGCGCTGTACGGCAAGAAGATCCGCAACACGATCGGCCAGATCGGGTTCATGGGTGCCGGGATCGCCCTGCTCGCCGCCGTCTTCGACGGTCGGCCGATCTGGCTCGTCGCCGGGATCGCCACGTTCTGCTTCTCCGTGGTCGGCCTCGCTCGTGCCTATCGAGGCCAGGCGACGAACAAGCGTGAGACCCAGCTCGGCGTGCTCCTGTCGATCGCGACGATCGTGGTGAGCATGTACTGGGGCCATCAGTCGGCCGGTTGCACGTTCGTGAACACCGACCAGCAGGTCGCGTGCATCAAGGACCACGTCGGCGTGATGTAACGCGCGAGGCGAATCGCCGGTCGGGTTTCCACGGATCCCAGAACTGCGGTGCCGTCCACAGCGGCTATGCGAGCCGAAAGGTGCGGGCCCGTCGCCGCGCACGCTCGCGCATGAACCGAACCGAGCCGTCCTGGACGCGCGCGTTTACCCGAGCTCAGGCCATGGAAGCTGGGTACTCGGACCACGAGATCGCCGCCGAGATCCGCGCCGGTCGATGGTCACGTCTCCGGCGAGGCAGTTTCGTGAGGACATCGGCTGACCCGCTGTCGCCTGAGGACCGGCACGCGCTCCGGGCCGGCGAGGCGATGCGCCGGCTTCATCACATGTCGGTGGTGAGTCACCAGTCAGCGGTGCTCATCCATCGACGCGCACTCGAGAGGACGCTGCGCGGTGACCGTCTTCCGTCCGCGGTCCCCGTTCGATGAGCTTGAGCCCGATACATGACCGAGGTCAACGAATAGGGGTGCCGCGGTCGCCGCCTCACCACGTGTAGAACGACCGACGTCCCCACCCTTCCCAGGTGGGGACGTCGGTCGTTGGCAGTGCGATCGAACGGGAACCTCAGACGCGGCCGTAGGAAACGTTCGTCGTCCAGGCGCGGTGCTTGCCGAGCGGCGTGCCAGGACGGGACGCCTCCCACCACATGCCACTTCCGGCGTAGATCGCCGCGTGGCTGGCACCGCTGCCCCGCTTGACGAACACGAGGTCGCCGGCACGGAGCTTGCTCTTCGGGATCGCGTGCAGCGCCCGCCGCTGCGCGCTGGCCGTGCGAGGGATCTTCTTGCCCGCCTTGCGGTACACGTACTGCGTGAACCCGGAGCAGTCGAAGGTGTTGGGCCCGTCAGCGCCGAAGACATAGCGCGCACCCTTGTGCTTCTTCGCCTCCGTGAGGACCTTCGTCAGGAATATCGTCGAGCCGGGCTTCGCTTTCGTGGACTTCGGCGCCTTCTTGTACTTCACGCCAAGGGTGTTCCACGTGGATGCGCCGACCTTGCCGGTGACGAGGAGGTGATGGGCCCTCTGGAACTTGCGGACCGCGGCACGCGTCACCGGGCCGTACCAGCCGGACGCGGGCTTCACCTTCAAGCGGAGTTGGACGTACTTCACCGCTGAACCGGTAGAGCCGTACACCAGGCGCGGGTGCTGCTTCGCGACCGAGGGAATGCCGATCGCGGCGTCGGCCTGGGTGGGCGGTGCGAGCAGGCCGACAACACTGACGGCGACGGCGAGCGCCACGGCCAGCGTGACGCGCTGAACCCGGCGGATGGTCGTTTTCGGTCTTGCGTGGCGAGGCGACCCGTCGAATGAGGGCGCGCTCGAGGCAGCTTCGAGCATGCAGATTCCCGTTCCCGACGCCTGCGAGGTGAGCTGTCGGGCTCGGGCAGGGAGTAGCCCGGCCGCTTGCGCGGCTTCGCCCCAAGGATTCCGGATGGGGGCCGGATTCCGCGGAGAATGGTTCCCCCGCTCCCGTCCACGGGTGGTGCTCGTCGCTGGAGAATGGACGGGACTCGGCGGTTCCTCCAGGCCGATTCTGTTGAACCGACAAGGAGAATGTCTGATGAATGGGTGGGCAAGTCAAGCCGCCGTAGGTGCGTGTCTCAGCAAATCTTCAGGCCCAGAAGGGCAAGTGTGGGCAATGTCTCAGTACGCCGAGTCACTCACGAGTACCCCTGATGCACGCATTTCGGTCAATGCGTCACTGCTGGTGCCTGCTGCGACGCCCACCGTGAGGTCCGCGAACACCTCTGCAAAGAAGCCGGATCCGGCCGCGTCGAGAGCGGTCGCGCGCACGCAATAGTCCGTGGCGATGCCGCAGACCGCCACCTCCCGGACGCCGCGATCGGTCAGCCAGCGGCCGAGCAACGTTCCCTCGTGGACGCCCTCGAACCCCGAATAAGCAGCTTCGTACTCACCCTTGTCGAACACGGCGTCGAACGGCCGCGGCATCAGGGATGGTGACAACTCGACGCCCGGCGTCCCGACCACGCAGTGTGGCGGCCAACTCACGACGAAGTCCGGTGTGGCGGAGAAGTGCGGACCCGGATCGATGTGGTGATCACGCGTCGCGACGACGAAGTCCCAGCGGCGCTCGTCCGCGGCGCCGTCTGCCACGTCGCCAGTAACCCACCGATCCGGCGGGCGACGCCGGTGCCGCCGATGACCGCCAGGCTGCCACCCTCACAGAAGTCGTTCTGGACATCGACGACGATCAACGCGGACGTCATGTCACGAGCTTAGGTCGACGCGCGCTCGACGACTCCTGGAGCTCCACGCGATTCCCGTTCCCGTCTGCCGTATGGAATCGGCGCACGCCAGGAATGGCGTCGTCCCATTCGACCGGCCAGCCGAGTGCCAGCAGCCGCGACGCCACGACGTCGACGTCGTCGACGGCCAAGGCGGGATGCGCCTTGCGCGCCGGCCGGAAGTCCGCTTCGACACCGACGTGGATCCATGCGTCTCCCGATTGGAACCAGGCGCCGCCCCGGGCCGCCAGAATCGGCGGCTTGGGCCGCTCGACCATCCCGAGGCCCGCAACGTAGAACCGGCGGGCCGCGTCCTCGCCCCCTATCGGGCACGACACCTGGACGTGATCTATCAGCATGCTCACACCACTTCACCGTCGTGCTTGTGGGCCACGACGAACAGCCGGCGGAACGGAAGCAGGGTGACGTCGCCGTCCGGGCCGTCGATCGAGGGGTAGGCCATGCGCATGCGATCCGCGTACTCGGAAAGGAAGGTCTCCCGCACGTCGCTCGGCAGCGCCTGCAGGATCGGCCGCAGCCCCGTCCCGCTGACCCAGCCGACCACCGGATCAGGTCCCGTCAGGACGTGGGTGTACGTGGTCTCCCACGCGTCGACGTCACATCCGAGCCCGAGCAGGTGACGGGCGTAGTCCGCTGGCTCGAGGCCCGGGCTGCAGGAGGCGCACGCCATGCAGGTGATCGGCGAACCTCGGGTCGTCGGCCATCTCGCGCATCACGGCGTGGCTCGGGGCACCGGCGTTGCCCGGGACGGCGAACGCGATCCAGCCACCGGGACGGACGGCGTCGACCCAGCCGGCAAGAAGGTCGAGATGGTCGGGTACCCACTGCAACAGCGCGTTGCTCACGATGACGTCCAACCCTGAGCCCGTCCAGCTCCGGACGTCCCCCAACGTCAGGTCGACCCCGGCGTCCCGGCCGGCCGAGCGGGCGTCGTCCAGCATCGCCGCCGAGCTGTCCATCCCGGCGATGTGGGCCGTCGGCCAACGCTGCTTCAGCGTCTGGGTGAGGCGAGCGTCGCCACAGCCGAGGTCGACGACCTCGGCCGGCGAACGGGCGTCGATGCGGCCGGTCAGGTCGAAGAACGGACGGTCACGCTCACCCGCGAAGTGCTGGTACTGGTGCGGATCCCAGGTGAACACTCCGGCTCGGTCGTCGGACATGGTCCCTCCGATGGTCAAGGCTGCCGGCGTGAAGTCCGTGCAGCAAACTATCTCGATGTCGAGATATTCAGTCTGCCGAGCAGATTTCTCGATGTCAAGATTCTTGACGCCGATCGGAGGCTGGCTACCCTGACCACATGGGCACCGACGAGGTCGACGAGATCATCGCCGCGTGGCAGCGCGAGCGTCCCGATCTCGACGTCAGTCCGCTCCAGGTGCTGTCGCGGGTGTCGCGGCTCGCCCGCCAACTCGACCTCGGCCGGCGCTCTGCCTTCCGTGGGCAGGCGTTGGAACCGTGGGAGTTCGACGTCCTCTCGGCGCTGCGGCGCAGCGGCGCCCCGTACCGTCTCTCCCCCGGCCGGTTGCTCACGGAGACGCTGGTCACGAGCGGAACGATGACGAACCGGATCGACCGCCTCCAGAGCAAGGGCCTGGTCGATCGCGAGCCCGACGAACGGGATCGCCGCGGCGTCGTGGTGTCCCTCACATCGGCCGGGCTCGCCCGGGTCGACGAAGCCATGGCGGCGCTGCTGGAGCGAGAGCAGCAGCTGCTCGCTGGCCTCTCCGACGCCGATCGACGGCAGCTCGCGGATCTGCTGCGTACGCTCGCGCGGCCGCTGGGCCCGCAAGCCTGAGGGTCAGCCCTCGACTCGCTCCGCCAACTCCAGCCACTCGTTCTCGAGATCGTCGAGCCTGGCCACGACATCGCGGTGACGCCCGCCGAGTTCGATCAGCCGCTCGTAGTCCTGCGCGCTGCTCGCCTGCTCCTCCTCCAGCCGGACACGTTCGGTCCGCAAGCGCGTCATCGTCCGTTCGATGGTCGTCAGCGCCTTGCGGGCTTGACGAATCTCGGCCGTGCTCAACCCGGCGCCGGAGCTGTCAGCAGGCTGAGCTTCGGCGCTGCCCGTCGGGCCGGCCACCGATCGTGCTGCCTGCTGTACCAGGTAGTCGTCGACACCGCGGGGTAGTAAGGCCAAGGACTTGTCGGGTCGGACGCCCCAGATCTCGTCGCTCATCCGCTCGAGCAGATAGCGGTCGTGCGACACGACGACGAGAGTCCCCGGCCAGCTGTCGAGATAGTCCTCGAGGATCGTCAGGGTCTCGATGTCGAGGTCGTTGGTGGGCTCGTCCAGCAGGAGCACGTTCGGCTCCGCCATCAGCAACCTCAACATCGCCAGGCGGCGCCGCTCACCGCCGGAGAGCTCCCCGACCCGCGTCATCATCCGGCCGCCGCCGAAGCCGAACCGCTCGAGGAGCTGGGCGGCCGACACTGCGCGCCCCGGGTAGTCGACGTCCTCCGTCCAGGACCGCACGGACTCCACGGTGGCGAGCGCCGTCACCGATCGGTCCAGATCACCCAAGCCCTGTGAGAGATGCGCGACGTGCACGGTCTTGCCCCGCACCACCCGACCCGTCGACGGATCGAGTTCGCCGGCCATCAACGCCAGCAGCGTCGACTTGCCGGAGCCGTTGCGGCCGACGACGCCGATCCGCCGTCCGGCCACCAGCCTCATGGTCACGTCGTGCAGGACTTCACGGCTCTCGAACCGCACGCCGACCCGCTCGAGGTCGATCACCTGCTTGCCCAGTCGCGCGGTGGCGAACCGGGCCAGCGTCATCGAGTCACGCGGTGGTGGCTCGTTGGCGATGAGGCCCTCCGCCACGTCGATGCGGTACTTGGGCTTCGCGGTGCGGGCGGGGGCGCCGCGCTGGAGCCAGGCGAGTTCCTTGCGCAGCAGGTTAGATCGCTTGGCGGCGGTCACGGACGCCGCCCGCTCACGCTCGGTCTTGGCCAGGACGTGAGCGGCGTAGCCACCCTCGTACGCCGTCACGCTCGCGTCGGCCACATCCCACGTCGTCGTGGCCACGGCGTCGAGGAACCAGCGATCGTGGGTGACGACGACGAGGGCGAATCGCCGCGACGTCAGGTGCTGCGCGAGCCAGCTGATCCCGTCGATGTCGAGGTGGTTGGTCGGTTCGTCGAGCATGAGCAGATCCGGATCGGTCAACAGCGCCGCGGCGAGTTCGACGCGGCGACGCTCACCACCGGACAGCGACCTGGTGGGTGCCTCCCAGCCGATGCCGTCGAGCAGAGCGGCGACGAGCTCTCTGGCCACCGGGATGCTCGCCCATTCGTGTTCGGCCCGATCGCCGACGACGCGTTCCCGGACGCTACGGTCGTCGCCGCCGTCGTCGTGCTGGCCGACGAGCGTGACCTCGAGCCCGCGCGAATGCGATACCCGGCCGGAATCGGGTTCCTCGTGACGGGCCAGCAGGCGGAGCAGGGTGGACTTTCCGCCGCCGTTCGGGCCCACCACACCGACGCGGTCCCCCTCGGCGACGCCGATGCTCACCCGGTCGAGGATGGTCCGGACGTCATAGGTCTTGCTGACCGCCTCCGCGGAGACGAGGTTCGCTGGCACCGGCCCAGGGTAGTTGGGGGCACCCTGTTCAGACGATCCGAGCGCCCCGCGCAGGGCCGGTGGTGATCAGCACCTCGCGCCCCAGGCCGGTGGCGCGGAGCGCCGCCGCGATGGCCTCGGCGCCGGGCCGGTCGTGGGCAAGCACCGCACACGTCGGACCGGATCCCGACACCAGTGCGGCCGCGGCGCCGGCCGAGCGCGCCGCGGTGAGGAGGCGCGCCAGCTCGGGACTGGCCGCGACCGCGACCTCCTCGAGGTCGTTCGTCATGGCCGCGCCGATGGCCGCTGCGTCCCCGCTCGTCAGCGCCGCGAGCAACTCGTCCGGCACCGCAGTGGTCGGCGGGCGCGCAGTGCCGCGTTCCCTCGCCAGGTCGAGGGCGGCGAACATCGCCGGGGTCGACAGGCCGCCCACGGCAAGGACCAGGACCCAGTGCTGCTCCCCGGTCACCGGGACGGGGACCACGATCTCGCCGCGCCCGGCACCGAGGACGGCACCGCCGAGAAGGCAGAACGGTACGTCGGATCCGAGTTCGGCGGCGAGTGGGAGGAGATCGGCAACGCCGAGCCCCAACCCCCACAGCGCATTGCACGCCACCAGGGCGGCAGCCGCGTCGCTCGAGCCCCCCGCCAGCCCGGCGGTCAACGGGATGTCCTTGTGCAGCGCGAACCGCACGCCGGCGTCGCCGGTGCCGAACCGTCGTGCGAGCAGTCGAGCAGCTCGCACGACGAGGTTGCGACCATCCCTGGGCAGCCGTTGGAGATCGGGCTGGCTGCCGTCGATCGTCATCGTCACCGACCGATCCCCTGGGTCGTCGGCGACGAGCTCGTCGTGGAGGTCGAGCGCGTAGTACACCGTGGCGAGGTCGTGGAACCCGTCGTCGCGGCGCGGGCCGACGCCGAGGACGAGGTTCACCTTCGCCGGGGTGCGGACCCGGACCGTCCGCGGCCGGGTCGGCCGGGCAGGCTCGCTCGCCGTGCTCACCGGCGCTCGATCCAGGCACGAGCGATCGCCACGAAGCTGTCGAGAAGGAGCACCTCACCGCGGAGCCCGGGGTCGACACCGGCCGCGACGAGCACCGCTTCCGCGGCCGTGGGCGAGCCGGTGAGACGGCTGAGCGACGATCGAAGGGTCTTGCGTCGTTGCCCGAACGCGGCGTCGATCACGGCGAACGTGTCGGCGCGAAGGTGCTCGTCGCCCGGAGGTGCTGACCGGACGAGCCGGACCAGGCCTGAGTCGACGTTCGGCGCCGGCCAGAACACGTTCCGGCCGATCCGCCCGGCCAGCGTGGTGCTGCCGTACCACTGCGCCTTCACGCTGGGGATGCCGTAGACCTTCGATCCTGGTCCGGCCGCGAGACGCTCGGCCACCTCGAGCTGGACGAGCACGAGGACCGACGTGAGGCTCGGCACGACGGCCAGGAGGTGCAGCAGAACGGGGACGGCGACGTTGTAGGGCAGGTTCGCGACCATCGCGGTCGGCGCCCCCGGGACGTCGGCGATGCGGAGTGCGTCCGCCTCGATCACCTCGAGCCTGCCTGCGGCCTCGGGTGAGCGCGCCGCGACGGTCAGCGGCAGTCGGGCGGCGAGCCCGGAGTCGATCTCGACGGCGACCACCGCTCGGGCCACCTCGAGCAGGCCGAGGGTGAGCGATCCCAATCCCGGCCCCACCTCGAGGACGACATCGTCACCGGTCACCTCGGCGGTGGCCACGATGCGACGGATCGTGTTGCCGTCGATGACGAAGTTCTGCCCCCGCTGCTTGGAGGGCCGCAGGCCGATCTCCGCGCACAGGGAGCGGACGTCGCCCGGACCGAGGAGCTTGATCGAGGACGTCACTGCCCCAGCATGCAGATCGGCCCGGGTGGACACGTGTCCACCCGGGCCGAACTGCATCTCGGGTCGTGCTGTGCGGTCGTCCGCTGCGTCAGCTGAAGAGCCGGCTGCCGCAGACCGGCCACTGACCGGCGCCGGCGCGGTTGTACAGGATCTGCGCCCGGTAGGTCTGCTCGCCCGGCGACGCCTGGCTCGGCAGGCCGGAGCCACCGACCGCGTGCCACGTCGACGGCGTGAACTGGTACAGCCCGTAGAAGCTCCCACCGGCACTGACGATGCTCGGGTTCCCACCTGATTCGCACTGCGCCAGTGCTCCCCAGTTGAGTCCGCCCGCGCGGCCGCCGGCGCTTCCGGCCGAACTGCTGCTGCTCGAACTGCTGCTGCTCGAACCGCTGCTGCTCGACGTGCTCGGCTTCGGGGCCGGAAGCGGTTTCGTCCCGATGAGAATGACCTCGCCGACCGGCTTCTTCGTCTGCTTCGTGGAGACCACCTTGGTCGAGGTGAGCTTGTCGTCGCGGTAGGTCTTCTTGACCGTGGTGACCTTCTGGCCCGACACCCCGGACCGCTCGACCTTGGTCTTGCCCTTGGTGAGCGACGAGTCGTTCTTCCGGACGGTCGCGTACGCGACCGTGGCCTTCACCTTCGACACCTTCGTGTCGATGCGCACGACCGTGATCGACGATCCGGTCTTGACGGGGGCGGCGAGCTTGGCGCTCACGGTGTCGTCACCGTCGACCTTGACCTTGGCCGCGCTGAGCGCGTCACCGACTGTCAGTGCCGTCGTCGCGACCTTCTGCTTCTTGTGATCGTGGATGACCGTCACGTTCTTGCGGGTGGCGATGTCGACGTCGAGACCGGTGCGGCCGATACCGGCCGAGCGGCTCGCGGACAGCTTGGCCCCGTCGAAGCGCAGGCCGAGTTCGCTGAGTGCGTTGGACACGTCCGTCGAGGTCACCCAGTAGCTGTGATCCTTGCCGTCCACGCTGAGCTTGAGTTCGCGGGCGTAGCGCACCGCGATGCGGGTACCGTCCGAGACCTTCGTGTTCAGCGCCGGCGCCACGACGTCGCGTGACCCGACGGTGACGTTCTGGCTGGCGAGCACGTCGCCGACGGTCGAGTCGAAGGTGCTCACGTCGCGGGACTGCCCGTCGACGGAGACCGTGACCTTCTTGTTCATCGAGGCATAGGCGGCGGTGCCGCCGATGCCGGTGGCTATGAGGGCGACGCCGAGTGCGCCGACCAGCAGTTTCTTCTGCACGGTTCTCCAGTGCTCGTAATGCCCGGGCACGCGAGATCGGACGACATCTCTGATCCGGCACCGTCGTCGGCACCGATATGACGAAGCGGCCGCTCGCGGTGAGCATGTGTCGTGCCCCCGCGACGGCGGCCGCTTGTCGAGATGTCGCCCGAGACCTTCCCCGATCCCGGCCGACTATCACAAGACAGTAACGACGTCATCACGCGGGGCCAAGTGCGCGAGGCCCCTCAGACCAGGTCTCAGGCGGGGCGGTGTGACAGTTCTCACCGTGGGAGATACCCAATGTGACACGAGTGATTCGTGTGGTTGCCGCTCTTACCGAGCCTGTGGCGGGAGTTCCATGGCGGCGCCCCAGCGACCCTCGAAGACCACCTGGCCGGCCGGTTTGTGCGGCCTCGACCCCGCCGATCCCGGCCGGTCCGGCGCGCGGTAGCCCAGCGAGATCACGCCGATCGGCGTGTGCGTAGCCGGGATGGCGAAGCGCTCGTGAACCACCGCCAGGCGTTCAGGCGGAATGCCGAAGAAGCAGGCGCCGAGGCCGGTGTCGACCGCCGACAGGAGCATCAGCAAAGCGGCCATCCCGGTGTCGATGTCCCAGTACGGCACCGGCCAGCGTGCCTCGTCACGGTCGACCCAACCCTTGTCGGACTCGGCGTAGCGGTCGAGGTAGCCCTCCTTGAACGAGCAGCAGATGACGAGCACGGGAGCGCGTCGGAGGCCGCGCAGCCACGAGTCCGGCTCACCGTCATCGCTGGTCACCGCCCAGAACGCGGCGCGTGCTGAGGGCTCACGCAACACGACGAACGACCAACCCTGAGCGAACCCGGCCGACGGTGCTCGCAGCCCATTTCGCAGTACCGATTGGAGGACGCCGTCGGGAACCTCTCGCTCGGGATCGTAGTTCCTGACCATCCGCCGCCGGCGCACCACTTCCTGGAACTCCACCAGCGCAGGTTAATGGCGGCCCGGCGACCAACTTTGCATGGGCGCCGATAGCACGTACCGTGTGCGCGTCCGACCATCGGTCGAACTCGGCACCGTACCGCGCAACCCCGTCTGATGTGTGCCGACACTCCGAAAGATCCCTGTGACGGGGCCGGGGGACCCACCACGTGGTCCCGCAAGAGACTTGGGGTGAAGTCGCTCCGCTTCGCAGCGGAACGGCCGGGCACCGATCGCCCGAACCCGACAGCTAACCCCGGACGCGGTGGATCGGAGAAGCCATGTCCCCTGTTACACCCGCGTCCCCAGGACGTCACAAGAAGCCCACTGCCAAGAAGGGTCGCCTCCTCGCGGGATCGGCGATCGCCGGTGCTCTCGTCATCGCGCCGCTCGCGACCGCCACGCCTGCCAGCGCCGGCACGGCCGTATGGGATCGGGTCGCCAAGTGCGAGTCCGGCCAGAACTGGCACATCAACACCGGCAACGGCTACTACGGCGGCCTGCAGTTCTCCGGCAGCACCTGGCGTGCCTACGGCGGCGGCAAGTACGCGAGCACTGCCAATCACGCCACGCGCATGGAGCAGATCACCATCGCCCGCAAGGTGCTCAGTGCTGCCGGTCCCCGCTCGTGGCCGGTCTGCAGCCAGCGTGCGGGCCTGACCCGTTCCAACGGCAAGGCCAGCGCCGGCGAGAAGGCCACCAAGGTCGTTCACAAGAAGAAGTCGACCCCCAAGGCGAAGAAGGTCGTGCACAAGAAGGCGAAGAACGCAGGTGGCGACGGGAAGCTCGACTACCGCGTCGTGCGCGGCGACACGCTCGCCAAGATCGCGCACAAGAAGCACGTCTCCGGCGGCTGGAAGTCCGTCTGGAAGAAGAACAAGTCGCGGGTGAGCAACCCGAACAACATCTACGTCGGTCAGCGCCTCGACGTCAAGTAGACGTCGCTCGGAGCAGACGACGCAGCGACACTGCTAGCGAGAACGGCCACGACTCTGATCGAGTCGTGGCCGTTTTCGCTGTCCAGTGGTCAATGTGGGCTCACGTGGTGACGGCGCCCTGCTGCGCGGCCGGGCCGTCCGAAGCGTCCGCTTTGCCTGCCTGTCACGGCAAGCGACACGCCGCACTGTCGGTCTCGGCCGGCCACGGCCCACCGAAGGCCGCGGTCGCGTTGACGTCCAGGTGCTCGCACAGCTCGGTCAGATCGTCGCCTCGCGCGGTCGCCATCGCGCGGACGGTCAGCGGGACGAGGTACGACGCGTTCGGCCTGCCCCGGTACGGCATCGGCGTCAGGTAGGGCGCGTCGGTCTCCACGAGGATCCTGTCGGGCGGTGTGACGGCGAGCGCGTTGCGCAGCTCAGGTGCGTTCTTGAACGTCACGGTGCCGGCGAAGGAGAGCCAGAACCCGCGCTCCACGCAGGCGCGAGCGAAGGCGACATCGCCGGAGAAGCAGTGCATGACGACACGATCCGGAGCGCCCTCGTCGTCGAGCACGGCCAGCAGCGCGTCGTGTGCGTCGCGGTCATGGATCTGCAAGGTCTTGCCGAGGCGCTTCGCCAATCGGATGTGCCAGCGGAACGACTCCTCCTGGACCGCGAGTCCGTCCGCACCGGTGCGGAAGAAGTCGAGCCCGGTCTCCCCCACCACGCGGACCGCCGGATCGGCTGCGAGCCGGGCGATCTCGTCGTACGCGGCGTCGAGTTCCCCTGCGGCTGCGAGCCGCGGGGCCTCGTTGGGGTGCAGCGCTACGCCGGCGACCAGCGAGGGGCGTCGCCGCGCGGCCTCGACGGCCCAGCGCGCGGAGGGCAGGTCGCAGCCGATCTGCACGATGCGCGTCACACCCACGGCGCTCGCGGCGTCGACAGCCGCGTCGCTGTCCCAGTCCTCCTCGCCGTCGGCGATGTCGAGATGGCAGTGCGTGTCCACGACCGGGTGCGGCAGCGGATCAGGCGAGGGCGGCCGGGAGCGGTCGCGACGGCGCCCGTCACCGTCGGTGCCCGAACGCGCACGGGTGGGCTGATCAGTCATTCGCTCAGGCCTCTCGCCGCGTGGCGGTCAGGCCTGTTCCTCGAGCCGGGCGAGCTCTTCGTCCACGACGGACGCGTCGAGCTTGGGGAACAACGGAGTCGGGCTGCTCAGCGGCGTGCCGGGCACGATCGGTTCGGACCGCCAGGGCAGCGTGTTCGAGTAGTCCCCGGTGATGATCGGGTAGCCCGGCCCACCGTCGAGGTCGTCGACCTCACGCAGCTCGACCGCACCGGTGATGCGGCCCTCCCGGCCGATCAGGGTGTGGATCGTCTCGGCCGAGTGCGGGAGGAAAGGCGCGAACAGGAGGTGGAGATCGTCGACGGCCTGGAGGGCGACGTGCATGATCGTCGCGAACCGCTCGGGATCGACCTTGCGGACCTTCCACGGTTCCTGCTGTGACAGGTAGGCGTTGGCGTCTCCGGCGACGCGCATCACCTCACCGATCGCCGCCTTCTGGCGATGCGTCTCGATCAGCTTGCCCACGGTGCCGAACGCCTCGGTCGTCGTTGTCAGCAGGCTGCGATCAGCCTCGGTCAGCTCGCCTGCCGGCGGGATCGACCCGAGGTTCTTGGCGATCAGCGACACCGTGCGGTTGACGAGGTTGCCCCAGGTGTCGGCGAGCTCGTCGTTGTTGCGGCGGATGAACTCGGCGAAGGTGAAGTCGGTGTCCTGGGTCTCCGGACCGGCCACGGCGATGAAGTACCGCAGCGAGTCCGGTGAGTACCGGCTGAGCATGTCGCGCACGTAGATGCCGACCCGGCGCGAGGACGAGAACTTCTTGCCTTCCATGGTGAGGTATTCACTCGACACGACCTCGGTCGGCAACTCGAGCTTTCCGAACGGCCCGACGGTGCCACCGAGTGATCCCTCGCCGTTCTGGGCCAGCAGCTCCGACGGCCAGATCAGCGAGTGGAAGACGATGTTGTCCTTGCCCATGAAGTAGTAGGACGACGACTCCGGGTTGTTCCACCACAGCCGCCATGCTTCCGGGTCGCCACTTCGCCGGGCCCACTCGACCGAGGCCGACAGGTACCCGATCACCGCGTCCCACCACACGTAGAAGCGCTTCAGCGGGTTGTCCCGCCAGCCGTCGAGCGGAACCGGGATGCCCCAGTCGATGTCGCGCGTCATCGCCCGGGGACGGATGTCGGCCAGCAGGTTCTTGCTGAACCGCAGGACGTTCGGGCGCCAGTCCTTGCGCTCGTCCAGCCACTCGCCGACGGCATCCGCCAGCGCGGGGAGGTCGAGGAAGATGTGCGTGGTCTCGACGAAGTCGGGCGTCTCGCCGTTGATGCGGCTGCGTGGGTTCTTGAGGTCGGTCGGGTCGAGCTGGTTCCCGCAGTTGTCGCACTGGTCCCCGCGGGCACCGTCGTAGCCGCAGATCGGACAGATGCCCTCGATGTAGCGATCCGGCAGCGTTCGGCCGGTCGACGGGCTGATCGCACCCATCGTCGTCTTCTCGACGAAGTAGCCGTTCTCGTAGACGGCCGTGAACATGTCCTGGACGACCTTGTAGTGGTTCGGCGTGATCGTTCGCGTGAAGAGGTCGTACGGAGAGCCCGAGGCTGACCAGGTCCTCGACGATGATCCGGTTGTAGCGGTCGGCCACTTCCCGCGGAGAGAGGTGCTCGGCCTCGGAGGCGACGAGGATCGGGGTGCCGTGCTCGTCGGTGCCCGAGACCATCAGCACGTCGTGCCCGGCCATCCGCATGTACCGGCTGAAGATGTCGGAGGGGACACCGAAACCGGCGACGTGGCCGATGTGTCGGGGTCCGCTCGCATACGGCCAGGCGACGGCGGAGAGGACTCGGGTCATGGTGCCCAAGCCTAATCGGTGCGCGCAGGCCGCTTTCGCGTCGCGGAGCCGGTCGGATCGGCCGCCGACGCCGACCGAGCGGCGGCGAGGGCCGTGGCGTAGAGCTGGTTCCGGCCTACTCCCGTCGCCGCGGCCACCTCCGTCACGGCGCCCTTCAACCGCTCACCGGCCGCGACCCGGGACTGCACCTGTGTCAATGCGTCGGCGAGCGTGGATGCCTCGTCGTCGGCGGCGCGACCGGCTACGACGAGGGTGACCTCCCCCCGCACCTCCCCCGCCGCCCAGCCGACGAGCTCACCCAGGCCACCGCGCACGACCTCCTCGTAGGTCTTGGTCAGCTCCCGGCACACGGCGCCAGGTCGGTCCGGCCCGAACGCGTCAGCCATCGCCGTCAGGGCCGCCGCGGTGCGGTGTGGCGCCTCGAAGAAGACCATCGTCCGCGGCTCGGTCGCCAGGGCCGACAACCGCCGAGCGCGCTCACCGGCCTTGCGCGGGAGGAAACCCTCGAAGCAGAACCGGTCCACCGGCAGCCCCGACACCGCCAACGCTGCGAGCGCCGCCGACGGACCCGGGATCGACGTCACCCGGATCCCTGCCTCGACGGCACCCGCCACCAGCCGGTACCCCGGGTCGGACACGCTCGGCATGCCGGCATCGGTGACGAGGAGGACGTCGGTGCCGGCGAGGAGAAGCGCGACGAGTTCCGGGGTGCGAACGGCCTCGTTGCCCTCGAAGTAGCTGACCACCCGACCGCTCGTCGTGATCCCGAGACCGTCGGTCAGCCGCCGGAGTCGCCTCGTGTCCTCGGCCGCGATGACCGGCGCCGACTCGAGAGCGGCCACGAGCCGCGGGGACGCGTCCGCCCGGTCGCCGATCGGGGTCCCCGCCAGCGTGAGCACACCTGCCATGCCGGGAATCCTCGCAGCTCGCGGCGTGGACCTCGCCCGAACGGGGGGCAGCTCGCGCCGATCCGCCGTTTCACTCGGCAATCCGGCCGAGCTGCCGTCGGTTCGGGCGCGCATGACGACCGTGACGCGCGCCACCACAGGTCCGCACAGGTCAGGTCCCTACGATGGCGCGGTGACGTCCACCCCGTCCGCGGCCGACGCCGCTGTCCCCGTGCGCTTCGAGACGCTCGGACGGCACGTCTCCGGCTCGCATCTGCCGCCGATCACCGAGCGACTCGTCCCGCCGATGCCGGGTACCGGCAGGCACGGACGCCTCATCGGCTGGCTGATCCCGATCGTCATCACCCTCTTCGCCGGCGCCGTCCGCTTCTACCACCTCGGTCGGCCGCATGCGTTCGTCTTCGACGAGACCTACTACCCCAAGGACGGCTTCTCGCTGCTGCACCATGCGGTCGAGATGAACTGGGTCCCGAACGCGGAGACTCAGATCCTGGCCGGGGCCGACGCGGTCCCGCTCATGACCTCGGCGGAGTTCGTCGTGCATCCCCCTCTCGGCAAGTGGATGTTCGCGCTCTCCGAGTGGATCTTCGGGTTCACGCCGTTCGGGTGGCGGTTCGTGGTGGCGCTGATGGGCACCCTGTCGGTGCTCATGCTCGGTCGCATCGTCCGCCGGCTCACCCGATCCGACCTGCTCGGCGGCCTGGCCGCACTCCTGCTGGCGGTCGACGGCCTACACCTCGTGATGAGCCGGACCGGACTGCTCGACCTGCAGCTGATGTTCTGGATTCTGGCCGGTGTCGGGGCGCTCCTCATCGACCGGGACTGGTCACGCACCCGGATCGCGGCCGCCATCGACCCCGTGACGGGACGGCTGCCGAAGGGGTCGACCGGCCCTCGGATGCTGCTCCGGCCATGGCGCATCCTCGCTGGGTTGGCCTTCGGCGCGGCGATCGCCACGAAGTGGAACGGCATCTACGTTCTCGCCGCGTTCGCCCTGCTGTCGGTGGCGTGGGACTTCGGCGCGCGCCGGATGGCCGGTGCCCGTCGACTCGAGTGGACCTGGCTGCGGTTCGACGCGATCCCGGCGTTCATCTCCACGGTCGTCCTCAGCGCCGGGGTGTACCTGGCGTCGTGGTCGGGCTGGCTCCTGACCTCGGGCGGGTACGACCGGCAGTGGGGCGCGGATACCCCCGCGACCGGGCTGGGTCGGTTCTTCCCCGACGCGCTGCGCTCGCTGTGGCACGACCACGCCGAGATGATCCATTTCCACACGACGCTGACCGCCACGCATCCGTACAAGGCGAGCGCCTGGAGCTGGCTCATCCTGGGCCGGCCGACGGCCTTCTACTCGGAGTTCCCGGCGAAGGCGCCCTGCGACGCGGACAAGTGCGTCTCGACCGTGGTGGCGCTGGGCACGCCGGTGCTCTGGTGGGGCGCCTGTGTGGCGATCATCGTCGCGCTCGTGGTGTGGATCGGTGCCCGTGACTGGCGCTTCGGCGTGCCGGTCGTCGGCGTGGCGGCAACCTGGCTGCCGTGGCTCCCGTTCGGCCACCGGCCGATCTTCTACTTCTATGCGATCGCGATCCTGCCGTTCCTCGTGATGGCCCTCGCCCTCGTGGCCGGGCTGCTGATCGGGCCTCCGCAGGCACCTCGCCGACGCCGGGCGCTCGGCATCACCGCCGTCTCGGTGTTCACTCTCGCCGTGGTGGTGAACTTCGCGTACTTCTACCCGATCTACACGGGCGAGGTGGTGAGCCAGGCCCGCTGGGCAGCGACGATGTGGTTCCGGCGCTGGATCTAGCCACCAGCGCGCCGGTCAGCTGGTCAGCCCGCGAGCACCTCGACCTTCGACGGGAAGACCATCGAGCCGATGAGCCGTTCGACCAGCCGGCGGTCGCCGGCCACGGTCACGTCACCGCGGCGGATCGCGGCGAGGAGCGCCGTCCGGTCCCCGAGCACGTTCGTCAGCGACTTGGCATCCGTCGTGACGGTGGCATCGGCGTGGTCGGGATCCGGAGCGCCGGGGATCACCTCGATGCGCGGCCCGTCGACCCGGACCGCCCACTCGGTCCCGTCCACCCGCAGGTCGTAGACCGCAGTCCACGACGAGGCAGGCGTGAAGAACGTCCGTACCGCGAGCATGGCCGAATCCACGCCCACCGGCGCCTCGTCGTCGAGCAGCGGGGAACGCATACCCCAATTGCCGAGGGTGATCACGATCGGCTCCAACTCGCGCCCCCACTCGGTCAACTCGTAGACGGTGGTCGCGGCCGGCGGCGGCAGTCTGCGCTTGCGAACGACCCCGACCCGCTCGAGTTCACGCAGCCGCTGCGACACGAGGTTCGGGCTCGCGTGGAGCAATCCGTGGCGGAGATCGGTGAATCGCTTCGGCCCGCGCCGTCGTCGCGTCCGTGCCACACGACGACATCGGGCGAGCCACCGGTGCGCACAGCATGGCTCAGGAGTTCGGCGGAGTGTTCGGGATCGTCGTGCTGGCGGCCGTGTTCGCGGCCGCTCCGGCCGGTGACGGCGTCAGCGCCCGTCCTGGTCTGACTCGACCACGTCCTGCTCCGCCCAGGCCTGCTGGAGAACCTCCTGCAGCACCGACGGATCCTGCGCGCCGGACACCCCGTACTTCTGGTCCAGTACGAAGAACGGGACGCCGGTGATCCCGTACGCAGCAGCCTGCGCCTCGTCGGCCCGGACGTCGTCGGCGTGAGCACCGCCGGCCAGGGCGAGTGCCGCCTCGTTCTCGTCGAGGCCGACGTCGGCGGCCAGCCGTGCGAGCACCACGGGATCCGCCAGCGCCTCGCCATCGACGAAGTACGCGGCGAACAGCCGTTCCACCATGTCCAGGCCGCGTCCGCGCGCCGCAGCGAAATGCGCCAGCCGGTGCGCGTCGAAGGTGTTGGCGTGCCGGACGCGATCGAACCGGTAGTGCAGGCCGACCGCCTCCGCGATCCCGGTCACCTGCTCCAGCATGGTCGCCGCCTGCTGGGTCGGGATTGCCTTGTGGGTGGCCAGATACTCGATCTCGGTACCCTCGAAGTCGCCAGGCGTCTCCGGACTGAGCTCGAAGCTGTGGTAGCTGACGCTCGACCTCGCTCGCGTGCTCGAAGTTCGCCAGCGCGAGCTCGAACTTGCGCTTGCCGATGTAGCACCAGGGGCAGGCGATGTCCGACCAGATCTCGACCTTCATGCTCGGGTTCCCTCATCCGGTGACGCGGGCGACCCGGGCTCGGCCGCGCCCTCGGTGGCAGGGACGACCAGCCGCTTGCGCAACGCCTCGAACTGCTCGTCGGCCATCCCGCCCGACCGGAGGTAGCCCTCGACGCCGCCGTAGGTCTCGTCGAGGTGATCGAGCACGGCGATCATGTTGGTGGCCGGCGTCGGCTGCAGGCCACGCAGGATCTCGCGCGTCTTCTCGTCGGCCACAGTGTCCAGATAGGCACGATCGACCTGCGCGAGCCGTGCCTCGGTGAGCGCATAGTCCGCGGCGATCACGGCGGGGTCGACGCCGGCCACTGTCAATGCCATCGCGACGACGAGGCCGGTGCGGTCCTTGCCTCCGGCGCAGTGCACCACCACCGCACCCTCGGGTGCGTCCGCGATCGCGGCGACGGCCTCGGTGAAGAGCTGCGGACGAAGGTCGAGCATCGCCACGTAGATCTCGGCCAGCGTCATCCACTCGTGATCGGGATCGGCCGGGTTCTGCACCGGCACGCTCACATACACGTCGTCGTCGGCGAACGGGTGCACCCGGGGCGACTCGCCCTTGCGACGCAGATCGACGATTCGGCTGACCCCGGCGCCGACGACGAGGTCACGCGAGTCCTCGAGCAGCTTGTCGAGCGAGTCGGCACGGATCAGCGCACCGGCGCGGATGGTCGATCCGTCGTGCGTCGGCATGCCGCCCAGATCGCGGACGTTGCTGCAGCCGGGCCAGTCGAGATGGAGGGGGTCGTAGGCGGGGGTCACGGGGACCGAGCCTAGCCAGCCGGCCCGAACCCGGCGGTCGGCCGTCTCAGCCTGGGTGCTGGGCGGGGTCCGGAGCGTCGACGGCGTCGGTGGACTCCGTCGGCGGCAGGGTCTCGGCGGCGTCGAGAAGGCTCTCCGGCGGCTTGTCGCGCCGCTGCAGACCGACCTGAACGGCACCGAGGATGACCTTGGCCAGAATGCCCAGAACGGCCAGGTCGAACAGCATCTGGATGCTGACGAGGACCCGGGCGGTCGAGGTGACCGGGATGATGTCGCCGAACCCGACGGTGGCGAAGACCGTGATGGTGAAGTAGATCGCGCCGACCTTGTCGAGGCTGGTGTTGAAGCTGTGCGGCTGGGCCTCCGCGAGCAGGATGTACACCGACGAGAACACGACGAGTAGAAGCGGGACGGCCGTGGCCAGCGCCTCGGCGGCCCGCAGTCGGGGGTACCGCGAGCCCATGATGGCGCGGACCTGCCAGGCCACCACGCCCATGATGACCACGAGGCCGCCGATCAGGAGCCCGGCGCCGCTGTCGACATCACGATCCAGCGGAACGGCGAAGTAGAAGCCGATGAGAACGACCCCGGCGAGCAGCCCCCGCACGACGATCAGCAAGGAGCGCCTGCGCTGCTGCGCTTCGGTGAGTTCGCGGTGACGCACAGGACCGTCCGTTCCGGGGGTTTCCGTCCCCTCACCATCACTGCGCCCAGATGCGCGTCACCACTATGGACCACCCGGGCTGCCGCCGCCTCGTGCGAACAGGACGATGCGTGCGAGGCCCGGTCCGCGGCCGGACTCGGACGGCGGTGTCCGGCATCCTGACGATTCGTCGAGACCAGCGGCTCGCGTCGTTAGGTTGCAGGGCATGACCAGGATCACCCGCGTTCGTGTCATCCGCACCCGCCGCAACCTCGGCTGGTCGATCGTGAAGGTCGAGACGAACGAGCCGGGCCTCTACGGCATCGGATCCGCGAGCGACCTCTACAGCCCCGGCGCCGTGACGGCGATCGTCGAGGAGCTGTACGCACCCCAGCTGATCGGTCGCGACCCGGCGGACATCGAGGACGTGTGGCAGACCCTCTACGCGAGCGGCTACTGGCGAAACGGGGGACCGTCCAACACCGCACTCGGCGGGATCGACGTCGCGTTGTGGGACATCAAGGGCAAGCAGGCCGGGATGCCGGTGTACCAGCTCCTCGGCGGGCGGGCCCGCGATGCCGTCCCGTGTTACGCGCACGCCGGCGGCGCCACCATCGAGGAGCTCATCGCCGACGTCCAGCACTACGTCGACGAGGGCTGGCCGGTGATCCGGGCCCAGCTCGGCAGCTACGGCGGTGGGGGCTTCATCCCGCGTCCCGAGCAGCTCCACCGCTACCGGGGCGAGAGCGAGGTGGCGTTCGACGACGAGGCGTACCTGGAGGCGATCCCGGCCATGTTCGCCCAGCTGCGGGACCACTTCGGGTTCGGTGTGAAGTTCAACCACGACGTCCACGAGCACCTGCATCCGAAGAACGCGGTGCGGCTCGCGAAGTCGCTGGACCCGTACAAGCTCTTCTTCCTCGAGGACGTGCTGCCACCCGAACGCATCAGCTGGTACCGGACGCTGCGCGAGCAGAGCACGACGCCCCAGGCCATCGGGGAGCTGTTCGTCAGCCCGCACGAGTGGCGGCCGCTCATCGAGGAGGAGCTCATCGACTTCGTCCGCACCCGGGTCAGCAAGGTCGGCGGCATCTCCGGGGCGCGTCGTATCGCGACCCTGGCCGACGCGCACGGGGTCCGCACCGCATGGCAGGAAGGGGGCGACAACGACCCGGTCAACCTGGCCGCCGCGTTCCACCTCGACATGAGCACGTGGAACTTCGGGATCCAGGAGGAGAACGGATTCACCGACGACGAGCACGACGCTTTCCCCGGTGCACCGTTCGTCGATCGTGGCTACATCCATCCCAGCGAATCGCCCGGGCTGGGCATCGACATCGACGAGGCGAAGGCGGCCGCACTCCCGGGCGAGCACGACGGCCCGTACCACCGCGCCTATCCCATCGACCGCCGCGCTGACGGGACCGCGACCCGCCCCTGACCCGGGACGCGGGCCGACCGCCTACCCTGCGGGCGTGACTGCGCCCGGCTCCTCGCCGCTTCCTCGCCTGACGATCGCGACCGATGGCTCCTGCCTGTCCAATCCCGGCGGGGCGGGCGGCTGGGCCTGGGTGGTCTCCGAAGCCGAGTGGGCCGCCGGGGCGAACCCGTCGACCACGAACCAGCGGATGGAGCTCCAGGCGATCGGACAGGCCGTCCGCGACTTCCCGGACCGGGCGCTGCTCATCCAGTCCGACAGCCTGTACTCGATCAAGTGCCTCACCGAGTGGTTGCCCGGCTGGATCAAGCGGGGCTGGAAGAACTCGGCGAAGCAGGACGTCGCCAATCAGGACCTGATCAAGTACATCGCCCAACTGCTGGTCGGACGCGACGTGGAGTTCGAGCACGTGCGCGGGCACCGCGGGCACGTGTTGAACGAACTGGCGGACCTCAAGTGCGGAGCCGCGGCGGCGGCTCTGCGAGCGGGCCAGCCCATCGAGGTCGGGCCAGGACGGCTGGTGACGACCGCCGAGCGATCCGGTGACGCCTGAGGTTGTCGCAGGGCGCCGCAGACGCCGCCCGTCTCTCGAGCGGAGAGCGAGGTACCGCTGGCCGGGCAGAACTCGGCCAGCCGGTCACCCGTGAGCGCGCCCAGTCGTCCCCGTCGACGCTTCTGCCCGGCCGGCGGTACGGCTACGGGCGATGCTCACCCTCGCACCAGCTCCCGGAGATCGCGGGCGGCGCGATCACCCAGGTAGCTCTCGTGGTGATCGGTGAGCGTTTCGCGGGCGGCCCGCTGACGTGAGTCGAAGACGGCGCCCAGCTCCCCCATGGCCAGGATGGCGTCCGCGTCGGCATCCCCGGCGGTCATCATGTCCTGGGCCAGCTCGCGCAACGTGGCGGCCTGGACCTCGGCGTCCTGGAAGTCGCCGAGTACGTCCTGCAGATCCTTGAGATCGGCCACGACGCGCTTGTGCCGCTTCCGGGGATACAAGGGGCGGAAGAGGTCGAGCAGGTACCGCATCTCCTTGCACGTCTTGCGCAAGGCGTGGACCTCTTCGCCCGGGGACGTTGCCGTGATCTGCCGAGCCCGGGTCGTCACCTTGCGGAACGTTCGTACGAGTCGATCGGTCGCCAGCTCCGCCACCGTCTGATCGAGGTGCGCGGGAGCCTCGATCACGGCGGCCAGCCCCGAGCGCACCTGGGCGACCGCCGTCGAGAACCGGGTCGACTTCAGCGCGGCCACGAGGTC
>CAVPUH010000003.1:0-281857 GCA_963708795.1 uncultured Actinomycetota bacterium
GACGGCTGGTCGTACACCAACTGGGTGGTGGGCGCCGCCCGCATCCGGGAGGTCGAACCGACCTGGCCAGAGCCCGGGTCCAAACTCCATCACTCGGTCGGCATCTGGCCGGCCCTGCTCGACGACCACACCCGGGTGCTCCGCTGCGAACGGGACCAGCTGCTCGAACTGCAAGCCCGCGGCTGGCCCGCTGGTGAGGCCACCGTCCGCATCGAGCTCCGTGCGACCGGCGACTCCACCCTGGTCACGCTGACCGAGAACGCCACCCGCGGCGCCGGCCGCTACCTCCCACGACCCCTCCAGGACCTCGGACTCCACCCCCGCAACGTCGAATCGTTGAGGCGACTGGCCATGCTCGCCCAGGGACGATCCAGAGTGGGCTGAACCGCGCCGAGACGGTTTCGAACGGGGGCGCAGTGCCGGGCGTGAGCGGGGTGATGTGAGGGTCACGTGGTTCGGTCCTGGCGTCTATGGTGACCTGACGACGATGACGGCGGGATGGGTGGTTCGGTGACGGATGTGAGTGACTTCGGGAGCCTCTTGGTCGGCGTCCACGACGAGCCCGGCGCGGATCAGATGGTGCAGTACGTCGTCGACACGGCGGTGAGCGTCATCGACTGCCAGGCGGCCGGCGTGATGCTGCTCCACGGCGACAAGCGGATCGAGACGGCGGCGTTCAGCGACGAGACGGTCAAGAAGGCCGACCTCCTCCAGATCGAGCTGAAGCAGGGCCCGTGCCTGTCCGCAGTGGCCGGTGGTGACCACTTCCGCATCGACGACACCCACACCGACGACCGCTGGCCGGGCTGGTCCGCGGGCGTGGCAGAACTCGGCATCCGCAGCGTGATCAGCTCCTGGCTCGCCACCGGTGACGAACGGCCGGTGGGATCACTGCTGATCTACTCCGATCGTCAGTCTGCTTTCGATGACGAAGACGTGGCCATCGCGCGCATCCTGGCCGCCCACGCCGCGCTTGCCGTGAAGCGGATTCGACGTGAGGACGCAGCCAGCAGAGCGATCGACTCCCGGACCGTCATCGGTCAAGCCGAAGGCCTCCTCATGGCCAAGTACCGGATCAGCGCCGACCAGGCATTCGCCGTCCTCACCCGCTGCTCACAAGCCTCCAACCGCAGACTGCGCGACATAGCCACCGAAGTCGTCCAAACCGGCGCCATCCCGGTCGTGCCGGACGGGCGAGGCGAACCGACGGGTCCTCCACCAGCGTAGGCGGGCCGGACCGCGCGGTCAGCTCAGACGGTCTCGGGCTCGGCGCGGTACGTGACCAGCGCCCAGATGACGAACACGTCTAGCGCGATGACGAAGATCGACCAGAGCGGGTAGTACGGCAGGCTGGCGAAATTCACGATCGCGGAGATGGCCACGACGACGATGCCCAGGACACGTCCGACCAGTTTCCCGTAGACCACGAGGAAGCCGATGACGATGAGCAAGAGGCCCATGAGGAGATGGATCCAGCCCCACGTCGTCAGGTCGAAGGCGAAGATGTAGTTGGGCGTCTTGAGGAACACGTTGTTGTCGAACAGCGCGACGAGGCCTTGGAGGGCCTCGAAGAGCCCGACCGTCACCATCATGATTCCCGCGAACAGGCTGAGGCCGTACTGCCACGTGCGCGGCTCGCGCTGGATCTGATCGCTCATGCTGACCTCCGGAAGTAATCGGTGTGCGCTGCCAGGCCAGAATGCACGCGAGCGGACTCGACAACCATCACCGACGCGCGGTCGCGTCGGCGTGTCGCGATCCGAAGCGCGCAGCGACCCTTCACGGGCCTACGGACGACCGGCGCTGATACTGGCGGAATGGACGAGTCCACGTACGAAGGCGTCGCCACCTTCTTGGCCCGGCACTGCGACGGCACTCCCAGCGAACTGGAGCCCCTCGGCGGCGGAACGTGGTCGTCTGCCTGGGCCTACCGAGCCGGTGGGGAAGAGTTGGTGATTCGCTTCGGGAGCGAGCGGTCCTGGTACGACGCCGACCGGATGGCGATGGCCTTCGACGGACCGGATCTGCCCGTACCGCAGGTCAGGGAGGTGGGAACCACACCAGCCGGACAGGCGTATGCCATCTCGGTGCGCCATCACGGGAGATTCCTGGAGGACACACCCGTCGAATGCGCCGCTGCCGTCGCGCCGACGCTCACCCGCCTGCTCGTCGCGCTCTCCCAGGTGCCGGCGTCCTCCGATACCCCGGTCATGTGGCACCCGGCCGGGGAGCCGGCCCGCAGCTGGCGGGACCTCGTCCTGTCCAGACTGGTGGACGATCCGGCAAACCGGGTGCACGGATGGCGCGCTGCCCTGGACGCCGACACGAAGCTCGCGGCCCTCTCGGCGGCCGTCTGCGATCGAGTGCGGACGCTGGTCGCGGCGTGCCCCGAGCGGCGCGATCTGATCCACGGCGATCTCCTGCACGGCAACGTGCTCGTGAGTCCGGACTATCGCCGGATCCAGGCGGTGATCTCGTGGAAGTGCTCCCTACGTGGTGACTTCCTCTACGACGCCGCCTGGTGCAGTGTCTGGGGGCCGGTCTTCTACCCGGGGATCGCCGCCATCCACCCGCTGTCCGGACTCCTTCAGGACCCCGTCCTACGCGCCGATCCGAGTGCCCTCGTCGACGCCGCCATCCGCCACCACTGCTACGAGCTGCAGATTGCTTTCACCAACCTGGGCTGGAGCATCTGGACGTGGGACCAGAAACATCTCACGGCTACCGCTGACCTCCTCGCCGAGATCTTCGAGCGCGGTCCGCTGCCACCGACCTTCGCCTGAATGTCATTCACGCCACCGCGAGAGTGTGTGACGCGGCGAAGCACGTCTGAGGATCAGCTCGCTCGATTTCCTGATCGGCCAGGTCGGGGTCAATCGCGGCTCAGGCGTTGTTCACGCTCGCGCCGAGTCGGTCAGCGAGTAAATCGGCGGACCGCGCGATGATCCCACTCGGGTCGATGCCTGCGAAGACATGGCCGGCGCCCGGCAAGCGGCGCCGGCTCGACGTGACTGGTAGGGCTGGCGAACCGTGCCTCGTCGGGATGGTCTTGAAGCGCTCCGCCGATCAGCCGGTATTCCGGCGAGTCGGGTGCGTCGTGTGACCCACGGTCTTCTCGACCCTCGGAACGCGCATCGGCATCATGGCCAGGAACGTCGTCGGGGGCTACCCGGCGACAGCAGCCTGGACATCGGCCGACACGTCGGTGACGCCGACCGCGCCGTTGAGGTCGGCGGAGGAGTTGTTGAGTCCGAGAAGGGCGGCGAGATGTCCACCGGCAGACTCGCCCCAGACGCCGATGGCGTCGGGACGGAGCCCGAGCTCGGAGCCGAACCTGCGCAGCCAGCGGACGGCCGCTTTCACATCGTGCAGGCACGCCGGGAACAGCGCCTCGCCGCTGAGCCTGTACTCGACCGCGGCCACCGCCGAGCCTCGTTTCACCGGCGCTGCAGTGATGGGCGCCCCCACCGGCCCGCGGCGGCGCGACCCGAACCGGAATGCCCCACCGTGGATGACGACGACGACCGGAACCGGCGGCGACTCCGCAGGGACCCGAAGGTCCAGACGCAGAGGCCTGAAGCCGTCGACCTGCCCGAACTCGATATCGGGTTACGTCACCACACCGTCGACGTCGGAGATGTCGGTGATCGAGTCAGGGTGGTCGTACTTCGGCGGCGGCGCGCCGCGGTGGTCCATCAGTCATGGCAACTTCGTTGATCGGTCGAGAGACAGGCGGTGACGGATGCTCGTGGCGTGACCGACGTCGGGCACGTTTCGGGCCACTCGAGTAGTGGACCACTCACCCTGACGTGTGCGAGCAGTCAACGTTCCCGGTCAACCGCTGACGTGGGCGGTGTTGTCGAGCCAATGCTGGGCGAGGCCGGTGTCGCCGACGACGCTGGTGTCGGCGTCCGGGTCGTGGAGCGGGAGACGTCGGGTCAAGATGAGCAACAGCGATCGGGCAGGGCCAGTCACCGTCACATCGGCCTGCCGGGCTGCGGGCTGCCAGGACGCTCCGTCAGGAGTCCGTTCGACGAACCAAGCCCCGTCGTCGACAGTGTCGGTGGCCAGCCACTGCAGGGTTTGCCCGGTGCCCCGGATGGCATGGGCGGACTCGGATCGCTGCATCTCCCACGTCGGGGAGGTGAGCATCGCGAGGTGGTTGCTGATCAGCGCGGCTGCGATGTCGGGGGCGATGTCGGCCGGTCTGCCGGCTGCGTTGGCTGCGTCGAAACCGTGGACGACCGTTTCGTTGAGGACGCTGATGATCCAGAATCGCGTTCCCGACCGCTCGTCTCCGGCGGGGTTGAAAACCGGCGCATCGAGGCTGTCGTCGGAGCACGCAGTCACGACCCGCTGCGCGGATCCAGACAGCCACGCCTCCCACTCGTGGGGGTCGGTGGGCAGGAGGGCCATCTGCCCGGGCAGCAGCGAGGGGTCGATGATGCGCCGCTCGATGATCTCTGCGACCCAGTGCTGCGTCTGGCCCACGTGCTCGA
Source organism: uncultured Actinomycetota bacterium (assembly GCA_963708795.1). Lineage (GTDB taxonomy): Bacteria > Actinomycetota > Actinomycetes > Propionibacteriales > DAIQRJ01 > DAIQRJ01. Next base: position 4,500 of record CAVPUH010000003.1, read on the forward strand.
CCAGGTCGGCGATCGTCCACTCGGCCGCGGTCGGCACGACGGCGTCAGGACCGGCCGTCGCAGCTGAGTCCGCCAGACGCCGGGTGTGTTCGATGATCGCCCGTCGGGCCGGTTCCGCGTTCAGCTCGGTCACTGGATCTGTCCTCTTCCGCTGCTTGTCGTGCTGGACGTGATGTGGAGGGCGCGCGAACTCATCCTTGACCTGCCGATCGGTACAACACGCGATGTCCCCGCAGCGCGAGGCCACCGCTTTGCTATTCCCCCGGTTCGACGAGTTCTGACCTGTGATCGCGGAATACTTCGGCGGTCGTCCGCCCTGCTCTGACCGTGTCGTCGTGCAGTGTGGCGATGAGTTGGCGGATGCGAGTAGTCATGACGAGCACATACCTCGCGGGCTCGCTACCGGCATTCCAGTACGTGTGCACGACTCCGGCCCGAGCGAGGGCAGCTCCACCCGGTCCGACCTCGAACTCCTCACCATCGAGGCAGAAGCCCATTCGGCCCTCGAGGACGTACCAAGCTTCGTCATCGTCGAGGTGCCGATGAAACGGGGCGACATACTCACGCTGCCCGTTCTGCGCCGCAGGAGCGACCCATTCGACCAAGCTCAGGCCGGACCCGCCGATCTCCTGCTCGGCGAGCGCGGGGGTCACTGTCGCTGTCATGTGCGCCCGATCGGTCATGCGATTGGACTCTACGACCTGACGTGGCGGGAGGTTCCAGCCATGTTCGACGGCCGACCCGTGCGTCGAAGTCGATGACGTGTTGGTTTGTGAGGCCGTCGGACCCGAACCGACAACCCGTGGCGTGATCGAACCGACGAGACCACCTTCTCATCACGAGGCACATGAGACGGGTGCCCGTGGGCCTCCGGGCTTGCGACCGGTCCCCAGCGACCACGCACCGGCGTCGACCGTTGCTCTCCCTAGGCTGGTGGTGTGAGCGTCGACATTCCCGACCAGGTCCGCAAGACGGTCATGGCCGACGGCAACGGATCCTGGCTGGACGAACTGCCAGGGCTGACCGATTCGCTGGCCCAGAAGTGGTCTCTGATGATCGGTCCCAGTCTGGTGGGCAGTCACGTCGCCCTGGCCGTCGAGGTGGCCTGACCGGCAGCGACGGTCGCCGCACCGCTTTCTATTCCGCCTGATCGACGTCCGCCCTCCAGCATCGACTCAGGAGGAGGGACACCTGCATGGGGTGGCCGTTGGCGCAGACGGAACTCCGGCGGGGGTGCGTCTGACACAGGGCCCCGCGGCGTTCCCCCACACGACGCCGCGGGCACTGTCGTGCTGTGTGTCGCAGCCTACGCATTCTGCCGCTCTGGCGACTGTCGGCCTGGTCGAGGCGATCACCGGAGAGCGAGTCGGCTCGGGCCAATTGCGTCGATCGTGCATAGTCCGCTTCATGGATCTCCTCGGTCCCGTGCCCTTACTGCGGGTCAGATGGTTACACCTATACCTACTGCCGGTCCGAAGACCCCGCTGAGCCGGCTCTGATGGTGTTCGTCTGCCGCTCCTGCGGTTCCCACGTCGAGTCAGACGCCACTGGCCTCGACCCGCCAATCGCTGACCGCCGCTGGACCATCACGACGGTCCCTCCTCGGCTACGGATGCCGTCAGCAAGTGGCTCCGCTTCTGGAAGGATCTCGGCGGTGGATCGGTCACATCGGCGCGAGCCCGGCGGGGACAGCAGGCACCCGACCTTGACGGTCAGGGGCAGCTATCCATTGGTCAGGTGGCCCGGCGAGTAGGCCAGGGACTCAAATTCGGGGGACGTCCGTCATCTGACGCACGTGGAGCAGAACGAGCCCCAATGCGCGCACCACACGCAGGCATCGAACAAGACCGCCCGCTCGACCGGACCGGTGTGCAGGACGATCCGATCATCGGCCTGGTGGATCGAGACATGCGGAAGTCCGGCGGCGATTAGTGCGACCGACTCGCCCTCCACCAAGGCCGATCGGGCCACCGCCACCTGCGGTGGGTGCCAGATCGCGGGTCCACGGGCGACCGCCCGAGGGCGGTCGCCGTCTCACCCACCCAGCCCGTCTGATTTCGCGCCGCGGGATACCGGGCGGGTCGCCATGCTGGCCCGGACACCTGCGTGAGTGGTCGGCGTGGCGAGCCGGGGCGTGCATCATCGGGCGCCAACTCTTGTCGGTAAGCGAGAACGACATATGGCAGGCGGCACGACTCCGGCGCCAACTCGGCCCAGGCTTGTCAATGACGGCGTGCCGTTTCTGTGATGCGGGCAGCGGGTACCAGCCTGCCGCAGGCGCCTGTTCTCGGGCGTGAGCAGGCAGCTTGCCCGCTGGTCCCGCGGCGTGAGAGAGACGTGACCTCCCGGCCGCGGGACCAGCACCTGCTCTGGAGCCGGGTCGGCCCTCAAGCGGGTTCGTCGTCGGGAATGGGGAGCCCATGGTCAGAGACGACGTGGGCGGCGACGTCGCGCAGGCGCTGGTTGTTGGCTTGGGAGTAGCGGCGGAGCACGGCGAAGGCTTGATCGCCGGTGATGGCGTAGCGCTCCATCAAGATTCCTTGGGCCTGCCCGATCGAGGTGCGCTTGGTCAAGGCGTCCTGAACGGCCTCGTCGCGGCGACTCCGGGCCAGCGCCACCGACGCGTATCGGGCAAGTATCTCGGCGACTTCAACATCGGTGCTGTCGTAGTCCCGAATGTGCCCTTGGTAGGCATTCAGCGACCCCAGAGTTCGGCCACTGTCGCTGTAGGCCAACTGCACGCTGATCGAACTGCGCACACCAATATCGGCGGCGCGCCTGCCCCAGGTCGGCCACCGAGTCGAGGCAGCGGTGTCCTGGATGATCTCGACGTGCCCCGCGCGGATCGCGGTCAAGCACGGCCCGTCCTGCAGCCCGTATTGCAGGTGGTCCGCTTGCTCAACGATGGGGTCGGTGACCGCGGCGGACACGACCCGGTCACGGGAAGCCAGCATGACGCCCGCGTAATTGCAGCCCAGGGTCTGGGTGGCGAACTCGACGATCGCCTCGAGGGTCTCGTGTTCGCCGTTGTGAGCCTGGTGCAGGTCCGCGAGCTGGCGGCTGAAGGCGGAGAGGTCGCGCATAGCGAGTGCACATCCGATCGGTGAGGCACGGAGCTACGACGCCGGTCGATGCGCGAAGCAGGATCGGCCCGCCGGCTACGCTGTTGAACCGGACGGGCCTAGAACGGCAGAAGCGCTAGCAACCGCCACAGTCCCTACGTGTACGTGTACCCGATCTACCGCCGCTGAAGCGCCGGATCCAGACCGACGGGTGTCGCGTCTTCGCCAGTCCAACATGCTACGTTCGCGTGAATCGACTAGGCGGTGGAGGGGTGCCATCGCGATGATGATGGACCTGCAGGACGTCTCGCGTGTGTTGCCGGTTTACGTGACTCGCTTTGTTGGTCGGGAGAGCGAGCTTGAGACGTTGCGGCTCTGCTGTCGGGGCGGTCGACGGGTGCGACGAGGCCGCATCGTCGGTGGAAAGGCAGCGACTGCTGACCTTGGTCGGACCTGGAGGCTCCGGCAAGACTCGCTTGGCGGTCGAAGCTGGTGCGTTCATTGGTTTCGTCTCGGCGCGGAACGACCGTAACGCGCTCCTATGCGTATTCGTTGGGCCGACCTGGCGTCGGCGTCGGATGGCGCGGGCTTGTCGTCAGCTATCGCGTCGGCGTTCCAGCTGCGTGAGGTTCCCAGACCCGGGGCTGCGCAACATCCTGAAGACAGAGCCGACGTTGCTGGTGTTGGACAACTGTGAGCAGATCGCCACCGACTGCTCACGGCTGCTCGACTAGTTGTTGCGGTCGTGTCCAGACCTCGTCGTCTTGGCGACCAGCCGGGTCCCGCTGCACGCCGCCCGATGAATGTGCCTATCAGGTCCCGCCGCTGGGGACGGAACCGCCGGCGGTGGTCGGTGATCGTGACGTGCTCGTAGCGAGGCGACCCGGCTGTTCCTGGACCGGGCCGAGATGGTGATGCCTGGATACGAGCTCCTCGGTGAGAACGTGCAAGCGGTGAACGCTCTTTGTCGACGACTCGATGGGTCGCCGCTGGCGATCGAATTGGCCGCGAGCTGGAGTCCGGGTCTTGTCCCCCCGAGATCTTCTGTCGAGGTCAACCGCAGTCTGGACATTCTCTCGTCGCCCGCGTCCACGGTGGTCGGATCGTCATCGAAGCGTCCGGGCGGTCTTGGACAGTTCCTGGCGGTGGCTCGATGACCGCGAGCGCCAGGTGCTGCGACGCCTGAGCGTGTTCGTCGGCAGTTTCAGCCGCGAAGCGGCGGTGATGGTCGCCGGACGCTACGTTGTCCTCACTGTTGTCCTTGGCGGAGAGGTCGCTGATCCAGCGACTGCCGGAAACCGCGAGTGGCACCCGTTACCACTTGCACCAGGTCGTCCGAGACTTCGGACTCTCAGCGGCTCGCCGATTCTCCGCTGGAGATCGACGACGCGCGCTCGAAGGTGGCTGACCACTTCCTCGAGATGCTCGTCGGCGCTGCGGATGTCTGGGCTGCGGGATGATGGACGCTGTCCTGCTGGATCGTTTGACCCAGGGATCAGTCGAATCTCATCTCGGTGTTGCGTTGGGCCGTCGACAGAGACGATGCGGAGCGGGCGTTGCGGTTGTCGGCCGGATTGCACGGCTTCTGGCTGTACGCGTCGCCGGTCTCGGTTTACACGTCGACGGTCGAAGCGGCACTGGCGCTGCCCTGGAATGCGGCGTCGGCTGTCTACCGCTGCGGCACGAGCGATGGCTTGTGCGTCGCCGGTTACGGCGCGGTGTGGGCAACCGAGTTCGACCGCGCATGCCGACGGTTCGCGGAGGCCGCAGCGCTGTATCGGGATTTGGGCGATGAGCGGATGGTGGCCTTGCAGCTTGCAGGGCTGGGGCTATGCCCTGAGGTTGGCGGGCGCGCCGGAGGAGGCGCAGCTGCTGGAGGAACAAGGCCTCGCCATCGTCCAACGGCTGGGCGACGCCCGCGGCCTGGCGTGGGCCAGCCACGATCTTGGAGAGATCGCGTTCGTCACGTGGAGATATCGATCACGCGCAACGCCTGCTCGAGGAGGGTTGCCGCCGGTTCGAGGACGTCGGCCTGACCTATGGCAGCTACCGCGCCCGTCGATGCTGGCCGACGTGTACCGCCTCAAGGCCGAATGGGTACTGGCGGTGACCTGGTATCGAGCGGTCGCTGTCGTTCCAGCCGCAGACCCCGATCGGAGGAGCGGAGATTCTGGAGGGATTGGCTCAAGTGGCGGAGGCCTTACAGAAACCGGCACTTGCCGCGCGACTCTTCGGCTGCGGCCACGCGTGGCGTCAGACATACGGGTTGGCGCGCTTCTACTTCTACGAGGACGGAGCACAGCCGAAGCCTCACGCATGCCCAGGCGCAGATCAGCCCCGACGAGTGGCTCGCGAACTACTCCGCCGGCTGGCAACTGCGACCTGAACAAGCCATGGAGGAGGCACGCCGGGCGGGCACGGAGTTGGTGGAGGTCGGCTGCTTCTGCAGGCGGCGAGCGGTCTGACCCGACGGCAACGTGAGATCGTGCGGCTCGTTGCCGAGGGATCGAGCAACGGCGGAGATCGCAGCACGGCTCGTCGTGAGCCACCGCACCGTCGATGCACACCTCCGCTCGATCTTCGAAAAGCTGGGGGTTGCGACCAGGACGGCCGCCGTGCATGAGGCCGAGCAGCGCCGTCTGATCTAGGCCCCCGCCGTCGGTCTACTCGCCGTCGCCGTCCTTGTTCACACTCGTGTCCGGCGCTGTCCGCGGCAGCGCCCGAGAACGCGCAGCGCGAGACCGGGGCTTCGATGGTCAGGCAACGGCTGGGATGAGAGGGCTTCGAACCTAGGCAGAAACGCCGATGCGCTCGACTCGGCCGATGGTCAGAGTACCTCTATGACTTCCGGCTTCGACAAGATCCAAATGAGCCAACACGGGCTTCTGTGGGTGCTGGCTCCTGAACCGCCCTGACCGATGCGGTTTGGAGAGCCGACGTTGGGTGGCGCTTATCGAAGGTGAGCCAAAATCGTCCACAGCCCCACCAGACCAGACGAATGCCTCAGCTAGCCACATGTCGGCCTCGCAAGGTGACGGGTCTCTTGTCGAACGCACGGACACGTTGGCTGGCGCACAGGAGGAATGGGGATTCATTATGGCTGCTTCACTGGCCACCGTTCCCGGCAAAACCGTGGATTTCACCGACGACCAGGTCGCTGAACTCGCCGTGTTGTTCCGGGGACCACTCAGTGGACTCGGTGATCCCGGGGACGTCCAGGTCGAGGCGCGTGACTGGGTCCTTACATCGATCGAGGCCGCACGTGGACTCGACGGCGCGGGCGGGGCCTACCTGACCTTCTCCGCTGCCGAGGAAACAAACGAACGGGTGCTCCACCAGCGGTACGGCGGCAATTTCGACCGACTGCGAACGATCAAGAGGCAATACGACCCGGACAGCCTCTTTCGTATCAGCAACACCATCACCCCAACCGAGGTGGTCGCCGTGGATCTAGTGGAGGAATCATGATTCGACGTCGCGTAACAGCGCTTGTCGCCGCGCTCGCCATCACGCTCGTGCTGCCAAGCTCCGGCGCGTGGGCGGGGAAGCCAGGGGACTCCGCGCCGATTGTCACCGTGCTCAACAACACCGCCCTCGGTGGCTCGGGATCGGGAAGCACCATCGGTCCTGACGGCGCCCTCTACGTCACGAACAATACCGACGGCACGCTCGTCCGGATCGATCCGAGGAACGGTTCCCAGACCGTGGTCGGAAGCGGCCTGCCACACCGGGTCATCTGGACCGGCGGTGCGATAGACGTCGCCTTCGTCGGTCACCGGGCGTACGTGCTCGTCACCGCCGCAGGGGACGACTTTGGCTTCCCCGATGCGGTCATGGGCATCTACCGCCTCGAGCGCGACGGCACGTTCTCGGTCTTCGCCGACCTGGGCACATGGTCGGCAGCGCACCCGCCCGCGGACCCCGACTGGTTTCTCTCACAAGGCGTCCAGTATTCGTTCGAAGTCTGGCGCGGCGGATTCGTCGTGGCCGACGCCCACCTCGGGCGACTGATTCGCGTCGACTCGCGGGGACGGATCAGTGAGCTGGTGGCCTTTCCCAGCACCAACTCGGTGCCCCTCGGTCTGGAGGTTGCCCACGGCAAGGTGTTCGTGACCACGGCCGGACCGATCCCGCACCTCCCGTCGGATTCAGCGATCAATGCGGTGCGATGCGACGGGTCGACGAAGGTGGTCGGCACGTGGGCCGCAGACTACGCGGGCAATCGGGGCCTCATCGTCGATGTGGAGATGGGCCGTCATCAACGGCTGTACGGACTACTCCAGGGCCACTGGGACCTGGAACCCATTCCCACCAACGAAGGCAGGCCTGCCGCCCCCAACACGGGCGAGATCGTCGCCGTCGGCGCAGACGGCACCTTTACCACCGTGGTGAGCGGCCTCAATCAGCCCACATCGCTCGAACTCGTCGGCCGCGTGGGGTTCGTGGTCACGCTCTCCGGAACGATCCTGAGGATTGACGGGATCTGAGCAGGGCGAAAGGGGGTCAGCGGCCGTCGCGTTGACCCCACCTGCTCAGCGGTGGACGGTTGACCCATCTGCGTCCGCAAGGGGCTGGGCGCTGACCACATCCAGGATCGTGATCGCAACTCGGTCGTGTCCATCGCTGGAGCGCACCGCAACAACCATCCATGTCTTCCGCCGTGAGGATCGGGCGATGTCCGAAGAAGAGAACAAGGCGTTGGTCCTGCGGTACTTCGACGAACGCTGGAACAGGAAGAATTTCGGCGTTGTCGATGAACTGTCGCCGGATGGTGGCGAGGCCCACAAGGCATGGTTGGCGGCAGCTCATACTGCCATAGGTAACCTGCACTTCAGCGCCGATCGCCTGGTAGCCGAGGAGGATCAGGTCGTGATCCTCTGGACGGTGACCGGGGTTCACCAGGGCGAATTCGAGGGCGTTCCTCCCACCGGGCGGATGATTACCTTCCGGGGGCTGGCGATGTTGCGCGTTGATAACGGACAGATTGTCGACGACATCGCCTTCAGCGAAGGGTTCGGCACTGTCCTAGCAAGCCAAACCTGGTAGCGATCATCCGACGCGACCGGTCCGGCGGTTCGGCAGGTTTCCCCACGTGCCGGCCGTCCCATTGCCTGCCGTTCAGCCAAGACGGACTGGAGCGGCGAGTGACACTGGAGCAGGGGAACGAAATGTGTCCCTGGTGGCGTATCACAGCGGTGCCGAGTTCGAGGCCGAGGGGACGGGTTTGTGATGTGGGTCGATCATTTTCGCGACGGTGTTGAGTCGCGGTATATGGATGTGCGTGAGGTTGCTGCACTGCTTGGAGTATCCGATTCGACTGTTCACCATTGGGTGGGGACTGTTCTGAGGCCGCCGAGCTTCAAGGTGGGAAAGCATCGACGCTTTGAGCGGTCCGATGTGATGGCGTGGATCGAGGAACAGAAGCAGCGGTCACGATGATCGAGCGTCGATCCTTGAAGTCTGGTCGCGTGGTCTGGCGGGTGCGCTGGTACGGGCCTGCTAGGCGCGAACGTTCGCGTTCATTTCCGACCGGGCGTGAGGCCACGGCGTTTGACGCGGCGAGGCGCGGGGAAGGCGCGTGGCGACTGGATCGATCTGGCTTCCCGCAAGATGTTCCTGTCGGAAGTGTGGCCGCGTTATCTGGCGGCGCAGACGCATTCGAAGCCACTGACTCGAGCGTCGTACGAGACGGTGTGGCGATCACATGTTGAACCGGCGTTCGGCCGGTGGCCGATCGATGAGATCACTTACGGAGTCATTGCCCCGTGGATCGGCCGGCTGTCGAACGAGCGAAGTCCGTCGACGACGCGGCATGCGTACCGTCTGCTCAGCCTGGTTCTCGACCACGCGATGGCCGAGCGGCTAATCGCCCGAAACGAGGCTCGGGGCGTGAAGCTGCCTCGGCTGGTGAAGTTCGAAGGTCGTGGTCTGACGGTCGGCGAGGTGGAGCGGCTTGCCGGTCGGGCCGGTCTGCTTGGTGGTGACGTGATCCGGATGCTGGCCTACACCGGAATGCGTTGGGGGAGCCGGCGGGGCTTCGCGTTGGTGATGTTGACCTAGCGAGGACGAGGTTGCGGGTTCAGCGCGCCAGGCTGGTGCCGATCGTCGCGCCGCTGGCGCCGATGTTGACAGCCCGCACTGTTGGCCGGCGGGCGAGTGAGCCTGTCTTCTCGAGTCGACGGGGACACCGATCCGGAACGGGAACTTCCGCAAGCAGGTCGCGTGGGGCGAGTTGACGACGTCGACCGATCTTGCCGGGTTGCGCCTGCACGATCTGCGGCATACCGCGGCGAGTTTGATGATCGCGTCGGGGGCGAGTGTCGTGGAGATCGCCGCCGTGCTGGGGCATTCGTCGAGCCAGACGACGTTGACGATTTACGCGCACCTGCTGCAGGACCGCTTGGGTGATGTCAGCGACCGTCTTGGATGAGCGATCACCGACTCGTACGGCCAAAAGCCGGCCACGAGCGCCTCGGACGCGATCGATCCCGCTGCCGTCGAGGGCAGGTAGAGGGTCTCTGACCTGCGCTTTTGTGGTGGTAGGCCCCGTCGGACTCGAACCGACAACCCACGGATTAAAAGTCCGTTGCTCTGCCAATTGAGCTAGAGGCCCCGATGAACGCCCGACACGGTACGCGATCGAGCGGGCGTCCCGTCGATCAGGCGGGCGACGCGGACACCTTGTCCACGATCCAAGCGAGCTCGAACGCCTCCTGGCGCCAGGCGTCGTATCGTCCGCTGCGCCCGCCATGACCGGCTGACATCTCGGTCTGCAGCAGGATGTCGGCACCCCCGGTCGCGATCTGACGCAGCTTCGCGACCCACTTCGCCGGCTCGACGTACATGACACGGGTGTCGTTCAGGCTGGTCGTCGCCAGGATCGCCGGATAGGGACGAGCCGCGATGTTCTCGTAGGGCGAGTACGACTTCATGTACGCGTAGACCTCGGGATCATGGAGTGGGTCTCCCCATTCGTCCCACTCGACGACCGTCAGCGGAAGATCCGGATCGAGAATCGTCGTCAGGGCATCGACGAACGGGACCGCCGCGTGGATGGCGGCCACGGCGTCCGGAGCCAGGTTGGCCACCGCACCCATGAGCAGGCCGCCGGCACTGCCACCGCGGATCGCGAGCCGGTGCGGCGCCGTCCAGCCGTCGTCGACGACATGTCGAGCGCAGGCGACGAAGTCGGTGAACGTGTTCCGCTTGTGCAGCAGCTTCCCCTGCTCGTACCACTGACGCCCCATCTCCCCACCGCCACGGACATGCGCGATGGCGTAGACGAAGCCACGATCGAGGAGCGAGAGCCGCGGGATCGAGAAGTGCGGGTCCATCGAGATCTCATACGAGCCGTAGCCGTAGAGCAGGAAGGGATTGTCACCGTTGCGCGGCGTTCCTGCCCGGCAGACGATGGACATCGGGATCCTCGTACCGTCGTCGGCGACGGCCCACTCGCGATGTTGCTCGTACAGCGAAGGGTCGTATCCGCCGAGCACTGGTTGCTGCTTGCGCAGCGTCAGGTCACCGGAGGTGAAACCGTAGTCGTAGACGGAAGCCGGGGTCACCATCGACGTGTACTGCAGACGCACCACCGGGCTGTCGTAGTCCGCCGTGTCCCCGACGTGCGCGGTGGCCAGGGGTTCGTCGAACTCCACATCGATCGGTGCACCGAAGGAGCCGTCGTCCGACCGTGGCAGCACGCTGACACCCGGTAGGCCGTCGACCCGACGCCCGACGACGACATGCGACCTGAACGCCGACACGTCGGACAGCCGGCGGCCGGGCACATGCGGCAGGACTGGTCGCCAGTCCGCGCGCGAGGTCGCGTCGAGAGGGGCACTCGCCAACTCGAAGTCTTCGGCGTCCTCGTTGTGGAGAACGAGGAGGCGGTCGCCGGCCGGTTCGACGCTGTACTCGATTCCCTCCTGCCGTTGCGCGACGATGCGGAACTTGCCGGTCGGCTCGTCGGCCGGCAGCAGCATCACCTCGCTCGTGATCGTGCTCCCGGCCGACACGACGATCCAGCGGTCGTCCCGAGAGCCATGGAGGCCGAGCCAGAACCGGTCGTCCTCCTCGTGCACGACGCAGACGTCGTCCTCGACGGGCGCGCCGACCTCGTGCCGCCAGACCTTGAACGGACGCCACGCGTCGTCGACGGTCGTATAGAAGAGGTGTCGACCGTCGGCTGCCCAGACGGCCGATCCCGATGTTCCGCCGATCTCGTCGGCGAGCCGCTCGCCGGTCGTCAGGTCGACGATCCGCAGCGTGTAGCGCTCGTCGCCCACGAGGTCGGTCGCGAAGGCGAGCAGCCGGTTGTCGCTGCTGACCTCGACCGAGCCGACCGACAGGAACTCGGACTCGCCCACCTCGGCGTTCCCGTCCAGGAGCAGCTCCTCGCCCCCGATCGGACCGTCCGCGACATCGATCTGCGGCGGAGTCACGTCGTCACCGACTGCCGGGCAGCGGCAGTACGCGGGATACTGCTTTCCTTCGGTCGTTCGACGGAAGTACCACCAGCCGTTCTTTCGGCTCGGCACGCTGATGTCGGTCTGAAGGGTCCGTCGCCGAGATCTCGTCGAAGATGGCGCTCTGCACGGGACTCGAGGTGGGCCGTCTGGGCGTCGGTGTAGGCGTTCTCGGCCGTCAGGTACGCGATCGTGTCGGGGTCATCCTTCGCCCGCAGCCACTCGTACTCGTCGATCACCTCGTCACCGTGGAACGTGCGGCGGGTCGCGACGCGCTTGGCCACGGGCGGCTCGGGTACCGCTGGGGCGAGAGAGGAAAGACCGTCGACACCTGTTGACGCAGCGTCACCGGTCGGCTGCGGGATCGGGGAGCTCACGAGACAGGGACGTTACCAACTGCGCCTCCAGAGCACGATTCAGTGACGATTCCGCCCAACCAGGTGGCGTTTGGACGGCACAGCCCTACGTTCGGAGCCATACCGCCCCCCGGCGGAAAACTGGTCGCCCCTACGGCAGATCAGGCCGCCCCCACGGCGGATCGTTCGCGCGACCACCTCGCGCGTCCCGTACCGAATGGAGTCACCGTGTCAGCAACAGACCACGTGCTACGCCGGCGGTCCTTCCTCCTGGGGTCAGCAGCGGCGGCCGGTGCCGTCATGCTCACCGCATGCGGTGGCAGCGGCGACAGCAGCGGCAGCAACAACCCGGACAGCGGAAGCGGCACTGACAAGGGCGGCGTCGGCAAGGGCTCGGCCAAGGAGCCGCATCGCCACGCCGAAGAAGTTCCAGGAGTCGCCGCAGATGAAGAGCCTGGTCGACGCCGGCTCCATCCCGAAGCTCGAGGACCGGCTGCCTGCGGAGCCGTACGTCGTCCCCCACAACTGGGTGCAGCAGGGCAAGTACGGCGGCAACCTGAAGATGAACATCACCGCGACCTCCGGCGGCGACTCGTCGTCCGTCGGAGAGCTCTGGTACAGCTTCTCGATGCTGCGGTTCATCAACGACGGCCAGGACGTCGTGCCCGGACTCGTCTCCAAGTGGACCGCGAATGCCGACACGTCGGAGTGGACGTTCACCCTCCGCAAGGGCGTGAAGTGGTCCGACGGGAAGCCAGTCACCAGCGACGACGTCCTCTTCTGGTGGAAGTACTGGGTCAACTACGCCGACGCCGCCCAGTCGGTCCCGGACGAGTGCCGATCGGGCAAGGGCACGATCTGCAAGTTGACGGCGCAGGACGAGCTCAACTTCAAGATGGTCTTCGACGCGCCCGCCCCACTCACCGCCGACCGGCTGGCGATGTGGACCAACGGCCCCGGTGGCAACGGCCCCGTGTGGATCATCCCGGCTCACTACGCGAAGCAGTTCCACCCCGCGTTCACCAAGGTGCCGGCATCCTGGGCGGGCGTCGGCGGCCTGTGGGAGCAGAACGTCAACTACAAGCGCTCGACGAAGATGCCCACCCTCACCCCGTTCAAGCTGGTCAAGTACTCCGAGGGCCGGTCGCTCCAGTGGGCGCGGAACCCGTACGCGTACGAGGTGTCGAAGGACGGCGACCAGCTGCCCTACATCGACACGGTGACCATGACCGCGGTCGTGGACCCTCAGGTCGGGAAGGTCCAGATCACCGCCGGCAAGGTCGACTACGTCCAGGGCGGGTTCAACGGGCTGATCCTGGCCGACGTGTCGACCCTGATGAAGAACAAGGACAAGGGCTGGCTTCGACGTCTACCTCTGGGACTCCGGTTCGGGTACCGGATCCATCTTCTTCCTCTCGCAGGACTACTACGACAAGCAGTACCGGGAGCTCTTCCAGAAGAAGGAGTTCCGCCAGGCCCTGTCGCTCGGCTTCGACCGCGAGACCGCCAAGAAGGCGATCTACTTCCAGACCGGCGAGGTGACCACCGGAACGCTCAGCCCGAAGGCGGCCGAGTATCTGGTGAACGACACGGGCAAGCAGGCCTACACCAGCTGGCGCGACTCGTTCATCAAGTTCGATCCCGACCCAGGCCGAGAAGCTCCTGGACGGTCTCGGGCTCAAGAAGGGCAGTGACGGCTTCCGCACGTTCGCCAGCGGGGACAAGCTCCAGCTGCGCATCGACCGCCCGGCCACGGCCTCCGACGAGCACGTCGCCAAGGACAACCAGCTCGTCCGGGACTGGAAGAACATCGGTATCAACCTGAAGATCAACCCGGTACCGCCGACGTCCTTCGACGACAACTGGAAGGCCGGCAAGTACATGGCCCACTCCGCCTGGGAGGTCGGTGACGGCCCCAACCACCTGCTGTACCCCCAGTGGATGCTGCCGATGGAGTTCTCCCGGTGGTCGCCCCTCCAGGGCTCGATGTACAACGCCAAGGGCACCAAGGCCTACACGAGCGAAGCCGACGTCGACCCGTGGAAGCGGCACCCCCCGCGGATCATGCCCGAGAAGGGCGGTCCCATCGCGAAGCTATGGGACATCTACGACTCGTCCAAGCTCGAGCCAGACGAGACCAAGCGCACGTCCCTCGTCTGGGACATGATCAAGATCCACGTCAGCGACGGCCCGTACTTCCAGGGCACCGTCGCCAACTACCCCCAGATCGTGGTCAAGAACAAGGACCTGAAGAACGTCCCGACCCACGACCAGCTCGCCCTCGGTGGCTTCGTGAACCCCTGGATCCACCCGACTCCGGCGGTCTACGACATCGAGACGTTCTACTGGGACAACCCGGACAATCACTCCGGCTGAGTCCGGGGCGCTGACCCCATGATCGAGGGCCCGGACCGACACGGTCCGGGCCCTCGTTCTTTCCCACCTTTTTGGGCGATTTTGCGACCGGGCAGGCATCCGGTCCAGGCCACGATTGGGTGACGATCCGCCCGTCGGACGCCCGAACCAGGCCGCGGCCGTCTAGCGTGCCGATGCGTCCTCCGGTCGTCCAGGACGCGGACTCGGCCCATCCCGGTCACCGTCCTCGCCATCGGGGGCCGATCCCGTCAAGCTGCTCTCGACACGGCCTGTAATACGCAGTAAACCTTGACTTCCCAGCCACTCTTCGACACCACACACCGTCGGTCACTGTCCGCATCCGGGCGGTCGGCCGGCCCGAGCGAAGGGCACGTCGCATGGTCACGTTCATCCTGCGTCGCCTGGTGTACATGGTCATCACGCTGTTCGTGATCTCCGTGCTCAGCTTCTTGTTGATCACCCTCCCACCAGGCTCCGCGCTTGATGCCGAGATCAGCACCTTGCGCGCCCAGGGCGGCAACCTCTCCCAGCAACAGGTCGACGACCTCATCAAGCAGTACGGGGTCAACGACGCCTGGTACGTCCAGTACAAGAAGTGGATGACGGGCGTCTCGAAGGGAGACTTCGGCGAGTCCTTCACCTACCACCAGCCGGTGAGCAGCCTGATCGGCTCTCGCATCGTCTTCTCGATCATCCTGACGGTGAGCGCGCTGATCTTCTCGTGGGTGGTCGCCATACCCATCGGCGTCTACTCGGCGACGCACCGTTACAACCTGCCCGACTACGCCATCACCGTGGTGCAGTTCGTGGGGGTGGCGATCCCGGAGTTCCTGTTGGCCCTGTTGGTCCTGGTCTTCACGGCCATGGTCCTGGGCTGGGACGTGGGAGGCCTCTTCTCCCCTCAGTATCAGGACGCGCCGTGGTCGATCGACAAACTCATGGACCTGGGCAAGCACATCTGGATCCCCATCCTCGTCATCGCGGCCGGCTCCACGGCCTGGCTGACCCGCGTCATGCGCGCCAACCTCCTCGACGTGCTCAATCAGCAGTACGTCACGACCGCTCGCGCCAAGGGCGTCAAGGAGAGCCGGGTCATCTGGAAGCACGCGGTCCGCAACGCCATCAACCCCCTGATCATGGCGCTCGGGACGTCGCTGCCGGCGCTGATCTCCGGTGAGGCGATCGTGGGGATCGTGCTCAACCTGCCCACGACCGGGCCGCTGTTCATCACGGCTCTGCAGAACCAGGACATGTACCTCGCGGTGACACTCCTGATGTTCATGTCCCTTCTTCTCATCGTCGGGAACATGCTGGCCGACCTCTTGCTTGCCTGGGTCGACCCGCGTGCCCGGAACGTCTCTTAGGACAGGGGTCGACTGATGTCGCTTCTCGGGTCAGCGAACGTCGAAGAAGTCGAAGAGGTATCGAGCGTCGACCGCGGCGTTGCCGAGATCTCCCAGTTCCGGTTGATGGCTCGGCGGTTCAAGAAGAGCAAGCTCGCCGTCATCTCCGGCTTCCTCATCATCTTCATGTACATCTGCATGATCTTCGCGCCGTTCCTGGCGCCGAATCCTCCGCAGTTCATCAACGCAGACGCGACCAACCTCCCGCCGGCCCAACTGACGTTCTCCGGCGGTGGGCTCGCCCAGTGCGGGCGGGCGCAGGTCCTCGACCAGGCCACGCTCACCTACAGCTACAAGGTCGACTGCAACACCAAGGTCCCGGTGCACGTCTTCGGGAAGGGCTGGCACTACAAGCTGTTCGGCGTCTTCCCGACCGACCGGCACCTGCTCACGGTTTCCCCGCCCAGCACCTTGTATCTGTGGGGCGCCGACTCGCAGGGTCGCGACGTCTTCACCCGAAGCCTGTTCGGGTCTCGGGTGTCGCTGACGATGGGTATCTTCGCCGTCATCCTGGCCACGTTCGTCGCGGCCGTGTTCGGCACCGTGTCGGGCTACTTCGGCGGGGCGGTCGACAACATCATCCAACGCGTGGCCGAGGTCATCATGTCGATCCCGACGCTGCCGCTGTGGTTGGTGTTGGCATCGATCTTGCCCAAGGACATGTCGGTCACCGCGCGATATCTGATGATCAGCCTGATCCTGACGCTCGTGGGCTGGCCAGGTCTCGCCAGGCAGGTGCGCGCGAAGGTGATGAGTTACGCGCACGCCGACTACGTGAACGCGGCCAGGGTCGCCGGTAGCGGGCACGCTCGCATCATCGGCACCCACCTCATGCCGAACACCATCAGCCACCTGGTGGCGGTGGCGTGCCTCTCGATCCCGGGCACGATCGCGGCGGAGACGTCGCTGTCGTTCCTCGGTGTCGGCATGCAGGAGCCTGCCGTCAGTTGGGGCGTCCTGCTCCAGTCGGCACAGAAGGTCGACGTGGTCGTCAGCTACCCCTGGATCCTGATCCCGGCGGTACTGGTCATCATCGCGGTCACCGCCTTCCAGTTGCTCGGCGATGGTCTTCGCGACGCCGTCGACCCCTACGGCTGAGCCGGCCGCCGGCTCCGGGCCCGTCTCTCCCACCTCCTCGAAGGACACTTCCCATGGCAGACAACGCAGCGACGACGCAGCTCGTCGCCGACGACTCCGGCCCGTTCGGTAGCGAAGGCGCTCCGGTCTACACGACCGAGCCCGGCGACGCCGTCATCGACGTGGCCGACCTCTACGTGGAGTTCCCCACCGTCCTCGGGGTGGTTCGCGCGCTCAACGGCGTGAACTACCGGATCCCCCGAGGCAAGGTGCTCGGGGTCGTGGGTGAGTCGGGTTCGGGCAAGTCCGTGACCGCTCGGGCGATCATGCAGATCCTCGAGCGGCCCGGACGCATCACCTCCGGCGCCATCACCTTCCGGCGCGGTGCACGTCCCGACGACGAGGCTCGGGTGGCCAACCGTCCGAAGAACGCGCCGAAGAAGCTGGACGTGGACGAGGTCGACATCGCCACGCTCGAACCGGACAGCGACGAGATCCGCGGCATCCGTGGCGAGGAGATCGCCATGATCTTCCAGGAGCCGATGACCTCGCTGAACCCGCTCTACACGATCGGCAACCAGATCGAAGAGGGGATCCTGCTCCACCAGACCGACGACAAGGCCGAGTCGCGTCGCCGGGCCGTCGACATCCTCACGCAGGTCGGGATGCCGAACCCGGATCGCATCCACGGCCTCTACCCGCACGAGCTCTCCGGCGGGATGCGCCAGCGGGCCATGATCGCCATGGCCCTGTCCTGCCGGCCGTCGATGCTGATCGCCGACGAGCCCACCACCGCCCTCGACGTGACGACCGAGGCGCAGATCCTGGAGCTGATGCGGCAGCTCCAGCGCGACACCGGCATGTCGATCCTCTTCATCACCCACAGCATGGGCGTCGTCGCGCAGATCTGCGACGACGTCGTGGTGATGTACCTGGGCCGGATCGTCGAGCGCGCGCCGGTCGAGGAGATCTTCCACAACCCGAAGCACCCCTACACGATCAGCCTCCTGCGCTCGATCCCACGTTTCGGGATGGACCGGAACACGCCGCTCGAGGTCATCCACGGATCGGTGCCCGACCCGTACTCGCGTGTCCCCGGCTGCTCGTTCCACCCGCGGTGCCCTGCGTCGATGCCCGGTATCTGCGACAAGATCGTCCCCGTCGAGGCCCCGGTCGGCGGCCCCGGACACGGGGTGCGCTGCCACCTCTACCCGGGCAGCACGCCGACGCAGGTGGTCCAGGAGACGATCCCCACGAGTACCGAAGTCACCGAGGTCGACGACTCGAGCAAGTCCGGCCGGAAGTTCGGCCGGTCCAAAGCCGCCAGCAAGAGCAAGGGAGCCTGACGATGACGTACGGCGACATTCCCCCGGCGCGGGGACGCATGGGCGAGGACTCGACGCCGCACCCCAACGTCGACTCCGTGGCTGCCGTCGGCGGTTCGAACCCGGTCGACCGGCTCGATTCCGAGACCGAGACCGACCTCGTCTCGGCAATGCCCGAGGGTGCCGAGGAAGACCTCGACCTCGCTGCGGCAGGCCGAGAGGCCGCCATCGAAGCATTGCGCAAGGAGGCGGCTGCGGCCGCCGTCCCTGAGGGCGAGACCCTGCTCGAAGTGAAGAACCTCAAGAAGTGGTTCCCCATCCAGGCCGGCTTCATCCGCCACACCGTCGGCTACGTGAAGGCCGTCGACGGCGTGAACCTCATGATCAAGAAGGGCGAGACCTTCTCGATCGTGGGCGAGTCGGGTTGCGGGAAGTCCACGACCGGTCGCGCCATCCTCCAGCTCGAGAAGCCGACCGGCGGAGAGGTCATCTTCACGGACCCGAAGCTCGGCAAGCTCGACCTGGTGAAGGCGTCGAACAAGGACCTCAAGGCCACCAGGCCGAACATGCAGATCATCTTCCAGGACCCGTTCTCCTCCCTCGACGCGCGCATGACGGTCGGGCGGATCATCGCTGAGCCGCTGGTCATCAACCACCGGCTGCGTGGTCGGGCACTGAAGGATCGGGTCGCCGAGCTGCTCACCATCGTCGGCATGCGCCCGGAGCACGCCTCCCGGTACCCGCACGCCTTCTCCGGCGGCCAGCGCCAGCGCCTCGGCATCGCCCGTGCGCTCGCGCTCAACCCGGAGCTGATCATCTGTGACGAGGCCGTCTCGGCCTTGGACGTGTCGGTTCAGGCGCAGGTCCTGAACCTCCTCGAGAAGCTCCAGACCGAGCTCGGCATCACCTACATCTTCATCAGCCACGACCTCTCCGTGGTCGAGCACATCTCCGATCACGTGGCGGTCATGTACGTCGGCAAGGTCGTCGAGGTCGCCGAGACCGACGAGCTGTTCCGGCACCCGAAGATGCCGTACACCGAGGCGCTGCTGTCGTCGGTTCCATCGCCGGATCCGAAGAAGCGCGCCGAGCCGAAGATCCTCATGGGTGACGTGCCGAGCCCGGCCAACCCGCCGAGCGGCTGCTACTTCCACCCGCGCTGCCCGTACGCGAAGGACATCTGCAAGACCGAGGAGCCGCTGCTGCGCGATGTCGGTAACGGCCACATGGCGGCGTGTCACTTCGCCGACGAACTCACCCTGCAGGGCATCGTGCCGCTCGGACCGATCACCATCGAAGTCCCCCGTCGACCCGAAATGGCAGAATCCACCGCATGAGCAATGATCGTCCCGGCCCCTACTTCACATCCCTTCACCAGTACCGCGACAAACTCGGTCGTTTCTCCATCCGGATCCCCGGCGACTGGCATGAATTCGAGCTCGAGGACGACCGTGAGGGCGTCCTGTTCTCCCCGCAGGACGACGCGCCGACCACGTACGTGGCCGTGTGGGTCAGCCAGCTCACGGAGCACGTCGTCGCCGAAGACCTGCCGGTCCTGTTGGAAGGCGTCGAGGAGGGGCTGCGCCAACTCGACAACATCGACGTCCTCGAGAGCAAGGACGACACGATCTCGAACCTGGTCAAGTTCGAGCGCATCTACGAGTTCGACGATGCAGGTATCCGCCGCAAGCGGCGCGTGTGGATGATGTACGTCGACACGTGGTCGATGGTGGTCATCTACCAGGGCGAGACGCCCGCGGAGTACGACTACTGGATCTCGATGGGCAACTACAGCTTCGGGACGTTCAACATCCCCGAGGCGCTCTGGTTCGCCACCGACCGCGAGCTCGCCGGGAAGCGTTTGACCGAGGGGGAGAATCGCTGACGGCGTCTGCTTCTGCCGACGGCGACGACGACTCGAATTCCGATACGCCGGTGGAAGCCCGTACGTAGCCCGCCACCGGTGGTGACACCGACAGTGGAGGCAGCGCAGATGGCCGATGTCAGCAAGAGGGCACGCGACGCAGCGGGTGCGGCCGCCGACCGGCTGCGCAAGGCGGTCGAGGGCTCGCCTCTGGGTAACATGCTCGAGGAGCAGCAGCACAACCTGAACGAGCTGCTCGAGCAGGTGCAGAACACGGAGCTGCGCGCCAAGCTGACCGCGATCTACGACCAGCAGCAGAAGACGTTCGTCGACCTGGCGCACACGCTGCAGGCCAACGTGAACGCGCAGCAGCAGCACCTGACCGAGGTGCTGACTGCGGTCGAGGAGACGCTCAGGGCACGTCGGGCGAAGGTCGAGGAAGCAGACCTCGCCGACGACCTGAGTGACGATCTCGATGTCGATGAGCCGCCGCGTGCCGCGCCGTTCGCCGACGTCCCGGCCGCCAAGAGCGCCGCGCCGGCCCCGAACCCCACACCGGCGAGCCCGACTCCGCCGGCGGCCAAGAAGGCCACGGCGGCCAAGAAGTCGACGGCGAAGAAGGCGGCGCCACCGCCCACCTCGAGCACGACTGCGACCCCGCCGGCGGCCAAGAAGGCTGGCAGGAAAGCGCCGGCCAAGAAGCCGACGGCGAAGAAGGCCACCAAGAAGGCGACCTGACCGACCTGCGGACCGTGCTCGGCCGTCAGCCGTAGCCCAGTCGGTGGAGTTGCGCGTCGTCGATGCCGAAGTGGTGGGCGAGTTCGTGCAGGACGGTGGTGCGGACCAGCTCGACGACTTCGTCCTCGGTCCGCGAGTAGCGCAGGATCGTATCCCGGTAGATCCAGATGCGGTCGGGCATCGCGCCGCTGTACTCGTTTCCGCGCCTGGTCAACGGGATGCCCTGGTACAGCCCGTACAGCTCCGGCCCGGGAGGGGAGTGGTCGGCCACCTCGATCGACACGTTGCTGACCGCGCGGCGCAGTCCCCGCGGAATCCCCGCGATCGCATCGTCCACGAGCTTCTCGAACTGTTCGTGGGTGACGTCGTCCATCATGACGCCCATTGTGGCCGACGCCGCCTGCCGAGCCCGGCGACCGGGTTTCGTCGCCGTGTACCTCGGCCCCTAGACTTTGGTGGCTTCACGGCTGGTCCCCATCGTCTAGCGGCCTAGGACTCCGCCCTTTCAAGGCGGCAGCGCGGGTTCGAATCCCGTTGGGGGCACTCGCCGATCCGGTCGGTGCGACGGCGATCTGCCCTCACGGGCTCGACGTCGCGCCGGACGGCGGCCGGTTTGGTCGTCACGACGGTTCGTGCGTTAGAGTTACCTCCGCTTCGCGGGCCGGTGCTCCGGACGCAAGCACGCCAGGTTTCCTGGCCCCGTAGCTCAGTTGGTTAGAGCGCCGCCCTGTCACGGCGGAGGTCGCCGGTTCAAGTCCGGTCGGGGTCGCCACGCGGTCGGCCGAGAGGCCGAGCGTTCGGGCCAGGTAGCTCAGTTGGTACGAGCGTCCGACTGAAAATCGGAAGGTCGGCGGTTCGACCCCGCCCCTGGCCACTGTGGAGACCGCAGGTCAGAGGGCTTCTGACCTGCGGTTTTGTCGTTTCCCGCTCCCCCGCCCTCACTGGTCCGTTGACCGTGAGTGGCCGCGGTTGACCCCCAATCGTCCCCCGCACATCGACAGGGATCCTCAGCGGAGTAATCCCTGAGTGAGGGAGCGACGCTGCCGGTAGCGTGGTTCGTCGTGAGTGTCGAGAGCCAGATCCACGCGGCTGCAGCCGACCTCATCGAGTCGGGAGCTCGTATCGAGCAGATTCGCCCGTTCCGTCGCCTGCCGCTCCCGTTTCCGGCCGCGCTCGTGCTGGCGACATCACGAGGCCCCGTCACATGCGTGGTCAAGGTCGCACCCGCATCTGCGAGTCAGGCACTTCAGTTCCGCGACCACGCCCCGGAACGGCTCACCATCGAGGCCGCGACACTCGACGCCCTGTCCCGAATCGGCTACGCCGCGCCTCGAGTGCTCGCCGGCCCGGCGACCGTCCAGACCGACTCCGGCCCGCACGACGTCCTCGTCATGACACGGCTACCCGGAGATCCCCTGCCCTGGATCGGAGTCAGGGACATCGCCACCGTCGACCGAACCTGTCGATTGCTGTTCGACGCCATCGACGGACTCCACGACCTCACCGAACAACTCTCCGATGCAGCCGTCGGAGACGCGATCCCCCGCCGGACACTGAACGAAGAACTCGTCGACGCCTCGACGACGACGAGTCCCTGGACCGCCAGCCGACTGGTCCAGGAAGCCCTGGAGGCTCTCCACCACCACCTCCCCTTGCATCGGCTGCCACTCGTCTTCTCCAACGGCGACTACAACCCACTCAACGTCCTAGCCGACGATGCGGGGCTGACCGGGTGGGTCGATTTCGAACATTCCCGCTTCGAAGACCCGCTCATCGGCTTCCCCAAATTCCTCTTCTGGTCAGACGACAGCGGATGGGCCCTGGCCAGCCAATCCGGCCTCGTCGAGCGCTACCTGTACCGCCACCGATTAACACCAGCCACCTTCGCCGTCCGGGTCGTCTTGCGTGGCCTCACTCACCTCCACGACACCACCCCCGACGACCCGCCAGCGGTCATGCTCCACACCATCCGAGACGCCATCACCACACTTCGATCCGCTCGGTAGGCGTTCGCGGTATTGCTCCTCACGATCCACCATTAGCCCGGGCGCCGTAGAGCACGACGCCGCGGGAGCGCCCAGCTCAATGGCGTCACCCCGCATCGGGCGTCAAACCTCCCGGTTCCGGACGGTGACGTCCCGATGGTCCTCGAACGCCGTCGGTGGGCAACGGTGTCACTGCAGTACGTCAGAGCAGTACTTTCGTTGGCTGTTGACCTTCTGCGTACCCGCCGGCTGTGGCGATTCGCGGTCCTACAGCTGCGACCTGCCGTTCGAACAAGCCGCAGATCGAATGGGACCAAGTCTTATGGCGGATCTTCATCCCTCCGCGCACACGTGGCTGCCCGACCTGGGCCATCTTCGTCCCGGCTCACCCCCACCCAGTGGGCGGGCCGTCAACGCACCAGCAGCATGTTGACCAGGTCGCGCGCTCGCCCAACGCGTACGGTCAGGGCATGACACATCGAATCCACGGTCGCCGCCTGGCGCTCCTTGCGGGGGCCGCGGCGGTGGCCATGTCCGTGGTAGGCGCCACGGCCACACCTGGCCAAGCTGCGTCCTCCTGGGTGTGTGCTTACACATACAACGGCGGCCACACCGTCGGTAAGGCGTGCTTCAAGGACAACACGGCTCAGGTTTGCGATCTACGCGCCGACGGTCGCGGGGTCTATGGCACGTTCGGCGTCCGCTCGGTTGGTGTCCGGACCTTCAAGGACACCAATGGAGCCGCATCGCCCTGCGCGTACCGCACGTACAGCCACCCGGTGGTATCCGCGTCGGCCTACGACAAGGCCTGAGCAGGCATCGCGAGACCGACGTGTGCTGACCGCCGCCGACTCGATGGCGATCAACAGACCGCACGACACCACCAGTCGCAAAGAAGAAGTTGCGGCGGCCTGTGCCGGCAGAGTTCGGCTTCTTCGTGGGGCCGCGACGGCCGGCCGATGACCGGCACGCCGTCAATCAGGCGTTCGTGTGCGCCCGTCGGGTGGCTGGGTGTCGATCAGTTTCCACGATCTGCGGCACACAGGCCAGAGCCTTGCGGCGACTGCGGGCGCGTCGCTGGCGAATCCGAAACGCCGGCCAGGGCATTGGTCGTCGGCGGCGGCGTTGCGGTACAAGCACGCGGTGGAGATGTCGTCCGCTGGATCGACGCGACGGGCTGTGGGGCCTCTGACAGCGTGCACGTGACTGCCTGGAACCAGAAGGTCAAGGTCGGCGGTTCACCCCCTGGCCACTGTCGAAACCGCAGGTCAGAGGGCTTCTGACCTGCGGTTTCGTGGTTCTGCTAGTCCCGTCTCAGAAGACTCGCCGCCGGGTGCCCCCGATCGGGACGAGGTTCACGATCAGACCGACGACGATGAGCGCGATGCCGATCCAGAGCAGCACGTGTACTGACGCGACGAGTAGGCCGATGACGGCGAGGACAACGCCGAGAATGATCATGGTGGACCACCTTCCGGGCACGTGGGCCCGAGCGATTGAGATGCGAGCGCCGGGTCGGCCACTCGTCGATTGCTGACATCGGGCCGAAGCCCTACCGTCCCCCGCGCGGCAGGGATCCGAGCTACCCCGGATTTCCGAACCCTGCCCACTCAAGTCGACGGCAGGCCGGTTCACTACACCCCTAGGTGGGTTAATGTCCGCCCATGGTCACCCGCACCCAGCCCATCACCGTGGCGCTCGTCGACGACTACGACGTCGTCGTGGCCGGGGTGGCCAGCATCTTCGACTCGTACCAGGACCGCATCCTCGTCGCCGAACTCGACACGAACAAGCCGGTGACCGACCGTGTGGACATCGCGCTCTACGACTCGTTCGCTCAACCCGAGTCCGACCATGACGAGATCAAGGTCCTGGTCGACAACCCGCGAGCGCGGCGGGTCGTCGTCTACACGTGGAACTTCGATCCGCACCTCGTCGACACCGCGTGCCGCCTCGGCGTCCACGGATACCTGTCGAAGGCGTTACCGGCCGACGACCTCGTCTCCGCACTCGAGGACGTGCATGCCGGCCACCTCATCGTGAGCGACCCGCCACCGCGTCGTGCGCGGAGGATCGACGGTCTCCAATGGCCGGGGCGCACCAACGGGCTGACCGACCGCGAGGCCGAGATCCTCGCCCTCATCACCCAAGGCAAGAACAACGCGGAGGTCGCCGCGCTGACGTTCCTGAGCCCGAACACCGTCAAGTCCTACATCCGCACCATCTACCAAAAGATCGGCGTGGCGAGTCGGACCCAAGCCGTGCTCTGGGGCGTCGGCAACGGATTCACACCGGACCACCATCGCATCGACCACTGGCGCGGCGGACCCTGACGACGCCCGGCTCTCCTGGACAACCCTGGCCGCGAGCGGACAGTCGCAAAGTCGGGCGCGCACCGGTTGGAGGTGCCTACGGTCGATCCATGCCTCCCCTCGCCACACTGTCCCCCGCCTTGCACGCCTGGAACCGGGATCTCTCGTTCGCGAGCGCTGATCCGCTGCCCCAGGTCACGAACCCGGTGTGGCGGGTGGTGACCACCGACGGGCGCCGCTTCGTCCTGAAGGAGCTTCCGGAATACCCGCCCGGAGTCCGACCCGTGGACGAGTACCGCGTGCTGTGCCACCTCGCGAGCGTGGGCGTTCCGGTGGCGCTGCCCGTTCTGACCGACGATGCCCGGCTGATATCGACGGTCGACGGGCGCGGGTACGTGCTGCTGCCGATGATCGAGCACGACACCGACAACCACGAGCTCCGCGCCGACGCAGCCGCTACGGCACGATCGGTCGGAGCAGCGATCGGCCGGCTCGATGCAGCGCTGGCGGCCTCCCCCTGGCAACCCAGCTCGTTCGTCGACGACCCTGCCCGGCAGATCCTCGACGCGACCCTCCCCCAGCTCCCCGATCTGGCGTCATTGGTCGCGCCCATCAAGACGCAGCTCCGCGCGGCCGTGCTCGACCTGCCGGCGCAGCTCAACCACGGCGACTGCAATACCGGCAACGTTCTGGTCCGCGGAACCGAGGTCGTCGGGTTCCTGGACCTCGACCACCTCCCGCAGAGCCCGCGCGCCCGCGACCTCAGCCACTACCTCGCCAGCCGGCTGCGGCGCCATCTCGCCCAGGATGATCGATCCGCCCAGCGCGACGCGCATGCCTGGACCGCGGCACTGACGCATTACCTGACCGGCTACCACTCCGCGCTGCCGTTGAGCGATCGTGAGCTCGCTGCCGTCGTGCCGCTCATCATCGTCACCGAGATCGGATCGACGGCGTGGTGCGTCAACGGCTGGGTGCCGGATCCGGCCGGGTACGACCATGGCGTCGCCGTCCTGACCTGGCTGCTCGCCCACGTAGAAGAACTCACGGCCGCAGCTGTGGCGGCGGTCTATATTCCCTGCACGGCCTCGATCCGTCCGGCCAGTGCGGCATCGACGAACGCCCGGTAGTCGAGTTGGTTCTGGGCGGCGTACGCGGTGGAGAAGTCGGCCAGGGTCTCGTCGAATTCGTCGCTCGTTCCGAGGTACTCCGAGATCGCCACCGGATCCCCGGAGCGGGCGTGGGCGTGGGCCAGGGTCCAGCCGCACATCCGGGCGTAGAGCTTCATCGCGGTCGGCTGCATGGTCTCCACGAGGGCGGACGCCTTCATGTCGCGCAGCTGCCGCCAGTAGTAGAACCGGTTGTCCTGCACGCCCTTCGTCCAGCCGAGGAAGATGTCGGACGCGGACTGCATCAACCGCTGCCCCTCCACCACACGCTGGCCGGAGGTGCGGAAGCGGCTGTTCGGCAGGTGGGCCTCGAGGACCGACGAGGTGGCCTCCTTGACCTGGAGGAAGAGCGGATCGTCACCGTCACGGCCCTCCAGCAGCACCATGAACGCGCGCGTGCCCACGCTGCCGACGCCGACCACCTTGCGAGCCATGTCGACGATCGTGAACCGCTCGAGCAACGTGCGCTGGGTGGCGCTGAGCGAGGTCTGGTAGGCCTGGAACTGCTCTTCGACGATCTCGCGGATCTTGTGCTCGGACACTCCCCACGCACCGTCGAGTTCACGAAGGGGCGTGACGACGGGCGGCTGGCTGACGATCCGATGCTTGCCGTCGACGAGTTCGGCGAAGCGGGGCAGGGCGTGGAGGCTGTCGCGGCTGTGCGCCTTGCGCATCGTCTTGTCGAGGTTCTTGACCGCTCGCGCGAGCTCCGCCGCCTCCCCCTTGCCCGGCTTCTTGCCCGACTTGCCCTTGCCTGAACGCGACCCCTTGTCCAGGTCGCCCTGGACGGACTTCATCACCTTCCTGAGGTCCTCTTCGGAGATGTGCGCGTACCAGACGTCCAGGGTGCGCATCGCCGCGAATCCGGCCATCGCCTCCCGGTACGCCTTCGCCGACTCGGTGGTCACTGCGCGCGTCGTCGAGGGCGAGAAGCCGTTGTTGTTGGCCGCGATGGTGAAACTGGCGCTCATGCGCTTGACGTCGTACTCGAACGGTCCCGGGAGGGTCTCGTCGAAGTCGTTGAGCCCGAACAGCAGTCGCCGCTCCGGCGACGCGAAGCCGCCGAAGTTCGACAGGTGAGCGTCTCCGCACAGTTGGGCATCGAGGCCGGCGGTCGGAGTGCCGGCGAGATCGGCGGCCATCACCCTGGCCGCACCGCGATAGAACGTGAACGGCGACACCATCATCCGGCCGTGCCGAACCGGCACGAGGTCCGACTCCCGGGTGACGTTCTGCTCGCTCAGCAGCTCCACGGGGTCGGCCCGATCTCCCGACGCGTTCAGCTGGGCGTGCGCGGAGAGCGGGACGTCCTTGCGCGCCTGCTCGCCTTTGGACCGCCGTTCCTCGAGGTCGGGGTGGCCAGCTGTCATGACGGCTCCTTCGCCGGTAGTCGGGCCATGCGGAACGAGGTCAACAGGCCGGCCAGCGCTGCGATGATCGGGATCAGCAGTGCGACCTGCAGCGCACGTGGGCGCGCTTCGGTGTTGATCCTGATGATCTCGGCCTTGGTCTCCGGCGGCTGGTCGACCAGTTGTTCGTCCAGGGCGGTGTTGGTCATCACCTCGGCGTCGTCTTCCAGCGCCTGGGCCACCTGCTCCTGCTGGGCCGGCTGCAGGACGGTGCTCGACTCGGCGAGATGGGTGAAGCTGAAGGAGAGGGTGGCCAGCATGATGGCGCCGGCGAACGCCAGCCCGAACGAGAGGCCGAAGGATCCCGAGGCGGAGTTCACACCGGCGGCCTCGCTCACGCGTTCCTCGGCGATCGGCGCGAGCGTGTAGTCGTTGAGTTGGGACACGAGGAGTCCGAGGCCAATGCCGGCGATCATCAGCGGCGGGATCAGGATCCAGCCCGATTCGGCGCGGGGCACGATCGGGACGAGCACGACGAGCCCGAGGGTCAGGATGGCGAAGCCCCACCTGATGATGCCGCTGGGGCGTCGGTTCCCGGCCTTGCGACCGGCGAGAATGGCGATCGCGAACATGCTGAGCGACAGGGGCGCCATGGACAGACCGGCTTCCATGGCGTTGTACTCCAGGACCATCTGGAGGTAGATCGGCAGCACGATCATCGTCCCGCCCAGGGCGATCTGCTGCATCATCTGGCTGGTGACCCCGAAGCGGAAGACCTTCGATTTGAACAGGTTCGGGTCCAACAGCGTCGGCTTCGACTCGCGCGCCCGGCGGGTGAGCCAGTAGATCAGCCCACCCAGTGCCAGCGCTCCGACCAGGAGCACGGCGACGACGGCCTCGCCGCCTTCCTGCCAGATGAGGATGCCGAGCACGATGCCGCCCATGCCGACGACGGAGAGGACTGCGCCGACGCCGTCGATCTTGCGAGAGCCGGTGTAGGGCACGTCGTGGACGAGTCTGATCCCCGACAGCACGACGGCGATGATCACGACCTCGAGGAGGAAGCCCAATCGCCACGAGAGATACGTCGTGATGAAGCCGCCGAGCAATGGCCCGACCGCAGCCGCGATCGCGGCGGCGGCGCCCACCAACGCGTATGTGCTGCGTTGAGCGGCGCCGGTGAAGTTGCCGTGGATCAGCGACTGCATGGCCGGAAGCAGGAGGGACGCTCCGAGGCCGCCGATCACGGCCCAGAACACGACGATGGCCGTCACGCTCTGCGCCAGTGTCATCGCCAGCGCGCCCACGGCGTAGCCCAACAGGCCGAGGACGTAGGCCCGCTTGCGACCGATGAGGTCGCCGACCTTGCTGCCGATGAGGATGAACGCCGCCGATACGAGCGCCTCGAGCGCGATCGCGGACTGGACGTTGCTGACCGTCGTGTCGAGGTCGTGCACCACGGCGGCGATCGACACGTTCATCAGCGACGTGTCGACGACCAGCACGAACATGGCCATCGCGAGCAGGATCGACAGCTTGCGGTTCCCGGTTCCCGCCTCGGCCTCGGTCGTGCTCGCGGCTTCGCTCATGCTCGACCCTTCAGCAGTTCGTGGATTACGGCGTGGGTTCTGACTGGAGAGGCTTCGTGCTGTCGGTGGCCAGGGCCCAGATGATGAGCACGTCGATCGCGATGAGCACGACCGACCACACCGGGTAGTAGGGCAGGCTCGTGAAGTTCAGGATCGCCGAGATCCCGGCCACGATGATGCCGAAGATGCGACCGACCAGCTTACCGGCGACGATGAGCAGGCCGGTCACGATGAGGATCAGCCCGAAGATCATGTGGATCCAGCCCCAGGCGGTCGTGTCGAAAGCGAAGACATAGTTCGGGGTGCCGACCAGGATGTCGTTCTTGAACAGGGCCGCCATTCCGCGGATCCCCTGGAACATACCCAGGATGACGAGCATGATGCCGGCGAACAGCGACGCGCCGTAGGTCCACGCCCGGGGCTCGGCGGCGAAGGGGTCGGTCATGGCGCACTCCTCGGTCAGGGTCGCGAGCGTGGATGCCCGCTCGAGACCGTCTCCACGATCTCGCTGTCGAGGATCGGCCATTCGGGCGACGCTGTCGTCACCCGGAAGGGATGAAGCTCCTCCGCCTGTGGACGATTCCGCAGTTTACGCTCGCCGCCATGGCGGTGGCACGTCTGCACGAGTCGGCGAGCGATCGGCACGCGTCGAGACGGGCGGTCGTCGCAGCCTGCATCGGCAACGCAGTCGAGTGGTACGACTTCGCCGTCTTCGGAGCCTTGGCCACAGGTAGATGCCGACCGGCCAGTCCGTGCGTTCGGTGACGATGACAGCCTGCTGACGACTGATGCTGGTCTGCGTCATCGAGAAGATCTGCGCGGCGCCGGCGGCGTCCAAGCTCCAGGTCGCTCGGCCCGACCTCTGACACCTCGCCGCTCGCAGTCTCGTCAGGTGAGGTTGTTCTGTGCGGCTTGCCACCACCAACAGAGAGCCGGCGAGATTTG
This sequence comes from uncultured Actinomycetota bacterium, assembly GCA_963708795.1. GTDB lineage: Bacteria > Actinomycetota > Actinomycetes > Propionibacteriales > DAIQRJ01 > DAIQRJ01. The sequence goes on from CAVPUH010000003.1 coordinate 34,515, forward strand.
CGACCTGCGTGACGAAGGTTGCGGGTCGTCGTCGAACCGGTCCAGCGACACCCACGCGACACGTCGATCCTCCGACGCCGCCCACTCCGCGAGCATCGTCGACTCCCGGTACCCGGCGGGCGCTGTCACGCCGACCACCTTGTGATGCTGCGATCGCGCGGCCTCGATGATGCGCGCACGGCTCACGAAGCCCGCGCGCGGTGCCGGGATGGCCGACTTCGCCTCGGAGAGCTGGTCGACGAGCTCGAGCGGCCTCGGCTGCTCCAGCTCCCGACCCGAATCGTCGATCACGGCCGAAGCGTAGCCATCGCAGGTCAGCCCAGGTACCGCTCCCACGGGCCTGTGATCGCCAGCGTGATGCCCGGTGTCTGGATGTTGACGAACAGGACCTTGCCGTCGGAGGAGAACGTCGGGCCGGTGAACTCGGAGAACTCGGGATCGGTCTCGGATCCGATGTTGAGCTGGTTCCGGGCGATGGCGTAGGTCGGCCCTCCCGGCACCGAGCTGAGGACGTGCGAGGCGCCGACACCGTCCTCGGCCAGCACGAGCGTGCCCCACGGCGTGACGGTCACGTTGTCAGGTCCGTCGAACACGACGCCGTCGTAACGCGGCGCAGCCCCCGAGTCGGTGCTGGTCTGGTGCGGGAAGTACGTCACCAGCGTGATGGTCGACTCGGCGTAGGAGTAGAACCACACCATCCCGTCGTGCTTGACCGCATCGGCCGGGAGATCGCTGGAGTTGAAGGCATAGCTGTTGACGATGTAGACGCCCTTCGAGGTTCCGTACACGCCCTCGAACTTCTTGCCGCGGGTGACCTCGTCGGTGAACTGCTTGCGTACTGAGGTCGTCTGACCATCGCGTTCGGGCACCGGGATCCATCGGACCGGGAACGGTCGCCCGAGCTGGGCCGAGGTGAGGTACGCGACGTCGGGCAGGATCGACCCGTCGTCCATGACGATCGCCATCGCCGCGAGCTCGCCCTCGGTCGGGCCGAGCTGCCTCGCGATGCCGGACTCGAGCTTCAGGCCCCGCGGCGCGGTCCAGCGGTAGAACAGGCCATTCGGAGTGCTGGCGTCCTCCGAGAGGTACACGTGGGTGCGCTCGGGATCGATGGCAAGCGCCTCGTGGGCGTAGCGGCCGAACGCCTTGATGGGGCTGGGAAGACTCCGACCGTTCGCGAAGACCTCGAACACGTATCCGTGGTCGCGGGAGTACGTGCCCGTCTGGCCGTTGCCGCTCCATGCGACGCCGGCCTTCGTCTCGGTCTCCTCGCAGGTGAGCCAGGTCCCCCACGGGCTGGGACCGCCCGCGCAGTTCGTCAGGGTTCCCGAGATGCCCACCCACTCACCGTGATTGCGGCCCCGGCGATCGGTCTCGATGACCGTGCATCCACCACCCATCAGCGCAGTCGGGTCGTAGACGGTGCCCTCGACGTGCGGCACGCCGAGCGGCGAACCCGCGGGGAGCTCGTGGTTCTGGATCAGCAGGAGTCGTCCCCGTTCGCCGTCGAACACTGCCGTGCCGTCGTGGTTGGAGGGGGTGACTCCCTTCCCGTCGTCCAGTTTCGTGCGGCCGGCGTAGGTGACCACCTGGTACTGGAATCCCGGCGGGAGGGCGAGGAGCCCGCGCGGATCGTCCACGAGGGGAGGGAACGGGCGATGTCCGGGTCGCCCGGTCGGGTCGAGGCGATGGTCGCGCGGACTGGCCTGGGCCAGGGTCGGGACAGCTCCGGCGACGACGAGACCGACGCCGGCGGCGCCGCCGGTGAGGATGGTGCGACGAGCGAGGGACATGAAGACTCCAGGGTCGAGGACTCGGTGCCCGTCACGTTCGACCGTCGAAGCCAACGCAGGCAGAACCCCGCGTGACGAGCAGGAAGCCGTCGCGTGATCAGCGGTCGGCCGGCTTCGGTCGGATCTCCCACGGGCCCCGTCTGCCGCGGGCGAAGCGGGTCGCCGCCGTCGCGGCGCTCTGCGAATCCATCTCGAACATCTCGGTAGCCGGACTCTCGTCTTCACCTCTGCGTTCATGACCTACCGGTGAGGAGTCCTGGCGCAGCGTCGTACGCCTCGTCGTCGTCGTAGGTGAGGACACCGACGAGCTCGTCGCCGGTCCGGTATCGGGCCACGAACGCACCATCGGCACGGTTCGCCACCGTCACCGAGTCGTAGCCGTCGCCCCAGGCCGCGTATTTCAGCGTCCGGCCACCGACGTCGGTCCAGAACCCGGGGACGTCGGTCCAGGCTGCGTTCGCACCCGCGGCCACCGTTCCGGCAACGGTGCCCATGTTCTCGGCGTCGCCCCAGTGCTCCACCGCGAGCCGTCGCCCGGCGGCGAGGTTGACGGCCGTGGCGATGTCGCCGACCGCGTAGATCCACGGCAGGCTCGTCCGCATCTGCGCGTCGACGACGACCTTGCCCTCGCCGACCGTCAGGCCGGCGGCTTCCGCCAGGTCGACCCGGGGGCGGTGACCGCACGCCATGAGCGTCAGGTCGGCGGCGATCCGGTCACCGTCGAGTACAACCGCGCCGGGCTCGAACGCTGTGACCGGACTGTTCACCCGCACCTCGACGCCATCGGCCCGCAACCAGCCGAGGATGTGTGCGGCCACCTCATCGCCCAGCCGCGCGGCTTGTGGTGCCGGTTCCTGGGTGACCATCGTGACCTCGAGACCACGGGCTGCGAGCGATGCCGCGACCTCGCAGGCGATGAAGCCCGATCCGGCGACGACCGCGGTTCGAGCGGCCGCGGCGGCGGTACGCAGCGAATCGCCCGAGTCGAAGGAGCGAAGTGTGCGGACGCCGGCGCCATCGGCACCGGGTACCGCCAACCTGGCCGGGTCGGAGCCGGTCGCGAGCACGAGCGACGTATAGGCCAACGCGTCCGTTCCGAACCGAACCTGCCGACGGTCGGTGTCGATCCCCGTCGCCGTCGCACCCAAGAGCAGCTCGATGGACTCCTGCTCGTAGAACGAGGTCGCCTCGAGGTCCAACTCGCTGACACCGGACTCGCCTCGAAGGAACGCTTTCGACAGCGCCGTGCGGTCATACGGAGGCCGGGACTCCCGCGTCACCAGGACGACGCGACCGGCGCCGCCGGCTGCCCGATACGCGCGTGCTGCGGCCAGGCCGCCCGGACCGGTACCCACGACGACCAGGTCGGCCGAGCCTGACGCCCTCAGGGGCGCCATCAGTCGTCGTTCTCCCACGGGGGCGTCCGGTCCATCTTCCGGTAGTACTTCGCGAGGTGGGACTTGACCCGGTCGACATCGCCCGAGGGCAGATCGACGCCGCCTCGGGACCCGTCCATCACCGCACCCGCCGCCATGACACCGCGCGGCATCGCGGTGAGCCGGCCACCGACCACGTCCGCGATCAGGAGCTTGTACGCCGTGAAGTTGTCGCGCTTGTCGCCGTCGTACCAGACGTGCGCCGAGCGGTACTTGTCGTTCGGCTCGTCATCGGCGCCCGCCCAGGAGCGGACACGCTTCTCGGCTGCGGCGCCGTCCCACGTCGCGTCCTCGTCTCCGACCGGAAGATCCTGAAAACTCGTCACCGTCATCGTGATCTCGTCTCCTTCCATCGACCGCGCCTGACTCGTCCTGGTCCCGCGTCGACGGCCTACCCACCGGCCGGCCCAGCCCAACCGAGTCGACACGGGCCAGCTGGGCACCAGGCGAATCAGACGAACGCGGCGAGTGCCGAGCGGGCCGATCGGGGTATCCCACCTTCACGCCGGGTGCTCTGTCGGCCGGCGCCGAGTTCGTCCGCCTGTCCAGGAGGTCCTGATGACGATCACGCCCGACCCTGTCGTTCCCGATGGCGATCCCTACCCGCCGACCACCGAGCCCGAGGGCGTCCCGGGCGATCCGGACTACGCCAAGCCGGATGTCGTCCCCTCGAACGACCCGGACGCTCGACCGGTCGCCGACCCCGGCGGAGTGCCCGAGCGCGAGCCACTGCCAGGCGACTGACCGGTCAGGTCCGGGCGCGTAGCGGTGCCTCGTCGTCCCACGGTTCGAGGTCGGCGAGCAGGATGAGCGGTCGTGGCCGCGAACGTCAGAGTTCGGCCGAGTCCTGAACCGCGGCCTTCAGTTGGTCCTTCGACATCTGCGAGCGGCCGGCGATGTCGGCGTTCTGCGCCTGCACGACGAGATCATCGCGCGACGCCTCGCCCGGCTTGTCACCCCAGTGCCGGAGGCGCGCACCCAGGAACGCGTCGCCGAGTTCGGCGAGTCGCCGGTCGCTCAGGCCGGATCGCATGGCCGGGAGCACGTCCGACTCCTCTTCGTCCATGTGGTGGGTGACGGCATGCACGAACTCGGCCAGTGCCGTGACGAAGGCGTCGGACGCAGGATCGGTACCGGTCAGCTTCACCAGCGCGAGCTCGGCCGCGGCGTGCTCCTCCTGGCTGTGTTCGACGTCTTCGGCGTCACCGACCTCGTCGCGGACCACCGGGTACACCTCGGTCTCCTCGGCCCGACTGTGCGCGATCAGCATCGATGCGACCACGGGCACGAGCAATTCGCGGCGAGGAACCGAGTCGGCGGCCAATTCGGTGAACAAGCTGCGCATCTGCTTGTGGTCTTCGAGGATGAGGGCGATGACGTCGGACATGATTCCTCCAGTCGGGTCGCGCCGGACGATACGACCGCCGCGTGCGTCCGCTTGTCTACCCCGCGATCGAGCTCCTCGAAACGACCCAGCTCAGGTCTGCGTGAAGTACCGCTCAGGTCTGCGTGAAGACCACAGCGACGACGTGAGCCAGAGGCTGATGATCGTGACGAACAGCAGCCCTCCCAGCAAGGGAATCGCCCAGCCGGGCACGCGGCTCGACTTCAACGACAGCATCTTCGTCACGAAGATCCCGTAGAAGGCGCAGCCGAGGAGCGAGTGCACGAGCGCCCGGCTGTCGTAGGCGCCGAAGCCGAGTGACCACAGGCACGCGAACGCGACGGGGAGACTGACGAGGAGAGCGAGCACCCCGGATACCCGGTGGGTCACGGTGATACCGCGCCCGGCAGGCTGTCGTCCGATGCGACCGTAGATGCGCAACGCGCTGAAGAGTTGGACCAACGCGAGAACGGCGACGACGGTGGCGAGCCAGGCCTTCATGTCGATCAGGGTCGAGAATCCCAGCGTGGTCAGGGCTCTCTCCGTCGGAGTGTGGACCTTGCCGTAGACCCCGAGCGCCACCGACACCGCGGCACCGATGAGCACGAAGCCCACGAAGACCCCGGCGCCCCGGCCGCCGACGTCTGCCGGCGCGGGATCGACTGGCTGGACGTTCGCACTCATCTCGACCACCTCGACCTCGATGGTCCCCCCGGGTACCCGTGCTCGGTCAAGCCCTGGCGGCGCGGTGAATCGATGCAATGTCGACGATCGTGGTCGATCCGTGGCTTCCCGGCCGGTCTGAACGCGGTCTCAGTCGAGGCCGAGGATGCCGGTCGCCTCGGTCCAGAGCTCGACGAACGCCTGCGCAGCCGGGCTGTGGGGTGCGAACGAGGTGAGCGGGGCGCGTCGGACCGCCATCTGCTCCACGAGGCTGGCGGATGGGACCGCGATCGAGCTCACGTCGCCACGTTCGACGGGTAGCGCGGCCAGGATCTCGAGGTGCAGCTTGCGCCGGCGGTCGAGCATCGAGAAGTAGCCGCGGAGCTGGGGCCGGCGACCTTTGAGGTCAGCGACGAAGTCGACCATCTGATCGAAGGTCCGCACCGACAGCGGGGTGGGGATCAAGGGGACCAGGACGAGGTCCGATGCCCGCACCACGTTCTCGGACACGAGCGACAGGCTCGGCGGCGTGTCGAGGACGACCACGTCGTAATCGTCGGCGAGGGGTTCCAGGAGCCGGCCGAGGGTTCGCTGCGGCTTGGGACGGCTGTCGAGGTCGATGTCCATGTGCCGGTACGTGAAGTCCGCGGGCAGCAGGTCGAGGTCGGCGAAGTCGGTGGCCTTGACGGCATCCAGGATCGGACGGGAGCCGCGGACGAGCTTGGGGCTGCCGCCCTTCACGCGGGGTTTGATGCGGAACATGTAGGTCGCGGCGCCCTGCGGGTCGAGGTCCCAGAGCAGGGTGCGGCGACCCTGCATCGACGACACGTGCGCCAGGTTGACCGCGGCAGTGGTCTTGCCGACGCCGCCCTTGAGGTTGTAGCTCGCGACGACCTTCATGCCCGGATCAGTGCGCCGGGGTGGGACCGGCCGGTGAGTTCGCCCATGCCCGTGATTCTGTCAGCATCGGCACCGACCGGACGACCGCGGCGGCGCAGGTCAGCGCTGGGCGGCGGCCCCGGGGATGAGTTCGTGCAGGCACAACACGTTCCCGTCCGGATCCTCGAACCACGCCGCCTTCTCCGACCCGAGCACGCACACGTGGTCGACGGTCCGAAGTCCTGGCAGGTCGTAGTCGGCGAACGTGACGCCTCTCCCTTCGAGTTCCCGGATCTCCACGACCACGTCCCCGACCTCGAAGGACAGCTCGGTCCGGCCGGTCGGGGCTGCGTCCGGGCCTGGCATCAACGCGAGGGACGAGCCGCCGCCCAGCGCGAACAACTCCTGGCCCTCGGCGTTGCGACCCGCGTACTCGAGTCCGAGCCGATCCCGATAGAACCGCACTGCCTCGTCTGCGTCACGCACCTGAAGAATGGTCGTGACCACCGCTCCTGCCAGCATGGCGACCTCCCGGTCCACACCCACCCGCACCCGCCAGGATGCGCCGGCGCGGCGGCGTGCACAAGGCCGGCGGAGGGAAGTCAGCACCCGAGAACCAGATTTCACATCATCCGACTAGGGTGAAACCCACCGACCACATCGTCACCCGTCCATCCGTTGAGGAGAACGCAGCTGTCATGCGGGGCTACTCGTGGAAACTGTCGATCGCGGCTCTGGCTCTGCTCTACCCGGTCGCGAGCATGCTCAGTCGCCTGGTCAACTTCGTCGGGCTGAAGGCGGAGAACGATCCGAGCGCGGTCGACCAGCTCCAGATCCTTCGGCTGGGCAATCTCGCCTTCATCGGGCTGGCGATCTTCGGTTGGCTGATCGCCTTCAGCGCCGGCCTGGAATCGACGCGTGGTGACGACGAGGTCGAGCTGCGCGTCGGACGGTTCACGTTCATGCTGGTGCTGATCGCGACGGCGGTCTACGTCGTGGCGCTGAACATCCCTCGGATCTGACCAGGCTCTCCTGGGCCGTCGCTGCCGATTCCCACTGGGAAGTGAGGACGCGCCAGGGGTCATCGATAGGCGCTCGCCTGGAGCTCGAACAGCTCGGCGTAGCGTCCGCCACGACGGAGGAGCTCGGCGTGGGACCCCATCTCGGCGACCCGGCCGTCCGCCATCACGACGATCAGGTCGGCCATCCGCACCGTCGAGAAGCGGTGCGACACCAGCACCGTGACCGCGCCGGTGGTGCGTCCGAGCTCGCGGGCAGTCGCTCCGTACTGCTCGTACACCGCCTGCTCCGCCTCCGGGTCGAGGGCGGCCGTGGGCTCGTCGAGGAGCATGAGAAGCGGCCGGCGGCGCATGAACGCCCGGGCGAGCGCCAGTCGCTGCCACTGGCCGCCGGAGAGCCCGACACCACCCGCGAACTGAGTGCCGAGCTGGGTCTCGAGTCCGCCGCTCAGGTTGTCGATCACCGGCCTGGCCTGCCCGGCGTCGACGGCCGCGGCCACGTGCTCGGCGTCGTCGAGAGTGGCGAGGTCCCCCACCCCGACCGTCTGGCTGGCGAGGAACTCGAGGCTGGCGAAGTCCTGGAAACCCGCGCTCATCCGCTCTCGCCACTGTCCGGGGTCGATGTCGCGCAACGGCACCCCGTCGACGAGGACGTCACCGCGGGTCGGGTCGTAGAGCCGGGCGAGCAGCTTCACCAGCGTCGACTTCCCCGCCCCGTTCTCACCGACGAACGCGACGGTCTTTCCGGCCGGGAGCTCGAGGCTGACATCGGTGAGGGACATGGCCGGCTCGGGAGCCTGGTCGCCCAGGGCGGCCGCCGCGGCGGACGGGTACGCGAAGTCGACGTGATCGAACCGAATGCCGCTGACGAGCCGTTCGGGCGGGCTGAGGGTGCTCTCCGACCAGGTGTGGGTGGCCGAGTACTCGAGCAGCCACTGATAGCGGCCGAAGGTCTGCAGCGCACCCATGATCATGCGCACGTTCGCACTGATCGTCCGGCCGGTGGTGACGACCTGCGGTCCGATCAACAGCAGCAGCGTCAGGTCGCCGACGCTGCTCGCGCCACTCTGCACCTGTAGAAGCAGCCAGATCACCGCGGCGGTGTAGCAGAGGCCGTAGACCACCCACCCGGCCGCGGTGAACCAGGCGTACCGCCGGGTGACCGCGAGCCACGGCCGGTGGCGCATGTTCAACGCCTCGGCCGCGACGTGAGTGAGCGGAAGCGACAACCCGAAGCACCTGACCTCGACGCCCTGCCGGGGGTCGGACAACACGTCGACCGTCTTGTGCGCGACCCGGCGGAACCGCTCGTTGCCCTTCCAGAGTGCATGCCGCCGGTACTCCCCCAGCCCGTAGATGACCGACGGCACGACCGCGACGACCAGCAGCAGCGACATCGCCGGTGTGATCGACCACAGGAGCGCCACCACGGTGATGGTGCTGGTGACCGCGCCGACGGTCATCAACAACCGGTAGATCCCGCCGAGCTCGTGGGCGTCGCGCTCGACCAGGGCGAGCCGATCGGCGAGCCCGGGATCCTCGTGGTGTGCGATCGTCGGCACGTCGGCCGTCAATCGCAGCAGGTCGTCGTGGACGTGCCGATAGACCTTGTCGTCGACGGTGTCGCCGATCGGATACGACACGGTGGCCGCCATGGCCGACCCGAGCAGGCACACTCCGGTGATCAGCAGGCCCGGCCACAGCGAGGTGTGCGCCGTGGCCGCGGACACCGTGAGGCTGACGCCGTAGATGCTCAGCGGGCTCAGGACCGACGAGATGATGGTGGTCACGCACATGAACAGCGTCAGCACCGGGGCGGCACGTAGCGCCGTCATCAACCACAACCGCAGCGTGCGGGCGGCGGTCATCGCGGGACCTCGTCCTCGGCCGACGGCCCGACTGACACCACGGCCGAGAGTTCGGCCTCCGTGTAGCGGTTCGCCTGCAGCGTGAACATGGTGCGGTACCGCCCCCCGAGCGACATGAGCTCGGCGTGGGAGCCCTGTTCGACGATGCGGCCGGCCTCCAGCACGCAGATGGTCGGAACCGGCCGGACCACCGAGAACCGGTGCGAGATGACGAGCGACGTCGCCTGACTCGCCAGATCGAGGTAGCCGGCGACGAGGTGCGCCTCGGCCTGGACGTCCAGGGCGGCGGCCGGCTCGTCGAGCACCAGCATCCCGGCTCCGACCTCGACGGCACGCAAGGCCCGGGCGAGGCCGATGCGCTGCCACTCGCCGCCGGAGAGATCGGTGCCGTCCGGGATGGACTTGTCCAGCGGTGTGGCCCACCCGTGCGGCAGGCCGGCGATCAGCTCGACGATCCCGGCCCGGCGTGCGATCGCGTCGAGCTCGGCGGTGTCGGGCCACTCCGGCGCGTCGATCCGGCCGGCCCATACCCGCCCACTGCCGAGTTCCACGTTGTCGCCCGCCGGAAGCGGGAGCCGGACGAAGTCCTGGGTGATCGGGGCCACCCGGCGCTGCCATGCCATCAGCTCGTCGTCGTCCAGCGAGGCCAGGTCGACGCCGTCGACGAGTACCCGACCCCGCGTCGGCCGATAGGCGCCGGCGAGCAGCTTCACGAGCGTCGACTTCCCCGCGCCGTTCACCCCGACCAACGCGAGCGCCTCCCCGCTGGGGAGTTCGAGCGACAGGCCCTGCAGGATCGGCCGGTCGCCAGCCGGGTACCCGAAGCTGACGTCGTCGAACGTCACCGTCGGCGGGGCCGGCCTGGCGACGCGCGGGGCTGCCGCGGGCGCGACCCCGACGGTCGCGGTGGATCCCGACCCCGACAGCGGGACGGCGTCGGGGTCGCTCGACGGGTCGTCGAGGTTCAGCAACGGGCCGCCCGGTGACAGTTCGTCCAGCCACGCCAGCGTCGTGGCCGCGCGCTCGACCATGCCCACCATCCAGGTGTCGGCGGCCCCGACCGTCAGGATCAACGGCAATGCCGTGGCCAGCGCCGTCAGCGTCAGGTCGCCCTCGGTCGCTCTCCAGCCGGCGTAGGCGAGCGCGCCCACGGTGACCGCGACGCGGCCGCCCCCGACCAGCAGGCTCACGCCGCTCTGCCGCCATCGCGATCGCCAGTAGGGCTGGAAGGCCGCGGTGATGTTGTCCCAGTACCGACCACGGAGATACCCCGACAGCCCGAAGATGCGGATCTCCTTGGCCGACTTCCCCATGCCCTGCTCGAAGGCGTAGCGCGCGTGCTTCTGCTCCTCGGTCTGTCCCGACCAGACGTCCATCTGCTCGTGAATCGTGTGCCGGATGAACATCGCCTCGCCGGCGGCGCACGCGACCATCACGAGCGGCACCCACCACGTGAGCACCACGGCGAGCGCGACCGCGCTGCCGACCAGGGAGAGCACCTGGATGATCAGCTGTCCCTGGGAGTTCCGCAGGCCGCTCTGGACCTCCCAGTACCGACTGCGGACCTTGGCGAGACGCGTCGCGATGTCGGGATCGTCCAGCGTGGTCAGGGACGGCTCACTCGACAGGGTGCGGCCGACCCGGAGCAGCACGTCGCGTTCGGCGAGGCCGTCCAGCTTCTCGACGAAGGTCTCGGAGATCAGGCCCACGATGTTGGAGAGCGGCAGCGTCAGCAGGAGCAGGACCACCAGGACGATGAGGTTCGCGTCGAGACTGGTCCCGACCACGCCGGGCAACCGGCCGATGACCTGGCCGACGAGGATCGGGGCGACGATCGCCAGCAGTGCGGTCAGAACACTCATCGCGCAGATGACCGACGAGCCCGCCGGCAGTAGACGGAATCCGTACCGGTACAGACGCAGCACGCGTATGGCCTCCTCGGCGATCCCGGCGAGCCTAAACAGCGCCACCGACATCCGCGAGCCGGTTTAGGGCCGCCGCGTCCTCCCCAACGAGATGGCTGCGATCGGGAACACGAGGACCGATACCGCGCCGGCACCGACGAGTGCGGCGGCCGACTGAGTCGTCATCGTCTGGTTGTCGACGGCCAGCCCGGTCAGCGCGACGAGCAACGGGAGCGAGGTCGCCGTCATCAGCGCCAGCTGGAAGCGTCCCCGCAACGGCAGCTGATGCCGGTACCAGGCGAGCGCGGGCCCACCCCGGATCAGCAGCATGATCACGAGGAAGGCGAGCGGGAGCAGTGGCCGTTCGGCGATCGACACCACGTCGAGGCCCATCCCCGAACTCACGAAGAAGATGGGGATGAAGACGCCCCACCCACGATGTCGAGCTTGCGTTCGAGTGCCTCGACGTCACCCGGAGCCCACCGTCGCAACACCATGCCGGCCAGGAAGGCGCCGAAGACCGCGTCGAAGCCGAGACTGGAGGCCACCGCCAGCAACGCGACCAGCAGGGCGATCGTGATGCGCAAGGTGCTCTGACCGGTTCCGTGCTCGGAGCGCAGGAGCACCGCGGCCGTCTTCGGCAGTCTCAGCCGTGCGGGCGCGAATGCCAGAGCGATGACGCCGGCGGCGAACAGGACGAGCACGATGAGGGCGACGCCGGGTCGACGAGCCCCGAGGAACAACGCCATCGCGACGATCGGACCGAGCTCACCGACCGCCCCGGCGGCGAAGACGTGCCGACCGAGCCGCGTCTGGAACAGCCCGTTGTCCTTGAGGATCGGCATCAGGACGCCCAGCGCCGTGGTCGTCATGGCGATCGAGACGGCGACGACGGAGTTCAGCTGGCCGGTGGCCGCGAGCACCAGGGCGAGAGCGAGGGCGATGACGAGCGAGGTGAGCCAGCTGAACCCCGCCAGCCGAGCGGTCTTCTGCTGCATCACGTGGAGGTCGAGTTCGTACCCGGCCAGCAGGAACAGGAACCCGAGCCCCAGCTCCGAGGGCAGCGACACGTCAGCGGGCGCAGCCCAGCCCAGGACCTCCGGCCCGATGATCACGCCACCGGCAAGCAGGAACACGACCTGCGGGAATCGCGCCCGCTCGGGCATCAGCCCGACGAGGATCGGGGTCATCGCCGAGACCACGACGACCGCGAGCAGAGCCCCGTATGTGCTCACGGGCCCGAGTCTGTCAGTCCGCCGTCGCGGCTGCGGCTCGATGCGAGACTGCTGGCGTGGGCAGCGAGCGATTACCCGATCTGGTCGCGCCGCTCGTCGTCGTGGTGGTGGCCGCCTCGCTCCTGCTGCCCTATCTCGCCCTCACGAGCGGTCGCCGCCGAAGGGTCGACCCGAGGAAGGCCGTCGGGGTCACGGTCACGCTCGTCTACGGCATGGCGTTGGTGGCGTACGTCCTGCTGCCGCTGCCCAGGAATCCGGCCGCCTTCTGTGCCCGACACCACCTGTCTCCGCACGTCGTTCCGTTCGACGGGTTCGGCCACGCCTCGGGATTCCTGCAACTCGGTTTCAACGTCCTGCTGTTCGTCCCCTTCGGCCTGCTGGTTCGCTCCATGACCGAATTCGGTGCCACCGCGACCACGCTCTGCGGGCTGGGCGTCTCCCTGGTCGTCGAGCTCACGCAGCTCACGGGCGTGTGGTTCCTGTACCCGTGCGCCTACCGGACCTTCGACGTCAACGACATCGTCGGCAACACGGTCGGCGCCGCGGTCGGCGCGGCCCTGGCCCCGTCGATGCTGCGGTTGCTGGGTGGCTACCGCTATCCGAAGGGCAACGGCTCGTAGCTGGCCCCGTACGGCGCGTCGGGACGGGAGAACTCGCCCATCAGCGCACGCCGCATCGGCGTCGTCCGTGCGAGGAACTCCTCGCTGTTGGCGAAGCGGTCGGCCGCTCGGACCCACGGTGGGCTGTAGACGTAGTGGGCGGTGTACCGGTCGGTGTCGCCGTCGTGCTTGTAGGTGCGGTGCCAGACGCCGTTGTGGAACAGCAGAACCGACCCGGCCGGGGCGCAGATGACGTGCCCGATGGGGACGTCGCCCTTGGCCGCGCGGACGTCCGCGGGCAACGGCACCTGGCTGCGGTGGCTGCCGGGGACGAGTTCCATGTTGCCCATCCCGGGCTGCGTCTGGTCGGTGAGCAGGAACGACGCACGCAGCTGGATCAGCGGCACCGGGTTGCTGACCTGCTTGAAGTCGTACGCACTCGAGCCGTCCTGGTGCCAGCCGCCCACGCCGGCGTGGGCCGGCTGCATCGTGTTCCAGCTCGCCTGGAGCACGAACCGGTCGCCGAACAGGCCGCGGACCTTGGGCAGCACGGCGGGATGGTCGATGAGGCGTTCGAGGCTCGGCTCGCTCTCGTAGCCGCGCCCGACCTGGCCGAATGCCCGGTCACGGTCGGCGTGCAGCCGCTTGGACGCCTCGTAGGCCTCGGCGCACTCGTCGGCGGAGAGCACGTCGGGGATGACGAGGTATCCCCACGACTCGAAGGCGAACTTGTCGAGATCGGTGAGATCCCCGGCCTGCGCCTCTGGGTTCAACATGGGAAGTGAGCTCCTCGCGGTGGTCGTGGGTGGGGCGGGCGGTGCCAGCGGAGCGGAGACCGTCGGGCGAGGTCAGTCGGCGAAGGTCGCCAGCGGAAGGCCGACCTGTGCCCCGGTCGTCATCGACCGGAGACCGGCATCGAGTATCTCCTGCGTGTCGCGCGCGATCTGTGGCGACACCATCCCCTCGAACGGCTCGTCGTTGAGCAGGCAGTAGGTGAAGTAGTCGGGTCCGGATGCGAAGTGCTGGGGAAGCGGACTCGCCTCGACCGTCCGGGCTTCGGTCGACACGTGCTCACCCGCGGAACCGAGGTTCGCGATGCTCACCTCATCAGGTCCGGTCAGTGCGATCGCACCGGTCTCGCCGTAGATGATGGTCGGCTGCTTCACCGGCATCGCCGGCTGCGTCCAGCTTCCTTCCACCACCGAGTGACCCCGCGGGTATCCCAAGATCATGATGCCCGTGTCCTCGACGGTGAAGAACTCGCGGGAATATCGGCCGCCGTGGGCCACCACATGACTCGGTTGACCCATGAACCACCGTGACATCGCGGCGCCGTAGGAACAGAAGTCGACGGCTGCGCCACCACCGTTGGTCTCACGGTCGATGAGCCACCCCCAGCCCACGCGCGCCACCGGGCCCCGGCTGGCGAAGTCGGGCGGCGGACCACCGTGGCCGGCCCGGTTGTAGATGCCGAGGACCCGCCCGATCTCGCCGCGGTCGACCAGCTCCTTCGCGGTGTGGATGCCGCCACGCCAGTTCGTCGGCCAGTTGACCATCAGCCGGACGCCATGCCGAGCCGCCGTCGTCGCCATCTCCTCGGCGAGGTGGACGTCGGCCGCCATCGGCTTCTCCTTCATCACGTGCACGCCGCGTGCCGCGGCGTCGGCCACCACCTCGGCCGCCCGTCGGTTGTCCGCGCAGGTGACGATCGCCTCGGGCGACGCCTTGTCGTACAACTCGTCCGACCCGGCGAACGCGGCCACCTCGGGGTGCAGCGCGGTGAAGTGCTCACGTAGCTCCTGGTCGGCGATCGCGATCCCGACCACCTCGGCCGTCGGGCTCTTGAGCGCGGACTCGAGGAGCCCGCCGAAGTGCAGGTGTTCGCCGCCGACGAAGGCCAGGCGGATACGCGCAGAGGATGGTGCCATCAGATGCAGAACTCCTCGGTGGACGGCGGGTTCAGGGTTTCAGGAGGGGGTGCGGGCCAGCGGCAGCCGGACGGTCTCACCGGTCTCGGCCGCTCGGTAGACGGCCTGGACGAGTTCGAGCGCATCCCGTCCGTCGGCCCCGGTGAGCTGGAGCGGCTGATCGTCGAGCACGGCGTCGACGAGGTGGGCCAGCTTGCGGTAGTGGATGTCGATCAGGGGCGGTTCGACCGTCGGGATGTGTCGCCAGCCGTGGATGTGCTCGGGCTCCCCGAAGGTGTTGCTGAACACGTGGATACCCGATGACTCACGGCTGCTCGTGATCGAGCCGGCCGACCCGTCGATGCTCATCGAGTGGTGCGCGGCGGCGACCGCCCAGGCCGCGTACCACGAACCCATCGCGCCACTGCGGAAACGCAGCGTCGCCATCGCGGTGTCCTCGACGTCGACGTCGGTGAGCAGCTCGTCGCCGACCTTGACCTCTGGCCGGAAGATCGCGGTCTCCGCGTGGACGGTGTCCACGGGACCCATCAGCCAGAGGATGGTGTGGGCGGTGTAGATCCCCCAGTCGATGAGCACACCGCCGCCGGCGAGGTCCTTCTGCAGGAACCACGGCACGTGGTGGCGTGACGGTCCGACGCCGACCTGGGTCATCGCCATCGGCCTGCCGACGACTCCTTCGTTCAGCAGTCGCTTGAGCAGGGGGAGCTGGGTGCCGAACCGGTGCTGATAGCCCATGGCGAACTTGACCCCGGCCGCATCCGCCGCCTCGACCATCGCATCGGCGTCCTCGAGCGTCGTCGCGATCGGCTTCTCACACAGGATGTGCTTGCCGGCGCGGGCGGCGGCGATCACCGGCTCAGCGTGGGCGGTCGGCCAGGTCGTGACGGTGACGGCCTCGACGCGTGGGTCCTCGAGCAGTTCCTGGTAGCTGCCGTAGGAGTTCGGGATGTCGAAGTCGGCGGCTGCCTGTTTCGCTTTGGCCGGATCGATGTCGGCGACCGCGACGAGGTCGACGCGCGGGTTTCGGGCCAGGTTCGGCAGGTGGGCGGCTCGTGAGATGCCGCCGGCCCCGATCACTCCGACGCCGAGCTTGCGGTCGGTCATGCTGACTTCCTCCCTGGTGCCACGCGTCCGCTGCTCGGATGGCCCCGATGCTCGGATGGATCGACGGCACGTTGGCTCTTCGACGTTATGGGTCGGGCCGCCGGGGTTCCTCCGGGATCCTCGCTTTCCTTTCCAGGACAGGTGACCAGCTGCGGTCAGCCCGGCCTCAGAAGCAGACGTGGTCGTCGATGGGTTCCTGGTAGGCGCGGATCGACCCGTCCATCACATCGGCGATCCGGACGGGTCCGCCTGCGTGTGAGGACTCGAGAATCGCGTAGGCGGAGGCGAGATCGGCCAGTCCCTCGGCGGCACTGGCCTGGGTCTGCGTGCCGGCCGCGATCGCGCGGGCGAAGTCGAGCAGTTCGAGAGCGAACGGGTCCCGGATCCCTCCGGGAAAGAAACCGTCGACGAGTCCGGGCGCTGCTCCCTCGGTCAGGAGCTGCGTCGCGCCGCCGAGCAACCCGACGTCGGCGAAGACCTGATCTCCCTTGAGAACGCCCCGCGTGCCGTAGATGACCGGGCTCGCGTCGAGTGCCGTACCGGTACCCCGTCCGGCCCACCCGGAGAACGAGCTGCCGACCGCTCCACTGGCGAATCTGAACTGGGCCAGGTAGATGTCGTCGACCTCGTTCGGCACCGGCGTGCGGGCACCATCGGCGCTCAGGTCGTACCGGACGGGTTCCAGCGTGCGCGCCATCGCGTCCACCTCGTCGATCTCCCCCATCAGATGCCGGATCTGGTGCATCTGATGCACGCCGTGGTCGATCGCGGGCCCACCGCCGGCGTCGAGCTTGCGATGGCGCCACGGGGTGTGGGCCACGACGAGGTCGGGCGCCCACTCGCCACCGACGCCGCCGGACAGCCAGACCTGCGGATCCCCCACCAATCCCTGCTCGAGCACCCACCGCAGTGCGCGGGTCCGGGCCGCGTACCGCTGGGTCTCCGCCACGCCGACCACCAGGCCGCGCCGGGACGACTCCGCGACCACCGCCTGGGCCGTGCGGACGGTGATGGCCAGCGGCTTCTCGATCAGGACGTGCTTGCCTGCGCGGAGCGCGTCGAGCGCGACCTGGTGATGCAGGCCCACCGGTGCCAGCACGAGTACGGCGTCGACGAGGTCGGCGTCGAGCATGGCTCGCCAGTCGTCGAACACCGCCGGCGGCTTGTCCTGGATGTCGCTCACATACACGTGCGGCGCGCCGAGTGGATCCTGCTCGTTCGCCGACGCGGGCGGACGCGGCGCAGGACCTTCGCCGCGACGCCGGAACATCACCGCATCGTCCAGTGCTCGCGCACACAGCGCCGTCACGTCGAAGGTCTCGAGCCCGGCACCACGCAAGGTGGCCAACCCACGCAGGTGCGCGGGCAGGATGCGGGCACACCCGACCACACCCAGCCGGATCGGCGCGGAGTGTCCCGTCATGCCCGCATGTCCAACCGGTACTGACGTGGCGTGAGCCCGCACCGGGCAGTGAACCGGTCGTAGAACTGGCTCACCGAACCGAAGCCGGATGCGAACGCGACGTCGGTCACGGTGGCCTCGCTGGCCACCAGGAGCCGTTGCGCCTCGGCGACGCGGCACCGCGTGACGTACTCGGTGACGGCGAACCCGGTGGTGGTGTGGAACACGGTCATGGCGTACTGGTCGCTCACCCCGACCGCACGGGCGACGTCGGTGATCCGGACGGGTTCGTGGAAGTGCTTGACGAGGTAGCGGCACATGGAGGCCACGACGGCGAGCGAACGCGGAGCCACCGCGTCGCGGGTCTTCGCCTGAGCGCACGCGCTGGCCCGCAGCTCGGGCGCGATCCTCCGTAGCCAGCCTTCGATCTCGAGCACCATCGCCGTGCGCACCTCGCCGACGCTCGACCTCGCGTCGGATTCCCACTGGGTGAAGCGGAACTCGGTCGCGGCCAGGTCGACCGGCGCCGACATCACCGTGCCGGCCAGGAGTTCCACCACGAGGTAATCGGGCAGCTGCCGTGACAGCAACAGGCCGGTCGGGACCATCAGCCGTCGCAGCACGGTGCCGGAACTGCGCTGCGCGAGCGTGTGTGGATACGCGGCCCAGAACGCCGTCACCTGACCCGGTTCGAGCGGCACCGAACGACCGAGATGTTCGTAGTAGGCGGGCTCGCTTCCGTCGACCATGACGAGCTCGAGGTCGTCGTGGCAGTGCGGAGCCGACATCGCCACGGCGCTCTCGTGCCAGCAACGGATCTCGAAGAGGCTGAACGGGGTGGCCGACGGCGACCCGGACACACCTTCGTGTGCTGACACCAGTCCTCCTCGCCGACCTGCTCGGATCAACCGTAGGAGGCCGGACCGCCTCTCGACGGTGACTCGGTCGGACTGACCGCAACTGGCCCGGCCGGCCCCACCGGGCACACTGGTCCGATGCCCGAGCTGCCCGAGGTCGAGAGTGCGCGGGCGGCGGTCGAACGCGCTGCCCTCGGACGGCGGATCGCCGACGTCGACGACACCGATCCGTACGAGTGCCGCCCCCACCGGAGCGGCGAGATCCGGGATGCGTTGGTCGGACGATCGCTCACCGGCGCATTCCGTCGGGGCAAGTCGATGTGGTGCGAGACCTCCGGCGTCGCCCGGAGCCGAACGCCCGGTCCGGTGCTCGGGATCCATCTCGGCATGAGCGGCCGCATCGTCGTCACCGACACCCACGGCGAGCTCACCGAGGGCGGGGACTGGCAGGGCGGCGGATACGGCCTGGACGGCGACCATCCCACCCGCAAGGCGAGCTGGAACCGGTTCACGCTCGTGTTCGCCGATGGTGGCGAGCTGCGGTTGTTCGACAAGAGACGACTCGGGCGCGTGCGGCTCGACCCGGATCTCGACGGGCTCGGACCCGACGCCGAAGAGGTGCGCCTGCCGGCGTTCCGGGTGGCCCTCGGCCGTAGCCGGGCCCCGATCAAGGCACGGCTGCTCGACCAGTCGGTGATCGCCGGGGTCGGCAACCTGCTGGCCGACGAGACGCTCTGGCAAGCCCGCGTGTCGCCGGAGCGTCCCACCGTCGAGCTCTCCGACGCCGAGGTGAAGACGCTGCACCACGCCCTGAACCAGGCGACGAAGGCGGCGATCCGCCGCGGCGGCGTCCACACCGGTGAGGTGATCCCGTTCCGGGGTGCCGGGCGCACCTGCCCCCGCTGCGGGGCGCCGATGCGCCGAGGGACGGTCGGCAGCCGGACCACCTGGTGGTGCCCGGCCGAACAGGTCTGATCGTCGGTCGTCGAGACCCACCCGGGACCTACTCCTGCGGCCGCACCACGACCTTCACCGACATCGGATCATCGGCGGCAGCCGTGAGTGCCGAGGCGACGTCGGCGAGCCCGACCCGCTTCGTCACGAGGCTGTCGACGTCGACCTGCCCGCTCCGGACGAGTTCGAGGGCCGCCGGCCAGGTATTGGCGTAGCGGAAGGTGCCCGTCACGGTGAGCTCGTAGTTCTGGATCCGTGAGACGGGAAGAGCGACCTCGTCGGCTCCCATCCCCACGAGCACGGCCCGCCCGGCCGGCGCCAGGGCGCGGATCCCGGCCTGGACGACGGCCGGGACGCCGCTCGCGTCGACGAACACGTCCGGCTCGCTACCCGGGCCGAATGCGTCGGCGAGCTGGACCGTCGAGACGTCGACGGTGCGGGTGGCCCCGAGGCGGGCGGCGAGCTCGAGCCGGTGCGGGTTCACGTCCGTCACGACGACGACCGACGCGCCGAAGGCCCGGGCCACCTGGGTCACCAGCAGCCCGATCGGTCCCGCGCCGGTCACGAGTACGCGCGACCCCGGTTTGACGCCGGCCTTCGAGCACGACCAGACGGCCACCGACACGGGCTCGAGAAGGCCGGCCGCGTCATCGGAGAGGTCGTCGGGAACGGGGTAGGCCATCGACTCGTGCACGAGGACGTACTCGGCGAACGCCCCGTCGATCGGTGGGGTGCCGAAGAACACCATGCGCGGACAGAGGTTGTAGCGCCCTGCCTTGCACTGAGGACAGGTGAAGCAGGGCACGCCCGGCTCGATGGCGATGCGCTGACCCACCTCGACCGAGCTCACGTCCGGTCCGAGCAGCACGACCTCACCGGACGCCTCGTGTCCGAGCACCAGGGGCTTCTCGACGATGTGGTCGCCGATCCGGCCGTGTTCGTAGTAGTGCGTGTCCGAGCCGCACGTGCCGACCGAGAGCACCTTGACCAGCACCTGCCGGCTGGTCGGCGTCGGTACCGGCCGATCCTCCAGGACGACCTCGTGGGGCGCGTTCAGCACGCTGACACGCATGCTGGCCGGGAGGGTGGCGACCGAACTCGGAGTCTCCGTCATGTCCGGCAGCCTAGGAGGCGATCGACCGGTGGGTCCGATCGGCGTGCACAATGCGCGGATGACCGACTCCAGCGCCTCGCCGCACGACCCGACGTCCCCTGCCGGCGTTTCCGCCCGGGACGTTCGCTGGGGGATCGTCGGTCCGGGTCGCATCGCCGAGAAGGTGGTCGAGGACTTCGGACAGGTCCCGCACGGCACCGCGGTCGCCGTCGCGTCCCGCTCGCTCGATCGCGCGACGGGCTTCGCTGCACAGCACGGGCTGCCTCGCGCCCACGGGTCCTACGGGGCCATGATCGCCGACCCGGACGTCGACGCCCTCTACATCGCCACACCGCATCCACAACACCAGGCCATCGCCTTGGCGGCCATCCGGGCCGGCAAGGCGTTGCTCGTCGAGAAGAGCTTCACCGCTACCGCGCCCGGTGCCCGCGTGGTCGTCGAGGCAGCCCGATCGGCGGGTGTCTTCGTGATGGAAGCGATGTGGACGCGCTTCCAGCCGGCGATCGTCCGCGCCAGGGAGCTCATCGCCGACGGGGCCATCGGCGAGGTCCGCGCGGTGCAGGCCGATCTGGGGGTCGGCCGGGATTCGACCCCACGGACCGGCTTTTCGACCCTGCCCAAGGCGGCGGCGCGATGCTCGACGTCGGCGTCTATGTCGTCTCGTTCGCCCAGATGGTGCTGGGCAATCCCACCTCCGTGGCCGCTCGCGGTTCGCTCGCCCCGTCCGGGGTGGATCAGGAGGCAGGCATCCTCCTCGGCTACGACGACGGCCGCACTGCGGCGCTGACCATCTCGGTGCGTACGCAGCTACCGGGTCAGGCCCGGATCTTCGGGAGCGAGGGATGGATCGACGTCCTGCCGCGATTCCACCATCCACGCACCATCGTGCTCGCTCGGCACGGGCACGAACCGGAGACGTCGACCCTGCCCCCGATCGGCCAGGGCTACGCCCACGAGCTCATCGAGGTCACCGAGGGCGTGCGCGCCGGGCGGACCGAGAGTGCCGTGATGCCCCTGCAGGACACCCTGGACGTCCAGGAGATCCTCGACGAGGCCGGCCGCCAGCTCGGCGTCGTCCACCGGGAGGACGACGGCGTCGATCTGAGCTGACGGCCGGCGGTCGTCGGTCGATCGGCGCCAGCTCAGCTGCAGTACGCGGGCGAGGGGCCGACGTTGGCCACGTAGCGAGCCGCGACCCAGTGACCGCCGGTGGTCTCGTACCACCAGGAGTTGCCGTTGACCGGTTCGCCGCGGAGCTTGCACACCAGGCCGACCCGGACACCGCGACCGAGCGTTCCGGCCAGACCCTCGGCCCTGGTCGGACCGTTGCGCCGGTTCACCACCGCGGTCGTCCGGCCCGAGTAGACCTTCCCGTTCCCGCACCACTGGGGTGCGCCGAGATTGCGGACGTACCGCGCGCTCACCCATTCGCTGTCCGAGCCCGGCAGTCGGTACCAACGGTCGTTGCCGCCGACCGACGTCCCGTGGACCTTGCAGCCCAACGGGATCACCTTGCCGTTCGGGATGACAGTCGAGCGGATAGCCGACGGTCGTCGGCAGGCTGCGCACTGTCACTCCGCCATGAGCGACGACCTTGCCGTCGATGGATTGGTCGGCGTTCGCAGGTGTCGCACCGCCCACCAGTCCTCCGGTCAAGGCCATGGAGGCCGCGATCGCGATCACCGCTGAAACTGCTCGGATCGAGTTCAACATGTCGACGAGTCCCCTCTGCATTCGGATCCTGGTCGGACCCCCGTGTCCTCTAGACGCTCTTGCAGGCAACGAGGTTGTGTCGCAAGGCACATCGAACGCGCCCGCGGTCGGCCGGCCCGCTCGCCGGTGGTCCCGGTGCCGGCCGCTAGGTTGGCGGCCATGCATATCGGCATCGCCATGTTCCCCACCGAAGACGTCCCTCTCCCCGGCGCAGTCGCCCGGCTCGCCGAGGAGCGCGGCTTCGAGTCGCTCTGGTTCGCCGAGCACACCCACCTGCCCGTCGGGACGCTCGATCCGGGCGGCGCGGATCCCGGGATTCGCTACCGGCGCACCCTCGACCCGTTCGTCGCGATGACAGCCGCCGCTGCCGCCACCACGACGCTCCGGGTCGGATCGGGAGTGTGCCTGGTGACGCAGCGGGATCCGATCATCACCGCGAAGGAGGTGGCCAGCGTCGATCTGGTGTCGGGCGGGCGGGTCGAGTTCGGGATCGGGGCCGGGTGGAACCGGCCCGAGCTCCGCAATCACGGCACCGATCCGCGGACGCGGATGCGGCTGATGGAGGAACGCATGCGGGCGATGATCGCGATCTGGACGACCGAGCAGGCGGCCTTCCACGGCGACTTCGTCGACTTCGACGCGATCTGGTCGAGGCCGAAGCCCGTCCAGAAGCCGTACCCGCCGGTGCACGTCGGCGGCGAGGGTCCGACCGTCGAGGAGCGTGTCCTCGCCTACGGCGACGGCTGGATGCCGAACGTGCGCAAGGAGGACGAGACGTTCGACCGATGGCGGCGACTCGTCGATCGATCCGATCGGCCGCTCACCTTGACACTGACCGGGGTGGCCGCAGCGGCCGCCGACCTCAGCCGGTACCGCGAGCGCGGCGCGTCCCGGGTGCTCGTCTGGCTACCACAGAGCACGGGCGACGGAGCTCTCGACGCGGGCGACACCGAACGCTTCCTCGACGACGTGGCCGAGTCGGTCGCCGCCAGCGGTCGCTGACGGGCGCTCTCGCTCAGAACGCACCACCGACGACCCACCCGAGCGCCGCGGCGCCGAGTCCTGCCAGCACACTGACGACCACGTTGGCCACGGCGATCCGACGACGGCCGGATTCCAACTCCCGCAGGGTCTCGAACGCGTACGTCGAGTAGGTGCTCAGGGCACCACAGAAGCCGGTGCTCACGAGTGTGGCGATCGGTCGGGACGCATCGCCGGAGGCCGCGAGCGCGGTGACGAATCCCAGCACGAGCGACGCGATCACGTTGACCGTGAAGGTGCCCCACGGGAACGCCGACCGGTGGCGTGACTGGACGAAACGATCGGTCAGGTATCGCAGCGGCGCCCCGACCGCGGCGCCGAGCACGACCATCAGCACGCTCATACCGCATCACCGGCGTTCCCGACCCGCGGTGTCGACGCCACGCGCAACCACACGGCTCGGGTCAGCACGGATCCCACCGTGACGGCCGCCAGCCCGAGCACGAGGGTGGCCAGCAGCGACAGCAGCGCCAGCCACGCGCGATCGTGGACGATCAACTGCTGTGCGTCCACCACGTAGGTCGAGAATGTCGTGAAGCCACCGAGGATGCCGACGCCGAGGAACGGGCGGGCCAGCGGATGCGGCCTCCGCAGGTGCCCGAGGCTGACCATCAGCACGCCGATCAGCGCGCTGCCGATGACGTTGATGATCAGCGTGCTGAGAGGAAACCCGGTCGGCGTGTGCGGGATCGCGGCCGCGAGGCCGAGGCGGGCCAACGCTCCGAGGACACCGCCGACCGCAACAGCCAGCAGGATCGCCGCCGGCTCGGCCGAGGAGTTCGCCACGCTGGCCGGGGACGGCGAGATCGACATCAGGGTCTACCGGCTGGTCGGCGGCGTCACCGCTCACGGGCGACCACCGGGTGCGGTCGGACCAGCGGGAAGGTGATGGTGTCGCGGATGCCGGCGCCGGTGAGCAGCATCACCAACCGGTCCAGCCCGATGCCGAGACCACCGGTGGGCGGCATCGCGAACTCCAACGCCTGCAGGAAATCCTCGTCGAGCTCCATCGCCTCGGGATCACCGCCGGCTGCCTTGACGGACTGCTCGGTCAGGCGACGTCGTTGCTCGATCGGGTCGACCAGTTCGGAGTACGCGGTGCCGATCTCCATGCCGAAGGCCACCAGGTCCCAGCGTTCGGCGAGTCGTGGGTCGTCTCGATGGCCACGGGTGAGCGGGGACACCTCCGCCGGGAAGTCGCAGTAGAACGTCGGCCGGACTGTCCGGGCCTCGACGAGGTGTTCGTAGAGCTCCAGCAGGATCTCCCCACGTGTCCAGCCCGCATGCGGCGCCAGCCCGAGATCATCAGCGTGCTGAGACAACTCGTCCGCGGTGGTGTCCGGCGTGACCGGGGCGCCGAGCGCCTTCGTCAGCGCGTCGTTGACCGTGACCACCGGCCAGTCGGGCTCGAGATCGACCTCGACGCCGTCGCGGCACAGGCGCAGCGATCCGTGCACCGCCAGGCACGCCCGGCGGATCAGGTCCTGCGTGAGCTCGAGCATGTCGCGGTAGTCGGCGAACGCCTCGTACGCCTCCAGCATGCTGAACTCGGGATTGTGCCGCAGATCGGCGCCCTCGTTGCGGAAGTCGCGGCCCATCTCGAACACCTGCTCGACACCGCCGACGCACAGCCTCTTGAGGAACAGTTCCGGCGCGATCCGCAGGTAGAGGCGCATGTCGTAGGCGTTGATGTGGGTCACGAACGGTCGCGCGTTCGCGCCGCCGTGGACGGTCTGCAGGATGGGCGTCTCGACCTCGAGGTAGCCGCGGTCGAGGAGTTCCGCCCGGACCGCCGACAGGGCCGCGGACCGGGCCTCGAGCGCCCTTCGTGAAGCCGGGTTGACGATGAGGTCCACCGACCGCTGGCGGACGCGGGCGTCCGGATCGACGAGTCCACGCCGCTTGTCGGGCATCGGGTGCAGGCACGCGGCGGCGAGGACGAACGCCGATGCCTCGATCGAGAGCTGGCCGCGCCGGGTCGTCATCACCTCGCCCGTCACGCTGACCCAGTCGCCGAGGTCGATGGTGGCCGCGAACTGCGCACGCAGCTCCGGGCGGCTCAGCAACACCTGGATGCGCCCGGACCAGTCGACGAGATCGAGGAAGGTCGACGACGCGTGCCGCCGGACGGCCATCACCCGCCCGGCGATCGAGACGACGTCGCCGGTCCGACGATCGGCTCCGAGGTCGTCGTGTGCGGTCAGTACGTCAGCGATGCGGTGGGTCCTCGGTACCCGGACCGGATACGCCTCGATCCCGGCGTCGGCGAGCCGGGAGACCTTGGCGATCCGGGCCCGCGTCTGCTCGCCGACGCCCGGAAGTGGGCCGGACGGGTGCCGGTTCGATGGGCTCCGCGGCCGCGACCAGCCCGGCCACGATCGCGCTGGCTCGGCGTTGCGACGTGAGTGAGGCGACCGGCCGATCGCCGAAGCCCCGGACGAAACCCTCCGCCCGACCAGCGGCCAACGCGACCGACGCGAGGTCGCGGGCATCCGGGAAGCACAGGAAGCGAGGCCACCACAGTGGGGCGTACTTCATGTTGGACCGGTACAGCGAATCGAGCTGCCACCATCTCGACGCGACGAGCAACATCGAGCGCCAGGTCCGCGCGATCGGCCCCGCCCCGATCCGCGCGCCCTCGGCGAAGGCAGAACGGAACACCGCGAAGTTCAGCGACACCCGCTGCCGGCCGAGCGACCCGAGTTCGCCCATCAAGCCGTCGACCATGAACTCGGTGATCCCGTTCGGTGCGCCGGGGTCGCGCCGCATCAGGTCGAGGGACAGCCCGTCCGGACCCCACGGCACGAACGACAGCAGCCCGCGCACGGTGCCGTCCCCGTCGAGCGCCTCGACCAGGACGCAGTCGCCGTCGGCCGGGTCGCCCAGCCTGGACAGCGCCATCGAGAACCCACGCTCGTCCGTGCCGACCCGCCAGACGTTCGCCGCCATGACCGCTAGGGCCATGTCGGGGTCCGGTACGTCGGCGTGCCGGCGGACCCGGAGGACGTAGCCCTCCCGGGACACCCTTCGCGCGGATTGACGCACCTGTCGCAGTTCGGGCCGCTCCGGGTCGTACTCCCGGGCCACCAGGACCGCCTCGTCACCGATCTCGAGCACCCGCAGGCCGTGCGCCGCGTACATCTCCGCACCCTGCAAGGACGCCCCGAGGACGGCCGGGGTCCAGGCGTAGCTCTGCGCGAACTCCTGCCAGGCCGTGACCGCGGCGTCGTGAGCGCGGGGGTCGCCGACCGGATCGCCGGAGGCCAGGCAGACGCCGTTCTCCACGCGGTAGGTGACGGCGGCCCGGCGGTCGCTCGAAAAGACCACGTCCTTGTCCCGGCGCGTGGCGAAGTACCCGAGCGAGTCACCGGAACCGAACGCCGCCAACAGACGCCGGAGGTCGACCTCGTCGTCGACCGTCAGCCGCGCCCGCGAGCGTTGGGTCCGGAACAGCACGTACATGGCCGCCAGCAGGGTGAGGGCGCCGATCGCGCCGAGCAACAGGCGGACCCACGCGGGCACGTCACGATCGCCGAAGCCGAACGTGACGGCGCCGCCGAAGACGTGCTCGCTGACCAGCTCGAAGCGACCGCCGTAGGAGAGGTGCCGGCGCACCACGGTCAGCACCGCGAGGCCGACCCCGATGCCGGCGGCGATCCCCACGGCCAGCGTGAGCATCGCCTTCCACACCGACCCGCGGCGGACCGGCGCGTAGAACTCGGCCCGCGAGCTGATCGCCACGACCAGTAACAGGACGTCTACGACGACGCCCGCGGCGATCAGCAGCTCCCCTTCGCGGCCGAGCAGCACGCGGCCGATCAGCTGGTCGAGTGTGCCCGGATCCTCCGACGCCGGCCGCCCGGCGAGCACGAGTGCACTCACGCTGCCGACGAGCTGGAGGCCGAGGAGGAAGACCAGGAACTGCCACGCCACCCGCTTGCGCCGGACGAGGCTCGCTCCGAGGAGGAAGCAGAACACCGCGTACGCGAGGTTTGCCGGAGCGGGGAAGACGGCGATGTCGATGAAGTGCCGGATCGGCTGGACGCGTGCCGTGAGGGCGTCGACGACCGCGCTCACGGCACAGACGACCCCGATCGTCCAGAGGAACATCCGCGACCACCGGGGAACGTGGGTGCGCCACGACGGCGCCGGGAGGACGGGCGAACGGTCGAGGAAACGGACGCGACGGCGTACCGGCGCCGCGTCGCCCTCGAAGGTCGACGTCACGGGTGCGAGGGTAGCCCGTCACCGTCGGACCGCCCGGGAAGCGGATCCGCCGACGGGGCCGTCCGGTAGCGGTCAGCGGCGGTATCCGCTCGATGCGGCCGCCGTGCCTTTGCCAGACTGGGCCGGGTGACTGCCTCTCCCTCAGAGTCCCCGGCGCCGAGCGCCTCCGACCGCGTCGACCTGCTCCGGTGGGGAATCCTCGGACCCGGGGGTATCGCGCGGTCCTTCGCCACCGGTCTCGCACACTCCCGGACCGGGCGGCTGGTGGCGGCCGGGAGCCGGGACGTGAGCCGTGCGCAGGCCTTCCTGGACGCCAACCCGGCAGCTGCGAAGGGCGGTGCGCCGACGGCTCACGGGTCCTATGACGAACTGCTCGCGGATCCCGGCGTCGACGCGATCTACATCTCGACCCCGCACCCGCAGCATCCGCGCTGGGCGATCGCCGCAGCCCGTGCCGGCAAACACGTGCTCATCGAGAAGCCGGTCGCGGTGAACCGCGGCTCGGCGATGGCGGTGTTCGAGGCCGCGCGCGCCAACGACGTCTTCGCGATGGAGGCGTACATGTACCGGTGCCATCCGCAGACGGCCAAGCTGGCCGAGCTGATCGCGGACGGCGCCATCGGCCGGGTCCTGTCGATCCAGGCGAGCTTCGCGTTCGCCACCGGCTCCGTGGACCCGTCCGGCCGGCTCTTCGATCGCGCGCTGGCAGGCGGCGGCATCCTCGACGTCGGCGGCTACCCGGTCTCCCTCGCGCGGCTGGTCGCCGGCGCGGCGCTCGGCGTCGACGGCGCCGCGCAGCCCTTCGCCGACCCGTCGAAGGTCGTGGGCGGCGGGACGTCGACCGGGACCGGCGTGGACGACTTCGCCGTCGCCGTCCTCACCTTCGCCGACGGGCTCACGGCGACGGTGACCACCGGGGTCGGGCTGTCCGAGAGTTCCGTGCGGATCACCGGCACCGGCGGGATCATCGACCTCGCCGAGCCGTGGCTGCCGAGCCGTGACGGTCGGGGTGCCGGCGTCACGCTGCGCCGGGTCCGCCGCGACGTCGAGGAGATCGCCGTCGCCGAGCCCGAGCTCTACGCCAGCGAGGTCGACCACGTGGCCGACCACCTCGCCGAGCGGCAGGGACCGGCGATGACCTGGGCGGATTCGCTGGGCAACCTCGCCGTGATGGACAGCTGGCGCAGGCAGGTCGGCGTCGTGTTCGACGACGAGATCCCCACGGGTGACTTCGCGTCGGTGGATGGTGGCAGGGTGGCGATCGTGACCGATCCGAGCATGCCCTACGACCACATCCCCGGTATCGAGACGACGGCCAGCCGCATCGTGCTGGGCGTCGACAACCAGACCGACCTGCCGCACGCGTCGGTGATGTTCGACGACTTCGTCTCGCGCGGCGGGCGCACATTCGACACGGCCTACATCTACGGGCAGGGCGTCTGCGAGCAGATGCTCGGGCAGTGGATGACCAACCGCGGCATCCGCGACGACCTCGTCCTCATCGGCAAGGGCGCCCACACCCCGCACTGCGACCCGGAGTCGATCGGGCGCCAGCTCACCGAGTCGCTCGACCGTCTCCAGACCGATCACGTCGACCAGTACTTCATGCACCGCGACAACACCGACGTCCCGGTCGGTGAGTTCGTCGACGCCATGGACGCGGAGGTCAGGGCCGGTCGCATCAAGGCCTTCGGGGGGTCGAACTGGTCGATCGCGCGGTTCGAGGAGGCCAACGCCTACGCCGATGCCAACGGCAAGCACCGGCTCACCGCGCTGTCGAACCACCTGTCCCTCGCCCAGGCCTACGACGTCCCCTGGACGGGTTGTGCCCACGTCTCCGACCCGGAGTCCAAGGCCTGGCTGGAGAAGACGCAGACACCGCTGTTCCCGTGGTCGTCGCAGGCCCGCGGGTTCTTCACCGGCCGCGCCAAGCCGGAGGATCGCAGCGACGAGGAACTGGTCCGGTGCTTCTACTCCGACGAGAACTTCGAGCGACTCGATCGAGCGTCGAAGCTCGGAGCGGAACTCGGCGTCCCGGCGACGGCAGTCGCACTGGCGTGGCTGCTCCACCTGCCGTTTCCGGTGTACCCGCTGATCGGCCCGCGTCAGGTCAGCGAGACCGTCAGTTCACTCGAGGGGCTGACGATCGAGCTCACCGCCGCGCAGGTGCGGTGGCTGGATCTGCAGGACGCTCCTGGAGAATGACGGCGTGAGTTCCGCGGAGGCACGGCGTCGTAGGCGCGTCCTCGGTGGGGTACTGACGGCCGTCGTGCTCGGCGCGGTCGTCGTGTCCGGGTGCTCACCGACCAACTCGGCCACCGCGACCGCGACTCCCACTCCGGCCTCGACCCAACCCTTCGACGCCCCCCAGGTGACGACGACTCGGCCGACGACGAGCCCGAGTCCTCGCGCGACGGCGACCACGAGCCCCACTGCGAGCCCCACTTCCGGCGCGTCCGCGAGCCCGTCGACGACGGCACGTTCGTCGGCCAGCCCGAGTCCCACCGCGGTGCGGGGCGCCGGCACGTTCGCGCTCATCCGGAGGATCGCCTCGGCGGGCAAGGGTCGCTACACGATCACCTACGACCCTGTCGTGCACTGCGTCAAGACCGAGGTCGCCGCGGGTACGGCGGACAAGGCGTGCCGCGCCAAACCCGCCAAGACGGCCAACGACGGATCGTGGGTGGTCAACGACGCCACGACGACCGTCACCGTGCCCCTCGCACCAGGGATCTCCGGTCAGGTGTACCCCGCCGGCGTGTCCTTCGATGTGACGACCAGGAACCTGGCCAAGCAGCCGGTCCGCAGCGGCACGGTGTTCGACTGGTCCGACGTGAGCGTGTACGCCCAGATCGACGTCGACAAGTCCGGTCAGGTCGCCAAGGTGCAGGGCACTCTCGCGAGCGAGTGATCGACCGACCTCTCAATCGGCGGCAGAGTGCCAGGCGGCCGCGTCGAGGACCGCCAGCCGCATCGACTCGACGATGACAGCCGCGGACGCGAGTTCGGCCTCCGAGTGCGCCTGTGCAGCGACCCCCATGAACCGCCCGACCGGCGTGAAGAAGTCGACGGCGAGGTTCCGCGCCGACTCCTCCATCGACAACGTCACCCTGCGCCGATCCAGGGAATCGCGGTGCCGGACGACGTGGCCGGCCACTTCGAGCCGGTCGACGAGTGCGGTCGTGGCCGGCCCACCGAGGCCGAGCTTCGCGGCCAACTGACCGACGGTCAACGGCTGACCCCCGGTCTCGCCGACGCTGATCCACATGATCGCGTTCATGTCGGTGCGGCCGAGATGGTGCTGTCGTGCGAATCGGTCGACGAGCACGTCGCTTTCGACGCTGAAGCGGCGCAGCGCGTCGATGAGATCACCGAGCGCTCCGCCCGGTCCCGAAGGTGTCCCGGTGTCGTCGGCCACGGCGCACATCCTACTTCTCGTTCGATGATCGTATAGTTCATTCGTCGATTGATTCGACGAATGAACTGAACGGGAGGTCGGGACGATGGCGGCGAGAGTGACGCATGCGTTGACGAGTCGATGGGGAAGCCTGGTCGTGATCGTCATCGCTCTGGCCTTCACCGCCCTGGCTTTTGCCTCCTCACCGGACCAGCCGCCGGCGAGCCCCACCGACGGACTGCCGGCCGGCAAGCAGTCGACCCGCGTCACCGAACTCGTCGACCGCTTCCCCAGTGGAAGGACCACCGCCGCCGTCGTCGTCTACGAGCGTCCCGACGCCAAGCTGACCGAGGCCGACACCTCCGCCATCGCGGAGGCCCGGGCGGCGCTCGCGGATCGCGCACGTGGTGGCCAGGTGCCGAAACCGGTCGTGTCGCAGGACGGCCGGGCTGCCCTGCTGACCGTTCCCCTCGGTGGTGACCTCTCCGCGGACGAGGTGAGCGCGACAGTGGACGACATCCGGGCCGAGGTCCGGCCGGTCGGCGACCGCGCCCTCCCCGACGGCCTCACGGCCCAGGTGACCGGGCCGGCCGCGATTCAGCGAGACATCTCGAGCGCGTTCGACGGGGCCGACGTCACCCTCCTGGCGGTGACGGCGACGGTGGTGGCCGTGTTGCTGATCATCACCTACCGAAGCCCGGTGCTCTGGATCGTCCCGCTGCTCGTCATCGGCACGGGCGACCAGGTCGCGGCCCAGCTTCTGCCGTGGGTGGCGAAGCTGGTCGGCGAACGCACCGACGCCAGCGTCTCGGGCATCGTGACCGTCCTCGTGTTCGGCGCCGGCACCGACTACGCGCTGCTGCTGATCGCCCGTTACCGGGAGGAGCTGCGTGCGTATCGCGATCGCCGGGAGGCGATGGCCGTGGCGCTGCGCGGCGCCGGCCCGGCGATCCTGGCGAGCGCCACGACCGTGGTCCTCGCGCTCCTGACCCTCACCACTGCGGTGCTGACCAGCAACCGCACGCTCGGGATCGCTGCCGCCATCGGCATCGTGATCGCTCTCGTCTTCGGGCTCGTCGTCCTGCCGGCGGTGCTCGTCTGCTTCGGCCGGTGGATCTTCTGGCCGGTCGCCCCGAAGGTCGGCGACCCGGATCCGCACGAGCGGGGCGTCTGGGCGAACATCGCCGGCGTCGTCGGCCGTCGACCGAGCCGTGTCTTCGCGGTCAGTGTGGTCGTCCTCGGAGCGCTCGCGGCCGGGCTGGTTTCGGTCCAGGTCGGCTTGTCGCAGACCGAGCAGTTCCGCACGAAGGTCGAGTCGGTGACCGCGGAGGACGCGCTGTCGCGGCACTTCCCGGCCGGGCTGTCCGAGCCCGCGACCGTCATCGTCGACTCGGCCGCGGCCGCCACCGCGGTGCGGGTGATCGGCGAGACCGACGGCGTGGCCGGGGTCATCGGGGCGCCGGAGCGCTCCGACGACGGGAGTCTGACCAAGCTGACGGTCGGCCTCGCCGACGGCTCCGGAACGAAGGCCGCCGACGCCACCGTGGCGGAACTGCGGGGCCGCTTGGCGGCCGTGCCCGTCGCCGACGCACTGGTCGGGGGCACGCCCGCAGCAGACCTCGACACGCGCGCCGCGAACGTCCGCGACGCGACGGTCGTCGTCCCGCTCGTCCTCGCGGTGGTGCTCCTCGTCCTGATCGTGCTGTTGCGGTCGCTGCTGGCCCCGGTCCTGCTGGTGCTGACCGTGGTCGCGACCTACCTCGCCGCGCTCGGCGCGGCCACGCAGATCTTCCGGCACCTGCTCGACATCGACGCCCTGGCCGCGTCGGTTCCGTTGTTGTCGTTCCTGTTCCTGGTGGCGCTCGGCGTCGACTACAACATCTTCCTGGCCACGCGGGCGCGCGAGGAGACGATCGCGACGGGCTCGACGAGGGACGGCATGCTCCGTTCGCTTCGCGTGACCGGGGGCGTGATCACGAGCGCCGGAATCCTCCTGGCGGCCGTGTTCGCCGTCCTCGGCGTGCTGCCCGTCATCGCGCTGACCCAGATCGGTGTGATCGTCGGGCTGGGCGTCGTGATCGACACGCTGCTCGTACGGACACTCCTCGTCCCGTCGCTCGCCGTGCTCCTGGGCGAGCGGTTCTGGTGGCCCGCGCGACCCGCCCGCCGGGCTCAGTAGCGCGGGTCGTCGTCGGCCACGGGTGGACGGTTGCCGGGATCGCGCCATCGCCACGCGAACAGCAACGCGACCAGCAGCAGCATCGGTGCGACCACGGCCAGCACGATCGCGACCGTCCCCCCGATGCGAAGCGCCGTCGAATCCGCGGCGGCGGCACCGGCTGCCGCTGCCGCGCCGGCCACCACACCGGTGACGAGCAACGGCACCGCCTGTCGGACCCAGGCCAGGAGCGGCAGCCGAACCGGCCGGGTGGCGGGCTCGTCTGCGAGAGCTTCACCGAGTTGGGCCAGCAGCGCCCAGCCGAGCAGCAGCAGGCCGATGAGCAGGGCGCGCGAGACCGACAGGTCCGCGGTGTACATCCGCACCGCCAGCGACACGAACAAACCGAGCACGGCAACCCCGGACATCAGCTCGAAGCCCGGCACCAACGCGAGCACCACGACCGCACCCCCACCGGCGAACACCGCCCCGGCCCACGCCCAGCCGAACCCGGAGACGGCGGCGGCGAACGCAGCCACCCCGGCTCCCGCGGCGAGTGCACGCGCCCCGACGTTCACCGACAGCCGACGCCGTGCGATCCCGACCGCGGTGCCGTCGACCGGGTCCAGCGTGTTCGAGGTCACGAGCGATCGCCCACCCGGCGCAGGGAAGCGGCCACGATGCTCAACGGCTCGAGCACGTCGCCACCGCCGTCCACCACGACGATCCCGATACCGGAGAGCTCGCTCATCAGGGCCGCGCGCTCGGCCTCCCACAGTCGGATGGCTGCCCGCCCCGCCTCGTCCTTCTCCGGCTCCGGCGCGGCGATCAAGGTGTCGAAGACGACGACCTGGTGCCCGCGCTCACGCAGGTCGCGCAGCGATTCGATCACCCGCGGATCGAGCAGCGGCGTGAACATGTAGACCAACGCGCCGGAGGGCAGCGCCTGCCGTGGGAGCCGGGCGAGATCGGGATCGAGCACGCTCGTGTCCAGGCGTGACGCCATCAGGGTCTCGACCACCCGGTAGTAGTGCCGGGTCCCTGCTCCAGGGGGAAGCCACCGGATGAACCCACCGAACCCCACGACACCGACGCGGTCGGTGAACGTCAGGTACGCGCTCGTCACCGCGACCGCGTTGCGCACGGCCGCGTCGAGGCTGGAGGTCTCGCCCTGGCCGATGTCGAGCGTCGTGTCGACGACCGCCACGACGTCCGCCATCCGTTCGGCGTGGAACTCGTTCACGTACAGCTCGGTGCCGAACCCGCTGGCCCCCGGTTGTCCGTTCCGCCGTTGCGTCACCTTCCAGTTGACCCGGCGGACGGAGTCGCCTGGCGCGTACGGGCGTACGGCGGCGAACTCGGTGCCGCTGCCCACCCGGCGCGACACGTGGGCACCGAGTCGGGCCATCAGGCGCGGTGGCAGCGGGACGGCCTGGACGTGCGCCGGACGGGGGAACACCGCCACCGTCGGGAAGCTGACCCGGTGCTCGGCCCGCCACATCAGCCCCGGAGCGGTGAGGACGACCCGCCACGGTCCGATCGTCCAGTGCCCCCACCGGTTGATCTCGACCCGCCACGACTCCATGCGGTGACGTTCGGCCCGCTCGATCACCGTCGACGCCCAGCCCGTCTTGATCGGCCCGGTCAGCTCCGGGTGGACGACCACGTCGGCCATGCCGGCGGCGTCGGTGGTGAAGTCGAGCTCGATGCTGACCTCGTCACCTTCGTACAGCCGCTCGGTCGACTCGGCTCCGTCGACCTTGAGCCAGCGGCTGCGGCCGCGATAGCCGCCCCAGGCCAGGGCGAGCAGGCATGGCGCGATCACGACGACGAGCGTGGGCCGGCCGGCGATGGCGGTGGTGGCGAGTCCGACGACGGAGACCGTGATGAGACGCGCAGCGAGCCGCGTGGGTCGCCAGTGCTGGATCAGCGTCGCCATGCCGAGCGTCCGACGTCGTCTCGACGGCTCAGAGGACCGGACGGACAGCCGGGACGGGGACCTCCACGAGGACCTCGGCGACCACGTCGGCGCCGCTGACCTGCCGCACCCAGAGCTCGGGGCGCACCACCAGCCGATGACCGAGCGCCGACGGCGCGACCGCCTGGACGTCCTCGGGGACGATGTAGTCACGTCCGCGGAGCAGGGCGAACCCCCGGGCGAGCTGGACGAGAGCCAGGGTTCCGCGGGGGCTCGCACCGACCGAGAGCTTCGGGCTGCGTCGGGTGGCCCCCACGATCGCGACGATGTAGTCGAGGACGTCGTCGTGCACGTCCACGTCCTCCAGGCTGCCCCGCATCGACAGCACGTCCTCGGTGCCGGCAACCTGCGCGGTCACTGCGGCCTCGTGCCGGCGGGCCAGTCGGCGGTTCACCATCTCCTTCTCGCCGGCCGCGTTCAGATACCCCATCGTCACCCGGAGCGTGAAGCGGTCGAGCTGCGCCTCGGGCAGGGCGTAGGTCCCCTCGAACTCGATCGGGTTCTGGGTGGCGAGGACCACGAACGGGTCGGGGAGCCGGTGGGTGACGCCGTCCGCGCTCACCTGCTGTTCCGCCATCGCCTCCAGCAGCGCCGCCTGGGTCTTGGGTGGGGTCCGGTTGATCTCGTCGGCCAGCAGGACCTGAGTGAACACCGGACCGTTCCGGAACTCGAACGACTGGTGGATCGGGTCGTACACGCTCGCACCGGTGATGTCCTGGGGAAGCAGGTCCGGGGTGAACTGGACCCGTGCGAACGACAACCCCAGAGCGGTCGCGAACGTGCGCGCGAGGACGGTCTTGCCCAGCCCGGGAAGGTCTTCCAGGAGTACGTGCCCGCCGGCGAGCACGCCGAGGAGGACCTGCTCGACCGCACCGTCCTTTCCGACGATCACCTTGGTGACCTCGTCGATGACGGCCCGGGCACGCTCGCCGGTCTGCTGCGGAGTCCACGTCACCGGGTCAACCTATGCCCCGGCGCGGGTCGCCACCCGGGATCCGCCGCTCGAGTCGGCCTGGCCGATCGCGTCGAGTTGATCGATGAGGTGATGCAGCTCGGCCATGCTCACGCCGCCCGAGTCGCGCGCACGCGACGGTTCGCGGGTCGGATCGATGACCTGCCAGAGCTCGGCCCCGAGCAGCGCGCGGGCGCGGCGCGGGTCGTCGGCGAGGTCGTCGAGATCGACGTCGAGCTCGGCCAGTCGAGCGCGTGCGATCCGGGTGAACCGGCGCCGGACGTGGAGGTCGAAGTCGCGGCCACTCTTGGTCGCCCAGCTGACGTCGCTCGCCACCGAGTCGTAGGTCGGGAAGCTCTTCCGCCGCTTGCGTCCGAACGGCCACCGCAGCCAGCCGGGCAGCCGGAGCGAATCCTGGTCCCAGGCGGTCACCCGTGTGCGAAGCGCGACCAGTTCGTTCACCGCGATGATGAGGAGCCCGATCGCGAGCCCGGCCGGCCCCTGCCCGTAGGTGAGGATGACCGCCGCCATCAGGAAGAACGGCCGCAGTGGCGTCACCGGCGAGCCGCCGACGGTGCCTCGTTGGTGTCGTCGTTCATGTCGAGCATGACCGCGCGACACCGGCTGACGGAGGCCTGGATCCCGTCGAGAGCGGCGCGCGCCCGCTCGACGTCCGCGCGCACCATCTCGTGTGGCGAGAACCGGGCGCGCTCGAAGACGTCGATCAGGTCGCGGGAGGCGGCGACGCCCTCGGCATCGACGAGGCCCCGGATCATCGCCCGGTCGAGCACGGTGGAAGCCGTCTGGTTGGCCTGCCGGGTGACTCCGCGGCGCTCCAGCACGCCTTCGAACGTCTCGTAGCACGAGATGACGACGCTGCGGGGGTCGTCCTCGGAGAACGTGGCCGCGCGGGCGGCGCCGAGCGCGGCTTCGAGACCGTCCTCGGCGAACTCGGCCTCGTCCAGGGGCTCGCTCAGATCGTCGCGACGGAGTCGGCGCGCGAGGATCACACCGACGACCGCCGCGGCCACGACGAGCAGGCCCATCAGGACGAGGATCGCGACGATCGGGCCCCCGGAGATCGGGGCCGCCGCCGGCGTGGGCGACGGAGCGGCCACTGGCGTCGCGTTGCCGCCGCCCATGAGGCCCGTGAGCGGGTTGCGGAACCCGCCGTCCGCCTGGTGCTTACGCGCCCAGAGGACCAACAGCAGGAGCAGCCCGACCATCACGGCCCGGGCCAGCCAGTTGTTCTTCTTCTTCTTGCGGGGTGGTCCGGTCACGACGGCGCTCGGCCCGGCGATCAACAGCAGGATGAGCCCGACGAAACAGAGGATCGCCACCAGGATCCCGATGTAGAGACCCAGGTGCGGCTGATCGAGACGTTGATCGGGGATCGGCGTGGACTGCTTGACCGCCAGGGCGATCGTCGCCACGAGGACCAGGACGCCGACGACGACGGGCAGCAGCCATCGCAGCACGGATCGCGCTGACGGCTGCCCACTCGTCATGGGGCCGTGCTCACGCCTCCGGACGGCGCTGCGCGGGAATCGTGCCCGACAGCAGCTGGCGCACTTCGGACTCGCGGTACCGGCGATGACCGCCGAGCGTGCGAATGGAACTCAACTTGCCTGCCTTTGCCCACCGGGTGACCGTCTTCGGGTCGACCCGGAAGAGCGCCGCCACCTCTGCTGGGGTGAGCAGCGTTTCCGTCTCCGAACCACGCATGCTCATGGGGACTCCTCGTTGCGTCGTAGCGTGCGGACATGTCGCCGTGCGGTCGAACGCTGCGAGCAGGCAGTCCACAACCCGTCCCCACGAAGGACTGCTGATTGCTCACGTTCACGACCCTCGGCCGTTCATTACCTCGTGCCGTCTTGCCGTGCTGTCTTGCTCAGGACCTGCTTGCCTGCGAAACGTGCCCTTACCTACGAATAGGTAAGGCGACACTACTCCACATTACGGGCGGTATGCCCGCTTTGATGGACTTTCCGGCGCACAATACACAATGAATCGTGTCAGAAAGTAGCCTGTCGGTCAACGGTACACAACCCGGACGAACCGACCGTTATCCCCGATCGAACGATGTCGCCGATCTTGCCATCCACTGGACCGAGAGTCCACGAAGCGAGCCGCTATGCGCAAGTCTCGTAGCCGGTTGACTACTTTGCGTGAGTATTTTGACGGTCAGTGAGCATGGGTCACCGGCCGGCGGATCGCCGACTGGTACCCCCGAGATGCGCTACCTGGCACCAGGCAGGTAGCGTTGGCGACACGAACAACACTCCGACGTGATTCCCGCGTACCGCAGGCACGCAGGCGCGGATGACTGATGCGAGGGGGTCGACCCTATGGGGCGCGGCCGTGCCAAGGCTAAGCAGACGAAAGTGGCTCGGGAGCTGAAGTACCGCAACCACTCCACCGACCTCGATCAGCTGCAGCGAGAGCTGTCCGGCGGCAGTAGCGACGGAGCGACTTCCGTCCGTCCTGCCGAGGACGACGACGCTGTCGACGACGACGACTATCGAGCCGTCTACCGGGACTGACCGCGCCGTTTACCGAGGCTGACTGCGCTGGGACGGCACCGCTGCTGGCCGGCACCGTCGTCCATACCGTGCGAGCGCTGGACCACATCGGCCGCTCAGGCTGACGCGAACCCGTCGACCAGTCTCGCGGTGCCCGGCGCATCGGGCTGTTCCGCTGAGACGATGCGTCCGCACACCCAGGCCGGGATGCCGCGACTCTCGAGCAACTCGACCGCCGCGTCGGCCGCAGCGGCCGGCATCATCGCGAGCATGCCGATCCCCAGGTTCACCGTTCCCTCGAGCGCGGTGAGGTCGACGCCGGCGACCTCGGCGAGAACGTGGAACACCGGACCGGGCGACCACGTCGATCGATCGATCAACGCCGTCATGCCGGTCGGCACGACTCGGGCGAGGTTGTTCGCCAGGCCACCGCCGGTGACGTGCGAGAAGGCGTGGACGCCGCTCGAGGCCCCGCCCGACGCGGCCCGTAGCCGGTCGATCAGGGCGAGCACGTCCAGCGCGTAGATGCGGGTCGGCTCCAGGAGCTCGGCCCCGAGTGTGCGACCGAACTCGGGCACGTCGCGGTCGAGCGACCATCCGGCGTCGGTCAAGAAGACCTTCCGGACGAGCGCGAAGCCGTTGCTGTGCAGCCCGGACGACCCCATCGCCACCACGACGTCACCGACCTCGACACGGTCGGGTCCCAGCACGTCGTCGGCCTCCACGAAACCGGTGGTGGCGCCGGCCAGGTCGAACTCGTCGACGCCCATCAGCCCGGAGTGTTCAGCGGTCTCACCCCCGACGAGCGCGGCACCGGCGAGCCGGCAGCCTTCGGCCGACTCCCGGACACGATCGCCGCGATGCGCTCGGGCACGACCTTGCCGCAGGCGATGTAGTCGGTCACGTACACCGGCTCGGCGCCACAGACGACCAGGTCGTCGACCAGCATGCCGATCAGGTCGCGGCCGACCGTGTCGTACACGCCCATCGCCGAGGCGACGGCGACCTTGGTCCCCACGCCG
Source organism: uncultured Actinomycetota bacterium (assembly GCA_963708795.1). GTDB lineage: Bacteria > Actinomycetota > Actinomycetes > Propionibacteriales > DAIQRJ01 > DAIQRJ01. The sequence continues at coordinate 73,664 of CAVPUH010000003.1, forward strand.
TCGGTGCTGGTCGCGAGGAGTGGACGCCGGTAGCTCTTCAACACGGAGGCGTCGAAGAGTCCGGCGAAGCCCCCGATGCCGCCGACGAGCTCGGGCCGCGCGGTCTTCGCGATGCTCGCGCGCATCAGGTCGACGGCGCGCTCACCGGCCGCGACGTCGACGCCCGCGTCGGCGTACAGGTCCTGGCCGGTCTGGGTGGTGGGAGCCGTCATCTCGGGAACCTCGTTCGTCACTGTCGGCCCACGTGCCTGGGGCGGTCGGTCAGGGCGTCGGGTCGATGGTCAGGGGTGCAGCAGCGCGCCGCTGCCGCCGGTGCCGCCGACCAGCTGGACGAGTCCGTCCTGGTCGAGGTCCGTGAGGTGCTCGGCGCTGCCCGCCACCGGCACCGAGGCGCTGCGGACCGGCTTCGTGCCGGGGAGCATGTCCGGGCCCTCGAGGAGGAACTTGTCGAGACCCTGTGCGGGGAGGTCGATCGGATAGACGCCGTCGAAACACGCTCGGCAGAGCGACTCCTTCGGCTGCTGGGTCGAGTCGACCAGCGCGTCGAGAGAGACGTAGGCCAGCGAGTCGGCGCCGAGCAGCGCGCAGATCTGGTCGGGCGACATGCTGGTGGCGACCAACTCGGCCTTGGAGGCGAAGTCGATGCCGTAGAAGCAGGGCCACGCCACCGGCGGCGAGGAGATGCGGACGTGCACCTCGGCGGCGCCCGACTCGCGCAACATCTTGACCTGGGCGCGCTGGGTGTTGCCACGGACGATCGAGTCGTCCACCACGACGATCCGCTTGCCCTCGATCACCTCGCGGAGCGGGTTGAGCTTGAGCCGGATGCCGAGCTGGCGGATCGTCTGGCTGGGCTGGATGAAGGTCCGGCCCACGTAGGAGTTCTTCACGAAGCCCTGGCCGTAGGGAATGCCGGAGGCCTCCGCGTAGCCGATGGCGGCCGGCGTGCCGGACTCCGGGACGCCGATCACGAGATCCGCGTCGACCGGCGCTTCCCGGGCGAGCTGCCGCCCGAGTTCGACCCGGGTGGAGTGCACGGAGCGGCCGGCGATCTTGGTGTCGGGCCGGGCCAGGTAGACGTACTCGAACACGCAGCCCTTGCGCGCGGGCTCGGCGAAGTGCCGGCTGCGGACGCCGTCCTCGTCGATCGCGAGCAACTCGCCCGGGTCGACCTCGCGTACGAAGGTGGCACCGACGATGTCGAGCGCCGCCGTCTCGCTCGCCACGACCCAGCCACGTTCGAGCCGGCCGAGGACGAGTGGGCGGACGCCTTGCGGGTCGCGGGCCGCGTACAGGGTTCCCTCGTCCATGAAGACGAGGGAGAACGCACCCTTCAGCAGTGGGAGTACCCGCATGGCGGCGTCCTCGAGGCTGCGGTCGTGCTGGCTGGCGAGCAGCGCCGTGAGGAGTCCGGTGTCGGACGTGGACGATTCACCGGAGAGCAGCGCGGGCTCGGGGCCGACGAGGTCGTCCAGATCGCCGGAGAGTGCCTTGGCCAGCAGGTCGCCGGTGTTCGTCAGGTTGCCGTTGTGGCCCAGGGCGACCGAGCCGACGGAGGTCGAGCGAAAGGTCGGTTGCGCGTTGCGCCAGGTGGAGCTGCCCGTGGTCGAGTAGCGGCAGTGGCCGATCGCCAGGTGGCCCTTGAGTGATTCCAGGGTCGGCTCGTCGAAGACCTGCGAGACGAGGCCCATGTCCTTGAAGACGACGATCTGGCGCCCGTTGCTCACTGCGATGCCCGCGGACTCCTGGCCACGATGCTGCAGGGCGTAGAGGCCGTAATAGGCGAGCTTGGAGACTGCTTCACCGGGAGCCCAGACGCCGAAGACGCCACACGCGTCCTTCGGGCGGGGGTCGTCGTCCAGCAGGTCATCGGACGACCAGGCGAGATCGGCCGGTGGATCAGCGGAGAGGGGGTCGGGAGCGGAAGAGCCGGACTGCAGCGGGCCTCGCGTCACTCGTCGAGTGTAACGGCGCTGCCCGGAACCGGCCGCATTCGATCGCGGCCACGGGCTATGACGTTGCCGACGTCAGGTCGCCGCGGTGTCAGGGCGGGCGAGCTTCTCGAGCAGGAGCGCCTCCGCGAGACAGACCCTCTCGAAATCGCCGAGGTGCAGGCTCTCGTCGGCGCCGTGCGCGCGGGTATCGGGATCCTCGACGCCGGTGACCAGCACCGACGCCGCCGGGAAGGCCCCGGCGAACGCGGCGACGAAAGGAATCGAGCCGCCGACCCCGATGTCGACTGGCTGAACGCCCCACGCCTCGGCGAACGCCGAGCGAGCGGCGTCGTAGACGGGACCCGTCGCGTCGATCACGCCTGGTTCGCCGACGTGACCGTCGGTCACCGTGATCCGAGCACCCCATTCCACATGTCGGACGAGATGGGCATGCAGCGCGGCGAGGGCGGCCTGCGCGTCGGCACCCGGAGGCACCCGGAGGCTGACCTTCGCGCGGGCGGCTGGCACGAGGGTGTTGGACGCGTCGACGACCGACGGCGCGTCGATCGCGAGCACGCTGATGGAGGGTTTCGACCACATCCGGGCGGCCAGTGGGCCGGTGCCGATCAGACGGACGCCGTCGAGCACACCGGCCTCAGCGCGCAGGCGGTCCTCCGGATAGTCGACGTCGGCGGCTGTCACGTGGCCGGCGATGCCCTCGACGGCGACATTGCCCGCATCGTCGTGCAGCGTGGCCAGGAGCCTGGTCAACACGGTCAGCGCGTCGGGCACCGGTCCCCCGAACATGCCCGAGTGCACCGCGTGGTCGAGCGTGGCGACCTCGACCACGCAGTCGGCGATGCCACGCAGGGTGGTCGTGAGGGACGGCTGTCCAACGGCCAGGTTCATCGAATCGGCGAGGACGATCGCGTCCGCGACCAAGAGGTGCCGGTGCTCGGCGAGGAACGCCTCGAGGGTCGGCGAGCCGATCTCCTCCTCCCCCTCCACGAACAACGTGACGCCGACCGGGGGATGGCCGTCGAACGCTCGGACCGCGGCCAGGTGCGCTGCGACCCCGGCCTTGTCGTCGGCGGCACCGCGCCCGTACAGGCGGCCGTCACGTTCGGCCGGTTCGTAAGGCGGCGAGGTCCAGGCCGAGAGCGGACCGGTCGGTTGGACGTCGTGGTGGGCGTACAGCAGCACGGTCGGCCGGCCCGCCGGCGCGGGGATCCTCGCGATGACCGCCGGCGCGCCGCCGCCCGCGCTGAGGATGTCGACCTCGTCGAACCCGGTCGCCCGAGCCAGGTCGGCCACCGCCTGGGCGCTGCGGCCCACTTCGGCCGTCGCGCCGGGATCGGCCGAGACGCTCGGGATGCGGACCAGGGTCTCGAGATCGGCGCGGACCTGCGGCAGGGCCGCGTGGACGGCCGCTCTGATCGTGGTGCTCACTCGTCGCCTCTCGTGGTCGGCAGGGCGAGGACCGGCAGGAGCGGAGAGAGGTCGCTGCGCCGGCCGGAGGCGTGCAAGCGGCCGGTGGCCATCGCGGCGGGCCAGGTGAGAGTGCCGTCGGCCAGGGCGAGCCAGGTGCGCGCATCGGTTTCGACCACGGCCGGGGGCGTGCCGCGACCGTGCCTGGTGCCCTCGAGGATCTGCACGGCGGCGAACGGCGGCACCCGCACTTCGACGGACCGACCGGGTGCACGCTGGGCGAGAAGGGCCAACGAGTGCTTGACGAGCATCCGCAGATCCGCACGGTCGGGCTTCTCGTCGGCGGACAGCGCAGCCAGTCGGGCCTGCGCCGCGATCACGTCGCCCTCGTCGGCGAGGCCGCGGACGGAATCGGCGGTGGGCACGCCCGTCAGGCTATCGTTCGCCGATCATGGGTCTGTCCCGCCGGCACGTGGCCACGTCCGCGGCCCTGGTCGCGGGAGCAGCCGTCCTCGGCATCAGTTCGCTCGCGGCCCGGCCGGTGGTCGCCTCCCCGGGACGGGTGGTGGCCCAGGTGACCGGCCCGGGTTCGGCGAACGACACGGCAGCCCGCTTCGGGATCACCGCGACCGATCTCGGCATCGTGTGGGACACCGGACAGGGACGCGTCCTGGCCGCCTTCGGTGACACGTACGGCGCCGGCTGGACCGGGCCGGGCGGCGGCATCGGCGACGAGGCGACGTTCGACTGGCGCAGCAATGTCCTGCTCCGCAGCACCGACCACGACCTCGCCGCCGGGATGACGTTCGACACCGCGGCCGAGGACCGGCCCGGCCACGCCGGCGAACTGCTGCCGAGCCTGAAGGACGAGAGTGCCGGCGAGATCACGGTGATCCCGACCGCCGGGGTCTGTGTCGGCTCTCGGCAGTACCTGGCTTACATGTCGGTGGCGCACTGGGGTGATCCGGGCGCGTGGGACACGACGCTGGCCGGGATCGCGGTCTCCGACGACGACGGCGAGACCTGGACGACCGACGGCTGCCCACAGTGGACGAACCTCGACGGTGACGATCCGTTCCAGATGGGCGCCTTCGCGACCCACGGCCGATGGATCTACCTGTTCGGCACCCCCAACGGCAGGTTCGGCGACGCCCATGTCGCTCGTGTCGCCCGGACGTCGCTTCTCGACGCCGCCGCGTACGAGTACTGGTCCGGCTCCCGGTGGGCGCCAGGCGATCGTGCCGGCGCGGCGGTGATCGTCGGCGGTCCGGTGGGCGAACTCTCCGTGCGCTATCACCGGTCCGCCCGGCGCTGGCTCATGACCTATCGCGACGAGTCCCGTGACCGGATCGTCCTGCGAGATGCGCCCGCGCCGGAAGGACCGTGGGGACCGGAGCAGGTGGTCCTGACGGCGGCCGAGATGCCGAAGCTGTACGGCGGCTTCCAGCATCCGTGGTCGAGCAGGCGTGACCTCTACCTGCTCGTGTCCCAGTGGGATCCGTACAACGTCTTCCTCGTGCACAGTGCGTTGAGCAGCTAGCCGTACAGGCCGTGCGCCGCCGCTGGTGACCTAGGCAGCGAACGCATTCCGCAACGTCGATCGCCACACGCTCTCGAGCTCGGCCAGGGTGATCTCGAATTGTCCGTCGACAGCGAGGGCGGGCTCCGTCGTGGTCTGGCCCAACGCGGCGACCACGACACCGTGCTCGGCACACAGCGCACGGAAGGCCGCCTCGTCCGTCGGGTCGAGCGTCACGAGAACGCGCCCGGTGGACTCCGAGAACAACGCCTCGAACGCGTCGACACCGGACGTCGTGACCTCGTCGAGAGAAACCGACACCCCGACCCCGAACCGCATGGCCGACTCGGCCAGGGCCTGTGCGAGCCCGCCGTCGGCGAGGTCGTGCGCGCTGTGCAGGAGTCCGCCTTCAGCGGCTGCGATAGTCACCTCGGCGACGGCCTGCTCCGCACTCAGGTCGAGCTGAGGCGGCAGGCCGCCGAGGTGCCCGTGGATGACTTCGGCCCAGGCGGACCCGTCGAGCTCGGCCCGCGTCGTGCCCAGCAGGAGCACCGTGGCGCCCGCGGTCCGCCATGACGACGGCGTGCGCCGGGAGACGTCGTCGAGGACGCCGAGCATGCCGACGACCGGTGTCGGATGGATAGCCGTCGTCCCCGTCTGGTTGTAGAAACTCACGTTGCCACCGGTCACCGGGGTCCCGAGGACGGCACAACCGTCGGCCAATCCGTGCAGAGCCTGGGTGAACTGCCACATGACGCCCGGGTCCTCCGGTGAGCCGAAGTTCATGCAGTCGGTGACGGCGAGCGGTCGCGCACCCGAGACGGCGACGTTGCGGTATGCCTCCGCGAGCGCCAGTTGCGCGCCCCGGTAGGGATCGAGCTTGGCGAAGCGGGCGTTGCAGTCGGTCGCGAGCACCACACCGAGACCACTCGACTCGTCGATCCGGAGGACGCCGGCATCATCGGGCATGGCCGCGGCCGTGTTGCCGAGGACGTATCGGTCGTACTGGTCGGTCACCCAGGATTTGTCGGCCTGGTTGGGCGAACCCACCACCTGAAGGAGCGTTGCCCGCAGGCCGGCGGCATCCGTCGGCCGGGCCAGCGACGCGGTTCCGGCGGCCTGCAGGGCATCCTGGCTATGCGGGCGGGCGATCGGCCGCTGATACACCGGGCCGTCGTGGGCGACGCTGCGCGGCGGGACGTCACAGATGAGTTCGTCGTTCCAGGTGATCTCGAGGCGGCCGGTGTCGGTGACCTCGCCGATGACCGTGGCCTCGACCTCCCAACGGCCCGTGACGGCCAGGAACTCGTCGAGCCTCGCCGGCTCGACGATCGCCATCATGCGTTCTTGCGACTCGCTCATGAGGATCTCCTCGGGCGCGAGCGTGCTGTCCCGCAGCGGGGCACGCTCCAACCACGCGCGCATCCCGCCGTCGCCGTTGCTGGCGAGTTCGCTGAGTGCACACGACAGCCCGGCGGCACCGAGGTCGGAGATCCCGTCCACGACTTCGGCCCGATAGAGATCGAGGCAGCACTCGATCAGCACCTTCTCGGCGAACGGGTCGCCGACCTGCACGGCCGGGCGCTTGCTCGGCCCACCATCGGCGAAGGTGTCACTGGCCAGGAGCGAAGCCCCGCCGATGCCGTCGCCGCCGGTCTTCGCGCCGAACAGGACGACGAGGTTGCCGGCTCCGGAGGCGTTGGCGAGGTGGATGTCCTCGTGTCGCATGACGCCGACGCACAGGGCGTTGACGAGCGGGTTGCCCTGGTAGCAGCTGTCGAACACGAGTTCGCCTCCGATGTTCGGGAGCCCGAGGCAGTTGCCGTAGCTGCCGATCCCGCTGACGACGCCGTGCACGACGCGCGCGGTGTCCGGGTGACCGATCGCGCCGAACCGGAGCTGGTCCATCACGGCGATCGGTCGCGCGCCCATGGCCATGATGTCGCGGACGATGCCGCCGACGCCGGTCGCGGCGCCCTGGTGGGGCTCGACGTAGCTGGGGTGGTTGTGGCTCTCGACCTTGAAGGTGACGGCCCACCCGTGACCGATGTCGACGACGCCGGCGTTCTCGCCGATGCCGACCATCAGGTGCTCGCGCATCTTCTCGGTGGTGGTCTGGCCGAAGTAGCCGAAGTGGGTCTTGCTCGACTTGTAGGAGCAGTGTTCGCTCCACATCACCGAGTACATGGCGAGCTCGGACGAGGTGGGCCGGCGCCCGAGGATCTCGCGGATGCGGTCGTACTCGTCGGCGGTCAGGCCGAGGGCGGCGTAGGGCTGCTCGAGCCCGGGCGTCGCCTCGGCTCGCTCGACGGTGTCGAGACGCACACCGCTCATGCGGCCACCATGCCCTCGACCGTCGCGATCACCGAGGTGAAGAAGCGGAGCCCGTCCACACCGGCACCATCCGGACCGAAGCCCGGCTCCGTGGCATGCTCGGGGTGCGGCATCAGGCCGACCACGTTGCCGCGCTCGTTCGCCACGCCGGCGATGCCGCGCAGCGAACCGTTCGGGTTGGCCAGACCACGCTCGAGGTCGACGACGTACCGCGCGACGATCCGGCCTTCGGCGGCGAGCTCGTCGAGAGTCCGGGCGTCCGCGACGTAGCCGCCCTCACCGTTCTTCAGCGGCACGACGATGGTCTCCCCGGGCCGGTACTGCGAGGTCCATGCCGTCGCCGACGACTCGATCACCAGCGGCTGGTCGCGGCAGATGAAGGTGCGGTGGTCGTTGCGGACCAGTGCGCCCGGGAGCAGGTGCGCCTCGCACAGCACCTGGAAGCCGTTGCAGATCCCGAGGACGGGGAGGCCGCCGTTAGCCGCGTCGACGATCCTGTCCATGACGGGGGCGAACCTGGCGATGGCGCCCGCCCGCAGGTAGTCGCCGTAGGAGAAGCCACCCGGGAGGACGACCGCGTCGACGTCGTGGAGGTCGGCGTCGGCGTGCCAGAGCGCGACCGGCTCGGCGCCGGCGATCCTCGCCGCCCGACGCGCGTCACCGTCGTCGAGGCTTCCCGGGAACGTGACGACACCGATACGGATGCTCACGAGCCGTCGACCCGGACGGACACGACGTCCTCGATCACCGGATTGCTCAGGACGTCGACGGCGATCTGTCGAACCGAGGCAAGGACGTCGTCGGTGATCTCGGCGTCGACGGTGACCTCGAACCTCTTACCCTGGCGGACGCCACTGACGCCGCCACCGGTGGCGGCAAGGCCGATCCGACGCAGCGCCAGGAGTACCGCCTGACCTTGCGGGTCGAGAATCTCGGGTTTGGGCATGACGTCGACGACAACGCGAGGCACGGGCGCAGTCTACGGGTGTGCGGCGGCGTGACCTGACCCGTACGCTTCCGCCGAGCGGATGCTTTGCCCCAGTTAGGTCGGAGGTGACCCGATGTCGGAGCCGCCGATCATCCCGGCACCCCGGTCCCAGCCGGACGATGGTCCGACCCCGGTCGAGGTCCCCAGCGACATCATGCTCGTCGACGCTGCCCGCGCGGGTGACTCCGAGGCCACGGCCGAGTTGTACCGACGGCACTCGGTCGCGGCCGGGCGGTTCGCCGCGCAGCTGACCGGGAACCGCGCGGACGCGGACGACCTGGTGTCCGAGGCCTTCGTGAGCGTGCTGGCTTCGATGTCCACCGGTGGCGGCCCGACTCTCGCGTTCCGTCCGTACCTGCTCACCACCATCCGCCGCCAGTACATCAAGAGCCGCACGAGTGGCCGCGAGGATCCGGTCGACGACCTCGATCCGTATGCGATCCCGCAGCAGGCCACCGACACCACCGTGGACGAGTTCGTGGGGAACGCCGCCGTGGCCGCCTTCGCGTCACTTCCCGAGCGCTGGCAGACCGTTCTCTGGCGGACCGAGGTCGACGGCGAGCGGCCGGCGCAGATCGCACCGACGCTCGGAATGACGGCCGGTGCGGTCTCGGCCTTGGCCCTGCGGGCGCGGGAGGGTTTGCGGCAGGCGTGGCTGCAGGCCCACCTCACCGGTGAGGTTCCCGAGGAGTGCCGCATCCCGCGCGCGAGCCTCGGCGCCTATGCCCGGGACGGTCTCGGCCCGCGTCAGCGGCGGCAGGTCGACGACCATCTGAAGACGTGTGAGAAGTGCTCGGCGATCCTGCTCGAACTGCAGTCGGAGAACCGCTGGCTGCCGGCGTTCGTCGCACCGGCGCTGCTCGGGGTCTTCGCCTCGAGCTACGTGGCCGCCGGCGGGATCGCCGGAGCCGCGGCAGCGGGGGCGGCCGGCGCCGCCGGGGCAGGGGGGCAGCCCGGATCAGGGCCGGCCGGGTCGGGATCGGCCGGCGGGACGGGTGGCGAGGGCGCGACCGGCGGGACGGCTGGTTCGAGCGGAGCGGCCGGCGGATCGGGCGGCGCGGGCGCCGGGACGGGATCTGCCGGGGCGGGTGCGGGCGCCGGAGCCGGGGCGGGATCTGCCGGGGCGGGTGCGGGCGCCGGCACGGCGGCAGCCGGCACGGGCGCGGCGGCGGCCGGGAGCGGGGCCGCGGCCGCGGCAGGCGCGAGCGGTGTCGGCGCCGGAGCCGGGGCCGGAGCCGGCGCCGGAGCCGCAGTCGGCGCCGGCGCGGCAGCTGCGGGGGCGGGGGCCGGTGCGATGGCCGCCGGTGGGGCCGGTCTGGCTGTGGCCACCGCCGGCGGGCTCATGGCGGTGCTGGCGCCGATCAAGGCCGCCGCACACGTGGTGGCCGCCGTCACGCAGAAGATCATCGCCGCGGTGACCGGGCTCTCGGCTCCGACGGTGGCCGCGTCCGTGGCGGTGACCGTGGTCGCTGCGGTCGCTGGTGGTGCGGTGTGGAACGCGACCCGCAACGACGACGCGATCGTGCAGGGGATCGTCATCGCAACACCGTCCGCGACGTCCAGTCCCACGCCGGCCGCCAGCGTCGCGGCCACGCCGGATCCTGGTGCGACGCAGACCCCGAGCGAGACGGCTTCACCTACGGATTCACCGACGGCGACACCGACGACCATGCTGGCGTTCCAGTTCCCTCCGTTGGGTCTGACGCCGACGTCGACCACACCAGCGGACAATCCCGGGCAGGTGGCGGTCGTCGCCGATTCGCCGACCCCGACTGCCGCACCGAGCGACGCGCCCGACGTTGCTCCTCCCGACGGAGGGACACCCTCGCCGGAACCGAGCGAGACCGCGACGCCGACCCCGCCTGCCTCGCCGCCGACGTCGCCGGAGCCGACGGTCACCGCGTCAGCGACCCCCATCCCGACGTCTGAGCCCACCGCGACGGTGACACCGACTCCGACCCCGATCGGTCCGTCGACCCCGACTCTTACCCCGACGCCGAGCGACACACCGACGACGCCGCCCACGAGCCCGCCGCCGACCCCGAGCGAGACGCCCAACCCGACCGACACACCGACTCCCAGCGAGTCGCCCAACCCGACGCAGACCCCGAGCCCCACCCTGTCGGCGACTCCGACGCCCACTCCGACGGGGTCGCCGTCCGGATCCCCGACGCCCACACCGACGGAGTCGCCGTCCGCACCCCCGACGCCCACGCCGACCGTCACGGCCGGCCCGGCGCCGTCGATCACCGCACCCGCGACGGTGAACTCGCTACAAAGGTTCCGCGTGGTCGTCCAGGCGTCGGAGTCGTCGACGCAGGCCACGGTGCGCGTGGTCTTCCGGCTGCGGGCACTGCCGCTCGGCAGCGCCTTCAACTCGATCACCGCTCCGTACGCGTGCGTCGCCGCCCCGGGTTACGGCGGCGATCAATCGACGTTCGCGTACACCTGCACGGTGGCGCCCGGTGGCTCGGTGACGTTCACCGCATCACTGACGAACCTCGTGGACGACGGTTGGGCGACGGTGACGGCTACGTCCGAGGGCACTGACACCGCAAGGATCGACGTCCTGCCGCTGATCGATTAGGGCCACTCCCGCGGAGCCCTCAGAGCCGAGAACCCCTCCCCCTGGTTGACGAACTGGGGTTGTGGGCAACTCGGGATTGTCGGTGGCACGGATTAGTATCGAACACATGTTGCAGACCAGGAACCGGACTGACGGCGCGGTGTTGCGTGCGTCGATCGGTGACCTGATTGACGCGGCCGCCGCGATAGTCCGCACCCCAGCCGACGATGACGGGGAGCGGATCGATCGGATCGGGTTCCTGGAGCGAGCGAAGGCGGCGTTGGCCGCCGCACAAGCTCTGGAAGCGGTCGAGTTCGAGACCTCGCAACTCGCGCTGCAGGAAGCGCAGGGTGTGCCGGTGCGGCGGCGGGGGCTGGGGATCGCGGATCAGATCGGCTTCGCCACCAAGTGTTCGCCGGCGTCGGCGTCGCGCCGGTTGGCGGACGCGCGGGTGCTGGTGGCCGAGATGCCCGCCACGCTCGCAGCGCTGGCCGCCGGACGGGTGTCGCGAGCGGGGTGTGCGCGCGGCGATCACGGAGACGCGGTGTCTGACCCGGGAGGACCGTGGCCGGGTCGACACCGAGCTCGGTGCCGGTGGTGGAGTCGATGTCGGTGCCCGAGATCACGCAGGCGGTGCGGCGGCGGGTGATCGAACTCGACCAGGACGCCGCCGTCCGCCGGGCAGCACGCGCCCGAGAGGACCGGTACGTGTCCATCCGACCCCTGCCGGACACGATGGCCACGATCACCGCGGTCCTGCCGGTGGAACAAGCCGTGGCGTGTTTCGCGTCGCTACGCGCCGCTGCGGAATCAGCCAAGGCGACCGGTGATGAACGCACCAAAGGCGCAGATCAAGGCCGACACCCTCATCGAACGGATCACCGGCCAGACCACCGCGGCCGCGATCCCGGTCGAGGTCCAGCTGGTGATGACCAGCGACGCCCTCCTGGGACGCTCCGAGGAACCCGCCCAACTCCCCGGCCACGGACCACTCCCGGCGTTCCTGGCCCGCCGCATCATCACCCGCGACCCCCAAGCCACCTCAGCCCGCGTGTGGGTACGGCGGTTGCTCACCGACCCCATCGACGACACCGTCGCCACCATCGACACCAGACGACGCCGGTTCGACGGCGCCCTCGCCGTGTTGATCAACGCCCGCGACCAAGTCTGCCGCGACCCCTACTGCTCAGCGCCCATCCGCGACCTCGACCACCTCCACAACCACGCGAACGGTGGGCCCACATCAGCCGACAACGGCATCGGACTCTGCCAACGCGGCAACCTCGTCGACCAGATCCCCGGCTGGGCACACCACCGGCACCGCCACACACCGGGTCGTGATCACCCCCACCGGACACCGCTACGACACCCGACCACCACCAGCCCTCGGACCCCGACTACCGGCAACCGAGAAACCCGGCCGAACAACTCCCCCGAGCCGGCTAACCGTGTCCTCAGAGCGCGAACGGCGCGCCGGTCAGCCGTCGGTAGGCCTCGAGGTATCGCTCGCGGGTCAGGGCAACGACGTCGTCGGGGATTGCGGGCATCGCCTCGTCGGCGCTTCCGGAGAATCCCGAACGGAGCCGGACCCAGTCGCGCAGCACCTGCTTGTCGAACGACTCCTGCGTGCGGCCGGGCCGCCACATCTCGGCCGGCCAGAACCGGGACGAGTCCGGGGTCCCGACCTCGTCGGCGAGCACGAGCCGATCCGGCTCGGCCGGGTCGAAGCCGAGCTCGATCTTCGTGTCGGCCAGGATCACGCCGGCAGCCTCCGCGCGATCCGCCAGCCGGGCGTAGACGGCGAGCGTCAGCTCACGGGCGCGTTCCGCCAGGGAAGCGCCGACCTCGTTCGCCACCTGGCCGAACCCGATCGGCACGTCGTGCTCACCCTGCGGCGCCTTCGTGCTCGGCGTGAACAGCGGCACCGGCAGTCGATCACCGTCGACGAGTCCCGGAGCCAGCGAGATCCCCGACACCGAGCCCGTCTCCCGATACTCCGACAGCCCGCCACCGGTCAGGTAACCGCGCGCCACACACTCGACCGGCAGCATCGTCAAGATCCGACACCGCAGTGCTCGACCGGCGACGACATCAGGCACGTCGGTCGAGATCACATGATTCGAGACGATGTCAGCTACCTGATCGAACCAGAACAGCGACAGTGCGGTGAGAATCCGGCCCTTGTCCGGAATCGTCGTCGGGAACACGCGGTCGTAAGCCGAGACACGGTCGCTCGCCACCATCAACAGGTCGTCACCCAGCTGATACAGGTCACGGACCTTGCCCGAGTAGAGGTGCTTGGCACCCGGAATCGTCAACGGGGCCGGGATGTTCGGGTCGTTCACAGGATCGCCGCCGGTCGGTACGCGGCCGCCTCCGGATTCTTCGCCACCAGATCACCGACGGCAGCGACAACGGCGGCGATCTGTGCCGCCGCGGCGCCGGTGAAGCTCAGCCGATCGTCGACGACGGCGGCCAACTCGTCGGCCGACAACCCCAGCCGGGGATCGGCGGCCAGCCGGTCGAACAGGTCGTTGCGCGCCGCGCCCACCTCGCGCATCCCGAGCGCCACGGATACCGCATGCTCCTTGATCGCCTCGTGCGCCGACTCACGGCCGACGCCCTTCTTCACTGCCGCCATCAGCACCTTCGTCGTCGCCAGGAACGGCAGGTACCGCTCCAACTCGGCCTCGATGACGGCTGGGTACGCACCGAACGAGTCGAGCACGGACAGGAAGGTCTCGAACAGCCCGTCGATCGCGTAGAACGCATCCGGGAGTGCCACCCGACGCACCACCGAGCAGGACACGTCGCCCTCGTTCCACTGGTCGCCGGCCAACTCGGACACCATCGACAGGTAGCCGCGCACCACCACGGCCAGCCCGTTGACGCGTTCACACGAACGGCTGTTCATCTTGTGCGGCATGGCGGAACTGCCGACCTGGCCAGGCCGGAAACCCTCCGTCGCCAGCTCCAGGCCGGCCATCAAGCGGATCGTCGTCGCCAGCGAACTCGGCCCGCTCGAGGCCTGCACCAGCGCCGAGACCACATCGAAGTCCAGCGACCGCGGATACACCTGACCGACCGAAGTGAGGACAGTCTGGAAGCCGAGATGATGCGCGACGCTCTGCTCCAGGGTGGCGAGCGCCGCCTCGTCACCGCCGAGCAGATCGAGCATGTCCTGGGCGGTGCCGACCGGACCCTTCAACCCCCGCAGTGGATACCGATCGAGCAGGTCGTCGATCCGCCGGTAGGCGACGAGGAGCTCGTCGGCCGTCGTCGCGAACCGCTTCCCGAGGGTCGTGGCCTGGGCCGCCACGTTGTGACTGCGACCGGCCATCACCGTGTCCGCGTACTGGCTCGCGAGCCCGGCCAGGGTGGCCAGCGTGGCGAGCATCTTGTCGTGGATCAGGCCCAGGGCGGCGCGGATCTGCATCTGCTCGACGTTCTCGGTGAGGTCCCGGCTCGTCATCCCGGCGTGCACCCGCTCGTGCCCGGCCAGCGCGTTGAACTCCTCGATCCGGGCCTTCACGTCATGCAGTGTCACCCGCTCGCGGGCGTCGATCGACGCGAGGTCGACCTCCTCGACGACCCGTTCGTAGTCGGCGAGAACCTCGTCAGCGACATCGAGACCGGCGTCGCGTTGTCCACGCAGGACGGCCAGCCACAGCAGCCGCTCGGCGACGATCTTGCGCTCGGGCGACCAGATCGCGCGCATCGGATCGCTCGCGTAGCGCATCGCGAGCACATCAGGGATCGAGCTCATGACCCCAGTGTCCCAGCCACGGCACCCTGCTCGCCATCGACGACCGTCCCCACCGCCACCTGTCGCTCGGCCTCCGCGGCGTCCGCGGCGATGTCGGAGCGCGCGAACGAGCCGCACAGCCGGATCCGCTCCACCGCGGCGTACGCATGCGTCCGGGCCTCGGTCAGATCAGCACCGGTCGCCGTCACGGCCAGGACCCGGCCACCGGCGCTGCGGACGGCTCCGTCGGCGCCCAGCTTCGTCCCCGCGTGGAGCACCACGACCTCGGGCAGCTCCGCCGCGTCGGCCAGTCCGTCGATGACATCCCCGGACCGCGGCGCGTCGGGGTACCCCTCGCTCGCCACGACGACCGTCACCGCCGCACCGTCCCGCCACGAAAGCGTGGGCTGATCAGCGAGGGTCCCGGTCGCCGCCGCGTACAGCAACGAGCCGAGCGGCGTCTCGAGCAGTTCGAGCAGGGCCTCGGTCTCCGGATCGCCGAATCGCACGTTGAACTCCACAACCCGCATTCCCCGCCCGGTGAGGGCGAGACCGACGTACAGCACACCTGCGAAGGGCGTGCCGAGCTGGCCCATACGCGCCAGCGTCGGGTCGACGACGGTGGCCATGATCTCGTCGGTGAGGTCGGGTGACGCCCACGGCAACGGGGTGTACGCGCCCATGCCGCCGGTGTTGGGACCCTCGTCCCCGTCGTAGGCACGCTTGAAGTCCTGCGCGGGCAGCAGCGGCACGGCGTGGGTGCCGTCGCAGACGACGAACAACGACACCTCCGGCCCGTCGAGGTACTCCTCGATGACGACCGGTCCACATGCGGCGGCGTGCGCGATCGCGGCGTCCCGGTCGGGGGTGACGACCACGCCTTTTCCGGCTGCCAGCCCGTCGTCCTTCACCACGTACGGCGGCCCGAACTCGTCCAATGCGGCGGCGGCCTGCGCGGGATCGTGGGCGACGAACGCCCGTGCGGTCGGGACCCCGGCGGCGGCCATCACGTCCTTGGCGAACGCCTTCGACCCCTCCAACCGGGCGGCTTCCCTGCTCGGCCCGAAGCAGGCGATCCCGGCCTCCCGGACGGCGTCGGCGACCCCGGCCACCAGTGGTGCCTCCGCTCCGACCACGACGAGCTCGGCGCCCACCTCGAGGGCCAGCGCGGCCACCGCCCGGCCGTCGAGCGGATCGACAGCGTGGACCGGCACGTCGGCCGCCATGCCGGCGTTGCCCGGGGCGGCGTGGACGTCGTGTCCGGCCGGGTCTCGCTGTAGCCCGCGCACGAGGGCGTGCTCACGCGCGCCCGTGCCCAGCACCAGAATCCTCACCGGCGACTGCTCCTCAGAACGGCTGCTTCTCGATCGTGGCCTCGCGACCGGCACCCACGCCGATCCCCCAGATCGGGGTGTTCGTCAGCTCTTCGATGCGGTCGATGTACGTACGTGCCTGCTTGGGCAACTCCTCCAGCGAACGGCATCCGGAGATGTCCTCCCGCCAGCCCTCGAGGTACTCATAGACCGGAGTCGCGTGGTGGAACCCGGTCTGGGAGATCGGCATGTCCTCGGTGCGCTCGCCGTCGACGTCGTAGGCGACACACACCGGGATGCGATCCCAGGCGGACAGGATGTCGAGCTTCGTGAGGAACAGGTCGGTGAAGCCGTTGACCCGCGCCGCCGCCTTGACCACCAGGGCGTCGAACCACCCGCAACGACGGAGCCGGCCGGTGGTGGTCCCGTACTCGGCGCCGATGGTCCGCAGCTTCTCGCCGTCGGCGTCGAGCAGTTCGGTCGGCATCGGGCCGGAGCCGACCCGGGTGGTGTACGCCTTGGCGATACCGACGACCCGGTCGATCCGCGTCGGCCCGACGCCGCTCCCGATGCACGCGCCGGCTGCGATCGGGTTCGAGCTCGTGACGTAGGGATACGTGCCGAAGTCGACGTCGAGATGATGTGCCTGGGCGCCCTCGAACAACACCGTCTTGTCCGCGTCGAGCGCGTCGTTGAGGACGAGAGAGACGTCGGCGACGTGCGGGCGAACCCGCTCCGCGAAGGCGAGCAGGTGATCGGACAGCTCGTCGGGGTCGATCGCGCGACGGTTGTAGACCTTCACGAGCAGCTGGTTCTTCTGATCCAGCGACGCCTCGACCTTCTGCCGGAGGATCGAGTCGTCGAAGAGGTCCTGCACGCGGATCCCGAGCCGGTTCACCTTGTCCGCGTAGGCAGGGCCGACGCCACGGCCGGTGGTGCCGATCTTCGCGTTCCCGAGGAATCGCTCGGTCACCTTGTCGATCTGCACGTGGTAGGCGGTGATCAGGTGCGCGTTCGCGGAGACGAGCAGCCGGGCGGTGTCGATGCCGCGCTCGGCCAGGGCGTCGATCTCGGTGAAGAGCACGTCGAGGTCGACGACGACGCCGTTGCCGATGACCGGTACGCAGTTGTCGTTGAGGACGCCGGAGGGCAGGAGGTGAAGGGCGTATCGCTCACCGTCGACGACGATGGTGTGGCCGGCGTTGTTGCCGCCTGAGTACCGGACGCAGAAGTCGGTGCGATGGCCGAGCAGGTCGGTGGCCTTGCCCTTGCCTTCGTCGCCCCATTGGGCCCCGACGAGCACGATCCCGGGCATCTCGCACGCTCCCTCGACGTTGCCATCGGCCGTCCCGGCCCGATCATGGCGATCGGCGCGTCAGGACGCGGTCAACGCAAGAGCCCCGTGCGCGGACCAGGTGGTCGACGCGTCGGAGCTCTTACGGCGAGACCCTAACCGAACTGCGCGGCCGGACGGAATCCGCGACCACTGCCGGACGGATCGCGCAGTCGTCGACGCTCGAGTCGAACGTTCGATCAGCCGAAGCCGAGGATTTCGGCCGCTGTCGGCGAGGAGTCCCGGAGGAAGTCGCTGCAGCGGGTCGCTTCCTCGAGGTCGTCGATCCGCCCGGCCGCGGTGGTCAGTGCGGCCAGGGCGCGCAGGAATCCGCGGTTCGGTTCGTGCTCCCATGGAACCGGACCGAAGCCCTTCCAGCCGGACTTCCGCAGCGCGTCGAGGCCTCGGTGGTAACCGGTTCGCGCGAACGCGTACGCAGCGAGGTCGGCATCCGGCTCGTCGCGGGCCAGGGCTTGCTCGGCCAACGCCGCCCAGGCCAGCGAGGACGACGGGAACTGCCGGGCCGCTGCCTGCGGGTCGGTACCGACGAGGGTGGCGGCCGGGTCGGGCGGCAGCAGGGTTGCCGGCGGTCCGCCGAGAAGGTTTCGGGATTCGGTCACCTGCGCATCCTGCCCTGTCGCCGTCAGTGGAACAGCCGCCAGTCCGTGGTGTCGCCGTCGGCCAGGCTCGCGTCGGCGAACTTCACCGCATGCGGCCGGTTCCAGCCCGAGGTGACGGTGGCGAGTTGCTCGGGCACGCTCGCGAACTGGCCGGTGGCCACGACCAGCGTGCCGACCAGGCTGACGATGGCCGCGGCCGCCTGGCAGAACGCTCCGACCGTGCCGAGCACGGCCACCGGCGCCAGCACACCGGTCTCGCTGGCGATCGCTGCGCCGGCGAGGACCGCGAGGAGCTCGAGGACGACCTGCAGGATCGCCAGGTAGACGGTGGCGGTCGCGTCGGCCGACGCCTGCAACTGGTCGCGGATCATCCGCGCATCCGCGATCGCAGCGTCTGCCGAGTCGGCCTGTTCCGCCACGGTGCGCAGGTACTCCTCGTACGCCGGGCCGGTCCAACCGTCCCGGACGGCCGTCCGGTCGGTCGACACGCGCTCGCCATCAGCCATCGGCACCACGACCTCGAGGTTCCACCGGTCGGCCAACGCCCATGCCGTCATCGGGTAGCGGGCGCCGTCGGCGATCGACGTCAGGAACGCCGCGAGCGCATCGACCTGCCGGACGAGCCACCGCGCCGCGCGGCACAGCACCGCGACCTGGGCCGCGAACACCGCCACCAGCGGGCCCAGTCCGGCGAACCGCACGATCGCGGCCAGCAGCCTTCTGGCGGTGGTGACCACCGCCATGACGGCCCTGCTGATCCACCCGACCAGTTGCGACCACCAGGCGTTCACCAGATCCTCGCGACCGCGTGCCGGTTCTCGCGCTCGTCCCGTGCGTACGCGTCGGCACAGGCGGTGAGCGTCGTCGAGATGACCTCCGCCGCCACTGCCCCACGGCTGGTGGCGCTCCCGAGCAGCGCCCGCGCCTGCTCGAACGAGGCCTGCATCCGCTGCAGAGCACCGAGCGTCTGCGGCTCCAGAGCGAGGCCGTCGATCGTGCGGGTCCGTTCCCGAAGTTCGTGGGCCGTCCGCGCTCCAGACGGTCGCGTCCACCCGCAACAGGGCGACCCGGACCCGCACGGTCCCGGGCGTCGGCGACCAGTTCGGTGACCCGCTCATCGCGCGATCACCTCCTGACGGTCGCTCGCCGCGTAGGCAGCCGCGAAGGCCTGGGCCAACGCGGCGGCGACTCGATCGACCGGAGTCGCACGCCACCAGCCCGGGCGGCACGTCACCCGGTTCGGCAGCCCGGAGGCATCGATCTCGACCTCCACCTCGCCTCGGCCGCTGCGCCCGGCTGATGCGACGCGCTCGGCACCGACGCCGGGCAGCGCGGCGAGAAGGTGCTCGAGCCGGTCGAGTCGCGCCGCCACGCCGGCGGGGCGTGGCGTCAGGTCGGCCACGGCCGGCACGGGTCCGACGGCCGGGACCGAACCGGACGCCAGGTCGCGCGCCATCGCCTCCCACACCTCCTCGCCGGGGAGCAGGTCGTCGTCGGGGAGCAGATCGGCGACGGCCCCGATCCGGTGGCCGACCGCAGCTGCGACGGCGTCGAGCACGGCCCTCCCGAACTCCTCAGGGCCGCCGAGGTCACGCCAGCGGCCGCGCGGCTGGACCGCCACGACCCGGCAGTGCGCGTCGAGCCGGACCGTCACGGTCGATCGATCGTCCGTCCCGTCCACGAGGTCGGGCTCGCCGCCGCTCGGTTCCTGCGACCGGACGACCGCAGCCGCGTCGCGCCATCGCCCGACCGCCTCGGCGAGGTCCACCCCACCGTCACCCCGCGCCACGTGACCCTCCGCTCCACGTCGTCGACCCGGACGGCCGGCGCCGACCCGAGAACGTCATCACAGCGCAGCGCACTCGGGTTCCGTCGTGACAGAGACCCGGCTGGGGACGAGAACACGGTTCGGCGTGCTGTGGACCGCAACACGCCGGGCTCGCCGGACAGACGGAACGGCCGCCACCGTTGCCGGTGACGGCCGTTGCCGAAGCGAGGGTCAGTGGTCAGGCGTTCAGCGACGTCCCCGTCGACCGCAGGCTCTCGCAGGCCTCGACGATCCGCTTCGCCATGCCGTTCTCGGCGGCCTTGCCCCAGGCACGCGGGTCGTAGTCCTTCTTGTTGCCGACCTCGCCGTCGACCTTCAGCACACCGGCGTAGTGCTCGAACATGTGCGCAGCGGCCGGCCGGGTGAACGCGTACTGCGTGTCGGTGTCGATGTTCATCTTGACGACGCCGAAGTCGACGGCCGCCTGGATCTCCTCGAGCGTCGAGCCCGACCCACCGTGGAACACCAGATCGAACGGGCGCTCCTGGCCGATCTTCGCGCCGACCTCGGCCTGGATCGTCTTGAGCACCTCCGGGCGCAGCTTCACCGCACCCGGCTTGTAGACCCCGTGCACGTTGCCGAAGGTCAGCGCGGTGATGTAGCGGCCGTTCTCTCCGGTGCCGAGGGCCTCGACGGTCTTCAGTCCGTCCTCGGTCGTCGTGTACAGCTTCTCGTTGATCTCGTTGGCGACGCCGTCCTCCTCGCCACCGACGACGCCCACCTCGATCTCGAGGATGATGTGCGCGGCCGCGCAGGCCTTCAACAGGTCCTTCGCGATCTCCAGGTTCTCATCGACCGGAACCGCCGAGCCGTCCCACATGTGCGACTGGAACAGCGGCGCCTCGCCCCGGGCGACGCGCTCGGCGGAGATCGCCAGCAGCGGCCGGACGAAGCCGTCGAGCTTCGGCTTCGGGCAGTGGTCGGTGTGCAGGGCGACGTTGACCGGGTAGTTCTTGGCGACCTCGTGGGCGAAGGTGGCGAGCGCGACCGAACCGCTGACCATGTCCTTGATCGTCGCTCCGGACAGGTACTCGGCACCGCCGGTGGACACCTGCACGATGCCGTCGCTGCCGGCTTCGGTGAAGCCCTGCAGAGCGGCGTGCAGGGTCTGCGACGAGCTCACGTTGATCGCCGGGTAGGCGAACGCGTTGGCCTTCGCCTTGTCGAGCATCTCGGCGTAGACCTCGGGGCTGGCAATGGGCATGCGGGTCACTCCTTCTCGAACGTCGACTCGATGTCGTCGGATTCGTTCAGCTGTCGGTGTCTTCTGTGTTGTGGTGACGCGTCAGCGCAGGGTCCGGGTCGAACGGTCACGAGCCTCGTCGCTCGATCCCGGCCGGGACGAGGCGAACCCTAGCGCTGCTGCGTGCCGGTGTCCGGGGCGTCCGGGTGGCTGTCCGACGCATGCGGCGGTGACCCTGCCGGCGGCGACCCCTGCGGCTCGGCGGCCTGATCTCGCACCGACGCCGGCAGTCCGTCGGTGGGCTGGCCCGAGTCCTGCGGTAGTGCGGGCGTGGACGGCGGTGTCGGCGCCGCCTGCGACTGGGCTCCGCCGGCGAGGCCGGAGAAGTCGATCTTCGGGGGCTGCCGCTCGGTGGCGGCGTCGTCCAGTTCGAAGTAGTCGGCCGGCGTGAACTTGCCCCAGTTGCCGATGAACGACGACGGGAACGATTCGAGCCGCGTGTTGTAGGCGCGCACGTTCGCGTTGTAGTAGCGCCGGCCGGCGGCGATCCGGTCCTCGGTGTCGGACAGCTGCCGCTGCAGTTCGAGGAAGTTCGTGTTCGCCTTGAGGTCGGGGTAGGCCTCGACGCTCACCATCACCGATCTCAGCGCCTGTGAGATGGCCTGCTCGGTCTCGGCCTTCTCCCCGGCACCCACCGACTGCGGGGCGGCCACCGCGGCCGTGCGCAGCCGGGTGAGCTCGGTCAGGGTGTTCGACTCGTGTGAGGCGTACCCGCGAACGGTCTCGACGATCTGCGGGATGAGGTCGTAGCGCCGCCGGAGTTCCACGTCGATCTGTCGCCAGGACTCCTGGATCACGTTCCGCTGGGCGACGAACTTGTTGTACATCGACGCGACCGAGATGCCGAGGACCAGCAGGACGACGATGACGATCACGATGATGACGAGCGCTGGCACGGGTGGCTCCTTGGTTTCGTCGAGGTGGCCGTTCGCCACTCTAGCGAGCGACCCGGGACTACGGTGCGTGCTCGTGACCCGCAGCCGGCCGGCAGTGGCGCACCGCAGCGAAGAGGACCGATGAGTTTCGCGACGCTCGCCGTCATCTCCCTCGTAGCGCTGGCCGGGCCGCTCCTCGCCCTGCCGCGCCGCTGGCACCTGCCGGTCGTCCTCGGCGAGCTGATCGCCGGGATCGCCCTGGGCCGCACCGGGATCGGCTACCTCGACACGCTCGATCCGACCTTCACGTTCCTGGCCGACATCGGGTTCGCACTCGTCATGTTCATCGCCGGTTCGCACGTCCCGATACGAGACGTCGCGCTGCGCAGAGCCCTCCCGCACGGCCTCGTGCGCGCGGCGACGGTCGGTGTCGTCTCGACGATCTTCGGGATCGCGCTCGCCCGGGCGTTCGACACCGGGCATGCGGCCCTGTACGCCGTGCTGATGGCCTCATCGTCGGCGGCTCTGATCCTCCCGATCATCGACTCCCTCGCGGCTGGGCGGACCCGCCGTTCTCGGGCTGCTGCCGCAGGTGGCCGTCGCCGACGCCGCCTGCATCATCGCGCTGCCCCTGGTCATCAACCCGGCGCGCGCGGGCCACGCGGCGGTCGGTGTCGGCCTGGTCGTCGCCGCGGGGCTGGTGGTGTTCGTGTGCCTTCGCGCGGTCGAGTCGAGCGGCGTCCGCAAGCGGTTGCACGACCTCTCCGAATCCCGCCGGTTCGCCCTCGAACTGCGGATCAGCCTGCTCGTGTTGTTCGCCTTCGCCGCCTTGGCGATCTACGGCGGCGTCTCGATCATGCTGGCCGGCTTCACACTCGGTCTCGCCGTCGCAGCCGTCGGTGCACCCAGACGGCTGGCATCGCAGCTGTTCGCGCTGGCGGAAGGATTTCTCGCGCCGCTGTTCTTCGTCTGGCTCGGCGCCTCGCTCAACCTGCGGGAGCTGGGGAGCCGGCCGTCGTTCATCGTCCTGGGCCTGGCCCTCGGCGTCGGCGCGGCACTCGCCCACGCCGTGACGGTCGCCTTGCGTCAACCGGTGTCGCTCGGCCTGCTGGCCAGTGCCCAGGTGGGCGTGCCCGTCGCCGCGGCCACGGTCGGCACGCAGTTGCACGTCCTGGCGCCCGGCGAGGCGTCGGCTCTCATCCTCGGTGCCCTGGTGACGATCGGGGTCGCCGTCGCGGGCGGGGCGTGGGCGGCCAGGTCGGGCCTGGTGACCGGCAAGCAGGGCCGTTGACCCACCGACCCGCTAGTCGAGCGTTTGCTCGAACACGTGCCGGCGGATCCAGGCGTGCATGGCGATCGCGGCCGCTGCGCCGGCGTTGATCGAGCGGGTCGAGCCGAACTGGGCGATCGACAGCACCGCCGCGCAGGCGGCCACCGACGCCTCGCTGAGCCCGGGACCTTCCGATCCGAACACGAGGACGCAGTCGCGCGGGAGATCGAACGTCTCGAGGGAGACCGATCCCTCCACGTTGTCGATGCCGATCATCGCGAGCCGGGCGTCGGCCGGCCCAGGTGGCGAGTTCGGCCGCGCCGTCGTGGTGCCGGATGTGCTGGTAGCGGTCGGTCACCATCGCTCCGCGCCGATTCCAGCGACGGCGCCCGACCACGTGGACCTCCGCCGCCCCGAACGCGTTCGCGGAGCGGACGACCGAGCCGATGTTGAAATCGTGGCCGAAGTTCTCGATGGCCACGTGGAACGGGTGCCGGCGGGTGTCGAGGTCGGCGACGATCGCCTCGCGGCGCCAGTAGCGGTAGTGGTCGAGGACGTTGCGCCGGTCACCGTCGGCGAGCAGGTCCGGGTCGAGGCGAGGATCGCTGGGCCAGGTCCCGGGCCACGGCCCGACGCCGACAGTCGGCTCCGGTGGTTCGGCGGGTGGGGTCACGCTCGGTACCCTCCCTCAGGTGTCGACCATCCTCGCCCTCGGCCCGTCGTGGATCGACCCCGACACGATCCTCACGACCCTCGGGCCGTGGGCGTTGTGGGGCGCGATGGGCATCATCTTCGCCGAGTGCGGGCTCCTGATCGGCTTCTTCATGCCCGGCGACTCGCTGCTCTTCATCGTCGGCATGTTCGTGGCCCGCGACACCATCCCTCAGCCGCTGGCAGTCGCGTGCGTGGGGCTCGTGATCGCCGCCGTGACCGGGAACCTGGTCGGCTACTGGATCGGCCGCAAGGCCGGGCCATCGATCTTCCGGCGACCGGACTCACGGCTGTTCAAACAGACCTACGTCGACAAGACCCACGAGTTCTTCGACCGCCACGGCTCGCGCGCCATCGTGCTGGCCCGGTTCGTGCCGATCGTGCGCACGTTCATCACTGTGACCGCCGGTGTCGCCCGGATGCCGTTCGCACGCTATGCGGTCTACTCCTCGATCGGGGGGGTCCTCTGGGCCGCCGGGGTCACGATCCTCGGCTACTACCTCGGCCAGATCGCCTTCATCCGCGACCACGTGGAGATCATCCTGCTGATCGTGGTGTTGATCTCGGTCATCCCGATGGGCTTCGAGTTCCTCCGGGTACGACGCCACGGCAAAGTCTCGCCGCCCGCGGCAGACTGAGCATCGTGAGCCTCCTACCGAAGCCGCGAGCGATGACGTGGGTTCTCCGCGTCATGATCGCCGGCGCCGTGACCGCCGTCGGCGCCGGTCTGATCGGCCTCACCCAGCGTCACTCGCTGGAGGTCGAGTACCGGCAGCGGATCGCCGACGGACTCCAGCTCGACGTCGCCGACGTGCCCTCGATCGTGCAGACGACGATCGTCGGCGGCATCGTGCTCGCCACGGTGGTCGCGGCCATCTGGATCGGGCTCGCGCTGAGTCTGCAGCGGCAGTCGTCGGTGGCCCGCTGGATCACCAGCGTGCTGTGCGTGCTCAACGTCGGGGCCGCGGCCCTGTGGGTGGTGACCGCCTTCAAGTACGGCACCGGTGACACGGCGCCGCTCTCGATGGTCGCGCAGGGTCTGAGCGCGGTGTTCGCGCTCGCTGCGGTCGCGCTGCTCTGGACGAAGCCGGTGCGGCGTTGGTTCGCACCCGACACGCCGCGCGAGGCGGCCGAGCGGCTGCGGGCCTCGGGCATGACCGAGCGCGAGGCGAGAGCGGCCAGGATCGCCCGCCAGCAGAACCAGCGGGCGGCCGCGCGCGAACTCCGCCGGGGCAAGGCCGGCAAGTCCTGACGCCTGATCGATCCACCCGACGATGCGACGTAGGGTGCCTCGCGTGACCGCCGCGACCACCACGAACGACCGTGACCTCGTCCGTCAGGAGATCCTCGACAACGCCGTCGTCCGCGGCCGCGTGACGCTCGCCTCCGGGCGCGAGGCCGACTACTACGTCGATCTCCGCCGGATCACCCTCTCGGCGGCGGCAGCACCGGCGATCGGACGGGTGATGCTCGACCTCACCGCGGACCTCGAGTTCGATGCTGTCGGCGGTCTCACGCTGGGTGCGGACCCCGTGGCCACGTCGATGATGCATGCGGCGGCCGCGGCGGGTCGCCGCCTCGACACGTTCGTCGTCCGCAAGGCGGAGAAGGCGCACGGCCTCCAGCGCCGCATCGAGGGCCCGGATGTCAGCGGTCGTCGCGTCCTCGCCGTCGAGGACACCTCGACCACCGGCGGGTCCGTGCTCACCGCGGTCGAGGCGCTGCGCGAGGCGGGTGCCGAGATCGTCGGCGTCGCCGTCATCGTCGATCGGGGCACCGGCGCCGCCGAGAAGGTGGCGAGCGAGGGTCTCGGCTACCGCTACGCCTACGACCTCGCCGACCTCGGCCTCGACAGCCAGTAGGGCGCGTCGTCCATGACCGCTCCGCGACCGCCGGTCATCTTCCTCAACGGCACCTCGAGTTCGGGCAAGTCGACGCTCACCGCTGCCCTGCAGGAGCGGTTCGACCCGGCGTTCCTGCACTTCTCCGAGGACTACTTCTTCGCCATGCTGCCGGCCGGCGCCTACGAGCGGGCCGACTTCTTCGACGTCGGGTCCCGCCTGTACCAGGGCTTCGCGTCGGCGGCGGCCGCCATGGTCGCGCAGGGCAACCACCTGATCGTCGACACGGTGGCGTGGGTCCCGGGCAGCATGGCCGCGTTCGTCCGGGCACTCGAGGGGATCGACGTCCTCGCCGTCGGCGTGCAGTGCGACCTGACGGTGGCGGAGGCTCGGGAGGCGGGCCGGGGCGATCGGAACAGCGGCCTGGCCCGCCGGCAGTCGCCGACCACGCATGCCGAGGCGCTCTACGACCTCGAGGTGGACACGTCGTCGACCTCGCTCGCGGACTGCGTGGACGCGATCGCGCGGGCGTGGGCGGATCCACCGGCGGATCCGGCGTTCGACCGCCTGCGCCGCGGGTCGACCGGACCGGCGATGACGCCGCCTCCGGATCCGCCGGTCAGTCCCCGATGATCGGGTTCATCGACCGCGGCCAGGCGGCGTAACGCGCCCCCAGGTTCACCAGCGTGGCGAACCGGTTGCGACCCCCGAGCAGGGTCACGATGTGCAGCGCCAGCCAGGCGAGCCAGGCGATGGTGCCGGTGAGTCGCGGGGCGTGCTTGATGTCGGCCACGGCGGCCCGGCGGCCGATCGTCGCCATCGTGCCCTTGTCGCTGTAGTGGAACGGCTCCCGCGGCTGACCGATCAGGCCCTGGCGGATCTGGATCGCGGCGTGCTTGCCCTGCTGGATGGCGGGCTGTGCGAGTTGCGGCAACTGCGGTCCCGCGCCCTCACCGGCGATGGACACGTCGCCGACGGCGAACACGCCGGGGAGCCCCTGGACCTCGAGATCCGGGCCGACGAGCACCCGGCCGCCGCGACCGCGGGGAAGCCCCCAGTCCTTCAACGTGGCGTCGATCGTCACGCCGGCCGCCCAGACGACGACGTGCGCCGGCAGCGACGTCCCGTCCGCCAGGATGACCCCGTCGGCCGTGACCTCTTTGACGGCGGTGTTCGT
This sequence comes from uncultured Actinomycetota bacterium, assembly GCA_963708795.1. GTDB lineage: Bacteria > Actinomycetota > Actinomycetes > Propionibacteriales > DAIQRJ01 > DAIQRJ01. The sequence continues at coordinate 100,389 of CAVPUH010000003.1, forward strand.
GCGGACCTCCACGCTGCGCCGGAGGAGCTGCTTGCGTGCGTACTTGCGCAGTTTCGGGACGAAGGCGGCGAGCAGATCGGGGCCCTGCTCGATCAGGACGACGGACGTCTCGGTGTCGCGCAGCTCGGGGAACGCGGTGCCCTCCGCCTCCCGCAACTCGGCCAGGGTGCCGGCCATCTCCACGCCGGTCGCGCCGCCGCCCACGACGATCAGGCGGAAGAAGTCGGGGTGCGGGTCGGTGGCGACGGCATGTTCGAGGCCGTCGAACACGTGGTCACGCAGGCGCAACGCCTCACGGCGGCTGTAGAGCGGGTACGAGTACTCGGCCGCGCCGGGAACGCCGAAGTAGTTCGTGGTGGCCCCGTTGGCGAGGATCAGGTAGTCGTAGTCGAGCGTCCGGCCGTCGTTCAACGTCAGCCGGCGGGCGTCCGTGTCGAGCTTCTCGACCCGTCCGCGGACCAGCTTCTCGTTGCGTGCCCGCGAGGTCAGCGACCGCAGCGGGTAGATGACGTCGCCAGGGTTCAGCCCGCCGGTCGCGACCTGGTAGAGGAGCGGCTGGAAGGTCGAGTACGGGTTCTGGTCGACCACCGTCACGTTCGTGTGGCTGTTGGCGAGCTCACGAGCGGCCGCCACCCCGGCGAAGCCGCCGCCCAGGATGACGACGGAGGGGCGGTCATGACGTTCGAGCAGACGTCCGGTCATGGCCACAGCCTCTCAGGTGAGAGTCGGGGACCCGCCGCGGGTACCGGAGCGGGCCGACGACAATGGCGGGTGTGAGCGCACCCTCTCGAGCAGCAGCCCGCCTGTCCGGCCTCGGCACCACGATCTTCGCGGAGATGTCCGCGCTCGCCGCTCGCGACCGGGTCGGTCAACCTCGGTCAGGGGTTCCCCGACACCGACGGTCCCGACGAGGTTCGTCGACGCGGCCGTCGACGCCATCCGCGCGGGGCACAACCAGTACCCGCCGGGCATCGGCATCCCGGCCGCTGCGCGAGCGCGGTCGCGCGACCACCAGCGCCGCTTCTACGGGCTGAGCTTCGACCCCGACACCGAGGTGCTCGTCACCACCGGCGCGCACCGAGGCGATCGCGGCCGCCCTGCTCGCGCTCGTCGACCCCGGCGACGAGGTGATCGCGCTGGAGCCCTACTACGACTCGTACGCGCGCCTGCATCGCGATGGCCGGCGGCGTCGCGCGTGCCGGTCACCCTGCGCGCACCGGACTTCCGGCTCGACGTCGACGCGCTGCGGGCCGCGGTCACGCCGCGCACGACCGCTGCTGCTGCTCAACACCCCGCACAACCCGACCGGCACGGTGCTGACCCGCGACGAGCTCGACCGCCGATCGCCGACGTGGCGGTCGAGCACGACCTCGTCGTCATCACCGACGAGGTCTACGAGCACCTCACCTTCGACGGCGCCGAGCACATCCCGCTCGCGACGCTGCCCGGCATGCGCGAACGGACGGTCACGATCTCGCAGCTCGGGCAAGACGTTCTCGTTCACGGGCTGGAAGATCGGCTGGGTGTGCGCGACGCCCGAGCTCGTCCGGACCGTGATGATGGCGAAGCAGTTCCTGACCTACGTGTCGGGTGCGCCGTTCCAGCCGGCGATCGCCACCGCCCTCGCCCTGCCCGACGACGTACTACCGCGACTTCACGGCGGAGACTGCAGGGCAAGCGCGATCTGCTGTGCGACGGGCTGGTCGCCCTGGGCTTCGACGTCATGCGGCCGGCCGGCACGTACTTCGCGACGACCGACGTCCGCTCGCTCGGCTTCGACGACGGCATGGAGTTCTGCCGGCTGCTCCCGGCCGCGTGCGGAGTCGTGGCGATCCCCCACCAGGTGTTCTACGACGACGTCGAGGTCGGGCCGGCCCCTGGTGCGCTGGGCGTTCTGCAAGCGGCCGGCGACGCTGGTGGCCGCGCTGGAACGGCTCGCCGACGGCCTCGGGACGATGGTCCGCTAGCGCGTGGCGGCGTGATCTCCCCGAGCCGATTCGCCACCGGCCATCAAGATCGCCGTCAGGACCGTCGCCAGGCCGGCGGCGATGGCGCCGACCACGAGGATCGAGTTCAGCCCGGTAGCGGTGGCCGCCCGTGCGACCTCGCTCACCGCGGCCCGCGCCGGAGCCGGCACCGCATCGGCCACGAGTGTGCCCGCGCCGGACGAGATCGCCTCGGCGAGCTTGCTCACGGTGCCGGGTTCAGCGTGGCCGGCCAGCGCCGTGGTCGCGGCGGAGTCCGTGCGGTGGGTGAAGATCGCGCCGAGCGCGGCCACGCCGACCGCGACCCCGACCTGGCGGAGTGTGTTCACGGTGCCGGTGGCCATCCCGGCCCGATCGGGCTCGACCGAGTTCAGCGCGGCATTCGAGGTGACGGCGCTGGACACCCCCATACCGAGGCCGGCCACGACGAAGCCCGGGATCAGGGTGGTCCAGCTCGACCCGGCGTCGAGTCCCGACATGAGGAACATCCCGGCACCGACCAGGGCCAGCCCACCGGCCATCGGGATCACGACGGGCATGCGGACGGCGAACCGCGCTGCGACCGGCGCCGCGATGAAGGCCGCGACGGTCAACGGCAGGAACCGCAGGCCCGCGTCGAACGGTGAGAATCCGAGGGTGTTGAGCACGTAGAGCGCCAGGTAGGACGTCGACGCCACGACGGTGGCCGACACCGCGAACGCGGCCAGGCCGACTCCGACGAACGCGCGGCGCCGGAAGAGTCCCAGGTCGAGCATGGGCTCCACGACGCGGTTCTCGATGACGATGAAGGCGGCGAACAGGACGGCCGCCGCGACGAACAGCGCCACGACGTGAGCCGCCCCCCACCCGTCGGCCGAGCCGCGGATGAGGCCGAACACGAGGGTGAGCAAGGCCAGCGACAGGGTCGCGGTGCCGAGCCAGTCCGCCCGGCGCGGCTGCAGGCTGCGCGACTCGCCGACCAGCCGCACGGCGAGAACGAGGGCGATCGCGCCGATCGGCACGTTGATGAGGAAGATCCAGCGCCAACCCGGCCCGTCGACGAGCGCACCACCGACCAGCGGTCCCACCGCGGTGGCCGCGGCGAGCGTCGCTCCGAAGGCCCCGATGGCGCCGGCTCGGCGCTTCGGATCGGGGTAGGCCGCACCGATCAGGGGCATCACCGTGCCGAACAGCATCGCCGCCCCGACGCCTTGGAACGCGCGGGTGACATCGAGTGCCAGGGCCGAACCCGACAGGGCACACGCCAGCGAGCCGAGCGTGAAGACGGTGAGGCCCGCCACGAAGACCCGCTTGCGGCCGAGCCGGTCACCGATCGTCGCGGCAGTCAGCAGCAGCCCCGCCAGCGGCAGCGTGTAGGCGTCGATGACCCACTGCAGATCGGGGAGCGTCGCGCCGAACTCGGCTTGGATGCGACCGAGCGCGACCGACACGATCGTCACGTCCAGCAACAACATGAAGACGGCCGTGCAGACGAGCACGAGCGTCCAGACCGGGCGATGGCCGGTAGGCGTCGACCGGCGGGCGTGAGCGCCGACCGGCGGGCTGTGCGGGCCGTCGGCGGGCCTGGTGGCGGCGGCAGTGCTGGGCGCGGTGGTGGTCACAACCGTCAGTGAACGCTTGTAGCCCTACGACTGTCAAGAGACTTGCCCGGCACGACTCTCGGCTAGATTCGGGGCATGGCCACCGCCACCACCCGTCGCGCGCGTGCCGCCCGCGGCCACGGGGACCGGCTCCGGGAGGAGATCATCGCGGCCACTCGCCACCTCCTCGAGGTCAACGGCGATGCGGCCGCGATCACACTGCGAGGCGTGGCACGCGAGGTCGGGGTCACGCCCACGTCGATCTATCTGCACTTCGACGACACCGACGCGCTCATCAGCGTCGTCAAGCAGCAGTTGTTCGGCGAACTCGGGGACGCCATGGAGAAGTCGGTACCCGCCGGTGCCGATCCGGTGGCGGTCGTCCGCGGCAGCGCACACGCCTACGTGAGCTTCGCGTTCGAGAACGCCGGACTGTACGGCGCGCTGTTCACGTCCAAGCACGTCGCGCCGCCCAACGCTCCGGCGAGACGTTCCTCGGCGAGGAGACGTTCCGCCGCACCCAGTCGAACGTGGCGGCGGCGATCGGTGTCGACCCGCTCGACCCGAGCGCCGCGATGTTGGCCATGCATCTGTGGACGTCGCTGCACGGGGTCGTCACGCTGCGCACGCTGAAGGGGAAGTTCCCCTGGCCCGACCTCGACGACCAGGTCGACGATCTGGTCGATCGACTGTTCCCCCGGCGCCGATCGTGACCGCGCGCCGGCAGCCGCGCCGGCGCCGACCGAACGCTCGGACCGTTGCCAGCGGCCCCGGCGGTTCCGGATACTTCTCGTCGTGACCAGCCCGGGCGACCCAGCGCGCTTCCGCGCGATGGCGACGAGCCCCGTACCGCGGCCACTCGCGCCGCCGGTCGACCGGAACGACCCGGCGGCGTGCGCGAAGGCGAAGATCTGCCCGCAGTGCGGGACTGCGCTGGCCGGCGAACACGGCTACGTCCGGTGGTGCCCCGCGTGTGAGTGGAACATCGACGGGGGCGTGATCGCCGTGCCGGCGACGACGAACCGGGTCGAGGCGATCTACCGTCGGCTGTCGACCCGTAATGCCCGCGAGCTCATGACCGACGTGTGCACAGCCGATCAGCTCCGGCCCCGACGCGACCGTGACGCCTGGCTCGCGATCGGACTGTCGATCCCGGTTCACCTGTTGTCGCTCGGCGCCCTCGTGCTGGCGGTGTGGCTCGCCCTCGGCGTCGGCGGCCCGATCGCCTGGATCGGTGCGATCGCCCTCCTCGGTTGTGCGTTTCTCGGCCGCCCACGCGTCGAGCATCCGCCCGCGGACGGCATCCACCTGCACCGGGCCGATGCTCCGGTCCTGTTCGAGGTGTGCGACCGCGTGAGCGTGGTGACCCACGCGCCACCGGTCGCGATCATCAGCGTGGTCGAGGACTTCAACGCCTTCGCGGGACGGGTCGGCGTCCATCGCTACGCCAACCTGACGATCGGCGCGCGATGGTGGGCGGCCGCCGGGAGGCCCTCACGCCTCGCCACCATCGGGCACGAGTTCGGCCACTTCTCCAACGGGGACTGGAGCCATCAGGTCGTCGTCAGCTCCGCCCTGACCACTCTCGACGAGTGGTATCACGCCTTCGGGGACGGTCTGCCGGCCGGCGGGTTGGTCGGCGTCGTCGAATCGGCCATGGGACGCGTCGTCCGGGCATTCACCGGCACCTGGTACTGGCTCATCTATCTCGCCCTCGCCCGAGCCGGGCAGCGGGCCGAGTACCTCGCCGATGCGATGGCCGCCACCGTGGCCGGCACCGAGGCGGAGATCGAAGCCGAGCAGGACATGCTCGCCGGTCCCGGCGTCGACCTGATGATCCTCGGCGCGGTGGCGACGACCCTGCGGACCCACCGCGGCTTCGTCCCGGACGCCGACCTCGCGATCTGGTCGACGGTCCGCCACCAGGCGACCCAGACGCCGGGAAGCGAGCTCGAGCGCCGGCTGCGCGCCTCCAAGCGGTCGCAGACCCGGGTGGACGATTCGCATCCGCCGACGTGGATGCGGATCGAGGCCGTTCGCTCCCGACCACGTCAGGACGCCGCCGTACTGATCAGCGACGAGGAGTGGCTCGCGATCGACGCCGAGCTCGCGCCCGCGATGACCGTGGTCGAACGACACGTGTTCGACGAGACCCGCTGATCAGGCCAGCTCGAGCCGGATCCCGTCACCGGCCGTCAACACCCGCCGGTCGACCTCGGCCCGACCGAGGCCGGTGATCGTCAACGAGGACAGGGAAAGCGAGCCCTCCATCACCTCGAGCCGGACCACCGCGCCGGCCTCGTCCACCACGCAGGTGCCCCAGGCATCACCGGTGGAGAACACGTGCCGGCGGCGACCCCGGTCACTGCCGAAGCGGAGTTCGCCGCTCCGGCCGTCGTAGTCGAAGCCCGAACACGTCAGGACCAGCGCCCAACTCGCCATCGCCCGCGCGTAGTGGTGCCCGCACTCCGCCTCGTCCCACGGGCTGCGCTTGAACCCGTCGTAGCGCTCCCGGATGTCCCGGACGATCTCGAGTGCGGCGTCCTCGTCGCCCTCGTAGGCCAGCCCGGCCGCCAATGTGTACTCGAAGCCGGTCATCACCTCGGTGAAGTACGAGAACGGCTGGGCCGGCCGTTCGCCGTGCGGGTAACTCGCCATGAGCACGGCCGTCTCGTCGCCGAGGACGTAGGACCGCATGACGTTGTCGTGGTCGTAGAAGCCGCTGCGGCGGTTGTGCCGCACGACGTTGTGCAGCGCGGTCGAGGCGGTCGCCGGGTCGTGGATGTGCCCGAGTCCGCCGACGTGGGCGAGGAACTGACCGACCAGCTGGTCGATCAGACAGCCGGATCCCAGCTGCATCTGCGGCTCGCCCGGCGCGTCGGAGGTGCCGTCGAGGATCAGCCCGGGTGCGGCCTTCGTGGCCGGCACGATGTGATGTTCGTAGTACTCGCCGTTGAACAGGTTCGCGTCCATCCACTCGCGGCCGTGATCGAACAGTCGGGTACAGCGGGCGGCGAACTCGTCGTCACCCTGATGCGCGGCCATCTCGGCGCCCGCCCGCAGCGCCGCCAGGTACCAGCCCTGCATCTGCGGATTCGGGCCGTGGTACTCGACGTCCATCGTGTTGTGCTGCACGCCTTCCATCACACCGTCGCCGTCGGCGTCCCAACCACCGTCGATCCAGCAGAACGCCAGCGCCGCCCGAGCCGCCGGCCAGAGATCGGCCAGCATCGTGTCGTCGCCGGAGAACCGCCAGTCCCGGTAGAGCTTCACGACGCAGCCGAGCTGCCCGTCGGCGGCCGCGTGATGCCACTCCTGGGCCCGCTCGGCGAGCGGCAGCCCGACCCGGAACGTCATGAAGCCCGACTCGTCGGTGCCGTGGCCGAACTCGACCTCGCGCATGGACCGCGACAGCGAGCCGAACAGCAACGGCGTCGCCTGCTCGTAGTTCCACACGTGGGTACAGGTCCCGTGGCACCACCCGTCGTCGTCCTTGCACCCCTCCCAGGCGAAGAAGCGCCCGTCCTCGGTGCGGAACGCGGTCTGGGTTCGCAGTGTGCTGACGTTCGCGAGAGCCGCCTCGACCACCTCGTCCGGCAGGTCCGCGCCGCAGATGGCGGAGGTGAACGCCAGCGTGCGTGCCCGCAGATCCTCGAGCTGGGGCGCGAGCGCGGCCGCGACCTCCCAGGCGTCGGCCCAGCGGGTCGCGTAGTAGTTGCCGACCCTGCTGGGGCTCTCGACGCTCCCGGCCCAGCCGAGCCGGTTCGGAAAACGCCAGGTGATCAGCATGCTGATGCTCGTGCGGCCGCCGGGTGGCAGGGTCCGCTTCTCGCAGATCGACCCGACCGGCCGGTCGGGCTGGCCGGTGCGCTCGTCGAGCCGCCCGTCGGCGAGCAGGTCGTCGGCGAAGTCGAGCTTGCTGCTCCCCCACCGGTCCGGTGCCCAGGACGTCCGCGTGCTGAGGTCCTCGGCGCCGAGGACGCTGATCGCGATGGAGCCGTGGTCCTCGTGGGTGTCGTCGCCACCACCGAGGAGGAGGATGCCGTCGACCCCGTCACCGTGGCGGACCTCGTTGTGGTTGCCGGTGGGGCGCACGCCGGCATCGGGACGACGCCGCATCGCTCCGATGACGTTGCGGATGCTCGCGGCCACGCTGACCTCGAGGACGTCGGTGCCGGTGTTGACCAGCGTCGTCGTGAGCACCATGGCGGGCCAGCCGGAGGCGTCGGGGTCCGTGGGCACGAACGGGTTCCACGCCTCGACTGCCGCCTCGACCGGGAACCTGTCGTCACGCAGGTCGACGCGACCGAACGGATACGTGGCCGCGAACTCGGCGTGCCGGAACTTCGGCAGCCCGTGGCCGGCGATCTGGGCACCGTCCGCGCCCTCGTAGAAGACGGTGTCGAGAGGTCCCTCGAGGGCCTTGAACGCCGGTGGCGTGTCGGGACCGCTCACCCGTACGACGAGGCCGGCGATATCGGGCGAGAACCCCTTGGCCGGGCGATTGGCGATCTCGATGTCGCGTAGGGCACCGCTTCCGGTGAAGGAGATCGTGCCGGTCCCGATCCCGCCCACTGGAAGGGCCAGCCGGCGCAGGTGATCCGCGTCGTAGCGCCGGAGCACCGGCCAATCCGGCGGCGGGAGCGACACGGACGAAGCGGCGGCTGAGGCTGAGGTCACGTCCCCAGCCAAGCAGCCGGGGGCGGGCAGGTTCGCCTGGTGTCCGGGCCGGTTCCGGTCGGCTGTCGATTCGCGCTGTCGTCACCCGTCATGGCGGTGAAGGGCCGACCCGGCCCGTACGCCACCCAGGCCGCCATCGCGGTGGAACATGCCAGCGCGCAGTCGGCCGCCGAGACGGACTGGACGACGACCTGCCCCACCATCCGCTCGCGCCGGCGACAAGGGCGGAGCTGCTGACCCGGATCGGCGAGACCGAGGCCGCCCGGCACCAGTTCGTCCGGGCGCTCGAACTGACGTCGAACGACGTCGAGGCGGCGTTCCTCCGTGAGCGACTGCGCGCACTCGAGACGCCGCCCGAGACCGCCGACTAACGTCTGCTCATGGCTACGGACTCCGACACGGCATCGAGCACCTGGGACGTCATCGTCGTCGGAGGTGGACCGGCCGGCGAGAACGCCGCCCAGTACGCCACCCAGTTCTCCGGGCTCCGCGCGGTGATGGTCGAGGCGGAGCTCGTCGGCGGTGAGTGCTCGTACTGGGCCTGCATGCCGAGCAAGGGACTGCTGATGCCCGTGGAGCTGCTCGATCAGGTGCGGCACGTCGGTGGCGTGGCCGAGGTGGTCGGGTCGGCCACGGTCGACGTCGAGGCGGTGCTCGCGCGCCGCGACTCGATCGTGCACGGGCTGGACGACACATCGCAGGTGGACTGGGCGCAGGGGGCCGGTATCGGCGTCGTCCGCGGACGTGGCCGGTTGGCCGGCGCCAAGACCGTGATCGTGACCGCCGCCGACGGGACCGAGACGACCCTGACGGCGAAGCATGCGGTCGTCCTCGCGACCGGGACAGGAGCGGCGATCCCCCCGTTGGACGGCCTCCGGGAGGCACGGCCGTGGATCTCGCGGGACGTGACGAACATCCACGAGATCCCGCGCCGGATCGTCATCATCGGCGGCGGCGTGGTGGCGTGCGAAGCGGCGACCTGGCTTCGCGGCCTGGGCGTCGAGGAGCTGACGATCGTGCAGCCCGGCACGGCGCTGGTGGGTCGGAACGAGCCGTTCGTGAGCGACCTGCTCGTGTCGTCGTTCGAGGCCGCCGGAGTCACCGTGCGGCTCGGACGTCGCGTGGAGGCGGTGGCGCGGCCCGAGGTCAACGACGCCGGTTACGGCCATGTGCACGGCGGCGAGGTGAGCGTGACGCTCGACGACGGGACCGTGCTGGTCTGCGACGAGGTCGTCGCTGCCGTCGGGCGCACGGCGGCCACCCGGGACCTCGGGCTGGAGACGGTCGGGGTGGACACGTCGTCGAGCCACGGATACGTGCCGGTGGACGACCATCTGACCGCGACGGGCGTGGACGGCGACTGGCTCTACGCCGTCGGCGACGTGAACGGCCGGATCCTCCTGACGCACATGGGCAAGTACCAGGCCCGGTTGTGCGGCGAGGTGATCGCGGCCCGGGCGGCCGGCCGGCCGCTGGACGACGCGGACTTCAACACCTACACCGACATCGCGTCGGTCACCGCCGTGCCGCAGGTGACGTTCACCGACCCCGAGGTCGGGTCGGCCGGCCTGACCGAGGCGGCGGCCCGGCAGGCTGGGATCGACGTCGAGACGGCGGAGTACGACCTGGCCTGGGTGGCGGGCTCCTCGCTCGTACGCGACGACTACGTCGGGCGCGCGAAGATCGTGGTGGACAAGGCGAGCGACACCCTCGTGGGGGCGACCTTCGTGGGGACCGGGATCGCGGAGCTGGTCCACTCGGCCACGACGGCGATCGTCGGGAAGGTGCCGGTCGCGGCGTTGTGGCACACGGTGCCGAGCTACCCGACGGTGAGCGAGATCTGGCTGCGGCTGCTGGAGACGCTCTACACGCAGCGCCGGAAGCCCGCCGACTCGTAAGGCCGCTGATACGTGGGTAGCGGGTTGCGAACGTGGGTCGCACCGCAGGTGCGTCGGTAACACGCTCGACGACGCTACGAACGCACTTCCGCTGCTACCAATGGCCGTGCAACGGTCGGATCGGCCGATGAGCCAGGTCCACGCTCGGGTCTACCGTGCCCGCATGACCGATCCCATCGGAGCGCCCGACGGCCGGCAGGTCGGTTTCCAGGTGCTGGCCACGGGAACCAGCGGTCGGACGGTGCTGCTCTGTCACCCGGCATCCGACCGGGCCGGCGTCGACCCGGACCCCACCGTCACCGCCACCCGGAACCTCACGCTCCTCAGCCTCGATTCACCGACCGACACTCGTGACCTCGACGCCGCGGCCGACTCCATCGCGTCCGCCCTCGCCGAGGCGGCCAACCCGCCGGTCGGCGTCGTCGGCTGGTCGGGCGGCGGTCGGGTCGCGCTCGCGCTGGCCGCCCGGCACCCCGCGCTCGTCGACCGGCTCGTCCTCGCCGGCACTCCCCGCCCCGACGGTGATGACTCCGAACAGGCCTGGGGATTCGCGCTGACCGCCATCACCGCCAAGACCCTCGTTCTCGCCGGGTCAGCCGATCCGGTCGCCGGTCCGCGGCACGGAACCTGGTTCCAGCGCACACTTCCGAACGCCCGTTACGAGCAGGTCCCCGGCGCCGATCAGCACCTGATCGTCCCGATGTGGGCGCGCGTCCTGTCCCACCTCGCGCCGCGAACCACACGCTGACGAGGCGACATCGGCCGGATCAGGAACCGGGCCACCGCGACACGCCGGACTCGCGAGAAGATCGCGCCACCTACTCATCGAGGAGCACCCACCATGACGACGCCTTCCGAGAGCTCCGCCGACCCCGTCGTCGACCCGGCTGCACCCGACTGGTCCGCCCTCGCGCGCCCGGTTCCCGAGTGGTTCACCGACGCGAAGCTCGGCATCTTCATCCACTGGGGTCCGTACTCCGTACCCGCCTGGGCCGAGCCGACGGGCGAGCTCGGCGCTGTCGACTGGGGCACCTGGTTCCGCCACAACCCCTACGCCGAGTGGTACTTCAACACGATCCGCTTCCCCGACAGCCCGGCCCACGAGCATCACGAGAAGGTCTACGGCGGCGCGCCGTACGACGACTTCCTCGACGCCTGGACCACGGATCGCTGGGACCCCGCGGAGTGGGCGAGCCTGTTCGCCCGGGCCGGCGCCCGCTACGTCGTCCCGACGACCAAGCACCACGACGGCGTCACCCTCTGGGACGCACCCGGCACCGGCTCCCGCAACACCGTGGCCCGTGGTCCGCACCGCGACCTCGTGGGTGACCTGGCCGACGCCGTCCGCGACCGCCGGCCTCCGCTTCGGCGTCTACTACTCGGGCGGTCTCGACTGGCACGTCAGCGACTTCCCGCCCCTCGACAGCGGCGACGCCGTCGGCGATGCGAGCCGGCCCAAGGACGCCGCCTATGCGGCCTACGCCTACCTCCACGTCCAGGACCTCATCGAGAGGTACTCGCCTGACGTGCTGTGGAACGACATCGAATGGCCCGACGCCGGCAAGCACAACTCCTCGCTGGGGCTCTTCGAGCTGTTCAAGCACTACTACGACGCCGTTCCCGACGGCGTCGTCAACGACCGCTGGGGAGACACCCACTCCGACTACCGGACCAGTGAGTACCAGGCCGGTCTGGAGAACGAGAGCGCGGCCGCCTGGGAGAACTGTCGCGGCATCGGGCTCTCGTTCGGCTACAACCAGATCGAGGACGAGAGCAACTCCCTCGACGGCCGCGGCGTCGTCCGGCACCTGTCCGACGTCGTGTCCCGCGGCGGCAACCTGTTGCTCGACGTGGGCCCGACGGCCGACGGGCAGATCCCGGACGTGCAACGGCGGGCACTCGACGGTCTGGCCGACTGGATGGCCGTGAACAGCGAGGCCATCCACGGCACCCGGCCGCTGGACCCGGCGGTCGCCGGGCCCAGCGACGAGCCGTGGGTCCGCTGGACGTCCAAGGGCGGCACGGCCTACGCGATCGTCGACGCCGCCGGCTCCGCCACCCTGCCGGTGGGCGACGTCAACCGGCTCGACCTGACGAAGGCCGAACTGCTCGGCACCGGACCGCTCGCGGCGGAGGCAGCCGACGGCGGCGTGGCCGTCGAACTCCCACCGGCCGGGGTCGCGCCGGTGGTCGTCAGCTTCGCCCTGCTCGACTGATCAGCCGGTCGAGGCCGTGACGGCGACGCCGACCGACAACCGGTCGGCGTTGTCGTCGACGTCCACCACGACGGTGTCGCCGTCGCGCACCTCACCGGCCAGCAGCTCACGCGCGAGCTGGTCGCCGATCGAGGACTGCACGAGCCGGCGCAACGGTCGGGCACCGTAGGCCGGGTCGTACCCGGTCATCGCGAGCCATTCCTTCGCGCCGTCCGTCACCGTCAGCTCGATGCGCCGGTCGCGCAGCCGCCGGGCCAGGGCCTCGACCTGCAGGTCGACGATCCGGGTCAGGTCGGCCGTCGACAGCGAGTCGAACAGCACGATGTCGTCGAGCCGGTTGAGGAACTCCGGCTTGAACGACGCTGCGGACGACGTTCATCACCGCGTCCTTCCGAGCCTGCGGCGCCATGGTCTGGTCGGCCAGGAACGCCGAACCCAGGTTGGAGGTCAGGATGAGGATGACGTTGCGGAAGTCCACCGTCCGGCCCTGACCGTCGGTCAGCCGGCCGTCGTCGAGGACCTGCAGCAGGATGTCGAAGACCTCGGGGTGCGCCTTCTCCACCTCGTCCAGCAGGACCACCGCGTACGGCCGACGCCGCACGGCCTCGGTGAGCTGGCCGCCCTCGTCGTACCCGACGTACCCGGGCGGCGCACCGACGAGCCGCGCCACCGAGTGCTTCTCGGAGTACTCGCTCATGTCGATGCGGATCATGGCCCGCTCGTCGTCGAACAGGAAGTCGGCGAGCGCCTTGGCCAGCTCCGTCTTGCCGACGCCGGTGGGCCCGAGGAACAGGAACGATCCGGTCGGCCGGTCGGGGTCGGAGATGCCGGCCCGGGCCCGGCGAACGGCATCCGAGACCGCCACCACGGCGTCGCGCTGGCCGATGAGCCGGCGACCGAGCTCGTCCTCCATGCGGAGCAGCTTGCCGGTCTCGCCCTCCATCAGCCGACCGAGCGGGATGCCAGTCCAGGCCGACACGACCTCGGCGATCTCGTCCGGACCCACCTCGTCGTGCACCATCGCGTCCTGCGAGCGCTGCTTCGCCGTGTCGGCGTCGGCGTCGGCCGACTCCTCGATCTCCTTCTCCAGCGCGGGAATCCGGCCGTAGAGCAGCTCGCTGGCCACCGCCAGGTCGCCCTCGCGCTGGGCCCGTTCGGCCTGGCTGCGCAGATCGTCGAGCTGCTCCTTGAGCTCACCCACCCGGTTCAGCGACCGCTTCTCGTTCTCCCAGCGGGCTTCGAGCCCGGCCAGCTGTTCCTGCTTGTCCGACAGCTCGATGCGCAGCCGCCCCAGCCGGTCGACGCTCCCGGCGTCCTCCTCCTTGGCCAGCGCCAGCTCCTCCATCTTGAGCCGGTCGACGGCACGACGGAGTTCGTCCACCTCGACCGGGCTGGAGTCGATCTCCATGCGCAGCCGGGACGCGGACTCGTCGATGAGGTCGATCGCCTTGTCGGGCAGCTTGCGGCCGGTGATGTAGCGGTTGGACAACGTCGCCGCAGCGACCAGGGCGCTGTCGGCGATGGCGACCTTGTGGTGCGCCTCGTAGCGTTCCTTCAACCCACGCAGGATGGCGATGGAGTCCTCGACGGACGGCTCGGCCACGAGGATCTGCTGGAACCGCCGCTCGAGTGCCGGGTCGGACTCGATCCGCTGGCGGTACTCGTCGAGCGTGGTCGCGCCGATCATCCGCAGCTCGCCGCGGGCCAGCATCGGCTTGAGCATGTTGCCCGCGTCCATCGCACCCTCACCGGAGGCACCTGCTCCGACGACGGTGTGCAGCTCGTCGATGAAGGTGATGATCTGGCCACCGCTGGCCTTGATCTCCTCGAGGACCGCCTTCAACCGCTCCTCGAACTCGCCGCGGTACTTCGCGCCGGCGACCATCGCGCCGAGGTCGAGCGACGACCAGCCGGCGGCCCTTCAGCGACTCGGGGACGTCGCCCGCGACGATGCGCTGGGCGAGGCCCTCGACGACGGCGGTCTTGCCCACGCCGGGCTCGCCGATGAGCACCGGGTTGTTCTTGGTCCGGCGCGACAGCACCTGGACGACGCGACGGATCTCGGTGTCCCGCCCGATCACGGGGTCGAGCTTGCCCTCGCGCGCCGACGCGGTGAGGTCCACGCTGTACTTCGCCAGCGCCTGCAGGGTGTTCTCGGGGTCGGCGCTCGTGACCTTCTGGCCACCGCGCACGTTGTCGAGGGCGGCCCGGATCGTCTCGGCCGTCACGCCGAGTCCGGCCAGCGCATCCCGCGCCGGCGATTGGACCGTGGTCAGTGCCAGCAGCAGGTGCTCGGTGCTGACGTACTCGTCACCCAGGTTCGCGGCCGCGTCCTCGGCGGCGGCGAGGACCTGGCTGGTGGCTCGACTGGCCGTCGGCTGGCTGACCGTCGAGCCGGACGCCGACGGCAACTGGGCGATCCGGGCGTCGACGGCCACGCCGACGTCGTGCTTGCTCGTCCCGAGCGCTTCGAGAAGTGGGCCGATGACGGTCGTGTCGTCGACGAGCAGCGCGGTGAGGATGTGGACCGGTTCGAGGTTCGGGTTCTCCTTGGTCGCCGCGAGTCGCAGCGCCAGGGCAATGGCCTCGTTGGCCTTCGTGGTCAGGTTGCGTCCAGCCATGTGGTTCTCCATGAGGTGCGGTGTGCACGAGACGTGCGCGATTCGAGTTCTCTCCGGTCAACGCCGCCAGAGTTGAGTGCATTCCGCTCAACTTTGGCGGTTGTCGGTCGGAGGGACAGATCAATCAGCCGGCTTGTCGTCCGGGCCGGACTCGAGCTGCCGGGGCCGCCCGAACCAGGCCGACCGGGTGCGCCGTGCGCGCATGTCGACGACGTCGCCGGCCTGGGACGCCAGGAACACACGTCGGGCGGTGGCCGCATCGGGCGCTGCCACCCCGGTCTGCCGCTGGAGGAGTTCCAGCTGGAGCCGTACCGCGGCGAGTTCGGCCTCGAGTTCGAGGACCCGGCGGATCCCGGTCAGGCTGATGCCCTCGTCGCGCGACATCCGCTGGATCGCGCGCAACGTGGCGATGTCGCGAGCGGAGTAGCGCCGGCCCCGACCCGACGTCCGGCGCGGCGAGACGAGCCCGACCCGGTCGTACTGGCGCAGGGTCTGGGGATGCATGCCGGCGAGTTCGGCCGCGACGCTGATGACGTAGACGGGCCGATCGGCCGGGTGGTCACCGGGCGGCGGTCGACCGGCCGGGTCGCCCGCCGATCCGTCATGCGGCTCGGTCATCGCTGTCGTCCTCCCCACCGCTGGTCACCTGGCCGTCCCGCTCGTGCCGGACGGGCCTGACTCAGCCGCTGCTCAGAGCGTCGCGCAAGAGCTTCGCGCGAACGTCGTCGCCGGCTGTCGCCTCCGCGTACTTCGTCAGTGCTTCCTTGGCCGAGTCGTCGAGGTTGTCGGGCACGAGCACCTTGATGGTGACGAGCATGTCGCCCGACGTCCCGTCGGCCCGCCGTGCGCCCTTGCCACGGACGCGCATGACGCGGCCGTTGGGTGTACCCGGGGGCACTTTCACCCCGACCGGACGTCCGGTCAAGGTCGGCACCATCACCTCGGCGCCCAGAGCCGCCTCGCTGAACGTGATCGGCACCTCGACGGTGATGTTCGCGCCCTTCTTGCCGAACACGCGGTGCGTCCCGACATGGACCCGCACGTAGAGATCGCCGGCCGGTCCGCCGTTCTCACCGGACGCGCCCTTGCCGCGCAGGCGGATCCGCTGCCCGTCGTCGACACCGGCGGGGATGCGTGCTTGCAGGGTCTTCGACGACCGGCCGCGGCCGGAGCCACCGCAGGTCGGGCACGGGTCGTCGACGACGAGACCGCGCCCCAGGCATTCCTTGCAGGGTTCGGTGATCGCGAAGCCGCCGGCCCGGCCGGACGGTTCCATCCCGGTGCCCTCGCAGATCGGGCAGAGCCGCGGGACGGTGCCCTTCTTCGCGCCGGTGCCGGCACAGGTCGGGCAGGCCGTCTCGGACGTGAGGGTCAGGGGGATGGTGGTGCCCGACACCGCTTCGCCGAACTCGAGAGTCACGTCGGTCTCGATGTCGGCCCCGCGGCGTTGGGTGGTCGACGTGCGCGTACGGGTGGTGCCGCCACCGCTGCCCTGCCCGAACAGGCCTCCGAAGATGTCGCCGAGGTTGCTGGCCCCGCCGCCGAACAGGTCGCCGAGGTTGCCGCCGCCGAACCCACCGGGACTGGTGCCGTTGCGCGGACGGAACGGGCCGCGGCCGAACAACGACCGCGCCTCGTCGTACTCCTTGCGCTTGTCGGGGACCGACAGCACCGAGTACGCCTCGGAGATCTCCTTGAACTTCGCCTCCGCGGACGCGTCGCCGGGATGCGAGTCGGGGTGATGAGCCCGGGCGAGCTTGCGGTAGGACTTCTTGATGTCCTCCACCGACGCGTCCTTCGACACACCGAGGGTGGCGTAGAAGTCCTTCTCCAGCCATTCCTTCGTGCTCACCCGGGCTCCTCGCTCGTCATCACTGGTTCACGGTCGTTCTCATCGTGCCCGACACCCGCACGAGCATCGCCGCAGCGGGCGAGCCCGTGCGGGCTCGGTCGGTCTCGGGCTCAGTCGGTCTCGGGCCTCTCCGGAGAATCGTCCGGGCTGTCGTCGGGAGCCGCCTTGGGCGCCCCGCCGTGGCTCGGCTCGCTCACCGCTACCCGGGCCGGCCGCAGGATGCGGTCGCCCAGCCGGTAACCCGGCTGGAGGATCGCGGTCGCGGTCGGTCCGTCGACGTCGTCGGAGACCTGGTGCATGAGCGCCTCGTGGATCGACGGGTCGAACGGATCGCCGACCTCGCCGAACCGCGTCACACCCATCCGGTCGAGCGACCGGACCAGCGAGTCCGCGACTGCCTTGAAGCCCCCGGTCAGCTCACCGTGCTGCTCGGCGCGCGACACATCGTCGAGCACCGGCAGCAGTTCGGTGACGGCCTTGGCCGTCGCGAGTTCGCTCGCGACGGCGCGGTCACGGTCGACCCGGCGCCGGTAGTTGACGTACTCAGCCTGCAGTCGCTGGAGGTCGAGCGTCCGCTCGTCCGCCAGCTTCTGCAGCCGGTCGATCTCCTCCGAGGCCAGTCCGTCAGCGGTGAACTCGTCGGGCTCACCGGCTGCTCCCTCGGCAGGCGCACCCGCGGCGGGCGCACCCGGTGCCGCCGGCGTCCCCGGGGCGGGTGCCGCCGGCTGCGGGCGCAGCTTGCCGGTCTCCGGGTCGATACGACGCCGGTCCCGGATCACCGGTGCCTCGCCGTCGGGATCGATGTCGCGCCCGGGATCGTGCGTGCCACCTCCGAACGGCTGGGTCACTTCTTCTCCTCAGCGCCCTCGGTGGGCTCCTCGTCGACGATCTCGGCGTCCACCACGTCGTCCTCACCCGGTGCGTCACCGGCCGGCTGACCGTCGGCGCCCGGGGCGCCCTGGTCGCCCTCACCGGGGTTCGCCTGGGCGTTGGCCGCGTACATGGCCGCGCCCATCTTCTGGCTCGACTCCGACAGCGCGGACTGCGCTGTCTTGACGGCCTCGATGTCGTTGCCCTCGAGAGCGGTCTTCAGCTCGGCGAGCTTCTCCTGGACCTCGGTCTTGATGTCGTCCGGGATCTTGTCGCCGTCGTCGGCGATGAACTTCTCGGTCTGGTAGGCCAGCGAGTCCGCGGAGTTGCGGGTCTCGGCGTTCTCCCGGGTGATCCGGTCCTCTTCCGCGTACTGCTCGGCGTCGCGAACCATCCGGTCGATGTCGTCCTTGCCGAGGGCCGAGCCGCCGGTCACCGTCATCCGCTGCTCCCGGCCCGTGGCGGTGTCCTTCGCGGACACGTGCACGATGCCGTTGGCGTCGATGTCGAAGCTGACCTCGATCTGCGGGACGTTGCGAGGTGCCGGCGGCAGGCCGGTGAGCTCGAAGTTCCCGAGGCTCTTGTTCGACCGGGCCATCTCCCGCTCACCCTGATACACCTGGATGAGCACGGACGGTTGGTTGTCCTCGGCCGTGGTGAAGATCTCCGAGCGCTTGGTCGGGATCGTGGTGTTGCGCTCGATGATCTTCGTCATCACGCCGCCCTTGGTCTCGATGCCGAGAGCCAGCGGAGTGACGTCGAGCAGCAGCACGTCCTTGACCTCACCGCGGAGCACACCGGCCTGCAGGCTGGCGCCGACGGCGACGACCTCGTCCGGGTTGACGCCCTTGTGGGGCTCCTTGCCACCGGTCAGCTGCTTGACCAGGTCGACGACGGCCGGCATGCGGGTGGAGCCACCCACGAGGACGACGTGGTCGATCTTGTCGACGGTGATGCCGGCGTCCTTGATGACGGACTCGAAGGGGCGGCGGGTGCGCTCGAGCAGGTCCGACGTCAGGCGCTGGAACTCCGCGCGGGTCAGGGTCTCGTCGAGGAACAGCGGGTTGCCGTCCGAACCGATCGAGATGTAGGGCAGGTTGATCGAGCTGGACTGCGAACTCGACAGTTCGATCTTCGCCTTCTCCGCAGCCTCACGCAGGCGCTGCATGGCCATCTTGTCCTTGGCGAGGTCGATGCCGTTGCTCGCCCGGAACTTCTTGACGAAGTGGTCGACGATCCGCTGGTCCCAGTCGTCGCCGCCGAGGACGTTGTCGCCGCTCGTGGCCTTGACCTCGAACACGCCGTCGCCGATGTCGAGCAGCGAGACGTCGAAGGTGCCGCCGCCGAGGTCGAAGACGAGGATGGTCTGGTCGGCTTCCTTCTCCAGCCCGTAGGCCAGAGCGGCCGCGGTGGGCTCGTTGATGATGCGGGAGACCTTGAGACCTGCGATCTCGCCGGCCTCCTTGGTGGCCTGGCGCTGGGCGTCGTTGAAGTACGCGGGGACGGTGATGACGGCTTCGGTCACGTCCTCACCGAGGTACGCCTCGGCGTCGCGCTTGAGCTTCTGCAGGACGAACGCCGAGATCTGCTGCGAGTTGAACGACTTGTCGTCGATCTTCACGCTCCAGTCCGTGCCCACGTGACGCTTGACCGAACGGATGGTGCGGTCGACGTTGGTGACCGCCTGACGCTTGGCGACCTCACCGACGAGGACCTCGCCGTTCTTCGCGAACGCGACGACCGACGGGGTGGTGCGGGCGCCCTCGGCGTTGGCGATGACCGTGGGCTCACCGCCTTCGAGTACCGCGACGACCGAGTTGGTGGTGCCGAGGTCGATACCGACTGCACGTGCCATGTGGAAGTCCTCCGTGTGACGTGGCCGGGCAGCCCGGCCAGGGTGATAGCTGATTGCCAAACCTGTGGATGCTGACGTGCGCGTCTGCTGCCGCCCGGCTGGCTGGCTGTGTTGAGCGTGCTGACAGTGCTGACCGGACGACCTTGCCGACTCTGCGCCACGCTAGCTCGCCAGGTCAACAAACTTGCGCGTTACCGGCTCAACTTTCATGAGCGCAGTCGTATTCCACGACGCAATAGGTGACGTGCGTCACGAATTCGAGGCGTTACCCGAGGTCGCGACGGCGGAGCAGGACGGCGCCGAGCCAGGCGAGCACCAGTGCGAGCACGGTCATCACGACCGTCGGCATCGCCCGGAACGTCTCCGCGGGCAGGTGAACCACGTGGGTGAACGGCGAGACCTTCAGTGCCCAGGACGGGAGCCCGAGCAGGGTCCCGAACAACCCGACGACCGCACACACGGCGAGCACCACCCACCCGCCGGCGGCGAATCGGCGAGCCAGGCCGACGAGAGCCGCAGCGGCACCGGCGACCACCCACACCGCCGGGATCTGAACCGCGGCCGCCTGCAACTCGTGCCCGATGGCAGACGCCGTGCCGCCCGCCTTCACCCCGAGCCCGACCCCGGTCGCGAGTCCGAGGAACAGCATCAGCCAGGCCGACCCGAGCAGCGCGATCAGTACGTGCCCGGCGTACCAGCGGGCCCGGCTCACCCCGGTGGCGAGCACGAGTTCGGCATGCCCGGCCGCCTCCTCCGACGACAGCCGCAGCACCGCCGCGACCGCGTACCCGGCCACGATCGCGGCGATCACCGCGAACTCCGCCCCGAGGAAGATCTCCGACAGCGTCCCGCGACCACCGAGGTCGGCGAGCATGTTCTTCGTGCTCTCCGAGCCGAGCATGCTGCCGACGTCGGCAGCCACGCTCCCGATCAGCAGCCCGAACCCGAGCATGGCCACGCTCCACCCCAGGAGTAGGCCCCGCTGCAGGCGCCAGGCCAGGCCGGTCGACGTCGACAGAAGGTCGCCTGCCGTCCCGGGTCCCGGCCGGGTGGGGATGAGTCCCTCGCCGAGGTCGCGCCGATCCTGGAGGACGAACGCGACACCGGCGAGCACACCCGCCGCCACGAGCGGAAGCACGAGCACCCACCACCGGTCACCGGCATACGGGCGGACCTGCATGGTCCAGCCCACCGGCGAGAGCCACGTGAGGGCCGCGGTCAGCCCGCCGTCGGCGGTGTCGGCGACGCCGCGCAGGACGTACGTCGCCGCGAGGATCGTGCCGACGATCCCGGCGCAGGCACGGGCGCTCTGCGTGAGTTGGGCGATCAGGCCCGTGACGGCGGCGAAGACGAGACCGAGCCCCGCCCACGCGGCGCCGAAGGCCAGCGACCCGGCCCACGGCAGACCCCCCGCTCCGGTCGCCAGCACGGTGAGCAGCGAGGTGAGGAGTACGGCGGCCGATCCGGCTGATCAGGGCCGCCGCCAACGCCGCCCGCGACCCGAGGACGCCGGCGCTGAGAAGCTCGAGGCGACCCGCCTCCTCGTCGGTGCGAGTGTGCCGGCGGACGACGACCATCGCCAGCAGGGCGACGGCCACACCCCCGAGGCCGAGCAGCTTCCACGTGCCGAGGGCGCCGAGGCTGCTCTCGTCGTGGATCCGACCGTACAGAAACACCAACGGTGTCTGGGCATTCGTCGCCACGGCCGCGTCACGAACGGCACGCGCGTCCGGATAGAGGTCGGTCGTCGCGGCTACCGACGCGCTCATCATCGCCGCCGTGGCGAGAGCCCACACCGGGACGAGGATGCGATCACGGCGCAGGGCCAGCCGCGTCATCACCCGGAGGCCGGCGTACCGGCTGAGCGGCTCCACCACGGTCTCGACGGTGGCGGCCCGGGTGCCCACCGCGGTCATGACGACACCGCCGCCGCTTGCTCCTGAGAGCGGTAGAGCCCCACGAACAACTCCTCCAGCGACGGTGGTGCACTGCTCAGCGTGCGGATGCCGTGGCGGCCGAGCAGTTCCAGTGCCGCTCCGATCGAACCTGACTCGACGGCGAATCGCACCGTGGTTCCGTCGAGCCCGACGTCGTGGACACCGTCGACGGCCTGCAACTCCTGAACCACCCCTGGGGCACTGTCGAGCGTGGCCAGCACGTTGGTGTGGGACAGCTGCCGCAGGTCGGTCAGCGCACCCGATTCGACGGTGCGGCCGTTGCGGATGATCGTCACCCGCCGGCACAGAGCCTCGACCTCGGCCAGGATGTGGCTCGACAACAGGACGGTCCTGCCCTCGTCGCGCACCTCCACGATCGCGTCCCGGAACACGGCTTCCATCAGCGGGTCGAGACCTGCCGTCGGCTCGTCCAGGACCAGCAGCGCGACGTCGCTCGCGAGCGCGGCGACGAGCGCCACCTTCTGCCGGTTGCCCTTCGAGTAGGCACGGGCCTTCTTGGTGGGGTCGAGATCGAATCGCTCGAGGAGCCGTGACCGTTTCGTCTCGTCCAGCCCACCGCGGAGCCGACCGAGCAGGTCGATCACCTCGCCGCCGGTCAGGTTGGGCCAGAGCGCGACGTCGCCGGGGACGTAGGCCAGTTGCCGGTGCAGCGACGCGGCATCGCGCCCAGGGGTCGCCACCGAGGAGCCGGACGTCGCCGGAGTCGGCCCGCAGCAGCCCGAGAAGGACGCGGATCGTGGTCGACTTGCCCGCGCCGTTGGGGCCGAGGAAGCCGTGCACCTCGCCCTGCCCGACGGTGAGGTCGAGGCCGTCGAGGGCGACCGCCGATCCGAACGACTTGCGCAGCCCAGACACCGAGATGACATCACTCATGTCTCGCACACTACACAACATTCAGCAAGTGGTGAATGTTGTAAAGTGTCTCTCATGTCACCTTCCCGGCCCCCTCGCCGCACCCGCGACGACTTCGTCGAACGCTTCGGCTCGGCCCTCGCCGACGCCGGGATGGCACGGCTCCCGTCCCGCGTGTTCGGCGCGCTCCTCATCGACGAGGACGGGCGGATGACGGCGGCCGAGATCGCCGAGCGGCTACAGGTCAGCCCGGCCGCGGTCTCCGGGGCGGTTCGCTACCTGGGCAACATGGGCCTGCTCCGTCGGGAACGCGAGCGCGGGTCGCGTCGAGACGTCTTCGTCGTCATGGAGGACGCCTGGCACGGTGCGATCGTGCGCAAGGACCAGACCTACGCGCCGATCCAGGACGCCCTGGCCGAGGGGATCGACGCCGCCGGCGGGGCCCACACGCACGCCGGCAGCCGGCTCCAGCTGTCGAACGAGTTCCTCACGTTCGTCAGCCGGGAGATGGACGGCATGCTCGCGCGTTGGGAGGCGTCACATCGCCGAGCGCTCGGCCTGACCGAGCGTCGACCCGGGCACGACGAGCCGCGCACGCGGGTCAGCGACAGGTGTTGAGCTGCAGGTTGTCCACCCACCAGATCGCGCGCCACCGGGGCTGCGGCACGTGGAAGCGCAGCTTGACGGACTTTACCCTTCAGCGACGGTCATGTTGTAGCGGCTCGAGCCGAAGCCGTTGCTGATACCGGTGAACCCGCGTGGCCGCTCGAACATGGTCGGCTTCGAGTTCTGACCGTGCTTGGTCGGGAAGCCGGTCGGTCGCACTGAGCCAATGCCTGCCGTTGTCGATCGAGTACTGCAGTTCGGCGCCGGCGATCGTCCTCGGCGCTGAGGAAGAACTGGTGTTCGAATCGCAGGTACACCGACCCCTTGGTCGACTTCGGGATCGACCAGGTGCCGGGCTGGGTGAGCGTACCCGTACGACCGTCCATCCGTCGCGCGGCAGATACATGTACGATCCGCGCCCTCTGCGGCCGCAGCAAGGGTGCTCTCCTTCATCCGCGGGCGTCTGGGACTGGAACCAGGTGCGTGTTCTGTCGCCTTGCTCATCGAACCGCCAGGATAGGCGATCCACGCGAGCCCTTCTCGAAGCCCTCATGGTGGAGGAGCGTTCGCGTCGGGCCACCGGCGGGCACACGAGCGTCGACGTTGGCGCGCCCCGCGTCGGATTCTGCGTCATCTGCGTCGCCTTGATGGCTTTCGACACCTGCGAGCAGTCGGTGGTCGAGATTCCGGTTCCGGACTTGCCGACGAGGTTCGTGCACGCTGCTGACAGGGTGACGGCGAGATCCTGGTAGTCGGCTCCCGACGGGAGCATGTTCTGCGGTACTCCAGTAGATCTTCCAGGTCTTGGTGACGCCGAGACCCCTGACGGCGATGCCGTAGAAGCTACCGCCGTGTGTGATCAGGTACGCGGCCTTGTTGCCCACGCCGGAATTCGTGTGGACGCCGCCGTTGTCGAAGAAGCCCTCATCGGGATCCCAGCG
This sequence comes from uncultured Actinomycetota bacterium, assembly GCA_963708795.1. Taxonomy (GTDB): domain Bacteria; phylum Actinomycetota; class Actinomycetes; order Propionibacteriales; family DAIQRJ01; genus DAIQRJ01. Next base: position 124,303 of record CAVPUH010000003.1, read on the forward strand.
TCCGGACGACATCCTGGCCGGGCTGGTCGTAGTCGGCTCGGACGCTTGAGGCTTCGGATGACGCCGAGTCGACGAGCCTTCACCGATGAGCCATGCGTTGGCGGTGGAGTCGTCTGAGCTTCCGTCCGTGACGTCGACGAACTCACCGAAGACGTCGGACATCGACTCGTTGATCGCGCCGGACTGCCAGAGGTACTGCAGGCCGGACGTCTGCTGGGTGACGCCGTGGGTGAGTTCGTGAGCGGTGATGTCGTCGGTCACGACGCCGTTCCGAACGCCATCTGGCGACCGTCCCAGAAGGCGTTCCGGTACGGGACACTCCTTGACGCCGCCTTCGAAGTCGATGTTGCACACTCGCACGGTGCCGCGGATCGCCTTGCTCTTGCCGTCGCTTTGATAGTTGGTCCCGATCAACGACGTGAGATCGACGTTGCTGTTGGCCTTGTAGGCGGCTGCAGTGGCGCCGAAGTACGCGTACACCTTATTGACGTCGGAGACGCTCGAAGCCGGCTGACCTTCGGACCGCGCGTAGGTCGCGGACTTCCCGTTACATCGGTATGTCGCCGGATCGAGCGTGTCGACGGCCTTGTTCTTGAGGTCGCACACCACGCGGTTCAGCGCCCGTTCCTGGGTCGACCACGCGAGGGTCACTGCGCCGGTCCGGACGTTCACGAGCACTTGGTACGCGAGCCCGGGACCCGTCACCCGATAGGAGACGACGGCGGTGAGCGCGTGGGCCGCGCCCGGCGCGCCGAGGACAGCCGGGTCGTACCAGTACCTGGCCGGACCGCCGACCGTCAGCGCACCGGCATCACGCCGGTGCTCGCGCAACGCGACCGCCGTCGCGGCGAGCGTCCGGTAGTCGCGCAAACTGGAGGCCGACAGCGACGGAAACGCCGACGCCGCGAGCGGCGTGGTCCGCGAGTTGATGGACTGCATGGCCCCGTCGGTGGTCTGCGAGACGGTCACGCCGCTACCCAGCACGGGGACGTCCGCAACGCTCTGCCCGAAGCGGACGGAATCTCCGGCCGCGGTGGCCGCGGTCTGCTCGTAGTTCAGAGTGGCCGGGTCCACGTCCAGCGCGCGAGCGTAGGTGCCGACATGGGCGGTGGCGACGGCGGCGGGCGACTGGACGGACCTCGCGAGCGATCGCGGCGCGGCGACGCCGGCCGAGGACGTCGACTGGATGAGGTCGACCCGGCCATCGGTCCCCGTGCTGGTGGCCGTGCCCGCGCCGCTTCCTGTCGCAGACGGTGCGGCAGCGACGACTGGCGTGGCCCCGACCGGAGCGATCCCGACGGAGCCCGCCACGGCCAACGTCAGGGCAAGAGTGGTGGCGGCCGCAAGCGGCGCCTTCGTCCAGATTCGCACGGATCCTCCTCGACCGGGTCGGCCGCCCCCCGCGGGCGAGCTCGTCCCCGTTCCGCAGTCGCATCGACCGTCGACCGATGAGCGTAGGTGCCCGACGACCCTCCGCGCACCGAGAGGAGCATCCAGTGAGACGTTTGATACACAGACCGGCTCTGTGCGCCGACAGCCGTCGTTACGATCGCGGACGAGGGGCCGCCCGGCCCACCCCGCCGGAGGTGTGGAGCTGTGCCGACGACCGCGCTCGCCATCACGGTGGTGATCGTCTGCGTCGCCGTCACGGTCGTGGCGCTCGTGCTGGTGGTTCGCGCGGCAGCGGCGATGGTGCTGGTGCTCGGCGTCGGTCAGCCGGTCGTCGGCCGCCGGGACGCACCCTGGCAGCGGTGGTCCGGCATGCTCCGCGAGACGCTCGGTCACACCAGACTGGCACGCAAGCCGATCGTCGGTGCGGCGCACTTCAGCGTCTTCGTCGGATTCGGCTTCCTCTTCTTCACACTGGTCACGGCGTACGGACAGGCACTCACCGGGCCGGACTTCGCACTGCCGCTGATCGGTCACTGGGTCGTCTTCGAGTTCCTCACCGAGCTCATCGCCTGGGCGACTCTGCTCGGCATCGGCGTCCTGGTCGCGGTGCGACTCCACGGTCGTCCCGCCGGTCGCCGACGTGGACGATCGAGCCGGTTCTACGGCTCGCGGATGTGGCAGGGCTACTACGTCGAGGCGACCGTGGCCGCGATCGCGGTCTGCATCCTCACGCTCCGCGCCCTCGAGTATGCGCTTGCCACCGCCTCCGGCGACCAGCCCACCGGTGCGCACTTCGCCCTGACCAGCTGGCTGGGCCGTGCGTTCACGGACTCCTCGCCGACCGCGCTGGGGAACGCGATCCTCGTGGTCGCGGCCGTGAAGATCGTGGTGTCCATGGCCTGGTTCATGGTCATCGCGGCCGACACGACGATGGGCGTGGCCTGGCATCGGTTCACGGCGTTTCCCAACATCTGGTTCCGGCGGGAAGCGGACGGCAGGCCGGCGCTCGGTGCCCTTCCGCCGGTCTACTCCGCCGGCGCCGAGGTCGACTTCACCGATCCGGGCGACAACGACCTGTTCGGCGTCGGGAAGCTGGCGGACTTCAGCTGGAAGGCCCTCCTCGACTTCACCACCTGTACCGAATGCGGGCGCTGCCAGGACGTGTGTCCCGCGTGGGCCACCGGCAAGCCGCTCTCGCCCAAGCTGCTCGTCATGGGGTTGCGGGAGCACGCCCACGCCGCAGGCCCCTCGCTCGTGCGCACCGACGCAGACGGGCACGCGACGATCTCCCCCAGTCCCGACCGGCCGCTCGTCGGAGGCTCCGACGTGGACGGGGTGATCGATCCGGACGTCCTGTGGTCGTGCACGAACTGCGGTGCGTGCGTGCAGGAGTGCCCGGTCGACATCGAGCACGTCGACCACATCGACAACCTGCGACGCCACCAGGTGCTGGTGGAAGCCGAGTTCCCGCCTGAGTTCCAGCAGCTCTTCCGGGGCCTGGAGAACAACGGGAACCCGTGGAACTCACCGGCCGCCGGCCGACTCGACTGGACTCGTGGGCTGAGCTTCGAGGTGCCGATCGTCGGTGGCTCCGGGTCGGCGGCGGTCGGCGACCTGGGTGACGTCGAGTACCTCTTCTGGGTGGGGTGCGCCGGCGCGTTCGACGACCGGGCGAAGCGCACGACGCAGGCGGTGGCCGAACTGCTGCACGCGGCCGAAGTCGGCTTCGCGGTGCTCGGCGAGGCCGAGACCTGTTCGGGCGATCCGGCGCGACGGGCCGGCAACGAGTTCGTCTACCGGATGCTGGCCGAGGCGAACGTCGAGGTCCTGCGGGAGGCCGGGGCGAGCAAGGTCATCGCCTCGTGCGCGCACTGCTTCAACACCCTCAAGAACGAGTACCGCCAGCTGGGCCTGGAGCTCGAGGTGCTGCACCACACCCAGGTGCTCAACCGCCTGGTCCGCGATGGTGCGCTGCGGCCGATCCCGGAGTTCAGCACTGCGAAGCCAGCTGAGTCAGTTGAACGCACCATCACCTACCACGACCCGTGCTTCCTCGGCCGGCACAACCAGGTCTACAGCCCGCCACGAGAGCTGCTCGGTGCCCTCCCCGGCCTGCGGCTCGCCGAGATGCCACGACACGGCGACCGGTCCTTCTGTTGTGGCGCCGGCGGCGCCCAGATGTGGAAGGAGGAGTCGCTCGGGACGCGGGTCAACGCCGAACGCACCCGTGAGGCCTTGGCGACCGGAGCGACCACGATCGCCACCGGCTGCCCCTTCTGCAAGACCATGCTCGGCGATGGGGTCGCGGCCGCCGGCGACGACGCGGCCGGCGTCGATGTCGCTGATGTCGCCCAGCTGCTCTGGGACCGGATCCGCCCTTCCGAACCACCCGTCAGGCGTCCCGACGAGGGCACCTGACATCAGTCAGACATCAACGTGACGTCAGGTGGCGAGAATTGACGTCAGGTTTGACGTCACATCGCTTGACATGACGTCACCGGCGATGTCAGGGTTGGCGTCATGGAACTCACCCCCTTCGTAGACGCGATGCGGCGCGACCTGTCGGCCGCCACTGCCCTGGCCGACGAGCCGACCCGCAATGTGGTCGAGCGCCTCGGCACCACCCTCGACACGACCGCGCGGCTGGCGATGTTCGGCGCCTTGTCGCAGGCCTGCGCGGAGATCAGCCGTGACCTGTCGCCCGGTGCCGTCGAGGTCCGACTCGCCGGCCGCGACCCGCAGTTCGTCGTCACCCAGCCGCCTCGGGTCGTCCCGACACCGCCCACGCCGCCGGTCGCTCCGGTCCCGCCGGTATCCCCGACCGCCCCACTCCCGCTCGGCTCGGGTGGTCCCGAGGTCACCTCGGTCCTCACTGCCGGCGAGAACGGCGAGGACCCCGAGGCCGAGTCGGAGTCAGATGCCGACGACGACATCGACTTCGACGACAGCTCGGCCCGCATCACCCTGCGCCTGCCCGGCGGACTGAAGAACCGGGTCGACGAGGCCGCCGCCCGGTCGGGTGTCTCGGTCAACGCCTGGCTGGTCCAGGCAGTCCAGGAGGCCAGTCGGCCGCACCCGTGGTCGCGACCGCGACGAAAGCCGCAACCGGGACCGCAACCGCGATCGCAACCGGAAGGGCCGCGGGTTCAACTTCGACCTCGGGCTCGGCGACCTCGGTGCCGAGATCTCCCGGGAGGTCAACGAGGCGATGCGCGAGGTCAACCGCGAACTGCGGCAGGCCCGGCACGAGACGAAGCACACGCCCGGTACGCAGGTCACCGGCTGGTTCCGCTGACCCTGCTCGACACCGTCCCCGACCACTCACCACGACTCCCGGAGGCACACCGTGCCCACATTCGACACGCCTGAACCGATCACGGTCCGCGTCAACAGCCGTTCCGGCAACGTCACCGTGACGGCGCAGGACACGTCGACCAGCACCGTCCAGATCTCCGGCGAGGACGACGGCCGGTCCGGGGGCCAGTTCCAGGTCGACTTCCGCAACAACATCCTCCGGATCGAGGCCCCGCGCGTCGCCGGCTGGGGACGCTCGGCCGACGGAGACGTCGACCTCGTGGTGCCCACCGGCTCGTCGCTCCAGATCGAGGCGTCCTCCGGTGAGGTCAACTGCCGCGGCCGCTACGACGAGGTCCGCGTGAACGCCACGAGCGGAAATGCCGACGTCGATGTCGCCACCGGCCCGGCACGGATCGAATCGGCCAGCGGCAACGTCTCGCTGGAGGAGGCGCACTCACACGTCTTTCTCGGCGCCGCCAGCGGCAACGTCCGACTCGGCGCGGCACACGGCGACGACATGGTCGAGATCACCTCGGCCAGCGGCAACATGGAACTCGGCATCGTGAACGGACCGCTGAGACTGAGCGGAGCATCGGGCGAGATCCGCGTCGTCGAGGCCCGGCGCGAGGTGACGGCCAACAGCGCCAGCGGCGACATCATCCTCGATCTCGTCCACACCGGCGTCGTGACGGCCGGCAGCAACTCCGGCGACATCCGCGTCCGTGTCGCCGCCGGCATACCGACGTGGCTCGACCTGAATTCCCTGTCCGGCGACATCACCACCGACCTGGCCGACGACAACGGCCCAGGCGACGGGGAGCCGACCCTCGAACTCCGCGCCACCACGGTCTCCGGCGACATCCGCATCAAGCGCCGCTGACCTGCCTCGTCGACGCCTCGCATCGCCGGCTCACGCGCTTCATCCACACCGACCACATCGGAGGCTCCAACCATGCCCATTTTCGACACCCCCGACGCGATCAGCGCCCACATCAGCAACGCGGCCGGCGAGATCGCCCTCACCGCGACCGACACCGAGACGACCACCGTCGAGGTGACAGCAGCCTCGGAGCGCGACCAGCAGGCCGTGGCCGAGACGTTGATCGACTTCCAGGATGGCCACCTGCGCATCGAGGTCCCGCGTCACCACGACTGGAAGCGCACCCCCGAGCTGGACGTGCGCGTCACCCTCCCGGCCCACTCCGCCATCACGGTCGAGAGCGCATCGGCCGACGTCACCTGCCGAGGCGAGTACGGCGATGCCCGGCTGAACACCGCCAGCGGTGACGTCCGGCTCGACGTGGCCCACGGACCCACCCACATCGAGACCGCCAGCGGCGACATCGGCGTGGACGAGAGTCACGGGATCGTGCACATCAGCACGGCCAGCGGCGACACCCGTCTGGGGACCGCGCACGACGAGGTCGAGGTCAGCACGGCCAGCGGCGACGTCGAACTCGGCACCATCCACGGGTCGCTCTCCATCAGCGGCGCCTCCGGGGACATCAGCCTGGGGGAAGGGCACCACGACGTGAGCGCGAACAGCGCCTCCGGCGACATCTCGCTCGCCCTCGTCCACGCAGGCAAGGTCGGCGTCTCCACCGCCTCCGGCGACGTCAGCGTCGGCGTCGTCGGCGGCACGGCCACCTGGCTCGATCTGCACTCGCTCTCCGGCGACATCGACACCGACCAGGCCGACGACAACGGCCCGACCGACGGCGAGGACAAGCTCGAACTCCGCGTGAACACGGTCTCCGGCGACATCCGCGTCCACCGCGTCCGCTGACGGCCCGGCTACCCCCGACATTGACCGCCCCGACATGACGACCACGGCATGACCACCACGGCACCGAAGCCGGCGCGTCCGCCGCCGGTCGATCCCAGCGTGCCCGAAACCGGGCCCACCCTCTCGAAAGGCTCACTCCCATGAACACGTTCAACACGGTCGACATCGCCAGCCACGTTCAGGAAGCCCGCGTCCGCGACGAGCTCCACCGCCGGGCGGTGAAGATCTATCGTCGAGACCACCGCGCCGAGCGTCACCCCCGCGGCCGGGTCGCGGCAGCGCTGCGCCGACTGGCCGCTCGCCTGGACGGCCAGGGCACGCAGAGCGCCGCCCGCGCACCCCGCGGCGCCACCGTCACCCGGCTCTCCCCCCGCTGACCGCACACGACCCAGTCGATCGGCTCCACCCGCCCGAGAGGACCGTCATGCGGGACCGCCTAGCGCCCCTCACGTTGACCACCCGCCGATATCTGCTCCATGCCCGCCTGCTCTGGCGCGCCTCCCCGGCGCTGGTGCTGACCTGCACCGCACTCGCCGCCGGCGCGGCGACCGCCAACACGTTCGTCCTCGTGGCCTCGGGCCGATTCATCGGAGCCCTGCCCACCGCCGTCGACGACGGGCCCGGCTCGGCAGCGGCGCACGCCACCTGGACGTGGCTGATCGCGTTCCTCGTCTCCCTGACGGTCGGCCCGCTTCTGTGGGTGAACGCCCAGCCGGCGATCCAGGCGCTCTCGCGCCGCTACCTCGTCCTGACCTTCGACATGATGCTGGAGGTCGGCACGCACCCGTACGACATCGCCGGCTTCGACGACTCGGTGATGTCGGGGCGCGTCACCGGACTGCACACCAGCATGCGCGAATGGACCTTCGTCCAGGGGGTCGACGCGACCTGGGAGGTCCTGAGGGTCCGACTCGGCGCGGTCGGCGCGCTCATCGTCGTGTGTGCGTGGAACTGGTGGGTGGGACTGATGGTCCTGGCCGGGTACCTGGTGATGACGAAGGTGTTCGCCACCTGGATCAACACGCTCTACGACGGGCTGATCGAATCGCACGGCACGTCCCGGCGCGAAGCCACCTATGTCCGTGGGCTGATGACCGGTAGCGAAGCAGGCAAGGAGATCCGGCTGTTCGGACTCGGCGACTGGCTCCTGGGCCGGTTCCGCTCGAACGCCCAACTGGCGATGACCGCCGTCTGGCGCAACCGGCAGAAGACGGTCGGCCCGCTGATGTGGTCGCTGCTGGTGGTGTTCGCCGTCAACATCGCCGGGTTCGGCGTCCTCGCACACGACGCCCTCACCGGCGCCGTGGCCCTGGGCGCGATCGTCACGCTGGTGCAGGCGATCTTCTCGCTCGATCAGTTCGGTCCGATCGGCGATCCGCTCGCCGACCTGTCCCGCAACACCGCCGCCGCGGCCGAACTCGTGAAGCTGCGTGCCGATGTCGGGCTGCCCGAGCTGCCCGCGAGCGACCGGCTGCCGCAGCGCGAGGTGGCCGTGGGTGCCGGAACGGCCGCCGCCATCGAACTCAACGACGTGTCGTTCGCCTATCCCACCCGCGACGAACCGGCGTTCCGCAACCTGGACCTCAGCATCCCGGCCGGCCAGTCGGTCGCGGTCGTCGGAGTCAACGGCGCCGGGAAGTCCACGCTGATCAAGCTCCTCTGCGGGCTGTACCCGCCCACCACCGGCACGATCCGCATCGACGGCGCCGACCCGGCCACCGACGAGGCGACCCGCCGCCGGGTGGCGGTGATCTTCCAGGACTTCCTCAAGTATCACCTGTCCCTGCGTGACAATGTCGGCTTCGGCGCGGGCGGTACTCAGCTTGCTGACGACACCCTCGACGGTGCCCTGGCCGACGCCGGCGGAAGCGGCTTGATCGACCGTCTCGACGACGGATGGGACACCGTCCTGTCCCCCGAGTACGCCGGCGGCACGGACCTGTCCGGCGGCCAGTGGCAGCGCGTCGCCCTCGCCCGTGCCTTCGCAGCCGTCAGCGCCGGGGCCGGCGTGCTGGTGCTCGACGAACCGACCGCGGCGCTGGACGTCCGGGCCGAGGCTGCGTTGTTCGACCGATTCCTCGACGTCACCAAGGGCATCACGACCCTGCTCGTGAGCCACCGGCTCTCGAGCGTCCGGCACGCCGACCGCATCATCGTCATCGGGACGGGCGGTGGTGGACTCGGCGCGATCGTCGAGGACGGCACCCACGCCGAACTCCTGGCGGCCGGCGGACAGTACGCCGAGATGTTCACGTTGCAGGCCATGCGATTCGCGACGGCAGGCGGTGACGCAGAGGGATCCGCCGAGGACGACGACAGCGACACCATCGTCGACGAGGAAGCCGGCACGATCGTCCTGGAGGGGACCGACCGATGAAGAAGACGTTCCGGGCCATCTGGCTCGTGCTGGCCATGTCGATCCGGGTCAGCCCGTGGCAGACCGTCGTGGCCTTCATGGAGACGCTCAGCACCGGTCTGCAAGCGCTGCAACCGGTCTTCATGGCCTGGTTCATCGCCGGGGCCATCGCCCACGACAGCCGCCAGATGACGATCGCCGTGTTCTGCTTCGGCGGCATCGTCGGGCTCGTCACCATGTTGCTGCTCGCCGGGAACACGGCGCGGATCAACCAGCGGGAGCGGGTCGGGTTCGCCTTCGACAGCGAGATCGCCCGCCTCACCGCCACCATCCCCACGCTCGACCACCTGGAGTCCGCGAAGTACCTCGACGAGCTCCAGGCCCTGCGCGATCAGCAGAACTCCCTCGGGAACGCGCTGAACATGGTGCTCAACGTCCTCCGGATGGTCCTCTTCGCCGGCGTGACGATCGGCATCGCCCTGACCGCCGACTGGCGACTGTTGCTCGTCGCCGTGGCCGGGCTGCCGAGCCTGATCAGCACCCGGTGGATGATCCCGTGGCAGGTGACGGCGGAGAAGAAGGCCGCCGAGCCGGGCCGGCTGACGACGCACCTGATGGATCTGGGCACCACCGCCGAGGGTGCCGCGGAACTGCGGGTGTTCGGCATCCAGGCCCCGATCCACCAGCGGTTGCGCGCGGCCGTGGAGGCGTGGCGCGCACCGTGGTTCTGGATGGTCAGGCGCAACGCCGCCGTCGAGACCGGCACGTCCCTGATCTTCTACGCCACCGTCGCGTTCGTCCTCGCGTGGATGGTGCACGACGCGCTGGAGGGCACCGTCACGGTCGACGCACTCGTGCTGGCGATCGTGTTGATCGGACGCCTGCAGAGTGTGGCCGACCAGTTCGTGTGGGCGGCGAGGATGCTGACCGAGACCGTGCGGACGACGAATCGCTTCGTGTGGTTGAAGAGTTACGCCGACGAGGTGTGGGCCGCCCACCCGGGCACCGCGCACGCACCGACGCGGCTGAGCGCAGGGATCCACACCGACAACCTGACGTACCACTACGTCGACGCCGAGAAGCCCTCGCTCGACGGGGTGAGCCTCGACCTGCCGGCCGGCTCGGTCGTCGCCCTGGTCGGGGAGAACGGCGCCGGCAAGTCGACGCTGGTGAAGCTCCTCACGGGTATGTACCAGCCGACGGACGGCCGCGTCCTGGTGGATGGAGCCGACCTGGCCTCCTTCGACCTCGTCGAGTGGCGGAGCCGGTGCGCGGGGGCCTTCCAGGACTACGCGAAGTTCGAGTTCACCGCCCGGGAGTCCGTCGGTGTCGGGTCGCTCGCACACGTCGACGATCAGGCGATGGTCACCCGCGCCCTGCACGACGGGGCCGCCGAGGACGTCCTGCGTGCGTTGCCCGAGGGCCTGTCCACCCAACTCGGCACGGCCTGGCCGGACGGGGTGGAGCTGTCCGGCGGTCAGTGGCAGCGACTCGGGATCGGCCGGGGCATGATGCGTGAGGAGCCGCTCCTGCTGGTTCTCGACGAGCCGACGGCGGCACTGGACGCGGCCACCGAGCATGCCCTGTTCGAGCGTTACGCAAGCGCGGCCCGCGAGGCCGGCCGACGCGGGGCGGTGACGTTGCTGGTCACCCACCGCTTCTCGACGGTGGCGGCGGCCGACCTGGTCGTCGTGCTCGATCAGGGCCGAGTGGCCGAGATCGGGACGCACGCCGAACTCATGGCGGCGGACGGCCACTACGCCGAGCTGTACGAACTCCAGGCGCGCGGCTACCGCTGAGGCATCACCGGGCACAATGGTTGTGTGCCGACAAGTCTTTCCGCCCGCGCGCCCAAGGGGCTCGTGCTCGCCATCTGCTGCCTGAGCCTGCTGATCGTGTCGATGGACGCGACCGTCGTGAACGTGGCTCTCCCGTCGATCCGGACCGACCTGGGTACGTCGGTGTCCGGGTTGCAGTGGACGGTGGACGCCTACACGCTCACGATCGCCAGTTTCCTGCTGCTCTCCGGCGCGACCGCCGACAGGTTCGGCCGACGCCGGGTCTTCCAGATCGGCCTCGTGGTCTTCGGCCTCGGATCATTGCTCTGCAGCGTGGCCCCGAGCATCGGATTCCTCGTGTTCGCGCGGGTCGTCCAGGGCCTCGGCGGGTCGATGCTGAACCCGGTGGCGATGTCGATCATCACCAACACGTTCACGGTGCCCCGCGAACGGGCTCGGGCGGTCGGCGTGTGGGGGGCGGTGGTCGGGGTGTCGATGGCGCTCGGCCCGCTGGTCGGCGGGGCCCTCACCCAGACCGTCGGCTGGCGGTCGGTGTTCTGGGTGAACATCCCGATCGCGCTGGCGGCCATCCTGCTCACCGCGCTGTTCGTGCCGGAGTCCCGGGCCGCGACGGCCCGCAGGTTCGACCCGATCGGGCAGGGCCTGGTCATCGTCGCCCTGGTGTCGTTGATCTACGGGCTGATCGAGGCTCCTCGGGCCGGGTGGGACTCCCCGCTGATCATCGGGTTGTTCGCGGTGACGATCGTCTCGGTGGCCCTGCTGATCCGGCACTGCCGGACGTCGGACCACCCGTTCGTCGACCTCCGCTTCTTCCACAGCGTGCCGTTCAGCTCGGCGACCATCACCGCGGTGCTCGGCTTCTCGTCCTACGGTGCGTTCCTGTTCGTCAACGCCCTGTACCTGCAGGACGTCCGCGGCCTGTCGGCGTTCCAGACCGGCGTGTACATGCTGCCGCTCGCGCTGACGACGTTGGTCTGCTCGCTCCTGTCCGGCCGGATGGTCGGCCGGTTCGGCACCCGGCCGTCGCTCGTCATCGCCGGCAGCATGCTGGCCGCGAGCGGCGTGACCCTCACGTTCCTGAGCGTGTCGACGTCGAACGGGTGGCTGCTGTTCTCCTACGTGCTGTTCGGGCTGGGCTTCGGGATGATCAACGCCCCGATCACGACGACGGCCGTGGCGGGGATGCCGCTCGCGCAGGCCGGGGTGGCAGCGGCGTTCGCGTCGACGAGCCGGCAGGTCGGGGTGTCGATCGGGGTCGCGCTGGCCGGAACGGTGACGGGCGCGGCTGCCACGGCCGCGCTGGGTGCCGGGTTCGCGACCGCCACCCACGTGCTGTGGTGGATCGTCGTCGGGGCCGGCCTGGCCATCGTCGCGATCGGGATCGTCTCGACCAGCGCGTGGGCCAGGGCCAGCAGCGCGAAGGTCCGGCACCTGCTCGACGAGCCGGTGACCGCCCCGCTCGTGCCGGCCACCGCTGCCAGGGTGGACGCGCGATGAGCACCGCTGCCGACGAGGTCTGGGCCGCGATGACAGCACTGGTGGCCGACACCCGCGGTGATTGGCGCCGGAAGGTGATGAGCGAGGTCGGGCTGCCGTTCAGCCGGGTGCGGGTGCTCCACAAGCTGGGCGACGGGCCACTGACGATGAGCGAACTGGCCGCCGCATGCATGACCGACGCGCCGGCCGCGACCGTGGCGGTGAACGACCTGGAGCGGCGCGGGCTGGTGGAGCGCCGCGTCCATCCGGAGAGCCGACGGGTGAAGATCGTGTCGCTCACGCCGGTCGGGCGGGCGACCCTCGGCCGGGTGGCGGAGGTGCAGGACGTGGCGCCGGCGGGCGTGCAGGCGCTGGGCGAGACGGATCTGGCCGAGCTGGGCCGGCTGTTGCGGCTCATCGGCGACGTGCAGTGAATCGCCGGCCGGGCAGAAGTGGGTCCGTCGGCTCGAGCTGAGCGTTCGGGTCGAGTCCTCGGCGGACTTCTGCCCGGCCGGCGGTTCAGCGTTCGACGCTCGCCCGCTCCCGGAGGGCGGCGAGCGCCTTGTCCGCGTGGCTGGTCATGTTGATCTCGCTGGCGATCTCGGTGACCAACGTCGAGTCCGGCGCGATCACGAAGGTGTGACGCTTGACCGGCAACAGCGCGATCCGCCGCTTGACCCCGAACTGCCCGGCGACGACCCGGTCCGGATCGGAGAGCAGCGGGAACGTCACGTTGTTGATCTGGGCGAACTGATGCTGCTTGTCCACGTCGTCGGCGCTGATCCCCACGAGCTGGGCGTCGACCTGGGCGAACTCACCGGCGAGGTCGCGGAAGTGGCACGTCTCCGCAGTGCACCCGGACGTCATCGCGGCCGGGTAGAAGAACAGCACCACCGGGCCCTGGGCGAGGAAGCCGCTGAGCGTGCGGTCGGTGCCGGTCTGGTCGGGGAGGGTGAAGTCGGCGATCGGCTGGCCAGGTTTCATGCCGAGACGGTAGCGACCACCGCCCGAGGGTCAGCTATTCGTCGGTCGGCTATTCGGCGGTGATGGGGCCGATGACCGGCGTCCAGCCCGTGATCCGCGCGTTGGCGACGACCTCCGCCTCGTGGAACGGGTCGGCCGTCAGGAGCTCGGCCAGCGACGCCTCGTCGGCGGCGGCGAAGATCAGGAGTGCGCCGGCGTTGTCGGTGAACGGCCCGCTCAACAGCAGCGTCCCGGCGTCGTGGAGGTGGCGCAACCAGGCGCGGTGCCGGGGCCGGTATTCGTCGCGGACCTCGGTGCTGTTCTCGGTGTAGGTGTACTCGACGGCGAACAACGGCATGGCGTCTCCTTCGACGACTGCTCGGTGGTGGTGATCCAGGCTCAGACTCAGACCTCGGTGCGGTGGAAGTTCTGGAACGAACGCGACGGCGTCGGCCCGCGCTGGCCCTGATAGCGGGAGCCGTACTTCGCCGACCCGTACGGGTGCTCCGCCGGTGACGAGAGCTGGAAGAAGCAGAGCTGGCCGATCTTCATCCCGGGGTAGAGCTTGATCGGCAAGGTGGCGACGTTGGCGAGCTCCAGGGTCACGTGCCCCGAGAACCCCGGGTCGATGAAGCCGGCGGTGGCGTGGGTGAGCAACCCGAGTCGGCCCAGCGAGGACTTGCCCTCGACGCGGGCGGCGATGTCGTCGGGCAGCGTGACCTGCTCGTAGGTCGAGCCGAGGACGAACTCGTTCGGGTGCAGGATGAACGGGTCGCCGTGTTCGGCGATCACCTCGTGGGTGAGGTCGGACTGGTCCTCGGCCGGGTCGATGATCGGGTAGCGGTGGTTCTCGAACACCCGGAAGTACTTGTCGAGCCGCATGTCGATGCTGGACGGCTGGATCATCTCGACGTCGAACGGGTCGAGGACGACGCGTCCTCGGTCGAGCTCGGTCTTGATGTCGCGGTCGGAGAGCAGCACCCGGCAACCGTAGCGGTGCCCGGCGGCGGGCAGTAGCGACGGCACCTGGTGCCGTCGGTCGGCGTGCTCGGCCCTGATTGGCCTCGGCCGGGGTGGCGAGGACCGGCCGAGGTTGCGGCCCGGTTGCGATCTCCGTCCGGATTCGGCAATCGCCGGGCATCGGCCGCCGCCGCCACTACGCTCGGCCGCGGCCACCGCCGACGGCAGCGGCAGTGGGTCGTCGCGGGATTCAACGGAGGAACTGTGAAGCGTGTCAGGGCGATCGGGATCGTGGCCGCTGCCGTGATCATGGCGGGGATCGCCGCCTGTTCGGGCAGTCCCTCCGACGACGCGGCCGCATCGCCGTCGCCGTCCTCTGCTGCCTCGTCGCCGGTCGAACCGACCGAGAGCGCGTCACCATCGCCGAGCCCGTCGACCGACGGCGGCGGCGAGGGCACCTCGTCGAAGTTCACCGAGTCGACCGTGATCAGCGGGCTGACCAACCCGTTCGAGATCACGATGGGCCCCGACAACTGGCTGTGGACGACTGAGCGGGACGGGAAGATCGACCGCATCGATCCCGACGGCGGTCAGACCATCACGCTCGTGGCCGTCAAGGACCTGTTCACGATCGACGGTGCCGGCGGCATGCTCGGCCTCGCCTTACATCCCGACCTGGGGAAGGGCAAGGACAACCAGTACGTCTACACCGCGTACAGCTACGACCCGACGGGCAAGAAGAAGGAACTGGCGATGAAGATCGTCCGTTTCACCTACGACAAGGACGCGCAGAAGCTGACGTCGCCGAAGGTGATCCTGTCGGGGATGCCGGGCACCGGCGACCACCAGGCCGGGCGGATCAAGATCGGGCCGGACGGCAAGCTCTACTACACGATCGGCGACCAGGGTCACCTGCAGTTCTCCCATACCTGCGAGAAGAACAACGCCCAGCTGATCCCGACGCAGGCGCAGGTGGACAAGAAGGACTGGTTCGCCTACCAGGGCAAGAGCCTGCGGATGAACCTGGACGGATCGATCCCGTCGGACAACCCGGTGATCCACGGCGTCCGGAGCCACATCTTCACGTACGGGCACCGGAACCCGCAGGGTCTCGTCTTCGCGCCGGACGGCAAGCTGTACTCGAGTGAGCAGGGCCCGAAGACCGACGACGAGATCAACCTGCTGCAGGGCGGTCACAACTACGGGTGGCCGAATGTCGCGGGCTACAAGGACGACAAGGCCTACGTGTACGCGAACTGGCCGGCGTGGAAGGACTGCGACCCGGACAAGTTCAGCGACCTGAAGATCCCCGCCGGGGTGCCGACGACGCCGGAGACGGACTTCAAGGACCCGATGTTCACGCCTCCGTTGATGACGTTCCGGACGGTCGCGACCGGCTACAACTTCGCCGATCCGAAGTGCGCGTCGAACTACTTCGTCTGCTGGCCGACGGTCGCCGCGTCGAGCCTCGACCTGTACACCTCGAATGCGATCCCCGGTTGGAAGAACTCGTTCCTGATGACGACGCTGAAGTCGGGCATCGTGTACCGGGTGCCGTTGGAGGCGAACGGGAAGCTCGGGAAGGCCGAGGCACTGTTCAGGAAGGTCGATCGTTACCGGGACACGGCGATCAGCGCGGACGGCAAGACGATCTACGTCGCGGTCGACCAGGGCGGTGCGGTGGCGGAGCTCGACGGCAGCCCGGGCGACACGATGGAGGACCCGGGCGCGATCCTGGCTTTCACCTATACGGGATGATCGACGGCATGACCGAGCCGAGCATGGGCGTGTACGAAGCGGTGCTGGGGCCGGTCGAGTTCGCGAAGCTGGCGCCGCAGGTCCAGGAGGTGTTCGGAGGCACGCCCCGGTGGACGGGGCGCGGGCTCTTCGACGAGGTCGGTGCATCGAACCCGTTGGTCCGGACGGCGTTGACGCCGATGGTGCTCGACCGGGCCCTGCCCGGCGGGTACGGGCGGGACGTGCCGTTCGAGGTGAGCAGCACGCTCGTGGCCGGTGCCGACGGGAAGCTGCGGCAGCGGACGGTGCGGACCTTCAGCGTCGAGGGCACCGCCCGCTCGAGCGTGTCGGTGACGGTGGCGGAGCGTTCCGGCGTGGCCGGCTTCGTCGGCTCGCACGACGAGTGGACGGCGACGGACTACCTCGGTGAGCACGAACTGCTGTCGACGGCGGTGTCGGTGAGCGTGGTGGACGGGGCGCTGTCGCTGGAGTCGTCCGCGGCGCGCCTTCGGCTCGGCGCCCGTTCGCTGGCGCTGGCCGGTCCGCTCGGCGCTCAGGCGGTGACGACGCACCGGTGGGACGAGTCACGAGGGCTGCACCACATCGACGTCGAGGTCCGGCACCCGCTGCTGGGCACAGTCCTGGCGTACCGGGGCTACTTCGAGGTGGAGGTCACCCCGGAGGCGTGACATCGGTGCCGGTCAGCGGTGGGTGGTGGCGCAGCCCGGCGGTCCGATTGGGTAGCATGGCGGCCGCGCGGATGTAGTTCAATGGCAGAACATGAGCTTCCCAAGCTCACAATGCGGGTTCGATTCCCGTCATCCGCTCCACACAAACGGCCAGGTCAGAGGCCCTGTCGCCGATCTGAACCACCAGCGACGAGGCCGCTCGGGCCACATATGGGCCACTAGTCATCGCCGTGGCCCTCCGCCGGCGCTCTGCCCGCGCTCCGACTCGGCAGCCGGAAGTGGCCGTCCAAGTGGTCCGCGATCGCCCGATCAGCGGTACGGCTCGCGTGCTGGTAGATCAACGCCGCCGTCATCGAGTCGTGGCCCATCCGCGCCATCAGATCTCGCGTCGACACCAGGCTCCCGGCCGCCAGAACGTTGCCCGTGTGCCGCAGGTCGTGGAAGTGCAGACCCGGCGCCCCGACCGCTGTCACCACGTTCGTCCAGCCGACCATCTTGTTGAAGTTGCCTCTCCGCACCGGGCGACCAACCGGCGTCGTGAAGACCAGTGCCGACGCCTCCGGCCCGACCCAGGTTCGCAGGTGCTGATCGAGCAGCGGTCACCAACGAGTCCGGCAGCGCGAGCGTCCGGATGCCGGCGCGACTTCGGCGGACCCACCACCAGCCCCTGACCACGGACCTCCAGAACGACCGCAGGACGGTCACCGCCCTCCCCAACGTCGATGTCCTGGCGTTGCAACGCCGTCACCTCACCGAACGGAGACTCGCGAACGCCGCGAGCATCACCACGCCGACACCACCAATGCGGATCGACCGCAGCGATACAATCCCGCGTCGTCGACCGCAACGCCGGCCGCTCCTCAATCCACCTCGCGAGTAGTCACAGCCGGATCTTCGCCCGCGACGGGTCGACTCGGCGCTCCGCTCCTTCAACGAACCGCAGATACCGCGCGTCACGCTTGGCGAATCTTCGACGACCGCAGACGACCGTGCGGACGCGGTAGCGCACTGAGAGCGACTCGACGGACGCACACATCCGAACCGACGCCGCTCAGCCATCTCAGCTCACACGCCAGACGTCTAGGATCGGCGCACCCGCCTCGACAAAACTACATCCGAGCGTCAGCCGCACACAGCGCTCGAACGAACGAAACCGCTCGACGTTCCTGAATCAGCGACGCAAGGGTCAAGACCGCTCGTACTGATCAGCGTCGCCGGACGCAACTCCTGCTTCGCGGTGGTCGCCAACCACTGACGGGCGTAACCCGCGACCGACCACGACCGCCGGCCGGGATAGATCCTCCTCACCTCGTACATGAATCCCTCCCTCACAGATAGTGCAGACGTCTCCTGCGGTAGAGCCGTCCTCCCGATCCACCAGGGTGGATGTCGGCCCGTGTAGGCGGCGTCAAGGCCGCCTCCAGCGTCACTGCGTGATCTCTCTGCGTTCGAGTCTGGACACCACCCACCCGACCCGAGGAGCGGTCAAGGATCGAGGACGACGCTCAGAAACCGAAGCCCACAGGCGAGTCAGGCGGCCATACGCCGCTCCGCCGGCCGGGGGATCCGTCGCTCACGAGCCCGACCAGCGGTCTCGGCAGCCAGGGCAGCGTCGCCGTTGGCGCGCCAACCCATGGCCACGAAGTGCCGACGGGACCGCCGCGATCAGTGTGACGTCGTCACCGCTGTCTCGAGGTCGAAGTCCTCGGCCGGCGAGGTCGCTCGGCCAGTCGTGGTGTGGTCGAGGCAGGTCCCGCTCGTAGGTCCGGCGAGCATCGCGGAGTGCGCCGAGGGTGGCGGAGAACGACGGAAGGCAGCCGGTGAGCCTACCCGGAACCCAGGGTGTCCACGCCACCGGCCCAACCGGCCATACGGGGCGACCGTTCGTCCGGGTCCACCGTCAGCGCTCCTCGGCGTTGGGGTGGACGTCGCCCGGCGGAGCGAGCTCTCTCCACGGTGCGGCGGGCCCGTCGGAGATGCGCCTGTACACCTGCGCCGGGGTCAGCACCGGGGCTGGTGACGTACTTGGCCAAGTAGCGCGCGGCCGCGTCCGGATGCAGGTCACCGTCAGCGGTGTCGTCGTCGGGTCGGCCAGCTCGTGCACGGCCCCCACAGCTCCTGGCGACCTGCCAGGGGTACGCACCGTCCACGGAGACCTCACCGACACCGCGTCGGTAGCGCCGCCATCACCGACGCCGGGACCATCGACGCGGTCTGCCACCTGGCCGCCCTCACCCAGGCCCGCGAATCCCGCCAACGCCCACTCCCCTACTGGGACGTCAACACCGCCGGAACCCTGCGACTCCTCCAAGCCCTCACCGACCAGCCGTCCCAGCCCCGCTTCGTCCTGGCCTCGACCGGAGCCGTCTACGGAACCGGCCAGTCCGGACCCATCCCCGAAGACGCACCCATTGCGCCGACATCGGCATACGGACGAAGCAAGGCAGCAGCCGAGGAGCTGGTACGGGACGCTGCGACCGCGGGACTGGTCACAGGTGTGGTCATCCGCACGTTCAACCTCGCCGGATCCAGCCGTGGCAAGCCAGACACCGACACCACTCGCGTCATCCCGGCGGCCCTGGCCGTCGCGAACGGAGAACGAAAGTCGTTCGGCGTGAACGGCGATGGCGACGTCGTCCGCGAGTACACCCACGTCACCGACGTCGCCCGTGCCTACGTCGGTGCCGTCGAGCTCGGCTACAGCGAGCCACACATGGTGTTCAACGTCGGCAGCGGACACGGATCCAGCATCCTTGACGTCCTCGAGGCCGTGCGCACAGTGACCGGCCATGCGATCCCCGTCGAGCATCGCCCCGCCCAGAACGAGCCCGCGTCACTGGTGGCCGACATCCGCCACGCCGAACGTCGACCTCGACTGGACACCACGAAGATCCGATCTCCTCGACCTGGTCCACGACGCCTGGACCGCTCTCCAGGTTGAGACGGGATCAGGGCAAGACCGCACGACGGCGCGCGCACAGACGTGATCCAGCTCGGCCGACACCAACGCTCAGCGGTTCGGCCCGGGCGCTTGGTCGCTAACCGCTCGTCGGACGTCGCTCGGCTTGAGCCAGAGGATGTCGCGGCCCAACTTGGGCGGGTCGAGTTTCACCCGGACGTGCCAACGGCCCCAAGCGATGGCCCAAGCCGGCAGCCACTCGATGCCGTGCCCGTGGGCCCACCAGATCCGCGCCAGAACGGCCACCGGGTCACGCGCCACGAACTGGTCGGGACGCTTCGGCCAGTGCTCGTTGCGGATGGGCACGTGCTGCCCGGCGTTACGCGCGACCGGCGTCCGGTACGCCCCCACCCACTCGATCTCGTCGCCCACTCCGACAGTATCGAACCTGTGTTCGATTCGGTCCAGTCGACCATGTGGTTCGTGAGACTCGTCCTTACTTGTTCAAGCGCGGCGCTTCGCGCCGCGACGCTCCCTCCCGCTCCGGCCGTCCTCGCTCCGCTGCGGGCGGCCTTCGCTCCGGTCGCCGAGGTCGGAGGAGGGTCCGTGCGGATCTGGCGACCGCCGACCGATTAAGACAGCGCCCGCGGCCCGGGGCGCAGACGCATTGCCGGCATCGGCCACCGGACGCTGATCGAAGCAGTGATCGGACGGAGACATGTCTGCGAGGCTCGAACTGCCAGCAGAATCCGCTTCCGGTCACGCCGCCTCCTCACTAGCTCGTCTCAATGCCAGCAGGTTGCTGTATCGCGGTCCGCTGCTCCCGGTTCTGCCCCAGCCAACCGCCAGTCGAGCTAGTCGCGGATCTGTCGACGCCGTTCGAAGGCCACGAACTGGTTCGGTTCGGCTGGCGAGCTACCACACCCCGTACACCGGCCCGATGAGAAGAAGCTGATCAACCCGATTGAATCCACGAAGCCGTGAACGTGAGGATCGGCTCCCAGAGCGTCTCGTAGCGGTAACGAAGGGCGCTGTACAAGATCGCGTCGATTGCGCTCACCAAAACGCCAAACGACCCCTTACTCGACGTGCAACAGCCCAAAGGCGGCCGTGCTCAGCGACTACCTGACATCAATGATGATCGTCGTAGCGTCGACCGTCGTGCTGCTGGCTTTCATTGGTTCGCTTTCTCGATCTGGTCTGAGCGTTGGGCTCACAATGGCGGGCGATCGGTTTTTCGCCTGGGCCGAAGGTCCCGGATGTGGGTGACGATCCCCTGCCTGGCGGTCCTCTTCTGTCTAAAACCGACGTAGGCAGATGGGCTCCCATTAGCGCCAACCCGCTTTCCCAAGTCTGCTACGGCTGTTCAGGCGGGTGCGGGTCGGTCTGTCTGAGCGTGAGCTGGGATCGAGCGGACGACACCAACAGTTGCCGCGTAGGTAGCCGAGACCACATCGAGACCACGGTGAGGCTCACGATCAGCGCGGTTTGAAAGACACTAGGCGGAGGTGGCGAGGTGCAGGCGGGGTGGCTGCGCTGCGTTCAGCTGAGGCGAAAGGGTGGGTAGCGGTCGGTGACCAGCAGGGTGGCGTAGGCGGTGACGCGGAGAGCCCAGCGTCCGACGCCGACGACGTAGTCGAACAGACCGCGGGGGTAGATGGCCGGTGAACAGGATGGCGAACCAGGCGATGATGACGGCGAATAGCGCTCCGATCATCAAGAGGGTGAGCACGACGAGGTGCGGGATCACCAGCAGCCACTTCACCAGCGGCATCCAGCGGTTGAGGTCGCGTGGGACGTCGGGGTAGTCGATGTCGAGGTGGACGGACTGCTCGTCGACCGTCGATGGGTAGGTGTCGGTGAGCAGCGCGCCGTAGGCGGAGATCCGGGCGGCGAACCGGTTGAACTGGAGAGCGAAGTCGAACCACCATTGGGGATAGCGCTGCCGGAACACAACCATGAGCAGAGTGGCCGCGAAGAGGCCGGCCACGATGCCACCGCCGCTGTGGCTGATCTTGGACACGACCTGCCCGGCTTCCGTGATGACGGTGACGGTCGAGGTCGAGGTTGCCGACAATGCGCTCAGAACGATCGCGATCGGAATGATCCAGATGATGCGAAACGCTGTGCTCACGCGGTCCAGGGATTCGGGGTAGTCCACGTCGAGACGGGCGGGATACGGCTGGGTTTGGGTAGCCACGGGGGCTCCGTTCGGGATTGGATATCGGGCGGCGAGAATGTCGACCTCGTCGGCCTGTCGGCCGTGAGCGAGCAGGGGGCGCCATCCGGTGGCCGAACGGCTTGCGTGTTGATGCCCGTCGTGGGTCTCTTCAGTAGGTCGGGATCGCTGCAAATGCGGTGGAGGTACTCGCCGGGGACACGTGCTCGGGTGGAGCGGGCTCGTGTGTGGGAACGACGACGAGCGGACAGTTCACCCGCTTCAGGACGCTTCGGGCTAGTGAGTAGAGCCAGGACCAGTTGGGCCGGTGGGGACTGCCGAGCACGACCATCGATGCCCCGGTCGAGGCATTGACGATGGCTTCGGCGCGGGCGTTGACCGCCAGCACGTGGGTGACCGGCACGTCTGGGAACTCTTCCCGCCAGCCGGCCGTGATCTCGGCGATGTCGCGCCGATCGGTTGCTGCGGCCAGCTGATCGGCGCGCGGGTTGATGGCGTGCAGGACGACGAGCGTCCGGCCGCAACGGTCGGCTTCCTCGAAGGCGAACCGCAGCGAATCCTCGGCCGCGGAGTCCCCGTCGAGACAGAGCACCACCGGGCCTGACCCGACCGCAGCGACCTCGCCCCGGAGCGGGACGGCGACGACCGGGCAGCCAGCTTTCGTCACAAGCGCCGAGGCCACATCTGGTCCGAGTCCGCGCTCGGACCAGAACGAGTGGCGTCCGACGACGAGCAGCCGCGCTGACTCAGAGAGGCGGTGGAGGAACGAGGCGATGGGCTCCTGAGCGGTGACGACGTCCACGTGCATACCGTCAGGGATGGGGAGGCTGTCGAGGACCGATCTGAGCAGGTGGTCGGCGTCGCGGCGCGCTGCGGCGACGTCATCTGCGTTGAAGTAGCCCGCCGCCCACGGGAAGGGCCACGCATGTGCCAACGCGAGGTCGCAGTGACGCTCACGCGCAAGGTCAAGCGCGTACAACGCGACGGCGCGTGCCTCCGGTGACCCATCGATGCCGACGACCACCCGGCCGTTCGGACTGCGTGCGGTCATGAGGACTTCCTTTCCCTAGATCGTTCAGCACCAGGATGAATCAATGTGTCTTCCGCCCAACACGGGCATCGGTCCTGTCTGTGCAGGTCGAAGGTCCCGAGCCTGCACCGGGGTCGGTCGAGCTCAGAGTTGTACGGGCCGCGGCGGCGGCGTCTGGTGCACGCGAGGATCCTGCTGACGTTCGAGATCACGGCGGATGAGGTGGGCGGGCAGTGGTGACGTCGGCGGCCCCGTTCAATCGTCGAGGCTGCGGGGATGGACGTCGAGCACTTCGGCGACTGGCCTCCGCGGGGTGTGCGCGGTTGGCCGGCCGAAGCCGACTCGCATGATCATCTGGAATTTCCGTTGGGGACCGCACGGGTCCTGCACCCGCTCGCGAAGCTCCGGGTATTCGAGTGCCGCGTTCAGGAAGGATGCGGCCAGGTCGTGGGCGGTCGGCTACCAGCAGAAATCGTTCGAGGGCCTGGCCGGCGGCCAGCCAGTCGGCTGGTGTGTCGGTGATCGTCGAGAGCACGGCGATCGTCGGATGGCGTTCGGGTTGCTCCTCTGGTCGGGCAGGATCGTGTTGGGCCGAACCGAAGTCCCTGCCGGCAAGCGGCCGGAAATGTGCTCTGGTGCCGAGTGCGGCGGGCGGGACGCCGTCGCGCCGGGACCGCGACGGATCACCGATCCACAACGACCGTTCGGCGAGTCGATCAGGGTCGTAGGTGTCATAGCGGGTTGCTTCCTCGGCAAAGTCTTCGAGCCGGTACCGCGCGACGGGTCCTCGAGCCAGTCGAGACATGCGGCCTCGGCGACGACGCTGTTCGTCAGCTCGGCAGTGACACCGTCCGGCAGTGACGCGTTGCGGAACGGTGCCCGGTTCGTGCAGCGGATGGAGATTGCCGGGTACAGCCTCGCGAACGGTCGCCCGGCCCGCTGGCAAGGTCAACTCGGGCGACATGCGTCAGTTCGGTGACGCCGGCGGGGAAGGTGGTCACGGTGGCAACGAGATCGGCGTGCGCGCGGTCTCGGACGGCCGTCGAGCCTCGACGTCACCGTCGATCGCGATGTCGTCACCCTGACCGGAGTCCTGGGCTCACAGGTCACGATCCGTGAAGCGCTGGAGGCCGCCGCATCGACGTCAGGCGTAGCAGGCGTGGTCGACCGCCTCACCTTCGACGACCATGCCAACCAGTGAAACCTGAGCAGCACCCGGTCGACCGAGTTCACAGCGTCACGAGGTCCCAACGCAGCGCCCGCCGGGACACGCCACCATGCGGGTGCCGCTACCGCCGACACGATGCAGGAGAATCGACGGTCAGCGACTCGACCGCTGTTCGGTGTCGCTCCCCGCACGCACATGCACGCGCTTCGGCACCACCGAGATCCACGCCAGCGCGATCTCTAGTCCTCCGATGACGGCGATGACCGGCTGCAAGAAGAAGTACCTCTGCAACACCACCACCTGAATGACGATCCAAGCGACAAGCAGCGCGCCGGCGAGCACACCCACCTGACCGGCCCGACGGTGCCTCGTCAGGGTCAACACGGCGGACACGGCCTGGGGAGCGCTGACGCCGACCAGCAGGGCGATCCCTGCCAGAGTCCACGAGCCGGCAGGCAACCGACTCGCCCATTCGAGGGGCATGCCCATGCCGTCGCGCATCAGCCCAACTCTACCGACCACGGCCGACGCTGCGACCGTGACCTGCAGGGCCGCCAATCCTGCCCGCGCCCAGCGCTGCCTTATTGGTGGTGCACCTCAGTCGGCGTCGGCACCGGATGGCTGGCTGGTTCCGTGACCAGGCGCGGCACCTCGCTCGTCAACGACGGCGTCATCAGCTCGGCCGGAGCGGCGAACGAACCGGCGACCCGTGATCTCACCTTCGACACGAAGGATGTAAGGCTTCGAACTCGGATGCCACGCCATGGTGCCCAACTCGAGCGCGTCCAGTGCCTCGTACATCTCGACGACCTCCCGGGCCACGCCCTTCAGCACGACACTCCATGCCTCACGCGTCGTCTCCGTGTACCCATCGGCTTCGAAAGCGACCCGATGCCCCCGCGCCATGGCGAGTTTGCTGCCCGCTGCCGTCCGGAAGACGACCGACCCGTGGTCGACCACGAAGTTCACCGGGAAGATCTCCGGCCCATCGCTACCCACCACGGCAAGACGTCCGACCGTGGCCGTTCGTAGCAACGCCCACGCCTCGTGCGGCACCGTCTCATCCACATTCGCCTCTTCTAGCCCGCTCACCACAATCTCCTCGCCCTCCGTTGCCACTTCACTCGACGGATCGCAAGCCGACTCAGGCCGGCGCGGTCGCTGTGAGCCGTCGGGCCTCCGCGGCGCAGTTGTTGCGCCCTTCACCACGGCGACCGGGACCCTGCTTCGTTGCATGACGTCGTGGCTGACCGAGCCCAACATCATCGACCGGAGCATCCCGCGACCCCTTGTTCCCACCACGATGAGACCGGCGGCTGTCTGCGAGGCCCTGTCGACGAGCACGTCGACGGGATCCCCAGCCACGACGATCTGCGTGCGCGAGACAACGTCGTCGACAACCGGGCCGACATCGCGCGCGAGCTGGTGTTCACTGGCTCGCACCTCGTCACCGCTCGGGCAGGCGCGCACGGCCGTCACAGTCGACTCGTGCGCCCGGGCGAACGACAACCCGAACTCCAAGGCGCACAGGGATGATGGCGAGCCGTCCACACCGAACCAGGACATCGTGACCGGTCGGTTGACCCGACGTATCCCTTCGGCACGATCACGACAGGACACGGTGCATCGTCCACCACCGTGGCCGTCACTGAGCCGAGGGCGACTTCCTCGAGCCAGCCGCCACTCCGCTGCCCGATGGCGAGCAATCGAGCATGCCCAGCCGCTCTCGCTAACATCTCCTCAGCCAGCCCGGAGACTGTCGAGCAGGTCACCAGCAACGAGGGGTAACGACTCCGGCATTCGGCGCCGAGGTTCATCGACCCGCGAACTCATCATCGACAAGGCGAGCTCCCGGTACTCCTCGACTCTGGAAGCATCGCGCACCGTCGGCGCGTTTCTGGTCCAGTCGAACACCGAGATCACCCGGAAGCGAGTCTCCATGTGCGACTGCCTCCCAGGCGGCCCAGTCAACAGCCGAACGAGAGCGAGCGGACCCGTCGAATCCAGCCACGATCGTTCCCGGCGTACCGGTCATGGCGCTGACCTACCGTCAAGCCACGCTTGCGCCGGATCGGGCCCAACCTCGTCGGCCTTGGCCATGTGGGATCGCTCCAACGTCCGGCCGAACAGCGCTTGGATCGTGATGCGTGCGACCGCAGCGTGATTCGTCGCCCAGGTGACGACATCCGTCGTGGCCGCACTCTTCGCTTCGGGGCCCTCGCACACGCCGGTCACCAAGATCGACCACCCAGACCGATCACCGGGACAACCCTCGGCCACCTCAAAGGACACTGGCCTGCCGGCCACATCGGACAGCCGAGAAGCCGGGCTCGTCCGGAACACGATGCGTCGGTCGATCAGCCGGTAACTCACCGGGAAGGCGGTCGGGCGCAGACCATCGTCGAACACGACACGACCGACCCGGCGGCCGCAAGCAAACACATAACCTCAGCCTCGGTCAACACCCGCACACGGTCCGGTCGTGATTGAACAGGTGTCCCATTCACGGTGGTCTCCTTCATCACCCACTACCGTCGGCTCCCCGACGCCCCGACGGCAGGGCCATTGGTCCTGTGTCAGTGAGCACCTGGTCCCTAGACCGCGCCCGGTGACGAGCGAGATGCTTGCTGCTGTCGACGGGAGGAAGCATGCGCACACTTGTCGTCGTCGCCAGCAGGCACGGCGCCACTCGCGACATAGCCGACGCAATCTGTCGCGAGCTCGTAGCCAACTCGATCGCGTGCATCCAACTGGACGCCACCGACGATCCTGATCCTTCCGACTATGACGCCGTCATCATCGGCAGCGCGGTGTACTACGGCCGGTGGCTCAAACCAGCACGCCGATACGTCCACAAGCATCAGCAGACGCTGTATCAGCGTGCGGTTTGGGCGTTCTCTTCCGGCCCAGCCGACGCACGCCCGCCAGCACAGTCCGGCACGCGCGGCACGCCTGATCTCCTAGGCCCCATTTCCCCCGTCGAACACGTGACATTCGGTGGACGAATCGATACTCACCGCCTCAGCAGGCTCGAACGTCTGGTCGTACGAGCCATCGGGACCGGTGATGCGGACTATCGCGACTGGTCAGTCATCCAGACCTGGGCACGATCCATCGCCGCCACGCTGAGCGCAAACCGCTCCGGCTAAGGCGACCACTCTCACACAACCGGATTGGATGCTCGCCAACCCGACCTTCGCCCCGCTCGGAGGTCCGGCCTCTCCCGCCACATCCGTTGATAGGGCCGAAAGACCCTAGGGCACTTCAAGTAGCTGCGGTCATACTTCCGTCATGCTCGGCGCCCACGAATCAGGCTCACTAGTCGGAACGCAGGATCATCCGACAATCGTCGTCGCGTATGACAGATCACGACCCGCCTCAACAGCTGTTCAGTGGGCCAACGATTTGACAGTTCGGCTCGGCGGCCGTCTCACCGTGGTATGGGTCTGGCGCCTCACCGACGTGTGGTCCCAGACACTGGCGGGCCACGACTTCGTGTCGGTCCCGCCAATCACGGAACACCAAGCAACTGCCACCCGGCTCCTGTCAAGTGACATCCACAAGCTCATCGGCCAAGGCGCACACATCCACTGCAAGGCAGTGGAGGGAGAGCCAGTCCATCAACTCTTGGCCGAATCATCGGCCGCAGACATCCTCGTACTCGGGTCACGCGGGCACGGTCCACTCGGTACGGTCTTCCTCGGTTCCGTCAGCGCCGCTTGCGTTCAACAAAGCACCATACCCGTGACGATCATCCCTCATCGAATGAGGGCCAGGGCGAAGCCTGATGAATTCGAGCCGACCGAGCCCGCCCAACTGATCTGATGCTCGCCGATGCCAGCGAGGCTCCATTTCCCCGCTGGCGAGCAGACGGCGCATCGGCAGCTGGAATCAACGGGCCCGGCTGTCAACTCCGAGCTCATTCCTCACATGCCTCACATCCGGGGTTGCCGATGCGATGTCCTCCGCCGCGCGGCGCTCGGCCCAAGAACTGACCGTCCCGGTACAGCGTCACCTCGTCGCCGGCGATTGACACGCGGACATTCGTGCCGTCGACCGTTGCGTTGCGAACGAACCCAGCCGTGATCCTCTCGCGCACCTCGAGCGGCGAGATGCTCGGACCAGATGGCAAAACATCCACGTCATTCGTCACGCGATCAACTCCGGGCAAGCCTTCCACAGACCGAACCGCCGCCACGCGCTCGGAGTCGACGTCGACCCGTCCACTCAACACGACGACATGGTCGTGAACAGTAGCCCGCACGGTCCCCTCCGGGATGGAGTCCAACCCCCTCAACGCCTGCTCCGCTTCCTTCGCGATGTCCAGACCGTCCGGAGAAGACACCACATGGACAACCAACTCATCCACGATCGTCGCAATACCAGGGACTCGCCGCGCCACTTCGATCGCGGCCGTTCTCTCCACCTCGTTCCAGACGTGACCCTAGAGGCTGACGACGCCTCCGTCGACAGAAACCCCTATACGACCATCGTGCAACCCGGGCGCCCAAGCCAGCCCATTTGCCACCCCCACCAACAGCTCGTGATCCATTCGGTCCTGCGCAACGTCCATGCTGTTCGCTCCCTACACACGGCAACGGGATGATGGCTGGCATGAATCTTCAGCCCAGATCCAGACGGATCCTTGGTTCTAGATAACCCAGCCGACCCAGGTCTGGGGAGGGCCGTTGGTACCGCAGACCAGAGCACAAGGTCCCCGGCCCAACATCCACATGAGCAGAACACAGCCAACCCGGCGGCCTGGGCCGTCGACAGCATCCGGATGGTCACCGCGCCAGACAGCCGGTTGCACGGCCCGGCTGCGCACATCCACGTCGCAGAACCGCCCTACGGCTAGCTACAACCTCCCGGCGGCCAACAGTTGAACGCCAACACCATTTTCGAAACGCCCTCGTGGGTTCGAATCCCCCATCCTCCGCCACCGTCGGCGAGCAGGGCACAACGCAAGATCCTCGATCCGACGGCCGCGCCCGAACCACCCGCCTAGTCTCAGGTTAGCCTCGGTTGCGACTTTCCTGGTGCTCGTCAGGCACGCCCAACTCGACCTCCGGCGACACAGGTCGCCCATCCGAGCCGCCACATCCCCGCCGGATCGGGTCCGTCGCGTGTTGGCACCTGGCCGACACCAACGAGCCAGGCTCACTCGGGACCGGCGCGCCGACTGCCTTTGCAAACAACGCTCCGGTGAACGCGGGCGCGCGACAACTGTCGAGCGGCGTCGCCAGCAGCATATGCTCAGTTTCCTGGTGGATCCGGCGCCCGCCAGAGGTCACTGTCACCGGGGACGATCGCGCCATGCGCGCGAAGCACCGCGTGGACGTCACCGAGCGGGAGTTCTTCGGGCTCGACACCGGTTTGCGCCGCCAACGCCGCCATCGCGCCGGCTGCCTGTCCCATTGCCATGCAGGACGCCTGCACGCGGTATGCCGAATTCGCTTCCTGGTCGCCGGATGCGCACCTGCCCGCGGCGATCAGCCAGCGACTTCCCCGGGGCAGGAGCGCTCCGCGTGGGATTGTCGGAAACGTGCCTGGTGTCAGTGGCCGATAGTCGATGCCGCACGACTGGTGCACGTCGATCGGATAGAAGCTGTAGCAAACGGCGTCCTCCCACCTCCGTCCGCTCACATAGTCGTCGACGGTGATGCGAGACTTCCCGACGATCGTGTAAGTCTCGCGGATTCCGCATTCGGCGGCGAAATAGTCGATGGTGAGGCTTTCGAGCCCGGGCTGCCGGCGCAGGAACCGAAAGATTCGCATAAGCACCCGTCGCCCTGCGAGTTCAGCCTCAGTACGACCGACACTCGTGCTTCCGTCGACATCGGGGAGATGAATCGAGTTCCGTCCGCGATAACGCAGGAACTCACGCACGGGATCGGCATGCATAGCCAAGTCGGTTGGCTCAAGTTCGCCAGACGCGATAGCCGCGCGATGTGCGGCGCCAAGCGCAGGGTAATCAAGGGTGCGGATGTCGTAGCCACTGAAGCAGGCGCTGTAGGTCGCCGGCTGTCGCTGTGCGTTGCGTTCGAGCTCGAAGCCGGCCAGACTGACCGCATTGGCATCGCCGGTGCAGTCGATCAGCACACGGGCGCGTTCAGCGAAGAGGCCTTCCTTGCCGCACAACGTCAATTCCCATAGGTCGGTTCGGGACACCGCGCCGAGCATGGTGTGAAAGAGGAGGTCGACGCCCGCTGATACGGCTGCATCGTCGAGGAGTGCCGCGTAGATCTCTCGCACGAGCTGGACACTCAACTTGTTGGCGGGCCTGTCGTAATCGGCGAAGTCGGGCAACTCATCACCGGCTTCTGCCACGGCTCGACGGACGACTTCCCAGCCGATCCCGGCAACGACTTGCCTGCCCCATGCGTAGAACAAACCGGGGATGTCGATGGCAGCTGCGGTCGTGGTTCCTCCCAGCATCGCGTTCTTCTCCACCAGCAGGGTTCGCGCGCCCAACCGAGCAGCCTGGATCGCGGCCGTGGAACCGGCCGGGCCACCGCCGATCACCACGACGTCGTACGGAGCTTTGATCTGCGCCTGGTTTGCCCGGTCGGAGGCCATGTCCGTCCGCTCCTCATCCCTTGTCGCGTTCAGGTCTGTACCGCGACATACTGCGCTGCTTGTCGGCGCCGATCCAACCATTGCAGTCTGCCTGACCTCGACGGTGGACTGCCCGAGCTCCCAAATCGAACAAGCTCAGAGGCCGGGCCACAAGCGGGCCACTAACCCCGTCGATCCAGGTCAATCCGAGGCGCTCTCAGTCCGCGATCTACGCTCAATTGACCCTCGAGACGCCCCACGACATCGGCTTCCCAAGCTCACAATGCGGGTTCGATTCCCGTCATCCGCTCCACACAAGAGTCATGGTCGAGCGATATCGCCACGGACCACAGTCAGTTTCTTACTGGCCGACCACGGCACGTGCACATCTCACGGACACCTCGGCCTCCTGGATCGCTTGCGAGCCTGACACCGGCGGCGAGCGCCTCCGCGACGGTGCAATCCGCTCGTCCACCGACTGCGTTGCATGTTGATCGACGAGCGCGCTCCGCAGGTTGTCGAGGCTGCTCTTCGCTCAACCGACTCACTGGCAATCGGCCGTTAGGTTCACCCTGTGCATGACTCGCCGATCGTTCTGCCCGATGTCGTTCTCGCCAAGGCTGCGGTCGGCGGTGACGGAGGCCGGACATGGGCCGATGCCCTGCCCGACCTGCTGGCTGAACTTCAACACATGTGGTCTATGCGAGTCGATGACCAGTTGACGGGCGGAACGTCGGCGTACGTGGCCACGGTCACCACCGAGCGCGGACAGCGGGCGGTGCTCAAGATCGCCGTGCCGACGACCGCCGACTTCGTGCGCGAGGTACGCACTCTCGACCGTGCGCATGGTCGAGGATACGTACATCTGCTTGCCCATGACCGCACCCGATTGGCGATGCTCCTCGAGCCGCTGGGCATCCCGATGAATCGCACCGGTTATCCACCCGAGCGACAGTTGGCCACCGTGGCTGCGGTGCTACCCCAGGTGTGGGGGCTTCCACGAGATGACGGTGACTCAGACAGCGCGGGGTGGGCAGGAGATCCCGTGGACAAGGCGGCCAGCCTGCACCAGTCGATCGCCCAACTCTGGCACGAGCTGGACCAGCCGTGCTCGGAGCGAGTCATCACCCGGGCTTTGGACTACGCCCAGCGACTGTCACGCGCATTCGATCCCGAGCGCGCCCTGGTCGTGCACGGGGACGCCGCGACCGCGAACCTCCTGCACGTGCCCGTACCGCGCGAAGGAGCTGAAGGCGGCTTCGTGTTCGTCGATCCCAGCACGTTCGTCGGCGACCCCGCCTACGACCTCGGCGTCGCTCTGCGGGACTGGGGCACAGAACTGCTCGCCGGTGACGCTCCGACCCTGGCCAGACGCTGGTGCCAGATGCTCGCTGCCGTTAGCGGCGCGGACGAAGTCGCCGTCTGGCAATGGGCATACCTCGAGAGAGTGTCGACAGGTCTCTACATCGAGTCCCTCGGTGGCGACGGCCGACTGCACCTGCTCTCGGCCGAAGCCCTCTGCAACACCGGGCCACACCAGTAGGCCAGATGCACAATCCACGCGCCGGCATCCACCCTTGCGTCGCAGCCCGACTGCCTGGGAGTTCGCAGGTTGCTCAGCGGCCTAAGAGACGGCCATGGGACGGGGGCGGAGTCGATCATCGGGAGGAATCTTCTAACCAGCGGGTGAGCTTGTGCCAAGGCCACGACTTCGTCTATGGGTTGTTGATGGCGGTCCCGTCGATTCTGGACTGATTGACATCGAGTCCATCGGGGCTGGAGACAAACCCTGCGACGCCCACTGGCCACGCCACCCAGCGACACGTGGTGTTACGGCGTTCCCACCGTCATTCAGAAACCCGCCCAGCAGTCCAGCCTTGGTCCTCGGGCGGGTCTGCACTACCCCACGCTGCCGCACTGAAATCCCATGATGCCGCAGCTGTCGTCTACCGAGTGCTACAACGGCGCCCACCGCCCAACCAGTCATGCTCAACCACGCCGACGCCAGTCCCGGCAACATCGTCTGGGACGGCGACCACGCGATACCCATCGACATCGAGTTCACCGCGATCGCCCCGGCTGACTCGACATCGAGAACCTCGCCCGAAGGCTCGCCCACCTCACCCCGGACGCGCCCGACCTCCTCACACCGCTGGTCCACGACCAGCTGGCCGCCCCGGGGGGCACGTCAAGGCTCCGTGCCTACGTTGGTACTGCGCGACACCTGGGCGGTCTCCACGTGGATCGCGAACGCTCCGGAGCGCCGCACCATCCACCAGTGTGGTTCGCAACCGCCCGCTCAGGCCAATCGAACAACCTGGCTGTCACATCTCCTCGCGTAACACCGTGTGCACGCGGGCATGGTCAACGCACGTCACCAGTCTCACTTCTAGTCTCAGTTGCCACCGTGCGCCAGTGTTCGCGACCGTCCGTTCACGCTCACATCACCGATCAAGGCGACACCGACGTACGCCTGTGAACGGGCTCCAACAGACGTGGAAAGCGGGTTGAGTTCACGCCCTCGGGCGTTCGAATCCCCCATCCTCCGCCACCCTGACCCGCCATCCTGACCAGGCAGAACACTTGTAGGCGTCCTGCCGCCGTACCTGCCGACACAACGCCCGGACGGCGGCAGGTCGAGCCGGCAGACCCATCGGCCGCGAGCGGACAGTCGAGCACGCCGTCCGCAGGAGGATCATCCTGCGTGGCGTCCGATCAACCATGGCTCTTCGGCGCGGGGCACTGACTTGTACAGAATGAAGCTATGACGACGATCTTGACTGGCGCCGAACAGGTCGCCGCCGCCGCCGCTGATCGGAGCCGCAACGGATTTGCCCTGATCGCCATCGACGGATTGGGTGGCTCCGGCAAGTCCACTTTGGCCACGGCCATCACCGAACTGTGCGGTGCCGTGCTCGTCCATGGCGACGACTTCTACCGTCCGATGGGCGCAGCGGACCGCGCCGAACTCAGCCCAGAACAGGGTTACCACCGCTACTTCGATTGGCAGCGGCTGCGCGAGGAGGTTCTCGTCCCGCTCGCCGCCGGTCGCAACGCCAGTTACCGACGCTACGACTGGGGAACCGGCACCTTGGCCTCCGGCGAGATCCACGTCGTTTCCCGTGCCGGACTGGTCGTCGTCGAAGGGGTCTACTCAGCCCGACCCGAGCTCGCGGCCTATTACGACCTCTTGGTCTACGTTGACACACCGCCCGAAGTGTCGCTGCAGCGGCTCCGCGACCGCGGTCACGATCACGGCCCGATCGACTGGGAGTCGCGTTGGCGCCTCGCCGAGGACCACTACCGCGCGGTGGCTCGGCCTCGCGAGCGTGCCGACCTTGTGGTGTCTGGCACCGAATCTCAGTGAGCACGAACGCAGACGGTCTTGGCCGCCTGGCCGAACCGGCGGGTCGTGCACTCCGCGTGCAACATCTGGAGGTATCTCAGGTCCGTTCCAGACGTGTCACGGTGACTCGACGCCACGCTCATAGGCGGAAGATTCGACGCTTCCCATGCTCACAATGCGGGTTCGATTCCCGTCATCCGCTCCACACAAAACGGCCAGGTCAGAGGCACTGTGACTGATTCGGGCTGAGACTGACGAGGCCGCTCGGGCCACATGTGGGCCAAGAACGCTCATTGCCGACAGGTTCGATCAGATGCACTCCGCGCGTCAGATGCGGTCCTGCGGGCATTGCGCTAGCCAATGCAGTGGCGCGCCTGTACTCACCCGAGCTGGTGCTCGACGCCACCGGACTGCTGGCGCCTGCCAGCTGGATCCCGGATGAGCCGATTCCCCTGTCTGACATTGGGCTGCGGCTCGAGCCCGACGCGGACGGACCGATGATGCCGGGCTTCGGGGATGCCAGTCGACACGTTCGCCCCCTGGCCGTCACCACCACCCGGTTCCCTCGCTACACCCAGGCCATTCGCGACCTCAAGCCACCACGGCTGTTCGAGAACCGACTCAGCTATCGCCTGATCGACCTGGACGTCGTCGGTGCTGCTCCCACGATGAGCTACGGGCTCACGTCCTACTTCGACATGGTCGACGTGTGCGAAGCAGTGGCACACGAAGCTGCGCAATTCGCTGGTGACCCGATCAGCGATCGCCTCCCCGGAGGCAAGCTCACCCTGCGGCGCTGGATCGGCGACCCGTTCGACCTCACCCGTCGACCTGTCCTCCCCTCGGCGAACACGCTCACGATCCGGCTCAGCGACGAGGGTGCGACGTTCATTCTCCACCGCCGCGATCGCGTCTCGGGTCGCTGTGGCCGGCGGAGCCATGCACGTGATGCCGGCCGGGGTGTTCCAGCCATCCAGCATCTTCCCGGCCGCACTCGACGCCGACTTCTCCCTGGCCCGCAACATCGTCCGGGAGTACAGCGAAGAGTTCCTCGGCAACGCCGAACACGACGGCGACGGCTCGCCCGCTGACTACAGCCAAGAACCCCTCGCGCCCATCCTGGCCGCCGTCGCTGACGGGACCTGCCGCATCTTCTACCTCGGCACCGCCCTCGACGCCCTCACCCTCACCGGCGAGATCCTCACCGTCGCCGTCTTCGACGCACCCGTCTACGACCGCCTGTTCGCGGGGATGAGCATGCAGAACGAGGAAGGCACCGTGGCCACCACCGGGTCCCGCCACCCCCACCCGGAGATCCCGTTCGTCCAGGCCACCGTCAGCGAACTCCTCGAGGACCGGCGGCTGCTGCCCGGCGGAGCGGGCTGCCTCTCCCAGGCATGGCACCATCGGAGCACCATCCTTCGACGGTAGGAGACCAGGGTGCGCGTACTCGTCACCGGGGCGACCGGCTTCCTCGGACGCGAGGTCACGCACCAGCTCAGCACCGCCGGCCACGACGTCACCGCCTTCACCCACGGCCCCGGCGACGTGCCAGGAGTACGCACCGTCCACGGAGACCTCACCGACACCGCCTCGGTACGCGCCGCCATCACCGACGCCGGGACCATCGACGCGTCAGCCCTGCGGCAGCGGCGATCTCGTCGCCTCGCGATCGTGGCAGCCCGACCATGGTGTCGAGTAGCTCGGTCTTGATGGCCGATCTGAGCAGTGTCGCGACGCTGCCGCCGTTCAGGTAGCCGATCGCCTTGCGAACTCGGCGGCGGCGCTGTCATCGAAGACGTGGGCGATCTGTTCCGGCCCAACGGTGGTTGCCAAGGTTGTCTGCTCTCGACCGTTCGAGCAGTTGTTGCCGAAGCTGATCGGGTAGCGTGCGGCTCGTCATTGCACAGTTCAGGTTTCGACGGTCTTGAGTCGTCTTGGCCGTGCGCACGCACGCCACGACGAAGGCCTCCCGGCTAGGCCAGACGGGCCTCGAACACAAGGTTGAACGGCGTTTGCGCTACCTGGGCGAAGCGTCCGAAACCGGCACGGCGGGTGACGTCCTCGATGGCCGCCGGGCCGGCCTGCGCGCCCAGGGCGGCGCCGACGTCCTGGCTGAGCGAGTTCGGCACGCACACCAAGGTGGAAGCGTTGTAGTAGACGCGGCCGACGGGATTGAGGTTGCCCTCGACTGAGTCGTCTGCGGCCGGCTCCACGATCATCCAGGACCCGTCCGGCGCCAAGGCCTGGCGGATGTGGACGGAGGCTCCGACCGGATCACCCATGTCGTGCAGGGCGTCGAAGACGGTGACCAGGTCGTAGCCGGTGCCGGGGAAGTCGGTCGCGCCGGCGACCTCGAACCGGCAGTTGGCCAGTCCGGCTCTGCTCGCCGTCGCTTCGGCGGCCTCAATCGATGCAGGGTGGTAGTCGAAGCCGACCACCTCGGTGGCCGGGAAGGCTTGCGCCATCAGCACCGTCGAGCTGCCGTAGCCGCACCCGAGGTCGGCGACGGTGCCGCCAGCCGTCAGCCGGTCGACGACGCCGTCGAGTGCAGGCAGCCAGTTGGTCACCAGGTTGGCGACGTAGCCGGGCCGGAAGAACCGGTCGACGCCGACGAACATGTCGGGATCGTGCTGGTCCCAGCCGAAGCCTCCGCCGGTGCGGAAGGCCTCGATCAGGGCATCCAGGTTGCGGCCAATCGCCGGGGTCATCCAGAAGGCGCCGGCCGCGAACGCGGGACTGTCCTCCTGGCCCAGGACGCAGGCTTGCTCCGGAGTCATCCAGTAGCGGTCGGTGGCCGGGTCGTAGCGGACGTAGTCGCCGGCCGCTTGACCCCGGAGCCATTCGCGGACGTAGCGCTCGGCGGTGTCGGTGGCCGCGGCCAGCTCGTCCGAGGTGCTCGGCCCGGCTTCGGCCAGGGCACGAAAGAGGCCGAGCTTGTCGCCGATCACCACGGTGATGGCATGCAGCGAGGCACCGAGGTCGGTCACGATCTGGCCCAGGAAGGCGTTCAGGGCCTCCTCGTCGACGGCGGGCACGTCGACGCCGGACTGGTCGGTTGCCGTGGTCGGCTGGGTGGTGGTGTGGGAGTGCTGGTTGTGGTCATGGACGGCAGCCTCGTCCTCACCGATCCGACGCGCATCGGCAAGATTGCCGACCTCGCTGCCGAACCTCCGTGCGTCTGCCGCCGGCGAGCTCAGTCCGGGGTCGGGTCCGAGCAGGCCGAGCTCGGCTGCCCGTCGTGCGGCCGCGGTCCGCGTCGTCACGTCGAGTTTCGCGTACACCGACCGTAGGTGGGCGTGCACGGTCCGTGGGCTGAGCTGGAGCCGTTCGGCCACCTCGTGGTCGTGTGACCCGTCGGCTATCAGGCTCAGCACCTGACGCTCGCGGGCCGTCAGCCCGACCGCGCTCGACGACGCCCGAGCACCCAGCTCGCTCACCGCGGCACCGGCGAGCTCCATCGCCTGGTCGGCTGGTCAGCCGGGCGCCGGCGTCGAAGGCGGCCTGCCAGCGCTGCGGGCCGAGACTGCGTCGACTGGCCGCGACGGCGGCCCGATAGTCCGCCATCCTGTACGGCATGCGCGGGTCCGCGTCGATCGCCCGCCAGGTCACGGCGGCACCGAACAGTTCGGCGGCCTGCGCGTGTGCACCGAGCGCCGCCGCGACGATCGCCAGATCCTCCAGCAGGTCCTCGACCTCACGGACGAAACCGGTGCGCTCTTGGATCGCGACCGCCTCCCCGTAAGCGGCGACGGCATCGGAGTAGCGGCCCTGGGCGCAGAGGGCTTCCCCCAGCAGGCAGACGGCCGAGAAGATCCCGTAGGCCGAGTAGATCCCGTAGTCGGCGCCCCTTTCTCCGAAGACGTTCTTGGGCCTCACGCGCACATGCTGCGGCGTGATCGGGTTGGTCGCGGGCGAGGGCGAGCATCGCGTCCTGATAGATCGTCCACGCCTCGCCCGGCCGGTCGTTGGTCCGCTGGACGACGTCCCGGGCCTCGTCGTTGTACGCTTCGGCGGCTTCGAGGTCAGCAGGCCTGCAGCGAGGCCTCCATCAGTCCCCGCAACGCCGCCGCCTCACCTCCCTCGTGGCCGAGGAGCGCGGAAGTGCGCGAGGGACTCCTCGAACCATTGCCCGGGCGTGCGCCGGCTCCTTCATGGTCAGCTGACCGGCCGCGTAGCAGGCCCAAGCCCGGTTCAGGAGGACGGTCTGGTCGTCGCTGTCGAACGGGAGGGCCAACACGGCAGCGAGACGCTCGAGCCGGCGCGGCCTGGGTGGGATCGCATACGGCCAGAACAGGTCCAGCGCCTGCATCAGACGCAAGGCGCCGCCGGCATCACCACGCTCCACAGCCCAGCGCCGCGCCGCGTCGAGGTTGGCGTTCTCCGCCATCAGCGGGTGGCTGCGGTGAGGCTCGCGCTGGAACGCGGCGTGGTCAGTCCACGGTTCGGCCAGCCCGACGAAGTAGTCGAAGTGTCGTCGACGAACCACATCTTCGCGGTCGGCACTCTCGGACCGTAGTCGGGCCAGCGCGTGGCTGCGGATGAGCTCATGCACGGCGAACCGACCCTCCGCGGACGGGTCGCGGAAGATCAAGCCACGCTCGACCAGGACGGCGAGGGTGTCGAGATCGGTGTCAGCGACCGACTTCGGCTGCCTCAGCGGTGAAGCCGCCGGCGAAGACGCCGAGCGACGCGAGCACACGCTGCTGGTCGGAGGTCAGCAAGGCCATCGACGCGTCCAGGACGGCCGTCATGTCCCGGTGCCGGGGCAGCACGGTGGCGGTGCGCGATGACAGCTCCTCTGGTCGGCTCCGGAGTTGTTCGGTCGGTGACCTGACATGTGACCAGGCGGCGAGCAGCTCGATCGCCAGCGGCAGAACCACCGACCAGGCGGCACAGTTCGGTGACGGCCTCAGTCTTCCTGGGCGAGAGGTGCGTAGCCCACTCGGGCGGCGCGGTCGGCGAACAGCTCGCTCGCCCTCCGCCAGCGGCGGCAAGGGATGCAGCCACTCGTACGCCGAGGAAAGCGGCACCCTGCTCGTGGCCAAGACGGTCAACGCCTCCACCTCCGACCAGCAGCGCGTCGACGAGCTGCCGGCAGGTGACGACGCTGGACCTCGCAGTTGTCGAGCACCAGCAGCGTCGGCTCGATCGCGGAGCGCGTTGACGACGCCAACGGTCGGATCAGCACCACCGCCGGCCGGCAGACCCAAGGCCACGGCAACCCCACCCGCCACATCACTCGGCCCGGTCGCTGTGGAGAGGTCGACCCACACGCAGTCGTGATCGCCGAAAGCCATCTCCGCCGCCAGCCGCGTCTTCCCGGCCCCGCCCAGACCCACCACGGTGACAAGTCGACCCGGCTGCAGCAAACCACGAAGCGCAGCGATCTCGGCACGCCGCCCAACGAACCGGGTCGGATAGCGCGGCGGCCCGACACGTCCCGAACCGGTCGAGCCACGCCGGGAGATCGCCTGCGACGATTCAGCGGGCAGGTTCGGCACGTCTTGAACTCCCTCCGGGGCTCGGCGGCCCGTGCGGTGATCCTTTCAGCCCCAGCCCCTGCCGGCCAGAGCCCCCGACCACGTTGACTCGCCAGCGTTCTCGGAGGTAACCCGGCCCGGTGACCGACACCCGAACGTGCCATTAGCGCCGGAACGAACCCGAACCAACCTGGACCGGGACGATCTCGATATCAGCCTGAACCCACCCTCCAGACCCATCGGCGAACGGCTAGAGAAGCGTTCCTACACCGTGAGTCGCAGGTTCGAATCCCGCCCGGTGGGCACCAACAAACCCGCACGTCAGAGGCCCTACCCACGTCCGCGCCGAAGTCCGACGCCGCCCCGTCGATCATCGTGCCGTCTACGTTGCCACGCAAGAACGGCCGCGACACCAAGAGGTGGGACACCCGAGAGGAGCCGGTCGGTGGCGCGAGACCCGGCGTTGACGGCGAAGAACCTGGCCAGAGCTGCCAATGCTGAGGGACCTCGCCAATCGGTGGATGCGAGCGATTGTGACATTCGTGAGACACCTGCCGCTGTGTCGACACCGAGCCTTCAGGGCACCTACCTCCCAAAAATCGAACTAGCTCAACCCCGGGCCACAAGCGGGCCACTAACCCCGTCGATCAGGGTCAATCCAGGGCGTCACGAGTCCACGATTCACGCTCCACGGACCCTCGAAACAACCCACGACATCGGCGTCCCAAGCTCAGAATGTTCGTTCGATTCCCGTCATCCGCTCCACACAAACGGCCAGGTCAGAGGCCTGATTGGGACGGTCGCCACCACTGCCGACCTCGACGGCGGACACTGACGACGTGCCGGAGCGCTCCGTGGGTGACGACCATCCTCACGGTCCATACTCCGCGTCGCGGGGGATCGACACCAGACCGTGTTGGAGCGCATAGAGGCTGGCTCCCACCCGGTTGGTCGCTCCCACTTTGGTGTAGGTCCGCTCGACATGGTTGCGCACGGTCTTCTCGCTCAGCACCAACTGGTTGGCGATCTCTCGGTTCGTGAACCCTCGAGAGACGAGACCGAGGACCTCTTGTTCTCGCGGGGTGAGCTGGTCATCGCGCCGAGGCCGGGTGGCCGAGTGTCCGGCGCCGAATAGGACCGCTTCGACGCAGTCGGGATCGAGCACGCCGGAACCGCCCCTGTCCCGCAGTCTCGCCATGGCCTGCGAGGGCGTCATCGCCGCGCGGTACGGCCGTGGCTCGAGTGCTGACTGGTACGCGACCGCGGCGGCGAGGACGCGTTCGCTGCGCCCGAGCATGGATCCAGCGAGGCCGAGCGGATACCCGCTGCCGTCGAGGTGCTCATGGTGCGCGCGCGCGACGGTACGCACCGCGCCGAGCCCGGGGATCCGGGCCAGCACACGCTCGGTCAGGTAGGGATGCATCCGCACTCGCTCCCACTCCGGCGGGCTCAGGTCGGCGGGCTTCGACCACACCTGATTGGAGACACCGAGCCGACCGACGTCGTGCAGATGTCCGGCACGGCGGAGCGTGCGGACGTCGCCGGGGCGCATACCCAGCCGCTCGGCGGCAGCCGCCGACAGCGCGGCCACGCCCCGTGAGTGGCCCAATGTGAAGGGGCACTTGAGATCGACGAAATCGCCGATCGCGCACACCAGAGCGTCGAGGCCCTCGTCGGTGAGCCGGACGTCCCGATCGGGCGCCTGGTCGAGGGCCTCCCTCCACACGTCGCCATCCGGGGCAGCGGCGAACAGCTCCTCAGGGGAGGTCAGGGCGGCGTCGACCACGGCGGGGTCGAATTGGCCACCGCGCCTGATGCCGGCCATCGCGGTGACTGCGTCGAGGCCGTACATCCGGTGGTGCACCTCGGCGACATCGGCGAACTGGGCGATCCTCATCTCGATGGGGATCTCGTCCCCGGTTGAGCCGGCCGGTAGGCCGTGGCCGTCGTAGCGCTCGAAGGTGTACGCCAGTGTGGCCGCTACCTCCGCTGGGAGGCCGATGTGTCGCGCGAGAGCCGCTGCCGACGCGCAGTGCGAGTGGATCAGCGTGGCGAGCTGGCCGCGCGCGTCGCGGAACAGAGTCCCCATCACCTTCAGCCGCTGTGGCAGGGCTTCGCCCTTGGCGACGTTGCCGAGAAGGAACCGTAGGTACGGCAAGCCCGACCAGTCGACCAGGTAGGCCTCCTGCCGGACCGCGATGTCGTCGCCAAACCACCGGGCGTATTCGTGGGAGTCTGCGTGACACCCGATCCACATCACCAAAGTGGTGTAGTAGACGGTGCCGCACCGCTCAGGCTCGAGGCCTAGCCGGTCGGCCAGCCGGCAGCCGATCGTTGCCGATCGGAGCATGTGCTCGGTGGGCTGGCCCAAACCGATGTCGATTGCCACGGAGAGCCCGGCCAGCACTTCGACACGCCGGGGAAGGGTCTCTCCACGGTCTCCGCCCGGGCCCTTCATGACCTGATTGTGCTCCTCGTGGCTACGACTACCGACCCGTCAGGGCCGGATGTCGAAGACCCTGTTGAACGGGCTCTGGGCGACCGAGGCGAAACGGGTGAACCCCGCACTGGTGACCACGTCGCGGATGCGGGCGGGCCCAGCTTGGGTGCCGAGGGCCAGGCCGACGTCCTGGGCAAGCGAGCACGGGGTACACAGCAGCGTGGAGAAGCCGTAGTACGCCCGGCCGACCGGGTTCAGGTTGTCGCTGACTGTGTCGCCGGCCATGGGTTCGACGACCATCCAGGTGCCATCGGGGGCAAGTGCGTCGAGGACGTGGCGTGACGCGCCGACCGGATCGCCCATGTCGTGCAGGGCATCGAAGGTGGTGACCAAGTCGTACTCGATACCGGGGAATGCGGTTGCGGTCGCGGTCTGAAACTGCACCCGGTCGCTCACACCAGCCTCGGCAGCCCGCTCTCGGGCGGTGGCGATGGACGCTTCGTGGGAGTCGAACCCGGTGAAGGTGGAGTTCTTGAACGCTTGGGCCATGATCAGCGTGGAAGCACCGTGACCACACCCCACGTCCGCGACGTTGGCGCCGCGCTCGAGCCGATCGACGACGCCGTCCAGCGCCGGCAGCCAATCGTCGACGAGGTGGGCGTTGTACATCGTGCGAAAGAACCGCTCGCAGCCGTCGTGTACGTCGCTGTGGTGCGCGTGCCAGCCCAGTCCGTCGTTGCTACGGGCGGCGGCGAGTACATCGTCGATGTC
The DNA here is from genome assembly GCA_963708795.1 of uncultured Actinomycetota bacterium. Lineage (GTDB taxonomy): Bacteria > Actinomycetota > Actinomycetes > Propionibacteriales > DAIQRJ01 > DAIQRJ01. Next base: position 166,632 of record CAVPUH010000003.1, read on the forward strand.
GTGGACCGTGCCCAGGGCGATCTGGAAGAAGCCGGGCAGGTAGGCAGGGCTGCCCGGATCGGTCAGCGCCGCCGCCTGCTCGGGCGGCAACGTGTAGCGATTCGTGGCGGCCTCGTACGTCACATAGCCGCCGGCGGCCTGGGCGTTGAGCCACTCGCGCGCGTACGGCACGCCGGTTCCGGTCGCCTCCGCCAGTTCCGCCGGTGTCAACGGCCCGCCCGCCATGGTGGTGTAGTACCCCAGCTTGTCGCCAAGGACAACCAGGGCGGTGTTCAGGGTGGCACCGACTTCGTCGACCGCCTTGTAGACGAAAGCCATGAGCTTGTCGACGTCGATGGGCGGTGCCTGCTGAAGATCAGTCATGACAGTTTCCTTCGAGGGTGAGAGCGGACTGCGGTGGGCTCGTGTGGAGTTGCTGGATGTTGCTGAGGTCCGTGGTCGATCGCGATTTCATCGCCGACTTCTCCTCGACGTCGCAGACAGGCTTCGTGAACCTGGCCTGACCAGCGAAGAACAGCCCGCGCTGAGGGAGCCAGAAATCGCCGAGACGGGCCTGCTCTGTCAGCGGAGCGAGGGTGCCGAGGTCGGCGTCGTCGACCACGGCCTGACCGCCGGCGACTCGCCACACCTGCATGGGCGCGGCCTTGAAGCGCGGACCATTAGGTGTCCGTCCGCGCAATTTGATCCGTCCCGAGCGGAGGAAGCCGCTGGCCATCGACCCCATCGAGGCGAGCACGGCATCGCTGTTCCAGGCCCATTGCGGAGTGGCAGAACCCATCGTGGTCATCATCTGCGTGGCCGGCGTCGCCTCCAGGATGAGCCGCCATGAGAGCCGATCGCTCATGCTGACGTCGAGCGTCCGGTCGTCTCGCCAGGTCAACTCGATGGCGGGGACCCGCTCAACCGCCGTGACCGAGCCGAAGTAGCGGGGACAGCTGAGGTCCGGATCGGAGTTGGTGAAGATGGTCCAGCGGCCTGTCGGGTCACGGTGCCAGATCGTTCGGTACGCCGGTCCCACTGAGCTGGCCAGCATGTCCCGAAGGGCGAGGTAGTGCCCTCGTGAGTACGGCACGCCCATCGCGCCGTACCCGGTGAAGCGTTCGTCAGAGCCTCGGGCAAGTCGGGGGTCGTTCGCGAGGGTGCTGACTGCACGTCGTGGAGTTGTCGCCATGACCCAAGGCTGGGTCGAGGAGCCCTACCGGGGCATGGGGCATCGGCCTCAAGTGCGGAGCCCCGTCCAGTGGGCGGAGGTGCTCGATGGCCGCCTCCCAGTTGGACCGCAGCGGCTGAGTATCGCTTCGGAGTCCGACGGCCAACTTCTGAATCGCCCGGCCCGCGGCTACGCCCTCGGCGACGAGCTGCTCGACGAAAGCAGAGATCGCCTCTTCCGCCACGCGATCGGCGCTATCGGACCTAGTCGGTGATCGTCGCGGACCACACCACGCCACTCGCACGAGTCGATCCGGGCATCACCAGCAGCCGCTCCCTCCCAGTCAATCCGCACGGACTTCACGGATGAGGTGGGTGCGGTGGATCCCATTGAAATACGGGGCCGCCGGCGGCGTGTTCGGTGAGTTCGAACGTCCAGTGCAAGCCGCGCTCGCCATTGAGGAATCGGGTGACCGGCTCGCGGATCGGATCGTAACGGTGCAGGGCGAGAAGGTCGACCGCCGTGGCCCGGTCGAACCAACGAGCATCGACGACCGTGCCGTCCGGGTCGGCTGGTTGAAGGTGCGGGTTGGTAACAGCAGCGGTGAAATTCCAGCTCCGCGACAGCTGGCGGCCGTTCTGTCGTACCTCTGACGTGGCAATCAGCTCGAACTCGGATGGGTCGATCCTGCAGCCAGACTCCTCTGCAAGTTCTCGAGCGGCTGCGACAGCTGGCGACTCACCGTCCTCGATGCCGCCGCTGGGCAACGTCCAAAGTGGCTCATGGGTGAAGGAGTCGTGGTCTTGCACCAGCAAGACTGCTTCGTCCAGGAACACGATGGTCCCGACGTAGCCACGCATGGACACAGTGAACCACCCGCCCGCCGCCCGCTGGAGGATCCTCAAACCGAACAGAGCAGGCCCCTGAGGGTGCCAGGTCATCGGCCGGGGTATGCACCGGTGTGCCGACCTGGGATTCGGTCGGGTGGTGTCGCTGACGACACAGCTACAAGCAGGCACTCCGCACCGAGCAACGGGATCATCGACCGTGCGCGGTGCTCACTCTTCGATCCGCGCTGCCCGACGCCGAGCGATCTGTAACGCCGCGACGACCAGGGCAGCCCATGCCGCGGTCAGGACGCCGCGGGCACTTCCGAGACTCGCGTTCACGTTCGGGTACACCGCAGACTCAACACCCAGCCAGAGCGCCGCGAACGCCGCGGTCCAGCCGGGCAGGAGGCTGCGCGTGACGGCAGCCAGCGAGACCAGGCCAACGATCGCCAGCGCGAGCGATGCCTGCATCGGCCAGTGCGAAATCCCGATGGTGAAGTCCTCATCGACAGTTCTGTTCCTGATCAGCGGGTAACCGTAGGCCACCGCGGTCGGCAAGGCGACCAGCGCAAGCACGGACAGCGCCGGGTCAGGGCGCCGCCAGCCCACCAAGCGACCGCGGCCAACCCGGGCGATCACGACGACCGTGAGCAGGAGACCGAGACCGTTCAACGCCTGCGGCCACGCGGGCCGCAACAGTCCGCCGATGAGCACCGCCGCCGTGACCACCGCGAGCTGAGTGATCGCGACCGGGTCACCAGGCCGTGCTGCCAGCACGACCAGCGGTGCGGCGGCGAGGACGATGTACAGGAGTCCCCATCCGGACTCGAGCAGGTAGTCGTCGTAGAAGCGTGCATCCTGTTCCACGACAACCAACAGGTCGATGACCCCGTACCAGAGGAAGCCCCAAAAGACTGCACCCGCTCCGGCGAGAAATCGTGCCACCGCTAACCTGGCGCCCTCCAACGTGGCCACGGGCCCGACGACGGGCTCAGACTTCGACATCGCCGGGTGTCGCGTCTCCGCGTGCCCGGGCCGCCGTCTCTCGGACCACCAAGCTCGAACCCGTAGGCATCATCCCGCCACGAATCAGCCCGGCCCCACTCCGACATCTCCACGCCGCGCACGCTACTGCCGCCGCCGGCGGGTGTCACCGCAAATCGAACATGCCCCGGGCGCCTAGTCGCGATCATCGGTGCGACCCCGCACGGTCGCCACTGACCAATTGCTCACGCCGCCACTCAGGAACAGCCCGAACGAGTCACGCTTCGCCACTCGCTGCGACACCAGCGGACGCAAGGATCAGTGCCGGCGACTCGGCTTCGGTCGCGTCCGCGCGTGGACGGTTCCACCGGGCGCGAACCAGCCGGCCTTCTTGCGCACCGCGGGCGCATTGTCGACCGACGCCGATCGCGTCAGCGCACGCTCGGCCTCCTCGCTCACGTGCACGTACGCGCCCACACACTCGACGGCCATCGCGCGCACCTGCGGCGACGGATCCGAGGCCAGCAGTTCAAGAGCACCAGGGAGCACGTCCTTCTGACTCGGCCTGCACTCACCCTCCTTGCACCGATCGCAGGCGAGTGTGTGGAGGATCGCGCACTTCACGCCCGCGTCAGGATCCTCGAGAAGACCGACCAGATCATCCAGCGTCTCGGGAGTCAGATAGTGGTCCAGGTACCGAACGCAATACACCCTCACCGCGGCGCTCTCATGCCCAAGGCCAGCGCGCACCGCCTCGTGTGCATCCCAGCCTGCATGGAACAACGACCACCACGCCGCCTTCGCCCGGTGGGGTACAGCCAGGTCGGCGACCCACCCCTCGTACTCGTTCACGAGACCAGTGTCGCCGCTGCACCACAGGTCAGGCCAACCGAATACCCGAAACCATCAGGACGGGTCCACGTCCTGGAACCGTCCCGGCAAAGGTGCGCTGAATGTGATCTCAGATCGAAGCCGGGCACCAACACACGTGTCGGACGAAGACCGACTCGATCCGCCCTTCGCCCGGCGAACAGCAGAACCGAACAGCTCAACAGGTACTGGTGCCGGCGCTCACCATCACTCGCCGCAGCGTCTGGGCCGCCAGCCTGCACACACGCCATGAACTGCCCGAAGCTATGCGGGGGGAACGACCTGCGCGCCAACCTGGCGAAGGACGCCGAAGACGTCAGCAGTTCCCCACCAGTCGCTTGCCATACCGTCGGCGAACCTCAGGATCTGAACGGACTGCATGGCAATCGGTGCTCCGGTGCCTGGGACGCCGAAAAGGTCTCCCCGGTGGGTGCCATGCCAGGTCACCCGAGCGGCGATCTTGTCGCCTTCCACCACGGTGTCCTCGACGACGCCCGTGAGGTCGGCGAACGCGTCATGCATCATGGCCATCCAGTAGATGATGCCGTCGCGCCCGGGCGCCTGTCCCGCTACCGCATTGTGGTCAACGACATTCTCTGCGATCAGGCTTTCCAGCGCGTGCTCATCAGCGGCGGCAACCGCGCGGATGATCGCGTCGTAGGACTGTCGCAGACTCTGCTCGCTCATACCGAGATGGTCCTCCTCGCTGCCGGCAGCCACCAGCGGCCCGCCGAAACAGAGGTGGTACGGCAGTGTGGACGGAACGCAGGTCTCGACTTGTCGTTTCGTGTCAAAACTATCAGACTGTCGACGTGACCAGACCCGAGGAACAAGCCACGGCGGTGGCCGATGCCGTTCGCGCGGTGTCCAGGGCGACGATCGCGGCCACTCGGGCGAGCCAGGGTCTACCGGCCCTGCCAGAGGCGCAGGTCGCCGTGTTACGCGCCCTCCGATCGTCTCCGTCGATGACGCCGGCCGAGCTGGCTGAACGGCTCGGTCTCGCCAGGCCGACCGTCAGCAACCTGCTGCGCGACCTGGAAGCCGCCGCTCTCGTGACGCGGGCCCGGTCGGAGGTCGACCGACGCTCGGTGATCCTGACCATCACCGAGCAGGCCCGTGACGTGCAGGATGCGTTCCAACGCGGCCGTGGCGAGGTCGTCATGTCCGCCTGGGCCGCACTCGACGAGGCTGACCGAACTGTTCTGGCCGCTGCTACGCCGTCGCTGCGCCGAATGGCCGACCTGCTGCACGACCGCACCCATCCGACGTCTGGGAACGAGCTCAACCGATGACGACCGCGACCGACGCATGTGTCAACGCCCGAGTACACCTCGGACTGTGGGTGGGTGACAGGTCGTGACAGGTGTTGCCCAAACCTCGGCGGCGGAGAGTGTCGCCGACTACGCGGCGTTGCCCGGGCCCGGCGGACGAAAGTCCAAGATGCCAGCGCCGGATGCCAAGGCGTGGACGCTCAAGGTGGCACTCTCGCAGCGGCCTTGGAGCTTCGTCGCCTCCATCGCCATGGCGGCGTCGTTCGTCTGCAACGGCTTGACACCGGTGGTGGTGGGCCGCGCCGTGGACGAAGCCATCGCCACGCCTTCGTTGAGTCGGCTGGGATTCTGGATCATCGTGCTGGCGGGCCTGTACCTGGTGGCCGCCGCCGTGAGCTGGATCGCGCGCTACATGCTGGTCCGCAGTCAACAACTGGTGGGCCACGACCTCCGCACCATGGTCACCGATCGGATCCAGGATCCGCGTGGCTTCGCCGGTCGCGAGCGCACCCCCGGCGGTCTGCTGTCGATCGCCTCCTCAGACACCCAACGGGTGGGCGAGATCGTGATGATGACGGTGATGCCGGTCGCTGAAGCGGCGTCGATCACCTACGGCGCGATCGTGATGTACACCATCAACCCGTGGCTCAGCCTCGCGACTCTCGTCGGGGGGCCTCTGCTGGTGATCGTGGCCCTGCGCGTCGGCCGCCCGCTGCAACTCCGTTCGGTCGCCCGCCAGCAGGCCATCGCCCAGGCTGCCGCCACCGCTGCGGATGTGGTGCAGGGGTTGCGCATCCTCAAGGGACTGGGTGCGATCACCACCGTCCGCGGTCGCTACGACGAGGTGTCCGGGACTGCGTACGCCACGACGATCCAGGCCAACGCGGCGGAGGCACGTCTCAACGGTGTCACCGATGCCACCGGTGCGATCTTCGTCTCCAGTCTTGGCATCGCCGCTGGCGTGCTCGCCCTCAACGGGGTCGTGACAGTCGGTCAGCTCATCACGGTCGTCGGCCTGACCCAGTTCCTGATCACCCCGATGTCGATGCTCGGCAAGAACCTCGCCTCGCGCTGGGCCTCGGCGGAGGCGTCCGGACAGCGGATCCGGGAAGTCCTCGGTGCCCGCTTCGAGCGCAGCTCGGAGGTGGACGCCGCACGGTCCACCCGCTTCATCGGCGCACTGCCCACCAATCTCAGCGTCGTCCGCGGTGTCGACCACGAGTTGGTATCTCGGCTCGAGACACTCCCCCGAACCCGGGTGATCGTCGCCCCGCACGGCGCCGACCTGTTCGACGGAAGCGTCGCAGACAACGTGCATCCCGATCGCGCCGTGGCCGAGCAGGCTCTCCGCGTCGCCTGCTGTGACGACATCCCTGAGGGGCCCGACAAGCGCGTGGGCGAAGGCGGGCGCATGCTCTCCGGCGGTCAGCGCCAGCGAGTGGCACTGGCCCGCGCCGTCGCGTCCGACCCCGACGTCCTCGTCCTTCAGGATCCGACCACGGCGGTGGACTCGGTGACCGAGCAGGACATCGCCGATCGGTTGTCGCGCCAACGGGCCGACAAGATCACTCTCGTGTTCAGCGACGCTCCCGCATGGCATGCCGTGGCAGCCAACCACCTGAGCGTGGAAGACCTGCTCGCCATCACCGACGAGCTGTCCGGGGAGGTGCTCGGATGAGTGAGCCGACCACGGGCCTCACCCCACCCGCCAAGTCGGACGCGGCGTTGCGGTTCCCGCTGGCCACGATCGGGCAGGTCCGGAGCGAGGTGGCGCGTCAGCTGCGCCGGGTCCCGAATGCGAGGTGGTGGTTCCTCCTGGCGGTGGCGCTGCTCGGCCTGGGCTCGTACGCCACCGTGCTGGTGCCCCTGCTGATGGGGCAGATCGTCAACCTGGTCCTGGGCGAAGGAAGCCCTGGATCGATGTGGCGGATCGGCGGCGAACTGGTCGTTCTGTCCGTCGCCGGCGCGGCCATGAGTGCTGCCGGCTTCTACCTGGTGGCGCGACTCTCCGAGCGCGTGATCGCCAACCTGCGCCAGGACATGGTCGGGACCGCGCTCGGACTTCCCACCCACCAGGTCGAGGACGCCGGTACCGGCGACCTGGTCAGCCGGTCCACTGATGACGTCGCGGAACTCTCCGCCGCCGTCACCGAGGCCCTGCCCACGCTGTCCACCTCGCTGTTCTCGATCGTCGCGACCGTGATCGCGCTGTCGGCGCTGAACTGGCACTTCGTCCTCATCCCGATCGTCGTCGCGCCGGTCTACTACATCGCCGCGCGTATGTACCTCGCCCGAGCCCCGAAGCGCTATGCCGCCGAGCGTGCCGCGATGGCAGAACGGGCTCGGCGTGTGCTCGAAGCCATCCGCGGCCGTGCGACGGTGCGGGCGTTCTCGATGGAGAACCGGATGCACACCGAGATCGAGACCGCCTCGTGGAGCGTGGTTCGCAAGGGAATCACGGCCCGCACCACCATGCTCGTGCTCAACACCTGGATGCTCGGCATCGAGTTCCTCATGCTCGCCATGGCCCTGTCGGTGGGGTACTACCTGGTGTCCACCGACGCCCTGACGGTGGGTGCGGTGACTGGAGCGGTGCTGATGATCATCCGGCTGCGCGGGCCGATGAACACGTTCATGCGGGTGCTCGACGTCGTTCAGTCCGGGTACGCCTCGCTCGCCCGCATCGTCGGCGTGGTCTCCGACCCACCCGTACCGGTGCCCGACAGCGGTGCCGGCGCACCGCAGGGACGCGTCGAACTGCGGAATGTCAGCTTCAGCTACGGCGGCGGCTGGGCGGTCCGCAACGTCAACATCGTCATCGACCCGGGAGAGACCGTCGCCATCGTCGGGGCTTCAGGCGCCGGAAAGACCACGGTGGCAGCATTGTTGGCAGGTTTGCGGGTACCTGACGAGGGCGAGGTACTCGTCGACGGGTACCCGGTCTCACAGCTCTCCGACAGCGAGCGCATCGCCCGGCTCGCCACGATCAGTCAGGAGGTGCACGTCTTCTCCGGAACCCTGCGCCAGGACATGACGCTGGCCAAGCCTGACGCCACCGACCCGGAGCTCTGCTCAGTGCTCGACCGCGTCCACGCCCGCCCGTGGTTCGATCGCCTTCACGCAGGTCTCGACACCGTGGTCGGCGCCCGCGGCCTTCAGCTGGAACCCGTCGCCGCGCAACAGCTGGCGCTGGCCCGCATCCTGCTCCTCGACCCGGCCATCGTGGTCATGGACGAAGCCACCGCCGAGGCGGGCTCAGCAGGTGCCGGAGCCTTGGAGGATGCTGCCGACGAGGTGACACATGGCCGATCGGCGCTGGTGGTGGCGCACCGCCTCGACCAGGCTTCCCAGGCCGACAACATCCTCGTGATGGACGGTGGTGAGGTCGTCGAACGGGGGACCCACGACCAGTTGCTTGCCCAGTGCGGGATCTATCACCGTCTGTGGGCGGCGTGGAGTGCCGGCCGACAGGAGATCGAATCCGAGAGCGTCTGACACAAGGTGTGGCGCTACCTTCGTCCCATGTCAGCGACAGAATCCGTGCGCGCCGGCGTCGTCGGCTTCCGCCAAGCGGTCGCTGAACGCCACCTCGGAATCGAGGGACTGCACGTGACCCTCAACGGCCGTGGCGAGGTTGCTCATCGTTGGGTCGCCGACGACCGACGCGATGCCTTCTCGGTCTCGAAGACCTTCACCGCCGTCGCCATCGGGATAGCGCAAGCCGAGGGTCTCCTCGATCTCGACGACCCTGTCCTCAGCCACTTGCCCCAGTTCGGTCGCGATGCCGCCGACGGTGTCGAAGCCATGACGATCCGGCACCTGCTCGACATGACCGCCGGCAACGGCTACCGCTGGCTGGACACCGACGCCGACCACCCTGACGACCCCGCTCGCGACTTTCTCTCCACCCCGCTCGTCGCCGACCCGGGCACGGCGTCACTACCGCGGCGCCAACACCTACGTGCTCGGGCGGATCATCCACGCCCGTTCGGGAGTCGACCTCCGCGACTACTTCGTGCCCAGGCTGTTTCAACCACTGGCGATCCACAACCCCCGGTGGCACCGATGCCCGCTGGGCTATCCCCTTGGCGCGGTCGGGTTGTTCCTCCGTACCCTGGAGATCGCTCGGCTCGCCGAGACGCTCCTCAATCACGGCGCGTTCCGTGGCCGACAGCTCATCCCAGCCGCGTTCGTCACCGCCATGACCGATCACCCCGTCGACACCGGCCACGAGGAACCGGACAACCAGTGATACGGCCTGCACGCCTGGTTGTGCTGCAGAGACGACGCGTGGCGCATGGACGGCATCTACGGACAGTTCGGCATCATGCTGCCCCACCATGACGCCTGTATCACCGTCACCGCCCACTACGAAGGACCACCACCGACATCCTCGACGCGATCTGGACCGAACTCGTCCCCTACCTCGACTGACTACCTGCCCCGCCTCGACCGACCGTGGCGGTCAGCTTGGACGCGATCTTCGTCGCCCATCGGGTCACCTGCGCCCGGTCGCGGTAGTCGACGGCACCAGCACGAACCAGAGCGGCCACGACGGACTCGAATCTATTGAGCGATCCCGGCTCGATACGACCACCGAACGTGACGTGCTCGATCGGCGATACGCCGAGGAGGAAGTCCGGAGTCGGCGGCGCCGTCGAAACCGCGTGCGGCCTGTCGACCGGACCACTGGAGAACGTCCACACCGGAACGGCGAGGAGTGCAGCCCCGTACGTTTTCAGGTACCGACGTGCGGCCGGCAGCCACCGACCGAAGTACACACCGCTCCCGATGACCACAGCGTCGTACCCCGTCGGATCCGGGGAAGCCGCGGCGTCGACGACGTCAGCGGGGATCCCCGCTCCCCGCATGACCTCGGCGATCTCGTCGCCGATCCCTGCGGTGCCACGGTGCCGGCTCGCGATCACGATCAGAATGTTCATCGGTTCCCCTCCCACCGGATCGCGCTGGCGTTCCGGGTCGGCTGGTGTCCACCGTCGCGTGCTGTACTCGTCGGGTACAGAGGCGATGGGCTCACCCGGTCGGGACCTTCGGCCCTGTGGCCCGGAGGGCGCCGCGCGCAGACTCTGGAGCGTGAGCGGACGAGACGAGGTGACCAGCCCATGAACGAGAAGCGACGAGTCGGCGAAGCCCGGAACATCGCGCTGTCCGAGGATGAGTGCTGGGCTATGTTGGGCTCGGTGAACGTGGGTCGGATCGCGTGGGTGTACGAAAACGAAGCCCATGTGCTACCGGTGAACTACCTGCTGAGTAACGGCAATGTCGTCTTCCGCACGAGCGTCGACTCCACGCTCGCACGTCAAGGCATCGGCGCCGGTGCTGCCTTCGAGGTCGACAGCGTCGACTTCGGTCACCTCACCGGATGGAGTGTCGTCGTCACGGGAACCTGCGCCGCCGTCGACGAGAGCCGAGCGCGCGCGTTGGCCCTCGACGCGCTGACACCGTGGGCAGACGGTGCGAAGGAGCAGGTGCTCACCATCGATGCGACCTCACTCACCGGCAGACGGCTGGTCTCATCGGTGTGAGGGCCGTAGGACGATCGCCTCAGGCAGCGGCCGATGCGCGCCGCAAGACCGACGCGCGTCGGGGAGGCGATCACCACATACTCGTCCTCAACGCGGGCTCGTCGTCGCTGAAGTACCGACTGATCGAGCCGCGAACGGGCGAATCGCTGGCCCGGGGCATCGTCGAGCGGCTGCACACCGATGAGGCCGTCCTTCGCCACCGGAGCGGTAGCGGCGACCAGCACGTCACGGCCTGTCCGCGCGTCGATGTCGCCGGAGCCGTCGACGCCATGATGACCACGTTCGCCGAACACGGTCCAGGCATAGGCGCAGTGAGCGCGGTCGGCCATCGTGTCGTCCACGGCGGCCCGGACTTTGCGTCGCCCGTCATCGTCGACGACACCGTCATCGCACGCATCCGGGCATTGATTCCTCTTGCACCGTTGCACAATCCGGCGAACCTCACCGGCATCGAAGTGATGCGACGGATCTTGCCCGACGTTCCGCACGTCGCCGTGTTCGACACCAGCTTCCACTCCGACCTGCCCGTTGCCGCACGCACGTACCCACTGCCGTCCACCTTGACCAGAGCGTGGCCGATACGTCGCTACGGCTTCCACGGATCGAGTATCGGCTTCGTCAGCACAGTCGTCGCCGAGCTTCTCGGCCGTGACCTCGACGACCTCGGGCTCATCGTCTGCCACCTCGGCAACGGCGCGTCGGTGACCGCGGTCGACGGTGGCCGCAGTGTCGACACCTCGATGGGCTTCACACCGCTGGAGGGTCTGATGATGGGAACGAGGGTCGGCGACCTCGACGCCTCCGTTCCACTCTTCCTCCAACGCGAAGCCGGCTTGAGCATCGATGAGGTCGAGAACATTCTCGAGCACGAGAGTGGACTCCTCGGCGTGGCCGGCGTCGGTGACATGCGTGACGTCCGCCGCCGCGCCGACGACGGCAACCTGGATGCCGAACTCGCACTGGGCGTCTACCGGCATCGGCTACGCCGGTACATCGGATCGTCATTCGCGGTCCTGCCGCGGACGGACGCCCTCGTCTTCACCGGCGGCATCGGTCAGAACGATGCTCGCCTACGCGCCGAGGTCTGCGAAAGCCTTCCCCAGCTGGGGATCTCGATCGACCGGACGGCGAACGCGAGGACCACCGGTTGCGGCGACCCGGAGCTCGTCGACGACGGAACTGGCCCCGTTCGCGTCGTCGTCGCCACCACCAATGAGGAACTCCAGATCGCCCGACTGACCGACGCCATGGTTCACGGCACACCTGACGGACTACCCACTCACAACCACGAGGACCACCGATGACACTCACCACCTCTGACACCACATCGACGACCGACCTCGGACGTCCCACCGACGCCGAGATCGCGGCCATGGATGCGTGGTGGCGAGCAGACAACTACCTCACGATCGGCCAGATCTACCTGCAGGACAACGTGCTTCTCACCGAGCCGCTGCGCTCCGATCACATCAAGCCTCGACTGCTCGGGCACTGGGGCACCAGCCCGGGCCTCGCGTTCATCTACGCGCACGCGTCCCGCTTGATCCGGCGCACCGGGCAGCAGATGGTCTACCTCGCCGGGCCGGGGCACGGCGGCCCGGCGCTCGTCGGGGCCGGTTGGCTCGAGGGGACGTACAGCGAGATCTACCCGGCGGTGAGCTCCGACGCGCTCGGGATGCACCGGCTCTTCCGACAGTTCTCTGCGCCCGGAGGCATCCCGAGCCACGTGTCGGTGACGACACCTGGATCGATCCATGAAGGCGGCGAACTCGGGTACGTCCTCGTCCACGCGTTCGGCGCTGTCATGGACAACCCCGAGTTGATCGCGCTGGCGGTGGTCGGAGACGGCGAGGCCGAGACCGGACCTCTCGAGGGGGCGTGGAAGGGCATCTCCTTCCTCAACCCCGAACACGACGGCGCGGTTCTGCCGATCCTCCACCTCAACGGCTACAAGATCGGCGGGCCGACAGTGCTCGCACGCAAGGACCCGGCCGAGGTCCGATCGCTTTTCACCGGCCACGGGTACGACGTCATCGAGGTCACCGGCGACGATCTGCCGGGCATGCACCACCGGTTCGCCGAAGCACTCGCTCACGCCTGGGAGTCGATCCATGCGATCCAGCAGGCGGCGCGCGCCGGCAATGCCGGCCCCGATCGACCACGCTGGCCCATGATCGTGCTCCGCAGTCCCAAGGGCTGGACCGGCCCACCCGAGGTCGACGGCGTGGAGGTCACCGGGACCTGGCGCGCTCATCAGGTGCCGCTGTCCGGTGTGCGTGACAACCCGGAGCACCTGGCGATCCTCGAGCACTGGCTCCGCTCGTACCGACCGGAGGAGCTGTTCGATGCCAGCGGCACGCCGACCGAGCTCGTACGTTCGGCGAACCCCGAGGGCGATCTGCGGATGAGCGCGACACCCCACGCCAACGGCGGATTGCTCACCGAGGCCCTCGCGTTGCCGGACTTCCGCGACTATGCCGTCGAGGTGAGTCAGCCGGCTCGGCTGAGGCTCGAATCCACCCGCCGACTCGGCGAGATGGTGCGCGACATCTACACCGCCAACCCGTCGACGTTCCGGTTGTTCTGCCCGGACGAGACGAACAGCAACCGATTGGGTGCAGTCTTCGAGGTCTCGGATCGACAGTCGGCGGAGCGCATCCTGGACACCGACGTGTCGATATCTCATGACGGTCGTGTGATGGAGGTGCTGTCCGAGCACAACTGCCACGGCTGGCTCGAGGGCTACACGCTGACGGGCCGGCACGGATTGTTCGCCACGTACGAAGCGTTCGCCATGGTGAGCGCGTCGCAGACCGTCCAGCACGCCAAATGGCTCGAAGAGGCGGAGAAGCTGCCCTGGCGGGCGAAGGTGCCGAGCATGAACATCCTGCTCACGTCCACCGCCTGGCGCAACGACCACAACGGGTTCTCCCACCAGGGCCCTGGACTGATCCAGGTCGCGCTGACGGTGCGCGGCGACGTCGTGCGGATCTATCTGCCGCCGGACGCCAACAGCCTGTTGTCGGTGGCGGACCACTGCTTCCGCTCGCGTTCCTACCTCAACGTGATCGTCATCGACAAGCAGCCGCAGCTCCAGTGGATGACGATGGACGAGGCCATCGAGCACTGTCGGGTCGGAGCGGGGATCTGGCCGTGGGCCGGCACCGACGACCCCGCACAGGATCCGGACGTGGTCCTCGCCTGCGCCGGCGACGTCGTCACCATGGAGACCGTCGCCGCCGCGCAGATCCTGGCCGAGCGATTGCCGTCGCTGCGGGTACGCGTGGTCAATGTCGTCGACCTGATGACGCTGTCACGCAGGAAGGATCATCCGCACGGCATGGACGCCGGCCTCTTCCGCGAACTGTTCACCGACCACGTCGATGTCGTGTTCGCGTTCCACGGCTTCCCTGGCGCCATCCACCAGCTCGTGCACGGTCGACCCGAAGCCGATCGATTCCATGTGCGTGGCTTCATCGAAGAGGGCACCACCACGACGCCGTTCGACATGACCGTCCGCAACAAGGCCTCTCGCTACCACCTCGTCATGGACGCACTCAACAACGCGGGCCGTGCGCCGGCCGGCGCCGATGATCTACGGCACTGGTGTGAGGACAAGCTCGTGGAGCACGGGACCTACGTCGTGCAGCACATGGAGGACATGCCCGAGGTGCGGGACTGGTCGCTCGGAGACTGGGCCACCCGAGGCTGAGGCTGAGGAACGGGGTCCGGTCAGCTGAGGTGGCGGGAGTACCAGCCGTCGGCCGCGTCCGCGCCGGCCGGGTCGATCCGCATCTTGACGTCCACGACGTGAGCTCCGCGTTCGCCGACCACGAACGGGTTGATGTCGACCTCGACGATCTCGCGATGGGTCGCGGCGAGCGCGCCGAGCCGATCGATGACTCTGGCCGCCGCATCGACATCGAGTGGGTGTGAACCTCGGTAACCGCGAAGCAACGGGGCGAACGCCATGCTGTCGAGTAGGACCCGGGCGTCGGTTCTGGCCAACGGGACCATCCGCCAGTGGTGGTCGCCGATCAGTTCGGTGAGCACACCGCCGGCGCCCACCGTGAGCATCGGGCCGAATCGCGGGTCGGTGACGATCCCGGCCGTCAGTTCGACGCCCTTCGACGCCATCGCTTGCACGACGACCGCAGGGCTGCCCGTCGCCGCCGTCACCGCCCGGTATGCGTCGACGATCGCGGCGTCCCCGGTCAGTCCCACTCGAACGGCGCCGATGTCAGTCTTGTGGATGATGCGAGGATCCGCGGTCTTCAGCACGACCGGATAGCCGAGGTGCTGAGCCGCGCTGACAGCTGCCTCCTCGGTGTGGGGATAGGCCGACGGCAGAACGGAAAGTCCGTAGCACTCGAGGATCTGGGCTGCGGCGTTCGGTCCCATCCAACCACCCTGTGGTTGCTCGCACAGGAACTCCTCGATCCGCGTGAACACAGGGTCGGGGTCCACCTCCTCCGCCCGGAGGGCGGGAACACGCTGTCCCGGCTGGAAGGATGCGTACTCCCAGGCTCGTCCGAGCGCGCGCACCGCCGGTTCCGGCGACTCGAAGACAGGCAGCGTGTGCGAGTCATCGAGCGGGATGCCGGGTCCGACCGGATTCGCGCCGAGACACACACCCACGACCGGCAGCGCGGTCGTCGCCGCGGCCCTGGCCACGGCGTCGAGGCACGCCGCCACGTCGCCGGCCCGCGTGACGACGAAGATGACGACGAGGGCGTCGACCTCACCGCTGTCGAGCATGAGGCGCGCCGCCGCTTCTACGGCGTCGGGTCGGGTGCCCGCGCCGAGATCGACCGGATTCGCTGCTCCCACCGCCCCGGTCGCGGCCATCGCTTCGGCCATGTGGTCGCTGAGGACCGGCACCTGGAGACCACAACGCTCGGCGGCGTCGGCGGCGAGGATTCCAGCCCCACCGGCGTTGCCGAGCACCCCGAGCCGCGGACCGCGGATCAAGGGGCACGCGGTGAGCACCCGAGCGGCATCCACGATCTCCTGGGTGGAGTCCATCCGAAGTACTCCTGCCTGCGCGAACAGCGTGTCCACCGCCGTGTCGGAACTCATCGCCGCAGCACTGTGGGACAGGCCTGCCCGCTGACCACTGAGCGATCGGCCGCTCTTGAGCACGAGGACCGGTTTCGTTCGCCGGACGAGACCGGCGATGGTGCCGAACTTGCGAGGGTTCCCCACGGATTCGAGGTACAGCGCTATCACCTTCGTCCGGGAATCTTCCTGCCAGTGCAGGAGGAGGTCATTGCCGCTGATGTCGGCCTTGTTGCCGAGCGAGACGAACTCGGATACTCCTAGGCCCGACCGGACAGCCTCTGTCAGCAGGCTGACCCCGACGGCGCCGGACTGCGAGCCGATCGCGAGTGTGCCCGCCGCAGGGTGTTGATCGGCGAACGTGGCGTCGAGGCGAACTGCCGGGTCGGTGTTGATGACGCCGAGACAGTTCGGGCCGACGATTCGCATCCCGTGGCGGCGCGCGCGCAGCACGAGCAGGCGTTCCTCGTGCCGGGCGTCGACGCCGACCTCACCGAGGCCGGACGTCAGGATGATCACGCCTTTGACGCCGGCTGCACCGCAGTCGTCCAGGACGGCCGGGACTTGACCAGCAGGTACGGCCACGACCGCCAGGTCGATCGGCCCGGGCACGGCGACAACCGTGGGATAGGTGTCGAGGCCGCGCACGGCGGCGGTGTGCGGATTGACAACCTCGACGCGGCCGGTGAACCCGCCGCGCTGCAGATTGCGGAGGACCTCGTGACCGATGCTGCCCTCACGGCGACCGGCGCCGATGACGACGACCGACCGAGGCGAGGTGAGGTGCTGCATGAGGAGATGCCCGGCCGCGCCCTCACGGGACTCCGCTGCGATCGGTGCACCGTCGACCGACGAGAGGGTGACGGTGACGAGTTCCGCCCTGGCGGCCAGCGCGATGTCGAACCCCGAGTCGACGAAGACCCGGATCATCGCCGTGTTGGTCGCCAGCACGTCGGCGTGAAGGGTGGCGATGCCGTGCCGTCGGGCGAGCCCGACCAGATGCTCGAGGAGGAGCGTCCCGATCCCCAGCCCGTGCAGCGCCTCGTCGACCAGGAACGCGACTTCCCCGGCCGGTCTTCCGTCGAGCTCGAGACTCCCGAGCCCGACGACGACACCGGAACGCTCGGCCACGATGACGAGCCGGCCAGCGTCGTCCCCGGCGACGAGGCTCGAGACGTAACGAGCGGCCGACATCCGGTTCGCCGTGAAGAAGCGCAACTGGATCGACGCGTCCGACGCACGATCCAGAAGCGCGAGCAGAGGCGCCTCGTCGTCGTGGGAGGCAGCCCGTAGATGGACCAGCAGCCCGTCGGCGGCGATCACGTCACAGGCGATCTGGTCGGCATCGGGCGGCTGGAGTGCGATCGGGGTGGTCATCGGGCGTCCTCACTGGGTCTGGTGATGCGGGACAGCGCGGGTAAAGGTCCTCGCTCAGTCGATCCCACGCCGGGCCGTTCGACCTCTTCCGTCGAATGGGCTGGGCCGGAAGTAGAGGACCTCCGCGAGTGGTCGGCGACGCGTCCCCGCCATCGGAAGTCCGCGTCCGACCCGGATGATCATCTGGAACTTCCGCATCGGTCCGCGCGGGTCCTGGACCCATGCCCGGAGGTCGGGATATTCCAGAACAGCGTTGAGGAACGACGCGGCCAGCCCCCGGTCGGTGGCGAGGAGCAGGAAGTGTTCCAGCGCCTGGCCGGCGTCGAGCCAGTCGCCCGGCTCGTCTGTGAGCGTCGAGAGAACGGCGATGCTCGGCCGGTCCTCCGCATGCTCGAGAGGTCGCGCCGAGCTGTGGTGAAGCCGGCCGAAGTCTCGCCCGGCGAGCGGGTGGTAGTCGGCCCTCGGACCGAGTGCGACCGCTGGGATCCCGTCGTTCCGGGACCGTCTCGGGTCCCCGATCCATAGTGCCCGTTCGGCATCACGCACCGGGTCGTAGGTGTCGCTCAACGTGGCCTCCGCGGTGAGTTCCGCGAGGCGGTGGCGAGCGTAGGGATCGACCATCCACTCCAGGCACGCGTTCCGCTCGACCACGGCGAGCTCGAGGTCGCGCAGGTCGCGAGTCGGGATCGGCTCGTCACTGAACGGGTTGCGGTTCGTGTGCCGGAGCGCGACCGCGTCGTGAAGCTCGGCGAGCTCGATCTCGACCGGGCCCGCGTCCAGATCGACGTGCGCGACATGGGTCAGATCCACGGGCCCATTGGGGAAGCCGGTCACCCGCACGCCGATGCCGCGGTGGGCGGCGGCGACGCGCAGATTGAACAGCGCTGCACCGCAACTGATCGTCCGAGCGCGGTGCTGAGGATCGGCGATCTGCAGGTCACGGGTCGAATCGGCGAACAGGTCGATCGAAGAGTCGTCGGCGACGAATGTCCACGGCTGGGTGTTGTGCATCGAGGGAGCCAGTACAGCGTCCGCCACCAGTGCAGACATCATCTCGACTCGGTTGGCACGGTCGATTGCCGAGCTCATGCCGTTCAGCCTCCAGCGGTCACCGGTGTCGGACGAGCCCACCTGCAACCGATGCAACGCCATGGGTCCTGCGCTGACGAGTGCCGTTGGGCCGCCGGCCGCAGGACCAAAGTCCCGACATCGCGATCGCTCAGCTCACCGGCGCGCGCAACTCGACCACGGTGCCGGTCGGCGAGCCCGCGCGCACGTGCATCTCCCCGCCCAGTTCGGCGGCACGCTCCCGAAGATTCCGCAGCCCGCCTAGGCGTTCGACGCGTCGGTCGACGCCGACACCGTCGTCGAGGACCCGCACGTACACGTAGCTGTCCTCGACCCCGACCTCCACAAGAGCCGTCGTCGCGTGTGCGTGCTTGACGATGTTCGTCAGGGATTCGCGCACGGTCGCCAGGATGTGCTCGCGGGTCCGGTCACTCGTCGCCGAGTCGATCGGCCCGTGGACCGTCAGGACCGCGCTGAAGCCGAGGATCCCAGACGAGTCCGCAACCAGGGCGCTCAAGTCCCGGCGCAACGAGCCTGACGAGGCGCGCCGGAGTTCGAAGATCGTCGACCGGACCTCGGTGATCGTTGCATCCAGCGACTGCACGGCGCTCGCGATGCGGTCGGCGACCGCCGGTGGCGCCAACCGCTGGACCGCCTGAAGGCCGAGTCCAGTCGCGAACAGATGCTGGATGACGAGGTCATGCAGATCGCGCGCGATCCGGTCCCGGTCCTGGAGCACCGCCAGGCTCACGCGGTCTCGCAGGGATTGGGCCCGGTCGAGGGCCAGCCCCGCCTGAGCTGCGAACGTGCTGATGAGCTCGACCGAGTCGTCGCTGCGGCGAGGCTCGTTGCGTAGGTAGGCGACGACGAGAACCCCGGAGTCGTCGCTGAGATGCTGTCGGAACGGAACGATCGTGGTACGGCCAAGGGCGGCGAGTTCGAGCGCACGTCCGGCCGCCTCCAGCGAGATGTCATCGACGGCGAACGGCCGGGCCCGGTCTTCCACGTCATCGAGGTAGTCCGCCAGAGCGACCGCCCGATCCATCGCCGTCGACTGCGGGCCGGTGCTGCCATCCGCATCCTTCGGAATGGCGTGTCCTGCCGCTCAGTCCGGCCACTCCGAGGTTGCCCATGGCATCCGGGAGCAGCACGGCGGCCACGGCTGCATCGCCGGCGGAGCAGGCCTCGGTCGCGATCAGGGTCAACGCCTCCGTGGTGGTGAAGTTCCCCAGCAGGAGCTGCGTGATCCTGGCCGTCGCCTGATGCCAGCGACGCCGGCGATCGGTGTCGGCGTACAGGCGGGCATTGTCGATCACGACTCCCGCGGCGACCGCCAACGCAGACACTGCCCGCTCGTCCGCGTCGGTGAAGTCCGCACCGCCGGCCTTCTCGGTCAGATAGAGATTCCCGAACACGCGGTCACGGATTCTGATCGGCACCCCGAGGAAGGTCTGCATGACGGGATGGTGGGCGGGGAAGCCGTACGAGTCCGGGTGCTGGTCCAGTCGGTGCAGGACCAGCGACTGCGGGTCTGCGATGAGCAGCCCCAGGACACCGTGTCCGCGCGGGTACGACCCGATGGCCTCGATCTGCTCGTCGGTCATTCCGTGCGTGATGAACTGCTCGAGACTCTGGCCGTCAGGCGCCACGACCCCGAGGGCCCCGTAACGTGCCCCGCTCAGTGCGCACGCCGCGCGAACAATCCTCAACAGGGTGGGCGCAAGATCCAGGTCAGAGCCGATGGAGATGACAGCGTCGAGAAGATCTCCCAAGCGGGCTTGAGCATCCGACTGCTCCCGACTGTCCGCAGACAGGTGGTTCGGCTCTGCACCGTTGCCTGGTTCACCCGACACGTGCATGCTCTCGTGCTGCTCGACCGCCCATCGGCCCACCATACGGCCGAAGCTGTCAGGGAAATCTCCTCGGCGGAGAGCCGCCAGCACCCTGGGGGCCGAAAGTCCCGCACGGTCGGGACACATGACTCTCCCGGCCTGGTCCGCAGCGTCAGAGCATGGGAACAGAGGACGACCAGCACGCACCTGCGAAGCTCGCGTCCTACCTGAGCGGAGATCACGATGAGCACAACCCAGCGGTCCCTCACCGACCCGACCAACGGGGTCCTGACCAACCACAGTGGGCTCGAGGCGACCAGACTCAACCAGCCGGCCGCGTTGGTCGCCGCCGTCCTTCGCATCGCCTACGGGCTGACGTTCCTGTGGGCGTTCGTCGACAAGCTGTTCGGTTTCGGGTTCGCCACCCCCAGCGGCAAGGGCTGGCTCTCCGGCGGCAGTCCCACCAAGGGCTACCTGTCGTCATCGGAAGGCCCCTTCTCCGGGTTCTACCACTCGATCGCCGGCCAGGGCTGGGCGAACGTCGCCTTCATGCTCGCACTCCTCGCCATCGGCGGCGCCCTCACCCTCGGTATCGGCATGCGGCTGGCCGCGGCCGGCGGTGCCGTGCTCTACCTGATGATGTGGAGCGTTGCCCTCCCGCCGTCGACCAACCCGTTCATCGACGACCACATCCTCGGCGCGCTCGGAGTCGTGCTCCTCGCCCTGATCGGCGCCGGCATGACCTGGGGACTCGGCACCTGGTGGAACAAGGTCGAGATCGTCCAACGCTTCCCGATCCTGCGTTGACGCCGAACCCGACCACGACGCCGCCTGACGGGCACTCCCGTCAGGCGGCGTCGTGCTGCGCCGGCGCCCCGGAGGGCCGACAAGGACGACGCTCCCGAACGGGCCGAACGGCACTACTCGACAGTGCGGCCGTCGGCTATTACTGGGACATGACCACCGACAGTCGACGGATCCGCGTGTTCCTGCTCGACGATCACGAGGTCGTCCTCCGCGGTCTGCGCGACCTCCTGGAGGCCGAACCCGACATCGAGGTCGTCGGGATGTCCGGCAGCGCAGTCCAAGGTGCCCGGGAGATCCCCTCGACCCGGCCGGACGTCGCCGTCCTCGATGCGCGGCTGCCTGACGGGAGCGGGATCGAGGTGTGCCGGGAGATCCGCTCGATCGATCCGAGCATCCGGGTCCTGATCCTGACGTCCTACGACGACGACGACGCGCTCTTCGCCGCCATCATGGCGGGCGCCTCAG
The DNA here is from genome assembly GCA_963708795.1 of uncultured Actinomycetota bacterium. Taxonomy (GTDB): domain Bacteria; phylum Actinomycetota; class Actinomycetes; order Propionibacteriales; family DAIQRJ01; genus DAIQRJ01. The sequence continues at coordinate 187,890 of CAVPUH010000003.1, forward strand.
GCTACGTCCTCAAGCAGATCACCGGCACCGATCTCGTCGACGCCATCCGGGTCGTGTCCACCGGCCGATCGCTCCTCGATCCAGCGTTGATCACCCGCGTCGTCGAGCACGCGACGAACGGTCGCGTCGAGCCCGCCGAACTGCAGGGCCTGACATCGCAGGAGCACAAGATCCTCGCCCTGGTCGCCGACGGCATGACCAACCGCCAGATTGCGGACGAGATGTTCCTTGCCGAGAAGACCGTCAAGAACTACGTGTCGAGCATCCTGTCCAAGCTCGGGCTCGAACGCCGCACGCAGGCCGCTGTCCTGGCGTCTCGACTCTTGGGGCACTGACCGGCGAACCCGGCAGCCACGACAACGCCGGTCAAGCCCGTCAGAGGCACCGCTCACACGAGTCGATCAGCCCCGTCGACGTAGCGGCCTCACGCGGCCGTCGTCGTCGACATCGCCTCGACTGCGCGCGCAGCGGCCTCACGACCTGCCAAGGGGGGTGAGGTGAGCAAGAGCAACCGGAAGGGCAGCACATGGACGATCGCAGCCACATCGACGGGATCGAACGCGCTCTGGTGGTGACCGCACACCCCGACGATCTGGACTTCGGCGCCGGCGGGACGATCGCGTCCTGGACGGCCGCCGGCGTGACGGTCGCACTCGTGCTCGTCACGAGCGGGGATGCCGGACAGAGTGGTTCCGCACCACGCGAAGACGTCATCGCCGGTCGGGAGGCCGAGACGAGAGCAGCCGCCGCCGAACTCGGGGTGGACGACGTGACGTTCTTCGGTTATCCCGACTCGAGGGTGGAAGTGACCCTCGATCTCCGCCGCGACATCGCCCGACAGATCCGCCGGGTCCGACCCCAGCGAGTCATCACCTGGGCGCCCGAGCGGACCTACGACAGCTTCCACGCCAACCACCCCGACCATCGCGCAGTTGGAGAAGCCACCCTGTGCGCGGCCTACCCCGACGGCGCCAATCGCTTCATCCACCCGGAATTGGCCGTCGAAGGCTGGCAAGCCTGGCACACCCCCGAAACGTGGCTCATGGCAGCGCCGCGACCGAACGCGTACGTCGACGTGACCGACACGATCGAGGCCAAGCTGCGGGCGCTACGCGCGCACACCAGCCAAACCAGTCACATGCACGACCTCGAAGCCACGATCCATGAACGCGCTGCCACGGATGCCGCAGCAGCCGGCGCACCGCTCGGCCGGCTGGCCGAAACGTTCCTGGTCACCCGCACCTCCACCTGACACGTCTGCGGGGTCCTAGTCCGAACTCGCCCGTTCTGACACCGCCCACACGATGTCGTCCGCGAGTGCGGAGGTCGGTCGCCGGCCGTCCAGAACGACTGCCCCGGCGTTGCGCATCTGCTCCTCGAACACGGCGCGACCGTCGATGATCTGAGCGCGTTGCGCCTCGTTACGGTCGGCGTTGCTCGCTGTGTCGAGCCGATCGACCTGAGTCCGGTCATCCAGCGTCAGCAGGAACACCACCTCGAACAGGTCGAGCAGGTCGCCCTGGTTCACCGCGATCCCGCAGAAGAACACGGACGCCGAACCAGAACTCTGGATCGCGTCCTCGAATGCGGAACGCGGCCACACCCAATGGTGACAGGCCAACCAGGCCGCCGTGACGTCGATGGCCTGCTCAGCAGGCTGACCGGCGTCGTCGACCCAGCCGGCGAGGTCGTCGGTGTCGATGGCCTCGATACCGCGACGACGCATTTCGGCCACCATCATCGATTTGCCCGAGCCAGGGTTGCCGGTCACCAGGTATGCCGCCACCGCGCGAGTCTGACAGAGGTCAACTGGATGCACATCGTTGACCGCCGCATCAGCCGCATCCGCGTCACCTTCGACCCGCGCCCTCTCGTCGGTGACGACTGACCCGGCAGCCCGCGTGATGACGCCCAGCTAGCGGTCGAGCATCAACCGTCCACTCCCGGACGGCCGGACGCATCGACACAGCGGCCGTGCCAGCATGGTCCCCGGTGCCACCAGCGGCTGGCTGGCGGACCTGCCGAGAGGGCACATTGTCATGCGTACGAAGGTCTTGCTCGACCCGTCCTTCCGTCTGATCGACACCATCCTGACCGAAGCAGACCTGCAACGGATCCACGCCGTCGCCGACGTGGTGTGGGGCAAGGACGAGCCGATCGGTGACGACCAACTCAGCGCGGTGGCCGACGAACTCGACGTCATCGTCACCGGTGCGTGGCGGCACGGCCACCCCTCCCGGTTCCCCAAGCTGCGGGCCATTCTCGAGGTCGGCGGTCACTTCCCGCCCCAGGATGACCTGGACTACGACTACTGCTTCTCCCATGGCATCCGGGTGCTCTCCTGCGCACCGGCCTTCGGACCCGCCGTCGCCGAACTCGGCTTGGGACTGGCCCTGGCGAGTACCCGCCAGATCGCGCGGACCGACCGGACGTTCCGCCACGGTGAGCCGAACTGGAGTCACACGTCGTTCGCCACCGAGATCGGCGACACCTTCACCCTGTATGACAAGCAGATCGGGATGATCGGCTTCGGTGGGTTGGGCCGGGCGTTGCGGCCGTTGCTCGCTCCGTTCGGCTGCCGGATCCAGGCGTACGACCCGTGGCTGACCGACACGTTCCTGCGCCGCCAACAGGTCGAACCGGTCGATCTCGACACCCTCCTGGCCACATCGCGGGTCATCTTCGCGTTGGCGACGCCCACGTCGTCGAACCGTGCGCTCCTGACCGGTGACAAGCTCGACCTGATCGCCGGTGACGCCGTTTTCGTGCTGTTGAGCCGCTCGCACCTGGTCGACTTCGACGCTCTGACCGAACGGCTGCTGGCGGGACGCTTCCGAGCGGCGATCGACGTCTTCCCGGACGAGCCGATCGACGAGGATCATCCGATCCGCAAGGCGGAGCACGCGGTCCTCTCCTCCCACCGCGCCGGAGCGAACAGCGAAGCACTCCACAGCGTCGGCCGACTCGTCGCCGACGACCTGGAAGCACTGTGCAGCGGGCGGGTTCCCCACACGATGCAGGTCGCCCAACCCGAGTTCATCCAGCTTCGGGGATGAGGTCCGGCCCACCTCCGCCAGGGCAGACGGCGAGATCTAGCGGAGCTCGAGGGCGAGGACGTTCTCGCCCCACATCACCCGGCCGGTGTCGGTGAAGCCGTACCGAAGGTAGAAACCGCGAGGCGATCCGACACCGTCAGAGCAACTCGTGAAGAGCACCTCAGCGCCAGGCCGAGACGACACGTAACGCACCACTTCGTTCAGCGTGGCAGTGCCGTACCCACGACGCTGGACCGCCTGATCGATCAGCAACTTCCACAGGAAGTACGGCCCGACGAGGTCGTCGTCGATCGGCGGCGGGATGTTGTCACTGATCATCGCGAACCCGACCAGCTCCCCGGTCGCCTCGTCGTGCACCGCCCACGGATGCGGCATCGCGCGGCGATCCTCCTCCGCCTCGACGAAGATGTCCGGCATCGAGTTCAGGTACCGGTCCTGACCAGGCCCCCGGCGCAGCCCCATCACCGCATCACGATCCGACGCCGTCACGATCTCCCGCAGTTCGACCGTCACCGACACTTCGCCACGCTCCCCTCGACTGTTCGCTTACGCTGCCACCGGCCGGACGGCGGCGCAATCACCGAACCCAGAGGCAGTACGTCTCGCCGACAGGGCTACGGGTGGATAGCCTGGCCCCATGGCAAGCAAGATCCGGACCGAGCAGGCGCCGGTGACCTTCACCGCCCTCGTCTCAGCCATCGACGACACAACGCTCGTGCGGTTACCTGCGGAAACCAGCGAGCGACTCCCCTCTCGCGGGCAGGTGGCCGTGCACGCCTCGATCGATGGTCTGGACTTCGAGACGGTTGTCGAGCCGGACGGACGGCGTGGCCATTGGATTCGCCTCGATGACGCCATTCAGAAGGCAGCCGGTGTCGCCCCGGGTGACACGGTCGAGGTGACCTTCGAGTTGGCACCTGAGTGGCCCGAGCCGGACGTCCCCGACGACCTTGCCGCTGCTCTGGCCAACGCGTCCGCGGAAATCCGGGACACGTGGGCGGACATCACCGCGACCGCCCGGTGGGAGTGGGTCCGGTGGGTCGAAGCCACCGGCAACCCGCAGACCCGACAACGGCGAGTCGACGTGAGCATCTCGAAGCTGGACAGCGGAAAGCGGCGACCTTGCTGCTTCGACCTCTCCTCCTGCACCGACGTCGAGGTCGCCAAGGGCGGCAAGCTGCGCGACTCGTCGTAGGCCCATGGAGCGTGGATACCGTGACCCGATGACCCGATGACCGAGGTTCAGAGCGGCGGCAACCGGCCAGACTGGGGCGACCTGGCCGACGACGTGAAGGCGCGCATCGAGCGCCTCGTCGGTGGGCGGGTGGTCGGTTCCCGGCCCGCAGTCGGTGGCTACTCACCGGGCTTCGCGTCCACGCTGACCACCGCCGACGGCACCCGCCACTTCGTCAAGGCCATGAGCGACGAGCTGACACCCGGCGGTCCCGACCTCTACCGCCGCGAGCGTGACGTCCTCCGACGACTCCCGCCGGCCTCGCCCACCGCCCACCTCACGGCCACCGCCGACGACGGGGAGTGGATCGTCCTGGTCTACGACCAGATCGACGGACGCATCCCAGACCCTTCCCGGCCCGACGACCTCGCCTCGATGCTCGACACCTATCGGGTCTTGGCAGACACCTTGACTCCGAGCCCCATCGAGCTGCCCGCCATCGAACACGCGTGGGGCCCTCGATTCGACCTGTGGCAACACGCACGCGCAGACGAGCCGATCGGCGACCACCCGGCCCTCCTCTGGGCTCGCGACCAACAGCAGACGATCCGCGACCTCGCCTCGTCCTGGCGTCAGGCCACGGCCGGCACCACCCTCGTGCACGGCGATCTACGCGCGGACAACATGCTGATCACCGACCACGGCGTCGTCGTCCTCGACTGGCCCGAGGCCTGCATCGGCGCACCCTGGCTCGACCTCGTCCTCGCACTGCCGAGCATCGGAATGTTCTGCGGTACCGAGACGATCGAGACGATCCTCGCCACCCACCCCCTCACCCGCGAGGCGGACAACGACAGTCTCGACTCCGCACTGGCGGCACTGGCGGGTTTCTTCGCCATCAACGCCGGTCGCCCGGCACCGCCCGGTCTGCCCACCCTGCGCGCCTTCCAACAGGACCAGGCCGTCCACACGCTGGAGCTCCTCCAGCGGCGCCGCGGCTAGGTCGCCGAGCAGCGCGCCCGCACCACGAACGGTCCCGGCGAGGAATCGACCCGGTCGCCTGCCGGGCTGGCCACGTGACCGAAGTGCTCGTCGTACTCGTGGCCGCTTTGGTGGTGATCGCCGCCACCGCCGTCGCCGGTCCGCGCGTGGGCATCGCGGCCCCGCTCGTGCTTGTGGCTATCGGGGTCGCCGCGGGCTTCCTGCCGGTGTTCGGCTCGGCGCACATCGAACCTGAATGGATCCTCGAGGGCGTGCTGCCCCCGCTGCTCTACTCGTCGGCCGTGTCGATGCCGGCGATGAACTTCCGGCGGGAGTTCGGAGCGATCAGCGGCCTGTCCGTGGCCCTCGTCGTGGTCAGCGCCCTCCTGCTCGGCGTGTTCTTCATGCTGATCATTCCCGGGCTCGGCTTCGCCTGGGGCGTCGATCTCGGCGCCATCGTGAGCCCGACCGACGCCGGCCACGTCGATCCTCAAGCAGACCTCGGTCTCCAAGCAACGGCACTTTCGACGCCGACGTCCTCGCGAATGCCCTCGACAGCATCGACGCGTCGCAGATCGCCATCGATATGCGTGGCGGCCAGAACGACTGATGCGGCCCGAGCGGCTGATGCGGCCGGCGGAATCGGGGATAGCCGGATTCCACCGCTCGACGTCCGGAATGCCTAGACTCCACACCGTGCCTGACGCATTCGAGCAGGAGCTACTGACCGACATCGCCGAGGCAGATGCCTACGGCGAGAGCGCACTCGCGGCGGAGTGGCAGCTGGAGCTCAGGAGTTACCGCAAGGCGAAACAGCAGGCTGCCCTCGATGCGGAGTCCTGGAGCTCGTCGGTCGCCCGACGTGAGGCGCTGGCCAAGGCCAAGGCGGACCCGCCGTGACCATCGACCGTCAGCTCGGCAGTTCGTCCCCGGCCTGCTCGCGGACCATGTAGGCGGCGTACCAGTCGGCCCAGTCGGCGTCCTGTTGTCCCGTCCGAGCCTCGTGCTCCCCGTGCGCTGCCGCCGCGCGGCGCAGTGCCAGCGCGAGATCAGTTGCCGAAGCGAATGTCGTCGACGCCGGATCGACACGTCCGGGGAGCCGGCTCGTGACCTCCTGCAGCAGCCAGCTGTTGCCGTCCGGGTCATCGAACGAGGCGAACGAGCTGTAACTGCCGTCGTCCGCACCACGCCCGGCGACACGGTCGGGCGCCTCCGCGCCCCCGAACCGGCACGCGAAGCCGGTCTCGCAGTGGAAGACCTCGGTGACGTCGATCCCGCGACGGGCGATCTCGTCTCGTGCCGTCGCGATGTCGGGGACGATCAGGTAGGTGGACTGAAGTGATCCCGGCGCCGCCGAGGTGAGGTTCGTCCCGAACTGCACCGAGCAGCCGGAGCCCGGTGGGGTGAGCTGGATCAGCCGAAAGTCCTGCCCCGTGGACACGTCCGCGTCGAGCCTCCAACCGAGGCGGCCGTAGAACTCCTTCGCCCGGTCGACATCCGCGACCGGGATGACGATCACCTCGAGCTTCTGGTCGCCCACCGCCGCGCTCGCCGACGGTGCCTCTCCGGCTCCGTTGCTGCTCACCTGCGTGCTGCTCATGACGACTCCTCTGCAGCTGCCCCGACTTCGCATCCTGCCGCTTCGCTCTACGGTTTGCCAAGGTCGTTGAACGAGCCGTGTTCGCCGTGGTGATCGGAGATGAGCAGCGCGCATGTCAGAACGGGTCGCGGGACTGGTGTCGGTCAATGTCGGAATGCCGCGCGAGGTCAGCTGGCAGGGACGCACGGTCTCCACCGGGATCTGGAAGGACGAAGTGCAGGGTCCGCGTCAGGTTCGCTGGACGAACGTCGACGGCGATGGCCAGGGTGATCGCGCGGGCCATGGTGGCGAGCAGCGCGCGGTGTTCGTCTATCAGCTCGGGTCCTACGAGTACTGGCGGAACCAGTTGCAGCGCGATGACTTCGTGTTCGGCCAGTTCGGGGAGAACTTCACCGTCGACGGGCTTGACGACGACGTGGTCTGCGTCGGCGATCGCTACCGCATCGGTTCCGCCTCGTTCGAGGTCACCCAGCCGCGAGTGACCTGTTATCGGGTGGGTCTGCGGATGAACGAGCCACGGATGGCAGCCCTGCTCACCGGTCATGGCCGCCCCGGCTTCTACTTCCGAGTCCTCGAGGAGGGTCTCGTCGAGGCCGGTGACGACATCGTCAAGGTCGCCGACGGACCCGGGGGCATGACGATCGCCACCGTCAACGCCCTGCTCTACGTGGATCGTCGCCCCGACCCCGAATCACTCGAACGGGCACTACGGATTCCCGCACTGAGTCCGGGTTGGCAGACCTCGCTGCTCGCGCTTCTGGACCAGCAGCGTCAGGGCACATCCGGCCACGGCAACGCGGGGCTGACGTCTGCGGGACCGCCACCGTCCTGGCCGGGCTTCCGCGCGCTCCGGCTGGCGGCGAAGCGTCCGGAGAGCGCCACCGCCGTGTCGCTGGAACTCGAGCCCGCCGACGACACGCCGCTCCCGCCTGGCATCGCCGGGCAGTTCGTCGCAGTCAAGCTCGAGCCCGGAGGCGGCGCATCGCCGATCGTTCGCAGCTACTCGTTGTCAGGCCCATCCGACCGCAACCGGTACCGCATCACCGTGAAGGTGGAACCGCATGGCGCCGCCGGCCGATATCTGCGCGATGTCGTCCAGGTCGGTGACGAGATCAGGGTCGCAGCGCCACGAGGGCAGTTCACGCTCGACGACACTGCGAGGCCCGTCGTCCTGGTGAGCGCAGGCGTCGGCGTGACGCCGGTTCTCGCCATGCTGCACGCGCTGCATGACAGCGGGTCGACACGCGACATCTGGTGGCTGCACGGCACCCGCAACGGCGCGGAGCATGCCTTCGCCCGAGAAGCCGGCTCGATGCTCGCGGCCATGCCGAATGCGCACAGCCGGGTGTGGTACAGCCGACCTGGTCCGGACGACCGTCTCGGCACCGACTACGACGAGCAGGGACACCTCACGTCCGACGGGATCGCTGCGACCGGCGCACCGGTCGACGCCGAGTTCTACATCTGTGGGCCGGCGGTGTTCATGGCGGCCATCAGGACCGGACTGGGCACCCACGGCGTGCCGCCTGCCGACGTGCACACCGAAGCGTTCGGCGCGGAGGCTCCGTTCACGCCCGGCATCGTCGCGGCCACCGCCCGGCCGCCACATCAGCCGGAGGGAGCACAGGGAACCGGCATGCTCGTGTCCTTCGTCCGGTCTGGATTGGGCGTCCGTTGGGATGACCGCTATGCCAGCATCCTCGAACTCGCCGAGGCCTGCGACGTGCCCGTCCGCTGGTCATGCCGGACCGGCGTGTGCCACACCTGCGAGACCGGGCTCCTGGAGGGCGAGGTCAGCTATGCACCAGAACCCCTCGAGCCGCCGGCGCCGGGGAACCTCCTGCTGTGCTGCTCGCAGCCTCGCGGCGAGGTGGCCGTCGACCTCTGAGCGGGCTCTCCCAACTGCCCGGCTCAGCCGCGCGTATCGCCTGGGGCCACCCTCGGCGAGCTCCCGCAGTCGTCAGAGTGCGGCGATCTCGTTCTCGCTCAGACCGATCGACCTCAGGTAGCCCGCGACATCGCCGTAGCGTGACTCGACATGCTCGATCACCGTGATCATGATCTCCGGAACGCATCGTTGCTGGATGCGGGTGAAGTCGAGATCCGCACTGACGTTCCGTTCGGCCGCGAACCGCTCGGCGAGCGCTTCCCGGGTCATCGCGTAGTCGACACCGATCCGCTCGAGATCGGCACCCCACAGTCGCGCGAGCAGACCACTCACCACGCCGGTGCGATCCTTACCCGCCGAACAGCAGACCAGCGCGTCACCATCGATCTCGGCGAGCCGGTGGAACACCGTCGCGATCGTCTCCCGATGGCGCTCGAGCCAGTCGATGTACTGCGCCTCGAGTTGGACCGCCTCGGCTGACGACTCCAGCGCAGACGCGGGATCGAACAGCGGAAGGTTCTGATACCCGCTGGTGTCGGCCAGCGCGTGCGGCAGCCTCCCGATCTCGTCGTCGCGGCGAAGGTCGAGGACGGCGAGCGGCCCGGCCGGATAGGCGGACGCATCGACCGGCTCGGTGTTGGCGCGGTACACCGTGCGCCTGCGCCCGTCCTGGAAGCCGGGGCCACCGATCGGCCGGAGGTTGGTCAGGACGGCGTTCGCTGGCACGCAGCCATCGTCCCACGTCCGAGAGTCGACTCGGTCACCTCCGACGTGCCCCGGACGCACAGAAGGCGGCGATCATCACCGGGATCCCGGTGATGATCGCCGCCCAACAGGGTGGACCGAATCGGACCTACCGATGGAGCCTGGCCTGGTAGTGCGCGTGGCCGCCGGTGATCTTGACGATCGTGCCCGGCACCTCCGGCAGGCTGGGATCGAGGTTGATCGTCGTCCCTGCCCACAATGCCCCGTGGCGCCCGGTCTCCAGGGCCACGACGTTCTGCAGGTTCATGAACGGGGAAACCCTGCCGTGCTTGACCACGGAGATCTTGCCGCCGAAGTACTCGGCCACGTAGATCTCGCCTCGTGTCCCGATGGCCAGGTTCGTCGCGCCGAGGAAGTTGCCGGCCACCACCCAGGCATGGCCTGTGTAGGGGTTGACCTTCCACAACTTGCCGCGGGCGCCCAGCACCGGTCCCTCGGGACCGCCGGGCAACGTCGTGACGTACAGGTAGCCGTCCTTCCCGACCTCGACATCCGTCGGCACCGGCTCGAACGCGTACGTGACCCCGATGACGCAGGCCGGGAACCCGAGGGTCGCCGCTTCGCTCGCGGTGACTGTGTGCCGCTGCGGCGGGAATACGGACAGCGTGCGGATGTTGCCCGCGTTGTCGATCTTCCACAAGGTGTTGGACCCGGCGTCGGCGACGATCCATTTGCGGCCGAACGGGGTCACCGAATACGCGTGGGAATCGATCTGACCCGTGTAGTCGTAGGGGAACTTCGCGGCGTTGAACGCGTCGATCACACATTGGCTCGGGTTGTCGATGCCGTAGTGGTTGATCGAGTCCGGGTTGTTCGCCGTCTCGTAGGCGAGCGTGTCGGCGTACACCCGTGACCCACGCGGTCCCCAGATGTTCAGGCCGCTGGCGGTGATTCCTTCCTCGCCACCGACGGTCGTCGTGTACGCGAGGTAGCGGCCGCCCTTCGATGTCGCCACGCCGGAGGTGCCGGTGGCGTCGGCGACGACCGTAGCGATGCTCCCATCGGCCTTGAGCCGGCCGACCTGATTGGCGAACCCGTCGGCCACCAGGACCCTGCCGTGCGCGACGGAGAGGTTGAAGGGCGCGACGACCTGTGTCGACTTGACGATCGGCGCAGGTGTGGAGTGCGAGTGGGCAGTGGCCACCGACGGGGTCAGCACCAGCAGCCCGGCCGCAGCCACCACGGCGGCAGAGAAGAGTTTGGACGTACGCATGAGACTCCTCGGAGAGAGGGTCCGACGTGGGGTCGGATCACGAGTTCCTCGAACGGTGGCCGGCCGCGTGGGGGTCGGCATGTCTGACGCTGTCGATTTGCCCGCGGTTATCGGGCTCGCGGCACATCATGTGTCAGTCCTGACAATGCCGTCAATGGCTTAGCGCGCCCGATCCAAACATTGATCGTCAGTACAAACTGCCACACACATTCCTGGGTGATTTGCCGGATTCGCGTGATTCACGAGTTTCCGCGCACGATAAGTAATCGGGTGACTACCTAATGCTGCGATAACGCGAAATACCGGCCGCCCACGAATACGTCCACGTCACAACGCGCTCACTCCAGCACCGAACACCCGCCGGACGGCCTCGACTGGTCACGAACCCACGCCACACCGGCGCGTCCCGTCACAACACGCCCACTCCACACCCCGCTAGCGGCCCGACGTCCCGACTGGTCACCAAACACGCCACACCGGCGCGTCCCGTCACAACACGCCCACTCCAGCACCGAACACCCGCCGGACGGCCCCGACTGGTCACCAACACACGCCACATCGGCGCGTCCCGTCACAACACGCCCACTCCACACCCCGCTAGCGGCCCGACGTCCCGACTGGTCACCAACCCACGCCGACATCGGCGCGTCGCGTCACGTGGCCCGTGCCGCGAGGAGCTCTCGCACCTGCTCCCGCGCGACCGTCGGTGCCGCATCGTCCAGCCAGTCGAGAGGTGTCCGCCCGCGTGCGTCCCGAGCACCCGGGTCCGCCCCGTGGTCCAGAAGCACCTCGATCGTCTCGACGAAGCCCGCTTTGGCGGCGTAGTGCAGCGCGGTCGCGTCGAGCGCCGCGACGCCGGTGCTCCGTCCTGGCTTCGCGTGCCGTCGATCGTCGGCGCGGGCTCCGTGACGAAGCAGAGCCCGCACGTAGTCCGGGTCGTCCTTGCGACCCTGGTTTCCCGTGCAGGAGGCGCCGATCCACGCACCCGTACGGTCGATCGAAGCACCGTGACGCGTCAGCATGCCAGCGAGTTCGGGGTCCATGACCCACCGTCCCACGCCGACCCGCGTGGCGTCGGCACCGTGAGCCAACAGCAGCTCCACCATCGCCGGATCACCGCGCTCCGCCGCTCCGCGTAACGCGCGCCCGCTGGCCGTCACCGTCGGCCCCGCCTCGAGAAGAGCCTGCAGCGCGTCGATGTGCCCGCCCGCCACGGCATGCTCGACCGGCGTCATGTCGAGGGCGTCGGCGGCCGGGTCGAAGGCTCGCGCCAGTGCCGGTTCATCACCGAGCCGACGTCTCACGTCAGCCACGTCACCCAGGAACGCAGAGGTGAAGACGTCGTCGTGGGCGCCAGCAGCGACGAGCTGCTCGGTCACCGCCGTTCGGTTCCTCATCCGAGCCGCACACAGCGGCGTCACGAACAGCACCCGCTCGAATGCCACGCCCGCGACGTCGACCGCGAGATAGAACGGGACGTCCGGGCTGACGCCACGGTCGAGCAGTGCTGCCGAGCACCTCGAACCGCCCCGCCAACGCGGCCGCCTGGACGATCGCGCCGACGTACCGAGGACGTATCAGATCGGGCGATGTGGCCAGCGCTCGCTCGAGTCCGGCCAGATCACCGCGGCGGGCGAGCTGCGTGGCCCCGTTGATCGCACGCCGACGATTCGACTCCCACGCGGTCGATGCTCGAGAGTCTGCCTTGCGGTCGTTGACGAGCACCGACGCCATCGACCGGACGGCAGCGAACATCTCCTGCTGGTCACCTCCAGCCGCGACACTCTCCTCCATCGCGTGCTTGAAATGACCGAGCCATCGACCTGCCGCGCGAGGTGTGATCGGCAAGCCGGCATGGCGTTGCAGCAGGCCGGAGTGGGATTCGTCGCTGTAGTCGGCGGGACCACCGAACCACTCGGCGAAGAAGACCTTCTGCATCTCACGACCGTCGGTCAGGTCCCGTGGAAACATCGGCCGGAGCTCGCGGTCGCCTTCGATACCGACGTAGAGGAGATCGACGAGCCGGTCGACAGTCGGCTGACCACCGATGCGGTCGAACAGATCTGATCCGCGAAACGGCCGGACCCCCAACGGGGGCTCGATCACCCGGCGATGTCGGAGCTGCTCGAAATCCCGGCCACTCAGCCGGTCGTCGTCCATGCCGTGACGATAGGCCGAAGGGTGTGTGGCGGTCGAGCGACGGCGGGAGGCACCGTCTGGGTTACGACACGCAGAACTCGTTGCCCTCGGGGTCGAGCATGACGATCCATTCGAGCCGGTCGCCGGCGAGCTCGGACCGGACAACCGTCGCACCCGCGCGCTCGAGGTCGGCCGACGTGGCACGGATCAGCTGCTCGCGCTCGGCCATCCCCCAGGGTGGCTCCCCGGCGACCCTGATATCGATGTGCATCCGGTTCTTGGCCGTCTTCCCCTCCGGCACCTTGAGGAAGCCGATCGCCGGCCCGACCCCGTCCGGATCGACGATCGACGCGCCCTCGGGAAAGTCGTAGCCGGGCTCGCTGACGTATCCGAGCGCACGGGCCCAGAAGGCCGCGAGGCGATCGGGATCCGTTGCATCACAACCCAGAGTCCAGTGTGTGGCCATGCCCGATGTTACGTGGTCGGCCGATCGCCGTCGTGAGTGCGAGGCGCCGACGGACGGTGGATCCAGCCAGGCGCCGCTGCCACGACCCAGGTGATCCCTGCGAGCACGACGGCGATGACGACCGACGTGACCGCGACCCCGATGTAGCCGTGAGCGGACGGATCCATGAACGGATAGGGATACCAGTGAGCAATCGGCCCGCGGATCAGGCTGTACCCGAGATACGCGAGCGGAAAGCTCAACCAGATCAGCGCCGACCGGTATCGGATCGGTTCGATGCGGTCACCGATCAGCCAATCCACGATGACGGCTATCGGCATGATGTAGTGAAGGACCGTGTTGTCCCATGGAACGGCGGTCAATTCCGACGCCGGATATCCCGACAACAACACGATGAAGATCACGATCGTGGTCGTCATGTACAACGTCACGGCCCCGCGGAAGCCGTCCAGCCGGCGGCTTCGCCACCCGGTCGCGAGTGCGAACGCGCTGACCATCAGACTGATGACGGCGAGCGTGTTCGACTCGACGGTGAAGTAGCTGAAGAAGTCGGCAGCCCGGAACCTGCCCCACGCCACCAGCGTCGCCACCTCGGTCACCAGGGCACTGAATCCGAGGAGGGCGAACAGCACCTTCCCGATGATCAAGGCCCGAACGGCATCGGAGTTCCGACTGTTCATGACGTCCTCTCAGAGTGAGGGTGCGAGCCGGGCAACAGCAGGATCGCTCCCACCAGGAAGCACAGTGCCCCCAGGAGGGTCCCCAGGTTCGACAGTTCGGCATTCCGGACGTCATCGGTGGAGACGATCACGTACGCGGCGACCGCAGAGATCCCGAACGCCACCGAGCCGGCCAGGTTGAGCAACGCCATCCACCACGAGCGCTGGTGACGGGAGAACGCGTCCGCGCCTCTTCGCGCCGCAGCCCAGGCCAGGCCGCTCGCGATCAGGAACGCGACGGAGCCCAGGGCGTCCGGACGCCACACTCGCTCGTCGGCCGTCACCGCCGCGAGGTTGTGCCGCAGCGCGTTGCCCGTGCTCCAGTTGAACCAGAGCGTGCCCGCGAACTGCACGGCACACGCCAACCAGTCCACGTCACCGGGCGCCCACACCCAGAAGCGTCGACCGCCGGAGCGATCCGCCGCCAACCCGTCGACGGCCTCGCGGTACTGCAGCCACGCCGCCGCGGTGAAGAACAGCGAGCCGATGAAGAACGTGACCGCCGTCGTGGTGAGTCCGGCCGCGTCGGAATAGGCCGGGAGTGCTCCGAGCGCGAAGAGCGCGGAACCGACGATGAACGATGTGGCCATCCATCGGCGACGTCGGATGGCGGGTGCGGCGGGCGAGGTAGGCGCGCCCGCCATCAGGATCTCGTCATCGGCTGTTCACCCACGATGGAGGATGAACAGCCGCGCCGACATGGCTACTCTCGTGAGCACCCGGCCGCCGTGCCGGCGAGGACGGGAGCCTCGACCTATGCCGCTGCATGACCGTGAGTCCGTCCGTTCGTCCCTCGAGGATTCCGTCTACGCCGGCGGCGATCTGGCCAAGGCCGCACCAAAGTATCGCTTCCCGACGCCCGAGTGGTCCGCCGACGACGCGTACGCCGTCGTGGCCGACGAGCTGCTGCTGGACGGCAACTCGCGACAGAACCTGGCGACCTTCTGCCAGACCTGGGAGGAGCCTGCGGTCCACAAGCTGATGGACCTCGCCATCGACAAGAACATGATCGACAAGGACGAGTACCCGCAGACCGCGGAGCTCGAGCGACGTTGCGTGCACATGCTCGCCGACCTCTGGAACGCACCCGAATCGGCGAACACCGTCGGCGCGTCCGCGATCGGCTCCTCGGAGGCGTGCATGCTCGGCGGTCTGGCGGCGAAGTGGCGGTGGCGCGCGAAGCGGGAGGCCGCCGGCCAGCCCACCGACAAGCCCAACATGGTGTGCGGCCCGGTGCAGGTCGTGTGGCACAAGTTCGCCAAGTACTGGGACATCGAGATGCGCGAGGTCCCGATGTCGAAGGGCCACTACGCGATGGACGTCGACGACATGCTGGCCCGCGTCGACGAGAACACGATCATGGTGGTGCCGACCTTCGGCGTCACCTACACGGGCTCGTACGAGATGGTGCGCCCGCTGGCCGATGCTCTCGACACCTTGCAGGCCGAGACCGGCCTCGACATCGACATCCACGTCGACGGGGCCAGTGGAGCGTTCCTGGCCCCGTTCTGCGCGCCGGCGGTGGAGTGGGACTTCCGGATTCCCCGCGTCAAGTCGATCAGCACGTCCGGGCACAAGTTCGGGCTGGCACCGCTGGGCGTCGGCTGGGTGGTCTGGCGCGACGCCACCGAGCTCCCCGACGATCTGATCTTCCACGTCTCCTATCTCGGCGGCGACATGCCGGTGTTCCAGATCAACTTCTCCCGGCCGGCCGGGCAGATCGCCGCCCAGTACTACGACTTCATCCGGTTGGGCCGCGAGGGTTACCGCCGGGTGCACATGGCTTCCTACGACACCGGCCAGTTCCTGGCGAAGGAGATCGTCAAGCTCGGGCCGTTCGAGTTGATCTGCGACAGCGACCCGCTCACCGGCATCCCGTCCGTCGCCTGGAAACTCATCGACGGCGAGGATCCCGGCTACACGCTCTACGACCTCGCGGACCGGCTCCGCATCCGCGGCTGGCAGGTCCCGGCGTATCCGCTGACCGGCGAGGTGTCGGAGGTGGCCGTCCAGCGCATCCTGGTGCGACAGGGTGTCAGCCGAGACCTCGCCTCGATCCTGCTGGCCGATCTGCGCGAGGCCGTCGAGCACTTCACCCACCACCCCGTCACGGTGTCGATGACCGCAGCGGAGGCCTCGGGCTTCAGCCACTTATGAGCCGGTGATGCGAGATGCTTCGTCGTGACGCGATCAGCGAGTACACGGCAGGTGCCCTCTGGGTATGGCCCGCTGCCTGCGGTGCGATCGCACTCGTGGGCGGATACGTCCTGGCCCACGTCGGCGTGCACCCGGGCTCCCGGCTGTTCTTCCTGGCGTTCCAGGGGACGGCGGAGGACGCCCGCTCGCTGCTGATCACCATCACCGGCACGGTCGTCACGGTCATCGCCCTCGTGCTCGGCCTGACGGTGGTCGCGCTGCAGTTGTCGTCGACCCAGTTCTCTCCGCGGCTGTTACGGAACTTCCTACGCGACCGTTCCACCCAGCTGGTCCTCAGCGTGTTCATCGCCACCTTCGCCTACAGCGCCGCGGGTCTGTACACGGTCGGCGTCTCCGCCGGGAACCGGGTCTCGGACTTTCCGAGGCTCGCCGTGAGCGGAGCGATGGTGCTGCTCTTCCTCAGCCTCGCGATGGTCGTCTTCTACGCGAACCATCTCGCGCACTCGATCCAGATCGACGCCATCGCGAAGAAGGTGGAACGCGTCACGCTCGACGTCATCCGTGAGCTCCCGACCACACCCGAGTCACAGGTGTCGTGGACCCCACCCGCGACGGCGGCGGCGGTGCTCTCGACGAGATCCGGCTACATCCAGGCCATGCACGTCGACGAGCTGGCCGAGTTGAGCAGGCGTACCGGCGTCTCCCTGTTCTTCCGACTCAGGTCCGGCGATCACATCGTGGCGGGAACGACGCTGTGCTGGGCGTGGACCGGTGGGTCGGCGGATCCGGCACCGCCGATCCAGCAGGTGCGACCAGCGATCGAGGCGAGGATTCGAGTCGGCTTCGAGCGGACCATGGAGGAGGACGCGGCCTTCGGTATCCGTCAGCTGATCGACATCGCCTGCAAGGCCCTCTCGCCCGCGGTCAACGACCCGTACACGGCCGTGCAGGCCATCGACCACCTGTCGGTCGTGTTCTGCGCCCTCGCAGTCCTTCCACTCGGGCCGATCGTCTCGACCGACGCCACGACGGGCGCCTCACTCGTCGTGCCGAGCCGGACATTCGACGAGTATCTGTCGACGACGTGCGGACTCATCCGCCGATACGGCGCGTCGGAGCCGACCGTTTCGGTAGCGCTGCTGGGACTTCTGGCCAACTGCGCGGCGGTGCTGCCCGCCGGCAGCGATCGCGGCGACCTCCTTCGTGCACAGGCGGAGGTCATCCTCACCGACGCCGCGCGGGAGATCGCGAACCCCGGTGACGTCGAGCCGGTTCGGGTCGCCGGCCGGAGGTTGATCGAGGCGTTGAAGTAGCGGGTGTCGGTCGCAGCATCGTGCGCAGCCGGTGCCGGCCTCGTATCCTGGCCGCGTGGACCTCGACTTCACCGGTGAGATCTGGGAGTGGCGCGGGCCGGCGCCGTACTACTTCGTCTCCGTGCCCGAGGACGAGTGTGCCGAACTCGAGGCAGCGTCGAGTTTCGTCAGCTATGGCTGGGGAATGATCCCGGTGACAGTCCGGATCGGCGAGACGACCTGGACGACATCGCTCTGGCCGAAGGACGGCGGCTACGTCGTGCCACTCAAGGACCTGGTGCGGAAGAAGGAACGCATCGGCGAAGGCGACGCGGTGGCGGTACGACTGTCGGTCGGGATCTGACCCGCCATGACACCCCAGTATGGTCCGCATCGGTGGTCGGCGGGACCTGACGACGGCGGTGATGCCCGCCCTGCGTTTCGGGGCGCTCGATTCACGGTCGCGGACCTCACGGGTACGACCTTCGTCGACTGCGACATGACCGGCCTCAAGGTTGTCGACTCGTGGCTCGTCGGCGTCGACGTCTCCGGCTTCGTGAGGCAGTTCGTCATCAACGGGGTCGATGTCTCGGACTTCGTCGAGGCCGAGCTCGACCGCCGGCATCCCGAACGCGTTCAACTGAGGGAGGTCGCGTCGGCCGCCGACTTCCGGGCGATGTGGGACACCGTCGAGAGGCTCTGGTCGCAGGCGTCGGAGCGCGCCGCGCGTCTGCCCGAGGCGGCGTTGTACGAACGGATCGACGACGAGTGGTCTTTCGTCGAAACCCTGCGCCACCTCGTCTTCATCACGGACTCGTGGGCGAGCCGCACCGTCCTCGACGATGCCCGTCCCTACCACCCGCTCGGTGTCACCCAGACCGCGTACTCCCCGATCGACGCCACGCGGCTGGGCATCGTCGCCGGCGCTACCCCGGCGTACGCCGAGGTCATGCAGGTGCGTCGCGACCGGATGGCGTCGATGCGTGCGATCGTCGACGGCCTGAACGACGCCGACCTCGACCGGATGTGCTCGCGGTCCCCCGCACCGGGCTATCCCGAAGGCGACCGCTCGGTCGGCGAATGCCTCGGTGTGGTCATGGACGAGGAGTGCGAGCACTACCGGTTCGCCTCGCGGGACCTGGCGGTACTGGAAGCGCGGGCAGGGCGCGGTCCCGGGTGAACATGGCGATGCCCCCTCGGCGTGACCGAGGGGGCATCGACGTCCTGGGCTGAACGCCGCGGCGCTCAGGCCGCGTGGCGGCCCTTGCGGCTCTCACTCCGCCGGCGAATGGCGCCGGTGGCGCGGCGGTCGCGTGCGGACGGGTGGCCGTATCGCGCCGTGTGGAGAGCAGCCAGGTACTCAGACTGCGAAACGGGCGACGGTGAAACGACGAACACGAGGAACAACCCCTTCAAGGCTGACGGATGCGAAGCCCGGTGGCTTCGTCACCTGTAGGAGGCACTCCCGCGGCCAAAGGTTGGCCGACTCGTATGTGACGGTGCCGACATCAGCAGAACGCCGCCCGGCGATCACTCTGCGTCACGTCTCTGGTGGCCCATGGAGGCACCGCGGCGCCCGTGCAACGGACGTCCCCATCACCGGGAATTCCCTTACAGGTAGACCGATCCGCCCGATCCGCGAGCATTCGGCGTGGCGTCGGCGACGCGCCGTCGAGGTCTCGCCAGTCGACGGATCCGCCGTTACGTTGACGCGGTCACGCGGGATCGGACCCGC
This sequence comes from uncultured Actinomycetota bacterium, assembly GCA_963708795.1. GTDB lineage: Bacteria > Actinomycetota > Actinomycetes > Propionibacteriales > DAIQRJ01 > DAIQRJ01. The sequence continues at coordinate 207,075 of CAVPUH010000003.1, forward strand.
GGACGCTGAGAGGGTGGCCGTGGCCGACATGGGCTCGAAGGCAGAAGCAGAGACCGATTCCGCAGCCGAAGACCGGCAGTTCGCACGTGCGTTCACCCGGTTCATCGAGGTCATGGGCGCGCGAGCCGTTGCCGACGAGGTCAGGCTGACCCCGCTCGGCGAACTCGTCCAGGAGTTCGTGGGTGTCGATCTCACCGCGGTCCAGCCGGTGTCTGATCGCTTCCGTGATCACGAGATCGTCGACATCGACAACGCTGTGTCCTTCCTCGACGGCCAGGGCGGCGGACAGGTTGTCGGCATCAACGGCGCGAACCGGATGCACGTCGAGTCGTTCCTCGGCTTCCTCTTCGACTCGCACGGAGGTTTCGCCCCGGGCCCGGTGAACTACCTGCGGCTCCCGAACGGCCCCGAGAGCGTGACGGAGGTCGTCGGCCTCGGCATTTCGCTGATGCGGATGGACGGCCACCCCCTTGCCGTCCTGCGCCGCTCCGGCAACCGCTACGTGGGACGCGAGCACTTCACGCTCGAGGTCCTGTGTACCGACCCCGATACGAGCCGCCGCTATCTCGACGCGGTGCGGGCGAGGATGGCCTCCCACGGCATCGCTCGTGGCCAGGTGGTGTCCTTCGACGAGAACCAGTTCGACGGACACAGCCCCGGCACCGGACTGACGTTCCACCACCGGCCGGACGTTCCCGAGTCGGCGGTCGTTCTGCCGGACGGCGTGATCGACCGGGTCCGGCGGCATGTCGTCGGCATCGGCCAGAACCGTGCTGCGCTCGTCGACGCCGGCCAGCATCTCAAGCGTGGTGTGCTGCTCTACGGACCCCCGGGTACCGGCAAGACCCACCTCGTGCGGCATCTGCTGAGCAGTACGCCAGGGACGACTGCGGTGCTGCTGTCGGGCCGGACCCTGGGCCTGCTGTCCGAGGCGGCCAGGTTGGCTCGCGCGAACCAACCGGCCATGGTGGTTCTCGAGGATTGCGATCTCGTGGCCGAGGAACGCGATGGCGACGGCGACGCCACCGAACTCTTCGAGACGCTCGAGGTCCTCGACGGCATGAGCGGCGACGCCGACGTGGCGTTCGTGATGACGACGAATCGGCCGGACCTGCTCGAACGCGCCCTCATCCAGAGGCCGGGACGGGTCGATCTCGCCATGCACATCGATCGCCCGGACGCGTCGGCTCGGCGCCGGTTGCTCGACCTGTACTCAGCCGACGTGGAACTGCCGGCAGACGCGCTCGACACGGCGGCGGAGCGATCCGACGGCGCGACCGCGTCGTTCGCGAAGGAACTCATCCGCCGTTCGGTGCTCCTCGGGGCCAGCGCGGGCCGGCCAGCCGGCGGACAGGACCTCCTCGCTGCGCTCGACGAGATGATGTCCGACGGCGAGGCGCTCACCAGATCGCTGCTCGGCGGTGGCACCCGCGCGACGCGGGACCGGTTTCGCAGGCACGCCGACGATGACGACCTGGAGGAAGGCTGACCGGGAGTCAGCTCCCGGTCGTCTCGTCGTCCACGTGCTCCGGCTCGGCGCCTTCCGGCTGGTCGGGTTCGGCCACGTCGGGCTCGTCGGTCAGATTGGGCTCGGTGGCCGGATCGGGGTTCACCGGCTGCGTGAGGTCGGGATTCACGTCGTCCGGATCGGGAATGCTCGTCGTCTGGGTCATGTCCGCCCCCTCTGCCATGCGCCGGCCGTTCCGACGGCTGCGCCCAGCGTGTCAGGCCGGCGCAGCGGTGACCAGCACCACGGGCTCGGCCTGCAGCTTCCACGTGCCGAGCAGGGCGGGCCTGTCGCTGTCGGCCGCCGCCATGTCGATGACGCGGGCGACGGAGAGGGTCCACGCCGGCGCCGCCACGACCGTTGTCGTGCCGACCGTGGACACCGCGAATTCGCCGGCGCCGATCGCGGCCGGGACCGTGGATGACGATCCCGTCCCCCACACGGAAGCGGTCGGGGTCCGCGCCGTCGGCCCGTCGTCGGTCTCGACCAGCTCCTCCGCCTGCGGTCGACCCGCGACGATCGTGGCGGTCAGGGCGTTCACGTAGACGGGATCGGCGGTCGCGTCATAGACCCATCTCTTACCCAGCACCGAATGCTCCATCGTGCCGATCAGGGCCTCCCCAACATCCCCAGCATCCGTGGCTTCTGACAGCGGCGCGTCGCGGTAGGTCATCGGCACCTGGAGAACGCGGGCGCCCGCGCCGACGAGGAGGGTCTCGACGCCGACCGCTCCGGCCGGGTCGTCGAATCGGAACGCCCCGAGGGACACGAGCTCCGGCCGGCTGTCGTCGTCGAACCACGGCTGGTGTGCCAGCCACTCGCCGATCAGCTCGAGCTTCGACGGCCGGATCTGGGCACGATGGAGGATCGCCACGACCGGAGCCTAGGCCACGAACGACACCGGTGGGTGACCGAGCGGACCGATGCCGCGGCGGTCACCCGCCGAGGGAGTCGAACCGGCTCAGACGCTCCTGCATGGTGGCGTAGGTCGTCGCCGGCGCCGGCGAACCGCCGTCTCGAACCGTCGTCGCGACCGCGACGGCCGCGTCGACAGCGCAGCGAAACGGAAGGGATCCCGTGCTGACGCGACGGATTCCGAGGGCACCGAGCTGACCGAGACTCAGGCCGGGCACGACGAGGACGTTGACCGGGACGGGAAGACCGGCCGCGATGGCCCGGTGAACCAGAGCGTCGGATTTCACCGGTAGGTCGCCACTGCCGCAGACAGACGATCGACGAAGCCGCGTGCCCACGCGCTGCTGCCGTCGACTGTCAGGACGCTGAGATAGGCGAAGATCCGCCACAGCTCCCGTCGATCGGGGAAGCCGGGATCGAGGTCATGCAGGTCGCGATAGGTGTCGAACAGATCGTGCGGTACCGGGGTGAAGTAGTCGACCAGCGCGAGGTCGAGCTCGGGGTGCCCGTAGTACGGCGAGGCGTCGATCACGACCGCACCGTCGTTCGTGCTCACGAAGTTGTGGTGCTGCGCATCCCCGTGGAGCAGCGACGGGAGCTGTTCTGGACCCGCGAGCAGCTCGAGGCGACCCATCACCCGCTCGACGTCGCGTGCCTGCTCGGTCGTGACGGTGCCTGCGTCCACCGCTGAACGCAGGCGAGGGAGCACCCGGCGGTGTGCGTAGAAGTCGGTCCAGGTGTTGGTCGCCACGGGTCGGTTGTCCTGGTGGAGAGGGCCGAAGAAGCCGTCGTCGTCGAGACCGAACCGCTCGCCGGTGACGACGTGCATCTCGGCCAGCGCGCGACCGATCGCCCGCCAGTCCTCGACGGTGCGCCGCTCCGGCGGATTCTCCTGAAGGGACTCGAAGACGACAACGGACCACCCGTCGCGATCGACGTGCCCGGCGCCCACGGGAACGGGCGTCCGGACCCCGGCGACGTCGTGGATCAACGCGAGCCCGGCGGTTTCCGCACGTGCCTGCTCGGCTGCGTCGTCATTCGAGAGCAGCTTGGCGAAGATCGACAGCGTCGGCCCGTGCAGGACCGCGGCCGGGTGCGACGAGCGGTCGGCGAGATCCGTCATGCCGGTGCATCGCCATGGCTGGCCGAGATGGTCACTGACCGCCCGCTCGACCTCGCCGAGTACGACCGTGCTCAGGAGGGGATGCCCGGGGCTCACGTCCTCCGACCCATCAGCATGTCGACGTCGACGTGTTCGGTGAAGAGCCCACCCGGTTCGGTCTCGAGCAGGGCGTCACGGAGGCCGCCCGTGTAGTCCAGGCGTGCGGAGGCGGAGAGTTGAGAGTCGGGCATGGCGGAGTACAGATGCCCGATCACGTAGTCGAGGGTCAGTTCGTCGTCATAGCTGATCACGGTCCGCGTGATGTCGTCGAAACCCGCGGCTGCGAGCGCATCGCGATAGCTCTGGCGCTCGCGCTCCGACGTCCCGCAGCCCGACGTGACCGGTCCGAACCAGCTCTCGTTGTGGGCCCGCAGGGCGCGCGCCCAGCCGACATCGTGCAACCAGAGCGGCGATCCGTTGGCGATCACGGCGATCCCACCGCCCGGGCGTATGAGTGGAGCGAGGTCGGCGAAGAGGCGCTCCGGTCGCATCCAGTGCACGGCGTTGCCGATCGTGACGGCGTCGACCGACGACTCGCCGAGCAGCCGGCCCAGGGTCGGGATGTCGGTGTCGGAGCCCAGCACCCAGCTGATGTTCGTGATGCCGCGGGCGATTCCGTCGTCGCGGGCGAGTCGGAGCATGTCGGGTTGCGGATCGACACCGATCACGGACCCGACCGCCGGTGCCAGCGGTGCCGTGAGTTGGCCTGTCCCACACCCCAGGTCGAGCACCACCGAGCGACGATCGAGACCGAAGGTGGCGAGGAGGGCGTGCACGACCGAGCGGGGGTAGCCGCGTCGGAACCGCGCGTAGTTCCTCGCCTGTTCACCCGAGAAGTCCGAGATCGCGCTCATCGCACCTCGTCAGGACGTGGGCGGCGTGAACTGGCTGACCGTGAACTGGGCGCCCCACGGGTCGCTGATGAGCGCGGTGCGGGTCCACATCGTGTCCCGCGAGTCGAGCACCTGCGCACCGAGACGCTGTGCGTCGGCCGCCGCGACATCGCGATCGGCGACCGTGAACGACACGTGCCAGTGCGGTTTCTCCTCAGGCGCCACGGGTGCCAGCCAGGCGATGGCGTCCTCGAAGCCGGCCGGCGCGACGACGTCTGACTGCCGGGATCGGATGTCGGGGTCGATCGTGGCCTCGAGGTGATCGCCGTAGCCGGGCCGACGGATCAGCGTCGCGAACCCCACGTCGTCGAAGGCCCAGCCGAAGGCTGCGCGGTAGAAGGCCGACGCCGTGGCCGGATCCGCCGTGTGCAGATCGCTGAAGTTCCACGAGTTCGGTTCGTTCACCGCCTGCGCCCCCAGGCGGCGTCGCGGTTGCCACAACCCGAGTTCGGCGCCTTCCGGATCGGCGACGGATGCCCCTCGACCGCCCTCCCCCGCGTCTGACGGCGGCGTCAGCACCGAGGCTCCGGCGGCGACGAGACGAGCCACGGCGTCGTCGGCGTCGTCGACGCTCACGTAGGTGTTCCACGCTGCCGGGCCGGTCGTGGCTTCCGCGAGCCCGGCGACGTCTCGGCCGTCGAGCTGGGCGATCAGGTAGCGAGGGCTGACGCCGGGTGGCGTGGCAGTGGTGAACGTCCAGCCGAAGAGTGCTCGTAGAACGCGGCGGCGGCATCGGGATCCGGTTGTCGAGCGTCGATCCAGCTCGGGACGCCGTCGGGATAGGTGCGGGCGTCGGTCGGGTCGCTGGCCATCGAGCGATCGTAGCCAGCGGCTACCCCATCCGTCGCGGTCGATCGCGCCGGCCCGCGGCGCGACCGACCGACAGTCAGACCCCGCCGCTGCCCGGTTGCCCATGTCCGACAGGGTGGAGTCATGCCAACCTCCAGTGTCGAGTTCGTGGACGCCGGCTCACGCCGCGTCGCCCGCCGAGTCGTGGTCGATGCCGCACCGGGTCAGATCTTCGCCTTGGTGGCGGACCCGCACCGGCATCGCGAGCTCGACGGCTCGGGCACGATTCGAGATGTCGCGGTGGACGGCCCGCACGTGTTGAGCGAGGGTGCGAGGTTCAGCGTGGGCATGAAGCAGTTCGGTGTCCCGTACCGGATCACCTCGACGGTCACGGAGTTCACCGACGGCAGCGTGATCGAGTGGCAGCACCCGCTGGGCCACCGCTGGCGCTGGGAATTCGCCGATATCGGCACGGGCAGCACGCAGATCACCGAGATCTTCGACTACTCCACGTCCAAGGCACCTCGGCTGCTCGAGCTCATCGGTCAGCCGAAGAAGAACGCCGAGGGGATCACCCGGACGCTCGACGGGCTGGCGGGTCGCTTCGCCTGAACTGCCGCCAGCTCAGCTCGCGCAGGTCAGCTCACGAAGCGGCCGATGGCCACGAATGCCGCCATCAGCAGGAGGACCAGGTTGCCGGGCAGGACCTTCATCTCGCCCCGGCGGTAGTGCGTGACAATCGCGCCGACCTGCAGGAGCACCAACCCGATCGCGGCGATCGGCGTGAGGACAGTGGCGATGCCGGTTGCCCACGGCAGGATCAAGCCGATCGCCCCGAGGACCTCGGCCGCGCCGATCCCCTTCAACTGGGAAGCGGAGAAGTCGGTGGTCCACTCCATGTTCGCCCGAGCCTCGAGCTTCGGCTTCGGTGTGAGGAGTTTCCCCAACCCGACCACGAGATAGATCGCGGCCAGCACACCGGACACGATCCACAGCACAACGTTCATCAACGCTCCGTCGGGTGAGGGATCGACTGCCTTCCCCCAGCGTGGACCCGATCGGACGCTCCGGCAAGGAGGCGCAACGGGCACCGACTTCGGCTACGGCCCACTTCGGCTACGTGATCGTGACGACGAGCCGACCGGCGACGTGGCCGGCCTGGCTCATGGCCTGGGCGTCCCCTGCCTCGGCGAGCGGGAACGTCCTCTCGACGGGAATGTGCAACGCGCCCTGTTCGAACAACCGGGCGGCCGCGGCGAACGACGCGGCGGCGTCGGAGCCGGACGTCGAGACCTGAGCGCCGAGCTGCGGCGCGGTGAAGTCCGCGATGGACAGCACCTTCGCGGGGTCGCCGGTGAGTTCGATCAGCTCGGCGATCACGCCCGAGCCGGCGATGTCCAGCGCGGCGTCGACGCCGTCGGGCGCGAGATCCCGCACGCGTTCGACCAAGCCGTCGCCATACGTGGTCGCGACCGCGCCGAGCGACCTGAGGTAGTCGAGGTTCCGCTCGCTCGCGGTCCCGATCACGCTGATGCCACGGTCGCGGGCGATCTGGACGACCGCCGACCCGACGCCACCGGCGGCTCCGCTGACGACAAGCGTTTCCCCGGCCGCCACCCCGACCTGGTCGATGATCCGGGCGGCGGTCTCGACGGGAACCGGGAATCCCGCCGCCTCCTCGAACGACAGTCCGTCGGGCTTGAGCGCCCAGTTCGACAGGACGGCGTGCTCGGCGAGTGTCGCCGAACCCGTGCCGAACACGGCGTCACCGACGGCCACGCCGGTCACTCCCTCGCCGACCTCGTCGACGACGCCCGAGGCATCGACGCCTGTACCCGACGGCAGGTCGATCGGAATCTGCGCCGTCAGGTAGCCCGACCGGATCTTCCAGTCCATCCCGTTGACCCCGGCGGCGCGGACCGCGATCCGCACCTTGCCCCGCCCCGCGTGCGGCTCGGGCACCTCCACGACCTGCAACACCTCGGGGCCGCCGTACTCGGCGAACTGAACCGCCTTCATGGACTTCTCCTCACATCGACGTCGCTTTGATCGCCTTCGAGACTGCCTCGGCCTCATGCGCGATGTCGTGGAGCTGGCCGGAGAGCTGCACGGAGATGCCGACGAAGTACAGCCCGGGCGCCTGGGGCTGCTCCTGGGGTCCGTGAACGCGCGGTGCCCCGGTGTCGTCGAGGACGTCGAGGTCACCGACCAGACCGCGCAGATCCGGGCGGTAACCGGTGGCAGCGACGATCGCGTCGGCTCGCATGCTCGTACCGTCGACCAACCTGACATCCTGCCCGCTCACGGACTCGATCTCTGCGACGACCCGGATCCGGCCGTCGCGCACCGCGTCCACGAAACCGTGGTCGAGGATCGGGATGGTCTTAGACCGGAGGAACTGGGTGAACCCGTCCCCCGGTGGCGCGGGCAGCCCTGCTCCGGTCAGGTCGGGGACGGTCAACCGCCGAAGCGTTCCGACCAGGGGGTCCAGTGCCCGTTCCGGAAGCCGACGCATGGCGAGTCCGGCCAGCTGACTCGGGATGCCCAGGGTGTCGCGGCGGACGATGTTCGGCGGGGTCCGCACCGAGAGACGCACCTCGGTCGCGACCCCGGCCACCTCGACGGCGATCTCGGCAGCCGAGTTGCCCGCGCCGACGACCAGGACGGCCTGACCTGCATAGCCGGATGGCTCCCGATAGGCGGCGGAATGGACGAACGATCCCGGGAACGATTCGATACCCGGCCAGTCCGGGATGCGTGGCTCTCGGCAGTAGCCCGTGGCGACGACGACCGTCGGTGCGTGCCGCACACCTCGCGAGGTCTCCACGCGCCAGCCGGCCGGATCACGCTCGATCCTGAGCACCTCCACCCCGAACTCCGGCTCGATGCCGAACCTGCGGGCGTAGTCCTCGAGATAGCCGACGAAATCATCACGCCGGACCCACGGGCCCAGACGGCGCGGCATCGGGGCACCCGGCATTCCGGAGAGCCAGCGGACCGTGTGGAGACGAAGCCCGTCGTAACGACTCCGCCACGAGGGCGCGGCCGAGTCGGCCTGCTCGAGAACGACCGATTGGATGCCGCGCCGGGCGAGGGTGGCCGCCACGGCCAGGCCGGCGGGGCCGGCACCGATGATGACCGTCTCATCAGCCACGCCGGTGACCATACGCCGGGGCCACCCACCCCATGCTCACGCGGTGACGCGGTAGTGCAGATGCACGACGCCGTTGGCGAAACGACGTTCCTCGAGGAGTTCGAGCCCGAACCGCACGCGGGCCGGAATCGCCGGGGTGCCGCCGCCCACGACCATCGGGCACACGATGAGATGGATCTCGTCGACCAGGCCCGCCCTGATCGCCTGGGCGGCCAGCGTCGGACCGCCGACGGTGATGTCACGCGTCGTGGTCGTCTTGAGCACCCGGATCGCCGCCGGATCGAACGAGGGCTCGATCCGTGTTCGAGCACTCGAAACCGTGGTCAGCGTCGTCGAGTACACGACCTTCTCGGCTGCGCGCCAGATCTCGGCATAGTCGCGCTCGACCTCGGAAGCGCTTGCGGTCGGAAGGGTCTCCCAGGCGAGCATCACCTCGTAGAGCCTTCGCCCGTAGAGATACGTCCCGATCGGCCGCTCGAGTTCGTTGACGAACGCATGCACTTCGGGGTCCGGAGCCGACCAGTCGAACGAACCGTTCTCGTCCGCGACATATCCGTCCAGCGACGCGATCGCCGAGTAGATCAGCTTGGCCATGGATCACTCCTTCGCTCGGATGGCCACAACGGCCGTGGTGATGACAGCGCGCCGGGGCGAAACTCATCGGCGTACGCCAGGATGGACCGATGTCGAGCGCCCGTGCCGTCCCGTTCTGGGATCAGCACGCATGCCTGCCGCTCGTCGTGGGAACTGACGTCGATCCGTTGGCCCGTTATCAGCGGAGGGGCGGCGCGCTCGTCACGCTCAACGCCGGCTATGCACCACAGTCGGCGGCTGACGTTCGCGCGCTCCTCGGTTCCTACCGCGAACGCGTCGAGTCCGACGCCCGTTTCACCTTCTGCCGCACGACGAAGGACATCGATGCGGTCATGGCCGACGACCGGATCGGCGTGGTGTTCGACCTCGAGGACGCCGGGCCGCTGGAGGCCGACGTCGGAAACGTCGCCGCGTTCCACGCCCTCGGCGTCCGCGCACTCGCCCCGACCTACAACCATCGGAATGCCGCCGGTGGTGGGTGCCTCGACGTCGACGACAGCGGACTCACGCCCTTCGGCCGCGACCTACTGCGCGAACTGAACGCCGTCGGCGTGACAGCGGACGGATCGCACGGTAGCGCTCGGACCGGGTTGGACTTGTGCGCGTACTCGGACAAGCCGGTCGTCTACTCACACTCGAACCTGCGCACAGTCTGGGAACACCCGCGCAACATCACCGACGACCAGGCTCGCGCTTGCGCCGGCACGGGCGGTGTCATCGGCATCACCGGAGTGGGCATCTTCCTCGGACCCAACACCCCGACCGTCGACGCCATGATCGCGCACCTCGAATTCGCGATCGACCTCGTCGGTATTGATCACGTCGGACTCGGCTCGGACTATCCGTTCGACGCCGACGACTTCGCCCGGGAACTCTCCGACCACCCGCACCTGTTCCCCGACGACTACACCCGTTGGGGTCCGATCGGGTTCGTGCCGCCCGAACGCCTGTCGACCGTCCCGCATGCGCTCGCCAAACGCGGTTTCGACGACGCGGCCATCGAGGCAATCATGTTCGGCAACTTCGCCCGGGTCGCTGCCGCGAACGAAGCGGGCTGAGGTCGGGACCGAAGCAGTTCGCCCCCGGGCTGGCGTGGGCAGCGCCACGGCCTGACCGTCAGGGTGGGTCCAGGACGAGCCCGAGGTTCTTCGGCCCGGCGAAGGCGAAGTCGATCTGCTCCACGTTTCCGCCGGCGGCTTCGTGATGTGTGGTGATTGCCTGGAGAAGCGCCGACCGTCCCAAGCGCTCGGTCGCCGACCAGAAGTTGCAGCACGGAACGACCACCACGGGACGGACCAACGCGGAGTCGACCACCGCGCGCAACGCCTCGTCGGGATGCAGTCCCACGATCAGGTCGTAATAGTCGGCCATGTCCGAGCTGTACTCGGCCTCACGCCCGGCGACGCCCTTGAGGGTCCATCCGCGCGGATCGACCACGTCGCATTCGTAGCCGTAACGCTTCGCGAGGATCCGCGCCAGCATGCCCTGCCCACCGGCCACGTCGGCGACGTACCGGGCGTCGGGGAAGCGCCGGCTCACGAACGCGGCCAGGACGTCGAACCGGGCGGGGTCGCCGTGGAATCGGTGACGCGGCACGCCCCCAGCCTAGATCGCGTAACCCTGGGTGACCCAGGCAGCGCGAAGGGTCAGATTTCTACGTCCTGGTAACGCATTTGGCATCGCAGGCCCCCTCGATCGGACTGACCCTGGCCGTTTCCGGCAACCGCTGATACTTTCCGTGACAGCCGATCGGTGGAGCCTCGAGGAGTGCCATGAGCGATGCGCGGGCGTTGCCGCTCGAAGGTTCGGTGGCGGATCGCGCCGTGCGCCTGGCCAGGCGCCCAGAGCGGACACGGAACCTCGTGTCGCTGACGTCGCCCGTTGAGCGACTGCCCGTGTCGAGCCCGGGTTCCGCCCTCGTCGACCTCCTCCCGATCGCCGTCATCTGTCTCGACGAGATGGCCGAGGCCGTCTTCGTCAACGCCGCGTGGCTGACGTTGACCGGCCGTGGCGTCGATGCCGAACTCGGGTCCGGCTGGACCGAGTCGTTCCTCCCGGACGAGCGAGCCATCCGCACCGACTGGATCCGGCGAGGCGCACAGGAGCGTCGAGCGGTGGCCAAGGACATCTGGGTCAGCACCGTCATCGGGCAGCGTCTGCTCCGGATGGCCGGTCAGCCACACCTCGACAGGGACGGCGCGCTCCGGTCCTACGTGGTGTGCGCGACCGACGTGACCGAGCAGGTCGCCCGGGAGGATCGACTGTCACATGCGGCCCGGCACGACGCGTTGACGGGTCTGGCGAACCGGGCCGGCTTCCTCGAAGCGGCGGCACGGGTGGCGTCGGAGGCCACCCGGAGCGGCTCCACGGCGGCCCTGCTGTTCGTCGACCTCGACGACTTCAAGCTCGTGAACGACATCGGCGGCCACGCGGTCGGCGACGAGGTGCTCCGCATCGTCGCCAACCGTCTGGAAGCCGCCATCCGACCAGCCGACGTGGTGGCGCGATTCGGCGGCGACGAGTTCGCTGTGATGCTCGTCGACGTCGACTCGGTGGATGACGCGCTCGCCGTCGCGGAGCGGATGCTGCACGGGCTGACCGCGTCGATCGCGGTGCAGGGCCTCGACTGGCGACTCGGCGCGAGCATCGGGGTGGCGCTCACGATCGACGACAACGTGACCGACCTGCTCGAGCGCGCCGACGCGTCGCTCTACGCCGCCAAGTCGCGTGGCAAGAACGCCGTGATCGTCAGTGAGTCGGTCCCGACCGCGAGGGTGGAGTCGCCCGGCCACGCCGAAACCGACCCCGGGGTCGACTCGGCATCCTCGTCGGCCCTGGGCGCCGCGATGCGGCCCTTCCACGGCGTGCACTTCTACACCGGCGACGACGACCTGATGCCGACGCTCTCCGGATACGTCGACGCCGGCTTGTTGCAGGACGCGGTGATCGTCGTGGCCACGCCCGAACACCGGCTCGCGTTGCGGGGACGGATGGACGATCGACGCTTGGAGCAGGCCCGCGCCGAAGGGCGCTACATCGAACTGGACGCGGCCGAGACCCTACGTCGATTCATGCGCAACGGCTCCCCGGACCCGGAGCTGTTCCGCATGGTCGTGGTCAACCCGCTCCTGCATGCCGCCGTGAAGCACGGTCGGCTCCACGTCTTCGGCGAGATGGTCGGACTGTTGTGGGCGGACGGGCGGACTGCGGCAGCCCTGCAACTCGAGCAACTCTGGAACGACCTGCAGGCGAACGTGTCTTTCGCTCTGCTGTGCGCCTACCCGCTCTCCGCCGTCGACATCGATGCGGGTGACGGTTTCCGCCAGATCTGTGCTCAGCACAGCGCGGTGCTCAGCGCGGGTTAGCCGAGCGGACGCCACGCAACGGCCCGGAACACTGCCCTGGCAACGGAGTCGACCAGGTCAGCTCTGCACGCGTCGGAGCACCCGCAACAGGTAGTCCTTGCGGTTCAGGGGATCGTGATCCGTGCGCGGTCGGTTGGGGACCAGGTCGCGCACCGGCTCGTACCGGTCGAACGCTCCTTCGAGAACGCCCTCACCGCGGGTGATGCCGGGGAGTTGCTGATGCAGGCCATGCATCCTGGCCGCCGGCACGTCGCCTTCCAGTACGCAGGTCGCACGATCGATGGTCGAGGACTGCGGGACGGCGCGGTGATGAGCGAGAACCGGCAACACGGCCGCGAAGGTGTCGGCGGGGATCTCGAGTCGGAAGTGGTACAGCGGCTCGTGGACGACGGTGCCTGCGCGCTTCAGCGCCTCCATGAGCACGAGCGGCGTCAGGTTGCGGAAATCGCCTGCCGTGCTCGACATGCTGGCGTCGAACGTTCCGTGCGCATGACTCTGTCGTGCCCAGTAGCCCGAATGCGTCATCGTCACCGCGCAGTCGATCACCCGCCATCCGTACAGGCCTTCGGCGAGAGTCTCGAGCACCGTCTCCTCGACCGCTCGCATGAACGAGCGCGGCATCGAACCCAGTTCGACGTCCAACCCGAACCGGACACCGCTGCCGACGGCACCGGGATCGACCCGGAGCCCGATAGTGGCGAGGAACGGGTTCGGCTCGACGCCGATGAACTCGACGGCATCGCCGCTTCCGGCCGGTCGTTCCACGCAGATCGTCGTGGTCTCACGAAAGGTCACGTCCAGGTCGAACTCGTCCGCCAGCTCCGCTTGGATGACCTCCTTCTGCACCTCACCGTAGAGCGACACCGAGATCTCCTGGCGGACGTCGTCCTGGCGCACGTTGATCAGCGGGTCTTGTTCTGCGAGTTGGGCCAGGGCCGTTCGGATTCGTCCCCGTTCCACGTCGTGCACGGGCACCACGACGGTCTCGAGGGTCGGCGGCGCGAAGTAGTGCGCGCCGTTGTGATGGGTCGAGGCGCCGATCGAGTCACCGATCTGGATGTCGGACAGGCCCCAGAGCTTTCCGATCATGCCGGCGGAGACGACGCCGCGTGCCACCGTGGCGCCTTGTTCGACGACCCCCACGCCGGTGACCTTGCCGTCGTGATCGTCACCGAACCGGACGCGGTCCCGGGTCCGGACGGCGCCCGCGAACATCCGGACGTACGCGATCTTCTCGCCGGCCGGGCCACGCTCGACCTTGAAGACGGATCCCGACGCCGGTGCTTCGACGTTGCCTTCGTCCGACGGGAGGAGCTCGGCGATGGCGTGCATGAGCGTGTCGACACCGGCGCCGGTGATGGCGGACCCGAAGAAGATCGGGTTCACGAGTGCTCGTTGCGTCTGCTCCGCGAGCTCGGCTCGGAGTTCTCCGTACGGTCCTGGATCGGCATGATCCACATACGCGGCGAGGAACGCCGCATCCCGGTCGGCTCGGAGATCGACCATGCGGGCCACGAAATCCGAGTCGGCCGGACCGTACGGGGTGAACGACGCCGAGCGGGTGCCGCGATCCGCCGTCGCCCCCATCGAGATCGCCGTCGCGCCGAGTCTCTCGCGCGATGCTCTGGATGAGCTCGTCGTGGCGGGCACCCTTGCGGTCGATCTTGTTCACGAAGATCAGCGTCGGGATGCGGAGCCTCTGGAGGGTGCGCATGAGCACCCGGGTCTGGGCCTGAACGCCCTCCACGGCCGAGATGACGAGCACGGCCCCGTCGAGCACGTTGAGCACCCGTTCGACCTCGGCGATGAAGTCCGGGTGGCCGGGAGTGTCGATGAGGTTGACGGTGACGTCGTCGATGGCGAACGAGACGACGGCGGACTTGATCGTGATACCCCGCTGGCGTTCGAGCGCGAGCGAATCGGTCTGGGTGCTGCCTGCGTCGACGCTGCCGATCTCGTCGATGACGCCGGCGGCGTAGAGCAGCCGCTCGGTCAGGCTGGTCTTACCGGCGTCGACGTGGGCCAGGATCCCCAGATTGAGCATTCTCATCGTGAGCGATGTCCTCGAGATAGGTGGAAGTGACGGTCGGGGTGGACCGGTCAGTTCCTCGCATGACAAAGCTCCCAAGGTCGAGACGATGAGTGGCGAGTCCAACAGACGATCGGTGCGACGTCAACCAGATTGCGCGTGGAGGCGGTGGGCTCGGGACGTCGGGTGGAAGGTTCTTGCCGGGTCGAGAGCGGCACCGGTTGATCGAGCGCTCGTTGTCCACAGGCTCACGCTTTGCTGATTCCTGTTGCCCGCTTGGGGATAACTCCGGACTGTCGGTGATGCGGATTAGTATCGAACACATGTTGGAGATGCCAGGAATCGGACCGAGTCGCGGGCAGCGCGCGTCGTCGGCTGACCTGATCGAGCTGCGATCGCGGTGGTCCGGTGCTGCCGACTGACGGGGAGCGGATCGATCGGATCGGGTTCCTGGAGCGGGCGAAGTGCAGCACTTGGCGGCGGTGCAGGTGCAGCTGATGGTCGACTTCGAGACCTCGCAGCTCGCGCTGCAGGAGTCGCAGGGCGTGCCGGTGCGGCGGCGCGGGCTGGGGATCGCGGATCAGATCGGCCTCGCGACCAAGTGTTCGCCGGCGTCGGCGTCGCGCCGGCTGGCCGACGCCCGGGCGTTGGTCGACCGAGATGCCCGCCACGCTGCGCGCTCTGGCGGCGGGGCGGGTGTCGGAGCGGGGTGTGCGGGCGGCGATCACGGAGACGCGGTGTCTGACCCGGGAGGACCGTGGCCGGGTCGATAGCCGAGCTCGGTCCGGTGGTGGAGTCGATGTCGGTGCCCGAGATCAGCCAGGCGGTGCGGCGGCGGGTGATCGAACTCGACCAGGACGCCGCCGTCCGCCGGGCCGCACGGGCCCGGGAGGACCGGTACGTGTCCATCCGACCCCTGCCGGACACCATGGCCACGATCACCGCGGTCCTGCCGGTGGAACAGGCCGTGGCGTGTTTCGCGTCGCTACGCGCCGCCGCGGAATCCGCCAAGGCGACCGGGGACGAACGGACCAAAGCCCAGATCAAGGCGGACACCCTCGTCGAACGGATCACCGGCCAGACCACCGCCACCGCTGATCCCGGTGGAGGTCCAGCTGGTGATGACCAGCGACGCCCTCCTGGGACGCACCGAGGAACCCGCCCAACTCCCCGGCCATGGACCACTGCCGGCGTTCCTGGCCCGACGGATCATCACCCGCGACCCCCAAGCCACCGCAGCCCGCGTGTGGGTACGGCGGTTGCTCACCGACCCGATCGACGACACCGTCGCCACCATCGACACCAGACGACGCCGGTTCGACGGCGCCCTCGCCGTGTTGATCAACGCCCGCGACCAAGTCTGCCGCGACCCCTACTGCTCAGCGCCCATCCGCGACCTCGACCACCTCCACGACCACGCCGACGGTGGGCCCACGTCAGCCGACAACGGCATCGGGCTCTGCCAACGCGGCAACCTGGTCGACCAGATCCCCGGCTGGCACACCACCGGCACCGCCAAACACCGGGTCGTGATCACCCCCACCGGCCATCGTTACGACACCCGACCACCACCAGCCCTCGGACCCCGCCTACCCCGGACGGGACAGGCCAAACGGGCAACTCCCACGAGCCGCCTGACCTCCGTGCCAACCAAACCGGCCGGCCTTGACTCACGACTCATGACCATTCACTCGACCCTCGAAGGATCTGGCTGATGACGATCAAGGCAGTGGTGTTCGATGCAGGCGGCGTCCTCGAGATCGTCGACGACGCGACCTGGCCGCGGCAGTGGCGCGAGCGTTGGATGGGCATCGGGCGTGACGTCGTGGAGCCGGGCGTTGGCACCTGGAGTCCGACGATGTCCGAGGCGGCCACACGGTCCTACTACGCCGCCCTGTTCGGGCTCGACTCGCGGCAGGCCGACGCGATGATGGCCGACCTCTGGGATTGCTACTGCGGCCGTCTCGACGTCGAGCTTCGCGACTACCTGGCTCGACGACGACCCACCCATCGGACGGCCATCCTGACCAACTCCGGAGCCGGCGCACGGGAGCAGGAGCAGCAGAGATTCGGGCTCGGCGACCTCGTCGACACGATCGTGTATTCGCACGAGGTCGGCGTGGCCAAACCAGACCGTCAGATCTTCGAGTTGACCGCTGAGCGCCTCGGCGTCGACGCAGACGAGGTCGTGTTCCTGGACGACACGCAAGCGTGTGTCGACGGCGCCCGAGCAGCGGGCTGGCACGCCATCCGGCACGTCGACACACGCGCATCGATCGACGCACTGAACGAACTGCTCGCCCGCTGACATGTCGTCGGTGCCATGCTGGCCGCCGTGACCACCATCAAACTCGGCGTGCAGCTCTCCGCTCAATGCGACGACTGGCAGACGCTGCTCCGGGCCGCGCAACTCGTCGACGACCTCGGGTACGACTACCTGCTGCTGCCCGACCACCTGACCCCGCTGTCCGGGTCTGAGGAATCCACGATGTTCGAGGGCATCGCCGGAACCACGGCGCTCGCGGCATCGACACGCAACGTCAAGGTCGGGCTGCTGGTCGGGTCCAACACGTTCCGCAACCCGACCATCCTGG
Organism: uncultured Actinomycetota bacterium; assembly: GCA_963708795.1. Classification (GTDB taxonomy): domain Bacteria; phylum Actinomycetota; class Actinomycetes; order Propionibacteriales; family DAIQRJ01; genus DAIQRJ01. Next base: position 224,077 of record CAVPUH010000003.1, read on the forward strand.
CCAAGTCCGTCGCCACCATCGACCACATCAGCAACGGGCGAGCCATCCTCGGGCTGGGCGGCGGCTGGCACGCCCGCGAGCACGAAGCCTGGGGCGTCGACTTCGGCGCCAGTCCCGGGCAGCGACTCGACCTGGCTGGACGAAGCCCTCTCGATCATCCGGCCGCTGCTCTCCGGCGAGACCGTCACCCACACCGGTGACCGCTACCGCACCGACCGGCTCTTCCTCAGTCCCCGCCCGATCCAGACCCAACTGCCGATCATGGTCGGCGGGGTCGGCGAGCGGAAGACGCTGCGGACCGTGGCCCGCTTCGCCGACATCTGGAACGCCCAGGTCGACCTCGCCGGCGCCCAGCACAAGATCGACGTGCTTCGCCGGCACTGTGACGACGCCGGCCGTGACGTCGGAGAGATCGAGTTCTCCATCGACTCCTCCGCGATGATCCGGGACACCGACGAGGAGGCGCGGGCCGCGCTGGTGGCGATCGCCGAGGCCAACGGGCGAACGCCGCCGGACCCGGACGGGAGCTTCCACTGGGTCGGGACCGTCGAGCGGCTCGCCGAGCGCATGCGGGCCTACGCGGACCTCGGCTTCACGACCGTCACCTGTTCCGCGTCGCCGCCCTACGACGAGGAGACGCTCACGCGGCTGATCCGCGAGGTCAAACCGCTCGCCGAGGAAGGCTGACCTGCCGCCCACCTTCAGGCGGGGACGAACGAGAAACGGACCTCGCGCTCGGCGTTGTCCACGTTCAGGTCCACGAGGCAGACGCTCTGCCAGGTACCCAACGCGAGCCGGCCGTCGATCACCGGGAGAGTGGCGTACGGCGGGATGAACGCCGGCATGACGTGCGATCGGCCGTGGCCGAGGACTGCCGTGCTGGTGAATCCATCGCGAGTCAGCCGGGAGCAGATCCCGCAACGCCGCCAGGAGATCCGCGTCGCTGCCGGCGCCGGTCTCGAGGATCGCCAGGCCCGCGGTCGCATGCGGTACGAACAGATTCAGCAGCCCGTCCCGCTCCTCGGCCACGAAGGTCGCAGCAGTCGTCGGTCAGATCGAGCACGGCCTCGGACCGGCCGGTTCGGTAGCGGCGGACATCGGATCGCATGGACACCAGGATGCCCGACGGTCAGAGCTGCCCGCTCCGCAGGAGCCAGCGCTGCGCGAAGTACCCCCACACCGGCGGTAGATAGAACGTGGACAACCGGTAGAGCAGCACCGTGGCGAACGCCGCATCCTCGGGCATTCCCATCCCCACCAGCCCCACCACCAGGCCTGTCTCCACGATCCCGATCCCGCCGGGAATGGGCACGATCGCCGCGATCAGGGACACGCTCACCAACAGCACGAGCAGCTCGGTGAAGCCGACGCCGTACCCCATCGAGCGACCGAAGGCCTTGAGCGCCAGCACGAACAGCAGCTCCGTGGCGAGATTGCCGCCGACCAGCATGCCGAGACGTCGCGACGACCCCAGCCCGCGGACGACGCTGAGCCCGTCACCGGCGAGGTCGTGCACCCGGGCGAGCACGGCACGTCGGAGTCGCGCCACGAACGTCAGCGCGAGCCCGGCGACGACCACGACCGCCGCGATCACGATGGCGAGAATCTGCAGCCCCGCGACCACCGTGCTGCCCAGGTCCAGCTGGAGGGTCGTCGACGTGAGCAGCAGAACTCCGGCGATCAAACCTGCCTGCACCATCCACTGGGTCAGTCCGTCGAGAGCGCCGACCGCCAGTGCCGAACCGGCCGTCAGGCCCCGCCGCTGGAAGAACCGGACGCTCACCGCGATCCGACCAGCGCTCGACGGCACCGCCAGCGACAGATAGCTGCTCGCGAGTTGCAACGCGTACACCGGACCAGCCGGAACCGGGACGGGCGACGCCCCGAGGGTGGACACCGTCTGCGAGATCCGGGGCAGCTGGGCCAGGACGAACGCGGTTCCCACCAGCCATGGCGTCGCTTCGGCGAGCTGGTCCACCAACGCCGGCAGGTCGAGACCGCCCAGGCCGGACCACAACGCGAGGAACGCGATGAGCAGCAGCCCGATCTCCGCCGCCGACCGCCAGGTGACGCGTCGCAACCGGCGAAGCTGGGGAGCGTCCACCCCGACCCCGGCTGCGGCGCGATCCCGCAACACATCGAGGTCGATCGACCCCCGTCGGACGGCGCGACGTTGTGACGGGGTCAGAAGGGGCAGCTGCAGGTACGGGACCGACTCAGCGAGGCCGTCGGTGCCCAACGCCTCCTCGGCGATCGACACCGCCGCGCCGACTCCCAGCTCGAGCGCGGTGGTGACGAGGAGCTGCGCGCGATCGGTGAGCAACTGGTGCTCGCGCGGGTTGACGACGGCCGCGCGGAAGTCGACCAGGCCGACCCGGTCGCCGCCGATCGCGATGCGTTCACGATCGAGCTGACCGTGGGCGATCCGGTTCTTGTGCAGCAGTTCGAGCATCGTCCAGGCCCTGGCCGCCACCCGGTCGTCCCAGGAGTCGGACATCGTCGGGCCGTCGTCGCTCCGGAGGACCAGCACGACGTCGTCATGCCGCGTCGCGGTGACCACGACGACCTGCTGGGTCAGCACCCCCGTCTGCGCGGCCAGGAGGGTGACGAACGCTTCGTGTTCGGCCTGCTGGCGGCGCCCGTGGAACGTCGGCGCATCCGTGTCCCGGTACCAGACCGTGCGCCACAGCGACGTGACGATCTGGGTGTCGTGGGCATCGCGTCCGTACACCTTCACGGTCAGCGCGGTGCCGTCCGTATCGGTCGCCTCGACGACGAAGACTCCGGCCGGCTGACGCTCCGCAGCACCCACCGTCGCCGGTTCGATGCCGAGCCAGATCAGGACGTCGCGGATGTCGTCGACGCCGGGCCGGCCCATGCAGGAGCCGAGGGCGAGATGCACGATCGCCGCCGCGATCATGGCCCCCAGCACGGTCGAGACGACGACCGACGGACTGCCCGCGCCGAGCAGCACGGCGCCGAGCACGGCCAGCAGCTCACTCCACCGGCCGAGGGCACGGACCGGGCGGGTGACGTGTGGCGACGCGCCCACGATCACCGCCGCTCCGGCAGCCGTGAGCAACAGCCCGGGCGATTCCGCCGTTCCCTGCAGCCACACCACGCCGAGGCACCCGCCGACCGACAGCAGCACGGTCAGCGTCAGGTCACGGACGAGGGCCAGCCGCATGCGGACGACCGCGGCCACGAGCAGGACGAGCGCCAGCACGACGAGCTGGAGGACGAGCAGCCACCACAACGCATCGAGCTGGTGCGGAAGGCGGTTCGACAACCATCCGTAGACCCGGGCGTCGAATCCGGTACGTCGTGCGATGAACGTCAGGGCTGCGATCGCGGCGACCGACGCGGCGAGCAGGAGCCCATCGGTCGCCCGTCGTGACCGCGGCTCGTCGACGGTGCCGACGAACAACCTCAGCCCGCCCCAGGCCCACGATTGCCGCACCCCGGGCGCCGCCGGTACCGGCCGCACGGTGCCTCCCGGTCGCGCCACGACGCCACCCTAGAGGTCCCGGCGGGCCGCGACTCCACGTGCGACAGGCAGTGCCGACCCTAGAATGCGGCGGTGTCGACCCCACCTGCGCAGCACTCGGGGCCGCCGGGCAATCTCCCGCCCGGGGTGGACGCGGCCACGCTCGCTCGTCGCTACGAACCGGTGTTGCGTTTCACCGACGGCGAGATGTTCTTCCCGATGGCCGTCGATGCCTACGTGGCGCAGTCCGCGTTGTGGGTGAAGAGCCAACCCGGCGACGGTCAGAACCGGGGGGACCGGATCGCGTTCCCACTTGTCGAGCACGGCCGACTCGACCTCGACCGCCTGTGCCGCGAGAGCCGCCAACGGCCCGGCGAGAACCTCGAGCTCCGTTACGTCGAGGCGGGACTGGGCTGGCGGGAGCTGCGCGACTGGCGACGGGAACCCGACCGGCCCCGGTTCAGGCCGTCGCCACGCCTGGCCGCCGTCGGTCTGCCGGGACGTGTCATCGACCTGTTCTTCCGACTCTCGCTGATCTTCCGCGGTCGCGTCCCGCGCGGGCTCACCGCGGCCACGCAACGCGCCTACCAAGAGGCCAGGGCAACCGCAGGAAACGACTGCCCGTACTACGTGCGCGTCACCACCGACGGCGGCTACACCGTCGTCCAGTACTGGTTCTTCTACGCCATGAACGACTGGCGGACGTCCTTCGCCGGGGTCAACGACCACGGCGGGGACTGGGAACAGGTCACCCTCTACCTCGCGCCGGACGTCGATGAGGTGCTCCGGCCGGCCTGGGTGGCGTTCTCGTCCCACGAACTGACCGGCGGCGACGTCCGCCGGCGACACGACGACCCCGATCTCGAATGGGTCGACGGCACCCACCCGGTCGCGTACGTGGGCGCAGGCTCGCACTCGGGTGCGCCACTACGCGGCGAGTACCTCGTCCAGCTCGAACTCCCGTTCCTGCAGCGGCTCGCCGGCATCAGCGGGAGCATCCGCGAGACGCTGATGCCCTGGACCCGTGGGCGACCGCACCCCGGTCTCGGAATTCCCTATGTCGACTACAAGCGCGGCGACGGACGCCAGCTCGGACCGGGCGGTGACAGCAACTGGACCGCCGTCCCGGTCGACGAGGACACCGGCTGGATCCACGACTTCCGTGGGCTCTGGGGCCTCGACACCGACGACCCGTTCGGCGGCGAGCGTGCCCCGGCGGGTCCGCGGTACGAGCGTGACGGTTCGATCCGGCCCAGCTGGGCCGATCCGGTCGGCTGGGCGGCCTTGGACTCGGTACCCGCGACACCGGCCGAGCAGCTCGCCGCCCGGTCCAACCGGCTGGCCGACATCGAGTGTCGGAGTCGAGAGATCGACGCTGAGATCGAGCTCGCGCAGGCCCAGGCCAGAAGCCTGGCGGCAGGTAGCCGAGCGCTCGCGCTCAGTGGAGTGCGGTCACGCCGGCGCGCGGGCACGACCTCCGGCGACACCGTTGCGGCCACCGGTGCAGCAGCGGCCGCCGTGGCCGAGCTCAGGGCATCACGGCGGGCACTGACGATCGAACGGGAGGCACTCGACCGCCAGCCCGCACCTGCCGACGAACCCGTGCACGCCCACCTCCGGCACCGCCAGACGCCGTTGGCCGATCACGTGCTCGACCGCAGCGTGCTCGTCAGGTTCTGGGCGGGCGCATCGTTGTCGATCCTGCTGGCGCTGTTCGGGCTGGCACTCATCCTCGATCTCGACGCTCTGCCGCGGCTGCTCATCGGCGGGGTGCTGGTCGTCATGACGCTCGAGGCCGCGATCCGTCGACGGCTCGTCGCCTTTCTCCTCGGGCTGCTCATGGTCGCCGTCGCCGTCGCCGTTCTGTGGCTGCTGGTCGACAACTGGCGCATCGGCCTCGGGTTCCTCGCGCTGGTCGTGGCGGGTGCGGTCGCGCTGGCCAACGTGCGGGTGCTGCTCGCGCGTCGCTGAGAGCTGACGACCGGACCCGGTCACCGCGCTGGGTAGGGTCACGCCGTGACCCCCGTCGAAACAGCCGCCGACGACGTCGTCCTGTTGGACGACCGACGACGCCCCATCGGCGCCATGGACCGCATCGCGGTACACGGCGGGAACACCCCGCTGCACCTGGCCTTCTCGCTGTACCTGTGCAACGACGACGGGGACGTCCTGTTCACCCGCCGCGCCGCCGCCAAGGCCACCTGGCCCGGCGTCTGGACGAACAGCTGCTGCGGTCATCCCCGCCCCGGCGAGCCGATCGAGGATGCCGTCCGCCGCCGGCTCTTCGAAGAGCTCGGCGTCGGCGTGGACGACCTGCGATGCGTGCTGCCCGACTTCGCCTACCGGGCGCGCGATGCCGAGCGGCATCTGGGAGAACGAGGTCTGCCCGGTATTCGTGGGCACGATCGTGCATCCAGACCCGCCCCTCCAGCCGAATCCGGGTGAGGTGATGGATTGGGCCTGGGCCCGCTGGGTAGACGTGAGGACAGCGGTCCCCGCGACGCCGTTCGCCTTCAGTCCGTGGGCGGTCGACCAGGTTCGACAGCTGCCGGGAGATCTCCGAGAGAGGTGAGCGTGGAACCGTCGCGACCGAGTGAGCTGTATGCACGCACCAATGTCGGCGTCCACCGACGCGGGCATCTGACGGAGGTCACGTCGGCTCCAGCCGCGCGCACCGGCGCCGCCGATGCATCGGCCTTCCTGGACGAGCTCGACGGCCGTCTCAACGGCGTCCTCGCCGACCTGACCCGCGTATGGACGACCGAGATCGACGACGACGGTCCGCTCGACGTCCTGGGCCCGATCGATCTGCCGGACCTGCTGCGCGATCTCCTCGAGAGCGGCGGCAAGCGGATCCGTCCGACCATGTGTCATCTCGGGTGGCTCTCGACCCGCCGCGACGACGAGGGCAGGTCCGACGTCGTCACCGTGGGCGCCGCACTGGAACTCCTGCACGTGTTCGCACTCGTTCACGACGACGTCATGGACGAGTCCCCGTCTCGACGCGGTCGGCCATCCGTCCACGCGAGGGCGAGCCAGCTCCACGTCGACGACGACGCGCTCGGCAGCGCGGGACGGTTCGGGGAGAGCATCGCCGTCCTGGTCGGAGACCTGGCGCATGCCGAAGCCGACCATCTCGCCGCCGACCTCGCTCCCGAGCTGCGGGCCATCTGGCGCGTCCTGGTCGTCGAACTCGTCTGCGGCCAACGGCGTGACATCACCGGAAGCGCGGCCGGCCGGCGCGACGTGGCGCACGCACGGCAGGTGGCGCGCATGAAATCGGGCGCCTACACCGTCGAGCGGCCGCTGCAGCTGGGCGCCGCGGCCGCCGGCGCACCCGAGCCGCTGCGACGACGTCTGCACACCTACGGTCGCGCGATCGGCGAGGCATTCGCCCTGCGCGACGACCTCCTCGGTGTCTGGGGCGACCCGGCCGTCACCGGCAAACCGGCCGGCGACGACCTGATCTCCGGCAAGCCGACCGTGATCCTGGCTCTGGCCGAGGAACGGCTGACCGGGCCGTCGCGTGCCCTCCTGGATCGTGTGGGAACGCCAGACCTGACCATCGATGACGTCGCCGATCTCCAAGCCGGGCTGGAACGCTGCGGTGTCGTCGCCAGTGTCGAAGAGATGATCGGAACCCAGGTGCAGGTCGGTCTGACCGCGCTCGACGGCGCCCAACTGGAGCCCGCCGGTGTCGACGGCCTCGCCCGGATCGCCCACCAGATCGCGTGGCGGGACCGATGAGCCGGGTCATCGTGATCGGGGCCGGACTCGCCGGGACTGTCGGCCGCGTGCCGGCTGAGCGGCTCGGGCCACGACGTCACCGTCCTCGAGCGCGGTGACGTGCCGGGTGGACGCTCGGGACGCCTCGACCTCGACGGGTTCACCTTCGACACCGGTCCCACCGTGTTGACGATGCGGGATCTGGTGGCCGACGCACTGCGCGCGGCGGGTACCGAGATCGACGACGTCCTCCCCATGCGTCGGCTCGACCCGGCCTACCGCGCACGGTTCGCCGACGGGAGCACCATCCATGTCCGCGCCGGCCGGGACGCCATGCGGCAGGAGATCGCCGACACGTGCGGCAGTGTCGACGCCGCGGCCTTCGACGACTTCGTCGACTGGCTCCGCCGGCTCTACCTGATCGAGATGCCGCACTTCATCGACCGCAACTACGACTCGCCCCTCGGGCTGATGTCCTCGCCTCGGGCCGCGGCCCAGTTGCTCCGGCTCGGCGCGTTCGGCAAGCTCGGCGCCGCGGTCCGCAAGCGTTTCCGTGACCCCCGCCTGCACCGGCTGTTCAGCTTCCAGGCCATGTACGCAGGCCTGGCGCCCGACGACGCGTTGGCCCTCTACGCCGTCATCACCTACATGGACAGCATCGAAGGCGTCTGGTTCCCCGACGGCGGCATGCACGCCGTCCCGGTCGCCCTCGCCGCCGCGGCGGAGAAGGCCGGGGCCGAGTTCCGCTACGGCGAGACGGTGTCCGCGATCCTGCGCCGCCAGGACAACGGCGGTGTGGCCGGAGTGCGGCTCGCATCCGACGAGCAGCTCATGGCCGACGCCGTCGTGTGCACGCTCGACCTGCCGATCGCCTACCGGGACCTGCTCCCCGACCTCGCACCGCCCCGCGGAGCCGTGAACGGCGACTACTCGCCATCGGCCGTGGTGTGGCACGTGGGTGTGGCCGGTACTCCCGGACCGGAAGTCGCGCACCACAACATCCACTTCGGTGACCAGTGGGGCACCGCCTTCGACGCCCTGTTGAAGAAGGGCACGCTGATGCCCGACCCGTCGCGGCTCGTCACCGCCCCGAGCGTCGACGACCCGACCCTCGCGCCGCCCGGCTGCTCGACCCTGTACGTGCTGGAACCGGTGCCGAACCTGTCGGGCTCGGTCGACTGGGTCCAGGAGGCGCCGCGGATGCGGGATCGGCTGCACGGCTTCCTCGCCGACAACGGCTATCCGGCCGAGGTGGTCGTCGAGGATCTCGTCACCCCGCTGGACTGGGAACGCCAGGGCATGGCAGCCGGAACCCCGTTCGCGCTGGCGCACACGTTCGCCCAGACCGGCCCGTTCCGGCCGCCGAACGTCGAGAAGAAGGTGCCCGGGCTCGTGTTCGCCGGGTCGGGCACCGTTCCCGGCGTCGGTGTGCCGATGGTCCTGATCTCGGGCCGGCTCGCGGCCGAGCGCGTCCACCGATTCCTTCCCGGTGCCGGCTGATGAGTCCCGCGACCGACCCGGTCCTCGAGGAGGGTTACCGCGAGTGCGGCCGGCTCACGCGCGAGTACGGCACGACCTACTTCTGGGGTGCGGCGCTCCTGCCGAAGCCGCGGCGCCGGCACGTCTACGCCGTCTACGCGTTGTGCCGGCTCGCCGACGACATCGTCGACGACACCGAACAGGTCGGACGGGAGTCGACGGAGCAGACGGCCACGCGGCTGGCCGCGTTCGCGGGCCGGTTCCACGTAGGCCTCACCGACGGTGGAAGCGACGACCCGGTCATGGCGGCGGTCATCGACACGGTCTTGACGGCGCACATCGATCCGGAGTGCTTCGACCGTTTCTTCGGCGCCATGGCGATGGACCTCACGACGACCCGCTACGAGACCTGGGCGGACCTGCTGGGGTACATGGAGGGCTCGGCCGCGGTGATCGGCGAGATGATGCTCCCCGTGCTCGAGCCGAAGACCGCCGCAGCGCGGCACCCCGCCCGTGCGCTCGGCCTCGCGTTCCAGCTCACGAACTTCCTCCGCGACGTCGACGAGGACCTCGATCGCGGCCGCGTGTATCTCCCACAGGAGGATCTCCAGAGATTCGGGGTATCGGTGGAATCGCGTGCCGTGACGGCAGCAGTGGCGCTCGCTGATGGCCTTCGAGATCGCCCGCAACCGAGGGCTCTACGAGCAGGCCGACGTGGGCATCCCGATGCTGCCGGCCGCCTCGGCCCGGTGCGTCGGCACCGCGCGCATCCTCTACGCCCAGATCCTCGACCGGATCGAGGACGCGAACTACGACGTGTTCAGTGCCCGCGTGCGCGTCCCGACCTGGCGCAAGGCCGGGACCTCGGCGCGCATCATGATCACCGGACCGCAGCCGAGTGGGAAGGTCTGGGTCGGCGATGTCGCTCAGGACACGAACTAGCCCCTCGGCGATGGCCTCGCGTATCCCCATCGCGCGCCTCCCCCAACCGGGTACCGATCGCATCACACCGACCTGGCAGGAGGCGCGACCCGGGCGCATCGCCGCATCCCTGACGGTTTCGCAGATGCGCAATCCCGGCGGGTGGTTCGTGGCCGGTGCCAGTGAGGACGTCGGGACAGGCGCTTCGGTGGCGCGCACGATCGCCGGCCGGGAAGTCGTGCTCTGGCGCGTGGCCGACGGGCAGCTCGTCGCCGGGCCCGGTGCCTGCCCGCATCTGGGTGCGCTTCTCGATCACTGCCCGGTCGTCGGCGACACATTGCACTGCCGGTGGCACGGACTGGCGCTCGAACCTGGCGGCGACCGGACCTGGCGGCCGTTCCGCGCCTGGGACGACGGGGTGTTGTTGTGGGTCGGGCTCCCGGTCGACGATGAGGTCCCGACCGACCGACCCGACGCTGCCACGCCGACCGCCGCTTGCCGGGTCGATCGCAGCCGTGATGACCGCGCCGGGGATCTGCGAACCCGAGGACGTCATCGCCAATCGGCTCGATCCCTGGCACGGTGCCTGGTTCCACCCCTACTCGTTCAGCCATCTGGTGGTCGACGACGGCTCGAGTGACGACGAGCACCTCGTCGTCGACGTGACGTTCCGCCTCAGCCGCACCTGGGGCGTGCCGGTGCGGGCGGAGTTCTCGTGCCCGGACGCGAGGACGATCGTCATGATCATCACCGACGGCGAGGGTGCCGGCAGCATCGTCGAGACGCATGCAACGCCACTGGGCCTGGGTGCTGACGGCAAGCCGCGGACCATGGTGACCGAGGCGACCATCGCCCACTCCGAGCGGCCCGGATTCAAGGCGGCGCGCTGGATGGCGCCACTGCTGCGGCCCGGCATGCGCAAGACGGCGCGCCGGCTGTGGGTGGACGACCTCGCTCTACGCCGAACGCCGTTACGCCCTGCGGGAGCGCGGCGAGTACCCCGGCTGAACGGCGAGGGCACGAGCGCGGCCGGCGATCGGCGTGCCGGCTGCGCATCGGCACGGTCCAGATGTCGTGGCCAGCCAGGCCGAAGTCGCTCAGCAAGGCATTCGCCGCGAGCATCCCGGTGGTCGCGGCCCGCTCCATCAGCGCCACCGGATAGTCGCAGCGGATGCCGTCGCCGGCCAGCACGACACGAGAGTCGGGTGTCCGGACCTCGAGCCGATCCGCCCAGGGACCGGTCCCCACCAACGGGCAGTCGTCGCTCACCAACCATTCGTCGGCGACCACCCGGGCGTCCGCAGTCTCGGGGTAGACGCGGGCGAGTTCGGTCCGCAACCGCTCGCGCACCTGCGTCTCGACCGCTTCGTCGGCCAGGGCGTACGCGTGCACCTCGACCACCGATCCGTGGTGCTCGGCCACCCACGCCGCCGCGCCGGCCTCGAACCGTTCCAGCACGGTGATGTTGTCCAGCGGGCCGTACCCGCTCGTCCCGAGGAAGGCCGGTCGGGTCGCCGTGACCGGCCGGTCGAGCCAGAGCCGCCACACGGCGAATCTCGGGGCCGCCCGGACCTTCGCCACCCGCCGTTGCCACGCAGGATCGTCCAGCCCGGCAGCGGATCCGACCAGCCGTCCGGTGGTCACGAGGTCGGTGGCGACGACCACTGCGTCGGCGCGGTGGACGTCGCCGTCGTCGAGCACGACCGTCACCCCGTCGTCGGCGGTGACCAACCCCTCGGCCGATCGTGCCGTTGCCGATCTCGACGCCGAGTCGCTCGAGGTATCTCCGCAGAGGGCACCACAGCGTGGTCTCGTAGTCGTCCACCGGCACGTCGAACAGCAGTCCCTCGGCCGAGCCGAGGAAGTACGTGTGGAACATCGCGACCAACTCACCGGCGGCGAAGTCGGCCGGCCGGGCGAAGAAGCTGCGGGCGAAGACCTCGAGGGCGAGATGGCGGGCCGCGTCGGGGAAGTGCAGACGATCGAGGAACTGGGCAGCGCTCTCGCCGTCGTAGGCGGCGAACGTCGCCGGGAAGTCGACGTCCAGTAGTTCCAGGGCGGCCCCGACGTCCACCGCGCGCAGGTCGGCCAGGGTGAAGCTCGGGCTGCGTGCGACGAACGCCGCCAGGTTCAGTGGCGGCGTCCGCGGGATCCGGGCGAACGAGTCGTCGTGACCGCCCGCGAGCGTCAGCGGGTAGTCCTCGACTGCGCGCAAGCCCTCCAGTCCCGGGTCGACCCGTCGGATCAGATTCCGCAGGTTGTAGTACTGGCGGAAGAAGGCGTGGAAGCCGCGGCTCATCGTGACGGTCGCGGCCTCGGCGTCGTGGCGGACGGGCCACGCACGGACGCGGCCGCCGAGTTGCTCATGCGGTTCGATCAGAGTGACCCGCACGTCGCGCTCGGCGAGCGCGACAGCGGCGGCGATGCCGGCGATGCCGGCGCCCACCACGACCACCGAGCGGTCCTCGCCCGAGGGGAGGCGGCGACGTCCCGGCAACCCGGGATGACGGACGGCACGGCGGTCTCGTCCGGGGACCCAGCGCTGGGTCACGGACGTCGTGCTCGGAACGTGTGCAGGATCCCGCGCTGCCAACCGGGCATCGTCCGCACCTGCACGTCGACGAAGCCGGCGTCGCGAAGGCGTCCGGCGAACACCTCGACGGTGTCGAATCGGAGCACACTGCGCCAGAGGTAGCGGTACAGGCCGGTCCGCCCGGAGGTGAGGAATCCGAGGGGGATGACGACCGACCAGCAGACCGCCGTCCAGATGCTCCGGGCCGCGCGCGAACCGGCGACCGAGTACTCCTGCACGACCAGCACGCCGCCTGGCACGAGCAGGTCGTAGACGTCCTCGAGCGCCTCGTCGCGGTGCGAGAGATTACGGAACAGATAGGCCGCGAACACCCCGTCCACCTGTTCGGTGAGATCCCACTTGTCCCGGCCCGCGGCCACGTTCTCCGCATCGCCGTGGACGAACCGCACTCCGCGCGGCCACGTCTTGGCGCCGGCTGCCGCCAGCATCGTCGTCGACGCGTCGACGCCGGCCAGGTCGGTGACGTCTCGCCGTCCGTTGGTCGCGCGCAGGATGGCTGCGGTGGACGCGCCGGACCCGCACCCGAGGTCGGCGATGCGCACCGGCGCCGGCGCCCGACCCGGGAGCCAGTCGACGAGCGCCCTGGCTGCCGTGCGGAGATGGCGGTGGTACCCGGGGTTCAGGGCGACCATGAAGTCGTAACGGGCCGCCCCGTCGTCGAACGCGAGCGGCACGTCGCCGCTGGCTCCCTCAGTGATGCGGGTCTGATGGGACACGGCCGGCCTTTCCGTCGAGGGTGGATGTCGCAGGCGACGGTGCGGCCCGGGCCAGCCGGCGACGCCACAGCAGAATCGTCAATGTCACCAGGGTGAAGCCGAAGCCGAAGTCCTCGATCGGGATGTCCCACGGCGCGCGGATCCCCAACATCTGGTCCGGGTCGTAGATCACGATCGGGTTCGACAGCTTGGTGAGCCAGCCGTCGACGGGGACCTGGAACGCGAAGACGATGGCCATGGTGATCCAGTACTGGGCCGTCCGGAAGATACCGGTGCGGAACCAGACGAGTTCGAGCACCACGACGGCGAGGATGCCGATGACCGTCAGAACGGTGTACTCAGGCATCGCGGCCCAGCCGTCGCCGCCCGAGCCGAAGGACGGTGCCTACCGCCTCGTAGCTCAGCAGACCGCAGATCGGGATGACGACGAAGAAGACGAGCTCTTCGAGCGGCATGCTGCCCACGAGGTCGATTCCCGTGACGAAGCGCGGGTTGTAGGACCAGTGACCGCGCTGGATACCGACGATGTCCCAGACGGAGAACGCGATCACGACCGGGACCAGCGCGATCACGAGTGCGCGGACGCGGCGATACACCCGCGCCTGCAACACGAACTCGAGCGGCAGCGTGACGATCAGGCACGCGAGCATGAGCATGAGGTACTGGCCGTGCTCGATGGCGCACCTCCCGGGTCTGCCTTGCGGGCCGTCGGCGCGCCCTTCGTACGGGCCACACGGTACCGGCGGTGGGTGCCGAACCCGTCGGTGGCGTGGTCGGCTCAGCTCATCGCCACCGATCGAGGAGATCCCGCAGCTTGCCGACCGAGCCGTGGTCGTCGCCGAAGTGCGCGATCATGCTCAACAGTTCGCGAATGTTCAGCAGAGGCATCCGTTCACGCCAGCCGTCGGCGAGCGGCCGAACCTCCTGGTAGGCCGACCAGAACCCGTCGGGCACACGACCGGCACACCACAGCATGCTGAGTTCGCCCTCAGCCCAGCCGTAGGAGCAGGCGGGATCGATCAACCGCGCCCGACCACCCGGTTCGGCGGGGCCGATCACGTTCGCCCACCACAGGTCGCCGTGCAGCAACGAGGCCGGCTGGTCGGGGACGAGCGCCGGAAACCGAGCGGCGAGGTGTTCGACCCGGGACCGGTCCGTCGCGGTGAGCGCTTCGGTGGACCGCGGCTCGTCGAGGTAGCGGAGCACCCGCTGCTCGGCGAAGAACGCGTGTCCGTCGTCGGTCCACGTGTTGCGCTGGACCAGCCTGCCCAGGTAGTTCGGCGACTCGAAGCCGAACCGGTCGCTCGTGACGAGGTGCAGTCGGGCGAGATCATGGGCCAGATGTTCCCAACTCGCCTCGTCGGGCACGGTCGAGCCGAGATCCTCGAGCACGAGCCGATCCGGCCCTACGCCGAGAACGCGCGGGACGAGCACGGACCCGCTGGCGCCGAGCGTCGTCAGGCCGCGAGCCTCTGCCTCGAACAGACCCGGCGGCGCATCGGTGCACTCCTTCACGACCACGGACGAGCCACCTGGCCACGTCCACCGGGTCGCGGTGCTGATGAGACCGCCGGCCAACGACTCCGCGGAGGCCTCGCCGGGGCCGAACGCTGTCATCGACTCGTCCACGGACCTGACCCTAGGACCGCGGATGGGTACCGTCGTGCCGTGGCACTGGACGAGGAACCCGAGCACGCCGGTCGTCTCCTGGATGTCGCGGATGCGGTGTCGCCCGGCTCCCGATGGTTGTGGCACGCACGGCGGGAGCCGTCCGTCCTGCTGGGCATGGCCGCGCCGCCACCCGCCTTCCGCGTGGCGAGCCTCGCCGACCTCGGAGTGCAGAGCGTCGTCTCGCTGATCGGCCCGCAGACCTACGACGCGGGCCCTCTCCAGACCTACTCGTTCCGGTTGGCCGACCTCTACGGTGGCCTCGATCCGGGTGACCTGGTGTCCGAGGAGGTCGAGCTCGGCCAGGCCGCGCAGCAGGTCCTCGACCTGACGCGCGGCGGGGTGGGTGTCGCGGTGCACTGCCGAGCCGGCATCGGCCGCACCAGCACGGTCATCGGCGCCGTGCTCGTCGCCCTCGGCCATCCGGTCCCGGCGGTGACCTCCTGGCTGGACGCGGTACAGAAGGCGCGTGGAGCTCCCGGTTGGCCCGAATCGCGTTGGCAGGAAGCTCAACTCGATGTCCTCGTCCGGTAGCGGGCGTCCCCTTCGCGCGCGCCGGATCGCCGCTGTTCTGGTGCTCGTCGTGCTGGCTCCGGTGTCCGCCGAGTACCTGCTGGGGTACGACACGACGACCGGCCATGCGCTTCCCCTCCTCGCGGGGCTGCTCGTCCTCGGGCCGCTCTACGGCGCGCCGGCGGTGCTCATCCGTGAGGTCGCGCGGCGCCGGCGGCTCGGCTGGCCCGGCATCGTCTGCTTCGCGGCCGCGTGGGGCGTCCTCGAAGCCGGGGTCGTGGACCAGTCGATGTTCAACCCGTCCTACCGCGACATCCCGTACTGGGACCTTCTCTGGTCACCCACCCGAATACCGGGAATCGAGGTGAGTGCGTTCGCCGCACTCACCTTCGTCACCGGACACGTCGTGTTCAGCCTGGGCGCGCCGATCGCCTTCACCGAAGCCTTGTTCCCCGACATCCGCCACGAGCGCTGGCTCGGTCGTACGGGTGTCGTGGGCATGGTCGTGCTGGCCGTGCTCGGGGCGGCCGCGGTCGGCGCGGATCACCAGGCCAGCCAGCCGTTCAGCGCGTCCTGGCCGCAACTGACGTCGGCATTCGCGGTTGTCGCCGCCCTGGTCGTGCTGCCGTTCGGGCTCGACGCCCACGGCCGCGAGCGGGAACCGACCGAGCGCAGCGTCCCGCCGCCGATCCTGCTCGGTGCGGGTGCGTTCGTCGCGGCGGCCGTCGTCCAGATCGCCGTCCCCACCGGCTGGTGGGGGTTCCTCGGCCTGGCCGCTCTCGTCGTCGGAGCGATCCTGGCCGTGTCGGCCCTCGCCCGCTCACGGCACTGGACGCCGCACCACGAACTGTCCCTGACGGCCGGCGCATTGCTCGGCTGCTCGGCGGCAGGATTCCTCGTCGTCCCGCTCGGCGACGTGTCGACGACCCTTCGCCTCGGGCACCACGTCGTGCTGACGGCGGCGCTGCTCGGGCTCCTGGCCGTCGCCGTCACTCGCCGACCGCGCCGTCGATCCGCTCCCGGATGAGGTCGGCATGGCCGTTGTGGCGCGCGTACTCCTGGACGAGCTTGACGAGGTTCCAGCGGACGCTGCGGCCGTTGCCCTCGGCGATCGACTCCACCGTCGTCCCAGCGAGCAGGACGTCCAGCGCATCGCGTTCGTCACGCCAGCGTCGCAGGGAGCTCTGCACGATCTCGGGCGTCAGCCCGATGATGTCGGCGTCCTCGTTCTCCGGCGTCCCGTACGGCGCCCTGAACTCCCCGTCCTCGATGGCGAACACCCCGTACGCCCACTCCATCTCGGTCATGTGCCGGACGAGCCCGATCAGCGAGAGCGGCGACGGCGGCGCGCTGGGCGTGACCAGCTGTTCGTCGCTCAAGCCGGCGACCTTGTGCTCCAGCCCGTCACGGTGGAAGTCCAGCCAGCCGCGCAGAACCTCGAACTCGGATCCGTCACCGGGTTGGTCCATCCGTCCGGTGGTCATCGTGCCGTCGCATCCAGGAGTTGGAGCAGGTCATGGGCCGCCAGCTCGACGTCCTTGTGCCGCCACTCCGACGCCCTGTACACACAGGCGATCAGCCCGGTTCGGTGCACGCGACGGAGATCGCCGAACACGAACGCGAACCGGGCCTTCGTGTCGTCGGAGGCGCCGTCGGTGAGACCGAGGTGCCAGGCGCCGTACTCGTCCCAGGAATGCGATGCGAGATACGCATTCTCGGCCTCGGCGTTCGGTTGGGACTCTCCCCAGTCGCTGTCCAGGACGTACTGGTGGGCGGCGATCAGTCGCCGTGCGTTCTCGACCGCCGCCGGGTTCAGTGAGTAGGACGCCATGACGCCCAACCTCCGCCCGACCGGTGGCGGCGGTCAAGCCGTCGTCACGAGTCGGCCGGTCCGCCACGACGCCAGCGGGCGGCCAGCTCGCCGCCGGCCGGCGCAGCACCGGGGAGTTCGCCGGCACCCGGAGCGTGCATCGCCTCGAGCACCAGGGCCAGGTAGCGATGCCGCAGCCCGCGTCCGCCGTCCGCGCCGACGGTCACGGCCATCACCATCTCCAACACGAGCACCACGTCGGCGGATGTGAGGTCCATCCGGAGGGCACCCGCCCGTTGGGTCCGATCGTGCAGTTCCTGCGCCTTCTCGCCAGCGGCCACGGCGAGTGCACTCAGCTCCGATGTCGTGTCGAAGCTGCCCGCCAACCGTTGCGCGAGGGCCTGGCTCTGCCCGTCGACGACGCGGGCGAGACACGCGCAGTAGACCGTCCACGGGTCGCTGTCGTCGGCCAAGGCGATCTCGAGATCGGCGAGGTACCGCGTCAGGCCGTCGCGAGCGAGCTCGCGTAACAGCACCTCCTTGCTCGGATAACGCCGGTAGAGCGCGCTGATGCCGACACCGGCGTGCGCGGCGACGTCCGCGATCGGCGCCGACGAGTCGCCCAGGAAGACCTCTCGCGCCGCCTCGAGGATGCGGGAGTCGTTGCGCGCCGCCTCGGATCGACGGCCGCTCAGGGGCGGCGGGGTTTCGGTCACACGCGCACGATAACACTGGAACGAACCATTCCGTTCTGTTAGGGTAACGGAACAGTCCGATCCGTTCCGACTCTCGAAGGACGTCGCATGACCGACTCGACTCGATTCCCCGTCCTCGACTCGTCGCTCGACGCCCTTCGATCGGCGAGCGCCGGAGCCGTCGGCCGGCTCGATGCGCCGAGCCCCTGCGCCGGCTGGACCGCCGGTCAGGTCCTCGAACACGCCGTCCTCGACCAGCTCATCTGGGTCTCCACGGTCAGCGGGACGAGCGGCCCGGACGGAGACGCCTTCGCCCCGACCGGTCACCACTTCGTCGCGGCCGACGAGGCCGTGGCTTCGGCCGTCCAGTCGGCGCATGCAGCCTGGCGGCGGGCCGACCCCGAGGTGAACACACCGCTGCCGCAGGGCTCCATGCCGGCGGCGACGGCGGCCGCTGCGTGCGCGCTCGACGCGGCCGTTCACGCCTGGGACATCGCATTGGCCACCGGGCAGCCCTCACCACTCGCCGATGATCTGGCGACAGAACTCCTGCCCGTGGCGCGCTCGATCGTCGAGCCGCTGCGGCAATGGGGCGCCTTCGCGCCCGCTCTCGTGGCACAGCAGACCGACGGTGCCGCCGACGCCCTGCTCCGCTACCTCGGACGGGACCCTCGCTGGAAGTGAAGGGCAGATCAGCCGGTCTACGGCCAGCTGGGCCCGTCGTGCTCCTCGTCAAACCAGGACGACAGGTCACTGATCCGTGTGGTAGGGCTTCCCCGTGGCGCCTGCCGACAGCGAGTTGCGCATCCACCTGCTCGGGGCCTTCGCCGTGCGGGTCGATGGCGTCGCTGTCGAGGCAGGCCGGTGGCGTCTACGCAAGGCTCGGGTCCTGGTGGCGATGCTGGCGTTGGCTCCCGGTCAGCGGCGACACCGTGACCAGGTCATGGACCGACTCTGGCCCGACCTGGACGAGGTCGCCGCGGCCCGGAACCTGCACCAGACGCTCTACGTGGCCCGTCGCGCACTCGCGGAGCACGGTGTCGCCACCGGCGGACTGCTGACGATCCGAGACGAACAGGTCGTGCTCGACGCCGCCGGCCCGGTGCCTGTCGACGTGCTGGAGTTCGAGCGCTGCGCCGCACATGCCCTGCAGCATGCTGACGAGGCCGGCCTCCGAGCCGCGGCGGAACGGTACGAGGGGGATCTGCTGCCCGATCTGACCGGGACGGACTGGCTCACGGTGCGGCGCGACGAGGTCCGCGCCCTCCACTGCGAGGTCCTGGTCCGCCTGGCTTCCGGAATCCGGTCGCGCGCTCCGGAGGAGGCCTTGATGATCCTCGGTCGAGCCCTCGAATCCGATCCACTGCACGAGGGCGCGGTCCGGGCAGCCATGACGACCCTCGCCGATCTCGGGCGACGATCCGAAGCGCTCGCGCGCTACGAGCGGCTCGTCGACGATCTGCTCGTCGCCTTCGGGACCGATCCGGATGCCCAGACGGCCGCCGTGTTCCGTGAGCTGCTGACTGGATCGCCAGTGCGGACCGACGTCTCCGGTGTGGCCGGCCCGAAGGCACGCTCGGTGTCGCCCGGATTCCTTCCGAAGCCCTTGACGAGCTTCATCGGGCGCGAGCGCGAACTGGTCGACGTCGAGCGACTGCTGGACCGCTCTCGACTGCTGACGCTGACCGGGGCCGGCGGCAGCGGGAAGACCCGACTGGCGTTGGAAGCCGCACGGAGGGCCCGCCCTGCGCACCTCGACGGCGTGTGGTTCGTGGACCTGGCGGCAGTCAGCGAGTCGTTGCTGGTGGCCGACTCCATCTCGGAGGCACTCGAACTGGATTCCGGCACCGCGCCCAGTCGTGGCCGGGCACTGATCGACCAACTGCGCGATCGTGCCCTGCTGATCGTCCTGGACAACTGCGAACACCTGCTCGCCGCGTGTGCCCAGATCGTCGGCCGTCTGCTGGCCGAATGCCCCGGCGTCCACGTGCTCGCCACGAGTCGCGAACCACTCCACGCCCTTGGTGAGTACACGTTCCGGGTTCCGTCCCTGGTGTTGCCACCACCCGATCACGCCGATCCTCCCGACCTGGCCGAGTTGCGGCGGTTGCCGTCGGTGCGGCTCTTCGTCGAGCGCGCGGCTCAGGTCCGGCCGGGTTTCGCCCTCGACGCCGAGAACGCACAGGGTGTCGTCGACCTGTGCCGCCGGCTCGACGGGATGCCGCTGGCCCTGGAACTGGCGGCAGCACGGGCGGCCCTGCTCGAACCTGCCGAGATCGCGGACCGGCTCGACGACGCACTGACGATGCTGGCGGCCGGCGCCGCGGGGGTCACCCGGCACCAGACGCTCCGCGGCACCCTCCAGTGGAGCCACGACCTGCTCACCGAACCGGAGAAGGTGCTGTTCCGCCGGCTGGCCGTGTTCTCGGGTGGCTTCACGCTGGCGTCCGCCGAGGCCGTCTGCAGCGCCGAACCGTTGGCCCCACGTGACCTCGTCACGCTCATGGCCGGCTTGGTGGACAAATCGCTGGTGGTCACCGAGAAGACGCCCAACGGATCCCGGTACCGACAGTTGGAGACGGTCCGGCAGTTCTGCACGGAGAATCTCGACCGGGCCGGCGAGACCGCGCAGCTCGCGGCCGCCCACTGTGCCCACTTCCTCGACTTCGCCGTGGCCCACAACCCCGAACGCGTCACCGGAGTCGTCATCGAGACGCCGAAGTCGGTCGATCGCGAGCACGACAACCTGCGTGCCGCCCTGCGATGGTCGTGTGCCCACGACCCGCAGACCGCTCTGCGTCTCGTCGCCAGCCTCTGGCGCTACTGGTTCGTCCGCGGCCACGCCGTGGAGGGAGCTCGCTGGGTCGAACGGGCGCTGGCGGTGGCTCCCGAGCCTTCGCGTCCACGCGCCGCCGCCCTCATCGGCCTGACCGGACTGGACAGCCGGCAGGGTCGAGGCGACCGGCACCGTGCCCTCGGCGCGGAGGCGCTGGCGATCACGCGACAGATCGGCCAACCCGACGAGGTCGTGATGGCGCGACTCGTCGACACGGCGCTCGCGTGGAGCATGTTCGACCTCGACGAAGCCGAGCAGATGGCCGCCGACGTCCGAGCGGAGGCGCTCACGCGTGGCCGGCCCGAACACGCGGCCGCCGGGAGCTGGCTGCTGGGCCAGTGCGCACTCTCCCGCGAGGACGGACCGCTCGCCTCGAGCCGGTTCGGCGTCTGCCTGACGGAGCTCGCGCAGTCCGACGCCGGGGCTCCCCCGTTCGTGCCGGTGATCACGCCGAGCGTGCAACTGGTCCCCATCGCGGGCCGCCTGGTGCCGTGCGTCGAGGAGACGTTGCTGCTGGGCAGGCGAGTCGGCATCGCGCAGACCACGGCCTATACCTTGTCCGCGCTGGGTTACGCGGCTCGGCTCTCGGCGGACCCGGCTTCGGCGATCGTCGTCACCAGGGATGCGCTGGAGCAGTTCACCGGTCTCCGGGACGATCTCGCCCGCGCGCAGGCACTCCACCAACTCGGCTGCACACTGCGCGACTGCGGCGACTACCCGGCGGCCGCCGACGCACTGTCCCAGGCACGAGACCTGCGACTCGATATCGGTGATCGTCGCGGCGAGCTGTTGACCGAGATCAACATCGCCCTGCTCCATGCGATGAGCGGCGACATCGGCCGAGGACTGGCGGAGGCTCGGAACTGCCTCGCGGGCTTCGAGTCCGCCGGCGACCACGTGGGCATGGGTGCGACCGCGACGGTCCTCGGCGCGGTCGAGTTGTCGTCCGGGCAGACGCGGGCGGCTCGGGAGTTGTATGCGCGGGCGGCCGACTGGTTCGCGCCCTGGCGGCGACACGCCGGTTGGGCTCGACTGATGGTCGCCGAACTGTCGACCGAGTTGGACGAACCGCAGCGGGCCGAGCGTGAGACGGCTAGAGCGGTCGCCACCTTCGACCGGGTGCGGTGCGTCGTCGCCGGCCGGCGACTGGCAGCGTTGACTTCGCATTGAGTTCTCGTTGAGGACGGGCTCCTAGCGTCGTTCCTGGAAACGCTGAACCCTCCAGGAGGACGACATGACACTGACGAATCCCGGGCCGACCCGCATGGGCGAGGCCACCGTCGCCGAGTTCGCTGCCGGGCTGCGGGGTACGGCGGTCGGGCCACGTGACGCGAACTACGACCGCGACCGCAGCATCTGGAATGGAGCCCACGACTGCCATCCCGCGCTCATCGCCCGGTGCGCAGGGGTGGCGGACGTGATCCGCACCGTCGACCTCGCCCGCAGCGAGGGACTGCCGCTGGCCGTTCGCGGCGGCGGCCACTCGATCCCCGGCTTCTCCACGGTGGACGACGGCATCGTGCTGGATCTCTCGCTGATGAAGGGGATTCAGGTCGATCCCGAGCGCCGGCGGGTGACGGCCCAGGCCGGCTGCACCTGGAAGGACCTGGATGCCGAGACCCAGCAGTTCGGTCTGGCCGTGACCGGCGGTCTGGTGTCCTCCACCGGTGTCGCCGGATTCACCACGGGCGGCGGCATCGGCTGGCTGATGAGGAAGCACGGGCTGGCGTCGGACAACCTCGTCGGCGCCGACGTGGTCACCGCGGACGGGCAGTTCGTGCACGCCAGCGCCGACGAGCACGCCGAGTTGTTCTGGGGACTGCGCGGCGGCGGCGGCAACTTCGGGGTCGTGACGTCGTTCGAGTTCCGGCTGCACGAGGTCGGACCGGCCGTCCTCGCCGGTCTGGTCTTCTATCCGGGCGAGCAGGTGGAACAGGTGCTCCGCGGCTACCGGGCAGCCTGCGCGTCGGCGCCGGACGAGTTGACCACGCTGGTCAACATGACGACCGCACCACCGGTGCCGTTCCTGCCGGAATCGGTGCACGGCAAGCCGATCGTCGGTGTCGGCGGTTGCTGGTCCGGCGATCTCGATGCCGGCGAAGCGGCGACAGCTCCGTTCCGATCGTTGGGCACGGTGATCTCCGACATCTTCGCGCCGAACCCGTACGCGGGGTGGCAGCAGGCACTCGATCCGCTCTACCCACGGGGCGTGCACAACTACTTCCGGTCGGCGTTCCTCCAGACCGTCGACGACGCATCCGTGCGGGCACTGACAGACGCGTTCGCCACACTGCCCAACGCCATGACCGAGATCCACCTGCAGCATCTGGGTGGCGCGGTCGGGCGGGTTCCGGTCGACGCGACCGCCTATGCACTCCGCGACCAGGAATACATCGTCAACGTCGTGGCTCGAACCCCGACTGCCGACGGCTTCACCGAAGTCGTCGAGTGGGCGCGAGGGGTGACCTCGGCGCTCGGCCCGGACGCCGCGACGTACGTGAACTTCACCGGCGAGGCGAACGCCGGGCTGGTGCGCGCGTCGTACCCGCCCGAGACCTACCGCCGCCTGGTCGCTCTCAAGGACGAGTTCGACCCGACGAACCTCTTCCACCTGAACCAGAACATCGCACCGACAGCCTGAGGAGACATGTCGATGAACGCTCGATCATCGCCGACCGAGAGTGTCGTCCACCACCACCTGCAAGCGTTCCTGGAGCAACGCGGTATCGCCGCCATCGTGGACGACTACGCCGAGAATGCTCATTTCTACAGCGAAGCGAAGGTGTACGAAGGCAGACAGGAGATCCGCGGCTTCTTCGTGGACTTCTTCGATGCCCTGCCGGCCGGGGCCATCGACCGCTTCTCCCTCCGGAGCATGCACGTCGACGGAAGCGTCGCCTACATCACCTGGAACGTCGGCAGTGAGATCCCGCTCGGGACCGACACCTTCGTCGTGCACAACGGCAAGATCCAGTCGCAGACCTTCGCCATGTACGTGGAGCCGGCCCATTAGCTCCTCCTCGTCCTCACCTATGAGGGGCACACGCCGTCGTGGCCCGCGTAGGGTGGCGACCGATCGCCATCGCTCTGTTTTGTACCCGCGCCAGTGGGTAACTGACCAGAGTTGGATGCGGGCATCGTGTCCGCATGTCCACGATCAGAGGAGTGCTTTCACCTGATGCAATACACCAATCTCGGCCGCACCGGCCTCAGCGTCTCCCAGTTGTGCCTCGGCACCATGAACTTCGGGCCGGAGACCAACGAGGAAGACAGCCACGCGGTCATGGACTACGCCCATGAAGTGGGCATCAACTTCTTCGACAGCGCCAACGTCTACGGCGGGCGCGGCAAGACCGAGGAGATCATCGGACGCTGGTTCGCCCAGGGTGGCGGACGCCGTGAGAAGACCGTTCTCGCCACCAAGCTCTACGGCGACATGGAGGACTGGCCGAACGGCGGGAAGCTCTCGGCGCTGAACATCCGCCGGGCCGCGGACGCCTCGCTGAAGCGTCTGCAGACCGACTACATCGACCTCTACCAGATGCACCACGTGGATCGGAACACGCCGTGGGACGAGATCTGGGAGGCCATGGATGTCCTGCGCCAGCAGGGGAAGGTCATCTACGTCGGATCGTCGAACTTCGCCGGCTGGCACATCTCCCAGGCCCAGGAGGCGGCCAAGAACCGGCACTTCCTCGGCCTGGTCAGCGAGCAGTCGGTCTACAACCTGGCGAACCGCTGGGTCGAGTCGGATGTCCTCCCGGCCGCTGAGCACTACGGCCTCGGCGTGATCCCGTGGTCACCGCTCGCCGGTGGCATGCTCGGTGGTGCCCTGGCGAAGCAGAAGGCCGGCACCGGCTCGCGTAGCACCAGCGAGCAGGCGGCGAAGGGCCTCGAGAAGAACCGCACGCAGCTCGAGGCCTACGAGAAGTTCTGCGCCGAACTCGGTGAGGACCCGGCCAACGTCGCGCTGGCCTGGCTGCTGACCCGGCAGGCGGTCGCGGCGCCGATCATCGGTCCGCGCACCAAGGAGCAGCTGACCAACTCGCTCCGCGTCCCGGAGATCGTGCTCGAGACCTCGACCCTCGACACGCTCGACGAGATCTTCCCCGCGCCGTTCCCGAACGGGTCGAAGCCGGCCCCGGAGGCCTACGCCTGGTAGATCGCCGAATCCGGGAACCACCCGGCCGGCTCGCTACCCGTGGCCGCAGAACGCCCACAGCTGCTCGTCAGCTGCTCAGATGGGCGATCTGCGGCCACGCTGCCGTCCATCCCTGCCGTGGCGCGCGACAGAGGTAGGTCGAGGCGTCGTCGCTCTCCTCGTTGGGGATGTGCTCCGCGTTGTCGACCTTCGCGAACAGGCGGCAGTCCGTGAGCTGACGAGGCGGCCCGTCCTCGGACACGCTGACGACGACCGTCTTGTCCGCGGGCGGCGGACCCCAGTCGGCGAAGGCGTTGTGGCCGCTGTAGGCGGTCGGCAGACCGTGTGCGGCGCCGTACCGATCGATCGCCCCGGCCTCCCCGTAGTTCGACGTGAGGATCGTCGCCGCCGCCTGCTGATCGGGCGGCAGCGACGTGTAGGCAGCCGTCACCTGGTCGACGAGATCCGGCCAGCCGACAGTTTCGAGCTGATTCTCCGCGAGGCCCGACCAGGGCGGGGTGTCGGCGATCACCCGGGCGGGAAGCACGGGCAGGAACGCCGGGACCATGACCAGTGCGGTCACCACCGCGACGACCATGACCAGGACGCGCCTGTGAGTCCACCGCTCGATGGTCACCGCGCCGGCGGCGATCATGGCGGGGTAGGTCCCGGCCGTGTAATAGCCCTGACCGGCGGTCACCACGAAGACCACCAGCGCGACCAGCCAGACGACGACGAGCACCCGGTAGGTCCGCCACTCGGGCCTCCGCAGCAGCTGCACGAGCCCGATGATCCACACTGCGCCGCCGGCCGCCCCGAAGAGCACGAACTGAAGCCCACCGAAGCCGATTCGTTCGCCGGCCTGCGAATACTCCGCGTGGATCTCCCTGGAGATCGTCAATTGCGGCCAGCCGTTCCTCGCCTGCCAGATCAGGTAGGGCGACCAGAGGGCGAGCGCCACGAGTCCGCCGATCCACAACCATGGGCTGCGAAAGTGCCAGCGGGCCGACGGCACCAGCACCAGCCCGACCGCGATGCCGAGGATCAGGACAGCGGGAAGTGCCTTGTTGAGCAGGCCGATCCCCGCTACGACACCGATGACCAGCCACCACCGATCATCGCCGGTTCGCAGGAGCCGGAGCACGAGGAACGCGATCACGACCCACACGAGGAAGTCGAAGGTCGCGGTCACCACCAGGTGCCCGGCGCCGAGGGTGAACAGCCCGCCGCCGACGAGCGTCACCGCCAGCACCTGCGCGAACGTGCGGCCACCGAGCTCGCGGGCCGCCAAGGCACCGAACAGCCCACTCGCGAGTGCCGCCGCCATCGCCGGAATCCTGAATACCGTCAGCGATCCCCGACCGAGCTCGTCGAACGCCCGCGCCAGCAACGGCGACAGCGGGCCTTGATCGGTGTAGCCCCAGGCGAGGTGATGACCGCTCTCCAGGTAGTACAGCTCGTCGCGGTGGTAGCCGTAGCGCGCACTGGTGGCGACGAGCAGGGCCGCGAGGACCACGAGCACAAGGCTCACCGGACCCCATGCCACCATCGCGAGGTCGTCAGGAGGATCGGTGGGGTGCTCTCCCGACGCCGTGGCCACCTTCGAGATCGTAGGCCGCGCAGCTGAGAGCGCAGCGAGACGAGCGTGTGTGTGGACCGATGAATTCGGGCAGTGCGTCGAGTCGAAGCAGCAGAGCCCACCAGCTGTTGTGGCCCGACCGCTGTGCCGGACCTCGACCGAGCGCAGGGAGAGTCGCATGGAGAACGTCACGTCGGCCGACGGCACGTCGATCGCGTACAGCCGATCGGGACGAGGTCCCGCGCTGGTCCTCGTCGTGGGTGCATTCTGCGACCGGGAGACGACATCGGCGCTGGCGCCGCTGCTCGGCTCGTCGTTCACCGTGTTCGAGTACGACCGCCGGGGCCGGGGAGCGAGCACGGACACTCCGCCGTATGCGGTCGGCCGGGAGGTCGAGGACCTCCGCGCCGTCATCGAGGCGGCTGGCGGGTCCGCCTTCGCCTACGGCCACTCCTCCGGCGCGATCCTCGTCCTCGAAGCCGTCGCGGGCGGCGCGGCCATCACCGATGCCGCTGTCTACGAGCCGCCCTACACCGTCGATCGCAACGGTGACGGCGCGTCCGACCAGCTGCTCGAGGACATCCAGGCGGCCCTGACGCGGGGTGACCGCGACCGGGCCGCAGAACTCTTCCTCGAGGGAGTCGGCACGCCGCCCGAGTACGTGGCGATGATCCGCAACAGCCCCGGATGGCCGCGCATGCGCGCGCTCGCCCCGACGCTGCCCTACGACCTCATACTGTCGAACGGCGGCGTCATGCCGACCGACCGGCTGGCGCAGATCGCAGTACCGGTGCTCGCCATGGCCGGCGGCGCCAGCTTCCCCTGGGCGGTCCCGGTCGCACAGTCCCTCGCCGAGGTAGTGCCGAACGGTCGGGCCCGCACGCTCGACGGCCAGTCGCACGGCGTGGACGACCGGGCCATCGCCGATGCGCTGATCGACTTCTTCCTGCCTGAGTGAGCAATCCCGACCGGTCCCGCGGTCGTCAGCCCGGATCGGTCAGGTCCCGAGAACCGCCAGGGTGGCCACGAGGCCGAATCCAGCCACGTAGCCGCGCCAGCGCTCACCGCGAGCATGGGCCGCCTGCACCACCATCACCGCGCCCACGATCAGAGCCGGCACGAGTGGGTGTCCGACCACCACGAGAGCAGCCATCGCCGGGCCGCACGTCAGCACGCACGCGCGACCGTTCATCACCCCGAGCCGATACGACGAGACATCGGCGGCCCGACCGGTGAAGCGAACCGGCAAGGTCCGGTGACACCGCCGCAGAGCCCTGGCTTTGAACGGCGTCAACTCCCAACCGGCCGCCGATGCCACCACGGCGGCGGCCACGAACGGCGCCGCGTTCGCCGGTACCGTCAGCAGGTGCCAGACGGCCACGACGAGTCCCAGGGGCAGCCAGGCCAGGACGTACCCGGTGCACAGGAAGGCGATGGACCGTTGCCGGCGAGCGCGCCGACTCGCGAAGGCGACGTACCGGACGAGCGGGATCGCCGCCGGCAGCATCATCGCGACCACCATCACCAGCCAGATCCCGACGCCGGTGAGATACGTCCAGGCGGCCGACCAGTCCGGTGCGGTCGCCGTCATCGTCCCGGGCATCGACGCGTGAATCATCGATTGCCCGGCGGATCCGACTGCCCGCCCTGCGGTCGGCTCGTGGTCCATGACCGCCCATCGACGCGGGAGCCACAGGAGCGCGACCAGCCCAGCCCACGCCGTGACGGTCACGAGCACGACCGACCATTCGGGGCGTCGGTAGAGGAATCGACCCGCACCACCGGTCGCACCGAGACCCGGGCGGACGGTCGTGAGCGACGTCGTCATGCCACCGTGGCCTGCGTCATCAGCAGGCTGATGCTCCCGACCGTCACCTCGGGGAAGTCGACATCGGCAGAGTCCGACCCGTCCGCATCGTCCCCCAGGGCGTGGAGCTCCAGGCTGAGCTGCGTCGGGTCCCACCGTCCGAGGTCGACCAACCCCAACAGGGTGTCCGTGACGTCCCAGACGAAGGCCAGACCGTGCTCGGCGTCGTCGCGTGACGCCTCGGCGACCCCGAACATCGTCAGCGTTCCGACCAGGACCCCTGCACCCCCGTCGACGGGCAGGATGAAGACGCCGAAGTTCGCGTCGACCTGCTCGGCCGCGGTGACGTGTTCGATCGCGAGGATCAGCCGATTGGTCCGCAGGACGTCGTCGAGCGAGCCGATCGGTTCGAGCGCGAACGCCGCCTCGCCGGGCCGACCGGACACCAACGACATCGGGTTCTCGATCGATCCGATCGTCTGCGCCGGGCTCTGGTTCATCGCACCGCCTCCCCTCACCGGAACGACCCCGGCCGAGGCCGGAACCGACGTGTCGTCGTAGACATACTGCAACTGGGAACGTGTATCGACCACCCCGGGGGGCGTGTGGGGCTGCGGAGTCCCGGCGGGGTTGAGGAAGGTGAAGGTCAGCGTCGAGTAGGCGGCTGCTGTCTCGTCCAGGCCGGCCCCGTTGTTCGCGCGCCACACCTCCCACAGACGGTCGATGTTCGCGTGGTGCATCCAGAAGATCGGGTCGCCCGCGGCCTGGTTGCCGTCGTTCATACGGCCGCCGATGCGGGAGTGGATGGCGTTGTGGGGCTGGTTCTCGAGCTGGCCGAACGGGAAGCCGCCGATGGGGTGGTGGAAGCCGGTCTGGAAGCCGCCGAGTGACGGGACGGCCCGGTCGGTGGTCGAGAACGGCGTGGTCGCGAACCAGCCGGCCGCCCCGGTGATGGTCGCGGTCATCACGCGAGTCGCGTCGTTGATCCCGGCGGCTCGGTTCGCTTCGAACAGGGGGTTCGGACGGCCTTCGAGGTTCGGGTCGCGGAAGGCCGGCGGGATCGGCCTCGACCCGTCGACGTCGTAGTTCCAGTAAGGCAGTGCCCACGTGCGTTTCGTCTCGTCGTCGACATCGGAGAGTCCGTTGATGATCGAGCGACAGACGGCTTCGAACCAGAACAGCTCCATCCGGTGCCAGGGCAGGAAGAACCAGGTCGTGTGCTGGCACTGGTTGCGGATGCCGTCGCCCGGATCGGGGAACATGCCGTGCACCTGGGTCTGGTGGTCCCACGTCTGGGCCGGGGTGACCCCAGCGCCGTTGTTCGCCTTCATCACCTCGACGGCGCGTGCGTAGGCCCGGATGATCGGGTGCAGCGGTGCACCTTCGGGCTGCAGCGCGTAGAGGCTCTGACGGACGAAGGTCGTCGGTTGCGCCGGGGGCGTGGGTTGCTCGGACGCCGCCTGGATCTGGTCGAGCCGGATGACGGTCTGCGGCCCGACGTCGTCGATGACCTGCCCCTCGGCCACCCCGAGCTCGTCGACCTTGAACCGGTGGACGGCGGCTGCGGTCTCGTCGCCGTAGTCGCTGTCCGCACCGAATCTCGGCAGGCAGGTGGGGTCCCGGACGAGCAACGCCTGTTGCACCTTGCCGACGGCGGGGTCCTTCCGGTTCTGCGTGCGGGAGATGCGCTCCGGCCCGTTGGCGGCGATCGCCTCGAGCAGCGGGTCTCCGGCGAAGAGCTGGGATGTGAGCATGCCGACCTCCTGGTGACGGTAGAGCGAGGAGCCGTTGGGCGTGGTGCCTGATACGGCTCCCGAAGGGATAGACCGGGCGAGACGCCAGAAGTCGTCGGTCACCGGCCGGCCGAACCGACAATTGGTGGCGTTCCAGCGTGTTCGACCTCGGATGCCGGTGTCCACAGGTCCCACGAACGCACCGTTGTCCACCGGCCGTCCCAGCCGATCGCTCGGGTGCGACCGAACCGCGGACGATCAAGCGATGACCCGCGGCGATCCGCTTCCCGAGCGTCTGCTCACCGGACCGTTCACGACCCGCGATCTGCTCGACGAGGGCGTCAGCCCCAACGTGCTGCGCCGCCAGTCGATCATCGGCATCACACGCGGCCTACATGCCGTTGCCGACCTCGACCTCCGCCTCACGCTGATCGGGCTGCTGCGCGTGCTGCCGCCGGGATCTGCCTTCAGCTGCCAGACGGCGGCCCGTTTGTGGTCGCTGCCGATCGATGCCGACGGCCCTGTGGGAACCGTGCACGTGCAGGTTCCCGCACGCGTGCGTCGTGATGGTGTCGTCGCTCACCAGGCTCGGACAGTCGCTTCGATCCAGCGACAGGGCTTGCCGGCCACCTCGCCGGTGGCCACGTTCGTCGACCTCGCGGCTCATGTCGACGATCCCACCTTGCTGGCGTGCGGCGATGTCCTCGTCCGGCGCCATCTGGTGTCAGTCGACGAGTTCGTCCTCGCCGTCGACTCCAGTCGGGTCCGGCGCGGGATCGCACGTGCGCGCCGCGTCGCTGCGCTCGTCAGGGCAGGGGTGGACTCACCGATGGAGTCCCGCCTTCGTCTGCTGCTCGTGCAGGGCGGGCTGCCCGAGCCGCGGATCAACCAAGATGTTCATGACTCCCACGGCGGCTGGATCGCCCGACCCGATCTGAGCTACCCGGGCGAACGGCTCGCCATCGAGTACGACGGTCGACACCACGTCGACGACCGGCGGCAGTGGGAGAACGACATCGCTCGCCGGCACAACGTGGACGACGAGGGTTGGATCGTGCGTACCGCGACGTCCCGCGAGGTGTACCGGCAGCCGGACCGCTTCGCGGCGGACATCCTGGCGATCTGGCGCCGGCGCGGGGGCCGCTCTCGCTGAGAAGCCTGAAGACGTCGGTCGCGCGTCGTCCCGAGGGACGGTTGGTGGCATCTCGCCACGCCAGGCGCCCGACACGCCCCGGTTTGACCGTGCTTCTCGACGTTCGTAGCGTGGAACGACTGCCCGGCATCAGACGACTGACCTACCAGCCCTGGAGGCACCGTGCATCGCAGGATCGCCAGCGTTCTCATCGGAGCCGGCCTCGTCGCCGGCGCTCTGACCGCCAGCACACCAGCCCTGGCCGCGCCCGCGGCACCCGCCACCCCGACGGTCCAGGGTGCCGTCAGCGCGAAGACCCTCGCACCGAGCTGTGTGAAGCGGTCGGTGTCGTCGAACCACCGCAAGGTGAAGGTCACGAACAACTGCGGGATCCCGGTGCAGATCAACGTGCAGTTCAAGCGTTCGCCCGACTCGGGGTGCTACACACTCTGGGCCGACAAGTCGAAGACGCACAGCCGTCCGTGGCCGGCGAAGTACCAGCGGACGGTCAGCTGTAGCTGGTTGTAAGCCCGCGCACGGCGGTCCGCCAAGATGGGCTCGTGAGCTTCGATCGAGCTGAGCTCGAGACCTACCACTCCCGGGTACGGGGATGCGTGCTCGGCGGAGCGATCGGCGACGCCCTCGGTGCTCCGGTCGAGTTCTGGCCGCGCGCCCAGATCGTCGACCGCTTCGGGACCAAGGGCGTCCGGGCCTATCTCGCCGAAGACGTCGGCGGACGGGCGGTGTACGGCCGCGTCACCGACGACACCCAGATGACGCTGTTCACGATCGAGGGCATCATCCGCGCGTCCGTCCGGACCGACCGTGGGCTCGGCTTCACCGTCGGCGTCCTCCACCTGGCCTACGACCGCTGGCTCGACACGCAGCTCCTGCTGGGCCCGAGTGGGCGACGCGACGGCTGGCTCATCAACCAGCAGTGGCTCTACGCCCGTCGCGCGCCGGGCCTGACGTGCCTCTCCGCGCTCGAGGCCGCACGTGACCCTCGGAGCGACCAGCAGTTCGGGCTCGTCGCGTCGAACGACTCGAAGGGCTGCGGTGGCGTCATGCGCAGTGCACCCTTCGGCCTCGTGCTCGGCGGGCTCGCCCGCTGGCAGTTCGAGACGGCGGCCGAGGCCGCCGGCTACACGCACGGCCACCGGACCGGGCGGATCGCGGCGGGCGCCTTCGCCGCGATAGTGGGCGGCATCGTGCGTGGCGACAAGCTGGAGAAGGCCGTCACCGACGCCATCCGGCTCGCCGCCCACTACGAAGGACACGAGGAGACGACGCGGGCGCTGCAGCGGGCCACCGCGATCGCCCGCGACGAGCCGAAGGCCACGGTGGGCGCGCTCGAGTCGCTCGGCGAGGGCTGGGTGGCCGAGGAGGCGCTCGCCATGGCCGTCTACGTCGCGCTGACCCACCCACGTCCGCGGGACGTGCTCGACGCCTTGTCCCTCGCGGTCAGTCATTCCGGCGACAGCGACTCGACCGGCGCGATCTGTGGCAACATCCTCGGCGCGCTGCACGGCGAGACTGCTCTGCCGCCCGACCTGGTCTACGAGATCGAGGGTCGGGCGACGATCCTGCAGCTCGCCGACGACCTCGTCCTCGAGATGACGAGCGGCGGACGTCTGCACAGCGAGGACCGCCCCGACACGCGGTGGACCCAGCGCTATCCGGGCGGTTGACAGCCCGATGCATCAGCCACGCCTGTCGTGACTCTTGGTCGGAGACACCATCCCCGGCCCGAGGAGCACCCATGGCACTTCCCGATCTCGACAGCTCGGTCGGCGCGTCGTTCGGCCTCGAACTCGACGGCGCGACGGTCCGTCCCCTCATCAAGGTCAGCGGGCTGGCGATCCGGCAGGAGGTGATCAAGGTCAAGCAGCAGACTGCGGATGGGAAGTTCGTCGTCAAGTCCGTCCCCGGCGGTCTCAAGGGCGGCCAGCTCACCGTGGTCCGGCCGCTGTCCACGGACACGGCGCTGCAGGACTGGGCGAAGACCGGCATCGGTCAGCCGGGCGTCGACCCGACCCGGCACGAGGTCGCCATCGTCGTCCACGACTCGGCGGGGGCGACGATCAGGCGCTTCGTGATCACCAATCCGGTACCCGTGAGCCTGACGATCGGCTCGCGCCGAGTCGGTGACGACACGACCGTCCTCACCGAGGCGCTGGTGATCGGGCACGACGGGATCACGGCGGGTTAGCCGCGCGTCACGACCTGCTCGACAACATCGTCACTGAACGCACCTGGTCTATCGCTGCCTGTCGGCCTAGGGTCGGGCTTTCGCCCGGTGATCGCCCGGTGCCCGCCGATGACCCAGGAGTGACGATGAGACGCCTGCCTCTGCCCTTTCGCCTCGCGGCCGCGGCCGCGCTCAGTGCCGCCTTGGCCGTCGGGCTCACGACCATGCCGACGGCAAGTGCCGCGCGGGCCACGGCGCATCCCGACCGCGATGGTCTGCAGACCGTGGCCTACCAGTCCAGCGACGCCGTCATCGCCAACCCGTCCCGCGGCTTCTACCACGTGGCGGACACGCATTACGGCGATGCGACGGGTTCCGACTGGGAGCCGATGAAGGCTGCCGATCTCCGGGCCTGGCGCTCCGAGGGCATCACCCAGGTTCTTCGCGAGGTCTACCTGGACCACTTCGGTGGTGCCGACGGCGCGTGGAACTTGACGCCTGATCTGCTCCGCAAGGTCGATCGGGACTTCGATGCCGCCCGGCGGGCCGGCGTCGGCGTCATCCTCCGGTTCGCGTACACGTTGCCGCCGGACGGTGTCTGGCCGCCGCCCACCCCGTACGGCGATGCACCGGTCGCCCGCACCCTGCACCACATCCGCCAGCTCGGGCCCGTGCTGCGCCGCAACGCCGACGTCATCGAGACGGTCCAGCAGGGCTTCATCGGACTCTGGGGCGAGGGCTACTACACCGACTACTTCTCCGACCCGAACGACCCCTCGGTCGTCAGCGACCAGAACTGGATCGACCGCGGTCGGGTGCTGAAGACCCTGCTCAACCAGCTGCCGAAGAGCGTCACCGTCCAGGTTCGCACCATGTACATGAAGCAGCGGATCTTCGGCGTCCCCACCGGAGCGGCAGGTGCGCTCACTCCGACCCAGGCGTTCTCCGGCAGCAAGCTGTCGAGGGTCGGCCATCACAACGACTGCTTCCTCGCCAGCCCGGACGACTACGGCACCTTCCTCTCCGACCCGTTGAGCCTCGACGAGGACTACCTGGCCGCGGACAGTCGCTATGTTCCGGTCGGCGGCGAGACCTGCAACGTCAACCCGCCGAAGTCGGAGTGGCCGAGTGCCGAGGCGTTGATGGCGCGCTTCCACTACTCCTACCTCAACACCGAGTACAACCAGGACGTGCTCGACACCTGGGGCACCGGCTACCAGGAAGCCGCCAAGCGCCTCGGGTACCGGTTCACGTTGCAGAGCGGGACATTCTCGTCAGCGGTGGCGAAGCACGGGCGCCTGCACGTCGACCTGACCGTGCGCAACAGCGGATTCGCCACGCCGTACCAGAAGCGACCCGCCCAGCTCGTGTTGATCGGTCGCCATCACACGTATCGGCTCGCCCTGCCGACGGACCCGCGCCGCTGGACGGCCGGCGCGGACACGCGTGTCCGAGCCGATCTTCGACTGCCGCATCGCGTCAAGGCCGGGACCTACCGCCTCGCCCTCGCCCTGCCGTCGGCGGCTCCGTCGTTGAAGCACCGCGCGGACTACGCGATCCGGACCGCCAACGTCGGAACCTGGAATGCCTCGAAGGGATGGAACGAGCTCGGCGCCGTCGTGGCCGTCCGTCGTCGCTAGCGGCCGGGCTCGATCAGCCGCTGCACGGCGAGCTCCAACCCGTCGTCGCCGTCCGGTCCGGACGGCCCGTGCGGCGTGCCGAGGAGGTCGGCGTGCACCAGCGCCAGCACGTTCGACAGGAGCGCCTCCGGCGACATCGTGGCGTCGATCGTCCCGGCTGCCTGAGCGGTGGCGAGCGCGCGCAGCTTGTGCCGGGTCGAGTCGACCGCGGCCGGCAGTTCCCCGAGTCGCTGCGGTCGTTCCAGGTTGTGCCACAGGACGAGCCGGACCAGGTCGGGGTGCTCGTGGTTGAACGTGCGCAGCCGGCGCGCGTAGGCGGGCAGGTTCTCCGCGTCGAAGGGCACGGCGTCCAACAGCAGTTCGATGTTCGCCTGAAGGGCGGCGTCGAAGAGTTCGTCCTTTCCACCGACATAGGCGTAGATCAACTGCTTGTTGGCGCCGGCCCGCTCGGCGATCCGGTCGATGCGCGCGCCGGCGAGGCCGAACTCGGCGAACTCGGCCGTAGCCGCCTCGAGGATGCGTCGCCGGGTCGCCGCCGCATCACGGGCCATCATCGAACGGCCGGCACGTCGACCCCGGTGAGCTCGACCGCGGCACTCCAGAGCCGCTCCGCCATGTCCGCGTCGCGCATCCGCTTGTTGAGCTTGGCCGGACCGGTCGGACCGACGAGGTTCATCAGTCCCACCGGACCGTAGTAACCGCCGTTCTCGGCATCGGAGCTCGTGGCGGCGAAGAGCATCGGCTCCGCTCCCTGCTCGGCCTCCTGGTGCGGGATGAAGCGGCCACCGCTGAGCAGGCTGCGACGTGGCTTGTCGCGGCCGAGGTTCGCACCGGCCGTCTGCAGGTTCGTCCGCGTGAAGCCGGGATGCGCGGCATTGCTCATCAGATCCCAGCCGTCGCTGGTGGCGAGCTGCGCGAGGTGCCGCGCGAGATGGAGGTCCGCGAGCTTGGACTGCGCGTAGGCGCGCATCGATCCGTAGTGACGGCGCGACTGGAGGTCGTCGAGCCGGATCCGCCCATGGTTGGCCAGCCCGCTGCTCATCGTCGTGACCCGCGCGCCGGGCGTGGCCAGCAGGAGCGGAAGGAGCCGGTTCGTCAGGGCGAACGGTCCGATGAAGTTCGTGGCCAGCTGGAGCTCGAAGCCATCGACGGTCTCCATCCGCTGGGGGACCGCCATGACGCCGGCGTTGTTCAGCAACACGTCGAGCGTGGACGTGCGTGCCGCCAGCCGATCGGCGAAGGCCTGCACGGAAGCGAGGTCAGCCAGGTCGAGCTGCTCGACGACGAGGTCGGCGTCCGGCGCGGCCTCGAGGATGTCCTCGCGTGCCTGTTCGCCCTTGCTCACCGTGCGGACGGCCATGATCACGCGTCCGTGCGCCGCCGCCATGCGCTTCGCCGCCTCCTTGCCGGTGCCGCTGTTCGCGCCGGTGATGACGATCAGCTTGCCGCGCAGATCAGGGACCTCGTACATGTCGACCTCCAGAAAGTAACCAACTAGATAGTTACATCATGGCACGCGTCAGCGCCGATGCCAACTGAGCAGCCTTGACCCGTTCGGGACGGCTTGTCGTGGCGGCCGGCGATCAGCCGCGAGACGCCCACCGGGCCAGGAGTTCGGCCTCCCGTTCGCGGGTGAGTGTCGCCTGATCGGAAGTCGAGGTCGGTCCGGCCGTTCGGCTCTCGTCGAGCGTGTCGGCGATGCTGAGCGCCAACTCTCGGGGGTCGAGCCCGGCGGCCGCCGCCCGGGCCGGGTCGCACGCCATGCCGGTGTCGTCGGCGTCCCACAACGGCAGGTCGTTCCCATCGACCCCGTGCTCGGTGAGGAAACCCGAGTCGACCCAGACCAATGCGGTTCCCGGTGGACCGACCGTGTCGACGATCGTCTGCAGGAGCGACTCGAACGTGCAG
This sequence comes from uncultured Actinomycetota bacterium, assembly GCA_963708795.1. Lineage (GTDB taxonomy): Bacteria > Actinomycetota > Actinomycetes > Propionibacteriales > DAIQRJ01 > DAIQRJ01. The sequence goes on from CAVPUH010000003.1 coordinate 260,649, forward strand.
GGCGGGGCTGGATGGACGGTGTGGAAGACGCCGCCGGCGCCACGTTCGAGCATCTCGATCGTCCATGTCGCCTGGTCGCGGGCGTCGATCACCTGGAGGGCACGTTCGCGCGGCCCGGGCGCCAGGACCTGACCGCCGTCCGCGATCCGATCGACCCAGTAGCCGAACCGATGGGTGTAGTCGTGCGGGCCGATGACGTACGTCGGCCGGATCACCAACGTGGCCTGGCCGAAACGCTCCCCGGCAACCTGCTCGCAGAGAGCCTTCAGGCCTCCGTACGTCTCGCCGGTGACGGTTTCGGTCGAGGGATCGTCCAGGATCGCGAGCGGGGCGTCCTCGGTGACGACACCGACCGTCGGCTCGGCGTATGCGGAGATCGATGACACGAAGGCGACCCGACCGCAGCGATCCCCCAGCGCGTCTGCGAGTTCGGCGACCTGCCGGGGAACGTACGCGCAGGTGTCGATCGTGGCATCCCAGGACTGGTCGGCCAGCATCCCGAGATCGCGGTCCCGGTCGCCGAGGACGTGATGCGCCTGCGGCACGACGTCGGTGCCGGTGCGGCCGCGGTGGAAGAGCGTGACGTCGTGGCCGCGGGCCACGGCGATCTCCGCTAGGTGTCGCCCGACGAAGCGGGTGCCCCCGATGATCAGCAGTCGCATGCTGTGCCTCCCGGTCGCTCGGCCGTTGTCGGGACGAGCCGAACACGCTCGCCCCGGCCCGTCAAGGCCACCGATCGACGGCAGTTCCGTCGACATGGCCGTGAAACCTCAGGATCGGCCGAGCTGCCGTCGGATCGGGTTCGCCTCACGCCGCGAGCATGGCGGCTCCGGCCGAGGCGAGCGCGCGGGCGGTCTCGAGCCCGATGCCCGATGCTCCGCCGGTGACCACGGCTCGCCGGCCGGTGAGGTCGACGCCGTCGATGACCTCCGCAGCGGTGCTGGTCGCTCCGAAGGGAGTAGTGATCCGGGCCATCGTGACTGCCACTTTCTCGTGTGCCGCTTCGGACATCGCGTCGGTTGTCTGAGCCCTACCGTCCGAGTGTCGCGACGGTCAGGACCTTGCGGCCGCCGCCCGGCTGACCCGGCTCCATGTCGACCAGGGCCACCTGCTCGAGCATCAGCCGGTCTCCCGCTGTGACCCGCTCGTACCGCTTGATGGTCACGTGCGCTCGGTAGCCGGGGCCGGTGAACTCCGGATTCTCGTACTCCGGTTCGGCATTCTCGATCGCTGCCATGAAGGCCGCGTGCAAGGCGTCGAGGTCGGGGTTCGGTTCGATGACGGTCACGGGGATCGTCTTGGCCGGGCCGAACCCTTCGTCGGCGCCCGCGACGACCGTCACCGGCTCGGCTGCTCCGGCCGCCGCGGCCAGTCGGTCGCCGAGCTCGGCCGGCGTGGCCGGGCTGGCGAAGACCGGGAGGACCGTCACGTGAAGCGGCCATTCGCGAGTGATGAACGAATCTCCGACGGCGACGGGCTGGAGCAGAAAGACGACCACATAGCGCGACATCCGGCGATGCTAGGCGGTCCGGTGGACCGGCCTACAGGTCGAGCGTCTCGATCGAGACGTCCCACAGGCGGGTGGCAACCTCGGGATCGAGCGCGTGCGCAGCAACCCCTCGGCGCGTGCCGGGCACGTTGGGCTCGGCCTCGTTGCAGTCCTCGAAGTAGCGGCCGCCGACACCGGCGACCAGCGGCGACGCCGCCAGCAGGACCGACGTCGCCGCACCCCGCCGAACGGGGTGGTGATGCCAGACATGGGTCCTTCTCTCGACGATGGGCGGCCGCGGAGCAGCTACGCTCGGATCCGGAGGCGGCTCCGGTTCTGTCGGTCAGAGTAACCGGAGGTTCCTCCGGTTAGCAATCGGCGACCAGGTTCCGCTGTCCCGTCCGTCACCGCCCGCGCACCCCCGAGAGGAGTGGCCCGTGTCCACCACCCAACCGGCCACGGCGCCCCGCCTGCGCGCGGACGCCCGGAGGAACCGCGACCGGCTCGTCGATGTCGCGGTCCGGGCCTTCTCCGACGGTGGTCAGGAGGCCACGCTCGACGCGATCGCCAAGGCGGCCGGGGTCGGCATCGGCACGTTGTACCGGCACTTCCCGACTCGCGAGGCACTGGTCGATGCGGCGTACCAGAACGAGCTCGCGCGGCTGTGCGACGGCGTGGACGACCTCCTCGCGCAGTATGCGCCGGACGTCGCCATGCGCGTATGGATGGATCGATTCGTCGAGTACATGACGACCAAGCGCGGGATGTCGGATGCCTTGAAGGCGTTGATCGCCTCCGGAGGTGACCCGTTCGCTCAGAGCCGGACCCGGATGACCACTGCCGTCCAGACCCTGCTCGACGCCGGCGCTCGCGCCGGGACGATCCGGTCGGACATCTCGGCGTCCGATCTCGTCGCGAGCTTCGGTGGCGTGTCCATGGCGGTCGGCGACCCGGCGCAACGCGAACAGGCCGGTCGGATCCTCGATCTGCTCATGGACGGGCTGCGCTACCGCCACTGACATCCGTCGGCGGGAATCCTCAGCCGAGCACGCAGGTTGGACGACGAGACCAACCAATCGAGACACCAACCAATCGAGACACCAACCAGCCGAGACACCGACACCGGAGGCGACCATGGCCAAGCAGGTCCTCGTACCGAATGCTGAGCACCCGATCACCATCCGGCCGACGGGTGAGCGAGTCGTCGTCCGCAGCGGCGACCAGGTCATCGTGGACACCACGGATGCCCTGACCCTGCAGGAATCGACCTACCCGGCGGTGCACTACGTCCCGCTCGCCGACATCGACCCGGAACTCTTGAAGTCGACGGACACGCAGACCTACTGCCCCTTCAAGGGCGATGCGTCGTACTACAGCCTCGTGCTGCCCGGCCAGGAGTTGACCGACGCCGTGTGGGCGTACGCGACGCCTTACCCGGCGGTCGGCGAGATCGCCGGGCACGTCGCCTTCTACCCCGACAAGGTCGACATCGCCGTCGGCTGACTCGGCCACGGATCACCGCGCGGGTCGGCGGCGCGCCTCGATGGCAACCAGCGCCGCTGACTTCGCCGTGGCCCAGTTGCCGAGCACGTTGCGGACGGTCTGCGCACTCGGCCGCCCGTCGTGCTCCTTGGCCCAGGCCTGGTAGCCGGCGTAGGACCCTCGAGAGCCGGGCGACCCGAGATAGTCGGCCACCGCGTCGACGAGCTGCTCCTGGGTCCACGACCGCCGATAGACCGTCCGGCCTGCGTTCACGCGGAGTCCAGCGGCCCGGCACGCGGTGTTCCACGAACCGAACCGCTGGATGATCCGCACGCTGGACGGTCCCGAGTAGTCCCGCCAGACCTCGTCGTAGCTGTCGGCGGACAGTGGTTCGCCGAGTGCGGCGGCCACGTCACGCAGCACGGCCAGGATGGACGCCTCGGTGAAGTCGGACTCCTGCGCCGACGAGGTGACGAGCAGGCGGCGGGCGTCCTCCCCGAGAAGTTTGCCGACCGACGTAGCCGGGACCCCGACGGCAGCCGCCACCTCCGCTCGGGACGAGCCGGGGTGCTCGGCGAGGAACGCCCGGACGGCGGCCGCCGGGTCGCCGCGCTCACCGTTGTCGCTCGACATGCGGTCAGGGTCGCACGCCAGCCCGCTCGCGTGGCCGTCACCAGCTGTCGACGGTGCTCCAGCTCAGCCGGGTGGCGGAGATGGTGTCGGCGACGTCCCCGTGACGGACGGCTCTGTCGGCGGCAGCGGTTAGGTTGGACCGGCGGTGACCGACGGACGAGGAGAACACCGGCGGATGAGCGAGAACGACACCATCAGGCGGGCCGTCGGCGCCGACACCTTCGCCCGTGGCGTCGGCTACGCCAGCTCGGGCGCCGTCCGGGATCTCACCTCGAGCGGTGACGGCAGGCGGGTCATCGCTCGCGTACAGGGCACGGCTCCCCAGGCGTATTCGACGATGGTCGACCTGCGTCGCGATTCGACCGGCGAGCTCACCGGCATCGTCGGGGTCTGCACCTGCCCCATCCAGACCAACTGCAAGCACGTCGCGGCCGTCGCGGTGGCCGCCGTCGACCTGAGCGGCCGCGACAACGCACCCGACAACGCATGGGAACAGACCCTCGACGCGATCCTCGCCCACGACCGGCCGGCCCGATCCGAGAAGGCCATCGGCCTGCAGTTCGAGGTCGTGACCGAGCCGCGGAGCCGCCAGTTCACGACGCGGACCTGGTCGATGCCGTCGGTCCGCGTCGGCGTCCGGCCCGTCACCGAAGGCGTGAAAGGCGGGTGGATCAAGTCCGGGGTCAGCTGGAACGATCTCAGGTTCCAGCGTGCGGGCAAGTCCACCCACGCCCAGTTCGTCGACGAGATCGCCCAACTGGGCAACGCGGCCAGTGCCTACTACTACGGACGCAGCGACGGCCTGATCTACCTCGACGACCTGAGCCGGCGGATCTGGTCGGTGCTGGCCGAGGCCCAGGCGGCCGGCCTGCCGATGATCGACACCAGCCGCGACCGGCGCCGAGTGCACGTCTCCACCGAGCCGGCCGTGCTCAGCCTGGACGCCACTCGGAACGACACCGGGTTGCATCTCACGCCGCAGATCGCCATCGGCGAGGTGGTCGTCGATCCCCGCGTCGGCGCCCTCATCGGCGACCCGGCGCACGGGGTCGCCACCTTCCCGACCGTCGACGGTGTCGAATCGCTGCTGCTCGCGGCGTTCGAGCCGCCCCTGACGCCACAGCAACAAGCCGCCGCGACCCGTGGTGTCCTCCGGATTCCGCCCACCGCCGAACGACGCTTCCTCGGCGACTTCTATCCGCGGTTACGTCAGTCGGTCGTCCTCGGTTCGTCCGACGGGTCGGTGGTCTTGCCCGAGCCCGAACGACCGACCCTCCGATTGACGGTCCGCACGGATGCCAAGCAGCTGATCCACCTGTCCTGGCAGTGGGCGTACCGGCTCGGCGACACCGAACGCGTCGAGCCGCTGCACCCGCGTCAGGGCGACGCCGCGGTGCGGGACGAGGCGGCCGAGTCGGCAGTGCTCGCGGAGGTGGCGACAGTGCCGGTGGTCGGATCGATGTGGACGGTCGGCCGGGGCGGGCGGCGACTCGCGTCCACCGCGTCGCTCGGCCAGGCCGAGACCATCGCCTTCGGGCGTGACGTCCTGCCGGCGCTGCGCGAGATCGAGCACCTCGAGGTCGACGCGCAGGAGCTCCCCGACTACCGCGAGGCGATGGCGGAGCCTGTCATCAGCGTCACGGCAGACCGCTCCGGCACGGGCAACGACTGGCTCGAGCTCGACGTGACGGTCTCGATCGACGGTCAGGACGTCCCGTTCGACGAGCTGTTCGTCGCGCTCGCCCAGGGCCAGGACACGCTGATCCTGCCGAGCGGCGTCTACTTCCCGCTCGACCTGCCGGTGTTCGCGCAGCTCGCCGCCCTGATCGAGGAGGCGCGCGCGCTGCAGGACCGGCCGGACGGCCCGCTGCGGATCCATCCGATCCAGGCCAGTCTGTGGAGCGAGCTCGAAGACCTCGGGGTCACCACCACGCAGGCCGCGCAGTGGCAGCAGATCGTGGCCGGGCTGGTGGCCGATCCCGAGAACCCGGCTCGATCCGAGCCGCCGCCGGCGGGGCTGACCGCGACGCTCCGCCCGTACCAGCAGGCGGGGTGGGACTGGCTGCGCTACCGCTACGACCACCGTCTCGGCGCGATCCTGGCCGACGACATGGGCCTCGGCAAGACGATCCAGACGCTCGCGCTGATCTGTCATGCCCGCGAGCACGATCCGGCGCCCTTCCTCGTGGTGGCACCGACGAGTGTGATCCCCAACTGGGCCAGCGAATGCGACAGGTTCGCGCCCGGTCTGAAGGTCGTCACCATCGCGGAGACGACCCGACGACGCGGCCATCTCCTGGCCGAGGCGATCGCCGGCGCCGACGTCGTGCTCACGTCGTATGCGCTGTTCCGCTTGGACATCGAGGAGTACGAGACGCTCGCGTGGTCCGGCCTGGTGCTCGACGAGGCGCAGTTCGTGAAGAACCACAACGCGAAGGCGTACGGGTGCGCGAAACGGCTGCCGGCGCCGTTCAAGCTCGCGGTGACGGGCACGCCCATGGAGAACAACCTGATGGAGTTGTGGGCGCTGATGTCGATCGTCGCGCCCGGGCTGCTGGCGAGCCCGAAGCGGTTCACCGACTACTACCGGAATCCGATCGAGCGCGACAGCAACGCGGAGCTGCTCAGCCAACTGCGCAAGCGGATCGGGCCGTTGATGCTGCGGCGAACCAAGGAGCAGGTGGCGCCCGAGTTGCCGCCGAAGCTGGAGCAGGTCGTCGAGCTGGACCTGAACCCGCGGCACCGGCAGATCTATCAGACGCACCTGCAGCGGGAGCGTCAGAAGGTCCTCGGTCTGCTCGGCGACGTCGACAGGAACCGCATCGAGATCCTGCGGTCGCTCACCTTGCTGCGCCAGTTGAGTCTCGACCCCGCCCTGGTCGACGAGAAGTACGCGAACGTCGGCTCCGCCAAGCTCGATGCGCTCATGGAGCACGTCGACGAGATCGTCTCGGGTGGACACCGGGTGCTGGTGTTCAGCCAGTTCACCGGGTTCCTGGGCCGGGCTCGGGCGCGGCTCGACGAGGCCGGCGTCGAGTACTGCTATCTCGACGGGACGACGCGCAATCGCGGCGAGGTGCTGGACCGGTTCAAGGCGGGCGAGGCGCCCGTGTTCCTCATCAGCCTGAAGGCCGGCGGGTTCGGGCTGAACCTGACCGAGGCCGACTACTGCATCCTGCTCGATCCGTGGTGGAACCCGGCCACCGAGGCGCAGGCGGTCGACCGCACGCACCGGATCGGCCAGACGAAGACGGTGATGGTCTACCGGTTCGTGGCCACCGGCACGATCGAGACGAAGGTGATGGAACTCAAGGCCTCGAAGGCGAAACTGTTCACGAGCGTCATGGAGGGGACCGAGGCCCAGCGGGCCGGCTTCACCGCCGAGGAGATCGCCGCGCTGCTGGGGTGAGGGTCGGCACCGGCGTTCGAGAGCCGGCACATCGGTGGCTTCCGAGTCGTGGTCAGCTGGCGGCGAGCTCCGCTCCCAAGGCGTCGTACTGCTCCCCGCAGCCGATCTCGCGCTGGATCGCCTGGTCCTCGCCGCCGATGTACTGACCCTGCTCGGTGTAGACGAGCCTGGTTCCAGCCGGGACCGGGAAGAGTTCGACGCTCGCGAGCGACACCGAGATCAGCTTCCCGTCGACCGTCATGACGTATGAGAAGACCAGTCTCGTGTCGGTGACGATGTCGAGGTAATGGGTGTCGTGGGTGATCGGCGGGCCGCCCGCGTACCGGAACCGGCCCGTCTCGCTGCCCCCGGTGCGGAAGTCGGCGGTGAACTCGTCGATCTCCCAGCCTTCGCCGTCGGCGAACCAGCGCCGCTTGACGTCGGTGTCGGAGAACGCCCGGAAGACGCGGGCCGCGGGTACTGGGTAGGTGCGCTCGACGGTGAAGGTCGCGTGGGTGATCGCCTCGCTGGTCACTCGTTCCTCGGCTCCGGTGTCGGTGGTGTGGGTCGCGGTCGGGCTGGGGTCCTCGTCCTCGGCTAGGAGCAAGCCGAGTCGGTCGAGGCGTCGCTCGGTGAGCGCTCGACGATCCTGGATCCACCGCTCGGCGATGTCGAGCCCGCCAGAGTTGATGGCGCAGGTCCGGACGCGCCCGACCTTCTGCGTGCGCACCAGATCGCTCTGCTCGAGGACCTGCAGGTGTTGGACGACCGCGGCCAGGGACACGGCGAGCGGTTCTGCCAGTTGGCTCACAGACAGTGGCCCATCGCCGAGTCGCTGGAGCATGGCCCGACGGGTGGGATCACCAAGAGCCTGAAAGACGGAATCGACGCTCATCGGCACCTCCGATTACTCAAGTCGGTACTTGACAGTTCGAGCCGCTGCCGCAACACTCAAGTTCGTACTGAAGTATGACACCTCGATCCCCGGAGACGCACGATGACATCCACCGAGTCCACCGACGGCACCGTCTTCTTCGCCGTGAGCATGTCCCTGGACGGCTTCATCGCGCCGGCCGGAATGACGCTCGAACACGGCGACGACCCGTCGTATCAGAACTGGGGTGCGCAGTGGGGCGCGCTGCAGAACTGGGTGTTCCCGCAGCGCTTCTTCCGCGAGAACCTGCATCTCGGTGCGGGCGGCGAAACCGGCCCGGACAACGATATGGCGCAGAGCATCTTCGAACGCACCGGCGTGACGATCCTCGGAAAGAACATGTTCGACGGTGGCGAGCGCTTCTGGCCGGAGGATGCGCCGTTCCACACGCCGGTGTTCGTCGTGACGCACACCGAACGTGAGCCGTGGGAGCGCCCGGGCGGGACGACATTCCACTTCGTCAACGACGGGATCGAGAGCGCGTTGACTCAGGCCCAGGGGGTCGCGGGCGGTCGCGACGTCCGGATCGGCGGCGGCGCCGACCTCATCCAGCAGTACCTCCAGGCCGGGTTGGTGGACGAGTTCATCGTGTCAGTCGCGCCGGTCCTGCTCGGCTCAGGGACGGCGCTGTTCGACGGTCTCGAGTTCGGCCAGGTCGGATTCGTCGTGGCCGAGGTGTTGGCGTCGCCGCGGGTGACGCACCTGCGGTACGCGGTGGCCCACAGGTAGCTCAGGCGGCCGCCGAGCGTCACGTCACCGTCAGCGTGACCGTCTTCGCGTTGGCGGACGTGATCGTCGAACTCCCGGCGTAGTGGGTCGCCGCCGTGTAGCTGCCCTTCGCCAGCTTCGGGAACGTGAACACGTGCCTGCCCTTGGCCGATGTTGTCAGCCTCGTGGTCAGGGTCTTGGCGGTCGTCTTGCCCTTCTTGATCGTGACAGTCAGCTTGCCGCTCGGCCAGAGGTTGGCTGCGGTCACGTGAACCGTCATCGACGCGTGCGCCGTTTGCGCGACCTTCGCATGGGCGAGGGCTGCCGTCACCTTCGGGACCGCCTTGCTGACGGTCACGGCCGTCGACGCCGAGGAGGCCTTCGCGCTCCCCTGCGCCGCGAAGACAGCCTTCAGCGTGTGCTTGCCGAGCTTGAAGGTCGTGGGCAACCGCCACGTCGCCTTGCCCTTCACGAGCGTGAGTGTGGCGAGCTTCTTGGCGCCGTCGCTGACGACCACATGTCTCCTGGTCAGGGACACCGACGAGCCGACCTTCACCGTGATCGTCGGGCGACTGCCGTAGTGGAACGACTTCGAGATCGACAGCGTCGTCCACGACAGGTACGTCGGACCCGGCTCCCATACCCACGGCTGGCGCCAGATGCCGTGTGTGCCGGCGTCGCTGAGGAACAGCATCCCGTTGCTGGCGGTGAGGTTGACGTCGTCGGGATTCCTGAGCTGGTGGTTGAGCCGGACGGTGCCGGCACTCGTTCCGTCGCTCGTCCAGAGCTGCTCGCCGTGGACGATGTCGGTGGCCGTGAAGACGACGCGGTTGCCGACCGCGGTGATGTTGTCCGGCCATGAACCCGTCATACCGGGGTAGATGTCCTTGACCTGCTTGGTGCCTCCGACCGACCCGTCGGTGGACCAGAGCTCCTCGTCGGTACTCCCGTTATGACGAGCCGAGAAGAAGACTTTCCCGTTCGCTGTCGCGATGTTCGCACCGAGGAAGAGATCCGCCGGGGTAGGCACGATGGCGGTGCCGGCCGAGGTGCCGTCGGTGATGACGAAGCGGTATTTGCCGTTGACGTATGCGTAGAGCGCCTCCTTGTTGCCGAACGGAGCGAAGGAATAGAGGCCATTGCTGAGCTGGATGCTGCTTCCACCGGCGCGCAACGGCTTCGTTCCCGCCACGGTGCCGTCACTGGCGTACGTATCGGTGTTCGCCACGAAGAAGAGTTTGCCGTTCCAGACGTGGAGGTTCTGGACACCCGAACTCGGGCTGCCGGCGAGAAGGTCGATGAAGATGTGCGTGCCGCCCTTGGTGCCGTCGGTCGTCCAGAGCTCCGTACCTGAGCTGGGCACCCACGCCTGGAAGTACACCCTGCCGTTCAACGTTGCCATGGCGCTGCCGATGTCGCTGAATTGCGGGCTGCCGTCGTAGTTCTTCAGCGTCGTCGTACCAGTCGTCGTGCCGTCGCTGACCCAGAGTTGACGGGTTTCGCCGGGTATGCCGCTCGAGACGTTGAAGATCAGCTTGTTGCCCAGGGCGGTGAGGTGGTTCGGGTATCCGTTCTGAGCGCCGAGGAACCTGGTCTTGACGAGCTTCGTCCCGGCGCTGGTCCCGTCGGTGATCCAGAGCTCGTAGAAGTTCGTCTTGCCCATGGTCACGAAGTAGAGCTTCGAGCCGACAACGGTGAACTGCCCGAGTGGTGCGCTGCCCAGCGCCGTCGTGTCCTTGAGCATGTGCGTGCCCGTCGGGGTGCCATCGGTGATCCACGGTTCCTGCCCGCGGCCGCCGGCGTCGAAGCCGGAGAAGATCGTGCGATGCCCGAAGGTCGTGAACTGGTAGTCGTAGCCGTCCTGGTTGAGGGCCGTCGCCGCCAATATCCGGGGCGTCACAGGTGAGTTGGTGGCGGCTTGGGTCGGTGCCACCGCGGTGATGGTGGTGAGGCCGGCGAGCGCGACGGCGACGAATGCAGCGGTGAGTCGTCGAGCGAATACGGAGCGGGTACGGGCCATTCGAGTCTCCTGGAGCCGACCCCCGCATGCCGAACGATCGGCACCTGAATGGAAGCTAGACCCGCTGCGGCACTCGGCGATAGGGATTCATGGCTTCGATATGCAACGAACTGCACACGGCTACGCAGCGTCGGACGTCGATCACACCCGAGCGTGGTCGAGCCGAGGACAGGCGAGCTGTCGGAACTTGGTCGTCGCCGAGACCTCAGTGTTTGGCGAGGTCGATTCGGCTGTCGTGGTAGCGACCGACGAGCTGTGCGCCGGTATTCGTCAGACACGGCCAACCGCTGGCGGCCCCGCAAGTCGGACACTTGACGTAGATCGGCGATACGGCAGGCATGATGTCTCCCACGTAGGTGGACCAGGTCAGCCGCCTGTGCCGGCGACCACCTGGATCGATGCCGAGTGACGACGACGTCCGGCTGACGCCCTTGTATCCCGCGGTGCTCCTACGACACTGCGCTCCAGAAACCATACGTCCGACCGAAGGCGAGCCCTGACCTTCTCAACAAGCGATGTTCTGGTTCTGGTCACTCTGCCAGTGCCACAGACGCAGGGTGATGAACGTCCAATTCTCATGCAGGGTTGAGGATTCGACACCTCTGGACTGTCGGTGCTCGGTACTAACCTGGTCCCATGACCACGACGCAGGACCCGCCGATGAGGATCGACCATCCGGTCGCCCGATCGGTGTCGGCCGCCCGCGAGTCGATCCGTGAGGTCGCGGATCCGGCCACGAACAGGCTCTGGCAGCTGACCGACTCCGACGGCGTCCAGGTCGTGGCCGAGATCCTTCGCCTCGAAGCATCCCTGGCCGGGTTGAAACTCCAGGTACTGGGCGCAATCGACGAGCGTGACGTCACGACCACCACGACCGGTCTCGGGACGGCCGCCTGGCTGCACGCGACCGCTCGGCAGAGCCTGGCGACGGCCCATCGCGACGTCGCCATCGCCCGATCGCTTCACCACCGGTTCGGACGGCTGACCTCGGCGATGGCAAACGGTGACGTCTCCGCGGAGCAGGCCGTTGCCGTGGTCGGCGTGCTCAAAGACCTGCCGGTCGACCTGGATCACGATCAGGTCGTAGCCGCTGAGGAAACCGTGGTCGAGTTCGCCGCGCGGTACGGCCCTCGTGAGCTCCGCGCACTGGCCGGGCATCTGCTCGAGGTCGTCGCTCCCGACGTGGCCGAAGCCGCCGAGGGCGAGATCCTCGAACGCCAGGACCGGGAGGCGCGCCGCTCGCAGTACCTGCGCTGGCGAGACGACGGGGACGGCGCTCTCCAGTTCTCCGGCGAAGCTGCCGACCGTCGATGGCGAGCAACTGCGCACGCTGGTCGAAGCGATCGCACACCAAGACACGAAGGAGACTCCGCAAGACCTTGACGTCGACGAACCGTCGTGGGAGTCCAAGCGGGCACAAGCGCTGATGACCATCGTCCACGGCTACCTGGCCGCCGGCGACGGGCCGCGCCGTGGTGGTGACCGCCCTCGTATCACCGTCCTGCTCGACTACGACACCCTCGCTGCACAGGTCGGCGCCGGCACGCTCGTCGACTCCGGCCAGCGGCTGCCGGCGGGCGAGCTGCGTCGACTGGCTTGCGATGCGGAGATCCTGCCGGTCATCCTCGGGAGCGATTCGCAACTCCTCGACGTCGGCCGCACCACTCGGTTGTTCAGTGGCGATCTGCGGCAGGCGCTCGTCACGCGCGACCGTGGCTGCGTCTTCCCCGGCTGCACACGGACCTCAGCGGACTGCGACGCCCACCACCTGGTGCCGTGGTGGGCGGGCGGTCCGACGAGCCTCGAGAACGGTGCGCTCGTCTGCCCGACGCATCACCGCCTCGTCGAGCCCGATCCAGCCGGCACCCACACGCCCGACCACGAACGCTGGCACCTGCGCATGAGCATTGACGGCGTCCCCGAAGTGATCCCGCCGGCGCGCCGAGATCCGCTCATGCATCCCCAACGGCACCAGCGGTTCCGCCCGCGACGCTGACCGGTCGACCGTCCCGCGGGACCCGAACTCATCCCTGCCCGGGCAGGGCCAGTCGCCGGGCGGCGGTCACCACGGTCGCGCGGCGCCGAGCCTTCTCGGCTTCATCGTCGGCGCTGGCACCGGTGAGCATGCCCGCAAGCTGAGGGACGCTGCTCCACCAGGCGGCCAACGCGATGATGAGGAACACCAGGTGGTCGGGGGCGATGTCGTCGTCGAGGACGCCATCCCGCTGCGCCCTGGCGTACGCGGCTGCCTTGCTCCGGTAGTGGGCAGCGCGGTCCGCCTCGTCGGCGATCGGGCCGCCGGCCAGACCTTCCCAGAGCAGCAGCCGGACGAGTTCGGGATGCTCGCCGTGGTAGTCGAAGGTCCGGCCGGCGAACTCGCCGATGCCCTCGAAGCCGCCGACCGGAGGGCCTACCGCCGCCGCCAGCTTCTCCAGTTCGCCGGAGAGCACGGTCTGGAACAGCGTCTGCTTGTCGCCGAAGTACTTGTACAGACGCTCCTTGTTGAGGCCGGCGCGGTTCGCGATCCTGGCCATGGTCGTACCGTCGGGACCGCGCTCCGCGAACTCGACCGTCGCCGCCTCGAGGAGCCGTCGCCGGGTTCCCTCGGTGTCCCACGCCATACCGCCAGGGTAACGGGGTATCCATCCCCAACGTTGCGGTTGTGGTTGCACCGGGCTAGGGTCGAAATGCAACCGAAGCGTTGGAGATTGAGGAGACATCGATGACGAAGACGACCGGCACGATCGCAGGCAGGGCTGTGGCCCGGGTGGGCTTCGGAGCGATGCAGCTGCCCGGGCCCGGTGTGTTCGGCCCACCGCGAGACCGTGACCAGGCGATCGCCGTCCTCCGTCGCGCCGTCGAGGCCGGGGTCAACCACATCGACACCGCGCAGTACTACGGGCCGGACGTGGCGAACGAGCTGATCCGTGAGGCGCTGTACCCGTATCCCGACGACCTCGTGATCGTGTCGAAGGTGGGCGCACTGCGAGACGCGGCTGGCGCCTGGACCCCGGCTCAGCGACCTGCCGAGCTTCGCGCGGGGGTGGAGTCGAACCTCGCTGCCCTCGGGATCGACCAACTCGGTGCGGTCAACATCCGCCGGATGGACGCGGGGCACGGGGTGCCGGACGAGCAGGTCGTCTCGGTCGAGGATCAGCTCGCTGAGATGATCGCCCTGCGGGACGAGGGAAAGATCGCTGGCATCGGCATCTCGACCGCGCCGCTGGCCGAGGTGCAGGCCGTCTCGTCGGAGATCACCTGTGTCCAGGATCCGTACAGCCTGCTGGCCCAGGACGACGGTGGCGTGCTCCAGCACTGCATCGACAACGGGATCGCGTTCGTGCCGTACTTCCCACTTGGTTCCGCCTTCCCGGGCATGCCGAAGGTGACCGATGACGCGAAGGTGACGGCCGTCGCCGCTCGGATCGGGGCGACGCCCGGCGCAGGTCGGGCTGGCCTGGTTGCTGGCTCGAGCCGACAACATCCTGCTGATCCCGGGCACCTCGTCGCTGGCCCACCTGGAGGAGAACCTGGCCGTGGCCGATGTCCAGCTGAGCGACGTCGATCTCGCGGAGCTCAACGACCGCTGAGAACCGTGAGTCGGTGGCGACAAATGGTATCTTCATTGTCGCCACATCGGCGCTGCGGAGGCGACCATGGAAATCGGGATCAGAGAGCTACGTGACGGGCTCAGTCGACACTTGGCCGAGGTCCGCGCGGGCCGAGTCGTCACGATCACCGATCACGGGCAACCGATCGCGCGCATCGTTCCCATCGATCGGCCGACACGACTCGAGGCACTGATCGCCGAAGGTCGCGTTCGGCCACCCGTCGGCCGAAAACGCTCTGCCGGCCGACCGGTAGACGCGAGCGGTTCGGTGAGCGACCTCATCGACCAGCAGCGTCGGTGATCGGTTACCTGGACACCTCGGCGTTCGTGCCGCTCCTCGTCCAGGAGCCCGGAAGCGCAGCGTGCGGACGATTCTGGGATGACGCTGACGCCGTTGTCACCTCACGGCTCACGTATGTCGAGACCGCCGCTGCGCTAGCGCAGGCCGAACGCCTCGGCCGGTTGACGGCGCCATCCCACGCCGCGTGTCGGCACCACCTCGACCGGTTGTGGTCTGAGATCGGCGTGGCGGATGTCGACGATCGAGTCGTCGTCCGAGCAGCTGAGATCGCACGCGAAGTTCGGCCTACGCGGGTATGACCCTGTCCACTGTGCGTCCGCGGAGCAGGCCGCCGACGACGACCTCGTGGCCGCCACGGGTGACCGCGCGCTCCTCGCGGCGTGGTCGAAGCTCGGGGTGTCCACCTTCGACACGAACGCGTCATGAGCGGTCCGACCGAAGGCGCCGCTGGGCCACACCGAGGTGATCCGTCGAGCGATCAGGACACGCTGGTCTGGTACGTGGCCTACGGATCGAACCTGCTGTGGTCGCGATTCCGGTGCTATCTGGCCGGCGGCCGACCCGACGGCGCGCGGCGCGTCTACGTCGGAGCGCGAGATCGTGCCGAGCCGGTGTCGGTCCTACCGGTGCAGATTCCGGGACGGGTGCGCTTCGCCGGTGAGTCGTCGGTGTGGGGCGGTGGGATGGCGTTCGTGTGGCCGGCGGCGACGGCTCGGTCGCGGCGCCGCGCCTACCTGATCACGCTCGAGCAGCTGAATGACGTGGTGGCGCAGGAGATTCACCGGCCGACCGGTACGGACCTCGGGCTGTCGACGGTGGTGGCCGGCGGTGAGTTGACGCTGGCCAATGCCCGTTACGACACCGTGGCCCACGTCGGGACGCTGGAAGCGCGTCCGATGCTCACGCTCACCACGCGGTCGGCCGAGCTCCTGCCGGCGTCGCCGGCGCCGGCGTACCTGTGGTCGATCGCGGCCGGCTTGCGCGAGGCTCATGGCTGGGCGCCGCCTCGCGTCGCCGCCTACCTCGCGGCGATGGACGGGGTCGCGGGGCAGTGGACGATCCGGGAGATCGAGACGCTCGCCGAGTTGGACGCCGCACCGGGCCGTAGCTGCGTGGAGTCATCTGCTCGTGGATGACGACGCGGATTAGCATCCTGTCCGTGGTGGCTTCGGCTTTCGACTTCGTGAACGTCGTCGTGGCCGATCGCGATCTGGTCGTGACGAACGCGAGCGACCACTCGTGCCGGTTGGAGCCGCGTGAGTCTGATCTCGCGTGGTTCTGCGACCTCGACGATGGCTTCACGACGGACAGCGAGACCGACCCAGCCTCGTCCGTTCGGTGGGTCTGTCCGGCGCTGCGGGTGCCGCCTTCCGCGACAGGGACGGCCGTGCCCGCTGGTGGAGGTGCGCCAGGCAGGTCCGACGTTCCGACCTCGGCAAACTGGTGCAGGGCATCGGGCGACTCCTCGGCCGCACGCCGGCTCGCGGACCGGGCGGTGACACCGACGGACGGTTCGTCTACACCGATCCCGCCGGGATCCTCGACGCCGGGCTCCGCCAGCGCCTCGAGAACTGGCCGTCGGCCATGCACGGCGACGGCGTCGTGCGGCCCGCTGAGCTGTGGTCGATCAAGAGCACCCGCGAAGGGCTCATCGTGCTGTCGGTGTCGTGGTGGGGCAGCGCACCGGCGCTCGATCACCAACTCGGGCTCGCCGTCGACATCGCGAATCGGCTGACAGCGAAGCGTCCGGCGACGCCGGAAGGCTAGACCGAGAACGTCTGGGCGATCGTGCTCTGGTCGACGCCGCCGTTCAGGGCGGTGTAGAAGGGATGTCCGGGGACGAGGTCGGCCCGGTTCACCGGAGCGCCCGTGATCGCCGAGGCGTACAGCGCGGTCACGAACTCCATCGTCGGACGGGTGCTGGCCAGCGTCGTCTCGTGTTCGCGTCCGGCGAGCAGGTCGTCGACGAGCCGGGTGATCTGGGCGATGTGATTGCTCGGCACGTCCTCCCCTGACGAGGCGGTCCACGGGTCGGTGGCCTCGCCGGCTTCCTGGATCGCCGGCACCGTCGCGCTTGCGGGCATCGGGGTCGAGGCCGAGCTTCGACGCCTTCGCCTGGTCCGGTGCAGGGTGGAACGTCCAGTCGGCGTCGGAGTAGCCGTACAGGTGGTTGACCTCGAGGGTGCCGCCGGTGGTGTCGATCCGGACCCGGCTCAGCTCGTCCGGCGAGACCAGGCTGTTGATCACCGTGGCCACGGCGCGGTTCTCGAAGATCACCGACGCCATGGAGACGTCCTCGAACTCGACCGGGCGGTCGATCCGGACGGCGGTCGCGGTCAGCGTCCGCCAGGGGCCGAGAAGGTGCAGCAGGAGGTCGATCTGGTGGATGCCGTGCCCGAGCGTCGGCCCACCGCCCTCGCCGACCCACGTCCCGCGCCACTCGGGGTCGAAGTAGCTGGTCGGCCGGAACCACAGCGTCTCGCACACCGCGACCTGGGGCACGCCGAGCTCACCCGACTGGAGCAGCCGGTGCGCACGGCGCCCACCCGAACCGTGACGGTGCTGGAAGATCACGTAGACCGAGCCGGCGCTGTCGCGTTCGGCGTCGGCGACCGCATCCAGCTCGGCGAGGCTGAGCACCGGCGGCTTCTCCAGCAGCACCGAATGGCCGGCAGCCAGCACCGCGAGCGCGATCTCGGCGTGCGTGCCCGGCGGGGTGGCCACCGAGACGATGTCCGGATTCTGTGCGGCGAGCAGCGCCTCGACGCTGTCGTACGGCGTCGAACCGAACTTCTCCGCGAACGCCTGCGCCTTGTCGAGGTTGATGTCGGCGACCCCGACGAGCTCGGTCTTGCCGGTCGTCGCGTAGGCCCGGGCGTGGTTGGGACCGATGTTGCCGCAGCCGACGACGGCGACCTTCAACGGTGCGTCAATGGGCGTCGTCATTCCGCGGCTCCTCGCAGGGTGGCGTTCTGTTGGGCGACGAGAGCCAGTCGCATGACCTCGAAGGTGTGCGCCTGCGGGACGGCGGTCTCGGTGCGGTTGCGGACGTCGTTGACGAAGTCGGCGTAGTAGGTGAGTTCGACGTCGGAGCAGTCGACGTACTCGGTGTCGTTCCCGTCGACGATGATCAGGTGGTCGCCGCCGTCGCGGCCGGCGATGTCGACGTACTTGCGCAGTTCGATGTACCCCTTGGTGCCCAGGATCATCAGCCGCCCGTCACCCCAGGTCGGCAGGCCGTGCGGGGTGTACCAGTCGACGCGGATGTAGCCCTGCGCGCTGTCGCTGCGGAGCAGGATCTCGCCGAAGTCCTGGAGGCCGGGGGTGTCGGGGTTGGCGAAGTTCCCGACCGTGCTGGCCACGACCTCGCCCTCGGTGGCTCCGGTGAACCAGAGGAACTGGTCGATCTGGTGGGAGGCGATGTCGGTGAGGATGCCGCCGTAGCGGGCCTTGTCGTAGAACCACTCCGGGCGGCCGGCGCCGCCGGCGAGGTGGGCGCGGTCGCCGATCCGGTGCGGACCGAGGCCGAGCGTCTGGACGACCTGGCCGATCCGACCGTCGCGGACCAGCTCGCCGGCCTTCGTCACGCACTTCACGCCGAACCGCTCCGAGAACGTCACCGACCAGATCCGACCGGTCTCCGCGACGGTCTGCCTGATCTCGTCGAGCTCGGCGAGGCTGACGCAGCCGGGCTTGTCGGTCATCACGTCCTTGCCGGCGCGCATCGCGGCCAGGGCGATCGGCCCGCGGCGGTCAGGGATGGCGGCGGTGGTGATGACGTCGACGTTCTCGTCGGCGATCAGCGCTCGCGGGTCGTCGAACACCGGTGCGTCCGGGTATCGGTCGCGGACCTGGCGGGCGACGGCTGCGTCCGGATCGTCGGTGGCCGAGGCCGACGAGCTCGGCGCCGGCGTCGAGCAGGCCGGAGATCTGACCGAAGATGTGGGCGTGGTCGAGGCCGACCGCGGCGAAGCGGACGGGGTGCTGCGAGGTCATGTCGTGTCCTTTCGGCCGTGCTGATGGTCGCCTGGTCTCGGTGCCGCGTGCTGCGGGTTCCCGCGTGCTTCCGGGATGCAACTATGCCGTTGCTGGACGGCGATGAACTCGGCGCCGGTGGATGCGGGCAAGCTCTGGACGCAATTGGCCAAGGACACGTCACTTTAGGCACCGACGCTCAGAGCGACAGTCAACAGCCGACGACTCGTGTCCGACAGCAGGCAACCTCGCTGCCAGCTATGGTCCCTGTTCTAAGTCCGTTTCGGCCCGACAGGCGCGTCACACGACAAGCCTCCACCCGTACGGGAAGCTGCTCATGCCTTCCTGGGGTCTGTCGTGCCGCTGTACCGCGGGTCCGTTGCACAGCTGCGTGCCCAAGTCGAGGATGCGTCGTTGGTTCCGGTGCTCACCGCGCAGTATCGCCACGAGCTGGGCCGCTCTGCCCCGCCTTCGGAGGTCCGCTCCTGGGAGAACAGTCTGCAGGTGCTCTCGGCCGACCTCGTCGAGGCCGGCCTCTCATCGGTCGAGGCGCTCGTCGAGTACCAACTGCCCCTCACCAGCAAGCGTGCTGACGTCGTGCTCTGTGGCTACCACCCGAAGACCGGTCAGCCCTCGTTCGTGGTCGTCGAACTCAAGCAGTGGAGCAGCGCTCACCTGCTCGAGGGCACCACCGACGTCGTCGTCCTCGACGGCATGGGTGAGCGACTCCACCCCGTCGAGCAGGTCCGTCGATACTGCACACACCTCACGGACTTCGTGGCAGCGTTCGACGCCGAGCCGCAGCAGATCGCGGGCGTCGCCTACCTCCACAACGCGACTGATCTCGACATCAAAGACCTTTGGGCGCTGGAGCCAAGCGCGCGCACAGACGAAGACGCGATTGATCACTTTGCGGCCACCTTACTCAGACAAGGCGCTCCACCGGGCGTTCCCGACGCAGACACAGGACGTCCCTCAAAGCATTCCGTCGGTCGTGCAGGCCGCACAGGCGGGCCTACGGGACATGCGCACACCTTGGCGGTTTGGCCAACTCGTACGCCACGAGGCGCATGACGGCCATCGGTTTGCGCGGGAGCCGAGGTACCATCCAAGTCGCATTTGTCACAGACCGAGCGGCGCTGACGATTCGATCGCTGCCTAAGGACTATTCAGCCACCGCCATCTGGCGGCTCCCACGTGATGCGAGCGACGGCGTCATGGCTGTGAATGCTCTCGATGCTCCGGATCGCGACTTCGTGCGCGATTGCACGGCGACGACACTCGCCTGACAGATCCCGCGCCACGTCCTCGACGAAGGCCGGCTTGTCGTAGGCACGCATTGTGATCAGCCGCTCGTCCAGGCGTTTTACTATGGGGAAGACGGCAGACGATCCTCTACTGCGAATCAACTCTACGGATTGCGAAATCGAGAGTGGGTACGGCGCGTCGCCGGTCCCGCTCGTTCCGAGCATTACTGAACAACGCTGATTGTGAGCGCCATACTCACTGATCGCCTTACTACAAGGACACAGACTCGTAATGTCAGCAGTGACGCGTGTTGTAATTACGATTCGGTCACGATCAGAGAATCCGACGATCTCGACATCAACTGGCTGCCACGACTCAAGTTCAGTGGCTGGAGCGAACACCTTGACGCCCACCGTCATCGATGCGGCGACGCGAATGGACTCTGCACGCAGTCGATGTAGTCCGTCTTTCAACATGATCGGCAATGCGCGGGGATCAAACGTTTGTCCATGGTCGTGAACGAGTTCGACCATCCGACTCATATGAGTCCCGCGATGAGTTGCAGCCAGTCCCACGGTCACGTTCCAACTCGCAATGCCCGATTGGCTCAGCATTCCATCAGCGAAGGCCATGGGGTAACGCACACCCGCGACGCCAACCTCATCGATCGCGATTCGACGGTTATCTGGCTCATCTTGAACGTCTGGAAGTTGCACCATCGGCCTCAGTCTCGTCCTCGATAAATACAACCAGAGGTACACGTCTCCCGGACTAGCACCACACTGAGGCTGGAGCGTGCTGACGAGTCCGTCCCAGATCCACTTTGCCAGTACCTCACTCGTTGGATTCTCGAGTCCCGCGACCTCGTTCAGGTAGTGGTGATCGAGTTGATCATCAAGGGGCTTGAATGCCGCCTTAGGGTCCCCAAAGTCCTGCACCCACCCTGACGTTTCGCCGACGGGACCCTCGACGTGAACCTCAACCCGGTACGAGTGGCCATGGAGCCTTGCACACTTGTGGTCCGGCGGAACGTTGGGCAGTCGGTGCGCCGCCTCGAAGGTAAACTCTCGAAATATCTCTACTGGGAAGGTCACGGTATCCCTAAGAACTTGTGGGTCTGCAGGCTAAGCCGCCACGCAGGATTATCCAGGCAAAACTGCACTGCCTGAGCGGTATTCGTCTTGATATCAGGACCATCCATCGGCTGGACTCGGAAACTTTCGAAGTCAAGGTGTTCAAACATCTGAGGGCTCGCCTCGGACTGAGGGAACACCAATTTGAGTTCTTGACCTCTACTCACGACGAGAGGCGCCCCCGCCTTCGGGCTCACGCACAACCAGTCGATACCGGGCGGCGGGAGTCTGCGTCCCGTTGGTCTCAACTGCGACGAAGAAGTTGCGTTGTTGTCCGGCCCGGGTCGC
>CAVPUH010000004.1:0-391679 GCA_963708795.1 uncultured Actinomycetota bacterium
CTGCCGGCATTCCTGTGCAACATCGCGGAGAACCCCGACCACGCCGTGCTCCCGCTTTACGCCGCCGAAGGCATGGGCTGTCATCCCCGGCGGGAGATTGCCCTGCTCCGGGGCGCTCACGGAGGCGGTGCAAAGCCGACTGACGCTGATCTCTGGCGCCCGCGACGACGTTTTCCGCAGCGAGTACGAGCGGCTGCGAGACGGCACGGCCCTTCGCCTGATGTGGAACACGGTGATGGCAACGTCCGGTTCGCTACGTTTCGACGATGTGCCGACGTTCACCAACGCGACCTTCGACGAGGACGTCGCGCTGGAAGTGAATCTGCTCGCACAACAGGGGATGGGACAGGTCGTCGTGGTGGACCTGACGAAGTCCGAGTTCGAGATCCCGGTAGTGCGGGCACTCGTACCGGGGTTGGAGTGCTACATCTCAGCGTCGCGCTACCAACCGGCGGCACGGGCTGCCGCCGGCTCAAGCAGAGGCGTCAGTCATGACCGCCATGGTCTTTCTCGGACCATCACTGGACATCGAGACGGCGCGCGGCGAACTCGACGCAATCTACCTGCCGCCCGTCGTCGGCGACGTCTATCGGGCCGCGACGCGCCAGCCGGACGCCATCGGCATCATCGACGGCAGGTTCCAAGACGTACCCGCGGTCTGGCACAAAGAGATCCTGTGGGCCCTGAACCAGGGAATCCCCGTCTACGGAAGCTCCAGTATGGGTGCGTTGCGCGCCGCCGAACTCGACAGCTTCGGCATGGTGGGGATCGGAGCGATCTATCGGGCCTACCGCGACGGTGTCCTGGAGGACGACGACGAGGTCGCGGTCGCCCACCGAACCGCCGAGGAAGGCTTCGCGCCGCCAGCGAGCCGATGGTGGACATCCGCTGGACGCTGGAAGCGGCCGAGCTGGCCGGCGTCATCGACGACCAAGTCGCCATGCGGCTGACCCACATCGCGAAACAGCAGTTCTACCCGGAGCGTTCCTACCGGACCCTCATCACGATCGGCCGACGGGACGGCCTCGCGGTTACCCGGCAACTGGACGACCTTGAAGCATGGCTTGTCGGCAACCAGGTGCATCAGAAGCGCGCCGACGCCCTCGCACTCCTGCGTGCAGTGCGGACCGGACCTCCGCCGGCACCGGTCCCGTTCGCATTCGAGCACACGCAGTTCTTCGAGCGGGCGCGGCGCTCTGCTGGAACCGTTGCCCTTGCGGAGCGAGCAACGACAGCAGTCGACCCAACGATGGGAACAGGTGGCTCCCCGCCAACGGCATCGACGGTGACCCTCGAGGCGCTCCTCGACGAACTCAAGTTGCAACCAGACCTGTACCACGAGGTGAAGTTGCGGGCGGTGGCACGTTGCCTGGCGGCGCGTGAGCGCGCTCAGAGTGACACCCGACGCTCCGAGTCAGACCTTCAGATCGCCCTCGACCGATTCCGCCGGTCCCGCGACCTGGCCCAACCAGCCGCGACCCGCGAGTGGATGGTGGAGAACGAGGTGAGTCTGAGCCAGCTTGCCGCGCTCGCTCAGGAAGACGCAGCCCTCAGCGATGCGACGGCGCAGCTCGAGGGCGAGCTCGACATCTACCTTCGCAACGAGCTGCGCTCCCGGGATCTGTACGCCGCACTCGCCGAACGGGCTCGCGACAAGCAGCATGTGCTGGGGCGTCTCGGCGCGGCTGACGCCTCATTCGACCAGGTCGATGATGACGAGGTTGTGCAGTGGCACTTCCAGTCGATCGGCACTCCGACACCATCGGACCTCAGCGCCTACATGCGCGGGTTGGGGTATTCCGATCCCGTCGTGTTCCTCCGGACACTCAAGCGTGAATACAGCTATCAGTATGGATCACTCGCGGCCTCGGACGGGAGTTCTCCACAACCTCGAGTCGGACGTCCGGCTCACGACTGAAGGGATGCACCATGGCAGACGTCAGTTGGCGCGATCTGCAGGAGCTCAACAGGCCCTTGCACGCGGAGATCCGCGCCCGACAACAGAAGGTGACCTCCGTGAAGGTCATCAACGCCGGCGAGCTCTCCGAAGAGGCCCAACAGAAGCTGGCCGACTGGGCCCCACCCGGTGAAGATCACTTCACTCTCTTCCTCGCTCGATCGGACAATCACATGCTCGACGAGGTCCAGGCCGCGCTGGACGACGAGGAGAAGGCGCAAAAACTCTCAGAGACCATGAAGGGCCGCTATCGAGGGCGCAAGGAGAAGCCGCTGAGCGATGCTGTCGCGCAGATCGTCGCTGAGCCGGTGTTCGCGGTCTTGCGTTATGGCGACATGACCCTCGCCGACAATCTGTTCGTCCCCGAGGACATCGGCCTCGCCGCCATGGTCTTCCCCTACGAAGGCGGGCGGCTGTCGCCGGGTGCGTTCAAGCTCGTGCAATACGTCCAGAAGGGCAAATCGGCCCAGCTCGACGCGCTCATCGTCCACCGGGAACCGCGGCGTAGCGACGCCGAAAAGGCGGTCGATGGCCAGGTCGTCATCCGCCCGGAGCGGTGGTGCGAGACCACCGGCTACGTCGTCGCCACCTACACCGCGGGCGCAGCAGCAGCGACCTGGGCAGCGGCGCTGGCAGGGCCCACACCGGGCGCGTTCGACATCGCAGACCTCGGTGACGACGTCGTCCACGCGCTCGATCAGAGCCCGAGCGTCGACGAACTCGTCCAGCTGCGTCTGGACGTCCTCTCCGACTGAGCCGAAAGCGACGATCAGAACACACCGGGAGCTAGTCGGCATGAGAACGCTGGTTGGTTACGACGTCATCGTCATCTTGGGCCTCTGGCTCCTGGCTACGATCGGCCTTCAGCTGCCCAAGGTGCGTCCGTGGCTGCGCGGGAAGGCAGCCAGCGTTCTCATCCCGGAGTACCGCTTCTTCGCGCCCATCCCCGTGCGCGGCGACTACCACATTCTCTATCGGGACACCTTCGCCGACGGTGCCCAAACACCGTGGACGGAGGTGTGCCTGCTCCGTGGTGGTCGAGTGCTCGGACGCCGTTTGGCATCCCGACAAACGGGAACGCAAGGCCGTCTTCGACGCAGTCGTCCAATTACTTGACCTACAACCGAAGGAACCGAAGGCGATCGCGCTGACCGTGCCGTACCTCATCGTCCTCAACCACGTCGGCTGGGTCCGCCGCACGGCCCCCCCGCACCGCACCCAGTTCGCCATCATGCAGTCCTACGGATGGCATTCCGAACGCCCACCGAGCGTGGTCATGCTCTCAGCAGAACACCGGGTCTGACGACATGAGTACCCTCCTCCAGCTCCACAGCCCCGACGCCTACATCGCTCTCGTGGTGCGGATCGCGGCAATCGGAGTCGTCATCGCGACCATCGAACTGTTGCGGGATCGCGAGACCTGGTCGGACAGCGGCCTGATGTCGTGGCCGATCAGCCGCCCTCGACTACCGCTCGACCAGCACCGGAGCTGTCGCCGCGCCGCTGAACCGACTGCTCGCATATCCGCGAGTCTCGATGCTCTTCACCACGCGCCTCGCCGTGAGCGCCGTCCTGGTCGCAGCACCCACGAGCATGATCCTCAGCCCGATCCTCGCTATCCCTGCTGGCGCGCTCAGCCTGGTCCTGCCCCTGCGCAGCCGCCTCGGTCTCAACGGGGCCGACCAGGTCGACCTCCTCGTGTTCGGCGGACTCGCGCTGGTCAGCCTGGCGCCTCTGCCACAGGTCAAGATCGCCTACCTGATCTTCCTCGCCGCCGAATGTGTCCTGGCATACGGCGTCGCCGGAATCGCCAAGGCGATCTCGCCCGGCTGGCGCAACGGTGCCTACCTCGTCCAGATCCTGTGCATCCGCACCTACTGCAGCGCCGGCACCGGACAGTTCGCGCGCGAACACCGCGGGATCATACGAGTGATCGCTTGGGGCGTGATCGGCTGGGAATGCCTGTTCGTCATCTGCCTCGTCCTCCCGCCGCCGATCACGCTCCTTTTCCTGCTCGGCGGATTCGCCTTTCACATCGGCACTGCAGTGGTAATGGGTCTCAACGACTTTCTCTGGGCGTTTTCGGCCGCCTATCCAGCAGTGATGTTCTGCGCCCTATCACGAGGATGGTGACCTCGTCGCTCGCGCGCGTTGACGCCGCACTCACCACTCTCGCGAGCATTGGCCTCCCCATTGGAACGGGTTGGGCTACCGCGAGCCTCCACGGGGAGCGGGTCTCGGCAACCACAGGAGAGGGCCCGGCCCCCACTGCCTTCGATCTGGGCTCCACAGCCAAGGCCATCACTGCGCTCACGCTCTTGCGCTTGGCGGAACGCGGCGACCTGACCCTGACCGATACCGTCGCTGACAGTGCCGCACACACGCATCTGCCTGACTTGTGGGCCCACATCTCGCTCGCCGACCTGGCCAGACACCAGGCGCAGATCCCGAACCTGCCGCCGAACCTCACCGGGCCGTTATGGGACCCCTGTCGAGGGTTCGACGAACCTCAGCTACAAGAGGGGATGCGCCGGATTGTGAGAAGACGCCCTGACGTCGACTACTCCAACTTCGGATACGCGGTCCTTCGCAGCTGTATCGAGCAGGTAGCTGAATCAGACCTCAACACGCTCATGCACCGACTGATCCTCCCGGCGCTCGGCGCCGCCACCCCCTCGGTTTCCCCGCACCCGATTGCAGGACTCCCCCAAGGCTACGAGGCATCCGGAACGGCGGCCGACCCGTGGGCATTCCGCGCTATGTATGGCGCCGGCGGCCTCTACGGAACGCTCGACGACCTCATAGCGCTCGGAGTTGCCCTCTCCGTCCCCGGCAATCGAGTGCATGACACGCTCACCGTGGCCTGGCGAAGCGACACCACAACAGCTCACCGTCCATCGCTGACCTGGGGCTGGGTATCACGCCAAATGAGCAAGGCCCGCGTCAGTTGGATCGCAGGCGAGACATCGGTGTCGACCTCGCTGCTGATGATCCATCACAACTGGCGAGTCGTCGTGGCATTCTGCGCCAACCGCGGTGGGATCGACGATCTCTTACCCACCGGCATGCGCTGCCTCAAGGAACTGGTGGACATCGTCGCCCACTGAAGTGCGCCACCCGCAACAACTGCTCCAACAAGCTTCGAGGTCCGCTCACCGGCGGCACAAATCGAGCAGCGATGCAGACGTTGATGTCAACGAGTCGGCGATGATGAGTTGAGACAAGCGCGACCGGCCTGAGACTCCCGAAGCGTCAACACCCACATGCGTTGTTGATCGATGGGCGCCCTAGTGCCGCGGTGGCCGTGCCGGTAATCTGATCGGACACCTGGTTGGGTCCATCGGGCTGCCGTGAAGGTGAGCTCCAAGACCGGTTCGGGGGTTTCACGGTGCCAGACACGAGAAGCACACTGTGAGTTCGGCGAGTCCGCCTCCCGACCCGATATCGAGTGCGACGCTGTCGTCCGCGACGGCGACCGCGGCGGGTTCGTCGGTTGCGCAAACGCTCGAAGATGTGGTCCGCCAGTTTGGGAGACTCTGACGCCTTCGGCGGTTGAGTTCGCCGACTTGGCATCTGCCGTTCAGAGCAGGCGAGTTGAGCAACACGCGTCGGACCGCCATGGAGTCACGCGATCCACCGCCATCTGGGCTGCTTGCGACTTTGACCGCCGCATCGCCGCGGTCATGGCTGACGCGAGCTTCGACATGACAAGTTTCGGTCGGACCATCGGCGCGATCCCACCGCCGGCCAAGCCGATCAAACCGCAGAGACGACACCTGATCGAGCCCGAGTTCGTTGACAGCCTCAGTTCCGCCTGGGCGCATGTGGAGGGCGGCACGGAACTGGTGGGGGTTGCCGATCTGGTCCATGCCGTCCTGACCCAGGCGTCCGGGGATGTCCTGAGCCGGTTACGTGCGGCCGGCGGCGACATCAAAGCTGCAGCCGACGGCATGACTCAGATGTTCGGAATCGACCACGGCAGCGCAGCCGATTCGGAAACCTCCAGCGACGCTGGAAGCCATCCCGCAGAGCTAGGCACACCGCGGATCGTCACCGACGTCACTCCCAAGGAGTTCGGCCTCGCACTCGACCCGGACACGCCCGAGCTGTCGACCTATTTCCCTCGTGCCGTCGATGTGGAGCTCAGAGCCGCACTCGAGTCGGAGCCGCCGGCCCTCATAGTGGTGGCCCCGGTCATGAGCGGCGCGACGCGCACGATCTACGAGGCGCTGCAACGGGTGCGCCCGCACGAGATGCTGCTGTTGGCCGATGAGCTGGCCTTGAACGCCGAAGGCGTGGACCCCGAGCGATTGCTGGCCAGTGGCGCCACCATGGTCTGGGTCCGCGACCTCCGCCGCCTCGCCCAGGCGGCACCGCAGCTCGGGGCGTGGTTCGCGCAGCGGCGCAACGACGTGTTGGCAACCGTCGTCGCCCTTGTTCGTCCGGAGGACGAGGAGTTGGTCACGCAGCTGGGCCTCGACGCCGGGGCGGTGTCGGTCTCGATGTCCGCGCAGCTCACCGAAACCGAGCGCGACTTCGCACATGAGAAGTTCGGCAGAGAGCTGACCACGATCGGCGAGGTGGTGCGCGCGTCGCGCCCACAGCGGGCTGGACAGGCTGCTTACCTCGCAGACTCCTACGATGCGCTCGGTCGACTCACCCCGGCCACTGATGCGCTCGACATCGGGCCGGATGTGCGGATGCTCTCCTCCCTGGTCGTATCGACGCAGATCCTGCCGCCGTTATCGATCGGGCTCTTCGGGCCCTGGGGCTCGGGCAAGAGCTTCCTCATGCACCAGATCAAGCTTGGGGCCGTCGAGCTGGCCGCCAGATCGCAAGAGCTCCGGGAAGGGGAGACAAGCGCCTACTGCCCCAAACTGGTGACCGTCGACTTCAATGCCTGGCAGTACGCCCACGGGGTCGACCTGTGGGCCAGCCTGGTCAGCCGCGTGTTCGAGGGCATCCAGGAACAGCTAGGCAGCGCAGAGGCCTACCAGGAGCTCTGGCAGAACATTCGCAAGCTCAGCACCGACGTGGCCTCAGCCCAACACGAGCTGGACGCTGCCGAGAGTGAACTGCGCTCGATGGCCGCAGAGGGCGAGAAGAACTCCGTCGCCGATGTCGCCCAACACGATCCGCTCCTCAAGGCGAGTGCGGCCACCCTGAAGACAACGATCGACCTCGACCCTGCCACCACCCAGATCAGCACCCTCCGCACGCAGGTGCGCCAACTGCGCACGGTGGCGGGCAAGTTCAGACTCGGATGGCACGGAGCATCAAGGTGGCAACGCTCCCTCGTCGTCGTGATGATCGTCCTGGGAGCGCTCGGCGCCTGGGCCTTCCTGTCCATGGGACAGGCCGTCGCGTCGCTGCTCACCACCGTCGTGCCGTTACTGGTCTTCGCAAACGCCGTCCTCAAGCCCGCGCGCCAGGCGCTCACGGCCGGGGTGCAGATCCTGGACGCCGACCATCGCCGGTATGAGGAGGCACGCCGACGACGCGACCAAACCGCAGAAGCGCTCATAGCCGCCCGCAGCCAAGGACCCGCCGCGCTCTACGGCTACGTGAGCGCCCGCACCGCCGCCGCTGACTATCGCGAACACCTCGGCCTGGGTCCCATGATCCGCGAGGACCTCGCCCAGCTGGCGAGGTTGTCTGCCGAACAGGACGACGGCACCCCCGCCACCATTGACCGAATTGTCATCTTCATCGACGACCTCGACCGCTGCCCCGCAAGCGACGTCGTCCGCGTGCTGGAGGCCGTAAACCTCCTCTTCGCCCACCAGCTGTTCGTGGTGGTGATCGCGGTCGACTCCCGCTGGCTGCTCGAATCGCTCAAGAGTGAGTTCAGTGACATCTTCTCCGACGAGGACGCCGCCGCGCCCACACCTCAGAACTACCTCGAAAAGATCATTCAGATCCCGTTCTGGCTGCAGCCCGTGCGCAAGGCGGCCTTCGGACGACTCGTCACCAACCTGGTCGGGGACGTGGACGACACCCGCACCCCCACCCCCAGACCGATCCGTGTTGAAGAGGCCACCAACCTGCACCACGACGCAAACGGGCAGCCGTCTCCCAATAACCCAGATCCGTCGCCCTTTCACGAACCGCCGACCGAGACACTGTCGGCCGCGGAGACAACCACGACCACACCAACTGTTGAGCCGCTCTCGGACCAGCCCGAGGTAGAGATCGAGCTCAACCCCGCCGCCCTCCGACTCACGACCCTTGAGCGCGACTACTTGCGCGGCTTCTACGACCTCGTCACCACGCCCCGAGCCACCAAACGGTTCCTCAACACCTACCAACTGCTTCGGTCGGGGATCCGCGACATCGACGGGTACCTAGCCGCGGAGGAGTACCGACCAGTACTCCTGTTGTTGGCACTGGTCACCGGTACCACACTCATCACCCATCGGATGGTCGAGGAGCTCCAGCACATGCAAGAGCCCACGTTCGCCGACCTCCTGACCTCTCACGCCCAGGACCCCGCATGGGTCGCCGTGCGATCAGCCTGCGCATCCCTGCCCGCCGAACTGCTCACCCGGAAAGTCATCACAGACTGGTGCACACGGGTAGCCCGGTACTCCTTCCACCCAGTCAGTCGCTGACGCGGTCACTAGCGCAATGCGCCGGATCTGCATCTTCTTCTGGCCGACGCATGGTGGACGTTCTCCTCGCGGCCAGACCAGGGGCGACCGGCGCCAGACAGGAAGAGCGTCGAGATCCAGCACTAGGCCCATCCCGGGAGTCGAGGCAGTATGGCTTCGAACGTTCCGCCGAGGAGGCCTCACCGCGGAGGGCAGCGCCCGGCGTCGGTGACGATCAGCCGGAACCCGCAGCCGATCCACCCCGGTCGTGAAACGGCCATCCACGGGCCATTGACGGGCCATTAGCCACGGTCACCTGGGCGACCCTGCGGTCAGCTCAGCCGTAGTTCGAACGACCGCGTCACCCCTCGATCGACCCGGCGGCACTACTTCCAAGCTGGCCATGACCCGACGCGTGCGTGCCCTCCATGTGCCCTAACGGGTCGGACGACCTCGTACAGATCGGGACAATCGGCCATGCCCTCGTGCCCAACCGTCGCCATACGAACACATGGGGACAACCCAACACGCCTTCCTAAACCGTGTGTCGCAGGTTCGAATCCTGCCGGGGGCACCCACAAACCCGCACGTCAGAGACCCTGCAGCTGTTCGAAATCTTGCCCATCGACGCCCGCAGTCTCGGATCGTGCATCAGCGTGCCATTCGCGCCTGAACCGATCTGCCGAAACTCGACGTCCAAGGCCTCCGCGATCTGCACATCCCGACCCACCACACGGCGGGCATAGTGCTTCGTCGTCATCGATGCACTCGCGGTCAGATCAGCTCATGGTCGGGCCCGGGCTGGTGCCGTCCTGTGGTCGCTCCCCAGATCGACGGCGCGCAGCGCGTTGAGCGTGCGGGGATAGCCGATCCAGGGCAGGACGGCGGTGATAGCGCCGGTCATGGTGGCGCGATCGTTGCCGACGTTGAGGTTTCCGTTGACGTGCGCGGCAACCTGGGGTTCGCAACCACCGAGTGCGGAAATCAGGATTAACGTGATGAGCTCGCGGGTGCGCACATCGAGGCTGCTCCGGGTGTAGTGGTCGCCGAAGCAGTGGGCGCTGAGCCATCGAGGTATGTGCTGCTGATCGTGTGGCGCATTGGCGTAGCTGGCGTCGATGGTCTCGGATCCCAGGATCTGCCGCTGAACACGCAGCCCGGCCTCGGCCGCCGTCGCCGCGGACACGGTGGCCTGCGATGCGACGGGAAGCTCGACTCCACGGGCGGCAAGAACCTCCGAGGTGAGCCGCGCGAATGCGTCGGCTCGGCCCATCCCGACGTAAGGCACGGCTTGGACCACGACCTCAGCTGCTGCCGACGCTTCCAGTGTGCCTGTGTCCAGCGACGAGGCCAACACGCCCGGATAGGCGGTCGTCGCGTCGCAGGCGATGAGGGCAGCCAGCCGGACGACGTGCCGGGTGCGGTCGTCCAGTTGTCCCGTCGTCTGGTTGTCGACCTCGGCGAGGAAGGTGTCGAAGACCCCGGGGTAGCCATCGACGAAAGCCATCGAGCCGGCTGGTTGGCCGCCGGTCATGCGTCGACCTCGTCCTCGGTGACGTGCTCGCCCCACGTGCTTTCCTCGAGCTCGGAGCCGGGCGCGGGCGCCTCCCAGATCGCGAGGTGGGTCATCAGGTGGTCCGGGTGGGCGCCATGCCAGTGCTCGACCCCGGGCGGGCAGGTGACGGCCTGACCGGGGTACAGGGTGACGATCGCGCCGGCGCGCTCCTGGGTGAGGGCGACTCCCTCGGTGACGTACAGGGTCTGGCCCACCGCGTGCGAGTGCCAGGCGGTTCGTGCTCCGGGAGCGAAGTGGACGGCGTTCATCCGCAGCCGCGAGGGCGCTTCGCCTTTGACGATCTGGTCGAACCAGACGTCGCCGGCGAACATCTCAGCCGGTCCCTTCACCGAGGCGGCTGGGTATGCGGGTTGGTTCTGTTCCGCAGTCATGATTGTTCACTTCCTTTTGGTAGTCGGCGCGGTCGCTCTCGTCGGTTTGCGCAGTGGCGACACGCGGGACGGCGTCAGGGTCGGAGGAGGACCTTGATCGCGCGGCGTTCGTCCATGGCCCGGTAGCCGTCGGCAGCTTGCTCCAGAGGCAGAGCGAGATCGAAGACTTTGCCGGGGTCGATCTTTTCGTTCCAGATCAGGTCGATCAGCTCGGGCAAGAACCGGCGAACCGGCGCCGGGCCGCCGTGCACATGCACATGGGTCATGAAGATGTCTCGCCCATGGAGCACGACGTCGTGCAAGACCCCGACGAACCCGACGTGACCCCCTGGGCGGGTGGCGTTGATCGCCTGCATCATCGACTCTTGAGTGCCGACGGCCTCGACAACGCTATCGGCTCCCAACCCGTTGGTGAGGGCCCTCACCTCCGCGACACCGGCATCGCCGCGCTCCTCGATGATGTCGGTGGCGCCGAACTCAAGGGCCAACTGCTGCCGGGACTCGTGCCGGCTCATCGCGATGATCCGCTCGGCACCGAGTTCCTTGGCCGCGAGGACCGCAAGCAGCCCGACCGCGCCGTCGCCGACGACCGCTACCGTCTTCCCGGGTCCAGCCTCGGCGGCGACAGCACCGAACCACCCCGTGCCGAGCACGTCCGACGCGGCCAACAGGCTGGGGATCAGGGCGTCGGGAGGCACGTCGGGAGTGGCGACCAGGGTGCCGTCGGCCAGCGGGACCCGCATTCGCTGTGCCTGAGCTGCTCCGCTGGTGCCAAATACCTCACGGTGCAGACAGGAGGTCTGGTATCCCGCCCGGCAGATGTCACAGGTGTTGTCGGAGGCGAAGAAGGATCCGATGACGAACTGGCCCGGCTTGATCAGGGCGACGTCGTCGCCGACCTGTTCGACGATCCCGGCGTACTCGTGGCCCATGTGCAGCGGCTCGCTGATCTCGTCGGCTCCCCGGTAGGGCCAAAGGTCCGACCCGCAGATGCAGGTCGCCGAGAGTCGGACGATCGCGTCCGTGGACTTGAGGATGTTCGGTTCGTCGACATCCTCGACGCGGACATCGCCAGGTCCGTACATGACCGCACCACGCATGACGACTTCTCCTTCATCAGCATTCTTGGACGGTTCGTCATCCAGCAAACCGCCAACAGCAGGCCGGTGGGAGTCTCTGACCAGACGTGTACTGACAGAGGATCCCTGCCGTTCCACGGCAGCCCTACGCTGCGCGCATGGACAACCGCAGCGAAGTCCGTGAGTTCCTCGTGTCCCGTCGCGCGAAGGTCACCCCTCAGCAGGCCGGGCTGCCCGACGTCGGCGCCCGACGCGTCCCTGGACTTCGTCGAGGTGAGGTCGCCACCCTTGCTCAGGTGAGCGTCGAGTACTACGCGAAGCTCGAACGCGGCGACCTCGCCGGAGTCTCGGCGTCGATTCTGGACGCGATCGCCCGCGCCCTGCAGCTCGACGACGCCGAACGCGCCCACCTGCTCCACCTCGCCCAGGCGGCCAACGGCACCAGCGCCCTCGGCCGCACCCGCCGCCACACCACTAAACGATGGACGGCCCGACCTAGCCTCTTGTGGGTCCTCGACACCATCACCACCGGCCCCGCGATCGTGCGCAACGCCCGAATGGACCTGCTCGCCGCCAACCACCTCGGCCGCGCGATGCACTCGTCCCTGTACGACAACGACCCCACCGGGCAGCCGAACTTCGCGCGTTACACGTTCCTCGACGAGGACTCCCATCGCTTCTACCCCGACTGGGACACCGCCGCAGACATCTGCGTCGCCATCCTCCAGACCGAGGCCGGCCGCGACCCGCACGACAAGTCGCTCCACGACTTGGTCGGCGAGCTGTCCACCCGAAGCGAGGACTTCCGGCGACGTTGGAGCTCACACGACGTCCGCCTCCACGGTGCCGGCGCGAAGCTCTTCCACCACCAGGCCGTGGGCAACCTCGACCTCGCCTACGAGAGCGTCGACATGATCTCCGAGCCCGGTCTCACCCTCACCATCTATGCGGCCGAGCCGGCCTCGGCGACCGCGGATGCCCTTGTCCTGCTTGCCTCCTGGGCCTCCACCGCCATCCCCACCGAGCCGACAGCGCGGGCTAATCCGTAGACGCTGCTCCGCCTGGCTCGGGTGTACCGCTGGTACACCTCTGGTCAGAGTGTTCCTCGACCGCGGCCGTTCCTAGCGTGGACGCATGACCACCGCACGACGCCGCACACCGCGCGCGCCTCGACCCCGGATCTCGATACTGCCGCTGACACTAGCCATCGCGTTCGCGGTTGACGCATGTTCGGTCAGGTCCGGGTCCATGGGCTCAGGTGCCCCGTCCGGTTCCCCGACGGCCGGGACCAGGTCCACCGCGAGTCCGACGTCACCACAGCCGATTCCACGGAGTCGCCACACCACACCAACTCACCGGCCTATGCGGGCACGCCGATCCGTCTCCGCGTCGGCGACCGAACCATCGCCGCTGAGCTGAACGACACCTCGACCGCGCGGGATCTGCTCGACCAGCTACCGCTCGCCCTGAGCTTTCGCGACTTCAACCGCGTCGAGAAGATCGGAGCGCTCCCACGGGAGTTGTCTACGACCGGGGTGCCGGCCGGGGCCGACCCTGACATCGGCGAGATCGGCTACTACGCGCCCTCGGGCGACCTGGTCTTCTACTACGGCGACGTCGGGTACTTCAGCGGCATCGTCCGCATCGGGCGCCTCGGCTCCGACCTCGACTTCCTCCGGCGGCAACCGGACGGATTCACCGTCACCATCGAGCGAACCGACTGAACCGCGACGCCATCCCAACCGCCATCGAAACCCAGCTCAGGAGTACCCGTGCTCACCGTCAACGCCTACGCCGCCACCTCACCCACCGAGCCGCTCGTCAAGACCACGATCACCCGACGCGACCTCGGACCACGCGACGTCCTCATCGAACTCGCCTACTCGGGCATCTGCCACTCCGACATCCACACCGTCCGCGGCGAATGGGGACCCCAGACCTACCCGTTGACGGTCGGGCACGAGATGGTCGGCACCGTCTCCGAGATCGGCACCGACGTGACCAAGCACGACGTCGGCGACAAGGTCGGGGTCGGCACCATGGTCAACTCCTGCCGGGTCTGCGACTACTGCCGCAACGGGCAGGAGCAGTACTGCGCTGACGGCAACATCCAGGCCTACGCCAGCGTCGACCGCGACGGCACCATCACCCAAGGTGGCTACTCGACCCACGTGGTTGTCGTCGAAGACTTCGTGCTCGCGATCCCTGACGCAATACCGTTCGAGGCAGTCGCACCGCTGCTGTGTGCGGGCATCACGACTTACTCGCCGCTGCGTCATTGGGGTGCCGCACCCGGGAAGAAGGTCGCCATCGTCGGCCTCGGCGGGCTGGGCCACCTGGGCGTCAAGTTCGCCCACGCCATGGGCGCCGAGGTCAGCGTGCTGTCCCAGACACTGGCCAAGCAGGACGACGGGCTCCGCCTCGGAGCCGACCACTACTACGCCACCAGCGACCCGGAGACCTTCGACAAACTGGCCGCCGGCTTCGATCTGATCCTCAACACCGTCAGCGCCCCCATCGACCTCGACGCCTACCTGAACCTGCTGAACGTAGACGGCACGCTGGTCAACGTGGGTGCACCGCCGGCGCCGCTGTCGCTCACGGTCGGCAACCTCCTCGGCAAGCGACGCTCGTTCGCAGGCTCCGCAACCGGCGGCATTCCCGAAACTCAAGAAATGCTCGCCTTCTGCGCAGAACACAGCCTGGCCGCCGACGTCGAGGTCATCGCCGCCGAGCAGATCAACGAGGCCTACGAACGCGTCCTCGCCTCCGACGTCCGCTACCGATTCGTCATCGACATCGACACCCTGCGCTGACCTCCCACACAGGACGACAGCCCAACCCCGTGAAGGCACTTGCGATGCCCCGCCCCACCACCGCACACCCCAGCTCTGCTCCACCGCAGTCGGGAGGATCGCGCCACCACCATCAGGTCCGACTCACGTCTGGGCTCGTCGCAACCGTCGTCTTCCTGACCGCGATCGCGCCGCTGGCGACGGACATGTACGTTCCGGCCTTCCCGCGAGTCGCCAACGAACTCACGGCCACAGCCACCCAGGTCCAGCTCACCCTGACCACCTTCTTCGTGGGCATGGGACTCGGCCAGCTGATCGGCGGACCGGTGTCAGACCATCGCGGCCGACGGCGCCCTCTGCTCGCAGCGATCCTGGTGATGACCGCCGCGTCCGTCCTGTGTGCGGTCAGCCCCACCATCACCGTCATGACGGCTGCTCGGCTCGCCCAAGGCTTCAGCGGCGGCTGGGCCATGGTGATCGGACGAGCCGTGATCATCGACCTTGCCACCGGGGCACGGCTCGTCCGGGTCCTGAACGTCGTCGCCGGGGTCGGGGGCATCGCACCGATCGTCGGACCGCTCCTCGGGGCGCTCATCCTGCAGGTCTCCCACTGGCGGGTGTCCTTCTGGGTGGTCGCCGTCCTCGGACTAGCGATGACCATCTGCGTGCTCGTCGCCGTTCCAGAATCGCTACCACCCGAACGTCGACACAGCGGGGGGCTCAAAGCGTTCGCCGTTGCCGGCCGCCAGGTCCTCGGACATCGCCGCTACGTCGGCTACCTCCTGGTCAGCAGTTCCGCCATGGCAGCACTCTTCGCCTACGTCGCCACGTCCGCGTTCGTCCTCCAATCCATGAACGAGCTGTCCCCGATCGCCTACTCGGTCGACTTCGCCGTCAACGCCGGCGGCATGACCATCGCCGCGCTGGCCGCAGCACGGCTCGCCGGACATGTCGCCACCCGCAAGGTCATCCTCGGCGGGCAAATCGCCGCCCTCGCATCCGGGCTGGCGATGCTCATCGGTGCGCTCTGGTTCGGCACGCCCTTGTTCCTCGCGATGGCGTGTTTCTTCGTCCTGATGACCGCACAAGGCCTCATCGGTCCCAACGGAGGCGCACTCGCCTCCGCGGAAGTGCCCAACAATCCCGGCACGGGCTCCGCCGTCCTGGGATGCGCCCAATGGATTGTCGCCGGCACCGTGGCCCCCGTCGCCGGTCTCGGCGGTGAGACCTCCGCGACCCCCCTCGCCGTGCTGATGATCGCAGGCGCCGCCTTCTCCATGCTCAGCCTCCTCGTCGTGGCCCGACCAGAAACGGCCCGCCACCAAACCTGAAGTCGGCGTTCAGGTCTTGCTCGGGTCGACGAGGCCGAAGGAAGCTCGCGGCGCGCCAGCTAGTCCAGGAGCAATCGCGTCAAGGCTTTGGCGGTCTCAGTCCGCGGTGTCGCTGCGGTGGTCGTCGGCCGAGCGTGCTCGACCGCCGTCGGTGAGCGTCGAACGATCCTCGGCAGCAGAGGTCCGGTCGGCTTTGGCGTCCGACCGGTCGATTCCGGCGGCTCGACGTGCCGCGAAACCTGGGCTGAAGTCCTCGTCGTGGAGGAAGGCCTCGAGGCTGGCGGCCTGTTCGCGGTCGTCGGCTAGTGCGTCGCGAGGCTCGGGCGGTGTACCTCAGTCGGCACCGGAGGCCTGGCTGACCGCATGACCAGCCGACGCACCTCGCTCGTCAACGACGGCATCATCAGTTCCCGCCGAACGCCGAATGAACCGGCGACCCGTGATGTCACCTTCGATACGAAGGATGTAAGGCTTCGAACTCGGATGCCACGCCATGGTGCCCAACTCGAGCGCGTCCAGCGCCTCATACATCTCGACGACCTCCCGGGCCACGCCCTTCAGCACGACACTCCATGCCTCTCGCGTCGTCTCCGTGTACCCATCGGCCTCGAAAGCGACCTGATGCCCCCGTGCCATGGCGAGTTTGCTGCCCGCTGCCGTCCGGAAGACGACCGATCCGTGGTCGACGACGAAGTTCACCGGGAAGATCTCCGGCCCATCGCCGCCAACCACGGCGAGACGTCCGACCGTGGCCGTTCGGAGTAGCGCCCACGCCTCGTGCGGGGCCGTCTCATCTGCATTCGCCTCTTCTAGCGTGCTCACCACAGTCTCCTCGCCCTTGGGTTCCCCTTCACTCGATGGATCGCACGCCGATTCAGGCTGACCCAGCGACCGTGAGCCGTCGGACCGCAGCAGCGACAGTCGATCGTCCTTCACCACCGCGACCGGGACACTGCTTCGTTGCATCACGTCATGACTGACCGAGCCCAACATCATCGACCGGAGCATCCCGCGGCTCCTTGTCCCCACCACCAGGAGGCCGGCGGCAGTGTGCGTGCCGTTGTCGACGAGCACGTCGGCGGGATCCCCGGCCGCCACCAACTGCAACGTCGGGACATCGCCGTCGACAACCGGGCCGACATCGCGCGCGAGCTGGTGTTCACTGGCTCGCACGTCGTCCTGACCGCTCCCGCATGCCCGCACAGCTGTCACCGTCGAACCGTGCACCCGCGCGAACGCCAACCCGAACGCCAATGCACACAGGGACGACGGTGACCCGTCCACACCGACCACGACATCGTGACCGTCGGTTGCATTCCGGTATCCCTTCGGCACGATGACGACAGGACACGGGGCATCGTCCACCACTGACGCGGTCACCGAGCCGAGGGCGACTTCCTCGAGCCAGCCGCCACTCCGCTGCCCGATAGCGAGCAGTCGGGCTTGGCCAGCCGCTCGCGCCAGCACGTCATCGGCCAGCCCGGAGACTATCGAACAGCTCACCAGCAAAGACGGGTAACGATTCCGATATTCGGCGCCGAGTTCATCGACCCGCGAACTCATCATCGACAGTGCAAGCTCCCGGTACTCCTCGACTTTGGAGGCATCGCGCACCGTCGGCGCGTTTCTGGTCCAGTCGAACACCGAGATCACCCGAAGCGAGTCTCCATGTGCGACTGCCTCCGCGGCGGCCCACTCGACAGCCGAACGAGAGCGAGCGGACCCGTCGAATCCAGCCACGATCGTTCGCGGCGTTCCAGTCATGACCCTGACCCTTCGTCAAGCCGGCCACGCGCCGGATCGGCGCCAACCACGTCGGCCGTGGTTGCGTGAGGTCCCTCCAACACTCGGCCGACCATCGCTTGAATCGTGATGCCGAGCAACAACGGGATGATTCGTCACCCAGGTGTCGACGGCCATCCTCATCGCACTCGTCGCATCGAGGCGCTCGCACACACCAGTCACCAGGATCGACCAACCAGACCGGTCACCGGGACATACCTCGTCCACCTCGAACGACACTGGCCCGCCGGCCACGTCGAACAGCCGAGATACCGGGCTCGTCCGGAACACGATTCGCCGGTCGATCAACCGGTAATTCACCGGGAAAGCGGTCGGGCGCAGACCATCGCTGAACACGACTCGACCGACGCGCCCGGCCGCAAGCAAACACATAGCCTCAGCCTCGGTCAGCGCCCGCACGAGCCGGTCCGAGTGTGCCAAAGCACCTGCCCCATCCATAGTGGTCTCCTTCATCACCACCACAGTCGGCTCTTCGACGTCGCGAGGGCAGGGCCTTTAGTCCCGCGTCGGTGAGCACCTGGTCCCTAGCCCTGACCGGCCACGAGCGAGATGCTCGCACGGGAGGAAACATGCGCGTTGTCGCAGGTTCGAATCCTGCCGGGGGCACCCACAAACCGCACGTCGGAGACCCGGCAGTTGTTCGAGTGCTTCCACCTCGACAGGCGAGTCTGCATGATGAGGTAGTGAGTTCACACTGATCTGAGTTCATGAATCTGTGTACTCTCGCCGGATGCTGACCGTTGCGACCGACGTGGATGCGCTGACCCGGTTCGGACGTGCGCTGGCGGACCCGATCCGCTGCCAGCTGCTGCTGGCCCTGCACGAGGCTCCCGCGCATCCAGCGGACCTGGCGGATGAGATCGGGGTGTCCCGGAGCCGCCTGTCGAACCATCTCGCGTGTCTGCGTGACTGCGGCCTGGTGGTCGCCGTCCCGGTGGGTCGCCGGGTGCGGTACGAGCTGGCGGATGCCCGGCTGCGGAACGCGCTGACCGAGTTGCGGTCGGTGGTGCTGGCGGTGGAGTCCGACCGCATCTGCGAGCCCGGCGAGGACTGCTGATGGCTGCTGCCGGGGCGGGAATCAGCGTCGATCGTCGCGATGTGCTGGTCGGGCGGATCCGTCTGCTGGTGGCGGCGACGATCGCCTACAACGTCATCGAGGCGGTGGTGGCGTTGAGCGCGGGGGTGGCCGCATCGTCCACCGCGCTGGTCGGGTTCGGGCTGGACTCGGTGATCGAGGTGTCCTCGGCCGCCGCGGTGGCCTGGCAGTTCTCCGCCCGCACCCACGCGTTGCGGGAGTCCCGCGAGCGCGTCGCGCTGCGAGTGACGGCCTGGTCGTTCTTCGCGCTGGCCGCCTACGTCGTCGTCGATTCCGTGCGCACGCTGGCGATCGGCTCGGAGGCCGGGCATTCGCCGGTGGGGATCGTGTTGGCCGGGGTGTCGCTGGTGGTGATGCCGTTCCTGTCCTACGCCCAACGGCGCGCCGGCCGCCAGCTCGGATCGGCGTCGGCCGTGGCGGACTCCAAGCAGACGCTGCTGTGCACCTACCTGTCCGCGGTGCTGCTGATCGGCCTGGTCGCCAACACCGTCCTCGGCTGGTCGTGGGCCGACCCGATCGCCGCCCTGGTCATCGCCGCCGTCGCCGTCAGGGAAGGGCGGGAGGCGTGGAGGGGCGACGCCTGCTGCACCGTGCCGGTGTTCGGTGCAGCCGAACTCGAGGACGCCGCGGGCGACCCCTGCGCGGGCTGCGACCCGGGCTGCACGTGCTACCAGACACCCACCATCGCCGACCTCACGATGGAGACGAGTCCGTCCTCGGAGCAATCACCGACCTGATCGTGCCCGCCACCGCAAAGACCTCGATCAGTGCGCCCGCCACTTCACCGTCGGCTGCTGCGCAGTCCAGTGGAGCTGTTGAACAACTGGTGCCCTGACAAGCGTGTTCGCTGTCGCTCACGGTTGGAATCGGTAGCCCATGCCCGGTTCTGTCAACAGGTGGCGCGGCCGGGACGGGTCGGGCTCGAGCTTGCGTCGCAGCCGGCCGAGGTATTGGCGTAGGTAGTGGAACTGGTTGGTGTAGGCCGGCCCCCACACCTCCGTGAGCAGCTGTTTGGCTGACCAGCTTGCCGGGGTGACGTACCAGGATCTCGAGGATGTGCCACTCGGTCGGCGTGAGCCGGACATCTCCACGCCGTCTCCCTCTCGGCGCCCGCGGTCGGTTCGCGCAGCCGGCACAACGCGGCGGGATGCGAGGTCGATCGGTGTGCCCGACGATCGCGGTCGGGTCTCTCGTCGTCGCCGACGGCCCGTCGGGTGACCGCGCGCATCCGCGCGAGCAACTCGTCCACCCCGAACGGTTTGGTCACGTAGTCATCGGCACCGGCGTCCAGCGCCTCGACCTTGTCTTAGCTGCCCGCCCGACCAGAGAGCACGATGATCGGCACCGACGTCCAACCTCGCAGACCGTTGATGACGTCGACGCCGTCCATGTCCGGGAGCCCGAGGTCGAGGATGACGACGTCGGGCGGATGGCTCGCCGCGTCGCCCAACGCTTGCCGACCGTCGGCAGCCGTGCGCACCTCGTGTCCGCGGGCCGTGATGGTGATGCGCAGCGCTCGCAGCAGTTGAGGCTCGTCGTCGATGATCAAGACCCGGGTCATAGCCGGCCTTCATCTCGCACGGGCTGATCCGCGGGCAGCTCGTCGATCCAGTGCGCAACGCCTGGCGGCAACGCACTTCGCCTGTGCTCGCTGAGCCCAGGCGTCGTCGGGGGCGGGGGTTGGGTCGGGAGCCTTCGGGAGTCGGATCATCATGGTCAGCCCGCCGGACGGTGTCGCCTCTGGATCGAGGGTGCCGCCCATCGACTCGATGAGACCGCGAGAGAGCGCGAGCCCGAGTCCGACGCCGGTCTCGTTGTCGGGGTCGCCGAGTCGCTGGAACGGGGCGAAGACCCGCTCCCGGTCGCTCTCGGGGATGCCTGGTCCGCGGTCGATGACCCGCAGCTCGATCCGGTCCGCGAGCGCGCTCGCCACGATCAGCGGTGGCTGATCCGGCGGTGAGTAGCGCAGCGCGTTGGCGGTCACGTTGGCGACGACGCGCTCGAGCAGATGCGGGGTCGGCGAGGACCGCGGGCAGGTCGTCGGCCACCTCGATCCGCACGTCACTCGCCGCCGACCCGAGGTCGTCGAGCGCGAGCGGCACGATCTCGTCGACGCCCGACCGGCCGGACGAACACGCTCCCGACCCCGGCCTTGAGCCGGCTCACGTCGAGCAGGTTCTCGACGAGGCGGATCAGACGGTCGAGCTGACTCTTCTGCGGTCGCGAGCAGCTCCGCGCGCTCGTCGTCGGTCCAGTCGATGTCGGCGCTGCGAAGGCTGGTCACGGCCGCCTTCGCCGACGAGAGCGGGCTGCGCAGGTCGTGGCTGACGGCTGACAGGAGCGCGGTGCGGGTTCGGTCGGCGGCCGCGAGCGGAGCGGCCTCTGCGGCGGCCTCGGCGAGGCGTTGCTGTTGCAGCGCGATGGCGGTCTGCGCGGCGAACGCGCCGAGAATCCGACGGTCTGCCGCCGCAAGGGCCGACCCGCAGGACGAGTGCGAGGTCCGATCCCACCGGGACTTCGGTGTCGCCCTCCTCGGGTCGACCACACGGATCCCCGCCCGCGTAGGCGATCACGTGCCACCCTTGCCGATCCGGCCGTTGCCCGAGCTCGCCCGATGTCGACGCCGCGGCGCTCCCCGTTCGGTCGGGCCCACCACGTTCGAGCAGCGTCACCGATGACACGCTGAAGGTCGTGCGAACCTGCTCCAGCAGAGCCGGAAGCGCCGAGCGGCCACGAAGCACGCTGCCCGCGAGCGTGAACAGCGTCTCGGCCTCGGCCGCCGCCCGCGACCCTTCCTTGGTACGCCGGGCTGCGAGGTCCACGACGCGACTGACCATCGCCGCGACCGGGACGAACACGACGAGGGCCAACAGATTGTTGCCCTCGGAAATGCTGAACGTGTGCAGTGGAGAGACGAAGTAGTAGTTGAGGAGCAGGCTTCCAGCGACGGCCGTCGCAAGAGCGGGCCAGATTCCGCCGACCAGTGCGACCGCCACGACGGCCAACAGGTACAGCAGCACGTCGCTCGTGAGGTTCAGCACCTCGCGATCGAGACTCAGACCGAAAGTCAAGGCGCCGAGCAGTCCGACCGCCACGAGCGCGCCCGCCAGCCGTCGGCGCGCTGTGAGGCCG
Source organism: uncultured Actinomycetota bacterium (assembly GCA_963708795.1). Classification (GTDB taxonomy): domain Bacteria; phylum Actinomycetota; class Actinomycetes; order Propionibacteriales; family DAIQRJ01; genus DAIQRJ01. Next base: position 21,731 of record CAVPUH010000004.1, read on the forward strand.
CCATGGAGGTTCGGTAGCGCGCGTCCCCGGCCGACATGCCCGTGACTGACCATGTGGACGTCGATGTCACCCGACCGGCGGATGATTGTCGATCCGATGCCGGGCCCGGTGAGGAAGGCTTGCAGCCGTCTACGGCGACTCGCACCGAGCACCAACTGGGTGGCGTTCTCTCCTCGGGCGAAGTCGAGCAGCGCCGAGGCGATGTCGTCGCCGACGACCTGGTGGTAGCTGCCGCCGAGCGACTCGACGAGGGCTCGTTGCGCGGCGAGTCTCTGCGGGTCGGCTCCGATCAGCCCGTCCGAGCGGGTGACGTGGACGGCCAGCAGGTCACCACCGGCCGCACGTGCGGCGATCCGGGCGGCCCGGCGGATCAGCGTCTCGCCCTCCGGACCGCCGGTGAGCGCGACGACGACCCGCTCACGGGTCTCCCAGGTGTCCGAGATCGCGTGCGCTGCCCGGTAGGCCTCGAGCTGGTCGTCGATCTTGTCCGCCAGCCAGAGCAGCGCCAACTCGCGCAGTGCGGTGAGGTTTCCGACCCGGAAGTAGTTGGCCAGCGCGGCGTCGACCTTCTCCGGGCCGTAGATGTTGCCGTGCGCCATCCGCCGTCGCAGCGCCTGCGGTGTCATGTCGACGAGCTCGACCTGGTCCGCGCCGCGAACCACCTCGTCGGGCACCTGCTCGCGCTGCGGCACGCCGGTGATCTTCTCGACCACGTCGTTGAGCGACTCGAGGTGCTGCACGTTGACGGTGGTGATGACGCTGATGCCGGCGTCCAGCAGCTCGTGGACGTCCTGCCAGCGCTTCTCGTTCGCGACTCCAGGCACGTTGGTGTGCGCGAGCTCGTCGACCAGCGCGACCTCGGGCTCGACGCAGGATCAGCCCGTCGAGGTCCAGCTCGGTGAAGGTCGCACCGCGGTACTCGACCGAGCGCCGCGGCATGGACCTCCAGCCCTCGAGCATCGCCACGGTGTCTTGGTCGGTCGTGCGTCTCGACGAAGCCGACCACGACGTCGGTGCCACGATCGCGGCGACGGCGACCCTCGTTGAGCATCGCGAACGGTCTTCCCGACACCTGGCGCGGTGCCGAGGTAGACCCGCAAGGTGCCACGCGTCATGGCCGGGCATCCCCCTCTCTGGGTCGTGAAGAACGATAGTCAGGGCTGTCGAGCCCCGGTTGGCGATCAGCTCGTGACGGGGGCCAGCTGGTCGAGCGCCAGGTTGAGTTCGAGGACGTTGACGTGTGGCTCACCCAGGAAGCCGAGCGCACGCCCACTCGTGTGGTCTGTCGACGAGATTCCGAACCACGGCTGGGTCGAGGTGCCGCGCGCGGCGACCCAGTCGGTCTGGATCGCGCGTAGGCCGGCGAGATGTCCGGGTCGAGTCCGCTGCCGCTGGCCGTCACCGCGTCAGAGGGCACCGCGGAGTCGGCCGGCGCGTCCCCACGGATGACGACCAGCTCCGCGGCGGCGACGTCGTCGCCGAGCTTGTAGCACTCGACGGGCACTCCCTGGTAGGTGTCCAGGAACGGCTGCGCCGGGCACTGCTGGTTGACACTGACGACTCGGGTCACGTCGCCGGAGTAGCCGGGACCGCTGTGGAAGACGGCGAGCACGGCACCGACGCCGACGGCCGTGCAGTTCGGCCGGCTGCCGTCGACACCGTCGAGCCGGCCGATGGCCAGGCTGCGCCCGCAGACCTGGGTCAGCAGGCTCTGGGACGACTCTCGTCGGCCTTGGTCGCTGGGTCGTCGAAGGTGTCGGTGATGCTCTCCGGTCCGAGGTTGCTGGCGCTGGTCGCGGTCGGGTCGTACCCGGTGTCCACGTTGGCGGTGGCGGCGGACGGTCGGCTCTGGAAGTACTGCGGCAGTGGGTGCCCTTGTCGTCGGTGAACGACTGTCCGATGAGCGTCGAGCCGACGACTCTGTCCGGCCGTCCCGGTAGCGATCGAGCCGTCGGCCCGGCCGGACAGCCCGGGTATGGCGGCGACCGCTGTGATCGACCAGCGGGTAGGCGATTCCGAGGATGATCGTGAGGACGAGCAGGGCGCGCAGCGCGACCAGGTGTTGGCGGACCCACGTGGGTGCAGTGGTGGGCATGATTACCGAACTCCGGGGATGAACTGGACGACCAGGTCGATGGCCTTGATCCCGATGAACGGGATGACGAGACCGCCGAGGCCGTAGACGATGAGATTGCGACGCAGCATCTGGGATGCGGTTCTCGGTCGATACCGGACACCACGCAGCGCGAGCGGGATCAGGGCCACGATCACCAGGGCGTTGAAGATGACCGCCGAGAGGATGGCCGACTGGGGGCTGTAGAGATGCATGATGTTGAGCGTGTCCAGGCCCGGGTAGACGGCCGCGAACATCGCCGGGATGATGGCGAAGTACTTGGCCACGTCGTTCGCGATGGAGAACGTCGTCAGTGCGCCGCGGGTGATCAGGAGCTGCTTGCCGATCTCGACGATCTCGATCAGCTTGGTCGGGTTGCTGTCGAGGTCGACCATGTTCCCGGCCTCCTTGGCGGCCGAGGTGCCGGTGTTCATCGCGACGCCGACGTCGGCCTGCGCCAGGGCCGGCGCGTCGTTGGTGCCGTCGCCGGTCATCGCGACGAGCTTGCCGCCCTCTTGTTCCTTGCGGATCAGGGCCATCTTGTCCTCGGGCGTCGCCTCGGCGAGGAAGTCGTCGACCCCTGCCTCCTGGGCGATCGATGCGCGCGGTGAGCGGGTTGTCGCCGGTGATCATCACGGTGCGGATGCCCATCGCGCGCAGCTCGTCGAATCGCTCACGCATGCCCTGCTTGACGACGTCGCGCAACGCGACGATGCCGAGAATGCGAGTACCGGTGTGGTCGGACTCTGCGACCAGCAAGGGGGTTCCGCCGGATGCGGAGATCCCGTCGACGAGCTCACCGGTCTCCGCCGGTACGACTCCGTCATGGTCGCGGACCCATGGAAGACGGAACTGGACGCTCCCTTGCGAATCTGCGTCCGGCCGCGCCGTCCGGCCCCTCCGACACGTTCACGCCCGACATCCGGGTCTGGGCGGTGAAGGGGACGAAGGTGAGGTGGCTCAGTTCGCCGGGTGCGCGTTCCCGGAGCCCGTACTCCTCCTTCGCGTAGTACGACGATCGAGCGGCCCTCAGGTGTCTCGTCGGCCAGCGACGACAGTTGCGCGGCGCTGGCGAGCTCACCGGCCGACACGGCGCCGACCGGGATGAACTCGTGCGCCTCTCGGTTGCCGATGGTGATCGTGCCGGTCTTGTCCAGCAGCAGGGTGTTGACGTCGCCGGCGGCCTCGACCGCACGCCCGCTCATCGCGAGGACGTTGCGTTGGACGAGACGGTCCATCCCGGCGATGCCGATCGCTGAGAGCAGCGCTCCGATCGTGGTCGGGATCAGGCAGACCAGCAGCGACACCAGGACGATGCCGGTGACGCCGTCGGCGTCCAGCGCGCTCGTGTCGGGCAGCCCCGGCTGCTGTGCCTTCGAGTAGATCGCGAGCGGCTGCAGGGTGGCGACGGCGAGCAGGAAGATGATCGTCAGGCTCGCGAGCAGGATGTTCAGCGCGATCTCGTTCGGCGTCTTCTGCCGGTTGGCGCCTTCGACGAGCGCGATCATCCGGTCGATGAAGCTCTCGCCCGGCTTCTGGGTGATCTCGACCACGATCCGGTCGGAGAGGACCCGGGTGCCGCCGGTCACCGACGACCGGTCGCCGCCGGCCTCGCGGATGACCGGCGCGGACTCGCCCGTGATCGCGGACTCGTCGACGCTGGCGATGCCCTCGACGACGTCGCCGTCGCCAGGGACGAGATCGCCGGCCTCCACGACGACCCGGTCACCCTGCTGGAGCTGGGCGGCCGGAACCAGCTCCTCGCCGCCGCCGGCGGTCAGCCGCCGAGCCATCGTGTCGGTTCGCGCGCGCCGCAGCGTCTCGGCCTGCGCCTTGCCGCGACCCTCGGCCACCGCCTCGGCGAGGTTGGCGAAGAGCACGGTCAGCCAGAGCCACCCGACGATCAGCCAGGCGAACGCGCTCGGTTCGGCGATGGCGAGGACGGTGCTGAACAGCGGCCCCGACCTCCACGATGAACATCACCGGGTTGCGATACAGCGTCAACGGGTTGAGCTTGCGGAAGGCGTCGGGAGGCGACTCCCACAGCTGGCGTGGGTCCAACAGGCCGCCCGGACGCGGTGCCCGCCCTGGTCGGGGACGCCGACTCGGGGCCGGCAGCCGGGCCGGATTGATGAGGTGGTAGGACATCAGTGCAGACCCTCCGCGAGAGGACCGAGCGCGAGCGCCGGGAAGTAGGTGAGCGCGACGACGATGACGACGACGCCGGCGAGCATCCCGCGAACAGCGGCTTGTGGGTCTGGAGGGTCCCGGCCGACACCGGCACCGGCTGCTGGCGGGCCAGGCTGCCGGCCAAGCCGAGGACGAAGACGATCGGGAGGAAGCGGCCGATCAGCATCGCCAGCCCCAGCGCGGTGTTGTACCAGGTGGTGTTGACCGAGATCCCGGCGAACGCCGACCCGTTGTTGTTGCCGGCCGACGTGAACGCGTACAGCACCTCGGACAGACCGTGCGCGCCGGAGTTGAGCATGCCGGCCCGCTCGTCGGGCAGGGCCATGGCGAGCCGCCGTCCCGACCAGCACGACGAACGGGCGTCGTCAGGATGTAGAGCGAGGCGAACTTCATCTCGCGGGCACCGATCTTCTTGCCGAGATACTCCGGTGTTCGCCCGATCATCAGGCCGGCCACGAACACCGTGATCACGGCCAGGATCAAGATGCCGTACAGCCCAGACCCGATACCGCCCGGCGCGATCTCGCCGAACATCATGTTCAGGATCAGCGTCCCGCCCGCGATGCTCGTGTACGAGTCGTGGAAGGAGTCGACAGCACCGGTCGAGGTACAGTGGTAGCGGTCGCGAAGATGGCCGACTGCGGGACGCCGAAGCGGATCTCGGTACCTTCGGTCGCCGCGCCGACCGCGGTTGGGACGGTGCCCGGGTGCGCCATCTGGAAGCCGACGTTGACCGCAAGGCTGCCGACGAGAATGACGGCCATCACCGCCGACGATCACCACGCCCTGGCTGGCGTTTCCGACCATCCGGCCGAACGTGCGCGGCAGGCTGAACGGGATCACCAGCAGCAGGAAGATCTCGAACCAGTTCGTCCAGCCCGTCGGGTTCTCGAACGGGTGCGCGGAGTTCGCGTTGTAGAAGCCACCGCCGTTCGTGCCGAGCTCCTTGATGGCCTCCTGACTGGCGACCGGCCCACCGGTGATGCTCTGCTTCGCACCCACCAGCGTGTTGATCGTTCGCGTGTCATGGAAGTTCTGGATGGCGCCACCGACGACGAGCACGATCGCGGCGACGACGGCCAGCGGCAGCAGGATGCGAAGGCACGTCCGCGTCAGGTCGACCCAGAAGTTGCCGACGTTCAGGGTCGCCTTGCGGGTGAAGCCGCGGATGAGCGCGATCACGACGGACATGCCGACCGCGGCCGAGACGAAGTTCTGCACGGCCAGACCGGCCATCTGTACGAGGTAGCCGACGGCCGACTCGCCCGAGTACGACTGCCAGTTGGTGTTCGTGACGAAACTCGCTGCCGTGTTGAACGCCTGGCTCTGCTCCATGCCCGGAAAGCCCAGGCTGAACAGCAGATGATGCTGCAGGCGGAGGAACGCGTAGAGGAACAGGACACCGACCAGCGAGAACGCCAGGACACTGCGGAGGTAGGTGCTCCAGCGCTGGTCGGCGCTGGGGTCGACACCCATGACCCGGTAGAGGCGCCGCTCGACGCGCGTGCTGTGGTCGCTGGTGTAGACCCGGTACATGTAGTCGCCGAGCGGTCGATAACCAGCGCGAGTGCACCGGCCAGCATCGCGACGAACACGAGTCCGGCGGTCGGTCGAGCTCATCTAGAACCTCTCCGGGAAGAGCAGGGCGACGACCAGGAAGATGGCCACCAGGACGGCCAGCACGAGCCCGACGGCGTTGTCGACATTCACAGCCGCTCCACCCCTCGCACCACGAGGACGAGCAGGGCGAACACCACCACGGTCAGGAGCACGAACAGCACGTCAGTCACGGACTCTCCATCGATGATCAGTGGCCGAAGATCGACGGCCGCATCGATCGTGCGCCCTCCCGACCGTCACGAGACGACGTCTTGACGGCCCGTTGACGCGCCGGCGACAAACGTTGACGCCGCCTTGACACCGCCGTCGACGACCCGGGGCTCCGTCATCTCCGACGAGATGCAGGCGCTCCTCCGAGCCAACGGCTTATGCGAGTTCGCTGAGGGAACCGTCTACAGAACTGCTCGTGAGGATCGACTGTCTCCGCCCACACCCGACGACTGCGACCGCCCATTCACGGTGTTGACCGTGTCAGGGCTTGAGCTCGGCGGTGAGCGCGGCGCCTACCTGGTCGGCTAGGGCCACCGCGACCAGGCGCTTCTGCAGGTTGGGGCGTGCGACTCTGGTCGAGGCCACCATCAGAAACCGGCCGCGCACACGGCCGGCGCTCTGGATCAGCAGTTCGATGTCGGAGTCGGTGGGGAGGCCGGTCCGGTCGATGTCGAGCGGCCGCCCATCTCGGGTCATGCCACCGTCACGGTTGAGCCTCGGACGGCCCGACCCGGTTCCCAAGTCGAACCGGCAGTTGTCGAGATCCAGTAGCTCGGTGATCTGGACCGCGACCGTCTCGATCAACACGTGCGAGGACGACTGACCCTCCGCCACCGCGCTCACCGCTCCGACCACGCCCTCGAGATAGCCCTTCTGCGCGCTGGCCTTCGCCTGCTGGCGGCGTCCCCACAGGGCGACCTCGGTGACCGCCACGCCGACCAACAGGAGCAGGACAGTCGTCTCGATGTCGGATCGGCTGGTCACGTTGAACTGCTGATAGGGCCGGGTCAGGAAGTAGTCGAACCAGAGGGCGCTCGACAACGCCGCCACGACCCCGGCCGACCGGATCCCGCTCGCCGCGACGACGACCACCAGCAGGACCAGCAACAGCGCGGAGTTCGTGTTGTCATCCCGGAACGGGATCAACAACAGACACATCAGTAGCGGCGCCACCGCGGCGATGACCACAGCCAATCCCCGCGGCTGAGCGGGCATCGAACCCAACACGCTCCCATTAGCCGCCAGCGCGATGTCCTTGTCAATGGCGACGCGGTGGAGCTCCAACCCGCTCACCCCGGTCCCCCCGGCTCTGCGCGCGGGTGCGGGGGCTACCGGTGCGGTACCGCGTTCGTCGGTCGGCTTCGTGGCGACCAGGTGCGTGAGACACAGGCTCCGTGCCTGAACGTCGACTCCGAGCGCGGGTGCGCGGCGGCCCGATTCCGACCGATCCCCGACTTCACCCTCTGTGGGGTGATGCGCGCGAACGTAGGTGGGAGGGAGAGTCACAGGGCTTGGGGACCAGAGTGAGGTCCTCGTTGTCGGGCCGTCGCGCCGATGGCTCGTCGCTCACCTACGACATGAAGTGGAGACCGACATGGCCGTCGGACCTGTGCAGTTGCTGGTGTTGGGATTCCCGGACCCCGACTTCCACGGCGAGATCCTCGCCGAACTGGAACGCCTTCGAGAGAACGACTCCGTTCGAGTGATCGATGCCTTGGCCGTCTACAAGGACGACGTCGGCGACGTCGAGGTTGTGCACCTGAGCAACCTGACCCGTGACGAAGCCGTCGAACTGGGGTCCGTCATCGGCGGGCTCATCGGTCTCGGCGAGGGTGGCGAGGAGGGCATGGAGGCAGGCGCGATCGCCGGGGCTGAGCAGGCCGACGAGGCGGACGGGTCCATCGACGTGCTGGAAGACGCAGGAGCCTGGGACATCCTGGGCGACGTCCCGAACGGATCGGCGGCCGCGTTGCTGCTGCTGGAGCATCATTGGGCCGTTCCGCTTCGCGACGCCATCGCCAGGGCGGGCGGCTTCCGGCTCAGTGATGGCTTCATCAGTCCACTCGACCTGGTCGAAGCCGGACTGCACACTCAGGAGGAGGCCGAGCAGTTGGAGGCCATGGCCACCGTGGGTGCCCAGAGCTGATCAGCGCACGCCACCTTTGCCATCGAGTCGACACCAGGCACAGAAGGGAGATGAGCCAGATGCTCGGAGCTCGTAGAGTCGCCCGCCGGACCAGCCGTCGGGTCAGTCGTCGCCGCTAGACGGGACCAGTCCTGCGACCACGAACTGGCTGCCCAGATCGTGGTCGCAGGCGGTTGGCGACCTCTCCGTGGTGGTCAGAGGCCGGCCGGGTCCTCGTCCGTGAGGATGCCCTGGGCCGCCTCGGCACCGGCCTTGGTGGCCTTGCCCTTGAGCATGTACTCGAAGGCGACGGCCAACAACGCACCGATGATCGGGCCCACCAGGTAGATCCAGTAGTCGGTCAGGTTGCCACCGATCAACTCCGGCCCGAACGAACGAGCCGGGTTCATCGACGCCCCCGACACCGGCGCACCCCACACCGACACCAGACCGATGTAGGCACCCACCGCCAGGGCACCGTTGATCCCGACGTTCCGCGCACCGGACGCGGTCCCCAGGATCACGCTGACCAGTCCGAGCGTGAGCACCGCCTCGGTCAGCATCGCCACCCAGATGCTCACCTGCGGCGTCGGCTCGAGTAGCACCGTTGATCACATGCCCGTACATCCACTGCAGGAACAACGACGCCAACACCGCACCCACCACCTGGGCGATGATGTAACCCGGCACCCGACGCCACGGGAAGTTACCGCGGACCGCGAACGCCAGCGTCACCGCCGGATTCAGATGCGCACCCGAGATCGTGCCCATGAAGAAGATGATGCCCATCACCATCATCCCCGGCGCCAACGCCTTCATCGCCAACGTCAAACTGCCCCCGAACGCGGTAGCACCGATCACCCCACCACCCGCCGCCACCAACACCAGCAAGAACGTGCCCCACACCTCACTGAACAACCGGCGATACTCCAGCCGCGGATCGTCGAACTCCACATCCCGAGCCCGCGCCACCGCCGTCCGGCGCTCCAACCACGCGATCACCGGTTCACCACTACGTTCGTGAGTCGTACTCATCGTCGTCCGCTCCTCGCAGTCCAACCGACCGAGTCCGGTCGCGTGTGATTCCTGTCGATTCCCTCCGGGGCGTACCTAACCCGGGCGCAGGAGATCGCGCCCCACCGCTCGGATGGTGATGTCGTCGATGCGGGCACCGTCCGTCACGGAATACCCATCCTCTGTGGCGCGCGCAGCACCCCGCCCACCATCGCCTGTCAAGGCGATCCGAGGGATCACCCCGCCATCACCCTGGCGTGGGTGAACTTGGGTGGAGACCCGAACCGGTGCTCTCGGGGTTCAACCGCGACAGGTGCGACGAAGTGGTCTCTGTCGGCGCCGTCACTCCGGCCGAGCAGTGGCAGACCACATGCGCTCAGGCTGACGTGATCGATGGTGTCGACACCAGCCGGATGCCGGAACATCGCCGCTTGGATCCCACGCCACACCGTCAGTTCTCAGGCGCGCGCCCCGTCGCCAGCGAGCCCTCCGTTGTCACCTCCGTCCGCGAATAGCACCGAGCAGGCTCTTCCGGTGTTCGCGGTCGGCAGCGATATCGGCGCTCGGATCGCCGCTGGTCATTCGAACCACCGTCGGATGTTCGCCAAGGCGTCTGAGTTCCTCCGGGGTGGTCTCACGCTGATAGCCCAGACTGTCTGCCGGAAGGAACGTGGTCGATACAGGAACGGCGAACTCGTCCAGACCATGGACGTCGCGAATCCACCTGCCGTAGCCGCGGGACCACCGTGGTTTGAGACCGTGGACGTGGCCGCCGGCGACGCGAATCGCGCCGCGGAACACCCCTGGTTGACGCCTGACCCAGCGCCTGCGGGTGACGACCGAGGCCAGGAAAGCCACGATGACGACGATCTCGACGCCGATCACGACGAGGACCGCGATCACCATCTTCGACCTCCGACTCGGTCCGCACTGGGAACGTCCACCCCGACTGCCAGATCCTGAGCGTTCGTCCCTCTCCGCCGGTGTTCAGGCAACCACTGCGGCCGGCCACACGCATCACTCACCCTGAGTGACGAGCAGAATGGGAACCGATGAGCCCGACACGCTCCTGACCACGACAGCCTCGCCCGACATCGCCGCCGCTGAGCCGCGATCTCCAGCCCTCGGAGCGACGGGCCCTCTAGTGTTCGGCCCGTAGTGCGTAGGCGGTTCCAAGCACACGGAAAGGCGGCACGATGTCTGTCAGCAAGGGTCCTCGAATCGGGCGAGGCGTCTAATGGAGTTCGATGCCATCGACCTGAGCGTGATCATCGAGACGTTCCTTCTTCTGCTCATCGGGATCGGCCCGAAGATCGCCCTTGTGCCGTTTCTCGAACTCACACGAGAGATGGAACCTCAGACCCGTTCTCGTGTCATCCGCAAGATGCTGACCACGGCAGCCACGGTCGCCGTGCTGCTGGTCGTGTTCGGTGGGGTGCTCACCAACCTCCTGCATTTCTCTCACGGCGCGCTCGGCGTGGCGAGCGGGATCATCCTGTTGATCATCGCTGTCTCGATGGTCCTGAAGTCTGACGACCCCGATATCACGACACATGCAGCCCGCACGCCAGACCCGATGCAGCTGGCCGTGTTCCCGCTCGCGGTTCCTTACCTGCTCAACCCGGCCGGCATCGTCTTGCTCGTGACCATCTCGGCGGAGGTCCGGTCGGTCGCCGTCGCAGCGATGTTCGTCGGACTCCTCGCCATCGTGCTCCTGCTCGATGTCATCGTCTTCCGATGGGCCAACCGGGTGGGCGATCACCTGGACCAGAGCCGCATGCTCGTCACCGAGAAAGTGTTCGGCTTCCTCCTCGCGGCGCTCGCCGTACAGCTCGTGCTCGTCGGACTGGCCGACGAGGGAGTGATCCACCTGACCGGTCACTGAACCGCCCAACGCCGGTAAGAGCCGATGCGTTTCCCGCGTGCCGCATCGTCGAGAACCACGTCGCGGGCCGGGCCGGCTCGGGTCACGCGGCACGACCGATAGCGTGGCGCGGTGCTATCGGTCGTGCTGGCCGCCACCTCGGCGCTGATCTGGGGAGTCGGCGACTTCGCGGGTGGCAAGGCGACACAGCATTCGAACTCGCTGGCCGTGACCTTCGCATCCAAGGTCGTCGCGCTGCCGCTGCTCCTGATCTATCTCATCGCGACCTACGTGCCGCTCGTCCCGGCCAGTCTCGTATGGGGAGCCATTGCCGGTGTGTCCGGCATGGCCGGGATGGTCGTCTTCTACCGGGCTTTGTCGGCCGGCGCGATGACCGTCGTCGCACCGGTCACTGCCGTGACGTCGGCCGCCATCCCGGTTGTGGTGGGTTTGGCTCGCGGCGAGAATCCCACGCACTGGCAGCTGTTCGGCATTGCGTGTGCGCTCGGCGCCATTGCGATGATCAGCCTGGCCCGACCCCGACCGGGAGAGGTCGGAACGGTTACTCCGCAGTTGCTCGTCGCAGCGGTCTGTGCAGGCATCGGCTTCGCGTTGTTCTTCGTCTTCCTCGCCATTGCCGGAGAGGTCGCGCGGAGCTCGAGTCTCTGGCCGAACCTCGCCTCCCAATGCGCCGCCATCGCGCTCGGCGGCCTGGTCATCGCCGTCCGCCGACCGGGCGGCTGGCCGGCTGGACGCTCGCTGCGGTGGACGCTCATTGCCGGCCCTTTCGACATGACCGCCAACGTCGTCTACCTCGTCGCGACACGTCACGGCCCGCTGAGTGTGGTGGCCCCGCTCGCCTCGCTGTATCCCGTGAGCACGGTGATCCTGGCTCTGATCATCGACCGGGAACGACTTCGCGCCGTTCAGATCGTCGGCCTGGTCTTCGCCGTGCTGGCACTGGTCCTGGTCAACGTGTGAGTCCGACGCCGAGCCGGACCCGCCGCTCCGGCTCAGAACAGCGAGAGCGCTCGGGCCGACGCCGGCAGTTCCGGCGCAGCACCGAACGTCGGCGATTCACCGAACACGAGGACACCTCTGCTCGGCCCGTATTCCTCCCAGCCGTCCACGTTCCCGCCGGCGGGGTTCCCGAAGCGCGCGAAGCGGGCCCAGGCGCTCGCCATGTCCGCGGCGACGGCAAGGCGTTCGGGACGCTGGCCCGTGGTCGGGGATCGGTCGGCGTTGTCGAACACGAGGGGGAGGTCGAGGCTGTGGTGGGCGCCGAGCACACCACCCAGGACCTCGGTCCGATAGTCGAGCCGATAGCCGAACACCGGGGCCGACTGCTGCGCCTTCGTGTCGGCCAGCGTCACCGTGGAGCTCACGAACATCGCGTCGGTCCGCGCCCGGGCCAACAGCAGTTGGGGAACGGTCTCGTCCGTCGTGTCCCGATAGAACTCGAGGAGTTCGCCCGACTCGTCGCCCAGTTCCGAGCTGAATCTCGACGGGAGGTCCGCGTCCGTCAGTTGGTGGTACCAGGCGTGCTCGGCGAGGAACAAGGCGGCTTCGTGGGTGGCGGTCCCGATCAGCAGCGGGATGGCGTCGACGTGGGGGTCGGCGCCTTCGGCGAACGGGTGACGGGGAAGTTCGGTGTCGTGCAACACCGGGCCCCAGGTGAGGCCGGCCATCGCCGCGCCCTGCGCACTCAGCAGCGTGGGCACGTCGACGTCGCGCAACTGCGCCGACGAATCGAGCCCGAGGATCGTCAGCAGGCGGGCGAGGTTGCGATCCGCATCGGCCGGCTCGACTACGCGAAGCCCGGGTCCGCTCTGCACGATCGCCTTGTGGAACAAGCCCACGCGCGGACGGCATCGCCATCAGCGCCGAGACCTTCATCCCTCCCCGGACTGGCCGAAGATCGTCACGTTGCCCGCGTCGCCGCCGAACGCCTGGATGTTGTCCCGGACCCACCGGAGGGCGAGGACGACGTCGAGCATGCCGGCGACCGATGACGAAGCACCCTCGTCGCCGAGAGCAGCGCTCACGGGGAGGAACCCGAAGAACGCCGAGCCGGTGATTGATCGTGACGACGACGACATCGCCGCGGGCGGCGAGCCGATCACCCTGGAACCAGCCTTCGGCACCAGTGCCGTGGACGAACCCGCCGCCGTGCAGCCAGACCATCACGGGTTTGGGTCCGCTGTCTGCGGCGGACGCCCACACGTTGAGGACGAGCGCGTCTTCCCCCATGGCGCGACCCTCGAGCGGAGACGGAACGCCGGGGTAGAGCAGGCGGAGAACCTCGTGGAACTCGCGCGAGCATCCGAGGCGGGGATCGGACTGAGGAGCGGCCGGTCCGAACGTCACGGCATCCCGAACGCCTGCCCATGACGGGTGCGGCCGAGGCGCTCCGAAACGCCGCTCGCCGGAGACCGAGTCGCCGTACGGAACCCCGAGGAACGTCGACACTCCGCCCGAGGTGATTCCACGCAGTCTTCCGGTCCCGGTCTCGACGATGAGTTCGTGGCCTGTCATGGCGGCATCCTTCGAGGTCGACTGTCGAACGGGATCGAGCTCGGTGGGCGACGCACGTGTCGAGAGTGCGCGGTCGAGCCGCGAGGTCCATCTTGGACGATCCCGTCGCCCAGCGACGCTGGTGTCGCGACCGGCATCGGCCGACGGTGCCGGCACGGTCGCCGGGCGGACTTCGAGTCAGGACGCGGTCGGCTTCTCGGCGATCAGCTGGATCAGGTTTCCGCACGAGTCGTCGAAGACGGCCATGATCGCGACACCCACGTCCGTCGGCGGTTGGGTGAACACGACGCCGGCCCGGGTCAGCCGCTCGTGCTCCGCGTGTACGTCGTCGACGGCGAACTGAGCCAACGGGATCCCGTCCGCCATCAGCGCCTCGCGATAAGGACGCACCGCGGGATGGCTCGACGGTTCCAGCAGGAGCTCCGGTCCAGCGGGGTCATCGGGCGAGACGACGGTGAGCCACGCGTCCTCCCCCAAGGGGATGTCATGGTGCTTCGTGAAGCCGAGGACGTCGGTGTAGAACGACAGCGCCGCCCGCTGGTCGTCGACGAAGATGCTGGTCAGGTGAATCCTCATTGACTCGGTGCCTTTCTCTCGACGACGGGCCATCGTCGCGCGATCGCGACGAGTGGCTGTGAGTTGAAGAAGTGGAACTTGGAACGACCACGCCATTCGGTCTCGACCAGCCCCGCCGACTCCAGCACGCCGAGATGCTGGGAGATGGCCTGCCGGCTCGAGCCGAGTCCGTGGCGTGTGGTGAGCAGTGTGCAGATCTCGAACAAGGTCTGCCCGTCGCTGACGGCCAGTTCATCGAGGATCAGACGGCGGGTCTCATCGTCGAGCGCCCGGTACACATCCACCACAGCTGCGAGGATACGCAAGCACTCACTTGCATATCAAGCCCCTGGCGTCACGCTCCGATGCGAATCGATGCCTGGGTATCGGGGAGTTCGACGAAGGTCTGACCAGCGGCCATCTGCAGCGGTTGGCCGTTCGCGAGGGCGAACTGGAACGGCTCGGCGAGGGCGCCCTTGCGCCAGGTTCCGGTCACGTACCTGCCACGGTTGAAGTAGTAGAACGAGCCGCTGGCCTTGATGATGTCCTGCAGCGGTTCGTCCTTGCCTTTGCCGCGGAAGATCTTTCCGTAGTGCTGCTTCGCCTTGATCACGAGCACGTTGTCGACCGACACCCGGGTCCCGTCAGCGAGCACGTGCGGACCCCAGGGCATGCTGCGGAGATAGCGCTTCGTCCGCCCGTCGTAGGCGTACCCCATGAAGTAGTCGTCGCCCTTGTAGGGAATCTTGACCGAGCCGCCTCGCGCACCCTTCACGGCACTGACGTCGTCGGCACTCGAGGCGATGGGGAAGTACAGCTGCGGTGGCCCCGATCGGAACCGGTGTGTCTGCTGGGCGAGGATTTTCGGATGGCAGACGGTCGCCCGGTCGTAGTAGGTCTGGCCGTTCTGCCGGTAGATCCGCGATCCGTCCGTGCTGTAGGCGCCCGTGCCCCGCATGTTCCAGTACGAGAGCAGCCCGTCGAGATGGTCTCGGTAGTGCTTGACGTACTTGACCACCCACGGGGCCGCACCGGTATTGCCGATCAGCGCGTTCATCGGGCTGAGCAACGGGATGTCGACCGGCCGGATCGACCGCACCGGCTCGACGCTGGCAGGCATCCGGGAGTGGAACACGGGCAGGAGCCGGGTGCCGCTGTGACCGGCGGCGTCTCGATACCCATCGAGTTCGACGAACACGATGTCGGCCGAGTCGATCCCCCGTTGGGGATGCTCGACGCGGTTGTCGGGCACCTTGACCGCGACGGCGGCGTGCTGGGCCTGGCTCTCGTCCTCGAGCAGCACGCCGGTGAGCGGCCATCGCGGCCGGGTGTCGATCGGTGTCGTCGGGCTCGGCGACGCACGCGCCACCGGACCACTGCTGCGTGACACGGCGCTGGCGCTGGGATCGCTGACTGCCGGCTTCGCCTTGGCGCAGGCGGCGAGGCCTGCGCCCACAGCACCCAACAGCACCGCGCGGCGGCCCGTGGTCCGCAGCATCTGACTCCTCCATCCGTCACAGCCGCTTGCTGTGAGGCAGGCTGTCATCGTAGGAAGGCATCGCCGTTCGACGGCGCAGGTCGACGGCGACACCCCGATGTCTGGCGACCGGAGAGGTTGTGGGCCGTACGAGCCCGTCCGGCTGGATCGCTTCAGCCGGCGAGCCGCGTGCTGCCGAGACCGTCCCGCACGTCAGCCGTGTCGAACTCCGGCAGCGCCGCTTCCACGAGGTCGACCGTCTCTTCCGCCAGTGCACAGACCTGATCCACCGCATCCGTCGGCGTGGCGACGAGCAGGCGTTCGATGCGATCGCTGAGATCGACCGGTGCCGAGGCCAGCAACGTGGCCTCCCAGGTGAGCCATTTGTGGAACGGATGCGGCGTGTAGACGCGATTGAGGCCGAACAGGGCGTCCAGGATGCCCTGGACATTGTCGACGAGATCCCGGTGGAGGAGCAGAACATCGTGGCGGGCAGCCAACATCGCGAGTCGATGGCGCGGGCGCAGGTCGAGTCCCTGCCGGACCATCGCGTGCGCCAGGCCGGCCGGATAGTCGGTACACCGGGCTCGCCAGCTGTCGATCAACGGGGATCCGTGCAACACGATCCCTTGTCGTAGCGCACTGATCCGCACCTGGAGCTCGGCGTCGGTGTCCGAGCGCTCGAGGGCCGCGTCGAGATAGGTGTCGATCGTCGACGTGAGGAACGCACTGGTATCGATCTTGACGCCGTCGATCGCGTAACCATCGGCCCACTCGACCTCGTCCACCTCGGCGTACACCCGAGTCCATCCCGCGCCCTCGACCGCTGCGACACGTTCGCCGTCGGTCGGCGGCGTCGCCCAGTACACGTCCAGTTCGATGTCGGAGAACTCGTCGGCGAGCCCGCGGGCGACGGATCCCGCGATCAGCACGGCGGCGAC
This sequence comes from uncultured Actinomycetota bacterium, assembly GCA_963708795.1. Taxonomy (GTDB): domain Bacteria; phylum Actinomycetota; class Actinomycetes; order Propionibacteriales; family DAIQRJ01; genus DAIQRJ01. The sequence goes on from CAVPUH010000004.1 coordinate 38,156, forward strand.
GTGCGGATTGGCCCGGTACGCCTCAGCCGCCCGACGCGCGATGGCGATCCGGACCGACACGGCTGATGGGGAGACCACGGGTCAATGTAGGACCTGGTCGCTGATGATTCCATCCGACGGCGGGCCGTTTCGACACGATCCGGAGCGGCCTGGTCAGGTACCGAGCAGTTCCTCGCAGTGAAGATCGTGATACGCGAGCATGATCCGTTTCGAAGTGGAACCATGCCTTGCTGGCGCCCTCGTCGTTCTGCCACTGCCGGGCCGGATGGAACAGCAGGCGAATGACACACAGGCGGTAGTCGTCGAACATCGCCTCCCAGGTGTAGTTCTCGATCCCGAGCGCTTGCAGGCCCCGGTGGTAACGGCGCAGAAGCGGGACCTCGTGCTGGCCGCGGTGCTCGGGAACCAGAAGTACGCCATCATCTGCGCCAGGTCCCGCACGGCGAGATCGACGTTCCAGGTCTGCCAATCGATGATCGCGACCGCGTGCGCGGCTGGCTCGCGCGGATAGAGGAGGTTGCCGACGTGAACGTCGGAGTGCACGACCGACATGCCGAACGGGCAGGACAGGCGGCGGACAACCGTGGCATGCCCGCCAGGACAGTGCGGATGATCGCTCGCCGATTCGCCGAGAGCCGGTCGCCCAGCATGGTCGCGAACGCCTCCATCCGGCGGCTGTTCTCGAGCACGCGCGCGCCGATCTCGGCATCGTCGACGACGTGTGAACCGGCGACGTCGAACGGCGGGCGACCCCACCAGAAGGCATGCAGTCGGGCGAGCGCGTCGACGATGCCGAAGCACTCGGGCTGGGTCGGTGGCACATGCGATGCGGCCTGCGCGTAGTGCGTGCCGCTCAGGTCGTCCATCAGCACGTGCAGGCGACCGGCGGCTGCCGAATACACCACGTCGTCACAGGCCACGGCCGGGCCGGCACCCATGTGGCCGCGATCTCGTTGTAGAAGGCGACCTCTCGCCCGGTCTCCGGAACCCGTGTCGCACTCGTGTCCTGGGAGCACTTCAGGACGAGGCGCGCGGGCAGCTCGGCCGGTCTGGAGTAGCCGAGGTCAGAGCGCGCAGAACGAGCGCCGAGCCGCCAGACCGCTCGGACATCGGCGCCGACGACCATCATGCTTTTCGCTAAGCTCGCGGCCCATGTCCGCGCGAGAGCATCTGCCGTCACCGATCACTCCCGAACTCGTGTCGGCATTCGCACCGGGCGGGACGCTTCGCGCCTCGATCAACGTGGGCAACCCGATCCTCGCGAACCGCGCCGCGCCCGGTGACGATCCGGTGGGGGTGTCCGTCGATCTCGCCCACGAGTTCGCGCGGCGGCTCGGTGTTCCGGTCGAACTCGTGGTCTTCGAGAGCGCGGCCGCGTCGGTCGATGCCGTTCGCGCGGAGAAGGCCGACATCGGCTTCTTCGCGATCGACCCGGCCCGCGGCGACGGCTTGCTGTTCACCGCCCCGTACGTGCTGATCGAAGGCAGCTACGTCGTGCCGGATTCATCGGCGCTGACGGACAACCAGCAGATCGACAGGACGGGGCTGCGGATCTCCGTCGGCTCGGGCAGTGCCTACGACCTGTTCCTCACCCGCGAGCTCGTCTCGGCCGAGATCGTTCGGTTGACCGGCGCCGCGGCCGCACTCGAGGCCGTCCGAACCGGCGATGCCGAGGTCGCGGCCGGAATCCGTCAGGTACTCGAGATGGAGGCACGACGTGAACCAGGTCTACGCGTGTTGCCCGGACGGTTCATGGTCATCGAGCAGGCGATGGGAACACCCGCCAGTCGAGGGGAAGCCGCGAGGGCACTGCTGGCCGGTTTCGTCGAGGAGATGAAGGCCGAAGGATTCGTCGCCGACGCGTTGAATCACCACCGCATCGAGGGTGCGGTGGTGGCGCCGCCGGTCTGATGGTCACCGCTAGTCGGATACGCGTTGACGACACGGCGGCTCCCTTCCCGGTCTGGCGCGATCGCCTCGCGCAGGTGCCGTCGATCGACCCACCGCGGAGGGCCCTCGTCGCCTTCTCGGAGCACACCGCCGACCACGAGACCACGGAATCCGAAGTGCAGCATCGGCCCGAACGGCCCTTGACCTGGAATCGAATGACGTCGACCCGCTGGCCGACGACCAGCCCGGTCTCCTCGAACCTCTCCCGCACCGCCGCCTCCTCCGGCGTCTCCCCGTACTCGACTATCCCACCGGGCAACGCACTTCTGCCCGCGTGAGCATCCGGTGGGGTTATGACGAGAATCCGATCCCGGCCCGCTCGGCGACGATCAATGCACCCGTCGGATTCGCCGGGTAGTAGATCCAGCCGCACGGTGCACAGGTCGGACGAACTCTGTCGGCGATCGGATCGACGTCGTCGACGAGCGCGCCCCGGCAGTGCGGGCAGTACGCGTACACGACCGTGGCTGGGGCTCGATCGCGGTAGCCGAACGGTGACATCGGGTCCTCGATCCGCTCGTGTCCGAGCTGCCGATGGGGCACAATCGCGCCGTGGTGGCGCCGAAAGCGAGAACTCGACCCGCTTCGGCAGCCAACCGAGCCGCACACCTCGCCTTCGGGCCCATCTCGACGGCCGGGTGGGTTGGATCGAGTCCGTGAACCCGGCGCAGGGAGGCCGGCTCCGGCGGCAGTTCGACGCCGTCGACTGGAGTGACGGTCGCTGACAGGACTTCGCATTTTCGCGTATTCCCGCGGGTGATTCGGCCCCGTCAACGCCGACCGTGGTGAACCCGCAGATAGTGCCGCACGGTCAGGTCGCCGACCTGACGACCGTGCTGGATGCCCACCGTGGTGGCATGCGTGAAGTGGAAACCGACCAGGACTCGCGATCGGGCGTTCTCGGCCGACGCCTGGGAAAAGCTCGTGAAGCCTCGCAACACCGGCGAACTGTCCGTGCACCTGCTTCCGGCGGGGAGCGTGTAGCTGCAGGTCGAGAACGTCATGTGATCCGTCCCGAAGAAGCCTCGCAGCGCAGCCTCGGCAGCGCCACCTTCGACGCTGTGACCTGAGTCGTAGTCGGGAATGGGAGGCGTGGTGACAAGAGGGGACCAGTTCCGGTCTTCCGAGGTTGCCCCGTTCCCGTCGGTTCCTGCCAGCCGAATCGCGGTCACGGGCCGCCAGAAGAGGATCGAGTACTTCTTCTCGAATGTGGCGATGTACCCGTCGGTCAGGGCCATGTCGAGGAGACCGAACATGCGCGCGCTCTCCCACAGGTCGAGGTGCTGTGTGGCAGCGAGCTGACGGGCGATCCGGTTCCACATCAGTGGTGAGCTCTCGACCCAGAACCTCGCGATCTCCGTCTCGGAAGCCGTGCGCGCGCTGGGTGTGGTGATCCCGTCTCCGCCCAGCCGCTTCACCTCGTTCAGGTCGCGGGCGTAGGCCGCCGAACCGAGTTCGTACGGAGGCTCGATTTGGAACCGGTTGCTGTGCTTGACGAATGGTTCCACCGTGCCCCACTCGGGTGCGAAGACGAACGAGTTGCCCGGCGTGATCCGGTACTCACCTGGTTGGTCACCTTGCGGGTAGTCGGTCACCACAAGCCTGGTGTCCGAGCCGTCGTTCGCGCGCTTGGCCAGGATCGTGTACGCGGACTCGCGGCCGAGCGTGATGCCGTCCATCTTGGCCGCGCCGTCTGGAATGTCTGCCAACGCGGCTGTGTAGTCAGCCTCGACACCAGCGATAGCGGTCGCACTGCAAGCGGAGAACGGAGGTGTCAACTCCGCCAGCGCGTTGACGAGCACCGTCCGCGCCGCGGCTGCGGTCGCGGCCTCTGGTGACGCCCCCAGGTCACGGCCCCGGTAAGCGTACGGATCGGCACGGCGGCGGATGGCGTTGAGCGCATCATGGATGGCGATGTGCATCATCGCGTACATCCGCGACTCGTGCAGCGGATTGTCGGTGGGAGCCAGGCAACCGGCCACCGCAGCATCAGCCGCGTTCGCGTTCCAGGTCACCACTGCATTCGTGCCGGCTTGGTGTGGCGCCGTGACCGAGACCGTCCGCATGACCGACTGATCGCCCCGGTGCGCGGTTCCACCAGCGCCCGATGGTGCCGCGGCGACCGCGGCCGTCGGTATGACGAGCGCCGCGACAGCGGCCGTGAGCAGGACGAGGTTTCGACGTTGATGCATGACGGCCTCCGCAAGTGGTGACACAACCTTCTGGCGATCATGTCGCGCGCATCGGGGCGCAGACATACGTAATTCGTCCAGTGCTCCCGGCCTCCTGGGAGGTCGACTACGCACTTTCGCGTATCGCCGACCGGTGATCTCCGGCACGACCCTGGCTGGAGCGTCGTCGGCCGCCGCGCAGTGGTGGGCCGTGTCCGCGACCAAGCCAGACCGATCAGGAGGTGCCCGTGTCCCGGCGCGCACGACACCTCGTGGTCGTCCTCGCCGTCCTCGTGGGTCTCGCCGGCTGCACGAACGAGAAGCGCGCCGAAGGTCGAGCCGACGCCTCAGCGCAAGCTCGCGTCTCCGATCGGGCGGCAAAGAGCCAGGCTGCCCTCGACAGTCGCATCCCAGCAAATGAACCCGGCTGCTCGGCAGCGGTCGGTGTCGAGGGCACAGTGGTCTGGCAGGGCGTGCGCGGGATCGCTGACCTCGCCACCGAGAAGCCGATCACGCCGGCCACCGTCTTCGACATCGGGTCGGTGTCGAAGCAGTTCACGGCACTGGCGTCCTGATGCTGCAGGCCGACGTCAAACTCTCACTCGACGATCGCGTCGGAGCTCACGTCCACGGCCTGCCGAAGTGGGCGAGGACCGTGACGCTCGAGCAGTTGATGCACCACACGAGCGCGATCCCGGATTACGTCCAACTACTCGTCCAGCACAACATCGGGAGTCGGATCGAGTGACCAACGAACAGGCCTTGCGTGTTCTGGACGACGTCACCGAACTCGCGAGCAAGCCGGGCACCGTCTGGGAGTACTCGAACTCCAACTACCTGCTGCTCGCCGAGATCGTGCACCATGTGTCGGGCCAGCCGCTGCCTGCGTTCGTTCGAGCGAACGGTGTTCGGCCCGCTCCACCTGCCGATGGTCGTCGACTCCGTCGGTGAGATCGCTGGGAAGGCGATCCGTATCGGAAGGCTGAGGCCGGATTCGAACGCGCCGAGTCGCACTGGGAGTTCGTCGGACCCAGCGGCGTCCAAACGACAGCCGAAGCACTCGTCGCGCTGGGCCGACAACTATCGCACCGGAGCGTTGGGCGGTCGATCGGGCTGGCCGAGCAGGTCCGGGCCGCGGTGCCGATGAACCTCGGTGACCGGTCGGGGTTCTCGAGGGATCCCGATCGCTACCCCTCACGGAGCGGGAATCATCGTCACGTCCGACCGGACTCTGCTGCACGACGGCGGGGATCGCGGGCTTTCGGGCGACGCTTCGAGTGAGCCCGGATCGCCGCACGACGATCGCGGTCGCGTGCAACCTCGACGACATCGATTCCGCCGACGTGGCCGAAGGATATTCCGGTACTGGGCGTGAGCCTGTCCGGTCACGGGGATCGCTGAGCCGGCCCACGGTCCCGTCGTCCAGACGCACCCGCCGGTTGGCGTGCGACGGCCGCCTGTGGCCGACGCCCTCGCCGACGTTCGCCGACCCGACCGATGCCGTGCTCGCCGGCGTGCGACGATCGCGCCATGGATCGGGACAAGGCCGCACTGACATCGTCGCTGGACAGCCAGCGCACTCACGTACTGGGGATCCTCGACGGGCTCACGGACGAGGACCTCCATCGACCGGTACTCCCGACCGGTTGGAGTTGTCTGGGGCTCGTTCGGCACCTGACCCTCGACGTCGAGGAGTTCTGGTTCCAGCGCGTGGTGTCCGGCGACGCCTCAGCGGGGCGACCGGAAGGCGACGCCGACGACGGATGGGCACTCCCCGCCGGGATCACGTCAGCCGCGGTGTTCGACCGGTACCGCCGCGGCATCGTCGTCGCGAACGAGGTCATCGCTACGACATCGCTGGACACTCCGCCGGTCGCCTGGCCGGACGAGATCTGGCCGGACTGGCGGATGGCCGATCTCCGCGCGATCGTCCTGCACGTCATCACGGAGACGGCCTGCCATGCCGGGCATCTGGACGCCGCTCGCGAACTCATCGACGGGCGCACGTGGATGGCGTTCGACTAGACGATACGAGGGCTGGCGGCGACGCCCAACGGCTTCTAGTCTCAGCGGTGGAGGCGAACGCCGTGGACGGACTCAGCGCACGTGATCTGCGACTGCTCCGCGATGCGTTCGATCCGTCGGTCCAACCAGGTACGTCGGACTACATCGCACAGCAGGTGCTCGACGAGATCGCCCGGTTGATCCCCTGCGACCAACTCAGTCTGCAGGTCATGAACTACGCCGAGCGGACGGTCTCGTGGCAAGCCACTGCGGTCGTGGAGGCGGACACGGATGCGACGTTGATGGCGATCTTCTGGTCCGGATTCTGGGATTCCACGTGCAGCCACCCTCAACGCACCGGCGACACGCACATCTTGTGGTCGCAGTACGACCCACCGCCGGGGCCGGACGGCGGCAGGCTGATGTGCGAGTTCATGGGCCAGAAGGGGTGGGCTGACGAAGTGCTGGTGCCGTTGCCATCGCATGACACCGACGATCATCGGCTGCTGCTGTTCCGCAGTGACGGCCCGAAGTTCTCCGAGCGCGACATCGACCTGTTGACCCTGGTGCGCGCACACGTCGCGGAGCTCCACACCAGCCATCTCAGGAAGCGGCTAGCGGCCGCCGTCGAGCTGACGCCGAGGCAGCTGGAGATCCTCAGGCTCGTCGCGGCCGGTTCGACCAACCGACAGATCGCCAGGACGTTGACGATCTCCGAGGGCACGACCCGCACCCATCTGGCGAACATCTACACCAAGCTCGGGGCGACGAACCGGACCCAGGCACTGGCGGCGGCCGGGCTCTACGCCTGACAAGGCGGATCTCGCGATGTCGGCAGCGAACTCGGGCGCTCACCGACGACGGGCATCCGACGAATTGCGTATGGCCGTGGACGCGACCTCGCGACACGATCGAGGAGGTCGCCGGGCAACGGAGCCCGACACCGTCACTGACGAAATGGCCGGTCGCACGTGCCCGGTGGCTACCTCGCTGGATGATCTCAGCCGAGCAGCCACCGGGCCACTGCGCGGGCGATCGGAAGGCCGGCCTCCTGCTGGTACCACGTGAACCCGGGTGACGGATTGACCTCGAAGCAGACGACGCGCCCGTCGTCCGCCAACTTGAGGTCCACCCCGGCAAACGGCAGGTTCAGGTCGGTGGCGAGCGACACGCAGCGACCGGCGATGTCGTCGTCGAGCTCGAAGGCACGAAGTGTCGCGTCCGTGCCGACCTGGGACCGTGCGTACCGGTAGTCGAGCGCGTCGGACTCCACGATGGCGGCGAACACGTCGTTGCCGACGACGTGCACCCGGACGTCGCGACCCATCACCCGCTCCTGGAACTGGACCGGACACCAGCGCAATCGGTCGAGTCGTTCGCCGTCGCTCGCCGGGTCGAATGCCGTGACGATCGATCGAATCCCGCTCGTCGACTTGTAGACCACGCTCGCGAATCCCTCCGCGAACGCGAGCGCCTCGTCCCGATCATCGGTGACGAGAGTTTCCGGCGTGTCGAAGCCGTGGGCCAGAACGGCCTGTGCCTGCAACGGTTTCGACATGTTGGACGCCATCGCCGAGAGCCGGTTCGCGACCCGGGTCCCGTTCAGCGCACCTGCGAGTTCGGTGTAGGCGGTGAGGCCCTCGTGGACGCGCCGCGCGTGCAACCGTTCGGGCGCGCCGACCGGCATCGCCGCGAGCGCCGGAACGAGTTCCGGCTCGATCGGACGGAGGTACACGCCGGTGATCTCGTCGAGTGCCACCCGGCGGGATCCTGCGCGGATCTCACCGCCGAGTGCCGACGGCCCGGTGTCGTCGTCGGTGAGGTCGAGGACGACGTCTTGTGCCGCTGCCTGACTCGGATGGAGGACGACCACATCGGCGGCGAGCGCCTCGAACTCCTCGGCCACCAACGCGACCGGGGACTCCGTCGGCACGCCCCACAGCAGAACGGTCATACCGCCACCTCACCGGCTCGAACGATCCCGGACGCCGAGCCTGCCGCCAGCGTCTCCCGGAGGGTGGACAGGAGTCGTGGTCCACCGACCCGCAGCCGCGCCAGCGGGGCCAGACCGGCGAAACACCACGCCGCCGGATCGGCCGGTCGGTCGACGTCCACGGTGAAGTCGAGACCCACCAACGCTTCGCTCGTGCCGATCAGCGGCCCGAGCTGCCGGATCCGCTCGGCGACCTCCCCGGGGATCCAACCCGGGGCGATCGGTGCACCGTCGAGGCACACCACGTGGACCGGCTGCCCACCCGCGCCGAGATCGGCCTCAGGGGTGCGGCGGATGGCCGATGCCGTGCCGTCGTATCCCGCGCCGGCCGTCGACGTGTCGAGCCGGATCGGCACCGTGCGGAGACCGACGGAGCGTGCGGCCGCCAACGCGAGGAGCGGGTGCGGCGCCGGACCCGCGAGGTAGCTCGGGTCGGGGCGGTTGCGAACGGGGCACGGAAGCGATGTCAGCCAGCTCAACGCGAACGCGTGCAACTCGGCCATCGCGTAGGCGCGTTCGCCGACTGCGGCGTGCTCCCAGGCCGCCGCCGGCGGCTCTACCAGGCGGTTGAGCACGCCGGTCAACGTCAGGTCACTGAGGACGGTTCCGTCACCCAGCTCGATGCTGGAGTGCACCCCGGCCCGACCGAGGCGATGCGATCGTCGTCGGGCGAAGGCGAGGAGTTCACCGGTCACGACGGTGACCGGGACGCCGGCGCGCCGGCTCCGGTCTGCGAAGCACAGCGCGTCGTCGTCGGCGATGGAGCAGAGAACCAGCAACATCGGGGCTCCTCGGAATGGGACAGGCGGCCGGTCGCGGCACGTGCACAGCGGGCGGGCGGGTGGGCCGTGGCGGTCGGTGCCGACACGGCCCACCCCAGAACTCACCCGGCCGGTGTGTCCAGTTCCGCCTTGGCTGCCACTGAGTCAGCGATCTGCTGCTCGATCTCCGCACGCAACTGGGCCACGTCGGCTCCACTCATGTCCTGCTCGCCGGAAAACGCGGACTGAGACAGGTCCGGACGCAGGTCGCCCGTGATGAAGCTCGTCAATGTGCTGAGCTTCTCCTCCAGAGCGGCCATCCGGGCGTCCATGCTCGCGTTGCGACCTCCGCGGAAGCCACCGCCCGGCAGGCCACCGCCAGGCAGCCCCCCGCCAGGGAGGCCACCGCCCGGCAGCCCACCTCCGGGGAACTCCTCGAACGGCGGGTCACCCGGCGTCGGGATCGGGAGGTTGTCGCCGATCCGCTTGTTCGGGTTGTCGACGAGGTCCTTGAGGCCCTTGTTGTCCGGGAGGATCTCCTTCCGGAGCTCCTTGTCCTTGATGAGCTCCTTGCGGAGCTCCTTGTCCTTGATCAGTTCCTTCCGCAGTTCCTTGTCCTTGATGAAGTCCTTGCGGCCGTCCTTGATGTCCTTGATGAGCGTCTTGCCGGTCAGCATCGACACGTTGAGCTCGGACAGCGCCGATGCGATCGGGTTGGCCAGCGTGTTGGTGCCCCCGCCTGCGAACAACAGGCCGATGACGAATCCGCTGGAGTCGACGACGACCGAACCGGAGTCGCCGTGGTCGGAGAACAAGGGGTTCTGCGTCGTGTCCGTGTCGATGCTGATCTGGTTCGTCAGCGTGTGCACGCCGAGCCCGTCGCCGTAGTCGATGTTCACGCTGACGCCGAGTCCGTCGACGCTGCCGTGCGTGAGTCCGGTGGTTCGACCGCGCTTGCGCACGACCGCGCCGAGGGTGGCGGCGGTCGTCCCTCGCACGTTGCCGATGTCCACGATGTCGCCCGAGCTCGTGCGGCCGGAGTCGATCGACACGACACATCCGTCGACCGCGCTCGACAACGTGGCCCGCAGGATCGCGCCGAACTCGTCGGTCGGGACGGTGCCGGTGTCGATGCGGCTCGGCTGGACCTGGCGGTCTCCGACGCTCCATCCGGAGTCCACGCAGGCCACGTGGAAGTTCGTCAGCGCAGCCCGTTGGCCGGACACGTTGTCGATCACGATGGCACCGAGAGTGCCCGCGAAGATGAACCCGCCGATCGCGCGGCTCGGGCCCATGCTGATGCCGCCTTCGAGGGTGGTGTAGTGCGTCGTGTCCGCCAGCAGGCCGACGCCGACCTGCTCTTGCGCAACCTGGAGCTCGTACGTGCGCTCGAGCACGTCGGTGGGTGCGCCGTCGATCTCGGCCGGCACCAGCTGGGCTTTGGGGACGCTCTTGGCCTTCTTGGCCACGTGTACCCGGATCGCCACCTCATCGGTCTTGACACCGCCGACGTACTTGTAGCCGACGTCGATGCCGGTGACCCCGGGCTGAGCCAGGTAACGCTCCTCGACTGCCTCCTTGATGGCAAGCAGGTCCTTTGTGGACGCCATTGTCCGATTCCTTCCTCTGGACACGACGGTCCCGTGTGGACCACCGGATAACCACGAGAGAGGTGCTCGACGACACGTCTGATACGCGCAGGCGGTCGATCAGGTGATGACCCTGGCCAATCCGGTGAACCGGGTCGAGACTCAGACCATGAACGCGACCTACGAGGATGCCCGAGCGGTCCAGGCAGCTCACGAAGAGTCGATCCTCCGGCTACCCGGAGTGAGCGGATTGATGGTGAAGCTGGCCGACGGTAGACCGGTCCTGGAGGTCTACGTCGATCCCGACGCCGAGGTCCCCGACGAGTTGAAGGCCGGGACGCTCGACGGGATCCCGCTGGCGGTGGAACGCCGGCGTTACGAGACCCAGTGAACCCGGCGGGATCTCTCGCCGCTTTCCACCCCGCCGATCTCATCCGCGCGGCATGATGATCACGTGACCTGCGGTGGTCCATGCTCGAAGCACTGCTGACTAGGAGATGCCATGTCGAAAGATGGAAATGTCGCCTTGACCTCGTCGATCAACACGAAGGTGGTGGTCGGTGGGCTCGTGCTCGTCGGAGTGGGTGGTTTCATCGCGCTGAGCGGCCTCGCACTCGCGGCCGGCGCCGTGCTCTCCGCCACGAAGAAGCTGGGTCAACCAGCGCGACGTACCACCGACCGACGTCGCCCGGCACTACTTCGACCAGGTTCGCTCGGCGACCATGGCCGGTGCAACGGCCGGCGCGAACGCCTGGAAGAACGGGTCGGCCCAGTAGGGGCGCACTCGAACGGCCCATCACGCTGGACACGGACGGTCCGCCGCGTGGGGAGTGACGGCCGTCGACGGTTCGTCAAGCCGCGCAGGACTGAATAGCCTGGCGACGTCACCGGCGAGACCGCCGTCCAGCTCGAGGGAGCCGACCTGTGCCCACACCCGACCAGCCGGCCCCATCGAGCCCACCGCCTGATCCGCTGGCGCTGGTGCGGTCGCGCGCCTACGTGGTCGCGCTCGTCCTGGCGGCGCTGATCGGGGTGCCGATCGCCGCTGTCGCGTACGGGTTCCTCGCCCTGGCGGACTGGTTGCAGGGCTATCTGTACACCGACCTGCCCGCTCACCTCGGATTCGACGCGGTGCCGGCCTGGTGGCCGCTGCCGTTGCTCGCGGTGTGCGGGTTCCTCGTCGCCTGCTGCATCCGATATCTGCCGGGCAACTCCGGCCACTCCCCGTCCGAGGGGTTCAAGACCGGCGGCGCGCCGTTGCCCATCGAACTCCCCGGAGTGTTCCTCGCGGCACTCGCCGGTCTGAGCCTCGGTGCGGTGATCGGGCCCGAGGCGCCCCTGATCGCGATCGGCGGTGGGCTCGGTGGATTGGCGGTGCGTGCGCTGCGACGCAATGCCGCACCGAATGCGATAGCCCTGATCGCCGCGGCAGGCAGCTTCGCCGCGATCAGCACTCTCCTCGGATCTCCGCTCCTCGGGGCATTCCTGCTCCTGGAGGCCGCCGGTCTCGGTGGTGCGATGCTCGCGGTGTCGCTGTTGCCCGGGCTGCTGGCCGCAGGGATCGGCTCGCTGGTGTTCGTCGGCCTCGACTCGGTCACCGGTCTGGGGACATTCTCGCTGGCGCTTCCCGACCTGCCTCCGTTCACCACGCCGACCGGAGCGATGTTCGGGTGGGCCATCGTGTTCGGGCTGGTCGCACCCGTGTTGTCGTGGGGGATCTACTGGCTGGCGCGGGTGGTGCGCCCGGCCGTGCACGCTCACCGCATTCCCGTCACGGTCGCCCTGGGCCTGCTCGTCGGTGCGCTCGCCATTCTGTTCGCCCAGGTCACCGACAAGGGCACCGACGAGGTTCTCTTCTCTGGGCAGTCGGCCCTGCCCGGCCTGGTCTCCCAGGCATCCACGTGGTCGATCGCGGCCCTCGTGCTGCTCGTCGTGACGAAGAGCCTCGCCTACGCCTTGTCGCTCGGCGCGTTCCGTGGAGGGCCGGTGTTTCCCAGCATGTTCATCGGAGCGGCGCTGGGCGTCATGACGGCGAACCTGCCGGGGATGTCGCTGGTGCCGGCAGTCGGCATGGGTATCGGGGCGATGTGCGCATCGATGCTGAAGCTGCCCTTCACTGCGGTGCTCCTGGCGACGGTGCTCCTCTCCGAGGACGGTTATGCCGTGATGCCGCTCGCCATCGTGGCCGTCGTCGTGGCGTACGTCGTGGGTCAGTGGTTGCCGAAGGTTCCAGATCCCGTGGTGGACCGAGCGGCAGCCGGGCCACCGGCGACCCAGCCGGCATCGACGGCGGCAGCTACCTGAGGGGCGCTGCCCGGGCCGCCGACATCGCCACCGACGCGTTCGAGCCCGGCGGTCCGGGCTGGAGCGCGATCAGCACGATCGCCGCCACGAGCAGGACGACACCGACGCCCAGCAGCGCGTAGCGAACGCCCGCGATCGAGAACGTGCTGCCGATCCCGACCAGGAACAGCACGCCGGCGAGCACGACCGTCACCCGCACGAACTTGTCGCCGATGATTCCCGCGCGCTCCCCCGCGACCGAGTGCGCATCAGCGGAGGCGTCGAGCGCGGCGGCCTTGTCGGTCTCGGGCAGCCGGTACTGCGGCATGTACGTCGGCCCCGGAGCCGCATTCGGGTTGGTGGCCGGCTTGGTGGTGATCCACGCCCGGAACGCCGTCTCGAACACCGGTCGGAATCGGCGTTCGGCCTCCGCCATCTTCTCGCTGTTGCCGAGGGTGTAGGCGACGAACCAGGCGTTGAAGGTCGAGGAGTCGAAGTTGCGCAGACCTTCCGCCTCGTACGCCGCCCGGTTCGCCTCGGTCCGGGCACTCGACGCCGCCGCGAGTTGAAGCCGCGACTCGGTGCCCCACTGCGCGGCGGCGAAGCCCGACCAGGCGGCCGTCAGGGTCACCATGGCGAGCAGGATCGCCTCGGCGATCTGCAGCGTGCGGGCATGACGACCACCATGGGCAGGTGACAGGGACGACGCGTCGTCAGACACCGCTGATGACGCTCACCCGGCCGCTGTTCACGCCGGCCGCGAATTCCTTGTAGTCCCGCTCGTTCTGGGCCGCATAGGAGTGGGCGAAATCTGCCACCGCGTTCTCGAAGCCGTCGTCGGCGCCGAGGTAGGCGCTGATCGCGATCGGGTCGCCGGAGCGCGCATGTGCCCGGGCCAGCGACCATCCGCACATGCGCGCGTAGAAGGAGAGGCCGATCGGCGACATCTTCTCGATCACCGCGGAACCCTTCATGTCACGCAACTGGCGCCAGTAGTAGTAGCGGTTCTCACGGATCCCCTTCGTCCAGCCGAGGAAGATGTCCGACGTGGCCTGCATCATCCGCTGGCCCCGCACGACACGTTCGCCGGACGTCTTGTACTCGCTCTTGGCCAGATGCGACTCATAGACCGACGCCGTCGCCTCCTTGACCTGCAGGAAGAACGGGTCCTGGGCATCGCGGCCCTGCATCAACAGGATGAACGCCCGGGTTCCGACACTTCCCACGCCCACGACCTTGCGAGCCATGTCGACGATCTCGAACCGGTCCAGGAGGATCCGACGATCATCGGGCAGGGTCTTGCGGTAGGCGGTGAACTGGCCGCGCACGAGCTCCTCGGCCTGTTCCGCGTCGATGTCGTACGTCGAGGAGATGTCTCGCAACGGCACCAGGGTCGGTGGGTTGCTGACGATGCGGTGGCGGCCGTCCACGACCTCGGAGAGCTGTGACAGGGCCTGCACGCTGTCGCGTGTGTGCGCCTTGCGAATGGTCTTGGTGGCCGTCTTGACTGCCCTGGCGATCGCCGTGGCCTCGGCCTTGTCGCGGTCGACGGTGTCGGTCGCGCCCTTTCGCTTGGCCTTCTTCTCGCGCGCCTTGCTCTGCTCCTCGAGCCGCTTCATCGAGTCCTCGACGTCGGCCTCGGTCATGTGCGCGTACCAGATGTTCAACGTCGGCATGGCGGCGAACTCCGCCATCGCCGATCGATAGGTGCGGCCGGCTTCGATCGCGGCACTTCGAGCCTCGCCGGGGCTGAACTTGTTGTTCTGGGCTGCGATGACGAAGCTCGCGACCATCCGCTTCACGTCGTACTCGAACGGCCCGGGCAGCGTCTCGTCGAAGTCGTTCAAGCTGAACACCAGATGGCGTTCGGGCGACGCGAACGCGCCGAAGTTGGACAGGTGGGCGTCACCGCAGAGCTGGACGTCGAGGCCCGCCGTCGGCGTGCCGGCCAGGTCGGTGGCCATGATGGTCGCTGAACCGCGATAGAACGTGAACGGTGACACGAGCATGCGCCCGTGACGCACGGGGACGAGGTCGGGCTCACGGGCCTTGTCCTGGTCGAGCAGCAGATCGTACCGGGTCGGGCCGATCGTCGACCACATGCCAGTCGGCCTGATCGGGCAGCGGCGTCTTCTCGCGGGCCTGCTCGCCGACATCGCGGCGATCCTCGACGTTCGGGTGGGGATTGCTGCTTCGAGATGCCATGACTGCTCCGGTTCATCCGAGTGCCTCCGGCGACGTCCGGTGACGTCGTCGCCGTCGAGTGCGGTGCCTCTCCAGACTCGCACAGCTGACGGAAAGCGAATCGTCCGTTTTGGATGAACCCGGCGCGAGCGGTCGCGCGTGGAGACCGGCTCTCGTGGCCGGGTCAGATGTTCCTCGGGGTGTACGGACGCATGGCCGCGAGATCGACGTCGGCGTCCGGCCAGCGACCGCGCAGCCAGCCCGCCACCCGTTCGGCCCACTCGCTCAGCCTCGGGTAGACGTGGTGGCGCTGAGCCGTCTGGATGGCCGATTCGAGGGTGGCGACCATCTGTATCCGGCTGGACTCGCCTTCGGGCCGGGCGTCGAGAACGGGTAGCCGGTTGAGACGTGCGAACGCCTTCGCCAGACACGCTCCTGCCATCGCCTCGGCGAACGTCCGGTCTTCGGAGGCTTCGGGTATCGCCTCGACCAGCTGCCGGCGATAGGTCGCCTCGAGGTCGGCTGCGCGTGCACGGTCCACCGTGAGCCATTCGGGGCCAGGCACGTGGATCCACGCGACGGACGTCAGGGCGTGGGCGAAGGCGGCGAACTCGAAGTCCACGATCCGACCGTCGATCGAGTGGCCCGCCGTACCGTCGGCGACGAGGAAGTTGTTCGGCTCGGCATCACCGTTGCTCAGCGCGAGGAAGTGGCCCGGATCCTCGAGTGCGGCCACGAGTTCGCTCAGTTCCCGCTCCGCCCGGGCGGGCACCGCGAGTCCGAACCGATCGAGCAGGTCGAGCGTCTGCGGCCACCGTGGACCGACGCCGCTCGATCCGCCCGGCAGCGACTCGGCGCCGGCGTACCGGTCGCGGCGAGCGGTGAAGCGGGCACAGGTGCCGCGCGTACGTCGCCCCGAGAGCGCCCATCGCGGCGGCGAATCCGTGCAGTTCCGCGAGGCTGGCGTCAGCACCCTGACGACGCAGGAGTCCGGCCAACGACACCCGAGGTGACACGTCCTCGAGGACCAGCGACCGGGGTCGTCAGATCGGCAGCGATCGGTCGTGGCGAGTACGGAAAGCCCAGCTCGGCCAGGAACTCGAGCGCCGCGAACTCCGTTCCGACCTGTCGCGGGTCGTTCCTGAAGCCGCTCGGATCGTCGCGCAGCCACTTCACCGCTACCGATGCCGGCACGTCGCGCCCCGACTCGGCCGGACCGTCGGATCCGAGGGTGCAGATCATGACGGCCCACGGACCGACCCGGCGAGAGGTGGAGATGTGAATCGGCACCCGGTAGGTCGAGGTCAGGAGCGTCTCGATGCTCGCCAGGCTCGGAACGTCCACCCGGGGCGCGCTCAGTTCGATGAGGCGTTGATCATCGCGCCAGCAGAACGCAGAACTCGTTGCCTTCGGGGTCGGCGAGGACGACCCAGCTGGTACGGCCCTGTCCGATGTCGACAGGGCTGGCTCCGAGGGCGATCAGGCGCTCGACCTCGTCGCCCTGGTCGTCCGGACGGAGGTCGAGGTGCAGACGGTTCTTGAGCTCCTTGGTCTCTGGCACACGGAGGAACAGCAGGTCGGGTGAGACGCCGTCCTGCGGTGACCCGGCCGGCGGTTCGAGGACGCATTCCTCGTCGGTCTCGAGTGTGATCCGCCAGCCCAGCGCACCCTGCCAGAAACGCGCCTGCGAGATCGGGTCCACCGCATCGACGTCGATGGCCTGGATGAGCACGCTCATGACGCGGTGTGCAGATCGAGCCACTCGCGGACGGGCGTGGCCAGCAGGTCACGCAGGACCCGGGCATTGCCGGCCGTGATGGTCGTCCCGTCGGAGAATCGGCGTGAACGCCCGGCGAACGGAGCCGACTTCTCCCAACCGGACAGTCGGATGCGCGCACCGTCGATCCAGTACTCGCGGGGCAGCGGGTGGACCAGGACACCGAGCCGGCCGTACTCGTGCTCGGGCGTGTCGCTGGCCCTTCCGTCGAAGATCGCCAGGCCGCTCACGCATCCGAACGTCTCATCGGCGTGCACCATCCAGCCGACGGTGCCGAGGCCGATGCGGGACCGGTTCACCGCGACCGCGACGTCGCTCGGCCCGTAGGCGGAGATGGCGTCGCCTGGCCGAGCCAGGAGGAGGACGTCGGTGGCGCCACGAAACGAGGATGGAGTCATCACGGTGCGATGGCGTGTCTTCATGGTCTGCGTCAGCGTAGCGCCGGGCTCGGCGCGGCGCGAGGGTCAGCCCCGCGGGCTCATGGGGAGCAGCACGGGATGCGCGATCGGGTCCGGATTCAGCACCCGTAGTCGTGCCCGTGCCCATCGCGTCCGCACCCTCCGGACCTTGTCAGGTCATCGCAAGCCCCAAACCGCCGTAGGGCCCGGCCGGGCAGACGTGGCCGGACCGAGGCGGGCCGCAGCGGGACGGACGCTCCACTGCGCACTTCTGGCCGGCGCGCGGTACGGACGGGAAGCTAGCCTGGGCCCGTCGCCGTGGGCCCTCCGCGGCCGACCGACGGGCGAGGACGGCACGTGGCCACGAGCTATTCACGCGAGACCGACGTGATGGCCGACCTCGCGAACGCGGCGATGGCCGACCCCGGGCTGGAACGGCTCGTGCTGTCCGGCGCACGCACGCCGGGCGGCCTTCGCAGGGTGGAGATCCGGCCGGTGCTCGTCAGGGGTCGCACCATGCTGAACGTCGCCCGCTACGACGATCACAAGTCCCTCACCGCCAACGCCGAGTCTGCGGCGGACCCGCTCGTGCAGGCGCTCCTGTCGGACTTCCGTCATCTGACGGCGCAGACGGCGACCGACCGCACGGAGGCGCGGATCACCAAGCGGGGCAAGACACTGGTCACGGTCACGCCGGAAGGCCGCCAGCCCGACCTGCAGCACGACCGCGCCAAGCACACCCTGGTGGCCGAGGACGCGCCGTTCCTGGATGTCGTCGGGCTCTCCTCGAACAAGACGATCAAGCCGACCCAGCAGCGGAAGTGGCGTCAGGTCAACGAGTTCCTGCGGCTCCTGAGTTCGGTGCCGTCGTTCGACGCGATGCTCGCGACCGGCGAGACGGTGCGGATCGCGGACATGGGAAGCGGGAACGCCTACCTCACGTTCGCCACCTACCACTACGTGACCGTGGTCCGGGGCTCCCGCTGCGAGATCGTGGGCATCGACCGGGACGCCGGTGCGGTCGCGCGGGCAGACGAACGTGCACGCACACTCGGCCCGCTCTGGGCGGGACTGACCTTTCATCAGGGCGACATCGGCGACGCCGGCCTCCCCTGGCGTCCGCAGGTCGTCGTCGCCCTGCACGCGTGCGACACCGCGACCGACGATGCCGCCGCCCGGGCACTCACCGACTCGGCGGAGATCATCCTGCTCGCGCCCTGTTGTCACCATCACCTGCAGCGTCAACTGAAGGCTCGCCCACACGAGGGAAGTGCCGCCGCACTCCTGCGACCGGGCATCCTGCGGGAGCGGTTCGGTGACGTCCTCACCGACGCGCTCCGTACCGCGCTCATCGCGAGCCAGGGCTACCGGACGGACGTCGTGCAGTTCGTCGCGCCCGAGCACACGGCGAAGAACGTGATGATCCGGGCCTGGCGCGATCCCACAGTCGATCGTGCCGCTCAACGTCGGGACTACGACCGACTCCGCGACGAATGGCAGGTGGAGCCGTACCTGGAGATGAAACTGTCGATTCCGGCCGGCGTCGTTCGTGTAGAGGGTGAGAGCCGGCACGACGCCGGCGCCGATACCCAGGAGGAATGACCATGACCCGCTACCTGCTCAGCATCTACCAGCCGGACGGTCCCCGCCGGCTCCCGACGTCCTCGCCAAGGTGATGTCCGACGTCGCCGCTGTCGACCAGGAGATCCGGGAGGCGGGCGCGTGGGTGTTCGCCGACGGCCTCCACCCGGCCGGCACCGCCACCGTCGTGCGACCCGGAAACGGCACCGTCTCGATGACCGACGGCCCTTTCACCGAAGGCAAGGAACACCTCGGCGGGCTCACGATCATCACCGCTCCCGATCTCGACGCTGCCCTCGGCTGGGCCACGAAGCTCGGTCGAGCGACCGGGCTCCCGATCGAGGTGCGCCCGTTTCAGAGTGGGGACTGACCCACGCCCGTGCCGCCGACCGTCCCCGCCAGCCCGTCCTCGACGTCTGTACCGGCTGTCCAAGCCCGGCACAGAGCTCGATCGAGGGCGTGTTCCGTGCGGAGTACGGGCGGGCGGTGGCCGTGCTCGTCCGGGTGTTCGGCGACATCGACGTCGCCGAGGAGGCGGTCCAGGACGCCTTCGTCGAAGCGGTCGGTCGCTGGCCGATCGACGGGGTGCCGCCGAGCCCAGCCGGCTGGATCATCACCACCGCCAGGCGGAAGGCGATCGACAGGCTTCGTCGTGAGGCGTCGCGGGAGGACCGGCACGCGCAGGCCGCGCTCCTGCACGCGTCGGACGAGCCGATGGCGGTGGGCCCGGTGCGTGACGACCGCCTCCGCCTGATCTTCACGTGTTGCCATCCGGCGCTCGGGCTCCCGGCGCAGGTGGCCCTGACCCTGCGACTGCTCGGCGGGCTCTCGACGGCGGAGATCGGCCGCGCGTTCCTCGTCCCCGAGCCGACGATGGCGCAGCGGATCGTGCGAGCGAAGGGGAAGATCCGGGACGCGTCGATCCCGTACCGCGTGCCGTCGGAGGCGGAGCTTCCCGACCGCCTCCCGGCGGTGCTCGCCGTCCTCTATCTCATCTTCAACGAGGGCTACGCGGCCAGTTCCGGTTCCGCCCTCGTCCGCGACGACCTGTGCGCCGAGGCGATGCGGCTCGCCCGGCTGCTGGCCGAGCTGATGCCGGACGAGCCCGAGGTGCTCGGGTTGTTGGCGTTGATGTTGCTGGTCGGCTCCCGGCGGGCCAGCCGCACGACCACCGACGGATCGCTCGTCCTGCTGGCCGATCAGGACCGTGGCCGCTGGGATCGGACCGCCATCGCCGAGGGCCAGTCACTCGTTCGGCGTTGCCTGCAACGTGATCGCCCCGGGCCGTATCAGATCCAAGCGGCGATCAACGCCGTGCACAGCGTGGCGCCGACGGCGGATGCGACCGACTGGCGGCAGATCCGGCAGCTGTACGACCAGCTCCTCGCCGTCACGCCGACGGCGGTCGTCGCCCTGAACCGCGCGGTGGCAGTCGCGGAGATCGACGGCCCGGATGCCGCACTGGGCCTGGTCGAACCCCTCGCGCTGGAGGAGTACCACGTGTTCCATGCGGTGCGGGCAGACCTGCTGCGCCGGGCCGGCCGAGCAGATGAGGCGGCGGCTGCGTACGCGCGTGCCCTCGAGCTGACCGACAACGTGGCCGAGCGCGCGTATCTCGACGATCGCCGTCGCGAGGCCGCCCGTCATGGGTGAGTTCACCGGGTGGCCGATCGAGGCGTTCGACGTCCTGCTGCAGCTGGAGGGCGAGCCGTCGACGGAGACCCGCGAGAGCTGCCGTCGGGACCGTGAGCGGCTGGTCCGGCAACCGATGGTGGACCTGCTCGACTCGATCGCCGAGGTCGACGAGCGGTACGAGGACTTCTCCGTCTGGCACTACGGCAAGACCGCCTGGTGGTGGCAGCACCAGGCGGGGATGGTGAGGATCGATCGCAACGTCGAACTGGGACTGCGGTTCGACCTCGACGGATTGTGGATCGGCGGCAGATGGGGATGGGCCGACTCCACTCAGGTCGATCGCTACCGCCGGGCGGTGGCCGCACCGGCCAGCGGGCTGGAGTTGGCGGCGATCCTGGAGGATCTCCGCGCGGCCGGACTCGAGATCGAGGGCGAGCAGCTCAAGCGCGTGCCCCGCGGGTATCCACCCGACCACCCACGAGGCGACCTGCTCCGGCATCGGTCCCTGGCCGCGATCGACGAACTGGGCGACGGTGACTGGCTGCACTCGGCGGCCGCCGTCGCACGTGTCCACGCCGCCTTCGAGCGGCTCCAGCCGTTGACGGCCTGGCTCGCCGACCACGTCAGCACCGGGCCGGGCTGAGTCCGCGGACCCGACGTCGACACCGCCGCAGCGGCAGTCGATGATGTGAGCGGCCCTGGTGTCGGCCCGCTGAGATGGGACGACGCCACCACCGAGTCCCGAGAACCCGCCGTGTTCACGGCAGACCGAGGAGAACCCCACGTGAGCAGCACCACTGCCCGGGCGATGCTCGTCGACGTGCCCAGCGGCGCGTTCCGTCGCGGCACGGTCGATCGGCGCGAGCCCGGCCCACGCGACGTGACCGTCGACATCGCCTACGCCGGCATCTGCCACTCCGACATCCATCAGGCCCGGCAGGAATGGGGGCCGTCGATCTTCCCGATGGTCCCCGGGCACGAGATCACCGGCACCGTCGCAGCGGTCGGCGCCGAGGTCACGACGTTCGCCGTCGGTGACCGCGTCGGGGTGGGCGTGCTCGTCGACTCCTGCCGCGAGTGCCGGAACTGCCTGGCCGGCAACGAGCAGTACTGCCAGCGAGGCGCGGTCGAGACGTACAACGCGCGCGACTACGACGGCAACGTCACCTACGGCGGCTACAGCTCGTCCATCGTGGTGGACGAGCACTTCGTCCTGTCGATTCCGGACTCGCTCGGGCTCGACGTCGCCGCACCGCTGCTCTGTGCCGGCATCACGGTGTACTCGCCGCTCAGCCATTGGGGGGCGGGGCCTGGCGTCCGCGTCGGGATCGTCGGGATGGGCGGACTGGGACACATGGGTGTGCAGATCGCGGCGGCCATGGGTGCCGAGGTCACGGTCCTGAGCCACAGCCTGTCCAAGCTCGACGACGGTCTGCGCTTCGGGGCCGCGCACTTCCACGCAACGTCGGACCCCGCGACCTTCGACACCCTCGCGAACAGCTTCGATCTGATCGTCAACACGGTCTCGGACAACCTCGACATCGACGCGCTGTTGTCGCTGGTGGACCTCGACGGTGCACTCGTGCACGTCGGCATCCCGGAGAAGCCCGACACCTACTCGGCGGGCACGCTCATCGGCATGCGCCGGAGCATGGCCGGCTCCAACATCGGTGGGCTGGCAGAGACCCAGGAGATGCTCGACTTCTGCGGTGAACACGGCTTCGGAGCCCAGATCGAGACCATCACGGCAGCCGACATCGACGGCGCTTACGACCGGGTCGTCGCCAGCCAGGCGCGTTACCGCGTCGTCATCGACGCCGCCACGCTCTGACTCGCCGGCCACCGTCCCGTTACCCCACTCGTTCAGCCACCCCAGAAGAGGATTCCCATGTCCGACGTCGTCGTGATCGCGATCGTCCAGCCACTGCCCGGACGGATGGACGAGGTCCTCTCGATCATCGGGGAGAACGTCCCCACCGTGCACGAGGAGGACGGATGCCTCACCTACGCCGTCCAGAAGTTCACCGATCCGGACAAGATCGTGTTCGTCGAGCGGTGGACGACTCGTGAGGCCCTCGCCGCGCACGCGAGCGCGGCCCACATGGCGGCGACGAACGCCAGACTGGACGGGATGATGGCGGCACCGGGTGAGGTGCTCGTCGGTGAGTCCGCCGTCTTCGGAGACGCGGTGAAGGGCACGTTCTGACCGCGCCGGCGCACGGGCTCGGCGCGATGGTGACTCAGAGCCTCGGCAGCCAGGCGGCGAGCGCATCGACGGCCCCGGCGATCTCGTCCGTCGCACCGGCGAACGACATCCGAACCCAGCGGTGCCCGTCGGTCGTGTCGAAGTCGATGCCCGGCGCAAACGCCACCCCCGCCTCGACGAGGGCGCGGCGGCAGAGCACGGCCGAGTCGTCGGTGCGGGACGAGACGTCCGCGTACACGTAGAAGGCTCCGTCGGCCGGAGCGAGCCGGTCCAGCCCGACTGACCGAAGCCCGGTGACCAGCAGATCACGGTTGTGCTGGTACCTGGACACGTGATCGTCGAGTTCGGCATACGCCTCGAAGGCACGGATCGCAGCATGCTGAGATAATGCCGGCGGGCACAGGGCCAGGTTCGACGCCAGCGCGTCGATCGGGTCGCGGAGCTCCTCGGGCACGAGCATCCACCCCAGCCGCCAGCCCGTCATGGAGAAGTACTTCGAGAACGAGTTCACGACGATGCTCTGGCGACTGCTTCGCCAGGCCGTCTCCGCCGTTCCGCGGTAGACGAGTCCGTGGTAGATCTCGTCACTCACGAGTCGCGTGCCGTGGTGGGCGCACCACTCGACGACGGCGGCGAGGCTCCGTGGGTCGGTGAGCGTGCCGGTCGGGTTGGCCGGACTCGCCAGGACGAGCCCCGCAGGCGGATCGGGCAGCCCGTCCAGCATGTCGGTCGTGACCGTGAACGCCTGATCCGGCCCGGCGGGCAACTCCACGAGTTCGCAGCCGAGGACCTCGAGCAGGTTGCGATAGGCGGGATAGCCGGGTCTGGCGACGGCGACCCGATCGCCCGGTTCGAACGACGCCAGAAAGGCCAGGAGGAACGCACCCGACGAGCCGGTGGTGACGATCACGTCGTCCGGATCGATCGACAGGTGGTATCGCGCGTCGTAGTGGCCGGCGATCCCCTCCCGCAGTTGGGGGATTCCTGCGGCGGGCGTGTACCCGAGCCGCTCGTGGTGGAGCGCGGCGTGGGCGGCCTCGAGCACTTGCGCGGGTGCCGACGTTCCCGGTTGACCGGCCGAGAGGTCGAAAGTCGGGAGGCCGGAAGCCCTGCGTCGGGCCGCTGCGTCGAGCACCCGCATCACCTGGAAGGGCGCCACCTGGCCGCGAGCCGAGATCGGGTGCACGGATGCCACGCTATCGGGCGAAGCCGCGGCCGAGCGGTGCCGCCGGGCCGCGCTCAGGTGTACATCAAGGACCCCGGCGTGGTGAGCACGTCGCCCGTCTCGATCCAGGTCTTCAAGCCGGACAGCATCATCGGCCATCCGCCGTAGATCTGATCGTTCCCACCTTCACGCAACCGGTCGTGAGTGACGGTGAGACAGCACGAATCGGCGACCTGCTCGATCTCCCACGTGATCCGGGAGGTGCCTTCGGCCTTCACGTCGTCGCCCCAGAGGGCGTTCATCGTCTGGACCAGCCGGCGTGGTGGGTCGATCTCGAGATTCTCACCTTCCCCCAGGACCACTCCCGGCGCTCCGGGGTTCGTGATCACGAAGTGCGATCCCGGCGTCCAGTCACTGTCGATCTCGTTGCCGAACTGGAACTTCGCTCGCGTCTCGCGATCGGTGATCGCTTCCCACAGACGCTCCGGCGTCGTGCGTATGTAGATCTCGTAGATCTTCTCCATCGGAGTCTCCAATCGGGTCTTGAGGTCGCTCAGTCCGGCGACCCACGGTTCGGAGTACTTGCTCACCCATCGGTCGTGGACGAGCCGGATCGGAACGGGGTTGAGGAAGTGGAACTTCTCGCGGCCGCGGCGGCGCGTGACCACCAGACCGGCGTCCTCGAGCACCTTGAGGTGCTTCATGACGCCGAAACGGGTGATGTCGAAGCGGGCTTCCAATGCACTCAGCGTCTGACCGTCGACCCGGAACAGCTCATCGAGCAGGTCCCGGCGGGTCGTGTCGGCCAGCGCCTTGAACACCTCGTCCATGAGCAACGAGATTAGGTGACCATTTGGTCACATGTCAATGATCGGCGCGGCCCAATCGACGTGGAAGCCGTAGGTCTCTCGCATCGCCCTGCTGCTGGGCGCCGAGCTTGTGCCGGTCGACGGCTACCGAGCGGCCCCGACGGGCGCGACTCGAGTGCGGAGCCTCGCGTCTAGGGTGACGCCGTGGCCACACACGGAACGCACGACTACGTGGACGATCCACGCAACGCCGATGTGCTGCTCTACGTCAACGGCGACCTGGTGTCGCGTGATCGGGCCGTCATCTCGGTGTTCGACGCCGGATTCATCCTCGGCGACGGGGTGTGGGAGGGCATTCGAGTCGTCGACGGCCAGCCCGCGTTCCTCGACGCGCACCTCGAACGCCTGTACGAGGGCGCGACCGCGATCGCCCTGGACATCGGTCTGACGCCCGCGGAACTCGCGGCCGAACTGCGGCGGACACTCGAGGCGAACGGCATGACCGACGGCGTGCACGTGCGGTTGATGGTGACCCGCGGACCCAAGTCGACGCCGTACCAGGATCCGCGGTTCTCGGCGGGTCCGGCGACCATCGTCATGATCCCCGAGTACAAGACGGCGACCGCGAGCACGGCCGAGCAGGGCATCCGGCTCTTCACGACCCATGTGCGCCGGGGATATCCGGACGTCCTCGACCCGAAGCTCAACACCCACAGCAAACTGAACGACATCACCGCGTGCATCCAGGCCTACTCGGCGGGAGCGGACGAGGCCCTGATGCTCGATCCGCACGGATTCGTGGCGACCTGCAATTCGACGCACTTCTTCATCGTCCGTCGCGGCGAGGTCTGGACGTCCACCGGCATGTACTGCCTCGCCGGCATCACCCGGTCGAATGTCCTGCGGGTGTGTCGAGAGGCCGGAATCCCTGCACAGGAACGGAGCTTCAGCCTGACCGAGGTCTACAGCGCGGAAGA
Organism: uncultured Actinomycetota bacterium; assembly: GCA_963708795.1. Taxonomy (GTDB): domain Bacteria; phylum Actinomycetota; class Actinomycetes; order Propionibacteriales; family DAIQRJ01; genus DAIQRJ01. The sequence continues at coordinate 63,639 of CAVPUH010000004.1, forward strand.
AGCGTTCGTCACGGGGACGTTCGCCGGTCTTGCGCCGGTGCGAGAAGTCGACGGGCGAAGCATCGGCACGGGGCGGCGTGGCCCGATGGTCGATCGACTCCAGGCGTTGTACGCCGACCTGGTCAGGGCCGACGTCGCTGCTCGCGGTGGGGTGACGTGAGCACGGAGCCCATCCGGCTCGCGGTCTGGTCGGGGCCTCGCAACATCTCCACGGCGCTGATGCGAGCATGGGAGAACCGGTCCGATTGTGTTGTCGTCGACGAGCCGCTGTACGCCTACTATCTGGCCGCGAGCGGCGTGGACCACCCGATGCGCGACGAGGTGATCGCCAGCCAGGAAACGGATCTGCGCGCCGTCGTCGCGGGGCTCCTCGGTCCGGTGCGCGGCTCACCCGCGGTCTACTACCAGAAGCACATGACCCACCATCTGCTGGACGACACGGACAGGTCCTGGATCCCGTTGCTGCACAACGTTCTGCTCGTCAGGGACCCTGCCGAGGTGGTCGCGTCGTACCGTCGGGCCCGGTCGGAGGTCGAACCTGTCGACATCGGGCTGGATCAGCAGCTCCGCTTGACCGGCGAGCTCACCGACGCTGGTTCCGAGGTGCCGATCATCGACGCCGGTGATTTCCAGCGCGACCCCGAGGGCTACCTCCGCTGGCTGTGTGACTGGATCGGGCTCGACTTCGACGAGGCGATGCTGAGCTGGCCGCCGGGGCGCCGGGATAGCGACGGCGTCTGGGCGCCGCACTGGTACGCCGCTGTCGAGGCGTCCACCGGGTTCGCACCGTGGCAGCCGCGAGCCATCGACCTGTCGGCGCATGACCAGAGAGTGGCGGACGAGTGCCGACCGGCGTACGAATCGCTGTACGGGCGGCGCGTTCGACTCTGAGCCTCGGTCCGACCTAGTCGATCTGCTTGCCGATCTCCCACTGGTGCCCGAACGGATCCGCCACCCGCCCGATACGCCAGCCGTGGTCCTCGTGGACGTCGGCGAGGACGGTGGCACCTGCAGCCACGACGCCGGCGAACAGCGAGTCGGGGTCGTCGACCGTGACGATCATCCGGACCGGGGCCCTGCTAGCTGACGAGGGTGCGTTGTCCGGATCGGCGGCCAGCCAGAAGTTCGCCGCTCCGATGGCCAGTTGGGCCACCATGACCTCACCGTCGTCGGCGAGCAGGTACGCCTCGGTGGCACCGAAGGCTTTCTTGTAGAACGCGACGGCAGCGGTGGCGTCGGCGACGGACAACCATGCGGCGACGCCGACCTCGGGATTGCTCGGTGTGGTCATGCCTGTGGACGCTACGCCGGTCGGGGCGAGGAGCTGAAGTGGGCGCGTCCTTGCGGGACACGCCGCACCCGCGTGCCCGAACGACCACTCGAGGCGCCGAAGGCCCGCACACAGACAACCGCGGCGGGCGCGAACCGGAGTTCGCACCCGCCGCGGTAGGCGAAGCGTGGTGGTGCCTGGGCCTTCAGGCGGTCGCGGGCGTGGCCGTCTTGCTCCCGCGGCCGCGCAACTTCACGACGAGCAACGCGATCAACGTCAGGGCGCCGATGATGATGAGCAGCCAACCGCCGAGGTGCAGGAGGGTGAGCAGCACGGACACCGGAGCCACCAGCAGGATGATCGCCGCGATGATGCTGATGACGCCCACGACGATCGGCAGCGTGCGACTGCCGGGTGCGGAGTGCACGCCGACCGCGATCTGGATGATGCCGTCGATCAACCAGCCGAGGCCGATCAGGATGACGAGCGTCGCGATCGACAGCTGCGGGTTCTTCAGGCAGGCGATACCGAAGATCAACAGCAGGATGCCGATGACGACGAGCAGGGCGCGCTGCCAACCCGGTGTGCTCCCGCCGATGAAGGCCGTGACGATACGGAAGATCCCGGCGATCACCAGTTGGAGGCCGAACAGCACGGCGGCAACCGTGAGCGTCGCCTGCGGCCAGAGGACGATGAACAGACCGAGGACGAGAGCGTTCACCCCGATCAGGACGCCGATGATCGTGTGGGCGGATTCGGGCAGGACGGGACCGGTCGGATCGTCGATGACGTAGCCGTCGGTGTTGCTCACGAGAACTCCAGGTGGGTGCTGCGGACGAGCGGTGACGGCGAAACCCTAGCCGCGCCGGCCGGGCATCCATCGGCGCCACACGGAGGGCGGCCAGGCCCGCGGCGCACCGGATCGTGCCGGTCATCGTCGCGGGCCGAGGGCACCGTCGACGCTGGTCGTCAGCATGGTGATGACATCCTGCCGTGCCACGTTGCCCGACCGGCTGAAGTCCCAGGCTGCGTAGAGCAGCGCCCAGACGACACTCTCGGCCCACTCCGGCGTCACGTCCGGCCGAATGGATCCGTCCCGATGCCCGCTCTCGACGATCGGACGCAACGCGGTCTGGTCCCCCGGCGTGTCCGATCCCGCCGCCTCGGACCATGTCTCGACGTCGACGACCTGCGCGCCGTTGAAGATGAGGGCAAGTACGTCCGCCAGCTCGAAGTACTCGCGGCAGAGCCGTCGGAGCACCTCGGCGGCCGAACCCTGATCGACCCGGGCCCGATCGGCAGCCGCCCGCACACGCACGACGACCTCGGAGCCGACCGCCTTCGCCAGTGCCGATCGATCTGGGAAGTACCGATGCAACGTCGTTCGTCCGACCCGTGCCGCTCCCGCGATCTCGCCCAGGGATCCGGCCGGGTCACCGGCCCAGACACCGATCGCCGCATCGACGAGAGCGCGTCGGGTCCGTCCACGCGCACCCGACGCAGCAACCTCCGACGACATGCTCGAATGGTAGTGAGTGTCTCCGTAAAAGAGCAATCATTGACCGTACTGGAACACTTATGTTCCACTAGCGAGATCGAACGGTCGATCGTCGTGACGACAGGAGAACACCATGCGCGTGCTGGTCACCGGAGCCACCGGAAACGTCGGCCGGAACGTGGTGCGGTTCCTCCGCGCCCGCGGCGTCGAGGTGCGTGCCGTGACGCGCGACCCGGGAAGAGCTCGGCTTCCAGGGGACGTCGAGGTGATCGAGGGCGACATGGTCGAGCCCGACCGGCTGGCCGGCGTGTTCGGCGACGTCGACGCGATGTTCCTGTTCCCCTTGACCTACCTGCTCCCGGTGCTGACGGGGTTCGGTGACGTCGTCGACTCCCGGGCCATGGTCCAACCGGCCGCCGACGCCGGCATCCGGCGGATCGTCACCCTCACCTCCGACGACGGGTTCCGCGAGCTCGAGGAGATCGTCGAGGCGGCCGTCCCCGAGTGGGCCCACGTCCGGCCCGGCGAGTTCATGGCCAACCGACTCGACATGTGGGCCGATTCGATCCGCTCGAGCGACCTCGTCCGGACCGCCCACCCCGACGCCCGCGGCGTGCCGATCCACGAGGCCGACATCGCCGAGGTCGCGGCGATCTGCCTGACCGACGCCCGTCGCCTCGGGCGCGCGTACACGCTCACCGGGCCACAAGCGTTGACGCTCCGCGAACAGGCCGCCGCGATCGCCGAGGGGATCGGCCGCCCGATCCGTTTCGTCGAGATGACCCCCGACGAGGCTCGGGCCGACCTCCTCGCTCTCGGCGTTCTCCCGGAGGTCATCGACACGGAGTTCGTCGGCGGCCTCGCCGAGCAGGTCGGCGCCCACCCGGAGCCCGCGTCCACGTTCACCGAGGTCACCGGCCGGCCGGGGCGGACGTTCGTCGAGTGGGCCGCCGACCACGAAGCCGACTTCCGACCGGAGGGACAGCGGTGATTCGTGCCTCAGCCCGCTGGGTAGGGTCGAAGACGGCCCGCCCCCGAGTACCGAGGTGATCGCATGACCGCAGCGACCGACATCCTGCTGGACGGATTCAACCGGGTGCAGGAGAACGTTCACGCCGTACTCGACGGCTTGACCGCCGAACAGCTCAGCTACCGCCCCGACGATGCCTCGAACTCGATCGCGTGGCTGGTCTGGCATCTCACCCGGGTGCAGGACGACCATCTCGCCGACGTGGAGTCGGCCGAGCAGGTGTGGACGAGCGACGGCTGGTTCGATCGACTGGGACTCCCGTTCGGGCCCGAGGCCACCGGGTACGGGCACTCCGGGGACGACGTCGCTGCGCTGAAGGTCGAGTCCGGCGCGCTCCTGGCCGGCTACCACGACGCCGTCCACGAGCGGACGCGCGCCTATGTCGCGACACTCTCCGACGCCGATCTCGAGCGCGTCGTCGACGAGTCGTGGAATCCGCCGGTGACGCTGTCCGTCCGTTTGGTCAGCGTGATCGACGACGATGCCCAGCACGTCGGCCAGGCGGCGTACCTCCGCGGGTTGGCCGAGCGGCACTGAGCACCGCCCGCTCAGCCCCCACTGCGTGAGGTGAGCCGATCAGCCGGCGTCGTGCGGCGTCGACGCGAAGATGGCCCGAACCTCGGCCGGCCATGACTCCCAGGTGCTCTCCGGCACCCGGAGTGAGTCGTGGCTCCAGCCGAGCCAGCGACGCTTGTAGACGACGGCGAGCATGGACCGCTGGTGGTCGGAGTTGTTCGGGACGCCCCGGTGCCAGACACGAAGGTCGCGCAGGACGACCGAGCCGGCCTTGACGTTCAGCCTCGACGACGCGAGGACCTTCGTCCGCTGGTCCAGGTCCACCTCGGTGTCGTCGGGGGTGTCGACGATGAGATGGGTGGCGGGCCAGACCTCCGTGCTGCCGTTCTCGACGGTGAAGTCGCACAGCGGGATGTTGATGACGATGCCGGTGGGTGGCGTCGACGCGGTCGACTCGGTCCCGAAGATCAGTCCCGAGTCACGGTGCACGCGCTGATACGTCGAGCCCGGGTAGGCGGTGTTCGAGTTGTAGTAGCTGCACTCGAAGTCCGGCCCGAGCACGAGCGCGAGAACCTGTGTGACCGCCGGATGCGCGACCGTGATCGGGTCGGAGAACGGTGGCACCAACGGCATCTGCATCTGGACGTGGTGCTCACCGTCGGTCGGCTGCACCCGCCCCTTCGGACGAGCGGCCAGAAGCGCGTCGTACGCGTCGCTGAGTCGGGCGACCTCTTCGGCGGTGTACGCGTTCTCGATCACCGCCATGCCGGAGTCGTGCAGGCTGCGAAGGGTGGTGGCGAGGCTCTTGTCGTCGAGTCCGTCTTTCGACAGCACAACGGGGGAAGACATGAAGCGGTTTCCTTCTCTCATGGATGGTGTGGATCAGGCCCCGGAGCACGAGGATCCGGGGCCTGATACACAGCGATGTCGAGCCGGACGGGCTACAAGGTGTGCTGGTCCGGGTTCTCCCAGTAGTACGTCGCCGGGTCGTACACCGCCGGCGTCGGGTGGATCCAGGGGTCGGAGAACCCGCCGAGTGCGAGGTTCTCCTTCAACGGCATGTTCTTGAGTTCGGTCTTCTTGACCATCACGTTCGGCACGTTGGCGACAGTGCCCTGGACGTAGGGGCCGGTCTCGACGTGCACCTTGATCATCTCCCAGACGGTGGCCGTCCGCTTCATGAAGTCGGGCTCGACCTTCGTCGTGTCGTACAGCTTCCACAGCTTCTCGATCGCGCCACCCTTCTCGGGCATCACCCGCGGAGGGTGCCGCTTCCAGGGGTCCACGTCGGCTTCGCTCGTGTACAGCTTCGTGCCGCGAGTGTTGTACATGGCACCGACCAGCGGAGACCAACGGGTCGGCTCGAGCGGCACGACCCACTGCGGGTAGACGAGGTGGTTCGGCCCGTCACCCACACCCCAGTGGGTCTGGGTCATGTACTTGCCGACATTCCAGTTCTGGCTGTACGAGGTCGGCGCGACCGGGTTGATGCTGAGTTCGATCCCCACGGCCTTGAAGTCACGGACGAGCTGCGAGTCCTTGGTCTTGATCGCCTCACCGACGTCGGCGGGCCGGTCCGAGCGGAGCTTGAGCTTGGAACCGTCCGGGAACTCGCGGTAGCCGTCACCGTTCGTGTCCTTGAGACCGAGACCGTCGAGGAGTGCGTTCGCCGCGTCCTCGTCGTACTTCACGAACGAGTCACGCCAGGAGGCGTACGCCGCCTTGCCGGTGTCGTTGATGAGGTACTCGACGGCCTTCGGGCTGATGGTTCCGGTGGTCAGCTCGCCCTGCTCGAAGAACACCGCCTTCTTCGCCTCGGCGCGGTTCCAGGCGAGCGAGAGCGCCTGACGGAACTTCGGCTCCCGGAAGAGGTCGCGGTACTTCTTCTCGTAGTAGTCGAGCGATGCGAAGAAGCAGCCCGCGGCGCCGGCCCCGCCGTCCCAGAGGAAGACGTCGAGGTCGGCCTTCTCCTTGTTCTTCATCAACGTCGAGACGTCGGACAGGGCGAGACCGTTCTGCGGGCCGTGACTGATGTCGACCTTGCCCGCGAGAATCTGGACCTTCCCGACCTGCGGGTCCTGGACGACCGTCATCGTGATGCCGTCGATGTACGGCAGCTGGTCGCCTTCCTTGGTGACCTCGTACGCGTACGGGTTGCGGATCCAGGTGAGCGAGCGACCCTCGTTGTACTTCGCGAGCTTGAACGGCGTCAGCGTCGGGCACTTCACGCTGCGGCGGTAGGAGCAGTTGACCTCCCACGACCCGCCGACCGCGGCCCAGCTGGCCGGGACCTTCGCGTACTTCGGGTGGAACTGCTTGACGTAGTGAGCCGGGACGATCCAGCTCGGGCCGATGCCGCCGGGGCCGTTCGTCCACATCGCCATGCGGTCGGCCGTCAACGGCGCCGGGGCGTCGAAGCTCATGGTGAAGGTCAGGTCGTCGGTCGCCACCAGCTTGGCGATCGTGCCCTTGCCCGACTTCGTCTCATCCGGCGGGGTCTCGGCCAGGTAGTCGTCGTAGTTGGCCATGTCGTTCCACCAGAACAGGACGTCGGCAGTGGTCACGGGATGCCCGTCCGACCACTTCAGCCCCTTGCGGATGGTGAACGACCATTCGGACGCATCCTCGTTGGACGACCACTTGGTGATCACGCCGGGCGCGACGGTCATGCCGTCGTTCAGATACCGCAACATGCCGTGGGCGTAGAACCACTCGCCGACCCAGGAGTCGGTCGTGGTGGTGATGTTCATCCTGAGCTGACCGCCGTACTTGCCCTGCTTCACCCAGTTGTGCGGGATGACGTACGGCTCTTCGGCCATCCGGTCGGCGAGCTTGGGGATGGTGCCGGCCTCGGCCTGCGCCGTCAGCAACGGCGACTCCTGGAACTGCGCCGGCTTCGCCAGCGGCTCCTTGGCAGAGCCCTTGGCGGCCGTGCTGTCGCCGGATGCCGAAGCGGAGGCGGCCGGCTTGTCGCCGGTGTCGGAGTCCGATCCGCAGGCGGCGAGGACGAGGCCGCCGGCGGCGACGGCGGCGACTTTCAAAACGGTGCGGCGAGATGTCTGTGGGGTCGACATGACGTCCTTCGTGGGGATGGGGAAGTACGGGCGCGCGTGTGCCGATGCCCACGCGGTCAGGTTTTGTGAGATCGAACACCATGCCCGACGGCGCCACAAGCCCGACATCCCCACCAGGTTGTCGAACTCTGGCCGATACCTGCCACGACCTGCGGGTCGGGTCAGCGGACGCCCTGTTCCGTCACCCCGCGTGCATAGGCCAGACGTCCCGGTCACCAATTCCCATCGACGGCACATGAATGCGGGAATGCCAGCGTTGTAATTACATCGCGGTCATATTTCGTGCCCATTCACAGAACGTTATCGACGGTCACTTGATACGCCAACAGGGGTTGCATTTCCTATGTGATCTGTGATGACCATAGTGACTCAAGTGACAGGTGTTACTCACGAGAGAAAGCGCGACGAAGAATATGGCGCCATTCAGATTGATCGTCCGTCGCGTGTCGACGATCGGGCTCGTCACGGTGCTCGCGACCACCGCGGGTGTCGTCGTCACCGCCGGCGCCGGGGCCTCGACCCCGACCGCCATCGTGCGCACCAGCGGGGCTGCACTCAACGTTCGATCGGCGCCGAACACCTCCTCCAAGGTGCTCCGGCGCCTGCCGAACAAGAGCTCGGTCACGCTCGACTGCTCCACCACCGGACCTGCCGTGACGAGTCCGGGGGGCGTGAAGACGAAGCTCTGGTACCGGACGACCAAGGGCGGATACCTCAGCGACGCCTTCCTCAAGACCGGTTCCAACTCATCGATCACCCGTGCGTGTGTCAGCGAGACCGGGCGGACCTGGGGATCGACGCGGATGACCAATCCGGGCGCTGCCGGCAACTGCACCTGGGGCGCCTACGAGTACTTCAAGCGCCAGACCGGCGTCTATCCCGATCTCCGCGGCAACGCCAAGGACATCGCGGCGTCCGCGCGAAAGACCGGCTGGACCGTCGTCCTGCCCGCCCAGGCGCATTCGATCGTCGTGTTCCAGCCCGGCGTGTACTGGGCGAACGCCCGCTACGGGCACACGGCCTGGGTCACCAGCACCGAGCGCCGCAGCGACGGTGTCTACGTCAACATCGTCGAGATGAACTGGCGCGGGCTCGGCGTGTGGAGCACACGGACGATCAAGGACATCCACGGGATGAGCTACATCCTCGCTCCGAGCTAGTCCCTGCGAGACCGGGCGTCGCTATCGTGGGGCGGGTGGACGACACCCTCCCGAGCGGCGCCGCTGGCGCCGGTGGCTCTGGTAGCTCCGGTCGCGAACGTGCGATCACGCCGGCGGTGCGAGTCTCCGACGACGACCGGAACGCGACGATCGACATCCTCCAGGACGCGGCCGGACGCGGGTTCCTCACCATCGACGAACTCGAGACGCGTATCGAGAGTGCATCGGCCGCCAAGACGCGGGCCGAGCTGACGCCCCTGACGGCCGACCTCCCCGCCGTCGGCTCGGCGGTCTCGACCGCACCGGCCCGGGTCGCGGCCACGCTGTCGAAGACCCGTCGCGAGGGCTACTGGGAGGTGCCGGGGCGCATCGACGTCGCAGTGACGCTGGGAAAGATCGTCCTCGACTTCACCCAGGCCAAGCTCACGACTCCCGTCGTCGAGGTCGACGTCACCGGCATGCTGAGTTCGATCGACGTGATCGTCCCGGCCGGGATGCGGGTCGACGTGAGCGCCCTGCACACCCCACTCGGGAAGTCACAGGTCAGCGGCGCCCGGCCGACCGAGGACGGACCGTTGGTGAGGTTCGTCGGAACACTGCGGATGGGCACTCTCAAGGCACGACGGCTCTCGGCGACCGAAGGGTTCTTCCGCACGCGGTTCGAGGACTGATCTCGTCAGGCCGATCGCGTCAGGGTTTGGCCTTGAGGATCGCGTCCCCGCTCCTGATCGTCACCTCGACCGAGGCGATCTCGTCCGGGTGATAGGACGTGGCCGCCTGGACGACAGCCGAGGTTCCCGGGATGCCCGTCCACGCCGCGGCCTGCTCGGTGTCGCCGAAGCGATCCGTCACGACCAGCGCGTACCACGGCCGTCCGTACGCTCCGGCCTCGTACGCACAGCGCACCGTGACTCCGGTTCCCCACGCCTTGCGCGTCAACTGCACGGACGCCGTCATCGGGCCGGTCATCAACGGGGTCATCGGGATCTCCGGAGCCGGACTCGCGGTCGCGATCGCCGTCGGCGGAGCCGTGTTCTGACGGGCCTGCACGGCCACCACGCCGAGAGCCACGACGATCACCGCCGCAGCGGCCGCGCTGACGGTCGTGATCCAGCGGCGCCGGCGACGGCGTTGGTCCACGGTGGCGATCAACGCCGGCAACAGGGTGTCGGGAACGGGCGGCGTCGGCTCGGTCAGGCGGGACAGCACGCTCTCCCGCGTCGGCGCGAGCAGCCCGGGCAGGCCGGCGAGCGACTGCACCGAGTCGCGACACTCGTCGCACGTGGCCAGATGCCGCTCGAACGCCTGCCGGTCGAGGGTCGTCAACGCCCCGAGAACGTAGGCGGCATCCCACGACGAGTACTCGTCTGCCGTGTTCACATCACCACCCCCATCTCCTCCAGAACGAGCTTCAACGCGTGCAGTGCGTAGTGCGACCGCGATTTCACCGTGCCTCCGGGTATCCCGAGCGCCGTCGACGCCTGCGCGACGCTCGACCCCCGGAAGTAACACTCGACCAGCACCTCCCGGTGCGGATCCGAGAGCCGGGCGAGTGCCTCCTCGACCAGCAGGGACTGGAGCACGGCGTCCGACTCGTCGTCGCTCACCGGCTCCGGTGCGTGCTCGGGCGCCAGGTCCGGCCGGACGCGCCGGGCGCGCCAGTCGTCGACGACGAGGTTCCGGGCCACGGTGAACAGCCAGGCCCGCGACGATCCCCGCTGCTCGTCGAGGGCACCGGGATTTCGCCAGGCGCGGATGAACGTCTCCTGCACGATGTCCTCCGCGCGGCCGCGGTCGCCCCGAGTCAGATGCAGCGTGTACGTCCACAGTGCCGCAGCGTGCTCGGCGTGGAGGGCGCGCATCAGCTCGGCCGACTGGTCACTCACCCTGCCCCCTCGTCACGTCCCGGAACTGCCCTGCCGATCCTCCCCTACACGTCCACGAACCCCGCTCTGATTCGGTTCAGGTCGTGGGTCGATGAGATCGCGCTGAGTGCCGGTGAACCGTTGTCAAGGCTCGCTCGTTGTGTCCCCATGAGCGACAACCAGGTGAACCTCACGCGCCGCACGATCCTCTCCGCAGCCGGAGCGGGTGCCGCCATGGCATTCCTCGCCGCCTGCGGATCATCCTCCGACAACGCGAACACGACGCCCTCCGCTGCCGCCACCACTCCCACGAACGATCCGACGACCGCAGCTCCGAGCCCCACCGCGACCGCCTCCGCCAGCGCCACGAAGAGCCCCGACTCCAGCCGCACCGGCCGCCGATGCGGTCATCGCCCTCGACAAGGTGCCAGTCGGCGGCTCTGTCGCCGCGAGCGTCGACGGCCAGCCGGTGATCGTGTCCCAGCCGACGAAGGGCAAGGTCGCCTGCTTCAGCGCGATCTGCACACACCAGGGCGCCACCGTGAACCCGGACGGCAAGGAGCTCGTCTGTCCACGCCATGGATCGGCGTTCGACGCGTTCACCGGTGCAGTGGTGAACGGTCCGGCCAGCAGCTCCGTTGCCCGCGGTCAAGGTCAAGGTCGACGGCGGGAACGTGGTCCCCGGCTGACGTTCGAGCCGGCGCGCGTCGCTAGGCTGGCGCGACACTGTCCGCCCCGATCTGGAGGCACGCCTGCATGCCGAGCCCGACCCGCCGCGTGTACATCGGCTCGTTCACTCCGCCCGGCGGTGAAGGGGCCGGCATCACCCTCGTCGACCAGAACGCCGACACCGGCGAACTGACCGACCCTCGGCTGGTCGCGACCACGGCGTCGCCGGCGTTCCTCGCCTGGCACCCCCGCGGCGACGTGCTGTACGCGGTCAACGAGTCGGTCTCGACGCTGCAGGCCTTCCATGTCGAGGCCGACGGTTCGCTCACCGACCTCGGGACGGTGCCGGACGGCGGTGAAGGGCCGTGTCACCTCAGCGTCGACCCGTCCGGGGCGTTCCTCATCGCGGCCAACTACGGCAACGGCACCGTCGTCGTCCACCGGTTGGGCGACGACGGCAGCATCGGAGAGCAGACCGACCTCGTCGTCCACCGCGAACCGACCGGGCCGAACGCCGCTCGCCAGGATCACGCACACGCGCACCAGGCTCGGTTCGACGCGTCCGGGCGGTGGGTGCTGGTCAACGATCTCGGCACCGACGCCGTCTACGTCTACAGCCTCGACCTCGAGACCGGAACGCTCGAGCCCGGTGCCACCCCGATCGTCGCGACCCGGCCGGGCGCCGGTCCGCGCCACCTCGTGTCGCTCTCGCACGGCTGGGTGTACGTGGCCAACGAACTGGACTCGACGGTGGCCAGCTACTCCTTCGACGACAGCACCGGCACGCTGGCACCGGCCGACGTGGCCGGGCTCGACCCGCCAACCGGTGGGACCGGAGAACTACCCGTCGGAGATCGCCGTCGACATGGACGGCCGCTATGCCTACATCGCGAACCGCGGCAGCGACCTGATCGGCACGATCGCACTCGAGGAAGCCGCGATGACGCCGATCGCCGACACCGCCACCGGCGGGGCCTGGCCGCGGCACCTCGCCGTGATCGGCGGGTTCCTGTACGTCGCGAACGAACGCTCGCACGACGTCACCGTATTCGCGCTGGAGGGCGCCACCGGGCTGCCGGTCCCGACACCGCACACGTTGAAGATCCCGAGCCCCGGTTGCATCATGGCCGCCCCACTCACCATGGAGTCACCCGCCTGATCGCCTCGACGGCGTTGTCCGGAACCCGCTAGCACCTGTCGGTTCGGGGTGGCATGGTGGTCGTCATGGAGCTCGACCACAACGCCTGCTACGCCGCCGTCAGCACCCGCGATCCGCGATTCGACGGCTGGTTCTTCGGGGGCGTCCTCACCACCGGCATCTACTGCCGCCCGTCCTGTCCGGCGCGGACACCGCTGCGGGCGAACATGCGTTTCTACCCCACCGCCGCCGCCGCTCAGCAGGCCGGCTTCCGCGCCTGCCGCCGCTGTCGCCCCGATGCCGTACCCGGGTCACCTGCGTACGACCACGCGGCCGACGTCGCCGCACGCGCCGTCCGCCTCGTCGACGACGGGTACGTCGAGCGGCACGGAATCGAAGGGCTCTCGTCCCGCCTGGGTTACAGCTCGCGACAGCTCAACCGCATCCTGACGGGCGAACTCGGAGCCGGCCCGCTCCAGCTGGCGAGGGCACGCCGGGCGCACACCGCTCGCATCCTCGCCCAGACCACCGAACTCCCGTTCGGCGACGTCGCGTTCGCAGCCGGGTTCGGCAGCATCCGCCAGTTCAACGACACGATCCGGGACGTCTTCGGCTGCACCCCGTCCGAGCTCCGCGAACGCCGCGGCGGATCGGGTCGCACCGCCGACACCCACCCCGGGCTCCGACTCCACCTCGCCTACCGGGAGCCGTTCGACGCCGACGACCTGTGGGCCTTCCTCGCGTCCCGGCTCATACCGGGCGTCGAGGAGATCGTCGGCGCCACCTACCGACGCGTGCTGTCGCTGCCGAGCGCGCCGGGCATCGTCGAACTCACACCCCGAGCCGGGTACGTCGAGGCCAGGCTCGCGCTCACCGACCTGCGTGATCTCGCTGCTGCCGTCGCGCGCTGTCGACGCCTGCTCGACCTCGACGCCGACCCCGTGGGCCGGACTCAGATGTTCGCGGACGACCCGGTGCTCGGGCCGCTCGCGCGACGGTTCGCCGGGCTCCGCCTTCCTGGGAGCACCGATGCGTACGAGACCGCCGTCCGGGCCGTCCTCGGCCAGCAGGTGTCGATCGCCGCGGCGGCCAGACTGGCCGGCGTCCTCGTCGCCCGCGCCGGCACGCCGGTCACCGACCCCGGCGGATCGCTGACGCACGCGTTCCCGGGCCCGGAGGCGGTCTCGGGTGCGATCGACCACGACCCGCTCCCGATGCCCGCCTCCCGTAACCGCACGTTGCATGCGCTCTCGGCCGCCGTGACCGATGGCCGCGTCCCGCTCGACCAGGCCACGTCGGTGGTCCTCGCAGCCGATGCGCTGGACGCGCTTCCCGGCGTCGGGCCGTGGACCCGCGACTACATCCGGCTGCGCGCCCTCGGAGATCCCGACGCGTTTCCAGCCGGCGACCTGGTGCTCCGGAAGGAGGCCGGCCGGCTCGGGCTACCCGAGGACACCGCCGGTCTCGCAGCACACGCGGCCGGCTGGGCGCCGCTGCGGAGCTGGGCCGCCCAGCTTCTCTGGACGAGAGCCAGCCATCGATCGGCCGTGCCGCACCGGTCGCCTGCTCACCGGACGGCCGCCGACGGCACGACCGCCGCCAGAAACCCCACTTCCAGAAACCCCACTCCCAGAACCGATCAGATCGAGGTTGCCTCATGACCGCTGTCCGTACGCTCGCCACCGACCTGGGCACGTTCCATGTGGTCGCCGACCACGCCCAGATCACGCAGATCGTTCTCCCGAACGGGACCCCGGTGCCCACCCGCGACTCCGACGACCCGGCCACGAATGCCGTCGCCGATCGGGCCGTCGACCAGCTGACCCGGTATCTCGCCGGCGAGCTCGAGGAGTTCGACCTGCCGCTCGACCCGATCGGCACGCCGTTCCAACGGCAGGTGTGGTTCGCGCTGGCCGAGATCCCGTACGGGCAGACCGAGTCCTACCTACAGCTCGCCATTCGCATCGGGCGTCCCGCGGCCACTCGGGCGGTCGGGGCGACCAACGGGCGCAACCCTCTCCCGATCGTGCTGCCGTGCCACCGCGTCATCGGCAGCGACGGCTCGCTGACGGGGTACGGCGGTGGATTGCCACTCAAGCGTGCGCTGCTCGGGCTGGAACGTCGCGACGCCGATCAGGCCCTCTTCGGCGCCGGTGACACCCGAGGTCGAGCACACGACGGTCTTCCGCGCCGACGGCCGGTTCGCCGGCTGGCCCGCCAACTACGGGATGTGGAGCTGGGGCGAGGAGATCGTCGTGGTGTTCGCGCTCGGCTGGATCGGTCCGTCGATCGGGCTACATGCACGCGACACCAGCCGGCCGTTCCTACCGACGCAGGCGCGCAGTACCGACGGTGGCCGCTCCTGGCGGATCGAGCCGTTCGGCGGCCGGACGCCGGGGTCAGCAGTGTTGTCAGCAGACGAACATGTTGCCGACACGCTCAAGGCCGGCGCACGATTGCGTGACGACGAGTTCGTGCCAGTCCCCCACGGCATCGACTTCACCGACCCCGAGACGGTGGTGATGTGTGCGCGCACGGACCTGGGTGCCGGTTCGCGGAGCTGGTTCTATCTGAGCCGTGACCGCGGCCACGAATGGGACGGCCCGTTCGCGATGCCCGGTCTGGACCAGCCGGGACTGTCCGCACGAACCGACGTCGTCCCGCTGGCACCCTCGATCGCACTGTTCATGCTGACTGCGGTGAAGCGCGACGGACACGAGGGGCGGGTGATCTGCACCGCCGTGGATGCTGCCGGCGGGATGGCCGTCCGCGGCTGCGTCGGCGCCGAACCGGCCGGGTTCGCCATCATGCCGTCGTCCATCCGACTGGCCGGCGGTGACGTCCTCACGGCGGTCCGCTGCACGGACGCCGCGAGGACCAGGCACTGGATCGATCTCTACCGCAGTGGCGACGAAGGTTCGACGTGGCGATTCGTCGGCACTCCCAGTGGCGTCGACCGGGTCCGGAGGCAATCCGGGCGCCCTGGCGAGCCTGCCGGACGGCCGGCTCGTCCTGGTGTTCGGATACCGAGATCGCCCGTACGGGCTGCGCGCCGTCGTCGGCAGTGCCGACGGGTCGGACTGGAGCGACGACATCGTGCTCGCCGACGACGCCGGCGGCCCCGATCTCGGCTATCCGCGCTGCGTCGTCCTCGACGACGGCTGCGTGGTGATCTGCTGGTACCGCACCGACCCCGGCCACGACGAACGCTTCATCGTGAGCACGCGGTGGCGGCCCTGACGCGCCCGCGCAGGCGTCAGAGCTCGTCGCGGCGACGCAGGTTCCCGATGGCGATCCAGCCCGGGACGACCGGCAGCCAGAAGGTGATCAACCGGAAGAGGAACACGGTGGGCACCGCCACCGTGTTGGCCAGGCCGGCCGCGATCAGGCCGGCGATGAGGGCGGCCTCCACCGCGCCGAGGCCGCCCGGGGTCGGGGCCACCGAGGCGACCGTCACCCCCACCAGGTAGACCGCACCGACCTGCGAGATCGAGAGCGCGCCGTCGAAGGCCTGCATGGAGAGGTACAGCGCGCAGATGTAGCCGGTGGTGATCAACGTCGAGCCGCCGAACAGCATCGCGAGCTTGCCCGGTCGGGTCACGACGACGCGCAACCCGGCGATCGACCGTTCGAGCAGCGGGACGAGGGACGTGCGTACCGTGCGGCGAACCCAGGGGACTGCGAAGGCGACGGCCGCGAGCACCAGCACCGCGCCCAATCCGTAGACGAGCGCTTGCGGAGACGGCAGGGTGACCGGCCCGAAGACCGAACTCCCGGCCCAGATCAGGAAGACCAGCAGCATGACGATGTGCACCACCACGCCGGCCACCGCGTCGAGACCGACCGCGGAGACTGCCACCGCGGAGTCGACACCGGCCTTCTGCAGGAACCGCACGTTCGACGGCCATGCCGCCGACTCCGGCCGGGGTCACCACCCCTGCGAACGATGCGGCGACCTGGGCGATCGTCGCCCGCCACAGCCGGAGGCGGGTCAGCACCGACCCGGCCAGCGCGATCGCAGCCCCGACGAAGGTGACGAGTGAGACGAGCACCGCCGGGATCACCCAGATCCAGGCCGCGGCTTCGATCTGCTGCATGATCTCCGGGAGGTCCGCGAACTGCGGTGCGAGGAAGTACGTCGCCGCGACCAACATGGCGACGGTGAAGAGCGTCTTGCGGCTCACCCGCTCCAGTTCGACGAACGACACGGGCCCGACCGCGCAACGCTCGGCGACGACCGACGCGAGCTCGTCCAGCAGCCCGGCATCGCGGTGCAGAGCGGCCCGCGTCGCAGGTGCCAGCGCGTTCGTCTGCAGCAACGGAAGGGCGTCGGCCAACGCGGGCTTGCCTACGGAGGCGATCGCCGTGTCGACCGCGCGCTCGGATCCCACCGAGAGCGCGACCGTCACGAGTGCCTGCGCGAGGTCGGCCCGGAGTTGTTCGTCGTTGGCGATGACGTCGCTGGCGCCGAACCCGACGATCCACGCCTGCGGCACCGGCGCAGCACCACCGATCAGGACCTTTCCTCGACGCAGGTCGCGGTGCGCCAGCCGACCGGCACGCATCAGCCCCACCTGCGCCCAGATGCCGGCGAGCAACTCGTCGTCGATCGGCCCGGTCCAGTCCTGCATCCGGATGCCGTCCACGCGGTCGAACACGAGCATGTGGCTGCGACCCGTCGATGTCGGACAGTGCACGCAAGCGCGGCGTCCGGACACCCATCGCGGTGGCTCGCATCGCTCCCAGGGCTTCGTGTTCGAGAGCCCGCTGTGGCGAGGCGAACGGCGACTCGTCGCCGATGTCGCGCAGGTGCAGGTAGCGCGTCAGGCGATACAACAGGTCCGCGGATCGTTCGTGAACGCCGAGGACCTTGACGAACAGGCCGTCGGCGGCGCCTCCGCGATCGGCCACGTACGCCGTGGCACTGCGGGAGTCCGTGCGGGTCAGTCGCTCGACCGGCAGGCCGTTCCGGGCCAGCGCCTGCGCCACGTCGTCGGGTGTCGGCCGGGCGTCCGGGCGGCCGAAGGCGAGCAGCACCGCACAGCCCGCCGTCGCCCCGACGGACAGCGACAGGAACAGCGTGACCGGCAGGTACGCCGACAGCACCAGTGCGAACGCACTGAGGACAGCCAACAGGCCGAGGCCGGCTCGCCGCCACCGGACCCCGAGTGCGGGAGCGAGGATGACGTAGGTCGCGGTCAGCTGGCCGAGAGACTGGGTCGTCGGCGCGGTCGCATGCGCGAGCAGGGTGCCCGAGGCGAGCGTGTTGGCCACGTCGTCGGGGGTTCGGGTGGTCATCCAGGACTGCAGGCCGAGCAGGAGGACGCCCGTCAGCACGTTGGCGACGAGGACGTAGAGGACCAGCCGGAGCCGGCGCTGGACGAGCGGACCGACCAGGCCCGCCAGCGCCGCCAGGAGCGCCAGGACCTGCACGGTGCCCGTGAGCAGCAGCACCATGCTCTGCGACAACGGGCTGACCAGCGCGAGCAGATCCTCCTCCAGACCGAGAACCGCGTCCTCGAGCCAGACCGTGATCAGCAGGAGGATCGCGGTGACCGCCAGGTCGGCGAACAGCCGCAGGACGTCCTGCGACGACCTCACGTAGCGGTGCCGGTCCGCCGGTCGGGAGCCGATGATCGCCGGGCTGACCATCGGACGGGGAACCGGCGCCTCATCCGGCTCCGACGCCGGCCGCACGTCCGGATCCATGCCGGTGATTCTCGCAGGGCACGACGTCCGACCCCGGCCAATCGAGTCCGCACGTCGGACCCGATCAGCGCCGACGTCGAGGCTCGGGGAAGCTTGACGCCCGTGACCACAGCGCAGACGCCCGAGATCCCCCGTCCCGAGTACCCCCGGCCCTCGTTCGTGCGAGCGCAGTGGCTGAACCTGAACGGCACGTGGGCGTTCGAGTTCGACCCGGGCGACTCCGGCTTCGAGCGTGGCCTGGTCACGAGTGAGCTGAGCGGTGAGATCCGCGTGCCGTTCACGCCCGAGTCGGAACTCTCGGGGATCGGCGACGTCGACTTCCACGAAGCGGTCTGGTACCGCCGGGTCGTCGACGTCCCGGCGGCCTGGTCCGGGCACCGCGTGCTCCTCCATCTGCAGGCCTGCGACCACGACACGACGGTCTGGGCGGACGGCGTGGAGATCGCACGGCACCGCGGTGGGTGGACCCCGATCACCGCGGATCTCGGGGAGGCCGCCGGCCGATCCGTCACGGTCGTCGTGCGGGCGCGCGACAGCCGGCACATGATCCGTGCGGGGGGCAAGCAGTCCCGCAAGTACGCCAACCACGACTGCGACTACACGCGGACGACCGGTATCTGGCAGACCGTGTGGATCGAGCCGGTGCCGGCGGTCGTGCACCTGGAGCGCGCGCGGGTCACACCGGTGGTCGGCGAGTCCGCCTTCGACGTCGTCGTGCCGCTCCGTGGCGACCGGGCGGGGACCTCGGTCCGGGCGACGCTGGCGGCCGACGGCGTGACAGTCGACGCGGTGGTCGTGCGAGCCGATCTCGACCTCGCCGCCCGGCTGCGGCTGTCCGTCGGCGAGGGTGCGGCCCGGCTGTGGAGCCCGGCCGACCCGTTCCTCTACGACCTGACGTTCGAACTCCTCGACGGCACCGGCGCCGTCTCGACACCGTGACGTCCTACGCCGGCCTGCGGAGCGTCGGCATCGACGGGAAGGCCGTTCTCCTCAACGGCGAGCCGGTCTTCCAGCGGCTCGTGCTCGACCAGGGCTACTACCGCGACGGCATCCTGACCGCTCCCGACGACGCGGCCCTCGTCCGTGACATCGAGCTGTCGATGGCGGCCGGGTTCAACGGCGCGCGCCTGCACCAGAAGGTCTTCGAGGAGCGGTTCCTCTACCACGCCGATCACCTGGGCTACCTGGTGTGGGGCGAGTTCGGCGACTGGGGCAGCAACGTCGGTGGCCACAGCAGCGACAACCAGCAGCCGACCGCGAGCTACATCACGCAGTGGCTCGAAGCCGTCGAGCGCGACTACTCGCACCCGCGCCATCGTCGGCTGGTGCCCGCTGAACGAGACGCACCAGGACCTGCACGACCGCATCACCCAGCTCGACGACGTGACCGCCGGGATGTTCCTGGCCACGAAGGCCTACGACACGACCCGGCCCGTGCTGGACGCGTCGGGCTACTCGCACCGCGTGCTCGAGACCGACATCTGGGATTCCCACAACTACGAGCAGGATCCCGCGACGTTCGCGGCGGCGATGGCACCGCTCGCCCAGGGCACGCCGTATGCGAACGGTCACGAGGACGGCCGGCCCGGCTTCTCGACCCCGTACGCCGGGCAGCCCTACTTCTGCAGCGAGTTCGGCGGCATCTGGTGGAGCCCGGCGCCGCGCGACGACCGCGACGGTGTCGTGGGGCTACGGCGAGCGGCCCGCGTCGCTGGAGGAGTTCTACACGCGCTTCGAAGGGCTCGTGGCGGCGCTGCTCGACGACCCGCTGATGTTCGGCTACTGCTACACGCAGCTGACCGACGTCTTCCAGGAGCAGAACGGCATCTACGCCTTCGACCGGTCGGAGAAGTTCGACCTCGCCCGCGTGACGGCGGCGCAGACCCGCAAGGCGGCGATCGAGAGCTGACCTCGCCAGGGCCGCCGGGGGCAGCCCGGCCGGCAACCAGGGTGAGACTGCAGAACGACCGCGTGCGAGGGCCGCACACGCGGTCGATCTGCAGTCTCAAGCACGCCGACGCCACAAGGCGAGCAGGTCGGAAGCCGTGCGCCGCGGTCGGACGAGTACGTCGCTCGCCGTCACGACGCGGACGACCCATCCCTCGTCCTCAAGATTGTGGCGTCGGGCGATGTCGTCCTCCCACTGACGCCGGTCGTGGAGGTGGTGCCGGCCGTCGTACTCGATGGCGATCTGGCGATTGGGGTAACTCAGGTCGGGCCGGGCGATCCAACCGCCGTGGCTGTCGAACACGTCAGCGTTGATGACGGGTTCGGGCACGCCTGCCCGAAGAAGGAGGTGTCGGAGCAGCGACTCCATCGGTGAGTCGACGCCGTCTCGGACGAGCGCCGCCACCGCCCGGGCGCGGACGATGCCCGTCGGTTGTCCGAGACGGACACGGCCACACGCAACTCGTCGATCGACGCGTACCGCCGACGGATGATGGCGTCACCGGTGGCCAGCAACCAGGCGTCGTCGACGTGACCGGCGATATCGAGGAACGTCTGGAGCGGCGGAGTGACCGGCAAGCGATGCCGGATGACTCGCACGGTGTCCGGGCGGACGTGTGCCGACACGCCCGCTCGGCGAACCTGCTTCGCTACTCGGACGTGCACGAACGCCTCCGTGCCGTGCTTCACGGGCAGACGCCACACCAGGGCAGCCGTCGAACAGCTGAAGACAACACCGGTAGGCAGAACGAGGAGCAAGCCGGCCAGTCTGGTCTCGAGGTCTACGTCGCCGACGTGGCGCACACCCACGGTCACGCGGATGAGTTCACGGCGTTCGAGGACGTGCCGACCTACGCCGGCCTCTCGCGCCCCGCGGGTGCTGAACGGGCCCCCGGCAAGGTCCGGCGGCAGGTCGATTCGCCTCGTCATCGGGTAAGCGTGGCTTCGACACGGCCGGATCCGACCGCGATCCTCCCCAGCTGTGGACGGCTACGGCCCTGCCTGAAACTGTGGACGAATGACTTCGCCCCAGTCAGCCTGTCCCTGTCCGAGATAGCAGAACGACCGCATCCGCGGCCCCGCATTCGCGGCCGTTCTGCACTCTCAGTTGATCAATCGCCCTGCCCACCGAAGGATGTGCCCGCACCATGCGCCAGCAGACCATCGCGTCCGACCTCACTGTGGTCGGCGGTGGGCTGGCGGGCGTCTGCGCCGCGATCGCCGCCGCCCGGCTCGGCGCACCGTGGCGCTCGTCAACAACCGGCCGGTGCTCGGTGGCAACTCCAGTCAGCGAGGTGCGGGTGTGGGTGTGCGGCGCGACCGCCCACGGCCGAACCACTACGCCCGCGAGACCGGCATCATGGGCGAGCTCTTCGTCGAGAACCAGTACCGCAACCCCGAGGGCAACCCGTACTACTGGGACCTGGTCGTGCTCGAGGCCGTGCGCGCCGAGCCGAACATCACGCTGTTCCTCAACACCGACGTCCGCGAGGTCGTCGCCTCCGGCCCGGATGACGACCGGCGCGATCGAGTCGGTCACCGGATGGACGATGGGCTCGGAGATCAGCACCGTGTTCACGTCGCCGTTGTTCCTCGACTGCAGCGGCGACGGCCTGATCGGCGCCCTCGCCGGAGCTCATCACCGCATCGGACGGGAGGCCCGGGCCGAGTTCGGGGAGTCGTGGGCGCCCGAGGTGGCCGACGACCGACCCTCGGCAGCACGATCTTCTTCTACACCAAGGACCCGGGTCACCCGACGAAGTTCGTGGCCCCGAGCTTCGCCAAGGACATCACGAGACCTCGATCCCCGAGCGCCGGATCATCCAGACCGGCGACAACGGCTGCGACTACTGGTGGATCGAGTGGGGCGGCGAGCTCGACATCGTCGACGACAACGAGCAGATCCGCGACGAGCTCTGGTCGTCGTCTACGGGATCTGGGACTACATCAAGAACTCCGGCAAGTTCGACGCCGAGACCCTGACGCTCGAGTGGGTCGGGTCGATCCCGGGCAAGCGCGAGTACCGCCGGTTCCTCGGCGACCACGTCCTGACCCAGAACGACCTGCTCGGACCAGGTCGAGTTCGACGACCGGGTCGCCTTCGGCGGCTGGTCGATCGACCTGCACCCGCCGACCGGTGTGTACGCGCCGGAAGCCGGGTCGAAGCATCGTTACGCCAACGGCATCTACCACATCCCCTTCCGCAGCCTGTACTCGCGGAACGTCGCGAACCTGCTCATGGCCGGCCGCAACATCTCCGCCACCCACGTCGCGTTCGGCTCGACCCGGGTGATGGCCACCTGCGCCGTGATCGGTGAGGCCGCCGGGACGGCGGCGGCGTTGTGCGGCCGGTTCGGCGTCAGCCCGCACGAACTGTCGCGGGATCACACCGGCGACCTCGTCTCCACCCTCCTCCGCCAGGACGCCACGATCGTCGGACTGCCGCTGATCGACCCGGACGACCTGGTCCGTCGCGCCACGATCACGGCCGACAGCACCAGGACGGACCTCACCGTCGACGCACCCGACGACCGTCGACGGCTGGACACCGATCTGGCCGTCGTCCTTCCGGCCGACCCGCGGATCGACGTCGTTCGGGTGCTGATCGACGCGGCCGTCGAAGTCGAGCTCACCGCGACGCTGTACGACACGGTCGTCGGGCAGAACTACGTCCCCGAACTCGCGGTCGCCACCGACTCGACCCTCGTGGCGGCCGCGTCCAAGCAATGGGTGGAGTTCCGGCTGCCGTTCGCGCCTGCCCACCCCCACAACGCCTTCGTAGTCCTGACGGCGGCGCCCGGCGTCGAGGTCTACGTGAGCGACGAACCGACCCCGGGTGTGCTGGCGCTGGTCCACCGCGAGGTCCCCGACGACGTCCAGGAGCCGTCCCGGGCGTGGGACCCGAAGCCGCTCCACCGACGGAGCGTGTGCCTACAGGTCGAGCCCGCCACCGATGCGTTCGAGCCGGCCAAGGTGGCGGACGGCTACATCCGGCCCTGGCACGGACCGCACATGTGGGTGTCCGAGCCGGTGCGCGCGGATCGAGGACAGGCGCTGACGGCATCGTGGCCCGAGCCCGTGGACATCGGCCGCATCGATGTCGTACTCGACGACGATGTGAATGAGGACCTCATCAACCTCCACCACCACACGACGCCGTTCGACACGATTCCCGCGTTGGCCAAGGACTTTCACGTCGAACTCCGGGTCGACGGCAGCTGGACCGAAGCCGCGGCAGTCGTCGAGAACCGCAGGCGCCGGCACCGATTCGGGCTACCGGCAGCGGTCCGGACCGACGCCCTGCGGGTCGTCGTCGAATCGACCAACGGTGCGCCGTCGGCTCACGTGATCGCGTTACGGGCCTACCGATGAGGATCTCGCGGCTGGAGATCCTGAAGGTGCCACCGTCCTGGGTCTGGTTGAAGGTCCACACCGACGAGGGCATCGTCGGTCTCGGTGAGCCGTACCTGGAGAACCACGCCGACAGCGTGATCGCCGAGGTCGATCGGCTGGCCCCGTTGCTCATCGGCCAGGATCCGCGCCGGGTCGAGGCACTGTGGGCGGCGATGTACGACGGTGGCCTGGGGTATAAGGGCGGCCCCGTGACGATGAGCGCCATCAGCGGCATCGACATGGCGCTGTGGGACATCGCCGGTCAGGCGGCCGGACTGCCGGTCCATCAGCTGCTGGGTGGAGCCACCCGGGACCGCATCAAGGTCTACCGGGCGGTCGCACCCGGCCCTCCGCACTGTGTCGAACCCGGCCTGGCCTACCGAGCGGGTGGAACCGGGGTGAGCGCCGATCCGGCCGACCCGGCGGCGTGGGCCGACGCTGCCCGGACCCTCGTCGAGGACTGGGGATTCCGGTGTCTGAAGGCGCACTTCTCCCCCGGCGAAGGCTTGAGCGCCACGTCGGGTGTCGAGCGCATCGCCGAGTTGTTCGCCGCGGTCCGCAGCGGTGCCGGCCCGGACGTCGACGTCGCTGTCGACATCCACAATCCGCATCCCCGCGTCGCGATGCAGCTCATCGACGCACTCGCTCCGCACCACCCGCTGTTCGTCGAGGAACCGATGCCGATCGAGCGGACCGAGACGCTGGCCGACATCGCCCGGCACACGAACGTCGCCCTGGCGGCCGGTGAACGATGGATGGGCAAGTGGGTGTTCTTCGACGCGGTCGCCGACGGGTCACTGGCCGTCGTCCAGCCGGACCTCGCGCACGCAGGCGGGATCACGGAGTGCAGGAAGATCGCGGCCATCGCCGAAGCCGGGTTCGCGAAAGTGGCGCTGCACTGCCCGCTGAGCCCGCTCGCATTCGCGGCGTCGATCCAACTCGACGCGGTGATGCCGAACTTCCTCGTCCAGGAGCACAACGAGGTGAACGACTGGCGGGAGGACGGGCGGACGGTCATCGGCCGCGGCTATCTCCGGACCCCGTTCGAGCTGGGCGAGGACGGCTGCGTAGCGGTCCCGACACGACCGGGACTGGGCGTCGAGATCGACGAGGACGGCATGGCCGAGATCATGAGCCGGCCGTGGAGCGAACGGCGCGGCTGATCACGGCTCGCAGTCAGTCATTCCGTCAGCCGGCACCGGCCGCGGTCGGCAACCCGCCTCAGCCGGCGGGCGACTGGCCCGGCTGGTACGTCGTGAGGTCGCTGGAGAGCCGCACGATCCGCCGGAGCTCGGTCCGGCCCGCTGTCCCCGGGGCCAGGATGCCGGCCGCGCGTGCCTGCACGAGCAGGTTCCCCAGCGCCGTCGCCTCGATCGGTCCCGCCACCACGGGGAGCACGCAGGCGTCCGCCGTGGCCTGGCAGAGCAGAGCATTGGCGCTCCCGCCTCCGACGATGTGCACGACGTCGACGCGCTGCCCGGCCAGGTCACTCGCCTGGCAGACCGCCTCGGCATGCGCACTCGCCAGGCTGTCGATGATGCAGCGGACGATCTCGGCGCGGCTCCCAGGCTCGGGACCCCGCCGGGCCGCCGCGCGCGTGATCCGTTCCGGCATGCCACCCGGAGCCATGAACTCGGCCGAGGTCGCGTCGACCGACCAGCGCCGGGCCGGCAATGCCGCCGCCGCCTGGAGCAGCTGGTCGCGAACCGCCGGTACGCCGCCCGTCTGCCACTCACGTAGGCACTCGCTCAGCAACCACAGCCCCGTCACGTTCCGCAGGAACCGGGTCGTACCGTCGATCCCGGTCTCGTTCGTGAAGTTCGCCGCCATCGCCGCCTCGGTGAGGACGGGTGCGGCGAGTTCGAGACCGACGAGGGACCAGGTGCCGCAGGAGATGTAGGCGAACCTTTCGGTGTCAGCCGGCACCGCGGCGACGGCGGAGGCCGTGTCGTGCGAGGCCACCCGAACGACGTCGACGAGGGAGTCTTCGGGCAGCCCCCACTCGCGCAGGACGTCGGCACTGATGGCACCTGCTGAGGAGCCTGGTTCCACCAGAGCGGGAAGCAGCTCTGATGGGATGCCGAGCCGCGAGCAGAGTTCACCCGACCAGGCCGCCGCGATCGGCTCGTACAGTCCCGTCGACGACGCGTTCGTACGCTCGGCGCCTTCACTGCCGGTCATGAGGTGCACGAGCAGGTCGGGCATCATCAGCAGGCGCTTCGCCGTCGCGAGCGTGCCAGGCGGCTCGGCCAGCAACTGGTAGACGGTGTTGAACGGCTGGTACTGGACGCCCGTGATCCGGTAGTGCGTGGACCGGTCGATCAGCGTGCTGACACGTTCCATGACGGGCTCGGTCCGCTCGTCGCGGTAACAGGCCGGATCGGAGATGAGCTCGCCGCGGCCGTCGAGCAAACCGTAGTCCACCGCCCACGAATCGACGCCGACCGAGCTCGCGCCGTGGGTCCGGACCGCCTCGGCGACGCCGATCCCGATCGAGCGCCACAGCGCTTCGAGATCCCATCGCCAGACTCCGTCGACCCGCCGCGGTTCGTTGTCGAACCGCGCGACCTCGGTGAGCTCGACCCGCTCGGCGCCGAGCCGGCCGACGACGACCCGTCCCGACGACGCACCGAGATCCACCGCAGCGGCCACCGAGCCGCTGCCCTCGCCGTTCGACGGCATGCCGGCGCCTCTCAACGGAGAAAGGCAGCCGCGACGCCGGAGTCGACCGGAACGTGCAGCCCGGTGGTTTGGGACAGGTCGCCCGAGGTCAGCGCGACGACCGCCGCCGCCACGTGCTCGGGGAGAACCTCCTGCTTGAGCAGGGTGCGCTGGGCGTAGAACTCGCCCAGGTCCTCCTCGTCGACCCCGTAGACCTTGGCGCGGTTGGCCCCCCAGCCGCTCGCGAAGATGCCTGACCCGCGCACGACGCCATCGGGGTTGATGCCGTTCACCCGGATGCCGAACTCGCCGAGCTCGGCGGCGAGCAGCCGCACCTGGTGGGCCTGATCGGCCTTGGCCGCGCTGTACGCGATGTTGTTCGGACCGGCGAAGACCGAGTTCTTGCTGCTGATGTAGACGATGTCGCCGCCCAGGCCCTGGTCGCGCATGGCGGCTGCGGCGGCCCGGCTGACCAGGAAGGACCCTCGCGCCATCACATCGTGCTGGAGGTCCCAATCGCCGAGGGTCGTCTCGAACAGCGACTTGCTGATCGACAAGCCGGCGTTGTTGACGACCAGGTCGATACCACCGAACGCCAACCCGGCTTCGTCGATCGCCGATCCCACGCCGTCCTCGTCGGTCACGTCGGTGCTCACGCTCACCGCTACGTCCGGTCCCCCCAGCTCGGCGGCGACTGCGTCGGCTGCGTCGGTGTCCCGGTCGGCGATGACGACGCACGCACCCTCGGCCGCGAGTCGCAATGCGGTGGCCCGGCCGATTCCCGATCCGCCGCCGGTCACGAACGCCACCCGTCCGGCCAGCGGCTTCGGCTTCGGCAACCGGGCGAGCTTCGCCTCCTCCAGCGCCCAGTACTCGATCCGGAACTTCTCGGCTTCGTCGATCGGCTGGTAGGTCGAGAGCGCCTCGGCTCCGCGCATCACGTTGACGGCGTTGACGTAGAACTCACCGGCCACCCGAGCGGTCTGCTTGTTCGCACCGAAGGAGAACATGCCGACGCCCGGGACGAGGACGATGGCCGGATCCGCTCCGCGCATCGCCGGGCTCTCGGGTGAGGCGTGGCGGTCGTAGTAGCCCTGGTAGTCCGACCGGTAGGCCTGGTGGAGCTGGCGCACCCGCGCCAGCGTGTCCGGCAAGGACGCGGTCGGCGGTAGGTCCACCACCAGTGGTTTGACCTTCGTGCGCAGGAAATGGTCCGGGCAGCTCGTTCCGAGCGCGGCCAGTCGCGGATGTTCGGCCCGGGTCAGGAAGTCCAGGACGACGTCGTCGTCGGTGAAGTGGCCGACCATGCGTCGGTCGGTCGACGCGAGCCCACGGATCGTCGGCGCGAGGGCGGCAGCCTTGGCCCGTCGCTCGGCCGGCGGGAGTGCCTCGTACCCGGGCAGCGCCGGACCGAACGGTTCAGATCGACCGTGCCCGTCGATCCACGCCTGTGCGGTGGCGATGATCCAACGGGAGTTGGCTTCGGCGTCATCGCTGGTGTCGCCCCAGGCCGTGATCCCGTGACCACCGAGGATGCAGCCCAACGCGCCCGGGTTGGCGGCCTTGATCGCCGCGATGTCCAGGCCCAGCTGGAATCCGGGGCGCCGCCAGGGCACCCACACGACCTTCTGGCCGAACGCCTCGGCGGTGATCCGCTCGCCGTCCGCCGCCGTCGCGATGGCGATTCCCGAGTCGGGATGGAGATGGTCGACGTGAGCGGCGTCGATCAGCCCGTGCATGGCCGTGTCGATCGACGGCGCCGCACCGCCCTTGCCGTGCAGGGTGTAGTCGAACGCGGCCGCCATCTCGTCCTCGCGCTCGACGCCCGGGTAGACGGCGGTCAGCGCGCGGAGCCGGTCGAGGCGCAGCACGGCCAGTCCGGCCTCGGTCAGCGTGCCGAGGTCGCCGCCGGACCCCTTCACCCACAGGAGATCGACTGTCGAGCCGGTGGCGGGGTCGACCGCGCTGCCCTTGGCGGAGGTGTTCCCGCCGGCGTAGTTGGTGTTCCGTGGGTCGGCGCCGAGCCGGTTCGAGCGGGCGATCAGCTCCTGCGGGACGCTCGCCGATCCGGGCGTGTCACTCATGCGCCCCACCCGGCTTGGGATCCACCGACGCGTGCGTCCTCGATCTGCTGCTGATAGCCACTCGAGGCGTAGGCGACCATCGGATCGGCCGGTAGCCCCCGGCGCTCACGCCAGGCGGCCAGCGCCGGACGGACGTCGGTGTAGAACGCGTCCATCATGATCCCGTTCGCGGTGAGGACGTCCCCGGCGGCCTGGGCCTCGTCGAGGGCACCGCGGTCGAGCAGCAACGCACGCGCCGTCATCTCCTGGACGTTGAGGACCGAACGGATCTGCCCCGGGATCTTCTTCTCGATGTTGTGGCACTGATCGAGCATGAAGACCACCTGGCTGCCCGGGCTGGACCGGTCGGCGTTGGCCGGCGCGTATCCACCTCCGCGCACGACCTCGACGAGGATCCGGAACAGCTGGAAGGGATCCGCCGCTCCGACGATGAGGTCGTCGTCGGCGTAGAAGCGCGAGTTGAAGTCGAAGGACCCGAGTTTCCCCAACCGGAGCAGCTGCGCGACGATGAACTCGATGTTCGTGCCGGGAGCGTGATGGCCGGTGTCGAGGCACACGACGGCCTTGTCGCCGAGGGCGACGCAGTGCGCGTAGGAGGTGCCCCAGTCGGGCACGTCGGTGTGGTAGAACGCGGGCTCGAAGAACTTGTACTCCAGCACGAGCCGTTGGCCCTCGCCGAGCCGGGCGTAGATCTGGCCGAGCGAGTCGGCCAGCCGGTCCTGCCGAGCCCGGATGTCGTCCTGACCGGGATAGTTCGTTCCGTCGGCCAGCCATATCTTCAGGTCGTGCGAGCCGGTGGCATGCATGATGTCGATGCACTCGAAGTGGTGGTCGATCGCCCGTTGCCGGATCTTCGGGTCGGAGTGGGTGACGCTCCCCAGCTTGTACTCGTCGTCCTGGAACGTGTTCGAGTTGATGGTGCCGAGGTCGACGCCGAGGTCGTTGGCGTAGGAACGCAGCTGCGCATAGTCCTCGACCCGATCCCAGGGGATGTGCAGGGCCACCCGTGGCGCGAGCCCGGTCAGCCGATGCACCTGAGCGGCGTCGGCCAGCTTCTCCTGGGGCGTTCGGGGAACTCCGGCCTGACCGAAGACCTTGAACCGCGTCCCCGAGTTGCCGAACGCCCACGAGGGGAGCTCGATCTGCTGACCTTCGAGCTGGGCGAGCAGATCGTCGCCGAGCACATCGCTGCTGTCCATGACGATTCCTCCAGTTGATGCCGGTGACGCGAATGGTGCCGGTGAGGCTCAGTCGAGATGGAAGACCTCGGCGAGCGGGAGCATCGCGTCGTCGGCGTGTCGGCCCGCCGGTTCGACGAAGAAGGCGGCCATGTCGGTCTGCCAGCGGGTGTTGACCTCGGTGGCGCCCATGGCGGCGCGGGTCGCGTCGAAGTCGTCGGTTTCGAGGTACCCGATGAGTTGGCCGTCGTCGGCGAGGAAGAGCGAGTAGTTGCGCCAACCGGTCTCGTGCAGCGCGGCCTGCATGTCGGGCCAGACGTGGCGATGACGCTCGCGGTACTCCTCGAGCCGGTCGGGTCGTACTTGCAATCGAAAGCAGATCCGCTCCATCAGCGCTCCTTTGCGACCGATCCAGCAGCACGGCGGTGAACGATGGTATGAATCGTTTCAGCAGTAGTCCGTCACGCTAGCGCAGACGGCGAGGCCGACCCAAGACGTGCGACAAGGGCTGGCCGAACCAGGTCCACGATCCGAACCTGTCGGCCAGCCCTTGCGGCTGTCCTGCGTCGCCGTATGCCGCGACGTCGTGCGGTGATGGTGCGCGGTTCTACCGGTCTTGCGGTAGCCGTGCGGTCAGATCAAGCCGTTGCGGGCGGCCCACGCGACGACCTGGATCGGCGCACGAGCCCCCATCCGATCGCACAGCGCCTTGGACCGGCGGCGCACGGTGCGGTCGGAGAGCGAGAGGCGACGGGCGATGGTCTCGAGCGGAAGTCCCTCGGCCAGCAGCGACAGCAGCCGAAGCTCTTCCGAGCTGACGTGTCGCGCCACCGGCTCACGGTGCGGGACCGCGTCGCGTTGCAATGGGACACGCGGACTCAGGGGATGCAGTTCCGGCATCGCGCGGGGAGCCCCAAAATGCATCGTGCCGACATCCAGATCCGTCATACCGTCGCCTTTCGTCCGTGTGGGGACTGTCATGGATACCGTGGCCGATTCGCATCGAACCCCGGCCTGTGCGAAGCCGATCCTGGGACTTTCCGCCGACAACTTTCCGACCGGAAACCCTCTGGATCCGAACGGTGAACCCGAGCGGCGACGATGCCGGCCGGCCCTCACTGTGTCGCTGTGATGTCGCTGTGATTCGTTTCAAGCACGTTAACGCTATGGCCGCGAACGGCCTAGGTCAACGTCTTGCCACGCGGATTCGGCCGAAAAACTAGGGATGTTCTCGATCTGTGACCATCGCGCTGTCGATGTACGACACTCACTGCGTTTCGCACGACCTTGCAGGATTTCTGCTCGATACTTTCGGTGCCGTTGAGAAATCCATTTTCGGGCTAGAAGCGGAAAGCGCTTACGCGAGTTTCACACGCGCGAGCCGGAACGTCGGCAGAACGGACCGCGACCTGGCCCTCGGTCGGGTCTGTCGGCTCGGTCAGCTCAGTCGGATGGCGCTGCGCCAGCCGGAACGGCGACCGGCCGTGCACACGTGCTCTCGACGTCGACGGCGCGGCCGAGCTCACCCGCGCGCAGGACCTGCTCCATCACGTCGAGCACGTGGTAGCCGAGCTCGCCGGATGCCCGCGGTGGCCGGCCATCGGCCACGGCAGCTGCCAGCTCCGAGAGACCGAATCCCCGACTCGCGCCGGTGAAGCCCCCGGCGGAATCGACGTTCGCCCACTCCCCTTCGCGACCCCGGAACAGCCTGACCTGACCGTCGAAGCCGTTGGGATCGGGCACCGAGAGCGAACCGGCGCTGCCGTAGATCTCGATGCGCGGGAGGTCGGCGGCCCAGACGTCGAAGCTCATCACCAACGTCGACAGCGCACCGCTCTCGTGTTCGAGCACCCCGGTGACGTGGGTGGCCACCTCCACGTCGAAGGTCGTACCCGCGCGGGGGCCACTGCCGATCGTGCGCGATGCCTGCGGCCGGGACGACAGTCCGACCACCCGGCGGACCGGGCCCAGCAAGGTCACGAGCGAGGACAGGTAGTAGGGACCCATGTCGAGCAACGGACCACCGCCGGGCCGGTAGTAGAACTCGGGATCGGGGTGCCAGCGCTCGTGGCCCGGCGTCGTCATGAACGCGGTGGCCGCCACCGGTGTGCCGATCTCGCCCGCGTCGAGCACGGCGCGCGCCGTCTGGGTCCCGGTACCGAGCACCGTGTCGGGCGCGCAGCCCACCGCCACACCGGCCGCCGTGGCCGCGTCGAGAACCCGGCGTCCGTCGGTGGTGGTGAGGGCCAGGGGCTTCTCCCCGTAGACGTGCTTGCCCGCGGCGATCGCTGCCAGCGCCACGCTCGTGTGCGCCGCAGGGATCGTGAGGTTGAGGACCACGTCGACGTCGTCGGAGGCGTACAGGGCGTCCGGAGTGAGCGCGGCAACCCCGTCGTGTTCGGCGGCGACCCGAGCCACGCGGGCGGCATCGAGGTCGGCGACCGCCGTGAGCCGGAGGTTCGACAGTTCGGGCAGCGTCGAGAGATACGCGCCGCTGATGTTGCCGAGGCCGACGATCCCGACGCGCATGGGGGCACTCATCGGCTGGCCCAGGCGAAGCCACGCTCGATCATCGCGTCCACCTGAGGGACGTCGAAGTCGTCCAGCTTGTGTCCGATCGTCGTCACGAAGACCTTCCCCGCCCCCCACGGCCGCGTCCACGTGATCGGCATGACCCGTCCGGCCAGGTCGGGGATGTCCGGGTCGTCGACGTAGCGCGTGGTCGCCAGCACGTCGTTGGTCTCGTCGACGTGGACGTAGTACTGCTCGGTGGTGATGGAGAACGGTGAGAGCCCGGCGACGATCGGGTGGTGGCTGCGCTCGGGCACGAACTCGACCTCGTACTCGACGAAGCCGCGGGGATGGTGGACGAACTGGCCGCCGGTCATCAGCTGGTACGAGGCCGCGTCGCGGAACGCGTCGACGATGCCGCCGTGCCATCCCGCGAGCCCCGTACCCGCGGCGACCGCAGCGGACAGCCCGCGTGACTGCTCGTTGGTGATGACGCCCATCGTCCAGCAGTTGACGACCAGGTCGGTGGCCGCCATGGCGTCGGCATCCAGGTAGGAGTCGAGCGTGTCGGAGACGGTCACGCCGAAGCCCTGCTTCTCCAGCACGGGGACGAATCGGTCGGTGGCCTCGACGGGTACGTGCCCGTCCCAACCGCCACGGACGACGAGTGCCCGTCGGTGCCCTACGGGTGCAGTTTCTGTAGTCATTTCCTCAACCTATCGGTCGGTCGCGGTGGTCTCGGGGGTCACGTCGACGGGGTCCAGTCGACCTCGAACGTGTGTTCTCCGGCGGCGACGTTCACCGGTTTCGGGGCATGCCCGCCCTCCGGCCTGGGCAGCCAGACCTCGGCTGTCGTGTTGGGCGGAACGGTCAGTGCGAGAGTCCAGTGGCTGCCGTCGACCTCCCAGCGCGAGGCGAGCCGACCGTGGACCGTGGCCAACGACCCGGACGCCCAGGTGAGCCCGCCGCCGACCACCGGCTTGACGATCGTGTGCGAGTAGCCGGGTGCACCCGGCGCGAGTCCGGCCACGCTGCGATAGAGCCACTCGCCGACACAGCCGTAGGCGTAGTGGTTGAACGACGTCATGCCGGGGTCCTGGAAGCCCCGTGAGTCGCTCCAGGAGTCCCAGCGCTCCCACATGGTCGTCGCCCCGCCATGGATGACCGGGTACAGCCACGACGGATAGGAGTCCTGGGTGAGCAGATCGAATGCGACGTCGGTGCGGCCGTGCTCGGACAGCACCTGCAGCAGGTACGGGGTTCCCAGGAATCCCGTGGCGAGGTGGGTGTTGCGCGAGCGGATGTCGCGAACGAGGTGGGCGATCGCGCCGGCTTCCTCGTCCGGCTCGAGCAACTCCACGTGCAGCGCGAGCACGTACGCCGTCTGGGTCCCGGGGTCGAGGCGTCCGCCACCGCGGACCCACCGCCGGCGGAAGGCGGTCCGGACACGCTCGTACTGCGCTGCCCAGTCGGCGACCCTGGCCGGTTCGCCCAGGTCGGCTGCGAGTTCGGCGCCGAGCTTGGCCGCGTAGGCCACGAAGGCAGTGGCGATCAGGTCCTTCGGGGTGTCCGTGATCGCGAGCCAGTCGCCGAAGCCGTCGGACGGGCCGATCCCGTCCACCTTCCCGCGGATCCCGTCGACGCTGGTGGCCTCCAGGTACGCCAGCCAGGCGCCGATCGCGTCGAGCGACTCGTGCGCGATCCGCGCGTCCCCGTACGTGCGGTAGAGCGCGTCGGGCACGATCACGACCGCGTCGCCCCAGCCGGCCGAACCGGCCGCGGACGGTGCGTACCCGCCGGTGCCCTCGCTCGCGCTCAGTGGGTCCGGCACGACGTGCGTGACGGCGCCGTTGCCGCCCTGGGCGTCGCGGAGGTCGCGCATCCACTTGCGGAAGAACCCGCGGACGTCGTAGTTGAACGCGGCCGTGCTGGCGAACGCCTGGGCGTCGCCCGTCCAGCCCAACCGCTCGTCGCGCTGCGGGCAGTCGGTGGGTACGGACAGGAAGTTCCCGCGCTGACCCCAGACGATGTTGGCCTGCAGCTTCGTGAGGTGCTCGTTCGAACAGGCGAAGTCACCGATCGGCTCCATGGCCGCGTGCAGCACCTCGGCGTCGACGTCGGCGGCCGCGAGGTCGGACAGGCCGGTGATCTCGGCGTACTGGAAGCCACGCCAGGAGAACGTCGGGGCGAGCAGCACCGGCAGATCGCTGTCCCGCACGAGGAACTCGTCCGTGCAACGCGCACTCCGCAGCGCCTCGGTGTACAGCTCACCGCGGTCGTCGAGGCGCTCGGCGTGCGCCACGATCACCTTGCCCGTCGTCGGCGCGCTGATCCGCAGCCGAACCCGGCCGACGAGGTTCTGGCCGAAGTCGACCAGGATCCGCCCGTCGGGCCGGCGGGTGACCGACAGCGGTTCGAGGGTGTGCTCGACCGCGATGGGCGGATTGACCTCCGCCTCGAGCGGGCCGTGGGCCGGCTGCACCGTCTGGACCGATGCCCAGCCGGCGCCGTCGAAGCCGGGTGCATCCCAGCCGTCCTGCCCGGCGCCGGGTTCGACGACCTCCCCCATCTGCTGGTCGGAGTACCGGATGGCGCCGGTGCCCGCCGTCCAGGAGTCGTCAGTCGTGACCACGGTCGTCGACCCGTCGGCGTGGTCGATCTCCAGTCGGGCCAGGAAGGCGAGGTCGGTGCCGTAGCGGAAGGGGCCGATCCACCCGATGTGACCCGCGTACCAACCATCCCCGAGCACGGCTCCGATCGTGTTGGCGCCGGCGTCGAGGAGCTCGGTGACGTCGTAGGTCTGGTACGGCAGCCGCTGGTGGTAGTCGGTCCAGCCGGGCGCCAGTTCGTGCCGGCCCACCCGCCGGCCGTTGATGCTGGCCTGGTAGACGCCGAGGGCTGTCGCGTACAGCCGAGCGCGGACGACGGCGACGTCGGAGTCCAGCGTGAAGTCCTTGCGCAGATAGGGGCTCGGCCGGTGGGACGCGAGCTCGCGACCGCGCGGCGCATCCCCGTTCGCGCCCACGGATTCGGCCAACACCCAGGCACCGCCGTCGCCTCGGGCCAGCCACGTGTCGTCCGTGCCGAACCGGATCGGGTCACCCGCCGCGACCCACACCGCGGCCGAGAGGAGGAGAGCCGGGGTCTCCGCGGCAGCGGCGGTGGCGGCGACCTCGACCGTGTTCACGCCCTGTCGCCAGGCGGTGATGTCGCCGGCGGCTGCGATGCCGTCATGTGCGACCGGGCGCCCGTTGACCGTGACGGTCAGGTGTTCGGCTCCCACGGCGAGGAGCTGTACTCCCGTCACGCGAGTTCCCTCGGCGAGTCGAACCGTCGTCCGGAAGGTCGCGGCAGCGCCGGTCGCCGTACCGCCGGGCGTCCAGATGCGCCGCAGTGCCGGCGTGAACCGGTTCGGGTCGAGTGCCGGTGCCGAGCCGGGCCCGGCGGGGTCGGCGAGGCCGATCCAACGTGCGCCGAACTCGTCATTGCCGGTGATCGTCCGGGCGAGCTCGAAAGTCGCGGGGACCGCCCAGTCGGTCGTTCCGCCGTCGTCGGTGGTCGCCCGGACACTCCACCGACACCGGGCCCGCGCCGTCAGCGTGCTGCCCGAGTACGGGACGTCGGTGGTCGCCCAGCCGTGGATCGGCCCGGAGTCCCACAGCGCCGGGACCGATTCGTCCCGCGGGTCGGCCGGGTCGGCGACCACCCGGATTCGGAAGCCCGACTGCCGGGCGGAGCCGATCCCGGCGAGCCGCCACGACAACAGCGGATGCGGGTCGGCGACCGCGATCGGATCGACCAACCGCTCGGTGCGCAGGTCGAGCACCGACCTTTCGTCGGTCGAGGGGTCGGGACGGGCGTCGGCGGTCGGGGTTGCAGGCACCGGAACTCCTCGGGTCGGGACGGGCGGCTGGTCGGGTCGGCTGGTCGGCTCGTGGCTGTCGGATCGGGTGACGCGTGACGACGACCGCACCGGTCACCGGCCGAGGATGCGGCACCCCGCCTGAAAGCTTTCAGCCTGGTCGACGCTAAGAGGCTTGCCAGACGGGCGCAACGCCGCCGAGCGCGCCCGCACCCGACCCGTCCGGTCCCGGCCGCGAGGACCCGGGCCGATGCCAGACACGGCGGCGTCGCCGAGGCGGCGTCGTGCGATCATCCGGGAGCAGCAGCGCATCAGGGGAGGTGACCGTCGATGGGGACGACGCAGCCATGAACCGCCGGCAGAGCATCCGCGACGTGGCGCAGCTGGCCGGGGTATCGGTCGGCACAGTCTCCAACGTCTTGAACAAGCCCGAACTCGTCACGTCCGGTACGCGCGAACGCGTGCTGTCGGCGGTTGCCGAGCTCGGGTTCGTGCGCAACGGTGCCGCCCGGTCGCTGCGGGCCGGAGAGAGCCGCATCGTCGGCGCGATCGTGCTCGACATCGGCAACCCGTTCTTCACCGACGTGGCTCGCGGGGTCGAGGACCTGCTCGCCACATCCGACCGCGTGCTGATCCTCTGTTCGAGCGACGGCGATCCCGAGCGCACCACCCGCTACCTCCGGCTGCTCCGCGAGCAGGACCTGCACGGACTCCTCGTCACGCCGACCGGCGACCTCGACGACCTCCGAGCGGTCGCGCAGACCGGCATCCCGGTCGTGCTCCTGGACCGGAACGCCACCGAACGCGACTTCTGCTCCGTGGCAGTCGACGACGAGACCGGCGGCGAACTGGCCGCCACCCATCTCTTCGAGCAGGGTCACCGCAGGATCGGATTCCTCAACGGACCCGCCACCACCCAGGCCTGCGTGGATCGCAGCCGGGGCGTCCGGGCCGCCTGCCGGAAGGCGGGCCTGGACGTCGACGCGGCGATCGTCGAGCTCGCGGCGGGCCTCAACTCCGATGCCGGCGAGCGGGGCACCGAGGACCTGCTCGGGCTGACCGACCCGGTGACGGCGATCGCCTGCGTGAACGACCTCGTCGCGCTCGGAGCGCTGCGGGCCCTGAACCGGCACCGGATCGCGGTGCCCGAGCAGATGGCGGTCATCGGCTACGACGACGTCGAGTTCGCGGCCGAACTGTCCACGCCGCTGAGCTCGGTCGCCCAACCCCGCTACCGAATCGGACGCACGGCGGCCGAACTGCTCCTGGCGGAGGCGGCTGCCGGCGCCGATCACGTCCACCAGCAGGTGAAGTACCAGCCGGAGCTCGTCGTCCGCGCGTCGTCGGTGTTCGTACGCTGACACCCGCGGTCCAACGCTCAGGTCAACGTCCGGTGAGCTGCACCTCGAGCACGAAGGTCGTGGGCTTGCACAGCAGGTTGTACTCCGGCAACGGACCCGGACCGCACGACGCCGTGCCGATGCCCTGCTGACCGAGATCGACGTGTACCCATACCGAGTCCTCGGGCTCGAGCGAACCCTCGTGCGTGACCTCGCTCAACTGGCGGCTGCTGTAGCGGCTGGCGTTGAACCCGAACGGGACGTCGCCGGTCAGCCGCAGGCCGCCGTCGGCTCCGGACAGTTCGAGGGAACGCACATCGATACGGTGTCCGTTCTCCTGGGGACGCGCATAGGGCGTGTGCAGCTCGTCGATCGATGCCGAGAACGCACCGATGCGAGACGCCTGGCGGGTGTCGCTGTAGGCCTCTCCCGGTCCGCCACCGAACCAGCTCGCCCGGGTGATACCGGCGGGAAGGCCCAGGACCCAACCGAGACGAGCGATCGGCCGTTGCCATGCGCCGATCGGGGTGACGTCGATCAGAGCCCGGAGGCCACGCACATCGGCCGTCCACCGGTACGTCGTGAGAACACCGTCGCGTTGGTTGGGGGCCGCCGTGCGCACCACCACCTCGACTGCGCCGCCGTGATCGTCGAAGCTCACCAGCCGATGCTGCAGCCGGTGCAGTCCCATCCGCTCCCACGCCTTGGCCACCGGTGCAGCACCGAGTCGGTCGTTGTCGGTGGGCGCGCGCCACAGGTCGAGCCGAGGACCGTCGACGGCTAGTCCGTCGAAGTCGATCAGCTCTCCGGTCAGCGGGGTCGAACGTGCCGGGGCCGAACGTCAGCCCGCGCTCGTCGGCGCGCGTGCTGACTGCCCGCAGAGACCGGGCCGCGCGCGGCGCCGACGGCAGTCGGACCTGCCCCCAGGCCACCACATGGCCGGCGGCGGCCCAGCGGGTGTCGGTGGACAACGACGCGCGGACGGTCAGCCAGGCTTCGCCGTTCGCCGCCTTCGCCGCCGCCACCGCACGCGGCGGAACGGCGATGCCGACGGCCGCGCCGGCCGCCACCGGTGGAACGTCCAGGACGCCGGAGTCGATCGCCGACCCGTTGACCTCCAGCGACCACCCGAACCGCAGCCCGCTCGAGTCGACGTGGTCGTAGTGGTTCTCGATGCGGAGTGCCGTGGCGCCGTCGCTGCAGATGCGGACCGGCTCGATGACCTTCGCGTATTCCACCATGCCCGGAGATGGTGTCCGGTCGGCGAACATCAAGCCGTCGCAGATGAAGTTGCCGTCGTGGATCGGCTCACCGAAGTCGCCGCCGTAGCCGCCGATCGGACGGCCAGCGGCGTCGGTGGTCGGGATCGCGTGATCGATGAACTCCCAGATGAACCCGCCCATGCAACGATCGCTGGACTCGAAGGCGGTGCGGTACTCGAGCAGGCTGCCCGGTCCGTTCCCCATGGCGTGGCCGTACTCGCACTGCACGAACGGCTTGCGGCGGCGGGCGTCGTCGTCGGCTGGATCCTCCAGGGCCGGTTCGGCGGACGTGGCGATCGCCTGTACCTCGTCGACTGCGGCATACATCTGCGACCACACGTCCGAGTACCTGGTCCGCTGGTCACCCTCGTAGTGCACGGGCCGCGAGGGGTCAGCCTGTTTCGCCCATCCGTACATGGCCTCGAGGTTGTCGCCGGCGCCGGCCTCGTTGCCCAGCGACCACATCACGACACTCGGATGGTTGCGATCGCGGCCGACCATCCGGCGCATCCGGTCGAGCAGCGCATCCCGCCAGATCGGGTCGTCGGTCGGATTGCCCTTCCACTTCTGCGTGTGGAACCCGTGGGTCTCGAGATCGCACTCGTCGACGACGTACAACCCGAACTCGTCGCACAGGTCGAGGAAGTGCGGGTGGGGCGGGTAGTGCGACGTGCGGACCGCGTTCACGTTGTGCTGCTTGAGGATGAGGACGTCGTCGAGCATGTCCTGGTGGGTCAGGGCACGGCCGCGCTCCGGATGGAACTCGTGCCGGTTGACGCCGCGCAGGAGCACGCGGTTGCCGTTGATCCTGAACACTCCGTCGTCGATCTCG
Organism: uncultured Actinomycetota bacterium; assembly: GCA_963708795.1. GTDB lineage: Bacteria > Actinomycetota > Actinomycetes > Propionibacteriales > DAIQRJ01 > DAIQRJ01. Next base: position 102,638 of record CAVPUH010000004.1, read on the forward strand.
ACCCGGCGGAACCCGACCCTGGTGCTCACCTCGCCGCCGTCGGTGCTGATGACGACGCTGTAGAGCTCCGGTGTCTCGGCGGTCCAGGGCCGCACGACGCCGACGTCGATGTTCGCCCCGGTCCGGCCCTTCGCCTTGAGCCCGTCGATCCGCACGTCGGCAGCGATGTCGCACTCGACGCGCAGGCTGCCGCGATGCGTGCGGGGGTCGTAGTCGGCGTGCACGACGACGTCACCGGGGAGCCCGTCCGGGAGCAACAGCAGGCTGACATCGCGGAAGATCCCCGAGAGCCACCACATGTCCTGGTCCTCGACGTAGCTCCCGGCCGACCACTGGGTCACGACCACGCTCACGAGGTTGTCGCCGGCGACCACGTGCTCGGTCACGTCGAACTCGGCCGGCAGCCGCGAGCCCACGATCCGGCCGACCCGCCGCCCGTTGACCCACACCACCGCGAGCGAGTCGACGCCGTCGAACCGCAACACGATGAGCCCGCCGCGACCTGCCTCGGCCAGCCATTCGGGATCGACCGACACGTGCCGCCGGTAGCTTCCGGTCGGGTTCGCCGTGGGGACCTCGGGCGGCTCGATGGGAAAGGGGTAGACGACATTCGTGTACCAGGGTCGGCCGTAGCCGTTGAACTGCCAGTTCGAGGGAACGACGAGCTCGGCCCAGTCGCTGTCGTCGAGCTCCGGCGACTCGGCGTCCGGCACCGCCTCGGCGACGGTCGGCGCCCACGAGAACTTCCACGGTCCGGTCAGGTCGATCGCCGGCGCCTGTGTGGTGATCGTCGCGCGCGGTCGGAGGATCGACCGAGGCGGGTCGACGGAGGTCACATCGTCAGGTCGCAGGGCCATGGCGCACAGTCTGCCGGTCTGGGGTCAGCTCGCGAACAGCACCTGCAGCGTGCGGGGGCCGTGGACGCCCTCCACCCGGTCGAGTTCGATGTCCGACGTGGCGGAACCCCCCGAGATCCACGTGAGTGGTCGCCCGCCCCACACCCGGGTGACAGCCTGCGGGACGCTCGCGACGAGCTGATCGGCCATGACGACGCAGAGATGGACGTCGGGCACCAGACTGGCCGCTCGCCGGCCCTGTCCGGTCGAGCCGTCGAGGACGATCGTGCCGGTTTCGGCCACGGCCACCGCGCAGCCGGACAACAGTCCGTCGAGGGTGTCGAGGTCGGCGGCCGACAACGCGGGCGAGTCCCGGACGACGCGGACGCCGGAGTCGAGGTCGGCGAGCCAACCAGCCGGTGTGCCGTCGGGGACGAGCAGGCTGGTCAGGCCGAGGCGACGACAGGACTCGGCCACGGCGGCGCCGATCCCGTCGACGGAGATGCGGTCGATGCCCGCCCGATAGTCCTCGATCCGCTCGACGAACCGGTCGGCGGTCTGCGCGGCACCGGCTGCCGCGAGCGGGTCGTCCGGGTCCGCCGGCCGCGCGATCTCCCGGGATCCGGCGACGGCCGCTCCGATCCGGCCCAGGATGTCGTCCCGGGCGCTCACGGCCGGTCCCCGGCGTCCCGCGCATCCGGTCCGCGAGTCCGCTCCCACCACGCACGGAACGACTCGCGCGGCGGGACCGGCAGGGCTCGGCTCCTCGTCCACCCGCCGATCGTGCCCGGGAGCCGTTTGACCTTGGGCGCGAACAGCCGACCGAGGCTGCCGGCGCGCTGGGCCGCGCCGAAACGCCTCGGATTGCCGAGGATCCACGCCGCCAACGACATGCTGGCGTGCTCGGGGTTGAACCGACCGTGGGTGGCGACGACCTCAGCGCGCTGCTCGATCAGCACGCTGGGGATGTCGATCGCCACCGGGCAGGCCTCGTAGCAGGCGCCGCACAACGACGAGGCGAACGGCAGCGCCGCGTCGTGCTCGTCGGCGACGCCGTGCAGCAGCGGGTTGAGGATCGCGCCGATCGGCCCGGGGTACACCGAGCCGTAGGCATGACCGCCGACACGCTCGTACACGGGACAGACGTTGAGGCAGGCCGAGCAGCGGATGCACCGCAGCGCCTGCCGGCCGAACTCGTCGGCCAGCGCCCGGGTCCGCCCGTTGTCGAGCAGCACGATGTGCACGGCTTGCGGACCGTCGTCGGGGCTCACGCCGGTCCACATGGAGGTGTAGGGGTTCATCCGCTCTGCGGTCGAGGAGCGCGGGAGCAGCTGGAGGAACGTGGCGAGGTCGTCGAAGCGGGGCAGGATCTTCTCGATCCCGACCACCGAGATGAGGGTCTCCGGGAGCGTCAGGCACATGCGGCCGTTGCCCTCGCTCTCCACCACCACCAACGTTCCGGTCTCGGCGATCGCGAAGTTCGCACCGGACACGCCGACCTTCGCCCGCAGGAATTTCTGCCGCAGGTGCAGTCGGGCGGCTTCGGCGAGCCGCGCCGGTTCGTCGGTGAGCCCGTCCGGAGCGGGGCGTCCGACCTTGCCCATCTCGCGGACGAAGATGTCGCGGATCTCCCGACGGTTGCGATGGATGGCCGGCACGAGGAAGTGCGACGGGAAGTCGTGCCCCAGTTGGACGATCAGCTCGGCCAGATCGGTTTCCCACGACGCGATTCCGGCCGCTTCGAGGGCAGCGTTGAGGTCGATCTCCTGCGTGGCCATGGACTTGACCTTGACGACCTCGTCGGCACCGGTCGCACGCACCAGGTCGACGACGATGCGGTTCGCCTCCTCGGCATCGTTCGCCCAGTGGACGATCGCGCCGGCGGCCGTGGCGGATTCCTCGAACTCGAGCAGGTAGCGGTCGAGGTTGCGCAGCGTGTGGTCCTTGACCAGGGCGGCGTGCTCGCGCAGCTCCTGCCAGTTCGACACCTCGGCCACCGCACGCAGCCGCTTCGTCCGGATGGTCGACGTGGCGTGTGCGAGGTTACGACGGAGTTGACCGTCGCCCAGCGCGATGTGGGCCGCCTGCGGGAACGCCGGCATCCCGAGGTAGGTGTCCGCGGTCATCCACTCGTCCCCACGGCCGCGCCGACGCCCGCTCCCACCGGGCGGAAGTCCGGGCTCGCCAGCACCTCCGCCAGGTGCATGACGCGGACTGCCGACCGGGTCTTCGTGAGCATTCCGCCGATGTGCATCAGGCAGGACGAGTCGCCCGCGACGAGAACCTCGGCGCCGGTGCCCACGACCCGGTCGACCTTGTCGGCGCACATCGCCGACGACGTCTCCGCGTTCTTGAGGGCGAACGTGCCGCCGAAGCCACAGCACTGCTCGGAGTCGGGTAGCTCCAGGAGCTCGAGCCCGTCCACGGCACGCAGCAACCGGTACGGCCGGTCCCCGACGCCGAGCAGTCGCAACGAGTGGCAGGTCGGGTGGTAGGTCACCCGGTGCGGGAACACGGCGCCCACGTCGACGACGCCGAGGGCGTCCACGAGGAACTCCGACAGCTCGTACACCGGCGGCAGTCCGAGGTCGGTGCCGGCGCCGGCACCGAGGCGCCCGAAGTGGTGACGGATCGTCGCCGCGCACGAGCCCGAGGGAACGACGATCGCGTCGGCGACAGAGCCCCGATAGGTGGCCAGAAAGCGCTCGGCCAGCGCCCGCGCGTCGTCCGCGTACCCGGTGTTCATGTGCATCTGCCCGCAGCAGGTCGCGCGCGGATCGAAGCCGACCTCGACCCCGAGCCGCTCCAGCAGCGTGACGGTGTGGATACCGACGTCGGGAAAGAGAGTGTCCCCGAGGCAGGTCACGAACAGCTCCACACGCACGCCCCGCAGCCTAGCGGCGACCGCAGCAGGGCAGGTCGGGCCTCGGGCACGGTGTCCGGTTCTGCATCTGTACGCCAGGCCGGTACCGGCACAGGATGAGCCATGCTCAACCTGTCGATGCTGCTGGAGAGCACCGCCCGCAAGACGTCCCGATCGGGTGGCCGTCGTGCTCGGTGAGACCCGACTGACCTACGGGCAGGTCGACGCGGCCGCCTGTCAGCTCGCCGGATACCTGGCCGACCTGGGAATCGGCCGGGGGGACCGGGTGGCGCTGTCGTGCCCGAATCTGCCGTACTTCCCGATCGCCTACTACGGGATCCTGCGAACCGGCGCAGCGGTCGTTCCCCTGAACGTGCTGCTCCGGGGACGTGAGGTGGCCTATCATCTGGCCGATTCCGCGGCACGCGCCTACCTGTGCTTCGAAGGCACTGCCGATCTGCCGATCGGCGAGCAGGGGTTCGCGGGCTTCAGCGCGACGCCGGGCTGCGAGACGTTCCTGCTCATCACCGCCGATCCGGCCGGACCTTCCCCGAGCTCGATGGCCGCCGGGCTCGGTGGGGTGACGACGTTCGCCCAGGCGTGTGCGGGTCGCGCCCCGACCTTCGACCCGGCGGTGACCGAGACCACGGACACCGCGGTCGTGCTCTACACGAGCGGGACGACGGGCCAGCCGAAAGGCGCGGAGCTGACGCACGCGAACATGGTCCTCAACGTCGTCGCCATGCAGCAGTTGCTCGGTCGAAGCGACGGCCGGCGCGACGTCCATCTCGTCACGCTGCCGTTGTTCCACTCGTTCGGCCAGACGGTCCAGCAGAACTACGGATTCGCCTGCGGGGACACCCTGGTCCTGCTCCCCCGGTTCGACGCCGCCACCGCGTTGGCGTTGATGATGCGCGAGCGCGTGAGCTTCTTCGCCGGGGTGCCGACAATGTACTGGGCTCTCCTCGGTGCGCTGACCGACGAGATCGACACCGGCACGCTCGCCGCAAACCTGCGGATCGCCGTGGCGGGCGGCGCACCTCTCCCGGTCGAGATCATCACCTCGTTCGCCACTCGCTTCGGCGTCGGCATCCGGGAGGGTTACGGCCTGTCGGAGACGGCGCCGGTGGCGACCTTCAACCCGATGGACCGCGCGACCAAGCCCGGGTCGATCGGTCTCCCGATCTGGGGGGTCGAGGTCCGGCTGGTCGACCTGGCCGGCCAGGTCGTCAACGGAACCGGGACCGTCGGCGAGATCGGGATCCGGGGCCACAACGTGATGAAGGGCTATCTCAACCGGCCGCACGAGACGGCGGCGGTGATGAAGGACGGCTGGTTCTCCACCGGTGACCTCGGCACGCGGGACGAGGACGGCTTCTACTTCGTGGTCGACCGGGCCAAGGACATGATCGTGCGCAACGGCTTCAACGTGTATCCGCGAGAGATCGAGGAGGTCCTCATCTCGCACCCGGCGGTGTCGATGGCGGCGGTGATCGGGGTGCCGTCTGAGTCGGTGGGCGAGGAGGTGAAGGCGTTCGTCATCCGCACCCCGGGGACCGACGTCAGTGCCGAGGAGTTGATCGCCTGGTCACGCGCGAACATGGCGCCGTACAAGTACCCGCGCACCGTCGTGTTCCTCGAGACGCTCCCGATGACGGCCACCGGGAAGGTGCTCAAGCGCGAGCTGAGCTGACCGCCGGCGGTATCGCAGCCGGTTCCTCCGGCAGATCGGTCGACGGAACCGTGCTGATGACGCTGACGAAGATGTGGGACGCCTCTTCCAGGCCCATCTCGACGGCCTCGCCGCCGCTGCCGAGGAGCACACCGGCGTCGGTCGGAACGACCTCGATGACCTTGCCCGGCAGAACGCCGGCCCGTCGCAGCAGCTTCATCGTGGCCGGGTCGGTCTGGGCCGGTTCGCCGATGCGGCGGACGGTAGCCGTCATCTTGGCGTCGGAGGTCCGTTCGATGCGAGCCCGCAGCGACTCCACGCCCTCCCGGAAGTCCTCGACCTCACCATGCTCACCGAGCTCGTCGAGGCCGGGGATCGGCGTGCCGTAGGGCGACTCGGTCGGGTGTTCGAGCAGCTCGATGAGCCGTCGTTCGACCGTCTCGCTCATCACGTGCTCCCACCGGCACGCCTCCTCGTGGACGAGCTCCCATTCCAGGCCGATGACGTCGACGAGGAGGCGCTCGGCCAGCCGGTGCTTACGCATCACCCGGGTGGCCAGCCGGGCACCCTGGGGAGTGAGTTCGAGATGCCGGTCGCCCTCGACGGTCACGAGCCCGTCGCGCGCCATCCGGGCGACCGTCTGCGACACGGTGGGGCCGGACTGGTGCAGGCGCTCGGCGATGCGGGCACGAAGAGGGACGACGCCCTCTTCCTCCAGCTCGTAGATCGTCCGCAGGTACATCTCGGTCGTGTCGATGAGGTCGCTCACGTCCGGAGGATACGACAGCTAGGCCGACATCGGCCGCGCGTCGCGCGCACGTGCGAATGAGTAGGCTCTCGCGCCGTGACCTTCAGTTCTCTGTCGTCGGCCCAGCGTTGCGCCGAATGGGTGTACGGCTGGTGTGCGTCCCGGGGCTTCGATGCTCCACAGCCCGTCGGCGACGCCTTCTGGTCCTACCCGCACGAGGACGGCCGCGAACGAGAGTTGCTCTGGCCCGATCCGGAGACCGACATCGACGCGGATCTGCTCGCGACGATCGGCGCGTCCTCGCGGCCCACCTGGGTGACGGTGGCCACACACGACGTCTCCGGAACGCAGGGGCTGCTCGCCGAACGTGGTGTCGTCCCGGCCGGCTGGCCCGAGTGGCTGATGAGCAGCGAACTCGTCGTCGACGGCGCCGCCGTGTGCCCGGACGGCTTCACCTCGACCGTCGAGCGTCGCGACGGCGTCCTCGTCGGCGAGATCCGCGGTGCCGACAACGAGCTGGCGTGCTCCGGTCAGATGGCGCTGACGCCGGGTGGCGCGGCCGTGGCCGACCGGATCATGACCGAGGAAGGGTTCCGGCGCCAGGGCTTCGGCCGGTTCATGATGAACGAGCTGGGCCGGGCGGCGCGCGACGCTGGTGCCACGTACGGACTCCTCATCGCCTCGGTCGAGGGTCACGCCCTGTACGAGGCGATGCGGTGGGGATCCGACTGCGACATCGTGGTGGCCCGCAACACCGCGGCGATGGCCTGACGTCCACTCGCTCCCGCAGCCGGCACTCCCCAGCCCTCGCTCCCCTGGCTCCGCTGACCTCAGGCGTCGGGGAGTTCCGTCAGGACCCGCTCCACCAGCGCCGCCCGGACCCTCCGGTAGTGGTCCGGATCGAGGCTGTACCGCGTCAGCGTGACCGTCGTATCGGGATCGACGATGCTCCGCACGGTGGCGTCGTCGGTGAGATCGCGGACCAGTTGCATCAGCCGCACGTCGCCGAGCGCCTCGGTGAAGACCTTCGAGCGCACCGAACTCCACGGCTGGCCGCCCGGGCCCGGATAGACCAGGAACGGGTCACCGGCTGGGAAGCCGCCGTCCGCGTCGGCCGACGCGAACGGGTCGACCGGCCCGGAAGAATCGGCGTTGTTGTAGAAGTTGAAGCCCCAGTGCAGGAAGCCCGCGGCGCGGGTGAGGTAGAGCTGCGTGCCGATCGCGCGGTTCCGGCTGGACGGCATGCCGATGAAGCGGTTCGCCACGTCGCGGTTCTGCGACACGCAGTAGTACAGCCACAGCGGCTCCACGGCGGCGTCGAGGAACGGCTGGGCGGCGTCGGTGGCGACCACCGGGATCGGCACCGTGCCGGACGTGTACAGCTCGTAGTCACTGAGCGCGTCGATGACCGTGCACCCGTCGAGCAGGTCGTCGACGACCTCGCGGGCAGCCCGGTAGGTGACGGCCTGATCGCCGTGCGGCTCGTCGGAGATGTGGAAGAAGACCCGGTCGAGCCCCCACTCCTCGTCCAGCAGGTCACGTAACGGCGGCAGCAGCGCCTCCAGGAAGCGGCGGTAGGACGGGTCGGTGGCCGGGACGTCCCAGCCGAACGCCCGGACCGTCTCGCCGTCGCGTCGCACGTACACGGCCGGAGTCGCGGTGGCCCCCCATTGGGTGAACAGATGGGAGATCTCCAGGTGGCGGACACCGTGCTTGCGGGCGAGCCCGATCCAGCGGCGTACGTCGGTGAAGTCGAAGACGTAGCTGCCGTCGGCCGACTCGACGATCGACACCAGTTGAGTCGGCAGGCGGACCCCGCCTCGGGCCGTGTCGAGCGGCGGTGTCCAGATCGGCGTGAGGATCGAGTTCACGCCGATCGCGGCGGCCGATCCGATGAACCGGTCGACGATGCCCCAGTGCTCTTCGGAGAAGGCCTCGACGCCGTAGTAGGTGGCGAGCCCGTCGCAGTGGAACCAGTGCGTGTTGACGAGTTCGAGCGGCGGCAGTTCGGCCGCGACGATCCGGAGGTCGATGCGGTGGCCGCCGATCGCCGTCCCGTCGACGGTGCGCAGCGTGAGGTCGACGGGAATCGTCCCGGGCGCGGCGTCCTCGCCCACGACGAGGTCGATCCAGAAGGCACGCCATGCCCCGATGAACGGCTGGACGGGCTCATCCCCGACCGGGCGCAGCACGTCGGGGTAGAGCCCGGCGGTGTCGCGCAGGTAGCCGTCGTCATGCTCGTCGAACGCGAGGTGGGTGGCCGGCACGAGGTCGACCACCGACACGTCCGCTCGAATCCCCTGGGGGAGCACGATGTCGTCGACGGCGACGTTCGGGAGTCGGCCACCTCGCAGGGTGGGTGGCAGCAGCGCCACCTGGAGCGAGACCGTCTCCCCGCGGAAGGCGTGGACCGGGATCGTCGTGTCCAGCGGTCGCGGTCGAGTGTCCGGGAAGACCTTCTCGAGCGAGTCGCAGAGGACTGTCGTCCAACTGTCGCGCGTCGTTGAGGGGCTCATGCCTGCGTCGCCATCTGTGCCTCGGTCAGGCCGTGGACCAGCGGTTGGCCCGCCGCGAGCCGGCCGATCTCGGCGACCGCGCTGGCACCCATGCGGTGGATCTCGCCGCCGACCGAACCGGCGATGTGCGGCGTGAGCACCACGTTCGGCATGTCCCACAAGGGCGAATCGGGCGGGAGCGGTTCCGGGTCGGTCACGTCGAGGATCGCCCACAGCCGCCCGCTCCGGGTGTGCTCGATCAGGGCGTCGTGATCGAGGAGCGCGCCGCGGGAGGTGTTGATCAGGGTCGAGCCGTCGCGCATCAGGCCGAGTCTTCGGTCGTCGATGAGGTGCCGGGTGGCGGGGATGTTCGGCGCGTGCATGCTCACGATGTCGCTCCTTCGCATCAGGTCGTCCAGGTCCACGAGGGTCGTGCCGAGTTCGGCGGCGTCGGCGGGGCTGAGGGTCGGGTCTGCGAGCAGTAGTTCGACGTCGAGACGTCGGAGGAGTGCCGCCGTCGCCCGGCCGACGCGGGACGCGCCGATCAGACCCACCACCGCCCGGTAGAGGCCGGTCCGCGGTTCCTGCCGACCGAAGTCGCGGCGGTCTCCTACTCGTCCTCGGGCCGAGCGCGCGTCGTCGACGACAGCGAACACCCGCTTGGCGGCCAGCGTGATCATCGCGACCGTGTACTCCGCGACCGGCACTGCGTTGGCGTCGGCCGCGGTGCTGACCACCAGGCCGGCTTCCCAGCAGTCCTGGGTGACGTGGCCCTTCACCGAGCCGGCGCCGTGGACGATGGCCCGCAGCGCCGGCATCCACGCGAGCTCCGTGGCCGTGATCGGCGGCGCGCCCCAACACGTCAGCAGGACCTCGGCCCGGGCGAGCGCGTCGCGAACGCGTGGCTCGGTGGCCTGGTTCCAGTCCGATACGACGAGATCGAGGTCGATGTCGGCGATCCTCACCAGCTCGTCCTTGCTGCGCTGGTCGAGCAGCCGGTGCGCGGATGCCACCGACATCAGCTGGACGACCGGGATCCGGGGCTGCGGCTCGCTCCCGTCGGTCGTCGTGGCTTCGGGTGTGCCGAGCTCCCACCTGCCGTCCATGGGCCCTCAGCCCTCCTCGTCGCGTCGGTCGGCGAGCGGTCCCAGATCGGGCTGATCGCGGACTTCGAGCTGATCGCCCGCGCGGTCGAGTTCCAGCACCACCAGGTGGTTCGTGCCGGCGTTCCACAGCGGGCCCGGTGCGTAGAGCGTCGCCTGCGGGCCTTCGGCCCGGTACGCCCCCAGATTGAAGCCGTTGAGCCACAGCCGTCCACGCGACCATCCGGGCAGGGCGACGAAGGCGTCCCCCGCGGCCCCAGCCGCGGCGTCGACGTCGACGTCGAACCCGAAGAAGGTCGGTTCGACGATCGGGTCCGGTGCCGGCACCGGGTCGGAGGCCGTGCTGCTCGGCAGCGCGTGCTGTTCGAGCGCTCGCTCGATCAGGGTGATGTCGGCCAGGGGCAGGCTGCGTGCCTGCCAGCCGAACAGTTGCTGATAGTCGAGCCATACGCCCCGGACGCCCTTGCGGTCGTGCATGTACGGCCCGTAGTTGACCCGGCCGGTGTTCTCGACCAGTACTTCCAACGCGGCGCCGGCGCCGGGAATCTCGATCGCGAGGGAAGGATGCTCGTCCTGCCGGGAGACCACCCCCACGAGCGCGCCGCCGAGGAACACGTGCGCGCGGTCGGCGAGACCGTCGAAGCGCAGCGTGTGCCGGCTGGCGGTGCGCACGTCCACCGATGGGAGGTCGGTGCGGTAATGGATGTAGCCGTAGGCCTGTCCGAGCTGTTCCATGCTCACCGGGGCGGGGAGGTGCACGGCCGCGGCAAGCGTGTCGAGCTGCGATCGCAGCGTCACCTGCCGGGCGGCGCCCGTCCCGATCACCTGGGGCGACTGGCGCGGCGGTGGCGGCGGCGGATCGGGTAGCGGAGTCGGCGACCGGTCCGAGAGGACCGCCCGGAAGGCGTGGAACTTGGCTGTCAGCTCACCGGCCTCGCCGATCGGGGCGTCGTAGTCGTAGCTCGTGACAGTGGGCTGATATCCGGTGGCGTCCGAGCGAGTGGTTCGCGCCGGCGTAGTAGCCGAAGTTCGTGCCACCGTGCGCGACGTAGACGTTGACCGAGGCGCCGAGCTCGAGCATCCGAGCGAGGGTGCCGGCCGCGTCGCCGGCGTCGCGGACGTGGTGCGGGCCGCCCCAGTGGTCGAACCAGCCGTTCCAGAACTCCATGCACATCAACGGTGACCCGGGCCGACGCCGTCGCAGGGTCTCGAAGGCCTCGTCGGGATCGGAGCCGAAGTTGACGGTGGCGAGCACGCCGGGAAGGGTGCCGCCGCTGAGCATCAGGTCGGTGGGCCCGTCGGAGGTGAACAACAGGACGTCGACGCCGTGCCGCTCGAAGCCCGGCCCGCAGATGCGCCAGGTAGGCCGCGTCGTTGCCGTAGCTGCCGTACTCGTTCTCGATCTGCATCGCGACGATCGGGCCGCCCCGGGTGGCGAGCAGCGGCGCCAACTCCGGGAGCAGGACGTCCCACCACGCGTCGACCGCGGCCAGGAAGCCCGGGTAGGCGCAGCGGAGCTGCATGGCCGGGTCGGCGAGCAGCCAGGCCGGGAGGCCGCCGAACTCCCACTCCGCGCAGATGTACGGGCCGGGTCGCACGATGACGTCGAGACCGAGGTCGCCTGCGAGCCGGCAGAACGCCGCCACGTCGGCGCCGGCGTCGAACGTCGCCGGCGCCGAGTGGGGGTCGAGCGGCTGATGGACGTTCCAGGCGACGTAGGTCTCGACCGTGTTGCAGCCCATGGAGGCCAGCCTCCGCAGGCGGTCCTCCCACAGCTGCGGGATGACTCGGAAGTAGTGCACGACGCCCGACACGATCCGGTGCTCCGCCCCGTCACGGACGAACCGGTCGCCCTCGACGCCGAGGACGGGATGCGTGGAACTCACGCGGACCATCCTGCCGGTGGCCGCGGCCACCGCGTGCACGGGTGTGCTCGCGTGCACGATCGCGGCCGTCGCCGGTCAGCGGGCGGAGGTCACCGGGTCGAGCGTGCGGGTCGACTCCCGCAACACCACGTTCCCGCGGACCCGGACGATCCGCGGTTTGTCGCCGGGCTCGCTCAACGCGAGCCCCAGCGCCTGCTCGCCCATCGAGGACAGGGGCAACCGGACGGTCGTCAGCGACGGCGAGATGTCGCGCAACGTGGCGATATCGTCGAACCCGGCCACGGAGATGTCGTCCGGCACGATCACACCGGCCTCCCGGAACGCGACCATGGCGCCCACGGCCATCACGTCGTTGACGGCGAACACGCAGGTCACGTCCACGTTTCGCGCGAGCAGCTCCTTCGCGGCACGGTATCCACCGTCGCGGGTGAACGGACCTTCGATCACCTGGGACTTGGGCAGCTCGACACCGTGGTCGGCGAGACCGCTGGTGAAGCCGCCCAGCCGGTCCCGACCGGTGACGACCTGCCGCGGTCCGCAGAGCACGGCGAACGCGGTGTGCCCGAGGCCGACGAGCGCCCGCGCGAGTTCGCGGCTGGACAGGCGGTTCTCCGGCACCACCGTGTCGGTTCGCAACGTCGGCTGGGACACACAGGCCACCCGGCCGCCGGCCGCCTCGAACGCGGCCACGTCGCGGGCCAGCCGATCGGTGAGGGCACGGTCGCTGGAGCGGGAGCCGACCATGACCACCGCCCGTGCGCGCTGGGCGCGCAGCACACTCAGGTAGGTGAACTCACGCTCGGCGTTGCGCATCGTCGCGCCGAGCGAGACGACCAGGCCGGCGCGCTCGGCGCCGGTGATGACCCCGGCTGCGATGGCCGAGAAGTACGGGTCGTCGATGTCGGGCACGATCAGGCCGACCACCGAGGACGAGCCGCGGGCGATGGCCTGCGCATGCACGTTGGGGACGTAACCCAACTGCGCTGCGGCATCGAGCACCTTCTGGGCCAGCTCGGCGTTGACCCGCCGGGTGCCGCCGTTGAGAGCGCGCGAGGCGGTCGCGAGCGACACACCGGCAGCGCGTGCCACCTCGCCCAGCGTGACCACCTTCGACGACGCCATGCTGAGGGACTCCGTTCGGGCCGGGTCGACCGTCGGCGGCGGATCGGCAGGCGGCCGTGCACGACGAGCGTACGGGTCAGGTGCCGCCGCCGCGCGCCGGTGACTGCGGGGCCAGCAGCGACCACGAGCGCCGATCCGCCGAGCTGCGCGCCCGAACCGACGGCAGCTCGGCTGATCCGCACGGTGAAGCCGGCGATCGGCCGTTGGAGCCGTCGGTTCGGGTGCCGCATCCGGCAACGTCCGGCCTCGTCCGGGTGCGGCCGTGCACGGAGCGCAACCCTCGGGGACCTTGCCCCGGTCCAAAATCGTCGTCTACTGTTGGAAAACGCTTTCCGCCTTCATGGTGGATCACCGTCGGTCACAGGAGTTCCAGATGTCGCAGCGCAGGGTCGGCGTGATCATGAACGGGGTCACGGGCCGCATGGGCTACCGCCAGCACCTGGTCCGCTCCATTCTGGCCATCCGGGAGCAGGGCGGCGTCGCCCTGCCCGACGGCGAGACCGTCTATCCCGAACCCATCCTGGTCGGACGGTCCGAATCCAAGCTCGCCGCCCTCGCTGCCCGGCACGGCCTCGACGACTACACGGCCGATCTGGACGAGGCGCTCGCTCGCGACGATGCCGAGATCTACTTCGACGCGCAGCTCACGTCGGCCCGGCAGCCGGCCATCCTGCGGGCGGTCGCGGCGGGGAAGCACATCTACACGGAGAAGCCGACGGCCGAGAACGTGGCCGACGCGCTCGCGCTGGCGCGGGCCACCGAGGCGGCCGGAGTCCGCAGCGGCGTCGTGATGGACAAGCTCTTCCTACCGGGGCTGCTGAAGTTGAAGCGCCTGATCGACGGCGGCTTCTTCGGTCGCATCCTCTCGGTGCGGGGAGAGTTCGGGTACTGGGTGTTCGAGGGCGACTGGCAGAGCAGCCAGCGGCCCTCGTGGAACTACCGAGCCGAGGACGGTGGCGGGATCACGCTCGACATGTTCCCGCACTGGAGTTACGTCCTCGAGTTCCTGTTCGGCCGGGTTCGCAGCGTCTACGCCCAGACCGCGACCCACATCCCCGTTCGGGTCGACGAGGCCGGCAGCGCCTACGACGCCACCGCCGACGACGCGTCGTACGGGCTGTTCGAGCTCGACGGCGGGGTCGTGGCGCAGATCAACTCGTCGTGGGCGGTCCGCGTGTTCCGTGACGAGCTCGTCGAGTTCCAGGTGGACGGCACCCTCGGCAGCGCGGTCGCCGGGCTGCACCGATGCCGCGTTCAGCACCGGTCGGCCACACCGAAGCCGGTCTGGAACCCGGACCTGAAGGCCACCGAGTCGTTTCGCGAGCAGTGGCAGGAGATCCCCGACAACGACGTGTTCGACAACGGCTTCAAGGCCGAGTGGGAGCAGTTCTTCCGGCACGTCTACGCCGACCAGCCGTTCCCGTACACGTTGCGGGCCGGCGCTCGCGGCGTCGCGTTGGCCGAGCTCGCGTCCGAGTCGGCTGCGAAGGGGTACCGCATCGAGGTCGGCGAGGTCGGGGCGTGACCGTCCTGGCGCTGCCGCGGCCTGACGGCTCGCTTCTCGACCACCCGATCCACGGCCCGCGCGACTGGGTCGTTCCCGCGAGCCCGGCTCGGTCGCGGGTGGCGTTCGCGGCCGCCCACGTGGTCGCCGACCCGTACGCCGACAACACTCCGGGCGCACCCGCGGTCCTGGACTGGGACGCCACCCTCGCGTTCCGGGCGCACCTCGTCCGGCACGGTCTGGGCGTCGCCGAGGCGATGGACACGGCCCAGCGCGGGATGGGCCTCACCTGGGACACGACCCGCGAGTTGATCATCCGCAGTTCCGCTCAGGCCCGAGACCTCGGTGGGTCCATCGCCTGCGGAGTGGGCACCGACGCGGGCCCGGCTCGACTCGACTCCCTGAACGAGGTCGTCGCCGCCTACCTCGAGCAGCTGGAAGTGGTCGAGGACGCCGGCGCGCAGGCCATCCTGATGGCGAGCCGGCAGCTGGCCGCCCTCGCGAGCGGGCCCGAGGACTACGCGCTCGTGTACGGCAAGGTGCTCGCCCAGGTGAGCCGGCCGGTCATCCTGCACTGGTTGGGACCGATGTTCGATCCGGCGCTCGCGGGCTACTGGGGCTACCCCGACGTCGCCCGGGCCACGACCGCGTTCCTCGGACTCCTCACCGAGCACGCCGCCCGCATCGACGGGGTGAAGGTGTCCCTGCTCGACGCCGAGCACGAGGTCGCGCTGCGGGCCGCCCTTCCCGCCGGCGTGCGCCTGTACACCGGCGACGACTTCAACTATCCCGACCTGATCGCGTCCGGATCGGACGCCCTGCTGGGGATCTTCGACCCCATCGCGCCGGCCGCGGCCACCGCCCTGGCTGCCCTCGACGCCGGCGACACGGCCGCCTACCAGGATGCGTTCGCGGCTACCGTCCCGCTGTCCCGGCACCTCTTCACGGCACCCACGTACTACTACAAGACCGGAATCGTCTTCCTGGCTTGGCTGTCCGGCCACCAGGACGCGTTCTCGATGGTCGGTGGCCTGCAGTCCGCACGCAGCCTCCCGCACCTGGCCGAGGCGTTCCGGCTCGCCGATCTGGCCGGACTGCTGCCGGATCCCGACCTGGCCGAGCGGCGGATGCGCGCACTGCTCGCGGTCCACGGGATCAGCTGATGCCGTCATCGAGGACCCCGGCGGCGCATCCCAGGCTGGCGCTGAACCAGTGGACCACCCGCCGGTGGTCGCTCGAACAGGCCGTCGACGGGTGTGTCCGCCATGGTGTCGGTGGCATCGGGCTCTGGCGGGAGAAGGTCGCGGAGATCGGCGTCGCCGAGGCCCGCGACCGGGTCGAGGATGCGGGGCTTCGGGTCACGTCGCTCTGCCGTGGCGGCTTCTTCACCGCGGCGGCCGACGCGGCGTTGGCGGAGAACGAACGTGCGGTGGATGAGGCGGCGGAGTTGGGGACTCACCTGCTGGTGTTGGTGGCCGGTGGTCTGACCGGGGGCTCACGGGATCTCGGCGCAGCGCGTGACCGCGCCCAGGAGGTGCTGGCACGTCTCGTTCCCTACGCGGCGTCAGCTGGCGTGCGACTCGCGTTGGAGCCGTTGCATCCGATGTACTGCGCCGATCGTTGCGTCCTGTCGACGCTGCACCAGGCGCTGGACTGGGCGGCACCGTTCGACCCGGAGACCGTCGGCATCTGCGTCGACACCTTCCACGTCTGGTGGGATCCCGACGTCCTGACCGCGATCGGTGCCGTGGCCGACGCGAGACGTTTGGCGACCTACCAGGTGTGCGACTTCCTGCTGCCGATCCCCGCCGATGCCCTGCTGGCCCGGGGAATGATGGGCGACGGAGTCATCGACTTCGGACCCGTCACCCGCGCCGTTGCCGCGGCCGGATACACCGGGCCGGTGGAAGTGGAGATCTTCAACGCCGACGTCTGGGAGGCCGATCCCGACGAGGTGATGTCGCGCATGGTCGCCTCCTTCGCGCGGTTCGTGGCGCCGTCGCTCTAGCGCCCGCGCCCGGTCACGGCTCGACGACGCGGATCGGGGCACCGTCCACGTACGCGAGGATGTCCTCGACCGCGTGGGTGTAGAAGACCTCGTAGGCGTCGCCCGTCACGTAGCCGATGTGCGGCAGGAGCAGCGTGTTCGGCAGGGTCCGCAGGATGTGGTCGACGGGCAACGGCTCGATGTCGTACACGTCGAGTGCCGCTCCGGCGATCCGGCGGGTTCGGAGCGCGGCCACGAGCGCGGCCTCGTCGACGATGGGGCCACGCGAGGTGTTCACCAGGAAGGCCGTCGGCTTCATCTCGGCCAGGTCCGCGGCACCGATGATCCCGCGAGTTCCGTCGGCCAGCGGCAGGTGGATCGTCACGACGTCCGACTCGGCGAACAGAGCCTCCTTCGAGACCGCCCGCACTCCGGCCTCGGCAGCGCGCTCGGCGGTCAGGTGCGGGCTCCAGGCGACCACGTCCATGTCGAACGCCTGGGCCAGCTTCGCCACGGGCGTGCCCAGCCGCCCGAGACCGACGACCCCCAGGGTCCGGCCGGCGAGGCCGGTCCCGATCGTGTGCTGCCACTCCCCCCGTCGGATGGCCGCGTCCTCCTCGGCCATGTGCCGGGTGAGGGCGAGGATCATGCCGATCGTCAGCTCCGGCATGGCGTTGCCCGCGCCGCCGGTGCCGCAGACGACGATGCCGCGCTCCCCGGCAGCAGCCACGTCGATCGAGGCGTTCCTCATGCCGGTGGTGATGAGCAGCTTCAACGCAGGCAGTTTCGCGAGTACGGCGGCGGGGAACGCGGTCCGCTCGCGCATCGCCACGACGATCTCGCTGTCGCGGAGCCGGGCGACCAGTGCGTCGAGGTCGGCGATGTGTTCGGTGACGACGTCGAGGTCGAAGCGTTCCTGCACGGCCGACCAGTCGGCGTAGCCGAGCGCGACGTTCTGGTAGTCGTCGAGGATCGTGACGGTGGGTTTCACACCGCCAACCTACGACCGCGCGCAGCCCAGTCACCCACGGCGGCCGCGTGCCTAGTTCCCCGTCGACCAGACGGGCGGCGTGGTCGGGCCGGGGATGTGGGGTGTCGCTGCCGAGGCGGCCGTCAGCCGTCCTGGCCGTCATCGCACCGACAGCGGACGGCGACCACCGACGGGCGATCGGCCAGAATCCCTAGTCACACAGGTCAATCAGCGACTAGGACATACGCCCGCCGAACCGATGTCATGACCGTCACCCCGAGCGAGACCCCACCTTCTGGTCGGCTCCGTGCATGTCAACACCACGAGCCTGTCCGTTTTGGGACGACTCCGGTCCACCGTTAGGATCATCTGACGCCAAGCGTGACTCAACCACCTGCACACGACGATCCCGACGACACTAGGACGACGATGCCGCTCTCGACATGCGCGCGCTTTGCGCTGATGGCGGGGGCGATCGCAACGCTCGCAACGGTGCCCTCGTGCGTTGGCTCGCCGAAGGCATCGCCGCCGGCGATCGGATCGACATCCGCGACAGCCGCGCCGACTGCCACCGCTGAGCCGAGTGAGAGCGCCACCGCGACGGCCACTCCGAAAGCGACGGCTTCCTCGAAGGGCGGCGGTGGATCCGGAGGCACGGTCTCCAGAGGCGAGGCCAAGGGCGCCCAGGCAGCCGCGGCGATCACCGTCGCCAAAGCCTTCGTTGCCGGAGACAACATCGCGACCAAGACAGGCAGTTACAAGGTCCGCGACAAGGTAACCGCGTCGGCTTGCGAATGGTGTGCACAGAAGCGGGCATACGTCCGGAAGATCTACGGCGGCGGCGGCCATATCACCGGCGAGCTGTTCACGAAGAACAGCTACCGGGTCGCCGGACCATCCAACGGGCAGTACACGGTGGCGGTCGACACCACCGTGAGCAAGTACCGCGAAGTCGACGGCTCCGGCGACGTCATCGACACCCATGGGCCGCGCGACGGTGTGTTGATTCTGCATGTCGAGTCCGGCGGCGACAAGGTCGTCGCGGGCGCGTGGCAACCGTCCTCGTGAGTCCTGTCCGCGACTTCCCACGCGGCGTCACGCTCGCTGTCACACTGGTCGTGGCCTGCACTACCTGGCTCGCGATGGCCGGTCCGGCATCTGCCGACGCCAACAGCGGTACCGTCGGGTGGAAGTACTCCGAGGCAGGGCACGGGTTCTACCAGGAGCCGAGGACCGGCCACCCGATCGGCAGCGACCCTGTTCGCATTCGCGAGTGGGGTCCGATCGGCGAATACGTCTGCCCAGTGAATCGGCCAGGCTGCAAGGGTTTCGTGAGCATCGGCTGCGGCTACTTCGGGCTCCCTCCGGACGGGCCGCCGACCTACGGCTACGCCGACTGGCAGTTCGCGCGAGCCGACGCAGCCGACGAGACGAAATGGGAGCTGGTCGACACGGATTGCGCCCCGACACCCGAGTTCGTTCCCCTCGCGGAGATCGCCTATCAGTTCCAGTACGAGATCGAACGCCGATTGCCCAAGCCCGATGTCGATCTCCGTCCACAGCCCCGGACTCTCGTCAACCTGCCGACCGTCGTCTCCACGGACTATCCGTCCGACAAGACATTCGCCATCACGGTCCCGCCGTCAGCAGGCCGGACGATCCCGTTGACAGGGACGATCAATGCGCACGCCGACTTCACCTGGACGTTCGAGGACGGCGGAACTGCGTCCGGGAAGGGCCGGCCCTACGACGGCACCGACCCCTCAGCTCATCCGGGCTACTACCTGACGAACACGTTCCACACGGTCGGACAGCACACCGTCACGCTCACAGTCACGTGGACCGGAACCATCACGGTCGCCGGTCTCGCCCCCGAGACATTCGACCCGGTGACCTTCACCGCGGACGCAACCGTCGATGTCATCGACAGCCACGCGGTCAACACCGCTCCGTAAGCAACGCGACGGCCGGACGTTCGCCTGGTCGGTCACCACGTCGGTATGGCCGTTGCGGCTCTCGTAGCACTGCAGACAGCCCTACGAGCGCAGGAACGCTCATACCGACGGCCGAGCGCCGGCCACGGCCGGGCCCCGCGCCCGGGCTCAGCTCGCCTCGCCGGCTTGCACGCTCTCGGGCTCGGCCACGCGGGCGCGGCCCACGTAGGCGGTCAGCTCGGGCAGGAGTCTCGACAACGCCACCACCGCGACCACACAGGCCAGCCCGCCGGCGACGAGAGCGACCCGCAACCCGAATGCCGACGCCATCGACCCGGCGAGGAAGTCCCCGAGTCGGGGGCCGCCGGCCACCACGACCACGAACACACCCTGGAGCCGACCGCGCATCGCATCGGGCGTGGCCACCTGCATGATCGTGTTGCGGAAGACCGAGCTCACACTGTCGGCCGCACCGGCGATCGCCAACATGATGAGTCCGCCCACGAGTGCTCCGGTGAGCCCGAAGCCGGCGATCGCGAGGCCCCAGCAGACAACGGCCACGATGACGGCCAGACCCTGACGATGGACCTTGACGAGCCAGCCGGAGAAGACCATCGCGATCACGGCGCCGACGGCCGGTGCGGACTGAAGCAGGCCGACCGTCTTCGCGCCACCGGCGAAGAACACCCCGGCCGCAGCCGGGAACAGGGCCCGCGGACTTGCGAGCACCATGGCGATCAGGTCGGCGGCAAAGCTGGCCAGCACCACCCGGTTCGTCCGCAGGTAACGCAGACCGTCGAGAACCGTGCCGAGGCCGGCCCGCGCAACGTGCCCTATCGGCGGTACGGCGGGGAGCCGGATCAGCGCGTAGAGCGCACCCGTGTAGAGGACGACGTCGGTCAGGTAGGCCGCCGGATACCCCTTCCACGCCACGATTGTCGCGCCCAGCAGCGGCCCCACGGTCAGGCCGACGTTGAACCCCACCCCGCTCAGTGCGTTCGCCGAGGGGATGAGCTCCGGCGGCAGGATCCTCGGGATGATCGCACTCCTGGTGGGAGCGTTCACGGCGAACAGCCCGGCCTGCAGCCCCACGATCACGTAGAGCGCGGCGACATGGTGGACTCCGAGAACCGTCACGACGAACAACGCCATCGAGAGCGCCCAGAGTCCGAGCGCGGTGAGGATCGCCAGCTTGCGCCGGTCCATGGCATCGGCAAGTGCGCCCCCGTAGAGGCCGCCGATCACCATCGGGACGAGCATGACGATCCCGACGGCGCCGACCGCGAACGACGACTGCGTCAGGTCATAGATCTGGATGGCGATCGCGACTGCGGTCATCTGCTGACCGAGCTGGCCGAAGTTCAGGCCGACGAAGAGCCTTCTGAAATCGGCCGAGACCCGCAGCGGGGTGACGTCGGCGAGCAAAGGCACGAACTCCAGCATGCCGGACCTATGTACTCCGTGCGTCGGGCGACCACGACCCGGACGAGCGGGACGGATCTGGCGTCTCGGCGCGTACTCCGATCACGTTCGAGTGGTCTCGAGGGTATCGACTGGTCACGTCCTCACCTCCACACGGCGTGTCCCGGGAGGACGCGCCCACTCGGGACCCACCCACCCACCCGCCCACGCGCCGGCGCAGGCCCGATAGCGCTCGGCAGCCGCTCGGCACCCGGGCGTAGCGTCGAGACATGAGTGCGAGCGCCCCTGCCACCTCCACCCCCCGTCCGATCGCCACCACCGTCGGAGAGCTCACCGCCTCCGGCTACCTCCCCCGCACCGTCAAGCAGGAGATCCGCGACAACCTCGTCGCCGCGCTCCAGAACCCCGACGTCGAGACCGCGTTCCCCGGGATCGTCGGCTTCGACGACACCGTCCTCCCCGAACTCGAGCGCACCCTGCTGGCCGGCCACGACTTCGTCCTCCTCGGCGAGCGCGGTCAGGGCAAGACCCGGCTCATGCGCACGCTCGTAGGCCTGCTCGACGAGTGGTCGCCGGTCATCGCGGGCTGCGAGATCAACGACGAGCCGACCGCTCCGGTGTGCGCACGCTGTCTCCGCCTGGCCGACGAACTCGGCGACGGGCTTCCGATCCTGTGGCGGCACCGCTCCGACCGCTACGGCGAGAAGCTCGCCACCCCCGACACCAGCGTCGGCGACCTCGTCGGCGACGTCGACCCCATCAAGGTCGCCGAAGGGCGCACCCTGGGCGACCCCGAGACCGTCCACTACGGACTGGTCCCCCGCACCAACCGCGGCGTCTTCGCCCTGAACGAGCTCCCCGACCTGGCCGAACGCATCCAGGTCGCCCTCTTCAACGTCCTCGAGGAACGCGACATCCAGATCCGCGGCTACTCCCTGCGGCTCCCCCTCGACCTGCTGCTCGTCGCCTCTGCCAACCCGGAGGACTACACGAACCGTGGGCGCATCATCACTCCACTGAAGGACCGCTTCGGAGCCGAGATCCGCACCCACTACCCGCTCGAGGTCGACGACGAGGTCGAGCTGATCGAGCAGGAGGCCCAGCTCTCGGCCACCCTGCCCCACCACCTCGTGCAGGTCATCGCCCGCTTCGCCCGTGCGTTGCGCGAGTCGACGGCGATCGACCAGCGCGCCGGTGTCTCGGCCCGCTTCGCCGTCGCCGCCACCGAGTCCATGGCCGCCGGGGCTTGCGCCGCAGCGCCCGGACGGACGGCTCCGAGCCGGTGGCCCGCATCTGCGACCTCCCCGGTGTCGTCCCCACCCTGCTCGGCAAGATCGAGTTCGAGATGGGCGAGGAAGGCCGCGAGCGCGAGGTGCTGGACCACCTTCTGCGGGTGGCGACCGCCGAGACGTTCCGGGCACTGCTGTCCGGGCTCGACCTGTCCGGCTTCACCGACCGGTTCGCCGAGGGCTCGACCGTCGAGACCGGTGAGCTTGTCCCCGCCCAGGAGCTGCTCGACCAGCTCGGCCCGGTTCCCGGCCTGGCCAAGGTGCTGGACCGGCTCGGTGAAGGCGGATGCCCCCTCGCCCGGCACGGCCGCCGCCGCCGTGGAGTTCGTCCTCGAAGGCCTCTACCTGACGAGGCGGATCTCCAAGGAATCGGTCGACGACCTGATCGTCTACGGGAGCTGACGATGGCCCGACGCCCTCATCACGAGCGGCACAGCCGGTACGGCTCCTGGAACGGCGGCGACGACCCCCTCGCGCCACCCTTCGACGTGCGGGCGGTGGTCGACGAGCTCGGTCAGGACGTGCTGGCCGGATCGAGTTTCCGCGATGCCCTGCAGGAGATGATGCGTCGCGGCACCGACGGCCGCCGCGGACTCGACGACATCGCCGACCGCATCCGCCGGCGCCGCGACGCGTTGCGCCGGCGCGGCGATCTGTCCGGCACCCTGGCCAAGGTCGGCTCCGCGCTCGACCAGGCCGTCGCGACCGAACAGGAAACCCTGGCCGGCATCGAGGGTGACGAGGCCCGGATGGCGGAGATGGAGCTGGACACGCTCCCCCGCGACACCCCGGGTGCCGTGCGGGCGTTGGAGAACTACGACTGGAAGTCCCCGGAAGCCAAGGAGATCTACGACTCCATCCGGCAGATGCTGCAGCACGAGGTGGTCGACGCACAGTTCGAGGGCATGCGGAACGCCTTGTCGGGCAACGACCCCGAGGCGATGCAGCAGGTCCGGGACATGCTGGCCGACCTCAACAACCTGCTGGCGTCGCACGCTCGCGGCGAGGACACGACCGACCAGTTCAACGAGTTCATGGACAAGCACGGCGACCTGTTCCCGGAGAACCCGCAGAACACCGACGAACTGATCGACTCGCTGGCGCGCCGGTCGGCGGCCGCCGACCGGATGATGCGCTCGCTGTCTCCTCAACAACGCGAGGAACTCAGCCAGCTGATGTCCGACGCGATGGGCGATCTCGACATGGCCTCGCAGATGGCGCAACTGCGCGACAACCTGCGTACGTTACGACCCGGAATGGGCCAGGGGCCGCCGATCCGCATGCGCGGGCAGGAGCCGCTCGGCTACGGCGACGCCGTCGAAGCAGTGGCCGACATCGCCGATCTCGAGGAGCTCGCCCGACAGCTCGACCAGAGCTACCCCGGCGCCTCTCTGGACGATGTGGACGTCGAGATGATCGAACAGCAGTTGGGGTCCGGAGTGGCCACCGACCTGCGGGCGTTGCGGGATCTCGAACGCGAACTCGAACGGCAGGGCTACGTGAGCCGTGGGGAGAACGGGCCGCAATTGACGCCGCGCGCCCTGCGCAGGCTCGGGGAGACCGCACTCAAGCGGGTGTTCGCCGATCTGCAGGCCCAGGGCACGGGCAATCACGACGACCACCGAACCGGCTCGGCCGACGAGCCGACCGGGCAGATCCGCCCGTGGGTGTTCGGGGACGACCTGCCCGTCAACGCACCGGCGACGGTTCGCAACGCGGTGATGCGGACCCTGGCCCAGCCTCGGGGCGAGGCGACGGATCCGGGCGAGCCCACCGACATCCGATCCCGGCGTGCCGTGCACCTGGACGTGGAGGACTTCGCGGTCGCCGAGACCGAGCGCCGGACGAGCACGGCAGTGGCCCTGTGCGTCGACCTCTCGTACTCGATGATCCAGGAGGGTCGCTGGGGTCCGATGAAGCAGACGGCGCTGGCGTTGTCCCACCTCGTGTCGACCCGATTCCGTCAGGACGCCCTGCAGATCATCGGATTCGACCTGCTGGCCAAGCGTTTGTCACCGGTGCAGCTCGCCGAGGCCGAGCACGAGTGGGTGCAGGGCACCAACCTGCAGCACGCGCTGATCCTGGCCGGCCGCCACCTCCGGCGGCATCCCGACGCCGAGCCGATCGTCCTCGTGGTGACCGACGGGGAACCCACCGCCCACCTCATGTCCGACGGCAGCCCCACATTCCGCTGGCCCACCACGACGGCGACGCTGCGCGCCACGATGGGCGAGGTCGATGCGCTGACCAGGTACGGGGCGACGCTCAACTTCTTCAAGCTGGGCGAGGACGAGGGCCTGGCGCGGTTCCTCGATGCGATCGCGCGGCGCAACGGCGGCCGGGTGTTCAGCCCGGACCTGGGCCGCCTCGGCGAGTACGTCGTCTCCGACTACCTGCGCATGCGCCGGGGCAGGCGACGCAGCGCCTGACCCGCCAGGCACCGCCAACCCGCCAGGTGGGTCAGCACGTGGCGCCGAGGCCCTCACCGCCGAAGACGTCGAGTCGGCGCTGGTCGCTGACCCGAACGGTGCCCATCGGTACGTAGTGGAACTGGATCGCCCGTCGGCGGCTGTCGGTCCGGTTGGCCGGCGTGCCGTGCTGGAGCAGGCCGTCGAAGAACAGGGCGCCCCCGGGCTCGAGCGGCACCACCGTGTCCCGACCGTGGTCGACGTCGCTGTCGCAGACCTGCCAGTCCCGCCGGTGGAAATGCGGTACCGGCCCGGCGGCATGCGTGCCAGGCAGGACATGCATGCACCCGTTCTCGGCGGTGGCGGCATCGAGCGCGATCCAGACGCCGACGATCGGGGTGCCCGGCTCGATCGTGAAGTAGGCGTTGTCCTGATGCCACGGCTTCTCACGTCCCCCGCCGGGCGGCTTCAGCAGCGCCATGTCCTGGATCATCGACACGTCGTCACACCCGCACAGGCGACGCACGACGGAGACGATGCGCTCGTCGCGGGCCAGCGCTTCCAGGCGCGAGTCCTCCCCGACCAGCCACATGAACTTGCGGACGAAGTCCATCCGGGCCTGGGGTGGCGCCGCTTCGACGCGTCCGGCAGCCGCCGCCTCGTACTGGATGTCGGCAGCGCCGGGATGTTCGAGAACGGCCGCGATGCCCGCCAGCACGTCGGTGACGCCGCCGTGGTCGAGCAGGTGCCGGACGGCGAGGTAACCGTCCCGCGTGTAACGATCGACGAGCTCGTCGGAGACCTCGGCCACCGAGGTGACGTAGTCGGCCAGTCGGTCGCATCGGTACAGGTCGTCGGGATACTCGTTCGTCGGCTCGCCGTCGTAGCGGGCGGTGCTACCGGCGGTCATCGTGCGGCTCCTGCCAGGACGTGGACTGAGGCGATGTCCACGCTAGGCAGCCGCTGCGGGCTGCGACCAGGGTGTGCAGCATTCGGCCGACCCCGGCCGCCGGCGAGCAGGCCCGGCCAGGCGTCGCGATACTGGCCGCATGACCGAGCCACCGCCACCCCGCCTGGAACCGCTGGACGAAGACTGGACGTCGGCGCTCGTCGTCGTGGCGCATCCGGACGACATGGAGTTCGGCGGTGCCGCGGCGGTCGCCCGCTGGACCGACCAGGGCAAGTCGATCGCCTACTGCATGGTCACGAGCGGCGAGGCCGGCATCGACGCCATCCCGCCGGCGGAGTGCGGACCGTTGCGTGAGGCCGAGGAGATCGAGTCGGCCGGGCTGGTCGGCGTGGAGACCGTCGAGTTCCTGGGCTTCGCGGACGGCGTGCTGGAGTACGGCCTCGAACTGCGGGCGGCGATCGCCCGGGTGATCCGGCGGCACCGGCCCGAGATCGTGATCACCGGGAACGTGCGCGACAGCTGGGGCGGCCGATCTCTCAACCAGGCCGATCACATCGCCACCGGGCGAGCCGTGCTCGACGCCGTCCGCGACGCCGGCAACCGGTGGGTGTTCGCCGAGCAGCTCGTCGATGGTCTGGCGCCGTGGGGCGGCGTGCGCGAGATCTGGGCCGCGGGCTCACCAGCGGCTGCGCACGGTGTCGACATCACCACCACGTTCGACGCCGGGGTGGCCTCGCTGGCTGCTCATCGTGCCTACATCGACGGGCTGGGCTGGGCCGACTTCGATCCCGCTGAGTTCCTCGAGGGAGCGGCCCGGCCCGTCGGGTCCCGGATGGGCGTCGCCTTCGCGACGGCGTTCGAGGTGTACTCGACCGGCTGGGGCGACTGAGCCGCCCACAGACTGTGAGCGACCCGGCGACTCAGGCCCTGGACTCAGAACCTGGACTCAGGTCGACCGGGTCACGCGGGCGAGGAGCACCGTCCCGAGCAGCCTGGCCACCTCGTCGGCCACGGCGTTCCGGCCGGGCGCCAGGTACTTGCGGGTGTCGACGGTCGCCGGGTTGGCGTCCAGGTAGGCGCGGACGGCGGCGGTGAAGGCGACGTTGAGGCTGGTGGCGATGTTGATCTTCGTCATCCCGGCTTCGACCGCGGCGGTGAGCTGGGCGTCCGGCACCCCGGACGAGCCGTGGAGCACGAGCGGAACCGGCGAGGCCGCGCGGTGTTCGGCGATCAGGCCCAGGTCGACGGAGGCGTCCTTGCTGGTCATCGCGTGCGAGGTCCCGACCGCGACCGCGAGCGCGTCGATTCCGGTGGCCTCGACGAACGCGCGGCCCTCCGAGGGCACCGTCCGCACGCCGGGCGCGTGCACGCCGTCCTTGCCGCCGACTTCGCCCAGTTCGGCCTCGACGAACACACCAGCGGCATGACACTGCTCCACCACGTCGCGGGTGGCGGAGACGTTCGCGTCGTAGGCCAGCTCGGAACCATCGAACATCACCGAACCGAGACCCAGGTCGATCGCCTCGGACACGAGCGCACGATCCTTAGCGTGGTCGAGGTGGACCGCCACCGGCACGGACGACGCGCGGGCGATCGCCATCGTGGCCAGGGCCAGTGGGGCGAGCGCCCGGTGGTACCGGACGGCGTTCTCGCTGATCTGCAGGACGACCGGAGTGCCCGCACGCTCCGCCCCGGCGACCAGAGCCTCGGCGTGCTCGATCTGGATCACGTTGAACGCCCCCACGCCGCGCCCGGCAGCGTAGGCGGCGGCGACGATCTCGCCGGTCGGCGTCAGCGGCATGGTCCGCTCCTTCGTTCATCCATCGGTGACCTCGACCTCGTTCATCAGCATGCTGACATCTACCGGATCGACCTCGCCGGCTACCGGCGCCAGCACGGCGGCGGCGGAGACCGCGACGGCGCGCCGGACCAGGTCCGCCATCCCAGCCCGATCGGCCAGCACAGTCGCTGCGCCGCCGGTTGCGGCCAGCACCTCCGCCAGGGCCGCGACGACCGCATCGCCCGCTCCGGTGGCGTTCCCGGTCAGGGCACGACCGAGCCGGCCGGCGACGAACGCATTGGGTGTCAGCAGACGAAGACCGGCCGCCCCTGCGGACACGACGACACCACGAGCCCCGCGCCGCAGCAGGTCGCGCGCGCGATCGAGCGGATCGGCGATCGACGGCAACACGGCGGCCAGCTCGGCCAGGTTGGGCTTCACGAGGTCGGGCTCGGCCACGCACGCGGCGAGCAGGGCGGGCCCGGAGGTGTCGACGACCACCGGTAGGTCCCGGCCGGCGGCCGAACGCGCGGCCGTCACGAGCCCGGCGTACGCGTCGACGCCGACGCCTCGGGGAAGGCTGCCCGACATCGTCAACACCCGCAGGGTGGGCGCCGCCAGGGCGACCTCGGCCACGAGCGCCTTCCACTCGACCTCCGACACCGTCGGGCCGGGTTCGTTCAGCAGTGTGGTGGCGGATCGACCTCGATCGACGACGGCAACGGTGCGGCGGGTGTCGCCGCTGATCGACGTCAGCGAGTGCCGGAGCCCGTCATCGGAGAGTCGGAGTCTCAGCTCGTCACCGGCGGCGCCGCCCACCAGGCCCAGCACCAGCACGTCGGCGCCGAGGATGCGCAGGACGTTGGCGGTGTTGACGCCCTTCCCGCCCGGCCGGGTCACGACCTCGGCGACGCGGTTCTCCGAGCCGACGTCGAGAACGTCGACGAGGTACGTGACGTCGAGAGCCGGATTCGGCGTCACCGTGGCGATCGTCATGCAGGCCGCATCCGATGCCGGCTCACGGCTCGACGATCCACTCGCCCGCACGCATGACCGCCGTGACGACCAGCTCGTCGTCGAGGACGGCGAGGTCGGCGCGCCGCCCGGCTTCGATGACGCCGATGTCGGACCGGCCGAGCAGCCCGGCTGGGCTCACACACGCCATCTGGACGGCCTCCTCGAGCGACAGGCCCGCGTGGTCGACCGCGAACCGCACCGCCGCACCCATCGTCAGCGTGCTCCCCGCGATCGAGCCGTTGCCGCCGGCCAGCCGCGCGACGCCGCCCCGGACCTCGACGGTCATGCTGCCCAGCCGGTAGTCGCCGTCGCCGATCCCGGCCGCCTGCATCGCGTCGGTGATGAGCACGCTCCGGCGGGTGCCGACGTGGTCGACGGCCAGGCGGATGGCGCCGGGGTGCAGATGATGGCCGTCGGCGATCAGCTCGACGGTCACCGCCGGGGAGGACAGCAGGGCAGCGATGGCGCCGGGATCGCGATGGTGGATCGGCTTCATGCCGTTGAAGAGGTGGGTGGCGACCGTGGCGCCGGCGTCCACCGCGTCGAGGGTGCGTTCGTAACTGGCAGCCGTGTGCCCGACCGCCGCGATCGCACCGGACTCCGAGACGAGGCGGACCGACTCCAAACCGCCCGGCAGTTCCGGCGCGATCGTGACCATGCGGACCCGACCGTCGGCCAGGTGGAGGAACCGTTCGATCTCGGCCGGGTCGGGATCGCGCAGGAGCGCCTCGTTGTGCGCACCCTTGCACTCGCGGCTGATCCACGGGCCCTCGAGATGGAAGCCGGCGAACACCCCGTGGTCGATCAGCGGCGACAAGGCACGGATCTGTGCGTCCAGGTCGTCCAGTTCGGCGGTGACCAGCGAGGCCATCGTCGTCGTGGTGCCCGCGTGCAGATGGAACGCCGCGGCCGCCGCGGCCGCGTCCGCATCGGTCGTCGCGTAGGTGTGGCCGCCGCCGCCGTGGGTGTGGATGTCCACGTAGCCAGGCACGACGCTCGCGTGTCCGAGGTCGAGGACGGCCTCGGCGGGGTGCGGGGCAGGTGTGCCGTTGCCGACTTCGAGGATCAGGCCAGACGCGTCATCGATGCGAAGCCAGGACGCGTGCGCCTCGACCGAGGCCGAACCGGTGACGACCGAAGCGTTGGTCAGAAGAGTCATGCCCGAAGCTCATCACGGTCCACCGCGGCTGTGCCCGGCGCGCCGCCGGCTTCGGCGAGCAGCGCTGCGCCGAGGGCGCCGGCCTGGTCGCCGAGCTGTGCCGCCACCACCGTCGGGCGACGATGGAAGGTCATCCGTGCGAGCAGGCCGTCCCGCACGGGGACGAGCAGTGCGTCACCGGCCTGCGCCAGTCCACCGCCGACGACCACGACCGACGGGCCGAGGACCGCGCACGCCATCAGCAGCGCCGTGACCAGTGCGTCGACCGCGTCGTCCCACACCGCGCGCGCGATGGTGTCACCGCCGGCCATCCGGTCGGCCACGTCCACCGAGCCGGCGACGGTCCGCCCGCTCGCCTCTTGGTAGTGCCGGGCGACGGCGGCGGCCGAGGCGTACCGCTCGAGACAGCCGCGCTGCCCGCACGGGCACTGCTCGCCGTCCGGCCGGACGATCACATGGCCCAGTTCGCCGGCGTAGCCGCCGGCCATCAAGACGCGCCCGTCGACCACGCAACTCGCCGCGATCCCGGTGCCCAGCGGGACGAAGAGGACATCGTCCCCGCCACGCGCCGCCCCCAGGCGGGCCTCGGCGAGGCCACCAGCGCGCACGTCGTGGCCGAGACTGATCGCCAGGCCGGTCGAGGCGAAGAGCCGGGCCGACAGGGGCAGGAACCGGAAGCCGAGGTTCACCGCCGACACCGCCACGCCGGCCGACTCGTCGACGATGCCGGGGACGACGACGCCGGCGCGTTGCGGCGCCTCGACGCCGCTCGCGGTCGCAGCGTCGACGAGCTCGGTGATCGCGTCGTGCATGGTGGCGACCACGGCATCCACGCCGGCGGCGACGGGAGTCGAGCGGCGAGCGGTGGCCAGGATCTCGGGCGATCCACCGTCGACCGGCAGGCGGACGAGGAGCCCCTTCATCGACGTCCCGCCGACGTCGAGCCCGATGACGGGACGTCGAAGCGTCGGCACGGCCGCGAGACGGTCAGGCATGCGGGACGGACTCAGGCGTCGAGGATGACGGAGCGGCTCAGGTTGCGCGGGAGGTCGGGGTCGAGCCCTCGGGCCTGACCGCGACCGACGGCGAGGCGCTGAGCTCGGATGAGCTCGGCCTGGGCGTCGCGCCCGGGTGACGACACGACCATCCCGCCCATCGCAGCGATCTCGGCCGGCAGTTCGGCCGGGACGTCGCCGAGGAGCCAGACCACGCTGTTCTCGTCGGTGATGCTCATCGGGCCGTGCCGGTACTCCGTCGCCGGGTAGGCCTCCGACCACGAGAGCGAGGCCTCGCGCATCTTCAGCGCCGCCTCGTACGCGAGCCCGATGCTCCAGCCGGTCGAGAGGAACGTGTACTGACCCCGATCGAGGACACCGTCGGGCAGCGGCTCGTCGACGGCCACCTCGGCCTGCTCGATGACGGTGGCGAGATCCTCGCCGAGGTGTGCGCGCAGGAGCGTCAGCGTCGTCGTCGCGAACCGGGTCTGCACGACGGACTTCTCGTCGGCGAACTCGAGGACGATGACCTCGTCGGCGGCCTGCATGATCGGCGTGTTCGGATCGCCTGTGATCACCGTGGTCGGGACGGTTCCGCGCAGTCGGGTGAGGACGTCGACGACCTCGGTGGTGGTGCCCGAGCGGGTGATGGCGAGAACCCGGTCGTAGTTGCGGCCGGTCGGCACCTCCGACGCGGTGAACGCGTCGGTCTCGCCGAGCCCGACCCGCTCGCGGAGCCCGGCGTAGGCCTGGGCGACGAACCACGACGTGCCGCAGCCGATGACGGCGACGCGCTCACCGGCGAGCGGGAGCCCGACCACATCGGGTGCGAGCTCGACCGCCCGGCGCCAACATGCGGGTTGGGACGCGATCTCCTCGTCGACGAACGACACAGCTTCCTCCGGGCGGTCGGTCCCGACCGGGGAGGTCGGCGGGACGAAGGGCAGACACACGTCACGACGGCACCAGGACGAGCTGCGGGGACAGGTCTGCGGCGCGTCGTGGGCGCGGGTGTTGTCGGTAGATCACATTTTGATGACGCGGTGATGAAGTCGACGGAACTCCGTGACAGAACGAGCCTAGTCGCGCGATTCTGTTCCGACAAGGCAAGCCGCGCGCATTATCACGCAAACAACGTGCAGATACCTGGTTGCTGACAACGCCTCGGATGACCGCGGCGGGATCGCCCGGGCAGGTGCCCACGATGGACCGGAGGTCTCGGGTGAACCGATATGAACGTCTCAACACACTGCTCGACCTCGTCTCCAACCAGGGCAGCATCGAGGTCGAGGACGCGGCCGGTGCGCTCGCCGTGTCCGCGGCCACGATCCGCCGCGATCTCGACCACCTGGCGTCCCAGCAGATGCTCACCCGGACCCGCGGTGGCGCCGTCGCCCACAGCGTCTCCTACGACCTCCCACTCCGGTACAAGTCATCCCGCCAGACCTCGCCGAAGCGACGGATCGGTGCCGCCGCTGCCGCACTCGTCGATCGCGGGCAGGTGGTCGGCTTCACCGGCGGCACGACGACCAGCGAAGTGGCCCGTTCGCTCGTCACCCGTCCCGACCTCCAGCAGGTCGACGGCGAGCACGCGGTGACCGTCGTGACGAATGCCCTGAACATCGCCAACGAGCTGGCCGTGCGGCGCAACGTGAAGATCGTGCTCACCGGCGGGGTGGCCAGACCGCAGTCATACGAGTTGTTCGGGCCGCTGGCCGAGCGCGTGCTCTCGGAGGTCCACATCGACATCACATTCCTCGGCGTCGAGGGCCTGGACGAGGAGGAGGGCGCGTTCGCCACCCACGAGGGTGAGGCGAGCGTCAACCGGCTGATGGCCTCGAGGGCGACGACGGTCGTCGTGGTGTCGGACTCGTCGAAGATCGGCCGGCCGGCCTTCGCGCACATCTGGCCGCTCGATCAGGTCGACGTGCTCGTCACCGACACCGACGCCACATCCGAATCGCTCCGCCGGTTCGAGGACGCCGGCGTCAAGGTCGTGCAGGTCTAGCCGTGGCGCCTGACTCGGAGCGTCCCGTCGACGCTGCCGCGGACGAGGGCGGCTCACCCAAGGACCGGTTCGTGACCGTCTACGGTCACCGCCCGGTGCTGGCCGCCCTCGCGGACGAGTCGCTGACCGTCGACAAGGTGCTGCTCGCCGACGGCGCGGGCGGGCCGAACGCGCGGGAGATCGTCGCGGTCGCGCGACAGCGCGGCGTCCCCCTGTCGAGGGTGGACCCGCACCGGATCAAGCTGCTCGCGGGCAACAGTCGGCACGATGACGGCGTGCTGGCCGACGTGGTCGCGCCGCACATGCGCACGCTGGCCGCAGCACTGGCTGTCGGCTACCGCGACCTGCCGACCACCCTGCTCGTGCTCGACGGCGTACGGACCCCGGCGAACGTGGGGATGATCCTCCGAACGGCCGCGGCGGCCGGCATCGGCGGGATCGTGGTTCCCCATCGCGGGGTGGCAAGCCTGGATCCTCTCGTGGTCAAGGCCTCGGCCGGTGTCGCCTTCCGGGCGCCGGTGCTCCGCTGCTCGACAGCCGCCGACGCCGTGGTCGACCTGGTCGAGGCCGGCTATCGCATCGTCGGGCTGCAGGCCGATGCCGCCACGTCTCTGTTCGAGGCCGAGGTACTCCCCCGGACCGCGTTCGTGCTCGGCAGCGAGACGAGCGGGCTGACCCCCGACGTGGCCGCCGCGGTGACCGACTGGGTGGCCATCCCGATGCCCGGCGACGTGGAGTCGCTCAACGTCGCCAGCGCTGCGGCAGTGGTCTGCTTCGAACTCGTGCGGCGGGGCCTGACCTGAGCCGTCGGTGCCCGGCCGGATGATTCGCTAGACGCGTCATGGAAAGTCGTTGCCTGGCTGGCATGCGGGCCGTACGGTTGTCGTACACGTGAAAGGAGGTGGTCCGAAGAATGCATAGCTTCGGGACTCGTGAGGTGACGGTCGCCTGACCGTCGTTCCCTCAGGGGCAGTCCTCGTTGGAATGTCCCCAGCTCGGGACAGGCGCTGGGTGTTGACCCGCCGACTTCGGTCGGGCAGACCAAGGCCGTCACCGCGCTTGCGGGCGCTGGAACCGTCCCACCAGCATTCAAGCCCGCAGGTCTTCTGAATGAGCCGGCCGTCCCCGTTCGCGGGGGCGGCCGGTTCCTTCGTTGCGGCGCGGTCGGGTCATGGCTGCAGTCGGGTGCGCACCCAGCCGCCTTCGGCGTCGCGGCGGTATTCGACCCGATCGTGCAGGCGGCCGGTCCGGCCCGCCCAGAACTCCCATCGCTGCGGCACCACGCGCAGACCGCCCCAGAACGGCGGCCGCGGGATCGGGCCGCTGCCGAAGCGTTCGGCCGCCTCCGCGTACTCCGCGTCGAGCGCCGCGCGGTCGGCGACCGGATCGGACTGGGCGCTGGACCACGCGCCCAGTTGGCTCTCCCGGGGACGGGTGGCGAAGTAGGCGTCCGACTCCGCAGCCGCGACCGGCTCGACCGTCCCCTCGACGCGAACCTGGACGCTGGCCAGGTGCCAGCCGAACACCACCGCAGCCACCGGGTGTGCCGCCAGCTGACGCCCCTTGGCCGACTCCAGGTTCGTGTAGAACACCAGCCCGCGCTCGTCGAGACCCTTCAGGAGCACCGTCCGAGCCGCCGGTCGGCCCGCGTCGTCGACGGTGGCCACCACCATCGCGTTCGGCTCCGGCAACCCGGCCGCCTCGACCTCGTCGAACCACCGGCGGAACTGGGCCACCGGGTCGGGATCGACCGTCGACGGGTCGAGCGGTGGTGCGTCGTAGCTCACGCGCAGACCTGCCAGATGGGCGTCGGACGAGGCGGTCGGCTGCTCGGCATCGGTCACACGTCCGAGGGTAGAACGACGCCCGAACCCAGCCCGGAGCGCATGTAACAATGACCGCCGGACAGCGTTGTCGAGCTCAACCCCGCTCCGGGGACCTTTCACCGTTGGGACTTCCATGGCCGACGCCACGACCTCCATTGCGATCCCCGCCGACCTCAAGCCTCTCGACGGACGCTTCGGATCCGGGCCGTCGAAGATCCGGCCCGAGGCGATCGCCGCGCTCGCCGCCGTGGGCGGCAGCCTGCTCGGCACCTCCCACCGGCAGAAGCCCGTCCGCGCCCTCGTGGGCCGTGTGCGTGCTGGACTGGACGACCTGTTCGACCTTCCCGACGGCTACCAGGTCGTCCTCGGCAACGGCGGCAGCACCGCGTTCTGGGACATCGCCGCCTTCGGCCTCGTCCGACAGCGCTCGGCGCACGCGTCGTTCGGCGAGTTCTCGGCGAAGTTCGCGTCGGTGACCAAAGGCGCACCCTGGCTCGAGGACCCGTCCGTGGTCGTCGGCGAACCGGGCACGCTGCCCACGCTGAGCGCGGTCGACGGCGCCGACGTGTACGCCTGGCCGCACAACGAGACCTCGACCGGGGTCATGTCGCAGGTCGCCCGAATCCCCGGTGCCGCGGAGGATGCGCTCGTCGTCATCGACGCGACCTCAGGGGCCGGCGGCCTCCCCGTCGACATCGCGCAGACCGACGTGTACTACTTCGCCCCGCAGAAGTCGTTCGCCTCCGACGGCGGCCTCTGGATCGCGCTGATGTCGCCACGTGCCCTGGAGCGGGTGGCCGAGATCGCGGCGTCGGGCCGCTACATCCCGACGTTCTTCGACCTGCCGACGGCGATCGACAACTCGGGCAAGGACCAGACCTACAACACACCGTCGCTGGCGACGCTCGTGCTCATGGCCGAGCAGCTCGACTGGATGCTCGCCGGCGGCGGGCTCGACTTCACCGTCGGTCGCACCACCGAGTCGAGCAGCCACCTTTATCAGTGGGCTGAGAAGATGGACTACACGACGCCGTACGTCGCCGAGGAGTCCGCGCGGTCGCTGGTGGTCGGCACGATCGACTTCGATCCGTCCATCGACCACGCCGAACTCGCGAAAGTGCTGCGGGCGAACGGGATCGTGGACGTCGAGCCCTACCGCAAGCTCGGCCGCAACCAGCTCCGGGTGGCGATGTTCCCGGCGGTCGACCCGGACGACGTCCAGCGGCTGACCGCATCGATCGAGTACGTGGTCGACCGACTGACCTGATCGCGCGGTCGACCGGTGGCAGTGGACCGGTCCTCACACCTCGACACGGATCGGCACCGTGTGCCAGCCGGTCGCACCGTCGGGTAAGACGTCGGCACGTTCGTTGGTCTGCGTGTAGCCGGTGACATCGGTGGCGCGGCACTGCAGCACGTAGTCCCCCGGCTGGGCGTTCTTCCAGAGGAATCGCCAGCGCACCCAGCTGTCCTTCGTCGGCTCGGTGGCCAGCGTCGCGCGCTGCCACGGCTGGTCCTCGGTCATCCGGACCTCGACGCCCGCGATCCCGGTGTGCTGCGCCCAGGCCACCCCGGCGATGGTCACGTCGCCGGCCTTCGCTCCACCGGTCGGCGTGTCGATCCGCGACTCGGTCTTGATCGGACCCTTGACCCCCCAGCCGCGCTGCGTCCAGTACGCCTGGAACTGGTCGTACCTCGTGACCTCCAGGTCGACCAGCCACTTCGTCGCCGACACGTAGCCGTAGAGCCCCGGCACGACCATCCGCACCGGGAAGCCGTGCTCGATCGGCAGCGGCTGCCCATTCATGCCGTACGCCAGGAGTGCGTTGCGATCGTCGGTCAGCGCCTCGAGGGGCGTCCCGACGGTGAAACCGTCGGCGGACGTCTGGAGGACGGCGTCGGCGTCGGGGTGGACGCCGGCCTCGTTCAGGATCGGCGCGATACGGGTCCCGCTCCACTGGGCGTTGCCGACGAGATCGCCGCCGACGGAGTTGCTGACGCAGGTCAGGGTGACCCAGGCGAACGTGGGGTCGCGCTGGATGAGGTCGTCGAGGCTGAGTGTGAGCTCCTTGTCGACCATGCCGTGGATGTGCAGCCGCCAGGTGGTGGGGTCGATCCGCGGCGTGGCGAGTGCGGTGTCGATCCGGTAGAACGAGTCGTTCGGCGTGGCCCACGTCGCGGCTCCCCGGATGGGAGTCGCGAAGTCGGCACCGGTCGGCGTGGCGAGCGACTTGGGCTGTGGGAGGCGCAGCGCGCTGCGTGCCGCCGAGACGGCCTTGGCCGCGCCGAAGTCGATGCGGGAGACGGCGCCGGCGATGGCCGTGCCGGCGATGGTCAGGGCGACCGCGCTGAGAAAGCGCCGCCGACCGTCCGGGTCCAGGGTCTGCGTGGCCACGATCACCCCGGATTCGCGGCTCATGACGGCTTCTGCAGCCCGGCCGGTGAGCCAGCGCAGGACGACGAGAGCGACGACGCCGGCGACGATGGAGGGGAGGAGGTCGGCCGGCGCGAACTCCCGACGGGTGCTGGCGGCCCACCCTCCGATGGCGGCGATCGCGAGTGTGAGCCAGGTGAAGGAGCGATGCCGGACCGAGAGGATGCCGACGACTCCGGCGATCACGGCGACGACGATCCCCATCCCGATGCCGAGGACGATCTTGTCGTTGGTCCCGAAGGTCTTGGTCGCGAACTCCTTCAGCCACGGCGGCACGTGATCGATGAACACGGCACCCACGGCGACGAGAGGCGTGGCGATCGTGAAGCCGAAGGCCGCCACCACCTGGGCGGCGACGAGACCGGCGAGTGCGGCCAACCAGCCCGACAGCGCACCGAGCCAGTAGTGCCGGGCCGGAATGTGCGGGGCGGCGCCGGGCGCGGCCGGCGGGGTGTCGAGCACGTCGGTCCGGCTCATTTGAGGGCCGCCGCGACGAGGACGACCACGATGAGCGCGACGAGCACGGCCGGTATCACCCAGCGGCGGCGTGGACCGGCAAGACCTGGCATGCCTGCACGCTAGCCCGAGCGACGTGAGGACGGGCGGTTGAGCCGTCAACCGTAATCGAGGCGTAGCCGAGCGCTCAGCCGGCGACGGCGAGGATGTGCGAGCGCACGGCGGCGACGAGGTCCGGCTCTCCGGCCGACGCGATGACATTCGCGTCACCGCGCCACAGCCAGCGCAGGACGGCGTCGGGCGTGCCGGTCACCGTAGCGGCGGCGGCCGGATCGGTGACACCGGGCGACACGCTGACCTGTCGGGGGGTGACGTCGATTCGCCACCGGCCGTTGCCCGCCGCGAGCTCGACCACACCGGCGGCCGCGACGACGTCGGTCTCGGCGCGGGGCAGGTCGAGGAAGAAGCCCAGGATCTCGTCGATGCCGTCGACGGCGAGCCGGTCGTCGATCGGCGTGCGGATACCCACGGCGCCCTCCGAGTCCTGGCGGTGCACCGCCGATTCGTGGGCCATCCTCCGCTGCCAGAAGCCGACGGTCTGATCCGAGGGCACCCACGTCCAGGCGGGCTCATCCGGCGACCGGGAGGAGAGTTCGTCGAGCAGGCCGGCGATGGCCGAGTCGAACCACGCGAACGGTTCGGGATCCGGGCCGGGTGGCGGCCATGGATCGGGCGGTGCACCGTTGCGCAGGGTCTCGACCTTGTGCTGATAGACGTCGCCGACGTGCTCGAGAACCGTGATCGACGTCCAGCCGTCCAGATCCGGTACCGGGGCGTCCGGAGCCTGCACGGCGGCCGCCCGAATGACCGCGGCGTCGGCGCGCACATGGTCGACATACTCGTGCGGGAGCAACCGGTAACTCGTCATACCGACACCGTAGGGCGGCCGACCGACATCCCGTCCGAGCGTGGTTCAGGCGGTGACCCGGCGGGCACCTGAGCGCTCACCGGGGCGGGTCGGCGGCCGCGACGGCGAGCCCGACCCGGCGCGGGCTGCGAGCGGCCGGTTCGCGAGCGGGCGGATGGGCACGCCACGACGGGCGGCCGCCAGGTACCGGTCGCCACCGGTGAGAAGGCGGCGGATCGAACCGTTCGCGACGCGGGCCGCCGGTGTGGCGAGCTCGGCCCGGCGCGTGACGTAGCCGGGCTCGGAGAAGACGTGCAGGTGTGGGCGCGGGAGCACGTGCGCACGGAGGACGAGGCCGCGTGCGTGGGCGAGGAGCAGGGTCGCGACGAGAACGCCCACGAAGCTGATGCCACCCCCCACGAGCAACGTCCATCGGGCACCGAACTCCTGCCCGATCCAGCCGATGATCGGTGAGCCGATCGGAGTCGAGCCCTGGAAGACCATGAGGTAGAC
The DNA here is from genome assembly GCA_963708795.1 of uncultured Actinomycetota bacterium. GTDB lineage: Bacteria > Actinomycetota > Actinomycetes > Propionibacteriales > DAIQRJ01 > DAIQRJ01. The sequence continues at coordinate 140,882 of CAVPUH010000004.1, forward strand.
GGCCATCACGCGGCCCCGCATCTCCGGTGCGACCGTCAGCTGCATCGTGGCGTTGGCTGCCGTGAGCAGCGTGAGCGAGGTGAAGCCGAGCAGCGGCAGCATGAGGGCGTAGGTCAGATACGTCGGCATCAGACCGGCCAGCAGTTCGACGACGCCGAACGCCAACGCCGACATGACGATGAGCCGGCCCCTCGGCATGCCGCGACGTGCTGCCATCAGCGCACCGGCCAGCGATCCGATCGCGAGGATCGAGCCGAGCACGCCGTATGCGCCCGCGCCTTTACCGAAGACCTCGGTGGCCATCAGCGCGCTGGTCATCTGGAAGTTGAGACCGAAGGCGCCGACGATGCCCGCGATGGCGAGGACGAGGAGAAGCTGCGGACGCTGGCGCAGATAGCGCAGGCCGTCGCCGAACATGCCCTTCGTCCGTTCGACCTTCGCCGGCGTGTTGAGCTGGTCCTCGCGCATCAATTGCAGCGCCACGAAGGTGCCGGCGTAGGTGACGGCGTTGAGGACGATCGTCAACCCGGTGCCGAGCGAGACGATCAGCAACCCGGCGAGACCCGGGCCGACGAGCCGGGCGGCGTTGAACGACGCCGAGTTCAGGCCGATCGCGTTCGCGAGGTGATCCTTGCCCACCATCTCCGCCACGAAGGACTGGCGGGCCGGCGCGTCGAGCGCACCGGCGACGCCGAACAGGAAGGCGAGGACGTAGACCTCCCACACGGTCACGGCGCCGGTCACGGTCAGCACGCCGAGAGTCGCGGCTAGGAGGCCCATCGTGACCTGAGTGGTCTGGAGGATCCGCTTCTTCGGGAAGCGGTCGGCGATGATGCCACCGACGGGCGAGAGCAGCAGGAACGGCAGGAACTGGAGCCCGGTGGTGATGCCCAGTCCGGCAGCCCCACCACCGATCTCGAGAACCAGCCAGTCCTGGGCCACGCGCTGGACCCACGATCCGACATTGGAGACAGCGCCGCCGGTGAAGTAGAGGCGGTACGTGCGATTTCCCAGGGCCGCGAAAGTCGCGCTCACTGGGCAGCCAGCCAATCTGCGCTCGGGGCCCGTCCCGAGTCGCCATCGTTGTCGTGCACTCTGCGGAGTTGCACTGCGGTTGTCGTCATCGAGCGGGCACGTTCGACAGGGGACGTCGCAGATGCCCGCGGTGGGGGTGTCGTCGGATCGCAGAGCTGCGCCCGAGTCGATCGGCACTGTCGGGGGGGAAGAGACAGACCAGACTCGGGCACAGCACGCGAAGCCGGCCGAAGCGGAGTGTGCCGCCACGGTGCGGCACGAAGACCACCCTAGATCATTACCTAGGCTAACGACAAGGCAACCGGTTGCATTCCGTGTCGGAGCTCACACGACGACGGGCGCAAGGTGTCAACATGCTGACACCATGCGCCCGCAGGATCGCGTGTGGGGGCGGGTCAGGACACCCCGAACAGCTGCCGGATCGGCCCGATCGCGAAGTAGCACACGAACAGAGCCGAGATGATCCACATCAGGGGATGGACGCCACGCGCCCTGCCGGTGGCGACCCGGATCACGATCCAGGAGATGAAGCCGGCGCCGATGCCGGCCGTGATCGAGTAGGTGAACGGCATCACCACCATCGTGAGGAACGCCGGGATGGCGATGTCGTAGCGGTCCCAGTCGATGTTCTTGACCTGGGTCATCATCAGGAACCCGACCACCACGAGCGCGGGCGTGGCGGCCTCGTACGGGATGATCTCCACCAGCGGTGAGAGGAATGTGGCCAGCAGGAAGCAGATTCCGGTCACCACACTCGCGAGTCCGGTCCGGGCGCCCTCGCCCACACCCGCCGCCGATTCGATGAACGACGTGTTGGACGAGACCGATCCGACGCCTCCGGCCGCCGCGGCGACGGAGTCGACGATGAGGATCCGCTGCGAGTTGACCGGACTGCCGTTGTCGTCGAGCAGTCCGGCCTCGGCACCGATGGCCGTCATCGTCCCCATCGTGTCGAAGAAGTCGGCCAGCAGGAGCGTGAACACGATGAGCACCGCCGCGATGACGCCGACGTTCTTGGCGGTGAACGCGCCGAACAGGTTGAAGTCGCCGACGATCGAGAAGTCCGGCTTGCTGACGATGGACTTCGGCCACGACGGGACGTTCAGGCCCCAGCCGTGCGGATTCTGCTCCGACCGCGAGCCGAGGTTGGCGATGGCCTCGAACACGATCGAGAGGATCGTCGCTCCCACGATCCCGATGAGGATCGCCCCCCGCACCTTCTTCACCATCAAGACGATGATCGTGAGGAGTCCGATCACGAACACGAGCGCCGGCCAACCGGGGATCGGGTCGGTCGCCGAGGTGCCCAGCTGGATCGGCGGTGCGGGCACGCCGGTCGCCCGCACGAGGCCGCCGTCGACGAAACCGATGAGCGCGATGAACAGACCGATGCCGACACTGATGGCGGTCTTGATCTCGCGCGGTACCGCCTCGAACACGGCTCGGCGGAACCCGGTGAGCACGAGGATCAGGATGACGATGCCCTCGAGCACGACCAGACCCATGGCGTCCGCGAAGGTCATCTGGCTCACCAGCGAGATGCCGATGACCGCGTTGAGGCCGAGTCCGGCAGCCAGTGCGATCGGGAAGTTCGCGAACACCCCCATGCCGATCGTCAGGACCCCGGCGACCAGCGCGGTGGTGGCCGCCACCGCGGCGACCTGCGGGGTCACGCTCTCCCCGATGTAGCGGCCGGTGACGTCGGGTCGGGTGTTCAGGATGAAGGAGTTCAGCACGATGATGTAGGCCATCGTGACGAAGGTGACGATGCCGCCGCGGATCTCCCGGCTGAGCGTCGACCCTCGTGCGGAGATCTTGAAGTACCTGTCGAGACCGGACGTCGAGCCGGCGGGTGGCGCGGGCGCCGTGGTGGTGCGAGAGCTCATGGCAGTCCTCGAGTCGGAGTCAGCGAGACGGGGCGGGAATGTGCGCGGCACCAGCATGTCAGCGGCGTGGGGTGCGGTCGAGGATCTCGCACTACGCTGGACCGGTGAGTCCAGCCCGTCGACCGATCCTCCGAAACGCTGACGTCGAGCCACTCGACCTCGACGGCGTTCGGAGCGTGCTTGTCGGGTCCGCGCTGTGGGTCGTCGCCCTGGTCTACGTGCTCGTCCGCTACCAGAGCCTGAGCGACGACGGCCGGAGCTGGTGGCTCGTCACCGTGCTGGCGGGCATCGGCCTGGGCCTGATCGGTCTGACCTACTGCCTGCGTCGCCGCTCCCGGCTACGCCAGGGCCGCTCGGCCGACCGGACCGAGGGCCTCCTGCAGCGAGACAAGGACGCCTGAGCTCGCCGCCGACGTCGGACCGTCGAGGTCAGATGTCCCAGGCGACCGTGTCGAGGGCGGAGCCCGGGCTGACGTCCTGTCCGTGCAGAGCAGCCGCCCGAACCGCCGCGGCCTCCTCGCTGTGAGCGCCGCAGCCGTGGTCGAGGGAGACGACGGAACCGTCCCGCGGAGCCTGGGCGTTGGCGCACACGCCGAACATCGCGCCGAGCGGACCGCGGAGGAGAACGAGGAACCCGCACGTCGAGCAGCGTCCGGGTGCCGCCTTTGCCATAGGGGTGGACGGCCCGGCATCGCCGTCGTACCACCGGTCCACCGCGTCGTCACGGCCCTCCGGCGACAGCACCCGTGCACGTCCGAGCCCGAGTTCGGCGACCACGCCGGCGACGTCGAGGTCGTCACTCCCGTCCACCGACTCGTCAGCGCCGGTGTACCCCGGCAGGAGCCGGTCGTCGTCGGGGGGCGACGGGAGGAGGTCACCCGGGCCGAGATCGTCGGCTGTGACACGTTCGGCCCACGGCACCCAGGTCGGCGCGAGGATGGCCGCCGGGCCGGGCAGCAGGACGATCTCGTCGACCGTCACCGACTTGGCCCGCGACGCCCGCGCCACCGTCACGCCCCAGCGCCACCCGTCGTAACCGGGTTGGCGCGCGCCGAAGAAGTGCGTCACGACCCGTTCGTCCTCGACCTGGTGGCCGAGGTGCTCGCCCACCGCATCGGGACCGACGTCGTCGACGAGGGTCGAACGCGCGATGTCGTCGGCGAACACGCACGCAGGATCGGCTTTCGGGGTTCGCGGGCTCATGGCGCCGCCATTGTCGCATCCGGCGCGACCGGCCCCGCACCCGTGGCCCGGTTGGCGAGGAGAACAGGACCGATCGCTCCCACGGCCACCACGACACCGGCGCCCAGGACGGCGCCGCCGAGGCTGCCCGGCGCGGCCAGCCAGGTGATCGCCGCGATGACGACAGACTGGACCAGCGCGGCACCGACGAGGACGTACCGCCGGGTCAGGACCGCGCAGATGCCGGCGAACACGAGCAGGAAGACGACGACGGGCACGGTGACGGCGAAGCCGGCCGTCCGCGCGGTGATGTGACTGTGGTCCTCGACGAACGCCAGTGCCACCTCCAGCCCGGCACCGAGCGCCGCCAGTGACGCGAACACGAAGTAGTGGGCGTATCCCCAGCCGAAGATCGAGCGCGACTCCGGCCGCAGGAGATGGGCGAACGGGCGGTCGAAGTAGGCCCACCAGCAGGAGAAGAACAGGACCAGGCCACCGAGCGCGAGCAGCAGGACCCGAGCCGACAGGCCGTGATCGGCGATCGCGCCCTGCACCGCGCTGACCGAGCCGAGGACCGCCTCGCCCAGGACGATCAGGGTGAAGAGCCCGTAGCGCTCCGCGATGTGCTCGCCGTGCCAGGTGGTCATCGACCCGCGCTCGGCCAGGATCGGGACGGCGATCTCCGCGGCCACGAGAACGAGGAAGCTCGCGAGACCGGCCGCCGGTAGAAACAACCGGGCCACCCAGCCGACCTGGACGATCGCGATGCCCACGGCGTAGCGGCGGGCGACGAAGCGGTGCTCCGGATCGTCGGCCGAGGCCGTGAGCCACTGGACGACCATCGACAGTCTCATCACGACGTAGCCGAGCGTCACGGCGGCGTAGTCGCCGTGCTCGAACGCCAACGGGACGCCTGCGGCGATCACGAGGACGCCAGCGATCTGGACGAACGTCAGCAGCCGGTACCGGACGTCGTCGGTGTCGTAGGCCGACGCGAACCAGGTGAAGTTCATCCAGGCCCACCAGATGGCGAAGAACAACATCAGGTAGTTGCGCAGCCCTGTAGCCACGTCACCGTCGGCCACGAAGTGGTGCAGTTCGACGGCGTCGGAGCTCACGGCGACGACGAAGCACAGGTCGAAGAGGAGTTCCAGGGGCGTGGCCGCACGACCGCCCTGAGCGGGATCGCGAGCCACCATCGGCCGTCGCCAGGGCCGGGGTGTCGAGGCGAGTTGCTCCCACATGCGGTCCTCCGAACGTGCGCCCGACGGGGGCGCGGACGGGCGGCACTCTAGTGGCGGCTCGGTGGTCGCGTGGCGCGTGCATCGTCGGCTGGACGGGGGAAGATGGCGTCGATGACCAGCAATCGACCGGCCGGTGCCGACCGCACGGAGCCGGGCGCCGACACCACGGGCGCCGGCGCCGGCGCGGCCGGGAGCTCTCGCGGTGCCCGGACCGGCGCGCTCGGACGTCTTCACCGCTTCGGCCGGAGCGGCGCCGGCCGGGTGCAGAGGCTCGCCCAGTCCCAGGGCATGGGCGAGAGCGGCTTGTCCAGGTTGTTCGCCCTCCACGCGTTCAACGCCGGCGGTGACGCGGCGATGGCCGTCGGGCTCGCCGGCACCCTCTTCTTCCAGGTGCCCTCGGGCGAGGCCCGCGCGCGCGTGGCCCTCTACCTGCTGTTGACGATGGCACCGTTCGTGCTGGTGGCGCCACTGATCGGCCCGTTCCTCGACCGGTTCCGGCGGGGACGTCGATGGGCCATCGGCAGCACCATGGCCGCGCGGGCCTTCTTCTGCTGGGTGCTGGCCGGAGCCGTCGTCACGGGATCGGCCTGGCTCTATCCGGTCGCGTTCGGCTGCCTCGTCGCCTCCAAGGCGTACGGCCTCGCCCGGGCGGCGTCGGTGCCCCGGCTGTTGCCGCCCCAGGTCCAGCTGGTCACCGCGAACTCGAGGATCTCCCTCGCCGGCGTCGTCGGGGCCGCGATCTCCGGGCTGGTCGCCGGGCTGCTCTCGCGCGTCGGTCCGGAGTGGTCGCTGCGATGGGCGTTCCTCGTCTTCATCGCCGCGACGATCCTGGCGGTCCGGTTGCCCGCCCGGATCGACTCGAGCGAAGGCGAGAAGGGCGGCTCGCTCCTCCCCGGGTTCCTCGGCAAGGGCCGTCGCCGGCTGCCCCTCGACGTCGTGGCGGCGCTCCAGATCAACACCGGCATCCGGGCGTTCTCGGGCTTCCTGTTGATGTTCCTGGCGTTCATGCTCCGCGAGCGCCCGTTCCCCGACGTCTCGCAGAGCCTGATGTTCGCGCTCGTGGCCGGAGCCGCCGGAGCCGGCAGCATCACGGGAACCGGTCTCGGGTCGATGCTCAAGGCGCGGCCGCCCCTGCTCCTCGTCCGCGTCGTGCTGGCCATCGCGACCCTCGGCGCCCTCGCGGTCGCGGTGTTCTACAGCGCGTCGCTCGTCGTCGGCGTCGCCCTGGTGGCAGGGCTGTGCCAGCAACTCGGAAAGCTCTCCCTGGACGCCCTCATCCAGGGCGAGATCGCCGAGGACTGGCGGACCAATGTGTTCGCCCGCTCGGAGACGCTCCTGCAGACCGGCTGGGTGCTCGGCGGCATCTTCGGCATCGTGATCCCGCTCTGGCCGTGGCTCGGGTTCGGCGTCGCCGCCCTCTGGCTCGCGGCCATCGCGGGTTGGCAGGTCACGGCCCCGATCCGGCATCGGCACCGCGTCGTGGCGACGGCCGTCAACATCCCCGACGACGCGAGCTGACTCAGCAAGGCGGCCGGCGTCAGCCCTTGGACATGTCCAGCTCGTCGGCGACCGCGCGCATCACGGCGGCGATCTTCTCGGCCGACTTCGGCTCGGGCTGGCGCTCCCGGCGGTAGCTGTTCTGCAGCGAGTCGAGGAGCTTGATCAGGTCCTCCACGATCACCACCATCTCCTCCGGCTTCTTGCGCCGCGCCTTGACCACGCTGGCGGGGGCGTCGATGACCCGCACCGAGAGGGCCTGATCGCCCTTGCGGCCGGCGATCACGCCGAACTCGACCTTCTGACCCTTGCGGAGCGTCGTCACGTCGGCGGGCAGCGCAGACGAACGGACGAAGACCTCGCCGCCGTCCTCGTCTTTCGTGAGGAGGCCGAAGCCCTTCTCCGTGTCGTACCACTTGACCTTGCCGACAGGCACGCTGACCTCTTCTGTACTGGACGTTCTCGGGTGTGGACACTCGGTGCGGAGCCTAAACGGGACGGCGGGCAGCACCAAGCCGGTTAGCCGCCGTGGTACCCGAGCCGGGCCGTCAGGCGCTGCGCATCGTGGCCGGTAGCGCTTCGTTCATCGATCCGGATCGGAAGCCGCGAGGGTCGACCTCGACGTCGGCGAAACCACTCGCCCGGGCGGCCGCGCCGACCTCGGGCATCGCGGCCGCGGCAGCGACGTGCTCGGCGTCGATCTCGATGCGGGCCCGATCGCCGAGATCCCGGACGCGGAGGTTGCGCACGTCCAGCCCGGAACGTGCGAAGACCGTCACGCAGCGCGCCCTCGGCGTGTTCGACCCGCGCGAGTCGCACGGGCGTGATCGCGATGCCGTATGCGACCCGGCTGGACAGACATGCGGCCGCGGGCTTGTCCCAGGTCGGGAGGCGCCACGCACGCGACAGGTCGCGAACGTCCTGCTTGCTCATCCCCGCGTCGCGCAGCGGGCTGACCGCCCCGCGCTCCACCGCGGCCCGGATGCCCGGGCGGAACCCGGCGATGGCGTCGTCGGCGTTCGTGCCGGTGGCCACGTGCGCCAGCGCGAGTTGACGCGCGACCGGGCCGAGGACGTCGAGGAGTTCGGCCTTGCAGAAGTAGCAGCGGTCGCCGGCGTTGGCGCGGTAACCGTCGCGGCTCATCTCGTCGGTCCGCGGCCAGAGGTGCCGCACCCCCAACCCGGTCGAGAACGCCTGGGCCGGAGCCATCTCCCACTCCGGCAGCGAGGACGAGACGGCGGTCGCGGCGGCCACGTTGGCCGCGCCGAGCGTGCGGACGGCCGCGGCCAGCAGCAGCGCGGAGTCGGCACCGCCGGAGAAGGCCACGAGAACCGAGCCGAGATCGGCGAGCCGCGCGGTCAGCCGGGTAGCGGTGAGGGCCAGCTCCGGGGTGAGTCCGGGCTCGGCGGTGAGTGCGAGGTCCACGGTGACGACTCTAGGCACGTACGCCAGACGGCGACGGACCGGGACCCGCGAACGGATCCCGGCCCGCAGCGCTCGAGCTGGTGCAGCGGCTCCTCAGTGGCCGGCGGTCAGTGCCGCTCTGCCTTGAGGAATGTCGTCCCGTTCGGGGTACCCCGACCGGTGATGTCGTCGTACCCGTACCGGCTCGACTGGGTGTCACCGGCTTCGAAGGTGCCGGTGTAGCTGCCTGCCACGCTGGCGAACCGGAGCGGTGCCCGCGGCGTGACGTCGTTGAACGCGTTCGCCCGCATCGAGTAGATCAGCGGGTTGGCGAAACCGATCGGGAACGCCCGGTTCTGTTCGGCCACCGCCTGGATGCCCGCCGTCAGCGGGGTGGACAGGCTGGTGCCCCCGATCTTGTCGAGGACGTACTCGCCACCGGAGGTGTAGGCGTAGTAGAAGCCGGTGTACGGGTCTGCGTCCGCCGAGACGTCCGGCACGACCCGCATCCGGGTCCCGTCGCGGTTCGCCAGCGACGGCGGCACCGCGGACCGCTGGTAGTACGGCTGCGTGAACAGGGTGCTGGTGCCGCCGCCGGCGCCGAAGACGAACTCGCCCGGGAACGGGGCCTCGGTACTGGGCCTTCGTCCCGGTGTAGTCGATGAAGTTCAGCGAGGTCTCCCAACCGGTTGTGATCTCGACGCACCCTTCTTGTTCGTCAGTTCGCTCGTGCCGCCGACGGCGGTGACGAGGGTGTCCGAGGCCGGGTAGTCGGGTTGCGGGATCGAGGCCGTTGATGACGTTGTCACCGTCGTCGCCGCTGGAGAAGTACATCCCGATGCCCTCGGCACCGGCCTGCAGGAACATCGCGTGCTCGATCGCGACCTCGTCGCCGAGGTCCTGTTCGCCCTGGTCGCCGTAGGAGTTGCTGACGATGTCGGCCGTGTGGTTCTGCACCACGTCATTGAGCGCGACGTCGATGCCCTCGGCGCAGTTCTGAGCGCCGACGTAGTGGATGTTCGCACCCGGCGCCATGCCGTGGACGGCCTCGACATCGAGGGCCTGCTCGCCGTTCCAGCCGTCCTCGCCACCACAGAGGTCCTGGTCGTTGAAGGGCTTGAAGGTCGTCTCGCTGTACTGGCCGGCCTTGAACGCGGGCTCGCCCACGAGGCCGAAGTAGCGATTGGCGTCGGCCTCCATCGTCGGGTTCGCGTAGGCGTCGATGATGGCGACGGTCACCCCGTGGCCGTCGTTCCCCTTCGCGACGGTCTTCGCGGTGCCGTAGATCGTGCGCAGTTGGGCCGCCGTGTAGCCGCAGATGTAGGTGTTCACCCGGGTCTTGCCGTCGACCTTCGGGACCGTCTGCTGATACTCACCCCAGTAGTCCGAGCACTGTGAGGCCGGTGGCGGCGTCGCCGTCGGGCCGGCCGATCGGGCCTTCGCCTTCGGCGTGTTCTCCGACGGGACACTCACGTGCTGCGGGGTCATGTGAGTCGCGCGCTGCGACAGGCCCGAGACCGTCGACACGTCGGCTTGGACCGCGGCCGGCACGGTGACGGATGTCTCCGGCGCGCGGAGGGTCTTGCCTCGGTAGGAGTACGTCTTCAAGGTGGTCGCGAAGGCCTTGTTGAGCTGAGCGACGGTCCCGCTGGCGTTGACCCACTGGTTACCTTGAGCCACTCCGGTGACCTTCAGCCCCTGGCTCTGAAGGTAGGAGCTGACCCGGTCGACCGAGGCCGCCGTCGGGGCGAACCTGGTGGTGAACGCCTTCGGGGTGAGGTAGTGCCCGTACCGCGGGCTCGACGGATCGCTCAGGTCGCGCACGAGCCCCTCGGCCCCGGCCTGGTCGCGCATCTTCAGGCCGACGCGGATCGAGACCGACTGCGACGTGGGCGCTGTCCCGGTGGCGCGCGCGGACGTCGCCCAGGCCGGCTTCACGTCGGGGACGACGGCCCGCTTGCCGCCGGCCGCGGCCGCGTTGCCGCTCATGAGGAATGCGCCGAGTGCGGCTACGCCGACGACGGCGACCGCCGCTCGGACTCGCTGATGTGGCATGTGTCCCTCCCCAGACGACGCCCGAGTTAGCGCGGTCTTCCATACGTTGCCTATCAGACTCGCCGGGCGTTGTCACCGGCAGGCCGCACTCGCTCCCGGTGCGTGACGACTCCGTGGCTCGGCGGCTCCAGCCCGGACGGCTAGCGTTGGGCTGATGACCGTGGACGAGGGTGCCGAGCTGGCGGCCGTGCTGCGCGGCTGGCCGGACGACGCGCTCGCCCGGCTCCTGCGGGCCCGCCCCGACCTCGTGACACCGGTGCCGGCCGACCTGGCGGGCCTGGCCGACCGGGCGTGCACCCGCGCTTCCGTGGCCCGCGCACTGGACCGGCTCGACCGGGCCCAGCTCACCACGCTGGCTGCCGCGACCCTCGTCCCGCCCGCCCGTACCGCCGTGAAGGTGGCGGCCGCCGCCGGCTTCGGGGCCGGTGCGAGCGCTCGTGCCGAGGTGCGGGATGTTCCTGGAGCGACTCCGCGACCTCGGTCTCGCCTGGGGCGCGGACGACGATCTCCGGGTGCCGTCGGCCGCCGAGCCGTTGTTACGGTCGACCGTCGGCCTGGGCCGGCCGTTGCACGACCTGCTGTTCGAGTACTCCCCGCGACGACTCGCCCAGCTCGCCCGTGACGTCGGGGCGGAGCCGGCGGGCGGAGCGACGGAGGCCGCCGTCCTGGTCGCGGCGATCGGGTCCGAACTCGCGCGCGACGGTCGCATCGCCGAACTGCTCGACGAGGCCGGCCCGAGCGCCGCGACCGCGGCCCGGCAGCTGGTCGGGATCCCCGGTGCGGTCGGTCGGTTGCCGGAGGTCGATCGGCAGCCGACAGTGGCGACCGCACGGACCGGGCTGGACGCCTTGCTGGCGCGTGGGCTGCTCGTGGCCACCGGGCCGCAGACGGTCGTGCTCCCCGGTGAGGTCGGATGGGTGCTCCGTGACCAGCGACTCGCCGACGGCCCCGACGCGGTGGCGGAGCCTGGCATCGACGGGACCACGCGGGCCGCGGCGATCGTCGACCGGGCGGCTGCCGGTGCCGCGCTGGAACTGGTGGCACGCGTCGAGCACCTGCTCGAGATCTGGTCGGCCGATCCGGCGATGTCGCTGCGCGGCGGAGGGGTCGGCGTTCGTGAACTACGGCGCACGGCGGCCGAACTCGACGTCGACGATCGGCTGGCCGCCCTGCTGATGGAGCTGACCGCCGCCGCCGGGCTCGTCGCGGAGTCCGACGACGACGAGGCGCAGTGGCTGCCCACCGTGGACGCGGACGGGTGGTTGGCCCAGCCGTTGGGGCAGCGCTGGGCGGTCCTCGCCGACGCGTGGTTGACGACCCCCCGGACGGCGTCCCTGGTCGGTACCCGCGACGACCGCGGCCGCACCCGTTCGGCGCTGTCGGTGGAGACCGAGCGGCCCGCGTCGCCGGACCTGCGCCGCGCGGTGCTGTCCATCGTCGCGTCTCTCGAGCCCGGTCGGTGCCCGGTGGCCGATGGGGTCGCCGCCTACCTGAGCTGGCTGCGGCCGCGGCGCATGGGAACCGAACAGGCTCGACTGGCAGCATTGACGGCGATCGACGAAGCCGGCCGGCTGGGCATCCTCGGCCTCGGCGGCATGTCGAGCGCGGGCCGGGCGTTGCTCGACGGTGACGACCCTGCGGCCGTCATGGTGGGTCTGCTCCCGGAGCCGGCCGCCAGCGTTCTCCTGCAGGGAGATCTGACGGCGATCGCACCGGGTCCGCTCGAGCCCGCGCTGAGCCGGGCGCTCCGCGAGATCGCCGACGTGGAGTCACGCGGGTCGGCCACGACCTATCGGTTCACTCCGGCATCGGTGCGACGAGGTCTGGACGCCGGGAGGTCGGCGTCGGAGATCATCGCCTTCCTGGAGCAGCACAGCTCGACGCCGGTCCCTCAGCCGCTGGCCTATCTCGTGACGGACACCGCGCGTCGGCACGGCACGCTCAGGCTCGGACGGGCCGGCACCTACGTCCGCAGCGAAGATCCGGCCGACATCGCGACGATCCTGGCCGATCCCCGATCGCACCACCTCAACCTGCGCCCGCTGGCCGACACCGTCGCCGTCTCCCCGTACCCGTCCGAGGTCGTGCTCGACGGACTCCGTGCCCTCGGTCTCGCGCCGGTCGCCGAGGGCAGCGACGGAGCGATGCTGATGGCCGACGAGCCCCGGCTCCGACGCGCGCCCCGGGTCCGACCACGCGGGTCCTTCCGGCTCGACGCTCGCGACGCGGACCAGGCGGTGCGGGCGCTCCGGGCCGGAGATCAGGCCCGTTCGGCCCGACCGGATGCCGGCGTCGGCAGGCTCGGGCGGGCCGGTTCACCAGCCGTCGTCGAATCCCTCACCGCGGCGATCCGGGACCGAGCGCCGATCTGGCTGGGATATCTCGACCGGCTCGGCGGTGTCCACGACCGGATCGTCGTGCCTCTTCGCATCGAGGCCGGACAGCTCGCGGCCTTCGACGATGTGCAGCAGGCGCCGGCGGAGTTCGCGCTGCACCGCATCACCGGCGTGGCCCGGGTCGAGGCGCAACCCGCCGCACCGCCGGCCTGAACCTCGCCCCCCGGCGGAACGTCGTCCCGGGTGCGGCCGGCCGGGCAGAAGTGCCCGGGTGGGCGACGGCGCACGCTCGGTCCGAGCCGCCGACGCGGCATCTGCCCGGCCGGCGGTACGGCACCCCGACGGGTGGGGTCACGCGGGTGGGAGCGTGGGCGGGCCCATCGCCAGCCGGAGCGCCACCGCACCGTCGACCCGCTGCCGCGACGGCTCGAAGTCGAACGACATATCCTCGGCGGCGCTCCCCGCGACGGCGAATATCGCCCGCCCCCGCATCCCCGGCGCCCCCCGCACCGACTCGACGTCCATGCCGTCGTCGCTGATCGACAGCAGTCCGGTGATCTCGGCTCCGAAGGCGGCGGCGTAGTCACGTGCCCGCCGCAGCCCGTCCGTGATCGCGGCGAGTCGGGCCTCCCGGTAGGCGGGGTGGTCGCGCCGCAGATGCCAATAGGGGCTGCCGACATTGCAGAGCTCGATGCCGTTCGCGCCGACGACCAGGTCGGACAGGACGGCGAAATCGGAGAGCGTCAGCCGGATCGACATGGTCCCGGAGTAGCCGCGCAGCTTCTCCCCGCGCGACCCGCTGAACTCGGGGTGGACGGAGAACCCGTCCGTCGATCGGCGTTCGACGGCTGCGGCGAACCGGTCGACGAGCCGGCTCAGTTCGCCGGCACGCTGCTCGAGTTGTCGCAGCACGCCGTCGCGATCCGCTCCGCGGGCCTGGACGCTGAGTGACAGGTCCACCAGATCGGCCTCGACCTCGACGCCCGCCTCGCCCCGCACCGTCACGACCGGGCCGATCGGCGTGGCCCCTGGCGGCGCCTGCTCGTGATCACTCACCTTCGAGCCTCCACTGTTTCCACGTGTACCCCGCCACCGGGTCCGTCCCGGGTACCCGATTGTGCGCCGGGGGGACAATGGCAGGCACATGCCTGCCTCCACCCGCTCCTGCGTCCGTGTCAGTCGCCGCCGTCGCTCCACGAGAGAATGGACCTCATGACCGACGGCCCGCTCATCGTCCAATCGGACAAGTCCCTCCTCCTCGAGGTGGACCACCCGGCCGCCGAGGACGCACGTCGCGAGATCGCGCCGTTCGCCGAGCTCGAGCGGGCACCCGAGCACGTCCACACCTACCGGCTGACGCCGCTCGGACTGTGGAACGCCCGGGCCGCCGGCCACGACGCCGAGGCGGTCATCGACACACTGCTCCGGTACAGCCGGTACGCCGTCCCGCATGCGGTGCTCATCGACGTCGCCGAGACGATGGCGCGGTACGGCCGGCTGCGTCTCGACAAGCATCCCGTGCACGGGCTGGTCCTCGTGAGCACCGACCGGGCAGTCCTCACCGAAGTGCTGCGGAGCAAGAAGATCGCACCGATGGTCGGGACTCGCATCGACGACGACACGGTCGTGGTGCACGCCAGCGAACGCGGCAATCTCAAGCAGGCGTTGCTGAAAGTCGGCTGGCCCGCCGAGGATCGCGCGGGCTACGTCGACGGCGAGGCTCACCCCATCGACCTCGATCAGCACGGGTGGACGCTGCGGCCCTACCAGGAGCAGGCCGCGCAGGCGTTCGCCGACGGCGGTTCCGGGGTGATCGTGCTGCCCTGCGGCGCCGGCAAGACGCTCGTCGGTGCGGCCGCGATGGCGCACGCCAAGGCGACCACCCTGATCCTCGTGACGAACACCGTCGCCGCCCGGCAGTGGCGCGACGAACTCCTGGCCCGGACGTCGCTCACCGAGGACGAGATCGGGGAGTACTCCGGTCAGCGCAAGGAGGTCCGGCCGGTGACGATCGCCACCTACCAGGTCGTCACGTCCCGGCGTAAGGGCGTGTACACCCACCTCGAACTCTTCGACGCCCGGGACTGGGGCCTCATCGTGTACGACGAGGTGCATCTGTTGCCGGCGCCGATCTTCCGGATGACGGCGGACCTGCAGGCACGACGGCGGCTCGGACTCACGGCGACCCTGGTGCGCGAGGACGGGCGCGAGGGTGACGTGTTCTCCCTCATCGGGCCCAAGCGTTACGACGTGCCGTGGCGCGACATCGAGGCGCAGGGTCACATCGCGCCGGCCGACTGCGTCGAGGTGCGGATCGATCTCGAGGGCACCGACCGCATGGGCTACGCGATGTCGGAGGACTCCGAGCGTTACCGACTGGCGGCGACGTCACCGGCGAAGCTCGACGTCGTCTCCCGGATCGTGGCCTCCCACGAGGGCGACCAGACGCTCGTGATCGGGCAGTACCTGGATCAGCTGCACGAAATCTCCGAACGTCTGCACGCGCCGATGATCACCGGGGAGACGCCGGTGGCCGAGCGGCAGCGGCTGTACGACGCGTTCCGCGCCGGCACCGAGAAGCTGCTCGTGGTCAGCAAGGTCGCGAACTTCTCCGTCGACCTGCCCGAGGCCACCGTGGCGATCCAGGTGAGCGGCACGTTCGGCTCCCGTCAGGAGGAGGCGCAACGGCTCGGCCGCGTGTTGCGTCCGAAGGCCGACGGGCGGACGGCGCACTTCTACACGATCGTCGTCCGCGACACCGTCGACGCCGACTATGCCGCGCACCGGCAGCGATTCCTGGCCGAGCAGGGCTACGCGTACCGGATCGTCGACGCGAGCGAACTCGTCTGAGCCGGCTCACCGACTCGTGCGGAAGCACACCGCGCACGACGTCACAGGCAGCGCGGGATCACCGTCGTGAAGCCTGGGCGGCCGGGGGTCGAGAGGTAGGCGTCGCTGACGTACGACCCGCTTCGGATCTTGTCCCACACCGTCGAGGCACCAACCTTCGTCCCCTTGGTCTGGCACACCACTGCGGCTGATCCACCGTGTGGGATGTGCGAAAGCAACGTCGAGCTGCTGCTCGGTTTCGCGCGCGTGTTCAGCGATGCCCCTTCGACCTGGTACGGGTACGAACACCTGGGCACCGGCTTGGAGAACCAGGTGGCACTCGGCGTGTTGAGGAAGCGGTCGGCGATGTAGTGGCCGTTCGTCAGCTTGTTCCAGATCGGATCGCCGTTCACTTTTGTGTACGCCATCTGGCACACCACATCAACGGACGCACCCGGCGCCAGCGACCCTCGCTTGGCGAATGTCGTGGACGGCCCAGACCTCAGGTTCACTGATCCCGCGGACTGCACCGTGTAGCGGTAGCTGGCCGAAGCCACCGAGGCGTTCACATAGTTGGAGTCGATGTTGAGTCGATAGCCACCCCACGTCTCGCGATGATCACCTCGATACTGCTTGATGCGTTGGCTCTTCGACCACTGGGCAGAGGTGAGAACGCTCTCGTCTGTCGTGGCCCGTCCGTCCCAACGCGCCGTCCACACCACGTCCGGCGCCGCCCACGTCGTGCTGTAGTACCGCTTCGCCATGTCGGTGATCGCGCCCGCGGCGCTCGAGTACACGCCGGAGCCAAATCCGAGCCCGTGCACCGTGCGGGTCCAGGCGTCGAGGAAGGTCATCGTCGCGGCCGAGCACGTACGGTTGTCGACGTTGTAGTTCTCGATGTCGTTGTAAAGAACGCTTCCGGGCGCGAGACCGAGCTTTCGTGCCTGGATGACAGCGTCACGTCCGGCGGCCTTTCCTTGCGACTTCGCCAGCGCGGACGTCGACGAGATGTCGGCCATTCCACGTTGGACGGTGCACGACGGTTGCAGGCCGACGTAGATGGGCTGCATCCGCCAGCCGAGTCTCGCCACGGTGCGCACCCAGGACGCCGACAGGTTGCCCCAGGAGCATGCGCGGTTGACGCCTCCGATGTAGACCCCGATCGCGCGGTAGGGCGACGCCTTCCAGGCCGTCATCGCAGCGGCCGATGGCGCGTTGCACGTGTCGAATCCGTAACCCCGGTAGAAGGTTGCCGTCGAACCGGTCGCGTAGTTCGCGGCGGTCGCAACCGTCGGTGCCACGTTCGCCGTGACGGTGGTCCGCGCGGTGGCCACCAAGGGTGTGACGGTCCCGGCGGCTGTCGCCAGCCGAGGTGCGGTCAGGGTGCCGACCTGCCGTGCGGAGGCCACGATCTCGCGCGCGAGCCGGGAGTCGGTCGAGTACGCCGCGGTCACCGTCAGCCGCGCCGTCGCGAGGGTGGTCGCGACCTGTCCGGCCGCCTCGGCGGGCTCGCCGACGGCCGGTGCGGCACCGATCGTGCCCGCTGCCGGCGCTCGTTCGGCGGGGACCGAGCTGGTGGGTTGCACGAGCAACGACTCGGCGCGCCCGACGAGGTGCGAGGGGCAGTTCTGGTCGACGCCAGGCGTGCCCAGATAGACAGCGTGCTGGTCGAATCGCACGCACGTGCGGGGCGCTGCCGCGAGGTCGTGGACCGTCCACGACGCCGGGACGGTGAACGCCACCCCCGCGTACCGAACGACCTTCGTGGCCCCGGTCAGCCCAGGACCGCTGGCACCGTCGCTCTTCGGGGCTGCGACGCTGCCCGACACCGGATCGGCGCTGGCGGGGACGGCGACCAACGCCATCCCACCGGCGACCACCAACGCGAGGCCGGCCAGCCCGGGCGTCCGTGCCGGCCTGAGCCCGTCTGTGTCTCGGTGAGCGATGCGGCGGCAGGGACGGAGCATGCACGAGCAGACCTCCACGGACGCGGCGGACGCTCACGGGAAACTCCCCTCGTCCGCGCTGGTGTCGAAGCTCGATGATGACAGAACGACACACCCAATGACAGTCCGTGACAACTGCAGTCCCGTCAGCTATATTGCGGCCACTTTGGCATCACGCACCACACCAGTATCAGCAGCCCGATGGATCCCGTCGCTCGACGGCACTCGCCCCGACGACGGTGGGCACTAGGGTGAGCAGCTTGCCCCCAACCCCCTTGGCCATGGAGCACGCATGCCCTCGGACCGCAGCATCCCCTCCTCCACCGACTCCCCCTCGACCACCGACTCCGCCCCTACCCCCGACGACCGCCCGGCCGTCCTCGACCGCGAACAGCACCACCTGGCGGTCGCCCGCGAGGCACTTCGCCGGATGCGTGAGCGGGTCGAATCGCTCGACGTCTCGGCGAGCACCGCGGACTGGGTCAGCCAGCTCTACCTGAAGTCCACGATCGGCATCCGCATCGACCAGCTCGCCGAACTCCCCTCGACGCCGCTGTTCTTCGGACGACTCGACTACCAGCCCGACAGTGCACAGGGAGCCGAGAGCTTCCACGTCGGCCGCCGCCACGTGGCCGACGACGACGGCAACGCCCTCGTGGTCGACTGGCGCGCTCCGGTCTCGGTGCCGTTCTACCGGGCCAGCCCACGCGATCCCCAGGGAGTGGCCAGGCGTCGCCGGTTCGGCTTCGCGGCCGGTGACCTCACGTCATACGAGGACGAGCGGCTCGACGGACCGGTGGACGGATCGACCGACGACAGCGTGCTCGGCTCACAGATCCTCACCACCGAGATCGAACGCCCGCGCGTCGGCCCGATGCGCGACATCGTCGCCACCATCCAGCCTGAGCAGGACCTCATCGTCCGCACCGACATCGGTGACACGGTGTGCGTCCAGGGGGCGCCGGGTACCGGCAAGACCGCCGTCGGGCTCCACCGTGCGGCGTACCTGCTCTACACCCACCGCGACCAACTGGCCCGGCAACGCCTCATGGTGATCGGCCCGAACGACGCGTTCCTGCGTTACATCGGGGCAGTCCTGCCCGCCCTCGGCGAGGTCGACGCCAGCCAGACGACCATCGACCAGCTCGTCGGCCACGTCCGGGTCCGGGCGGGCGAACCGGCCATTCTCGCCACGCTCAAGGGCGACGCGCGGATGGCGACCGTGCTGGCCCGGGCACTGTGGTCCCGGCTCAACCCACCGACGGGACCGCTGGTCGTCACGCGCGGGTCGCGCCGGTTCCGGGTGCCCGCCTACGAGGTCGAGGAGAACATCCAGGCGCTGCGCGAACGAGGCGTCCGTTACGCGGCCGGCCGGGCGCTGCTGCCGCAACGTCTGGCCCACGCGGTGCTCCTGCGGATGGAGGCCGACGGCGACTCACCAGACGATCGGGTACAGAACGCCGTGGCCCGCAGCAAGGAGGTCAAGGCCTACGTGGACGACGTCTGGCCGGCCGCGAAACCCGAGCAGGTGCTGTTCGCCCTCTTCACCGATACCGACGCGCTCACCTCCGCCGCCGACGGTGTCCTGACCGACGACGAACAGGCCGGCCTCCTGTGGGATACCCCGCCTCGCTCGCCGGCGACCGCGCGGTGGACCCCGGCGGACGCGGCCCTGGTCGACGAGCTCGTCGACCTGCTGGAACGCACGCCGAGTCTCGGCCATGTCGTCCTCGACGAGGCCCAGGACCTCTCGCCGATGCAGCTGCGAGCGGTCGGGCGACGGTGCAGTACCGGCTCGGCGACGGTCCTCGGCGACCTGGCCCAGGGGACGACGCCGTGGTCCGCGACGTCGTGGTCGGACGCGTTGAGCCATCTGGGAAAGCCGGATGCAGTGATCGAGGAGCTGACGCTGGGCTTCCGGGTTCCTGGTGCCGTCATCGACTACGCGGCTCGGCTGCTGCCGCGGATCGCGCCCGACCTGGCGCCCCCGCGGTCGATCCGGAGCTCGCGCGGCGAACTCGACCATCGGCAGGTGGCGCGTGCGAGCCTGCTCGTCCCGGCGCTGGTCGAGACGACGGCGGCGGTGGCCGCCGAACGCGAGGGCTCGATCGGCGTGATCGTCCCCGACGTGCTGGTGTCGAAGACCGACGCCGCGTTGGCCGCCGCCGGGGTCCTGCACTCCCGCACCGGCGAGAGCGACGATGCGACCACCCGGATCGACATCGTCCCGGCCAGCCTGGCGAAGGGCCTCGAGTTCGACCACGTGGTGCTGGCCGAGCCGGCGGGGATCGTGGACGGCGAGGCCGACGAGACCACCGGGCTGCGGCGGCTGTACGTCTGCCTGACCCGGGCCGTCACCTCGCTCGTGATCGTGGCGAACCGGCCGATGCCGGCGCTGCTGGACGACCCGGTCCCGACCTGACGCTCAGCGTCTCCTCAGGTCGCAACACCGAGTGGTACGGCGAGCACCCGCACGCCGTGCGGCCCTGGGCGACCGGGTTGCTCGGCGACGCGAAGGCGGCCGCGGCCAACCGGACTTCGCAGGCAGGAGTGCGACGTTCTCCCAGGGTGCTCCGTACGAGGGCGAGCTGTACGTCTGTCTACTCCGACGGGCTCAACACCGACGTCCTCACCGAGCTCGGCTTCGTCATCACACCGGGGCTGGAGGACTACGCCAACGACGGGTACCAGGCCACGATCTCGGCGCAGAACCTCGACCGGATCGACGCCGACGTCATCGTGTTCGCGACCGAGAAGGACGCCGACCGGGAGGCACTGGACGCGATGTCGACCTTCTCGTCGCTCGACGCGGTGAAGAACAACCGGTCCGTCTACTCGAACGCGAGGCTGTCCGGCGCCATCTGATTCATGACCCCGTCGGCGCTGACCTACGTCGCCGAACACCTGACGCCGCACCTGGCCACGGCCCCGGCCGGGAAGGCCCCGCGCGAGTTGGTCTGAGTCCTGTCAGGCTGACGGCGTGAGCGACATGGAGAGCGACCCGCGGGAGACGGCCAGCGCACCGGGAGCGACCGGCGGCGGTCCTGAGCTGCTGGTGCTCGACCCCCGGGTCGTGCCGCTCGGGGGTGTTCGCGGCATCACGGTGGCCAGGACCCTTCCGCACCGGGACCTGCCCACGGTGGGCGCGTGGTGCTTCCTCGATCACTTCGGGCCGGACCCGGCGCCGATGCGCGTGCTGCCCCATCCGCACATCGGCCTCCAGACCGTCACGTGGTTGTTCGCCGGCGAGGTCCGACACCGCGACAGCCTGGGCAGCGACGTCGTCATCCGCGCCGGCGAGCTCAACGTGATGACGAGTGGCGACGGCATCGCGCACTCGGAGCTCACGCCGGCCTCGGACGAGGCAGGGATGAGCCTGCACGGCCTGCAGCTGTGGGTGGCGCTGCCCGACGAGCGGCGCCGGGGCGAGCCGGCATTCGAACACCATGCGCGGCTGCCGCTGGTGCGAGCCGGCGCGCTGACCGCCCGCATCCTCCTCGGATCGTTCGGCGGCGTGACCTCACCGGCGACGACGTTCAGCCCGCTCCTGGGCGCTCAGCTCGACCTGACGCACGGCGCCGCCGACTGCCATCTCGACCCCGGCTTCGAGCATGCCGTCCTGGTGGTGTCGGGCTCGGTGACGGTCGACGGGCTGCCGATCGGTGCCGGCCGGCTGGTGCATCTCGGCGCGGGCCGATCCGAGCTGGCGCTCGCTACTGACGGGCAAGCGCGCCTCATGCTCCTCGGGGGTCCGGCGTGGACGGAGCCGTTGGTGATGTGGTGGAACTTCGTAGCCCGCGACCACGAAGAGATCGTGGCGGCGCGCTCGGACTGGGAAGGGCACTCGACGCGGTTCGGCCCGGTCGCGGGTCACGCCGGCGAGCGCATCCCGGCACCACCGATACCGCCGACCCGGATGCTGCCGCGCCGTCGACGCCCGACCTGACGATCAGGCCGTCCGGCGTTCGACGGTCGCAGCGCCGAGCAGCCGAGCCACGTTCGTCGCCGCCTCACGACCCGCCCGGTTCGCGCCGATCGTGCTCGCGGACGGGCCGTACCCGACGAGCTGGATGCGCGGGTCGCGCACGACCCCCGTCCCGTCCATCCGGATCCCGCCGCCGGGTTCGCGAAGGTGCAGTGGCGCCAGATGGTCGAGCGCCGCGCGGAATCCGGTGCACCAGAGGATGACGTCGACGTGTTGGTAGCCGCCGTCGGGCCAGCGCACACCGTGCGGCTCGATCCGGGCGAACATCGGCCGCCGGTCGTAGACCCCTCGGGCCGCGGCCTCGGCTTCCTGCGGTCGAAGGCGAAGGCCGGTGACGGACACCACGCTCTCGGGGACGAGACCCGACCGCACGCGCTGATCCACCAGCGCGACGGCGGCGCGTCCGATCTCCGGGCTGAACCGATCTTCGGTGCGCCAGCGTGGCGGCCGCCGCGTCACCCAGGTCGTCTCGGCGACTCCCGAGATCTCCGCCAGCAGCTGGACCGCCGACGCGCCCCCGCCGACGACGAGCACGTGCCGGCCGGCGAACGGCTCGGGCCCGCGGTACTCGGCGGTGTGCAGGCTCCGGCCGCGGAAGCTCCGGACGCCGGGGTAGCTGGGCACGAACGGTTTGGTCCAGGTCCCGGTCGCGTTCACCAGGGTCCGGGTACGCCAGGTTCCCTGGTCGGTCACGACATCGAGCAAGGGCTCGTCGGTGCCGAGGCTGTCCTGCACCCGGCGGACGACGACCGGACGGCGCACGTCGATCCCGTGTCGAGCCTCGTACGCGGCGAAGTAGGCCGGCACCGCGACGTTCGCCGGCTCGTCGGCCGGCAGGTCGACCGTGGCGTCGCGATCGCCGGGAAGTCCCGGGAGCCGGTAGATCCCGTGCACGTCGGCGACGGTCAGGGTCGGCCACCGGTGCTGCCAGGCTCCTCCCGGGTCGGGATTGTGATCGAGCACCACGCTGCCGCCCGGCCGGGGCACGCCGTCGCGAGCAGTCAGTCGCCGCAGGTGAAAGGCGGCCGAGAGACCGGCCTGACCGGCGCCCACGACCACCACGTCGACCAACCCACGATCGCTGCTGCGCACGAGGTGAGAACAGCCGGCGCGGCGGCGGTTGTTCCGAGCGTGCGGCCGACCGGTGTTCGATACCCCTTGTGAGCGCACCCGAGCCGGACCCCAGACGTCGGCTCCGCGCGCGGTGGGAGCGCCTGCTGCCGGCCCCGTCGGAGGTCGGAGCGATCGTCGGCGCGGACCTGCTGGCCCGCTGGTCGGCGCCGTCGCGCCGCTACCACGACACGCTCCACCTGGCCGAGGTCCTCGACCGGCTGAACCGCCTCCCGGGCGGGCGTGGGGTTCCGGTACGACTGGCCGCCTGGTTCCACGACGCCGTGTACGACACCACCGCCCCGGCTGGGGCGAGCGAGGAGGCGTCGGCGACTCTCCTCGATCACCTCGGCCCGGCCTGCGGGTTCGACGAGCCTTCGGTGATCGAGGCGGCTCGGCTCGTCCGGTTGACGGCGACGCACGAGGTGTCGCCGGGAGATCGGAATGCCGCCGCGCTCTCCGATGCCGACCTGGCCATCCTCGCGGCGCCACCGGAGCGTTACCTCGACTACGCAGCCGGGGTCCGAGCGGAGTACGCCCACGTGAGCGACGACGCGTTCAACACCGGCCGTGCGGCCGTGCTGTCCCGGCTGCTCGCGCTCGACCCGATGTTCGCGACGGCGCCGGGGCGCGCCCGGTGGGAGGCGCGGGCCCGGTCGAACGTCGCGGTCGAACTGCGGATGCTGCACGACAGCCGCTGATCGGGCCGTCCCGGTGGCTCAGAGCAGCGCCGGCTCGATCAACCGGAACGTGCCCGCGTCGGCGTCGAGCTCGGCCCGGACCCCGAGCGCCAGCGTCCGGTTCGGTTCACCGTGCCCGATCGGCACGCCTGACAGGATCGGCACGCCCAGGCCGCCGAGGCGTTCCGCGCACACCTCGATCGCCGGCGCCGGATTCTCCTTGTCCTCCTTGGGCCCGCACTCGGTGAACTGGCCGAGCACCACCGCGACCACGCCGTCGAACCAGCCGGCCCGGAGCAGGCTCGTGAGATAGCCGTCGATCCGGTACGGCTCCTCGGTCACGTCCTCGACGAACGCGATGGCGCCGTCCCGGCTCGGGAGCTGAGTCCGGCTGCCGAGCGTGGAGGCGAGCAGCGACAGGTTGCCGCCCGTGACCCAGCCGGTGGCGCGGCCACCCCGGACCGTGGCCGTCGCAGCGCCGCCGACGAGGTCCATCGCGTCGTCGCCGTCGGGATCGAAGATCACCGAGCGCAGGTGCCCGACGGTCGGCGCGCTGTCCCGCACGCGGCTCGATCCGAGCATCGGCGCGTGCAGGCTGGCGAGGCCCAGACGGGTCGCGACGGCCTCGTGGACGCAGGTCACGTCGCTGTAGCCCAGCAGGACCTTGGGCCGTGCTCGCGCGCATCGGTCCCAGTCGATCAGGTCGAGCATCCTGGCCGCGCCGTAGCCGCCGCGTGCGGACCACACGGCGGCGAACCGATCGTCGCACCACGCCGTGGTGAAGTCGCCGGCCCGGAGTTCGTCGGAGCCGGCCAGGAAGGGCGCCGGACCACTGGTCCGCACGCTCGGGAACAGCGTGGGCTCGAGACCGAGCGAGCGGGCCAGTTCTTCGGCCAGGAGGTCGTCGCCGGGTTCCAGCGGGGACGACGTGGCGATCACGGCCACCTCGTCGCCGGCCCGGAGCCGGGCGGCTCGGGCAAAGGTCGGTGTGCTCACGCGGTCGCCGCCGGCGTGGTGGTACCGGCGGCCGCCCCTGCGCCCGGATCATCGGGGCCCTGATCGAGATCCGGGTCGGCGTCGTCGGGCCGGAGGTCGCCCCACTCCGATGCCATCGGCACTTCACGCACGGCCTTGCTGAGGGTCACGATCGTGGCCGCGACGAAGAGCAGCGCGACGAAGAGGTACATGGCGACGTAGTGGCTCTCATGGGCCAACAGCCAACCACCCAGGAGCGGCGCGATGGGTGTCGCGGCCATGGCGACGAACATGATGGCCGACATCGACCTGCCCTGCAGGCGGTCGGGCGTGATCGCGGCACGGTAGGCCATCAGCGCGGCGTTCCCGATCGGGTTGATCAGCATGCCGATCGCGACCAGGCCGCCGATGACGAGGACGCTGTCGGTGAACGGGATCGGCACGCACACCGCCGCCCACACCCAGAACACGGCGATGGCGAGCATGCCGGGTCGCACCCGCTTCATCACGGTCCCCGTGAGCAGTGAGCCGGTGATCGCCGCCACCCCGGCGATCGTGTCGATGAGCCCGATCGCGGCGGGCGGAACGCCGCGTTGGAACAGGTAGAGGTTGACGACCAGGAACAGCCCGTTCGCCCCCAGGTTGATGATCGCCGCACAGATGAGGACCACCCGCAGGAAGGCGTTCGACCAGACGAACACCAGTCCTTCCTTGATCTCCCGCAGCAGGTGGGGTTCGGGCGGCCGCGGGGGCGCCGGCAGGGGCGTCCGGATGAACAGCAGCAACACGAACGACAGCGCATAGGTCACCGCGCCGACCACGAACGGGAACGCCCGGCCGACCTGCAGGAGCGCCCCGCCGGCCGGGCCGCCGATGAGCCCGGCAGCGGCCTGTCGCGCCTGGTTGGCGCCCAGGGCCGCCGGCAGTTTGGTGGTCGGGACGACCAACGGCAGCGCCGCGTTCTCGGCCGGCGCGAAGAACAGCCCGCTGGCGGTCACGCCGAACGCGACGACCATGAGGTGGGCCAGGGTGAGCCGGCCGGCCGACGCGGCGAGGACGAGCGTCGCGAACAGCACCGCACCGATGCCCTCGCTGGCGAGCATGACCGCCCGCCTCGGCCAGCGGTCCACCAGCGCACCCGCCGGGAGACTGAGCAACCACTGCGCGAGACCGGCGGCCGTACCGACCAGGCCCGCCTGGATCGTCGAGCCCGTGATCTGCAGGGCGACGAGGGGGAAGACGAACATGCCCATCGAGACGCCGACACCCGAGACGGTCTGCCCGGTCAGGAGCAGCAGGTAGTCCCGGTTGCGGAGCAACGAGTCCTGCGTGGGCACCGAGGCCGCCTTTCATCCCCTGCGTCGATCGACCGCAGAAATGTGAAGATAGTGCTTCACATCTCGGCTGGCAAGCAGGTCTCGTACCGTCGGCCGGGCAGAAGTCGGCGGACGCGTCCGGGCCACGCTCACAGCCGGCTCTGCGACGGACTTCGGCCGGCTCGGCGGTACGGCTCGGCGGTACGGCTCGGCGGTACGGCTCGGCGGTACGGCTCGGCGGTACGGCTCGGCCGGCTGAGCGGTCAGTCGGACTCGGTGGCCGGGTCATCGTCGGTCTGCGCAGCGGGGATCGTGTGGACGTCGACCGACGGGATCACCGTCATCCCCACGCGAACCCTGGCGACGCCGGGGCGGTCGGCCGATCGACCCCGGTACCGGTCGATGACCGCACCCAGTTCGTCCGTGAGGCTGCCGACCTCGCTCGCCGTCAGGGTCTCGACGTAGGAGGTCATGCTGGCGGCACTCTGCCACTCGGGGGGCAGCTGCGGCTCGGCTTCGGCGTACCGCTCGAACGCCTGGAGCTGACCCTGCATGACTGTGGAGACGAGCATGGCCGACGCGACGAGTTGAGCTCGCGACGTCGGCTGCGTCAGGGTGATCCCGCTTCCGCACGCCCGCCACGGACGCTCCCGCCCGTCGGTTCCCGACTCGTCCCGCTCGACGATGCCGAGCTTGGCCATCGCCCGCAGGTGGTAACTCATCGCGCTCGGGCTCAGGCCCGCCAGAGCCGCCAGCTGGGTGGACGTCGCGACCCGGCCGGAGAAGAGCTCGTCGATCACCACCACTCGCGCCGGATGACTCAGGGCCCTGATGACGCTGGGATCGGCCAGCGAGATGGGCGGGCGCTCGTCGTCGGGCATGCCCGCCACCCTAAGTCGGCGAGGTCATCGCCGGCTCGCCACCGGATCGACCTCGGCATCGGGCGGCGGGCGGCGGATCCGCAGACCCGCGCGGCGCAGGGCGGCGACGAGCTCGCGGCTGCGGACCGGGCGAGCGCCGGCGGTGACCATGTCGTCGTAGCGCTCGGCGGGGACGTCGTAATGGTCGAGATCGAAGCCCCTGCGGGGGATCCCCACCCGGTCCGCGAACTCATGGAGCTCGGCGAACGACGTGTCGCTGGCCAGATGCGACCACAGTCGCCCACGACTCGGCACGAGCGGAGGATCGATCAGCACGGCCACCGATCGCCCCTACGCACGGTCGATCGCGTCGTCGATCAACGTGCGCCACGACCGGACGAAACCCGGGTCGACATAGGCCTTCCACGATCCCTGTGGCCTTGCCCCGCTGCCGATGTGGAACTTCCGGACTCCCGCCCGGGCGAGCCAGGGGACATGCTCGGCCTGGAGTCCTCCGCCTGCCATCACCAGCGGGGCCAGCGAGGGATCACGCTGAACGGTCGAGATCAGGTCGTCGAACCCGTGCACGAGCCCTCGTGCAGAGCCTGCGGTGAGCACCGTGTCGAGGCCCTCGAGGTCGCGGATGTCCCGCCATGCCTGGGGAGACTGGAAGGCGTGGTCGATCGCGCGGTGGAACGTCCAGGCGTGCCCGGTGACGGCATCGCAGTCCGCCAGGAACGCCGTGGCACCCACGTCGATCTCTGCGCTGGGTGAGAGGAAACCGAAGACGAAACCGTCGGCACCGGCGTCGGCCAGGTGGTCGGCCAGGCGAGCGAGTCGTTGCAGCTCGCCGGTCGAGGTGACGAAGCCCGGCTCGGCCCGCAGCATCACCCGGATGGGCAGGTCGGTGGCCCGGCGGATCTCCCCCACCGTGGCGGGATCCGGCGAGAGTCCGTCGTTCGCCATGTCCGTGACGACCTCGAGCCGGTCCGCCCCGCCCTCCTGCGCGGCCGACGCGTCGGCGGGCCCGAGCGCGATGACCTCGAGCAGCCCGCTCACCGGCGACCACCTGTGGTGACAGCCCAAATCCCTACTGTCACAGCGGACACGCTCGACGACGTCATGGGTTCAGGGTGCCAGCCGGTGACCGACCGTGGGCGCGCCGACACCCAACACGCCGTGTCGTCGTGGGGAATGGGCGAATTCGGCTGCCGAAGGTCACAAGCCCGCGGCGACAGCACCGCTGGGCTTCTCGCTACGTCGTCCACCCCGATACTCTCGCCGCAGTCAGGGTGCCGCCGCACCCCGATGTTCGTCGCGCAGGCTCTCCTGCCGAGAGAGGACCTCATGCGCGCCGTTCGCCGCACCTTGTCGATCGTTCCCGTCGTGGCCGGTGCCGTCGCCGTGGCTTTCCTCGCACCTGCTGCCGCGGTGGCCGATCCGTCGCCGATCGTCGCAGCAGCACAGGGCACCCCGAGAACCGATGTCATCGTGCTGATGTCCGATCAGCACGGCACGACGCCGACGTCGAGGTCCCAACGACTCCAGCGCGCCAAGACCGTTCGCGCCAGCCAGTCGGCCATCGTCGACGACGCGCAACGCCTCGGTGCCCGCGACGTCCACCAGTACGGCGTGATCAACGCGGTCTCGGCCAACGTCACCGCCGCCACGGCGACGGCGCTGGCCCGACAGCCCGGGGTGGCGGCCGTCGTGCCCGACCGGATGATCGCCCGCTCGACGGCTGCGGACTCGACGGCGAAGCCCGGGTCCGCCACGAGTCGCTCGACGACCTCCGGCGACGCGTGCCCGACCGACCCGGCGAAGCCATTGCTCGAGCCCGAGGGCCTCCAGAGCATGCGGGTCGCCTACGACGACAGCACGGTCGGGGCCAACAGCCTGTCCACGGGAGCGGGTGTCCGGGTCGCCTACCTGGCCGACGGGGTCGATGTGAACAACCCAGACTTCATCCGGGACGGCAAGTCGGTGTTCGTCGACTACCAGGACTTCAGCACCGAGGGCTGGAACGCCCAGAGCAGCGGCGCCGAGGCGTTCGGCGACGCGAGCGCGATCGCGGCCCAGGGGAACCGGACCTACTCCCTCGCCGACGTCGTGTCACCCGCCCATCCGTTGCCGGCGGATTGCACCGTGCGGATCCAGGGCGTCGCACCAGGGGCCGATCTCGTCGGACTGAAGGTGTTCGGCAACGCGCCCTACGCCCCGGTCTCGCGCTTCATCCAGGCCATCGAGTACGCGGTGAACGTGGCCGACGTCGACGTCATCAACGAGTCCTTCGGCTCCGATCCGTACCCCGACACCGAGGTCGACCCGATCTCGATGATCAACACTGCGGCCATCGAAGCGGGCACGACGGTCGTGGTCGGCACCGGAGACGCCGGCCTTGCCAACACGATCGGCTCCCCGGCGAGCGCGAAGGACGTCATCTCCGTCGGCGCGAGCACCCAGTTCCGCTGGTACGCGCAGACGACCTACGGCGGCTACAACCTGCCGGGTGTGACGGGTTGGGCCAACGACAACATCTCGGCCATCTCCTCCGGCGGCTTCGCCCAGAACGGCCGCATCCCCGACCTCGTCGCTCCGGGCGACACGACCTGGGCACTGTGCACCCCCGACCCGACGCTCTACCGGGGATGCATCGGCCTGAACGGCCGCCCCTCGTCACTCGAACCCTTCGCCGGGGCGAGCGCCTCCGCTCCGCTGGCGGCCGGGGCGGCCGCGCTGGTGATCAGCGCCTACGTCGACGCGCACCCTGGTGCCGGCAAGCCCTCGCCCGCTCTGGTGAAGCGACTGCTGACGAGCACGGCGCGCGACCTCGGGCATCCCGCCGAACTGCAGGGCGCCGGACAGATCGACGCGCTGGCGGCCGTACGCGCCGCTCTCTCCGTGCCGGCACCGGGATCGAATGTGCGGCCGCCGGCGGCCCAGGGCACGGCCCTGCTCGTGCGCAAGTCCCAGCTCACCCTCACCGGCCGCGCCGGGTCCACCGTGACGGCGACCGTGAAGGTGCGCAACATCAGCTCGCGGACCCAAACGCTCTCGGCCAGTTCGCGTTCGCTGACGAAGACGCTGTCGAAGGAGAGCGGAACCATCGCCTTCGACGGATCGTCGCTGCCGACGATCGCGAACGTGGTCGGTGCACCGCGCGCCTACAGCGCGAAGACGTTCACGGTGAAGCCCGACACCGATCGCCTGCAGATGTCACTGGCCTACGCGGGCGCCGGGACGTCGGTCGGGCTTGCCCTGGTCGACCCGAACGGCGTTTACCAGGGCTACTCGCAGCCGCAGGCTGCCGCGAACTTCGCCAGCGTGGGCGTGCGCTATCCGGCACCCGGCACGTGGACGGCCTATCTCATCGCCAACCCGGCGTACACCGGCGAGGTCCAGTTCGGCATCACGACGTCGGCGGCCGGTTCGTTCGGGTCGGTCAGCGGAACGACGATCATCCCGGCCGGCCGGACCGGCACGCTCACCTACTCGGTTGGTGTCCCGGCGGATCCGGGTGACACGGCCGGATCACTGCAGCTGAGCACGGCGCTCGGCGTGCGGACCAGCGTGCCGATCTCGCTGCGCAGCGTGCTCCGGGCCTCGGGTCAGCCGGTCGAGTTCCGCGGTGTGGTCGGCGGCGGGAACGGCCGCACGCCCGGCGGCGTCGCCCAGTCGAACACGTACTACCTCCACGTGCCGCACGGCGCCCCGAGCCTCTCGGTGGGCGTCGTGCTCGGCGACCAGCCGACCCGAGGGACGATCTACAACGCGTACCTGGTCAGCCCGAGCGGCCATGCGCTGAGCTCGGTCAGCAACGTCCGGACCTCGGCGGCGGGGCCCGTCACGACCGGAGGCGTACAGCTCTACGCCAACCACCCCGCGGCCGGGCGCTGGCGTATGGTGCTCGAGGCGACCAACCCCGTGGCGGGCACGGTGCTCGGCCAGCCGTTCACGGGAACCGTCTCGCTCGCCGCCCAACCGGTCTCGGCGTACCCGAACCTGCCGAACTCGCCGACCACCACCCTGGCGGCCGGTGAGACGACGACGGCACTGGTACGCGTGACGAACACCGGTGTCGTACCGCTCACCTATTTCGCGGACGCGCGTCGCCAGAAGGTCGGGACCTACCCACTCGCCTCCCAGGTGCCAGGCAACGACCTCTCGGCGATCACGCTTCCCCAATCGGCCGTGTCCGGTGCGTGGCTCGTGCCGCCGCACACGTCGACACTGAGTTTCGGCGCGGACGCCACCCAGCCGGTCCAGCTCGACGCACGGTGGGCCTACGGCGACCCGGAGATCTTCGGTGAGTCGGTGGGCAACCGGGCGAACGCGGCGATCAGTGCCGACCAGGTCACCCCGGGACCGTGGCTCGCCGACGCCGGCGTGATCGGGCCCTTCAGCGGACCGGCTCCCGCCGGCACCGTCGCCTACCGGGCTACGGCCACCACCCGCCTGTTCGACGACGCGGTGGCGACGACGACCGGAGACTTCTGGCGGACGGCCCTGGTTCCGGCCCCGGCCGCCGATCCGGCGCCGCTGCCGCTGTCCGTCAAGGCCGGAGCGCCGGCGCCCACGCGTTGGTCCAAGAGTCTGGAGCGGCTGACGGCTGCTGACGCCACGGCGCTCGCCGGCACGGCACCGGACGCGCAGTTCGAGCCGCTGACACTCGAACCCGGCGAGAGCGGCACGATCCTGGTGGCGATCACGCCGCCGGCATCCTCGAGAGGCGACGTGCGACGCGGCACGCTGTTCATCGACACCTTCGACGCCTACAAGGGCACCGGCACCGAGGTCGCCGGTATCCCGTACGCCTACCTGGTGAAGTAGCCGGCGGCCTCCGGGTGAGGTAGCCGACGGGCGGCCTCTCAGCCGACGCTGGCCAGGGCGAACGGCAGGACCGCGGCAGCACCTGCGCGTCGGAGTTCGCGACCGGCGGTGCTGATCGTCCATCGGCTGTCGACGAGATCGTCGACCAGCAGGATCGGGCCGCCCGCTTCCGCGATGCCCTCGGTGAGCTGCTCGGACACGGCGATCCGCCCGTACACGCCGGCCAGTCGGAAAGCGGAATTGCCTCCGCGCTCGCCGACCGGCCCTCCGTCGACCAGGTCGAGGTCCCCCAGATCGATCAGCCGGCCGATCCGCGCGATCCCGGCACCGACCGACCGGACCAACGTCGGCCGGCGGCGCGACGGCACCGTGACGACCGCGACCGGTCGCTGCGCCCAGTCCCAGTCCCGGAGGACGCCCACGCAGGCCTGCAGGAGTGCGTCGTCCGCAGCGACATCGTCGTCACCGTCGAGCAGGCTCCGGATGCGCTGGCCCCAGCCCAGGTCGGTGAAGCGGCCGACACAGCGACCCGGTTCGAGCGTCTCGGCGGCCGCGATGCGCCCCTTGAGATCGACGCCGAGCCGGGCCATCCCGCTCGGCCATTGGCTCCTCGGCTCGATCCGGACGCCGACTTCGGCCAGCCGCGCGGTGGCCGCCCGCTGGGCCGCGTCGGGTACCTCGGCGTCCCACCACGGCGCCGTGCACGTATCGCAACGCCCACAGGCCGCGGCGGTGTCGTCGTCCAGCGCCTCCTGCAGGTAGGCCATCCGGCAGCCGGTCGTGGCGAGGTAGCCGAGCATCGCATCCTGCTCGTGCACCCGCTCGCGGGCGAGGCCAACGTATCGATCGCTGTCGTAGCTCCACGGCTCCCCGGTCGACGCCCAGCCGCCCGACACACGCTGGACGGCGCCATCGACGTCGAGAACCTTGAGCAGGAGTTCGAGCCGGGTGCGGCGGACGTCGACGACGGTCTCGAGCGCCGCGGTCGACATCGGCCTGCCCGCCGCGAGCGCGGTCAGCACAGCGTCCGCGTCGGCCTGCCGGGGCATCGAGGCCGAGGCGAAGTAGCGCCAGATGTCGACGTCCTCGGCACCGGGGAGCAGCAGGACGTCGGCGTTGTCAGTCGCGCGGCCGGCACGACCGACCTGCTGGTAGTACGCGATCGGCGAGGCGGGCGCACCGAGGTGCACGACGAACCCGAGATCGGGCTTGTCGAAGCCCATCCCGAGTGCGCTGGTCGCCACCAGCGCCTTCACGTCGTTGGACTTCAACCGCGCCTCGAGCTCCTCCCGGTCGGCCGGATCGGTCCGGCCGGTGTAGGCGGCCACGTCATGCCCGGCGGCCCGTAGGAGGGCGGTGAGGTCCTCGGCCGCCGACACGGTGAGGGTGTAGACGATCCCGCTGCCGGGCAGGTCGTCGAGGTGCGCCGACAGCCACGCCAACCTGGCTTCGGCGAACGGGATGCGCAGGACTCCCAACCGCAGGCTGGCGCGAGCCAACGGCCCGCGCAACGTCAGCACCCCGGAGCCGCCGTCGGCGGGTTCTCCGACGGCCAACTGCTCCGCGACGTCGGCGATCACCCGCGCGTTGGCCGTCGCGGTGGTGGCGAGCACCGGCGTCCCCGTCGGGAGGGTGGTGAGCAGATCGCGGATGCGTCGATAGTCGGGCCGGAAGTCGTGCCCCCAGTCGGAGACGCAGTGCGCCTCGTCGACCACCAGCAGACCGGTCGTGGCGGCCAACGCCGGGAGCTGCTCCTCGCGGAAGCGCGGGTTGTTGAGCCGTTCGGGGCTGACCAGCAGGACGTCGACCTCGTTCGCACGCAGGGCCGCACTGACGTCGGCCCACTCGTCGGCGTTGGCGGAGTTGATCGTCACCGCCCGCACACCGGCTCTCGCCGCGGCCGCGACCTGGTCGCGCATCAGGGCCAGCAGGGGCGAGACGATCACGGTGGGACCGGCACCCCGCGCGCGCAGGAGCGCCGTGGCCACGAAGTAGACGGCCGACTTGCCCCAGCCGGTGCGCTGCACGACCAGCGCCCGCCGGCGTTGGGCGACCAGCGCGCGCACCGCCTCCCACTGGCCCTCGTGGAAGTCGACGTCGTCGCGGCCCACCAGCCGCCGCAGCAGGGTCACCGCTTCCTCCCTGAGCCCGGCGTCACCGGCGGTCGCGGCGGACGGCGCGGCGGGCGGCCGGGAGGAAGACTCGATGCCGGTGGGGGTACTCATGCGTCGATCCTGTCTGCTCACTCCGACAAGTCCCAACCGCCTGTGGACGCCGCCACACTCGGGGCACCTGTGGAGGACAGCGGACTTCAGGCCCCCGGCCCGGCGTCGGCGAGGACCCGCATCACGTTCGCCCCGGCCAGCCCGGCGAGCTCGCGGGCGGCCCAGCCGCGGTCGGCGAGGGCGGCGAACAGCGCCGGATAGCCACCGACGTCCCCCATCCCGAGCGGAAATGTGTCGGTCCCGTCGTAGTCGCCGCCGAGCCCGAGCGAGTCGGTGCCGGCGACGTCGCGGACGTGCTCGACGTGCGCGACGACGTCGTCGACGGTCGCGACCGGCTTGGGATGCCGCTCCTGGTGGGCCCGCGCGAACGCCATGTACGCCGAGTGGTCGGCGAGCGGGATGCCTTCGACCAGGGCGGCATCGGCGGTGTCACGACGCCAGGCGGCGACGGCCGGGCTGACGAACTCCGGCACGAACGTCACCATGCACACGCCGCCGTTGGCGGGCAGCCGCTCCAGCACGTCGTCCGGGACGTTCCGCTCGACGTCGCACACCGCACGCGCGGACGAGTGGCTGAAGATGACCGGGGACCCGCTGGCGTCGAGAGCGGCGTGCATCGTGGTGTCGGCGACGTGGGAGAGGTCGACGAGGACGCCGAGCCGGTTGAGCTCGTGGACGACCTCGACACCGAAGTCGCTCAGGCCACCGGCGATCGGCACATCGGTGGCCGAGTCGGCCCACGGCAGGGAGTGGTTGTGCGTGAGCGTGAGATACCCCAGTCCGAGCCGCGCCAGCATCCGGAGCACCGCCAACGACGC
The DNA here is from genome assembly GCA_963708795.1 of uncultured Actinomycetota bacterium. Classification (GTDB taxonomy): domain Bacteria; phylum Actinomycetota; class Actinomycetes; order Propionibacteriales; family DAIQRJ01; genus DAIQRJ01. The sequence goes on from CAVPUH010000004.1 coordinate 175,095, forward strand.
GCCGATCTGCCGACCGCCCTCGGCTCCGATCAGACACGCGAGCCGCCCGCTCTCCACGGCCATCCGGACGTCATCGGCCGTCCGCGCCGCCACGAGCCGATCGGGATAACGCTCGATCATGCGGTGCACGAAGTCGATCTGCTCGAGGGTCGCGGCGACTGCTTCACCCTCTGTCATCGTGTCGGAGACGTAGACCGACCAGAACTGGGCACCGAGGCCGCCTCGGCGGATCTTGACCAGGTCGGTCTGCAGGTGCGGCTGCTCGATGTCGAGCGGCGTCGCGTCCAGGTCGTAGTCGGCGACCCGGCGCATCTCCCACGGCAGGTCGTTGTGGCCGTCGGTCAGCGGGACGGCCCGGAGCCAGTCGGCCCACGCCGCATGGTCGGAGCGATCGAAGGGGAACGCGGTGTCGGTCGTCGACGGCGAGGTCACCGGCCGATCCTGTCATCACCCGATGGCCGCGGCCGCGACACCACCCGAACCGACGGCACCTTCGCCTGATCGGCAGGCGAAACCGCAGAAGCGGCCGATCTGCCGTCGGTCGGGTTCAGTTCGGGTTGAGTCCGGGTTCGGTCCGGATTCAGTCCCGCGCCGACCCACCCGTCCAGCGGCGCATCGTGGCGGCGACGGCTGGCGGCACCGGCCACCGAGTCGGGTTCGGCGGTCAACCCGGCCACCACACCGGCCCGATCCGCCTCGGATCGGTTCTGGCTGAGCTTGGCCTTGCCCGTGATCGACTCGATCGTCAGCTCGAGCCCGACGATGGCCTTGAGCTGGCCCTCGATGAACGCAGGTGGGGCGTCGTCGATCGACCACGGCCGGTCCCGCTCGGCCTCATGGACCCGCGAGAGGGCCGTCACCATCTCCCGGACCCAGTCGCTGTCGTCACGGACACGCACGATCCCGGTGATGTGGACGGCGCTGTAGTTCCAGGTGGGCACGACCCGCCCGTGCTCACGCTTCGTCGCGTACCAGGTGGGTGACACGTAGGCCTGGGGCGCCGAGACGATCGCGAGGGCCTTCGCTCCCCCGGCACCGATGTGCTGCCACTGGGGATTCGCCCGCGCGAAGTGGGCCGTGACCAGGCCTGCCTCGAGATCGAGCAGGATCGGCAGCAGCGAGGATTCGGGAGCGCCGTCGGGTCCGATCGTCACGATGTCCGCAGCGCCGACCGAGGACACCATCGACACGAGCTCCGTGTCGTCGACGGCGAAGTGGCGGGGGACGTACACGGCCTCAGTCTGCCGCAGCGGCCGGCGCCGGCCTGGCGCGACGTCCGCGTCTACGCCGTAGTAGGTCGAACGCGAGGCCCGGACGAAGCCGACGTTCGAGTACAACCGGCCGGCTCCGCTCGGGTTGTCCGCATCGACGTCCAGCGCCAGGTACGGGTGACCCGCCTGCGCGAAGATCCGGGCCGAGAGCGCGAGCAGCGCCCGGGCCAGGCCACGACCACGCCACTCCCGGACCACGCCCAGCGTGCCGACGTAGCCCTCGGTGTGCCCGAACGCCGGCCACTCCTCCACGTACTCGTAGTTGAGCGCGTAGCCGACCACGGGATTCCCGGCGACGTTCGTGTCGAGCAGGACGAAGCTCGAGGCCGGCCGGAACGCCTCGTCGTCGTCCAGGCCGGACCGCCAGGACTCCACCGTGGCCGGGTTCGAGCCCCAGTGGTCGACGAAGGCGGCGTTGTGCGCGAGCCGGGTCCGCTCGGCGAGGTCGGGGCTGTACGAGACCACCTCGAGCCCCACCGGCAGGACCGGGTCGGGCATGGTCGAATCCGCCTCGGTCAGCGGCCGGCGCATCACGTCGAACCAACGCCGCGGATCGAACCCGGCGGCCGTCAGCAGCGCGGCCTTCCCGAACTCCTGCTCCTCGGCGAACGTGCCCACCCGGGCCGGCAGGGACGCCGCGCGGTCGTCGTCGGCCCGCAGCTGGGCGACGTTGTGCCCGGCACGCACCCGCTGCCACGCCAGCAGCTGCCGCCCGATCCCCCGCCCGCGCCAGTCCGGGTCGACGCCGCCGAGCAACGCGATCGAGAGCTCGGTGTTGTACCCCGGCCGGAAGGCGTTGCGACCGAAGGCCCGGAACACCCCGTCCGCGTCGACACCCACGAGCGCGTCGGCGGCCAGGTCCACCCAGGACCACCCGAGCGAGCGTTCGAGCCCGGCGCGGGTCACGCGCTCGGACTTCTGGTCGGAGGACTGGATCCGATCGATCAGCGCGTACCAGTCGTCGAGATCGGCGGCGGTCGGCGGCCGCCAGATCAGACCGGAGGTCTCCGGCGGCCGGGCGGGCTCGAGGGGGTCGGCGGACATCCGAGCGAGGGTAGCGAGACTCGGCAGACGCTGCCAGGAATATGCCGCCCTGGACGCACGCGGCCGGAGACCCATGCAGCCAAGGGACGCATGCGGCCCAGAGCGAGGCAGCCCGGACGCGAACAGGCCCCGGGACCGAGGTCCCGGGGCCTGCCCACTGAAGGGGTGGTGCCGGTGGTGCTGTGCCGTGGTGTAGCCGGCTGGTCGTGCGGTTGGACTAGAAGTCCATGCCGCCCATGCCGCCGGACGGGTCGCCCGCCGGAGCGGCCGCCTTCTCCGGCTTGTCGGCCACGACGGCCTCGGTGGTGAGGAACAGGCCGGCGATCGACGCAGCGTTCTGCAGCGCCGAGCGGGTGACCTTCGTCGGGTCGGGGATCCCGGCCGCGAGCATGTCGACGTACTCGCCGGTCGCGGCGTTGAGGCCCCAACCGATCGGCAGGTTCGCGACCTTCTCCGCCACGACGCCGCCCTCGAGGCCGGCGTTGATGGCGATCTGCTTGAGCGGAGCAGCGAGCGCGACCCGGACGATGTTCGCGCCCGTGGCCTCGTCACCGGTCAGGTCGAGCTTCTCGAAGGCGAGGACACCAGCCTGCAGCAGCGCAACGCCACCACCGGCGACGATGCCCTCTTCGACGGCCGCCTTCGCGTTGCGAACGGCGTCCTCGATGCGGTGCTTGCGCTCCTTGAGCTCGACCTCGGTGGCCGCGCCGACCTTGATGACCGCAACGCCGCCGGCCAGCTTGGCCAGCCGCTCCTGCAGCTTCTCGCGGTCGTAGTCGGAGTCGCTCTTCTCGATCTCGGCGCGGATCTGGTTGACCCGGCCCTGGATCTGCTCGGCGTCACCCACACCCTCGACGATCGTGGTCTCGTCCTTGCTGACGACGACCTTGCGGGCCTGCCCGAGCAGGTCGACGGTCGCGTTCTCGAGGCTGAGGCCGACGGTCTCGGAGATGACCTGGCCACCGGTCAGGATCGCGATGTCCTGCAGCATGGCCTTGCGGCGGTCGCCGAAGCCGGGGGCCTTGACGGCGACCGACTTGAACGTGCCGCGGATCTTGTTCAGCACCAGCGTCGCCAGCGCCTCGCTCTCCACGTCCTCGGAGATGATCAGCAGCGGCTTGTTGGCCTGCATGACCTTCTCGAGCAGCGGCAGCAGGTCCTTCACCGAGCTGATCTTCGACTCGACGATCAGCACGTACGCGTCGTCGAGGACGGCTTCCATGCTGTCGGTGTCGGTGACGAAGTAGCCCGAGATGTAGCCCTTGTCGAAGCGCATGCCCTCGGTGAGCTCGAGTTCGAGCCCGAGGCTGTTGCTCTCCTCGACGGTGATGACGCCTTCCTTGCCGACCTTGTCCATGGCCTCGGCGATGATCTCGCCGACCTTGGTGTCAGCCGCGGAGATCGAGGCGGTCGAAGCGATCTGCTCCTTGGTCTCGATGTCCTTCGCCGAGAGCGTGAGCTGCTCGGAGACGGCCTCGACGGCCGCGTCGATGCCGCGCTTGAGGCTCATCGGGTTCGCACCCGCGGCCACGTTGCGCAGACCCTCGCGCACCATCGCCTGAGCGATGACGGTGGCGGTCGTGGTGCCGTCGCCGGCCACGTCGTCGGTCTTCTTGGCGACTTCCTTGACGAGCTCGGCCCCGATCTTCTCGTACGGGTCCTCCAGCTCGATCTCCTTGGCGATGCTCACACCATCGTTGGTGATGGTGGGCGCGCCCCACTTCTTCTCGAGGACGACGTTGCGTCCCTTCGGGCCGAGCGTCACCTTGACGGCGTCAGCGAGCGTGTTCATGCCACGCTCGAGGCCGCGCCGGGCTTCCTCGTTGAATGCAATCAGCTTGGGCATCTAGCGAAATCCTCCCCAGATGGGTGGACGTGCGGTGTCGGTTGGTGCCCGCGACGGACGATCTCGGCTGCTCGAGATCTCACCGGCCGACCTGCAGCGTTCTGTCACTCTCGACCTAAGAGTGCTAACCCCGATTATTAGCACTCGCCCCATGGGAGTGCAAACGTCCGAGCGGCTGCGGACGCGCTCGGGCCGTGTGCTCCGACCGCTCACGCAGACCGGCCCCGGTCATCCTCGCGCGCCGCACGCCGGCCGGGTCGCGGGACTGGAATTCTGGCCGGGTGACCGCTTCCCCCGTTGATCAGCACGTCCTGGACTTCGCTCGAGCCGTCACGCCCGGGATCGACCCGGCCGACGTCGCCGGCCTCGACGCCGCCTTCACCTCCGACGGCCTCCCGAGCCCGTGGGCAGCCGTGGCGTCGGTGCTGCCCGACGGACCGATCGACGCCGCCGCCGTCGACGCTCTGCTCGCCGCACCCGCGACCGCGACAGCGGCTGCGGCCGGCATCCGTGCGGCCCAGCAGGCCTACTACGGCAATCCCCGCGGCCTGGCCGGCGGCGACGTCCGGAGTTGGTCGGAGGTCGGCTACCTCGAGGAGCAGCCCGGCACGACGTGGCCCGACCTGCACGACCTCGCGCCCAGGATGACGGCCTTCGCGGACATCGGCCGCTCCTACGACGTCATCGTGATCGGCACGGGCGCCGGGTCGATCGTCGCGCGGACGGCCGCTGAGGCCGGGGCGCGCGTCTTGATCGTCGAGCGCGGCCAGTGGCTGGCCGCCGACGCGCAGCCGGATCACCTCCGCAACCAGCGCGTCATCAGCGGCCTGTCGACGCAGGCCGGGCCGATCCGTGCCGGGAACCCCCGCGTCGCCGGCGACACGGTCGTCACCCCGGTCGACGGCGGATGGCTGAACAACGCGATGACCGTCGGTGGCGGGATGCGGGTCTTCGGCGCCCAGGCCTGGCGGTTCTGCGCCCAGGACTTCGCCATGGCCAGCACGTACGGCGTCCCCGACGGCAGCTCGCTCGCGGACTGGCCGTTCGGGTACGCCGAACTGGCGCCCTACTACGACCGGGCCGAGTACGAGCTCGGGGTCAGCGGCGATCCTGTCGGCAACGCCTTCGCCGGGGCACGGACGCGCGATTACCCGATGCCGCCGCTACCGCTCACGGCCTCCGGACGACTGCTGCTGGCCGGTGCGCGCGAGCTGGGGTGGGGAACCGCACCGGTGCCGCTGCTGATCAACTCCCGGCCCTACCACGGGCGCGCGGCCTGCCAGGAGTGCGGCACCTGCGTGGGCTTCTCGTGCCGGGCGAACGCCAAGAACGGGACCCACAACACGGCGCTTCCGCTGGCGCTCGCGACAGGGCGGTGCGACCTCGCCGTCGGCACGGCCGCGACTCGCATCGTCACCGATGCCGGCGGCAAGGTCACCGGCGTCCGGCTCCAGGCACTCGCGGCCGACGGCACTCCGGGCCCGACGACGACCGTCGACGCCGGCGAGGTCGTCGTCAGTGCCGGCGCCACCGAAACCGCACGGCTGCTCCTGCTCTCGGCCCACGACGGCGAGCCCCACGGCCTCGGCAACAACACCGACCAGGTCGGACGGCATCTCCAGGGCCACGTGTACGCGGGCGCGCTGGGTCTGGTCGACGAGCAGGTCCAGTTCGGGCAGGGCCCCGGAGCATCGATCTGCACGAACGACTTCCGGCACGACAACGACGGGATCATCGGCGGCGGCATGCTGGCGAACGACTTCGTGCCCATCCCGCTGGCCACGCTGGGCATGTTGTCGCGCACCGGGATGATCCCCGCCTGGGGTGCCGCGAGCGCGGCCGCGATGGCGCACTCCTACACGCGCCACCTGCACATCATGGGCCCGATCCAGGAGGTGTCCACGGCGCGTGCGCGCGTCCGGCTCGACACCTCGGTCCGCGACAGTCTCGGCTTGCCGGTGGCGCGGTTCTCCGGCTCCATCCATCCGGAGGACGTCCGCACGGCCCACCATCACGCCGACCGCGCCGTCGAGTGGCTGGAAGCCAGTGGTGCCACGAGGATCGCCGCGATGCGCCCGGGGCCACGCGCCACCGCGGACGGCCCCAGCGGCGGCCAGCACCAGGCCGGAACCTGCCGGATGGGCAGTGATCCGGCCACGTCCGTCGTCGACCCGGAGGGTCGAGTCTGGGGGCACGACAACCTTCGGGTCGCCGACGGCAGCGTCCACGTGACGAACGGCGGCGTCAACCCGGTGCTCACCATCCTCGCCAACGCCTACCGCATCGCCGAGCTGATGACGAAGCGGTTCTAGCGGCACCGACCGACCCGGTGCCGGGTCAGCCGACCGCGAGCCCGACGGCCGTGAGCAGGAATCCCGCCGCAGCCGGCACGAACTGCACGGCGGCCGCCCGCCACCGGTCGCGCCCGGTGGAGACCAGGACGACGCCGGCAAGAGCCATCGACCCGGTGCCGAACAGCACGAGCGCCCCACCGGCGGCGGTCTGCCCGGCGGCGACGAGCACGATGCCGACCAGGCAGCCGATCGCCAGGAAGAGGTTGTAGAAGCCCTGGTTGTAGGCCATCGGCTTCAGCACATCGGCATCGGCCTGCGACCTCACGCCGAACCGACGCCAGGTGGCCGGCCGGGTGAAGCGGAGGCTCTCGAGGACGAAGAAGAAGACGTGCAGGCCGCTCGCGACACCCGCGAACACCAACCCGGCGATCACCACGATCCGCTCCGATCCGGCTCGACCCACTCGACCCGCAAGAGTCGTGGCGACGGTCAGCCGCCGGCGACGGCGGGGACCACCGAGATCTGCACGCCGTCCGGCGTGGCGGTCGCGAGGCCGTCGGTGAAGCGGACGTCCTCGTTTCCGACGTACACGTTGACGAATCGTCGCAGCGAGCCGGCGTCGTCGAGGATCCGGGCGCCGATGCCGGGGTGGTTCGACTCGAGCGACCCGAGCACGGCCGACAGGGTGTCGCCGTCGGCGCTCACCTCGGACTTCCCGTCCGTGTAGGTCCGCAGGATCGTGGGGATTCGTACGCTGACACTCATGGTCGAGGTCCTCTCGGGTAAGGGAGTCAGTCGGCCAGGCCCGAGGCGAGGAACGCCTCGAAGCTCGGCTCGATGGTGGCGGCGGGACCGACCCGGTCGGCGATCGCGTCGAGGGTCTTGAGTCCGTCACCGGAGTTGATGACGACCGTCTCGGCGTCGGGGTCGAGCTGTCCGGTCGCGATCAGCTTGCGCAGGGTCGCGATCGTCACACCGCCGGCGGTCTCGGCGAAGATGCCCTCGGTCCGGGCGAGCAGTTCGATGCCGTCGCGCACCTCGTCGTCGTTCACGTCCTCCACGGTTCCGCCGGTGCGACGGGTGACGTCGAGGACGTAGGGACCGTCAGCCGGGTTGCCGATCGCCAGCGACTTCGCGATCGTGTCGGGCTTGACCGGACGGACCACGTCCCGGTGGTTCTTGAACGCCTCCGCCACGGGTGAGCATCCGGTGGCCTGCGCACCGTAGATCTTGTACGGCGTGCCCTCGATGAGGCCGAGGTCGACGAACTCGCGGAAGCCCTTGTCGATCTTGACCAGCTGGGCGCCGGACGCGACGGGGACGACGACCTGCTCGGGCAGTCGCCATCCGAGCTGTTCGGCGATCTCGTAGCCGAGGGTCTTGGAGCCCTCCGCGTAGTACGGCCGGACGTTGACGTTGACGAACGCCCAGTCGGCGCGCTCGCCGGCGATCTCGGACGCCAGTCGGTTCACGTCGTCGTAGTTGCCCTCGACAGCGATCAGCGTGCCGCCGTAGACCGCGGTGGTGAGGATCTTCTGCTGCTCGAGGTTGCTCGGCACGAACACGACGCTGCGGATCCCGGCACGTGCAGCGGCCGCGGCGACGGCGTTGGCCAGGTTGCCGGTGGACGGACAGGCCAGAACGGTGAACCCCAGCTCGCGCGCGGCGGCCAGGGCGACGGCGACGACGCGGTCCTTGAACGAGTGCGTGGGATTCGACGTGTCGTCCTTGACCCACAGGGTCTTCATGCCCAGCGCCGCGGCGAGCCGGTCGGCCTTCACCAGCCGGGTCAGGCCGGGTTCGGTGTTGGGCACGCTCGCCACGTCGGCCGGCACCGGGAGCAGGGGGGCGTAGCGCCAGATGTTGCGGGGGCCGGCTTCGATCTCGGCGCGTGTCAGGCTGGGGAACTCGTAGCCGATCTCGAGGGGGCCGAAGCACTCGAGGCAGGCGTAGTTCGGGCCGAGCGGCTGCGTCGCACCGCATTCGCGGCAGACGAGTTCGACGGCGTTGCCGAAGGCGCCCTCTCGGACGACGTGCGTGGCCGGGTCGGTCTGGGTAACCGTCATGGCGGCGTTCTCCTCTCCTCATCTTCCCCGCATCGACCATCGACGCGGGACGGACGTGGCACCTGGTGCGTCCTCGGACCGATGGCCTGCGAACGAACTGGCTGCCGGGGCTTCAGCGGGCCGTATCCCTCTGCCCCTCTCGATGAGCAGGTCCACGGTAACCGGCGCGTCCACCCCTCGGTCACCGGTCCCGGAATCCGAGACGGGGATGGCCACGGACCGCGCCGACGGCACGAGGCGCCGGCCGGGGGCGGTGTATCGCCGAGGTGCGGGCGCCACTCTCACGACCGTCCCGGACCATCACGCGATCCTCACGAACGGACTGGCGCATGACCTCGAATCTCCCGATCGGACGACGCGGCCTCGTCGCGGGCCTCGGCCTCGCCGGCGCCGCCGCAGTGCTCGCCCCGACAGCCCGTGCCGATGCGACTCCCGGCGGCGCGACCGGTCCGGGACCCGGGCGGGCCGGCAAGCTCCGGAACGCGGCGCCTGCCGGGCTGCACCCGATCGCATCGGCGCCCCTGACCGGCTACACGTACACGTTCCTCGACATGTGGGACTTCAGCCCGGAGAACTACGTGTCCGGGCGTACGTGGACGTCGCGCGGTGGAACGTACGCACCGGTCGGGAGCGGCGACACGCTGTGGGCGACCACCCAGATCCCGCCGGGCGCCGTGCTGGGCGACGTCGAGTGGTACGTGTCGTCGATCGTCGCGACCCAACTGATGGGACGGATCTGGGTGGCGGGCGTCCCGACGCTCATGCAGACGGTCTGCGACGGAACCATCCCGGCCAACAGCACGATCGGTCTCGTACGGGCGCGCCGGATCGTCCCGCCCGCTGCGACCAACGGCCCGTACCCGCACGGCACCAAGCTCGCCCTCGGGGTCTTCACGCCGAACGACGCCTCGGTGGCGGTGAACGGTGTCCGGGTCGGGTGGAAGCTCGCTCCGGCGGGCGAGGTGATCCTGCCGGCTCCGGTGCGGTTGTACGACTCGCGGTCGGGCGGCGGTGCCAAGATCGAGACCGGTCACACCCGTACGCACAGCCTCGCGACGAAGCTGCCTGCCGGCGCCGTCGGAGCGCTCCTCAACGTGACCGTCACCAGCACCGAGAAGTCCGGCTACCTGAAGGTCTACTCGTCGGCGGTCCCGGCTCCGGCCACCTCGTCCATGAACTGGTTCGCGCCCCATCAGACGCTGGCCAACGGAGTCCAGACGGCCGTCTCCAGTGGACGATCGCTGAAGGTGACCTGCGGCGGCGGCGACGCGAAGACCCACTACATCCTCGACCTCGTCGGCTACCTCGCCTGAGCGGCACGGCCCGATGGGCACTCGGCCAGACTGATCCCGTGCGCACGCTCCACCGGGTCCGCCGAGCCGGCAACCTCCTCAACCTGTCGACGCCTGTCGGGCTGGTCGTGTCCCGCCTCGGTGGGGCGGTGCGGACCGGCGGGCCGGACGGTCTCGTGCTCGCCGGCGGCTACCGATTCCGCTTTCCCACCGGCGGCGCGTTCACGATCGGGAACGTCGTCATCACGCGGTCGGACGTCGATGCGCTGCGCAGCCGACCCCGGGTCCTCGCCCACGAGAACCGCCACGCCTGGCAGTACCTGGTGTTCGGCGGTCCGCTCTACTGGCCGCTGTACACGGCAGCCATGGCATGGTCGATGCTGAGGACGGGCGACCGCGCGTCGCGCAACGTGTTCGAACGCTCCGCCGGCCTGGCTGACGGCGGGTACATCGAACGACCGGCGATCAGGCGGATCGACCGGCTCCGGCACCGACAGGGAGTCGAACGCTGATGGCGAGCACCGACCCGCATCCCCCGAGCACCGACCTGGCTTTCCTCGACGCCCACGAGCTGACCCAGAGGTTCGGGGCGGGCACGCTCACGTCGGTCGAGCTCGTCACGGCCCTGTTGGATCGGATCGCCGCCCTGGACCGGTCCGGGCCCGAGCTGCACGCCGTGATCAGCCTCGAGCCCGACGCCCTCGGCCAGGCCGCCGCCCTCGACGCCGAGCGAGCCGCCGGTCGCACGCGCGGGCCCCTGCACGGGATCCCCGTTCTGGTGAAGGACAACATCGACACCGTCGGACCACTCGGCACGACCGCCGGTTCGCTGGCCCTGGCGGACACCGGTCCGAGTGCCGACGCGCCGCTCGTGACGAGCTTGCGGGCGGCCGGTGCGCTCGTGCTGGGAAAGACCAACCTGTCCGAGTGGGCGAGCATCCGGTCGGATCACTCGACGTCCGGCTGGAGCGCCGTCGGCGGTCTGTGCCGGAACCCGCACGCCCTCGACCGATCGGCCGGCGGTTCGTCGTCGGGCTCCGGTGCCGCGGTCGCCGCCGGGTACGCGCCGCTCGCCGTCGGCACGGAGACCGACGGGTCGATCGTCTGCCCGTCCGCACTCAACGGCCTCGTCGGCCTCAAGCCCACCGTCGGTTCCATCACCGGTGCCGGCATCGTGCCGATCTCCCACCGCCAGGACACCGCCGGGCCGATGGCCAGGTCGGTCCGGGACGCGGCACTCATGTTCTCCGTGCTCTCCGGTCAGCCCGCGGTCGAGCTCGACAGCGTCCGGGGCCGTCGCCTCGGCGTCCCGCGCACCCCGCTCTGGGGTCATCATCCGGCGTCCGACGCCGCCGCCACCGTTGCACTGGAGGCCCTCGACGCGGCCGGCGTCGTCATCGTCGACGACCTCGAACTGCCGGCGTTGCCCGACGACAAGTCGATCGGGCGCATCCTGCTGGCCGATCTGGTCGTGGACCTCCGGTGCGTACCTGGCCACGCGTCCCGATGCAGCGGTGGCGTCCCTGTCGGACGTGATCAGGTTCAACCTCGAGCACGCGGACGTCGAACTCGGGCACTTCGGTCAGGATCTCTTCACCCTCGCCGAGGAGTGGGCCGGCGAGGACGACGCCGACCAGCGCTACCGCGAGGCGCTCGACCGATGTGTGACGGCTGCGAAGACCGAGGGCATCGACCGGCTCCTGGCCGATCACCGGCTCGACGCCCTGGCCGCGCCTGCCTACCCGCCCGCCTGGAAGATCGACCTCGTCGACGGTGACCACATCGACGGCTCCTGCTCGGGCTACCCCGCGATCGCCGGCTATCCCGTCATCAGCGTGCCCTGCGGCGCCGTCGACGACCTTCCCCTCGGGCTCGGGCTCATCGGGAACGCCGGGTCGGAGCCGGTGCTGCTCGGACTGGCCGCCGCCGTGGAGGCCGCGCTCGGGCCGGCACCGCGGCCCGACGTTCCGTCCCGCCCGGGTGGGCTGACGCCCCGCGGCTGGGCAGCAGTGCGGTCAGTCGACGCCGTTGCGCAACGCGATCGCCAGATCGCGAAGCCACGACGCGACACCGCCGGGGCCGGAAAGCACGAGGTCGGCGTGCTCGGTCAGCTCCGTGACCTCGTCGGACCCGGAGCAGATCGCCAGCCCGGCACCGCCGCCCTTGCGGAACGCGGCGACCTCGTCGAACGCAGGCAGGTCGCCCAGATCGTCGCCGATGTAGATGACGCCCGTCGGTTGCACCTGCTCGATGAGCTCGTGCAGCGCCACGCCCTTGTCGATACCGGGCGGTCGCAGTTCGACCACGTAGCGGCCGGGTTCGACCGTCAGTCCCAGCCTGTCGGCGAGTGGGCGCAGGATCCGCTCGGTCTCGTCCGCCGCTTCACCCGGCTCGTCGGCGGGCCGGGTGTGCACGGCGACCGACCGGCCCTTGTCCTCGAGCGTGACGTCGTCGGGCAGCGTTCCGTCCTCGAGCCAACCACGGATGGTCTTCCTGGCCTCGTCGATCCCCGGGTGCACGGGCATGGCGACCACCCGCATCTCCGACCCGTCCCAGCGCTCGGCGCCGTAGTGGCCGAGCACCACGAGGTGATGGCGGGCGACGGTCCCGCCACGGGCCGTGCGGGTGACGGCGATCGACGCGAGCCCGCTGCGGGAGGCGGCCACCCGAGCCGGTCGGCCGGTGACGATCGCGAGACAGGCGACCTCGGTGTCGAGCCGGGCGAGCACGCCGGGGATCTCCGGGTGTGCGGCCGCTTCCTCGGGGTTCTCCACGATGCGGGCGAGCGTGCCGTCGAAATCGAGCGCGAGCAGCACGTGGGCGGCATCGTCGGCAAAGGGCCTCAAGTCGACGCCGGTCATGGCGCCGAGTCTGTCGGACCGGGCAGACCCGTGAGCCAGCGGCTCAGTCTTCGATACGAGAACCGGCAGAAAGCGGACGAACCATCACGTGCCGCGAAGTGGGTGCTCAGACTTCGATGCCGAGGCGACGCGCAGCCCGAGCCCGCTGACGGGTCGAGCGCAGCCGCCGGAGGCGCTTGACCAGCAACGGATCGAGCTCGAGCGCCTCGTCGCGGTCGATCAGGGCATTGAGAACCTGGTAGTACCGCGTGGCCGACATGTCGAAGTGGTCGCGGATCGCCTGTTCCTTGGCGCCGGCGTACTTCCACCACTGCCGCTCGAAGGCGAGGATCTCGGTGTCGCGCTCGGAAAGCCCGTTCACACGCTGCTGATCGACGGCGGTGTCGACGGGGCCAGAACTCACGAGCGTCTCCCTTCGGCGGGTCGAGTGCACACGCTCAGGCAACCCTAGTGCTTCCGAACGCCGTTGAACTACACCGCTGTCATTCGGCGTCGGCGTGTTCCGGCCGTCCGGCTCGGTACGGGTCCAGTCCGCTGCGACGGGTCAGGGCCCGGCGACTCCACACAGTCGCCGGGCCCTGACAGCCTCGGATGACCCGGACGCGGTCAACTCCAGATGCGGTCGTGGCTCGACTCGGGGTCCCAGTGCGACGTCTCGACGAAGAAGCCGGGTTCGCGCGGGTCGAGGAAGTCGTGGAACAGATCGTCGTTGATGTCGGTGAACCCGAGTCCCGGGGTGTGCGGGACGTCGATGACGCCGTTCTGGATCAACGGGCGCGGGAGGCCGTCGACGAGTTCGCTCCACCGCTCGACGTCGGCGGCGTGGTGCTCGAGCGCCGATGAAGTTCTCCGTCGCCGCGGCCAGTGGACGCTCGCCATGGTCGCGATCGGGCGTCGCGGCCAGGTGCAACGCCATGCCGACGCCGTGCTCCTGGGCGTAGGTCGCCGATCCTCTTCGTCTCGAGGATGCCGCCCGGCGTCGCCAGGTCGGGGTGGATGATCCGCGACCGCGTGCGCGTCGATCAGCGGCCGGAAGTTCTCGGCCAGGTAGATGTCCTCGCCGGTGCAGGTCGGCGTCGTGATCGAGCGTCGTGAGCTGGCGCCACTGGTCGGTGTACTGCCACGGGATCAGGTCCTCGAGCCAGGCGAGGGTGAAGGGCTCGAGCGCGCGGGCCGAGCCGGATGCACGAGTCGAGCGCGATGTGGCCGAAGTGGTCGGTGGCGAGCGGCACGTCGTAGCCGACGATCGCCGCGCAGCGTGCGCCATGTACTCGACGAGGTAGTCGATCCCGGTCGGCGGTCACCTGGATCCCGGTGAACGGGTGCATGCGTCGTCGTCGTCTCGCGTGCGTCCGGCGGGGCGATCAGGGCGCCGGGGACGTCCCACGAGCAGGTCGACACCGAGGTCCATCTTGAGCATCGTGAAGCCCTCGGCTCCGGCGCTCGAGCAGCTTCTGCCCGAGCGCCACCGGGTCGTCGTCGGACGGCGTGTCGGCGTAACACAGGACCTGGTCGCGGAACCGGCCGCCGACGAGCACGTAGGCGGGCACGCCGTAGGCCTTGCCGGCCAGGTCCATCAGCGCCATCTCGACCCCGCAGACGCCGCCGCCCTGCCGGCCGTGGTGGCCGAACTGCTTGATCTTGCGGAAGAGCTTGTCGACGTTGCAGGGGTTCTCGCCGAGCAGGCGGCTCTTGAGCATCGAGCGCGTAGGTCTGGCTGGCGCCGTCGCGCACCTCGCCGTAGCCGCTGATGCCCTGGTTGGTGTCGATCCGGATGATCGTCGACGGGAACGGCACGCCGACCAGGCTGGCGACGCGCAGGTCGGTGATGCGGAGTTCGGTGGGGGCGGAGAATCCGCTGACCTGGTTCGAGGCGAGCTCTGGGGTCTCGATGCTCATGCCGTGGACCCTGCCTTCTGTTCGGCGACGGCCGCGGTCGCCTCGGCCGCGGCGGCCCGTTCTGCCTTCCAGGCCTGGTAATCGGACTGGATGTCGTCCGCCCACACCCCGACGTCGATCTGCGCACTGGTGTAGACGCGCTCGCTCAACCGCAGCTTGCCGAACACGTCGCGGGTGCGGGTCTCCGCGCTCTGGGTGGCGACGTCGGCGGCCAGGTGCGCCGGGATGAACGACACCCCGGTCGGGGTGCCGAGGACGACGTCGCCCGGGCAGCACCGTCGCCTCGTCGATCCGGATGACGAGGTTGATCCCGGCCAGGGTCACGTCGCGGATCGGCGTCGGGTCGACGCCACGGTAGAAGAAGTTGACGCCCTCGAGCTCGACGAGCCCCTGGAGGTCGCGGACTCCGCCGTTGATCACGGCACCGACCTTGGTCCGGGAGGCGACGGCGGTACCGAGGTTGTCGCCGACCACGGTGCCCTCGATCACCTTGCCGAAGATGTCGACGACCATGACGTCGTTCTCCTCGAGCGCCTCGATGACCCAGGAGTTCTGCCGGTCACCCTCCTCGTGGCCCTCGGCGGCGCCGGCCTCGACCACGACCGCGTCGAAGTCGGGCCGGTGCGGGACGAACTGCGCCGTGATCGCACGTCCGACGGTGATCGTGCCGGGATGCGTCTGCAGCCAGGGCGGCGAGGCGAACTGGCGCGGGTATCCGGCGTGCAGCATCGTCCCCCACGCTTCCTCGGTGGTGGCCTGCCGGAGCTCTGCGAGCACCTCGTCGGGCACGCGCGGACGGCCGTCGTCGAAGCGTTCGCCAGTCCAGAGCGGGGTCAGCGCGATCATGTCGTCACGGTTGGGGGCGATTCTCATGAGCCCATCTCATCGGAGCGCGGGCGTCCGGCGCGACCGCCCCGGACCTGCTGGCCGAGATCGGCCGACGAGGTCCTCGCAGGGCTCCTCGCACGAACTCGCAGGAATCGTGCGGAGTGGCCGGCGGCTACTGTGAGCAGCCCGCAGCGAGACGCCGGCCCGCGTGTCGTCACCCGAAGCGCCACAGGAGTACCTCCATGAGTTCGGACCCGATCCGTTGGGGCATCGTGTCCACCGGCCATATCGCCGGCGTGTTCGCCGGCGACCTGCGCCTTCTCCCCGACCATCGGGTCGCCGCCGTGGCGTCTCGCACCCAGGAGAAGGCCGACGCCTTCACGGCCGAGTTCGGTGACGATCGAACCCGGGCGTACGGCTCGTACGAGCAACTCGCGACCGACCCCGACGTGGACATCGTCTACATCGCCACCCCGCACTCCGAACACCATGCGAACGGCCGGCTGTTCCTCGAAGCGGGCAAGCACGTCCTCTGTGAGAAGGCGATGACCGTCAACGCCGCCGAGTGCGCCGACCTCATGGTGCTGGCGGCCGACCGCGGCCTGTTCCTGATGGAGGCGATGTGGATGCGGACGAACCCGCTGCACCACCGCCTCGTCGAACTCCTCGGGGACGGCGTCATCGGTACCGTCCGCGCGGTCAGCGCCGAACTCGGGTTCGCGGTCCCCACCGACACCCCGCACCGACTCCGCGACATCGACCAGGCCGGCGGCGCGCTGCTGGACATGGGCGTCTATCCGCTGACGTTCGCGTACGAGGTGCTCGGCCGGCCCGACACCGTACAGGCGCACGGGATCATGGCGGGAGACGTGGACGGGACGGTCGCCGTCACCCTGGGGTACGGCGACGCCGTCGCGAGCGTGCAGACCTCGATCGATGCGAACATGCCGGCTCGCGGCATCGTGATGGGAACCGACGGGTGGATCGAGCTCGACGGATTCCATGCGGCGCAGGAGATGACGATCCACCGGGTCGATCGCGACGACGAGGTCGTCTCGGTCGTGTGGCCCGGGGCGGGCTACACCTACGAGGCCGAGGAGGCCGCCCGCTGTGTACGGGAAGGGCTGGCCGAGTCTCCGATGGTGCCGATGACCGACACCCTCGCGATCATGCAGCAGATGGACGGGATCCGCCGCCAGATCGGCATGATCTACCCCCGCGAGCGATCGACCGGGGTGCCGGCGTGAACGACTTCGTCGTCGTCGCCAACCGCCTGCCGGTGGACCGGGTCGAGGCAGCCGACGGCACCACCAGTTGGCAGCGGTCCCCCGGCGGGCTCGTCACCGCGCTCGAGCCGATCATGCGCAGCAAGTCCGGTGCGTGGATCGGCTGGGACGGGAGCCCGAGCGATCCGGACGCCGAGATCGTCGAGCCGTTCACCGCCGACGGCATCGACATGGTGCCGATCGCCTTGTCCGCACAGGAGATCGAGGAGTACTACGAAGGCTTCTCCAATGCCACGCTGTGGCCGCTCTACCACGACGTCGTCGCGCCGCCGGAGTACCACCGGGCCTGGTGGGACGCCTACAAGGCCGTGAACGCCCGCTTCGCGGAAGCAGCCGCCGAGCACGCGAACCTCAACGCCACCGTGTGGGTGCACGACTACCAGTTGCAGCTCGTGCCGCAGATGCTGCGCCAGCGCCGGCCCGACCTGCGGATCGGATTCTTCCTGCACATCCCGTTCCCACCCACCGAGTTGTTCCAGCGACTCCCGTGGCGACGACAGGTGATGCAGGGTCTGCTCGGCGCGGACCTCGTCGGCTTCCAACGACCGGGTGCCGCCGCCAATTTCGTCCGGCTCTGCCGTTCGCTGCTGGGGCTTCGGACCCAGCGCAACGCGATCCGAGTCCGAGGACGATCGCACCGTCCACGCCAGCCACTACCCGATCAGCATCGACTTCGACGAGCTGGACGCACTGGCCCGGGCACCGGAGACGCAGGCGCGGGCCGAGCAGCTGCGCGCGGACCTCGGGCATCCCGAGCACATCATCCTGGGGATCGACCGGCTGGACTACACCAAGGGCATCAGCCAACGCATGAAGGTGATGGACGAGCTCCTCACCGAGGGCCGCATCAGCGCCGAGAACACCGTGTTCATCCAGGTCGCGACGCCCAGCCGCGAGCGCGTCGAGCAGTACCGCCTGATGCGCCAGGACATCGAGGCCCAGGTCGGCCACATCAACGGCGCGCACGGGCGGATCGGCCGCGCGCCGATCCACTATCTGCACAGCTCCTATCCACGCGACGAGCTCGCGGCGATGTTCCAGGCGGCGACGGTCGCCTTCGTGACGCCGTTGCGAGACGGGATGAACCTCGTGGCCAAGGAGTTCGTGGCGAGTCGGTTCGACAACACCGGCGTGCTCGTCCTGAGTGAGTTCGCGGGCGCAGCCGACGAGTTCCGTCAAGCGCTGCTGGTGAATCCGTACGACATGGACGCCATGAAGCGAACCCTGGTGGCCGCGCTGCACATGCCGGTCGCCGAGCAGGTGAAGCGGATGCGCTCGATGCGGCGCCGGGTCAGTTCGTTCGACATCTCCGCCTGGGCGGACGCGTACCTGTCCGACCTGCGCTCCGAGTCCTCGCCTTCCGCCGAGGTGCCGGGCGGCCAACCGCGTGAGTCGTGACGTGAGCCGCCCACGCACGATGTCCGTCCGGTCCGTCCGGTCCGTCCGGTCCGTCGGTCCGTGCCGTCAGCACGCTGACACCTGTGGCGAGCTCCGCTAGCGACGCGGGTGTGCCCACACCCGTCATCGCCCTCGATCTCGGGACCTCGTCGGTCCGCGCGCTGGCCTGCGACGACCGCGGCGAGCCCATCGAGGGGATCGTGGCCAGACGTGCGGTGCCGCCACACCAGGACGCGACCGGAGCCGGCGAACTGGACCCGGCCCGGTACCTGGCCGCACTCGGTGAGTGCCTGGACGAGCTCCAGGCGGCCGGCACGATGCAGGGGGTGGCGACGGTCGCCACGAGCAGTCAGTGGCATTCGGTCCTGGCGCTCGACCCGCGTCGGCGGCCGGCCTCGCCCGCACTCACCTGGCTCGACACCCGGGCCGTCGCCCACACCCAGCCGGCCGACCCGGACAGATACCACCGGAGCACCGGCTCCTGGGTCCATCCGCTGTACTGGACGACGAAGATCCCGTGGCTCACCGACCGCCTCGATCGTCGGGACCTCGCGTTCACCGGCATCACCGAATACGTCCGCGAGCAGCTGCTGGGCGCTCCCGCGATCTCGGTGTCGATGGCGTCGGGCTCGGGGATGCTCGACGTCGATTCCGGTCGATGGCACGACGAGGCGCTCGCGCTGGCGGGGATCGGGGCCGATTCGGTGCCCGAAGTCTCGGAGGAGCCGGCACGACTGCTCCCCGAGTTCGCCCGTCGCTGGCCGGCGTTGGCCGCGGCCGACTGGATGCCCGCGACCGGTGACGGCGCCACCTCGACGGTCGGAGCGGGCTGTGGGGACGCGACGACCGCCGGCGTCACCGTCGGCACCTCGGCCGCGATCCGCGTCGTGCACGAGGTCGGTAGCGAGACAGTGCCCGAACTCGACCCGGCACTCTGGCGGTACCGCGTCGATGCCGACCGCATGCTCACCGGAGCCGCCGTGAGCTCGGGCGGAGTCCTGCACGAATGGCTGACCGGGCTGCTCGGCGACGTGCGTGAACCGGCGGACCCGCCCGGCGCCGCCTCGGCCGGGGTGTCGGTGATCCCGATGCACGCCGGCTCGAGGCCGCCGGTGACGATGCCCGCCGGCTCCGGTGTCGTGGCCGGGCTGTCGCTGCGAACTCGACCGGACGCGTTGGTGGCCGCCACCTACGAAGGTGTGGCGCTCGAGTTGCTGCGATCGCTCACACTGCTCGATCGCTCGTTCGGCCGGACGCTGTCCGTCGTCCTGGGTGGCGGGGCCGTCGCCGCGTCGGCCTGGTGGCGCCGTGCCTTCGCCGCGACGTTCGCGCGAGACGTCCGCTACCAGGTGCATCCGGAGGTCGGCGCGCGCGGAGCCGCGTTGGTGGCGCTCGGTATGACGGCCGGCCCGCCGGACACTGCGCTCCCGCAGGTCGCGGACGAGATCGAACTCATGCGAGCGGCCGCCGATCGATACGACGCCGTCCGCCGGCGCACCGTCTGACCCGGCCACCGGGCCGACGTGGGCACCGCGCCGGTTCGAGCACGATTCAGCGCAGGACGTTCTCCACCCCGCCGAGGAAGCCGAGCTCGGCCCGCCGCGGAGCACCCTCCCAGTCACCCGACACCGACACGGCGAACGCACCGCAGATCGCCCCGCGCGCGAGCCGGTCCGCCAGCCCGAGCCCGTCCAGGCGAGCCGACAGGTACCCGGCGACGAACGCGTCACCGGCACCGACGGGATCGATGCAGGTCACGCTCAGCGCCGGTACGGACGCCCGCTCGTCACCGTCACGCAGCCAGCCGGTGGCACCCTGGTCGCCGCACTTGAGCACGACCTCGCTCGCACCCGAGGCGGCCAGCAGATCGATCAGCCCAGAGACGTCCACGGTCCCCGGCTCGGATCCGGTGACGAGCTCGGCCTCCTCGGGACCGGCGAAGACGATGTCCGCGGCGCGGACGAAGTCCTGGAGGACCGACGTGGCCTGCTCGGTCGACCACAGCGCCGAGCGATGGTTGACGTCGAAGCTGACGACGGCACCAGCCGCCCGCGCCAGCTGCATCGCCGCCAGCGCAGCGGCTCCGGCCGACGGGGACACGGCCGGCGAGATGCCGGTGACGTGCACGAGGCCGGCCGTTCGGATCAGGTCCTCGTTCAGGTGCTCCGGCGTCAGCCGGGAACCGGCGAGGCCCTTGCGGTAGTAGTCGACGCGGAACCGGTCGAAGCTGCGGTGCTCACGCAGCATGGCGCCGGTCGGCTGCTCCGCGTCCCGGGTGATCCCGCTGGTGTCCACGCCCTCCCCGCGCAGCGTCGACTCGATCAACCGACCCATCGCGTCGTCACCCACCCGGCCCATCCAGGAACTGCGATGTCCCAAGCGGGCCAGGCCGATCGCCACGTTGGACTCGGCGCCGCCGATGGAGAGTCGCCCTTGCGACCCCACCCGCAGCGGCCCGGTGTCGTTGAACGCGACGAGCGCCATGGTCTCGCCGACGGTGACGACGTCGTGACCCACCGGCCCGGTGACCGCAGGCTCAGCCACGGCCGGCGACCTCGACGACCCGACGTGCACGTCGGGCGAGCGCGACGAGGTCGCCGTCCGGTGCGGCCGCGTCACCCTGCAGCGGCGAACCCAGGCCGACCGCGCTCGCACCGGCGCTCAGGTAGTCGGGCACGGACTCGATCGTGACGCCACCGGTGGGGACCAGCGCGACGTTCGGCAGCGGGCCACGCAACGCCGTGAGGTAGGACGGGCCGCCCAGGCTGGCGGCGGGAAAGACCTTGACCATGGTGGCGCCCGCGGCGTCGGCCTGCCAGATCTCGGTCGGCGTGAGTGCTCCCGGGATCACCGGCACGCCCAGCCGTTTCGCCTCCGCGATGACGTCGAGGGTGACGCTCGGCGAGATCAGGTACGTCGCGCCGGCGGCCACGGCCTGCCGTGCCTGCTCGGCGGTCAACACCGTTCCGGCGCCGACCGCGACGTCAGCGGGCTTGCGGGCTGCATAGGCCGCGATCGCGTCGAGCACCCCCGGAGTCGTGAACGTCAACTCCACGGCTTTCACGCCGGCCTCGGCCAAGACGTCGAGGATCGCCGGGAACCGCTCCGCGGACGGCGCCCGCAGGATCGCGATCGCACGACACGAGGCCAGCGCGGCCCGCAGGCTCGCGTGCGCCGGCGACTCTGCGGAGGCCGCGGAAGCGGCGGGTGGTGCTGACATGGGCGTCCTTCGTCGATGGGCTGCTCGAGCCACCATGGTGGCGGGCGGTGGAACCCGACGATGCTATCGGCGGGTGGACCGTCCTCATGCGGTCGCCGGCGCTGCGGCCCGGATCGTCCAAGCCGGCCACGACCTGTTGAGGCCGCAGTGACCGTCCGTGCCGTCGCCACCGCTACGGTGACGACTGGCCGGCCGCACCACCGCCGCCGTCCCCGCCCCCACACCGAGAGGTCGACCCATCCCCATGGCGAACACCGAGAGGTTCCTGGTCACCGGCGCGCTCGGCTGCCTGGGAGCCTGGGTGGTCAAGCACCTGGTGGACGAAGGCGTCCCCTGCGCGACCCTCGATCTGTCGCCGTCCGACCATCGGCTGAGGCTCGTCTGCACCGACGAGGAACTGGCCGAGGTCGACCGGCGGCAGGGCGACATCGCCGACCTCGACGGTCTGCTCGGGTTGGTCGACGAACTGGCGATCACGCACGTCGTCCACCTGGCCGGCCTGCAGGTTCCGTTCGTCCGGGCGGACCCGGTCGCGGGCGCGCGGGTGAACGTCGTGGGGACCGCGGCCGTGCTCGATCTCGCCCGCAGGCGCCCCGACCAGATCGCCGGCATCGCGTTCGCCAGTTCGGGCGGTGTCTACGGCGCCGCCGACCGCTACGCCGAGGAGATCCTCGGCGACGACGCCCCACATCTTCCGTCGACGATCTACGGCGTGTACAAGCACGCGAACGAGGGGATGGCGGAGCTCTACTGGTCGGAGTACGGCGTCGCCAGCGTCGGCCTCCGGCCGTTCATCGTCTACGGGCCCGGCCGGGACCAGGGGATGACCTCGGCGCCCACGAAGGCGATGGTGGCCGCCGCCGTGGGCCGGTCGTTCGAGATCGGCTTCAGCGGCCGGTTCACCTATCAGCACGCTGACGACGCCGCGGCCGCCTTCGTCGCGGCCGCGCGTGCGGACGGCAGCGGCGGCCGCACGTACAACCTCGGCGGCACGAACGTCGACATGCCGGAGGTCGTGGCGGCCATCGAGCAGGCGGTGCCGTCCTCGGCAGGCTCGATCACCGTCGCAACGACACCCCTGACCGGCCCGCACGGTATCGACGGATCGGGCCTCGAGGCACTCGCCGGACCGCTGGCCTGGCGAGGTGTCGACGTGGGGGTGGCCGAGACCATCGAGACATACCGGGCCGGGATCGAGCGCGGGGTCGTCGACGTCGAGGCCATCCTGCGCTGATCGGGCAGCGGCCCGCGAGAGCGTCCCTCGACCTCGAACTGGGCGGTCCGGTGCATACGCACGGCGTGTTGGGTGACGACGCGCCCACTCGGGGCAGGACCCGCCCACTCGAGGCAGGCAGGCCCCAATTGAGGCCTACGGGACCTGCAGTTCCCCGTTCACCCGTCGCACCGAGGTCGTCGCACCCTCGCGGCGCAACACCTTCGGCAGCGCGAGGTCCGGCATGTCCTGGTAGCTCACCGGGCGCAGGAACCGGCGGATCGCCGTCGGGCCGACTGACGTGTGGATCGACGCCGTCGTGGCCGGCCAGGGACCTCCGTGCTGCATGCCCCAACTGACCGCGACACCCGTCGGCCAGCCGTTCCACAGCAGCCGACCGGCACGCTCCCGCAGGATCGCGAGCAACTCACCGAGTTCGGCCGCGTCCGCGTCCTCACCCTGCACGGTCGCCGTCAGGTTCCCCGAGAAGGCCCGCGCCGCGGCCAGCAGCTCGGCCTGGTCCGCGTAGGTGACCACGAGCGAGGTCGGCCCGAAGACCTCGTGCAGCAGCTCGTCCGGGTGGGCCAGCAGGGTCGCGACGTCGGTCTTCAGGATGGTCGGGCCGGCCACGCCGTCGGCGACCGTCCCCTGCACCAGCACCTGGACGCCCGGATGACCACCCAGCTCGGTCAGCACACTGACATATCCGTCGGCGATCTTCTCGTTCAGCATCGGCGCCGCCGTCACGTCTTCGCTGGCTGAGATGATCGTGTCCAGCAGATCGCCGTCGGCCGGCAGGAACAGCAGGCCCGGCTTCGTGCAGAACTGGCCGGTCCCCAACGTGTAGGAGCCGACGAAGGCCTTCGCCAGTTCCTCCCCCCGCGCCGCGACGGCCCGCGGCGTGACGAAGACCGGGTTCAGCGAGCCCAGCTCACCGTAGAAGGGAATCGGCTCCGGGCGAGAACTGGCCAGGTCGAAGAGCGCCCGGCCGGCGGGGATCGAGCCGGTGAAGGCGCCGGCCTTGATCGCGGGCTCCTGGATCAGCGCCTTACCCGCCTCGAACCCCGAGACCAGCGCGAAGGTGCCGGCGGGCGCGCCCACCGAGGCGAGGGCGTCGATGACGATCTCGGCCGTCCGGGCCGACAGCTCCGGGTGCCCGGGATGCGCCTTCACGACCACCGGCGACCCGGCCGCGAGGGCGGCCGCGGTGTCGCCGCCGGCCACCGAGAACGCGAACGGGAAGTTGCTCGCGGCGTACACGGCCACCGGGCCGACGGACACGAGCAGCCGGCGCAGATCCGGCTTCGGGCCGAGCACCCAGTCCGGATCCGCGGTGTCGATCGTCGCTTCCGCCCAACTGCCTTCCGCGAGGTACTCGGCGAACAGGCGCAACTGGTAGGTCGTCCGGGCGACCTCCCCGGTCAGTCGGCCTTCGGCCAGGTGCGATTCCGCCTTGGCCAGTTCGACGAGCTCGGCCTTGGCGGCATCGAGGGCGTCGGCGATCGCGTTGAGAGCGGCGATGCGCAGCGGCGTGGCGTCCGGGTCACCGAAGGCGCGAGCCGCGGCTCCGGCGGCCTCGGCGGCGGCGGTGACGGCTTCGGGGGTGCTGTCCTCAGGCATGGATCCCTCTCGTGGTGGAGTCGGCGGTCGCCTCGAGCAGGAACGCGAACGGCTGCGCGCCGATGACGACCGGATTGGTCAACGTGCCCACCTGGGCGATCTCGATCGTCACCTCGTCCCCGTCGCGCAAGGTGAAGTCGAGGCCGGGGATGATCCCGGTCCCGGTCGTGAGGACGACGCCGGCCGGAAACGCGTCACCGCGGTACAACCACTCGACGAGGTCGGTGAACGCTCGTCGCATCTGTGCCGTGGACGTGTCCCCGCTGAACGCGACGTCGCCGTCGCGCAGCACCGCGAGGGTGATCGCGAGGTCGTCGGCACCCTCGACCTCCCAGGCCGGCCGGATGCCCGACGAGATCGCGCAGGCACCGGCGTAGACCTTCGCCTGCGGCAGGTAGAGCGGGTTCTCACCCTCGATGCTGCGCGAGCTGACGTCGTTGCAGACCAGGTATCCGACGATCGCCCCGGCGCTGTTGGCCACGACGGCGAGCTCGGGCTCCGGAACGTCGAGCCCGGAGTCGGCCCGGATCCCGATCGGCTCCTCGTCGGTCAGCACGCGCCACGCGACCGACTTGAAGAACAACTCGGGCCGCTCGGCGTCGTAGACCTTCTCGTACACACTCTTCTCGGTGCTCTCCTCGACGCGCGCGTCGCGCGAGCGGAGGTAGGTCACCCCGGACGCCCAGACCTCGGTCCGCCCGTCGATCGGCGGCAGCAGCCGGGTCTCCCCCGGCACCGGGGCGCCGCCGGCAGCGGCCTCCACCACGCTCCGGACCTCATCGGCCGGGAGCGTGAGCAGCTCGGCCAGCGACGAGACGGCAGCGACATCGCGGACCGGCCCGGTCAGGTCGTCGACCACACCGACGCGCGGCGCCGCTCCGGCGGTGACGTAGCGAACGATGAACACGGCTCTCCTCGACGTCGTGGGACCGGGGCTCCCCGGGCCCGTTCACACTAACGATCCGAGCCTGCCGACGCCCGTTCGGGGCCGCTGATCGCCGGTGCCGGTCACCCTCGCCGCCGTCGTTGCGTGCGCCTGCGGTGACAGGCAGGCTGTCCCGGGTGACCACCACCGACGCTCCCCTGTCCATCGCACCTGCCGTCACCGGAGCGGAGCTGCTCGAGCGTCTCGGCCTCCCGTCCCGCGACCTCGGTGAGCTGCCGGCGTCGGCCAAGCGGTTCCCGGACGGCGTCGCCTGGCGGATGGAGATCCCCAGCGTCGAGGGTCCGGCCTGTGTCCGCGCGGTCCTCGGCGGGGCGAAGGAGCGGGGCGTGCCGATCCGCCGGCTCTCCCAGGGCAGTGGCGTCTTCCTCCACACCGACGCCGAGCTCGACGAGATGGCGCAGCTCGCGGTCGAGGCCGGCGTCGAGCTGAGTCTGTTCGCTCGCCCCTGCGCCGGCTGGGGAGTGTCCGCGTCGGCCCGATCGGCGGTGGCACCGCTCATCGCCCCGATCGCGCACGGCCAGGCGCAGCTCGCGGCCGTCCTGGACGACATCCTCCGTGCGGTCGACCACGGCTTCCGCAGTGTGCTGATCTCCGACCTCGGCGCACTCGCCGCCGCCGATCAGCTCCGCACCGCCGGCGATCTCCCGGACGACCTCGTGCTGAAGGTGTCGGTCATGCTCCCGGCGGGCAACGCGGCCGCTGCGCGCGTCCTCGAGGATCTCGGAGCGAACACGCTGAACCTGCCGACCGACCTCTCACTGGGGCAGATCGCGGCCATCCGCGCAGCCGTCGACATCCCGCTCGACATCTACGTGGAGGCACCGGACAACACGGGCGGGTTCATCCGGCACCACGAGATCCCGGAGCTCGTCGAGGTCGCCGCTCCGATCTACCTGAAGTTCGGCCTGCGAAACGCACCCGACGTCTATCCGGCCGGGAGTCACCTGGAGTCGACCACTGTCGCACTCTCGAGCGAGCGGGTGCGCCGGGCCCAGCTCGGCTACGAGTTCATGCAGCGCGCCGGCGTCGACCTGACGACGTCCGAACGCGACGCGCCCGGACTCGCCGTTCCCCGGCTCTGATGGCCGCTGGAGATCAGGTCGTGTGCTGGTCGGGGTTGTCCCAGTAGAAGACCTCCGGGTCGTACACGGCCGGCGAGGGCAGGAACCAGGGATCGGTCCAGCCGCCGAGGGCGAGGTTGTCCCGGGTCGGGATGTTGCGGAGATCTCCGTGCTGCAGCACGGTGGCGGGCCAGTTCGCGGAGATGCCGAGCATGAACGGGCCCTGGTCGATGTGGACCTTGAAGATCTCCCACAACGCCTGGGTACGCTTCATCGCATCCGGCTCGACCCGCCCGGCGTCGTAGATGTCCTGCAACTTGGCCCAGGTCTTGCCGAGCGGAAAGCCGTCCTCCACGGTCGCGAACGGCGGCTGGCGCTTCCACGGGCTGATGTCCTTCTGCTTCGCGGCCGCGGTCGGATCGGCGATGCGCAGCGCGTAGCCCTGTCCGGTCAGCGGTGCCCACCACGAATTCGCCACCGGCACGACCCAACCGGCGTAGATGTAGGGCTGGTTGTCCCCGATCCCCCACGCGGCCTGGGTCATCAACTTGCCCTGGCCCCAGCGGTCGCCGAAGGTCGTCGGCGCGGTGGGGTTCATGTTGGTCTTCAGCCCGACCGCCTCCCAGTCCGACTTCTGCTGGGTGCACTTGTCGACGTTCTCCTGTGACGTGTCGGCCTGGTAGTCGAGCCGCAGCACCAACTTCTTGCCGTTCGGATACTCGCGGAAGCCGTCGCCGTCGGCATCCTTCAGTCCGAGCCCGTCCAGCAGCTGTTTGGCCTTCGCCGGATCGAACTGGATGGCGGAGTCGCGCCACTGCGTGTAGATCTGCTTCGCCTCGTCGTTGATCTGGAAGCTGATCCCCTTGGGGCTCAGCGTCCCGGTGGTCAGCTCGCCGGTCTCGAAGTAGATCGTCTTCTTCGCCAGCGGCCGGTTGAAGGCGTACGAGAGGGCGAGCCGGAAGTCGTGTTCGGCCAGCAGCTTACGGAGATCGTCGTCCTCGACGTCGAAGTTGAAGAACGTCATCGACCCGGATCCGTTGCCGGTGTCCCAGGTCTGGACCTTCAGGCCGCCCTTGGCCTCGGCCTTCTTGAAGGTCGAGAAGTCCGCCAGCGTGACCGGCCAGTGCCGGCAGTGCACGTAGTCCACCTTCGCCGTGGCCATCGCCAGTTTCTGCACCTGGGGGTCGACCGTGCAGATCCACTGCCAGGTGTCGATGTAGGGCAGCTGGTCGCCGGTGCGGGTGACGCCGTAGTAGTACGGGTTCCGCTCCCAGTAGACGGCGCGACCCTCGCTGTACTTGGCGCACCGGTAGCCGACCATCGTCGGGCAGTCGGGGTTCATGTTCCACAGCAGCTTCTGGTCGTGCTTGGCCTGCCAGTTGCTCCCGGGCTTGATCGACTTGTTGTACGTGGGATGGAACTGCTTGACGTAGTGCGACGGCACGTGCCAGTACGGCCCGATGGTGGTGCCGTTGACGTAGGCCGCGATCCGCTCGACGGCCACCGGCGCCGGCGCGGTGAACGTCAGGACCAGCGTGAGGTCGTCGGGCGCGGTGACCTTGGCGACCTTGTCCTTGCCGTCCCGCACGTCATCCGGAGGTCCGGCGGTGTGGTCGGTATTCAGCACCATGTCGTTCCACCAGTACATGATGTCCGCCGTGGACCACGGCTCGCCGTCCGACCACTTCGTGCCCTTGCGGAAGTGGAAGGTGATGACCGTCGCGTCGGCATTCACCTCCCAGCTCTCGGCCAGGCCGGGGCCGATGTCCTGACCGTCGTTGAAGTACCGCAGGAACGAGTAGCCGTAGGTGTACTCGTACAGCGCACCGGAACTGGTCGAGTTGGTCGTCGTCTTGAGCAGGCCGCCGTACTTTCCCTTCTCCACCCAGTTGTGCGGCACGACATACGGGTTCTCGGGGAGGCGGTCCTCGACCTTCGGCAGCGTGCCCGCCTTGACGACGTCATCGAGCGACGGCGCCTGCTGGAAGGACGCCGGCTTCGGCAACGGCTCCTTCGGCGCGCCCTTGCCGTCCGCGGACCCGCTGCCCGACGCGGCGGCGGACCCGCTGGCGCCGCTCGGGCTGTCGCCGCCACCGCACGCGGCCACCAGCATGGTGCCGGCGCCGGCCAGAGCGGTCGAGACGAGGAGCTGACGGCGGGTGACCGCGACGGGTCCGGGCAGGGTCATGGGGTCCTCCGACGGCGACGGCCGAGCCGGCGGGTGGCGGATGCCACTCGCGCTGGCGTCAGTGCAGCCTCAGTACAGGCCACCCGCTGCCCCGCCACGCGCCAACCGTGTGTGATTGTCCGAACTCGGTCAGTCACGACACGTCGCGGGCACGTGACCCGGTCCGGCCGACGACGAACGGGCCCGCCGCAGATGCGACGAGCCCGTCCAGGTCGGAGGACGTCAGGTGGTGTGCTGATCCGGGTTGTCCCAGTAGTAGGCCTCCGGGTCGTAGACCGCAGGCGACGGGAGGAACCACGGGTTGGTCCAGCCGCCGAGAGCGAGTTGGTCGCGGGTGGGGATGTTGCGGAGGTCCTTGTGCATGCAGCACCGTGCCCGGGCCAGTTCGCCACGATGCCGTACATGAACGGGCCCTCGTCGATGTGGACCTTGAAGATCTCCCACAACGCCTGGGTGCGCTTCATCGGGTCGGGCTCGAGGCGACCGGCGTCGTAGGTGTTCTGCAGCTGGCGAACGTCTTGGCCAGCGGCATGCCGTCGGACTCCAGCATGAACGGCGGCTGCCGCTTCCACGGGCTGATGTCCTTCTGTTTGGTCGCAGCGCGACGGATCGGCGAGCCGCAACGCGTAGCCCTGGCCGGTCAGCGGCGCCCACCACGAGTTCGCCACCGGCACCACCCAGCCGGCGTAGATGTAGGGCGAGTTGTCCCCGATCTCCCACGCCGTGGTCGTCATGAGCTTGCCCTGGCCCCACTGGTCGCCGAACGTGGTCGGGGCAGTCGGGTTGATGTTCGACCTTGAGGCCGACGGCCTCCCAGTCGGCCTTCTGCCGGGTGCACTTGTCGATGTTCTCCTGCGACGTGTTGGCCGGGTAGTCCAGCCGAAGCGCGAGCTTCTTGCCGTTCTTGTACTCGCGGAACCCGTCACCGTCGGCGTCCTTCAACCCCGAGCCCGTCGAGGAGCTTCTTCGCCTGGTCGGGGTCGTACTTGATCGCGGAATCGCGCCACTGCGCGTAGATCTGCTTCGCCTGGTCGTTGACCTGGAAGCTCACGCCCTTCGGGCTCAGCGTGCCGGTCGTGAGCTCGCCGGTCTCGAAGTAGATGGCCTTACGGGCGAGCGGCCGGTTGAACGCGTACGACAGCGCGAGCCGGAAGTCCTTCTCCGCCAGGAGGTTGCGCAGGTCCTCGTCAGGGGTGTCGAAGTTGAAGAAGGTGATCGACCCGGTGCCCGAACCGGTGTCCCACGTCAGGACCTTCAGCCCGCCGTTCGCCTCGGCCTTCTTGAACGTCGAGAAGTCCGCGAGCGTGACCGGCCAGTGCCGGCAGTGCACGTAGTCGATCTTGGCCGCGGCCATGGCGAGCTTCTGGACCTGCGGGTCGACGGTGCAGATCCACTGCCACTTGTCGATGTAGGGGAGCTGGTCGCCGTCCTTGGTGACGCCGTAGTAGTACGGGTTGCGCTCCCAGTAGACCGCTCGGCCCTCGCTGTACTTCGCGCACTTGTACCCGACCATGGTGGGGCAGTCCGGGTTCATGTTCCACAGCAGCTTCTGGTCGTGTTTCGTCTGCCACGTGCTCTTGGGGTCGATCGACTTGTTGTACTTCGGGTGGAACTGCTTCGCGTAGTGCATCGGCGCGTGCCAGCGCGGACCGATGGTGGTGCCGCTGACGTACGCCGCGATGCGCTCGACAGCCACCGGAGCCGGGGACTGGAAGGTCAGCACGAGCGTCATGTCGTCGGGCGCGGTGACCTTGGCCACCTTGTCCTTCCCGTCGCGGACGTCATCGGGCGGGCTGTCGGTGTGGTCCGGGTTGAGGACCATGTCGTTCCACCAGTACATGATGTCGGCCGTCGTCCACGGCTGCCCGTCCGACCACTTCAGACCCTTGCGGAAGTGGAAGGTGATGACAGTGGCGTCCGCGTTGATCTCCCACGACTCGGCCAGACCGGCACCGATGTCCTGGCCGTCGTTGAGGTACCGGAGAAACGAGTAGCCGTAGGTGTACTCGTACAGCGCGGCCGACGTGGTGTCGTTGGTCGTCGACTTCAGCAGGCCGCCGTACTTGCCGCGGCCCAGCCAGTTGTGCGCCATCACGTAGGGGTTCTCGGGGAGGCGGTCCTCGACCTTCGGAAGCGTGCCCGCCTTGACCGCGTCGTCGAGCGACGGCGCCTGCTGGAACTTCGCCGGCTTCGGCAAGGCCTCCTTGGCGTCGCCCTTACCGCCACCGGAGCCGGCGGCAGCGCTGTTCGACGCGGAACTGCCGCCGCTGTCGCCGCTGCCACCGCACGCGGCGATCAACATGGTTCCGGCGCCGGCGACTGCGGTGGAGACGAGCAGTTGGCGGCGCGACAGAACGGACGTGCTCGGAGTGGTCATGGGCAACCCTTCGTTCAAGCGGGCGGCCGGTGGACCGGCCGATGGTGACGCGCTTCATACTCACAGGCGCGCCACAGCGGGTCGACAGCGAAACGACACCCATCGGATAACGATTCGGTAGCCGACCGGATCCGGTCGGTGAGTCCGGCTCAGCGCATCAGCGCGGTCAGGCGTCCTCGACGGCTTGACGTGCGATCGGGAGGCCGCGCCGGAAGCGGTCCATGTAGGCGTTGAAGCCGTCGACTTCGCTCGCCGTGGGGGTGATGGTCTCAAAGGTCTCGTCGACGAACACGTCGTCGGTCAGGAAGTCCGTCAGTGTGAGGTCTGCGCTTCGTCCGCGGGAGTACGCAGCGAGCAAGGCCATCCCCCATGCTCCGCCCTCGCCGGCGATGGCACCGACGGAGACCGGAGTGTCGAGCGCGGCCGCCAGGACGCCCTGCCCGACGCCTTCGGTCTTGACGAAGCCGCCGTGTGCCAACAGTCGTCGAGCACGGATCCCTTCGTCGGCCAGGACGTCCATCCCGATGCGAAGGGTGCCGACGGTGGCGTAGAGCTGAGCCCGCACGAAGTTGGCCAGCGTGAACCGACTGCCGCTCTGCCGGACGACGAGTGGGCGTCCCTCGTCCAGGTTCACGATGGGTTCGCCCGCGACGAAGTTGTACGCCAGCAGCCCGCCGGCGTCCGAATCGCCGGCCAATCCGACCCGGTACATCCGCTCGAACAGATCGTCGCCTTCCAGCGGCGAGCCGAGGCTACGGGCGAACTCGCCGAACACGGCGATCCACGCGTCCAACTCGCTGGTGCCGTTGTTGCAGTGCACCATGCCCACGAGGTCACCGGCCGGAGTGGTGACGATGTCGATCTCGGGGTGGACCGACCGCAACGGGTGCTCGAGCACCACCATCGCGAAGATGCTCGTCCCGGCGCTCACGTTGCCGGTGCCGACCCGGACACTGTTCGTGGCCACCATTCCTGTTCCAGCGTCGCCCTCCGGCGGGCACAAGGGAACTCCCGGCATCAGCGTCCGGCTCGGGTCGAGCAGCACGGCACCGTCGTCGGTGAGTGTCCCCGATGCCTCACCGGCGGTCAGCACGGTGGGCAGGACGTCCGAGAGTGGTCGCCGGAGGGCCTGGCCCGCCACGAGTTCGTCGAACTGTGCTGCCAGCGTCGTGTCGAAGGTGCCTGTCGACACGTCGATCGGGAACATGCCGCTTGCGTCACCGACGCCGAGAACCCGCCGTCCGGTCAGCCGCCAGTGCACGTATCCGGCAAGAGTGGTCAGGTGCGCCAGGCGCGGCACGTGCTCCTCATCGTCGAGAATCGCCTGGTAGAGATGGGCGATGCTCCAGCGGTGCGGGATGTTCTGTGCGAAGAGTTCGGTCAGCGCTCGGCTGGCCCGGTCGGTGTTGGTGTTGCGCCATGTCCGGAACGGCACGAGCAGGTCGCCCTCGTCGTCGAGGGCGAGGTAGCCGTGCATCATCGCCGAACAGCCGAGCGCACCGACGGTCGTGAGCCGAACGCCGTAGCGCGACAACACGTCGTGGGCCAGGTCCGCGTAGCAGCTCTGCAGTCCCTCGATGACGTCGGCGAGATCGTAGGTCCACCGGCCGTCGACCAGCTGGTTGCTCCAAGCATGGCTTCCGGTGGCGATCGGACGACGGTCAGGACCGATGAGGGCAGCCTTGATGCGCGTCGAGCCGAGCTCGATCCCCAGCGCCGTGTCACCGCCGACGATCGCGTCACGGACGCGCTGCTCGCCCGCCGACAGTCCGTCCACCATCACCACGTTCCCGTACCGGCCGAGAGCATCAGAAGCCGCGCGCCATCCGGTGCCAGGTCTGCTGACCGTGCAGCTGGTCGCGGAACCCCCTCGTGGTGGTGTGTTCGTCGATGAGGAGGAACTCGGCCTGCATCATGGTCGCGAACCGCTCGACCACGTCGATGCCGACCGCGGTGGTCATGACGGTGTGGTGGGCGGCTCCGGCGGTCAGCCACGCGTCGGCGGCGACCGGGAACGACGGGCGCGGCTTCCAGACCGCGCGGCCGACGGGAAGGTTCGGCAGGGGCGCGTCCGGGGCGATGACGTCGACGACGTTGGCCGTGAGCCGGAAACCGTCCCGGACGTCGGAGAGAGCGGCGACGACGGCCACACCCGGGTCGGCGTTGAACACGAGACGAACGGGGTCCTCGCGGCCGCCGATGCCGAGCGGGTGGATCTCGAGGCTGGGCGTCTCCGAACTCAGGGTCGGGCTGACCTCGAGCATGTGGGCACCGAGGATCTTCTCCTGCCCGGGCGTGAGGTCGTAGGTGTAGTCCTCCATCAGTGACGCGCCGCCCGGCAGGCCCGAACCGGCGACATTCATCGCCCGTACGAGAACGGCCGTCTTCCAGTCGCCTTCGGCTCCGAACCCGTACCCCTCGGCCATGAGCCGCTGCACGGCCAGACCTGGCAGTTGTCTGAGGGCGCCGAGATCCTCGAAGGACGTGGTGAAGGCGCCGAAGCCGCCGGTCTCGAGGAACGACCGCAGGCCGAGCTCGATCGCGGCGCCGTCACGTAGGGACTGGTGCCGATCGCCACCACGACGGAGCTCCGGGACGACGTTGTAGCGGTCTTCGTACTCCTCGACCAGGGCGTCGACATCGGCGACGGAGGTCCGAGCCACGGCCTCGGCCAACTCGTTGACGGGCCAGGTGTTGACCTGTACGCCGAGACGGATCTCGGCCTCGGTCTTGTCGCCCTCGGTGACCGCGACATACCGCATGTTGTCGCCGAACCGGGCGAGTTTGAGGGTCCGGGTCGCGGCCCAGCCGGCAGCTGCCCGCGCCCAGGCCGTGATCTCGGCGATGACGCGGGGGTCGGTGACGTGCCCGATGGCCGTGGCGTGCGGAACGCCCATCCGGGCGAGGATGTACCCGAACTCACGGTCGCCGTGCGCGGCCTGGTTGAGGTTCATGAAGTCGAAGTCGATGTCACCCCAGGGCAGCTCGACGTTCGCCTGTGTGTGCAGGTGCAGGAGTGGCTTGGTGAGCGCGGACAGGCCACCGATCCACATCTTGGCCGGGCTGAAGGTGTGCATCCATGTCGTGACACCGATCACCCGGTCGTCGGCGCTTGCTTCGACGAGGGTTTTGCGGATGCCGTCCGGATCGGTCAGGACCGGCTTCCAGACCAGTCGCACCGGCAGTTGGTCACCGAGTTGACGGTGGACGGCCTGCGACTGTTCCGCGACCCGACGCAGGGTCTCCTCGCCGTACAAGCCCTGGCTTCCGGTGAGGAACCAGATCTCATACGTTCCCAGTGGATCCTCGAGGGGGGTCACGTCATCGCTCCGGTGGGGTCTTGTCCGTAGACATTCTGGTACCGGTCGAACAACCGGTCGACGTCCGCGGCGGGAATCGGAAGTGGGTCTCCCAGCTGGCGGGCGATGTGCACGGTACGGGCGACGTCTTCGGCGATGACGGCGGCCTTGACCGCGTCCTCGGCGTCGCGGCCGATGGTGAAGACCCCATGATTCTGCATGAGGACCGCACGAGATCGATGCCCGTCGAGGGTGTCGACGATGCCGCGGCCGATCGAGTCGTCACCGATCAGAGCGAACGGCCCGACGGGGATGGGTCCACCGAACTCATCCGCCATACCGGTGATGACGCAGGGGATCGCCTCTCCACGTGCGGCCCATGCCGTGGCGTAGGTGGAGTGGGTGTGCACCACACCTCCCACTGATGGCATGTGCCGGTACACGTACGCATGGGCGGCGGTATCGCTCGAGGCGGCGTGCTGGTTGTTCCATCCCTCGGCCGGCACGCCGTCCAGGGTGCAGACGATCATGGCCTCCGGCCGCAACTCCAGCGTACGACACCCCGGAAGGCTTGATGACGAACAGGTCAGCGCCCTCGACACGGGCCGAGACGTTCCCCGCCGTCCAGGCAACCAACCGCCACCGCACCAGCTCGTCGTGCAGCCCGGCCACCGTCGAACGAGTGACGGCGACCGCTTCGGCGACATCCATCAGCGGACCTCCTCGAGAGCATGGGCAGCGATACCCTAACTGGTTGAACGCGCTGCTCGGAGGCGATCTACTCGGTCGCGCAGCGTCGAGCATCGACAGACCGACCGACCTCGTCGCCGACGATTTGCGACTCCCTCTCAGAACTGCGACGGCGTCAGCCCTGGAGCGCAGACGATGTCAGCGTGCCGAGAGAAGACTCCGTCAGTGTCCCTGGCCGTGCCCGTGTCCATGGCCGTCGTCCCCGCCGTGTTCGTGTTCGTCATCCTCGTTGGCTGAGGGATGGTGCGGGTCGAAGAGCGCGAGGCTCGCCCCGGCCGGATCGGTGACGACGGCGAACCCCGACCTCGGCCCGTCCAGCACCGACCCGCCACGGGCTCGGACCGCGGTGATCGCCACCTCCAGATCGGCCACCCGGACGTAGGGCAACCAGACGGCCGGAGCGCTCGCGTTCGCTCCGCGCCGATAGCAGATCCCCGCTACGGGTTCGCCGTCGGCGAGGGCCATCACATAGTCGGAATAACCGCCCATGTCGTGCTCGTGAGCCTCCCAGCCGACCACGTCGGCGTAGAAGTCGCGAACCGCGGGCGCGTCGTCGACGGTGAGGTCGGTCCACACGATCGCTCCGACCGGCGGCTCGGGGACGTCGATCGAGTCGGTGGTGTCAGGCTGCTCGGACATGGCGGCGAGTCTAGGACGGGCGACCGGCGTCAGACCTGGTGGTCGTCGGGCTTGTCCCAGAAGAAGGTCTCGGTGTCATAGACGGCCGGGGTCGGATGCCCCCACGGGTTGGTCATGCCGCCGAGAGCGAGGTTGTCACGGGTCGGCACGTTGTGGAGCCCGACCTTGTGCACCTCCACCGCAGGCGCGTTCGCGACGGTCCCCTGGAAGAACGGCCCTTCGGTGACGTGGATCTTGCAGATCTCGAAGACGAGCTTCTGCCGCTTCATCTCGTCCGGCTCGAGGGTCGCCTGGTCGAGCAGCTTCCACAGCTTGGCCACCGGTCCGTCCGGGTCCGGCGCCACCCGGGGCGGCTTGCGCTTGTAGGGGTCGACGTCGAGTTCGGCCTTCTCTGCGGGGGTGCCACGAACGGAGTACATCGTTCCCTGCATCGGCGCCCACCGGTCGGACTGGATCGGCACCAGCCAGCCCGGGTTGCCGAGCAGGGTGTTCGGCGGCCCGCTGACCTCCCAGTTGGAGTGGATCATGTAGGAACCGTTCGCCCAGTTGTCGTTGAACGACGTCGGCGGCACCGGGTTGATGGCCAGCATCAGGCCGACCGCCTTCCAGTCGCGGACGAGCTGCGCGTCCTTCTGCTTGTGCTCGTCGGCAGCGTCGGCATTGATGTCGATGCGCAGCTTGAGTTTCGACCCGTCCGGGAACTCCCGGAGACCGTCGCCGTCCTTGTCGACGACGCCGAGTTCGTCGAGCAGCTTCTTCGCCGCGTCCGGGTCGTACTTCACGAACGAGTCGCGCCACTCCAGGTACAGCTTCTGGCCTTGGTCCGAGCCGACGAATTCGGCCCCCTTGGGTCCACTGGTGCCCGTCGTGGGCTCGCCCTGTTCGAAGTAGATGGCCTTCTTCGCTTCGGCCCGGTTGAAGGCCAACGACAGCGCCTGCCGGAACTTCGGCTCGCGGAAGAGCTTGCGGTACGCGGTCTCCTTGTAGTCCTGGGACAGGAACATCATCGAAGCCGTGCCGCTCCCGGTGTCCCAGAGCAGAACCTTGATGCCCGACTTCTCCTGCGCCTTCGTCAGCGTGCTGACGTCAGACAGTGCGAGGCTGTTGAACGGCCCGTGGCTGAAGTCGACCTTGCCGGCGAAGATCTGCACCTTGCCGACCTGCGGGTCGGATACCGACGTCATCAGGAGCGAGTCGAGGTAGGGCAGCTGGTCGCCCTCTTTGGTGACGCCGTAGTAGTACGGGTTGCGCTCCCAGGTGAGCGATCGGCCCTCGCTGTACTTGGCCAACCGGAATCCGGCCAGGGTCGGGCACTTCGGGTTGCGCTTGTAGTCCGCGTTCGTCTCCCAGAGCCGCCCCACCGCGGCCCAGTCGGAGGGCACGTTCTTGTTGTAGGTCCCGTGGAACTGCTTGACGAAATGACTCGGGACCATCCACGACGCGCCGTTGCCCTTGTAACCCCTCGAGTAGGACGCGATCTTGGCGGGGAACAGTGGAGCGGGGGTGTCGAACACGACCTTCAGCGTGTAGTCGTCGGGCGCCGTGATCTTCGCGATCGTCTTCTTCCCCGATTTGCACTCATCGGGCACCGACTCGGAGATGTAGTCGTCGTTGTTCGCCATGTCGTTCCACCAGAACATGATGTCCGCCGTGGTCCACGGATGCCCGTCGGACCATTTCAGGCCCTTGCGGAAGTGGAACGTCCACTCGCTGGTGTCGGCGTTGCTCTCCCACTTCTCCGCCACTCCGGGTCCGATCGTCGTCCCGTCGTTGAGCAGCCGCAGCACCGTGTAGCCGTAGAAGTAGTTCGCGATCGCTCCGGCGGGCGAGCCGCTGGTACCGCCGATGATCAGCTTCAGTGTCCCGCCGTAGTTGCCCTTCTCGGTCCAGTTGTGCGGGATGACATAGGGCACGTCGGGAAGCCGCTCGCCGACCTTCGGCAGCGACCCCGCCTTGACCTGGTCGGCCAGCTTCGGCGACTCGTTGAACGACGCCGGCGCCGGCAGCGGTGTCTTGGCCGAGCCCTTCGCAGACGAGCCGGCAGACGCGGAATCCGCCGACGAACCCTTGTCGTTCGAGCCTCCGCAGGCGCTGAGGACGGCCGCGGCTGCGCCAATGCCCGCGGTCGCGAGAACGGCCCGCCGGGTCGGGGTGGCAGGGCGAGCGGCACCCGGTGATTCGTCCGTCGTGGATGCGGTGGTGTCGCGGGTCTGGGTCATGCGAGCTCCTTCGGCGGACATCGTCGTCGCCACGGTTCCGGTGGGATCTCCTATCGCACCCCGCCGGCACGCTCGGTCTCAACTTTCGTGACCGAACGGCAACGCGCGACCACTTCCGGCAACCAGAATCTGTCCGCTCGCGGCCGCCCGAGGCCGCTGCGGCGCCCTGGGACACCCGCGGATCCACCGTCGAGCGGCAGAATGCCGATGACGACGGAGTTCGCCGGCCGCGAAGACGCCGACCGTCGGCGACCGCGGACGCCGATCCGACCGAGCTGGGAGCACAGATGAGCGAGCCGACCGCGCACGACCACCAGGGCAAGCGCCGGAGCGCGGCCTGGTTCGGTGAGACCGGCCGGTCGGGGATGACCTACCGCTCCTGGATGCGCAACCAGGGGTTCGCGTCGGACTCCTTCGACGGGCGCCCGGTGATCGGCATCGCGGTCAGCGCGTCGGAGCTGGCACCGTGCAACGCGCATCTCCCGAAGATCGCCGAGGCTGTCAAGCGAGGCGTGTGGCAGGCCGGTGGGTTCCCGTTGGCGTTCCCGACGATGGCCACCGGCGAGACGCTGATGCGCCCGACCGCCATGCTCTACCGCAACCTGATGGCGATGGAGGTCGAGGAGCTCATCCGGGCCAATCCGCTGGACGGCGTCGTCCTGCTCTCGGGTTGCGACAAGACGACCCCGGCCATGCTGATGGCCGCGGCGAGCGTCGACCTGCCGGCCTTGATGATCACCGGCGGCCCGATGCTCAACGGCAAGTTCCGCGGGGAGGACATCGGCTCCGGCACCCACGTCTGGAAGTTCGAGGCCGAGGTCGCCGCCGGGCGGATGTCGGAGGCGGACTGCTTCTTCGCCGAAAGCTGCATGAGCCGCAGCAACGGCCACTGCATGACCATGGGCACCGCGTCGACGATGGCCTGTATGGCGGAGTCGCTCGGGATGCAGATGCCGAACTCCGCGACCTGGCCGGCCGTCGACGCCCGTCGCTTCGCACAGTCGCAGGAAGCCGGCCGGCGGATCGTCGACATGGTCGAGAAGGACCTCAAACCGAGCGACATCATGACCCGGGCCGCGTTCGACAACGCGATCCGCACGAACGCGGCGATCGGCGGCTCCACGAACGCCCTGATCCACCTCACCGCCATCGCCGGCAGGCTCGAGGTCCCGCTCGAACTCGACGACTTCGACTCGCTCGCGCGCCCGGTGCCCACGCTGGTGAACCTCATGCCGTCGGGCAAGTACCTGATGGAGGACTTCTGTTATGCGGGCGGACTGCCGGTGGTGCACAAGCGGATGGCCGACGCCGGGCAGCTCGACGTCGACGCGATGACCGTGACCGGCGAGACGATCGGCGCCAACGTCGCGGACGCCGAGGGGTGGAACGACGACGTCATCACGACCTACGCCGAGCCGTTCCAGGCCGCCGGGACCGGGACCGCCGTGTTGTGGGGGAACCTTGCCCCGGGCGGCGCGGTGATCAAGCAGTCGGCGGCCACCCCGGCCCTCATGAAGCACCGTGGCCGCGCGCTCGTGTTCGACACGGTGGAGGAGTACAACAAGGTCGCGCCGGACCCGGATCTCGACGTCACCGCCGACGACGTCCTCGTCATCCGGGGCGCCGGTCCGCGCGGCTATCCGGGCATGCCCGAGGTGAGCAACGTCGTCCTGCCGACGAAGCTGCTCGCCGCCGGCGTCGAAGACATGATCCGCATCTGTGACGGGCGGATGAGCGGCACCTCCTACGGCACCGTCGTCCTGCACGTGACCCCCGAGACCGCACTCGGCGGCCCCTTGGCGCTGGTGGAGAGTGGTGACGAGATCAGCCTGGACGTCGAGGCGCGGAGCATCACGCTCGAGGTCACCGACGAGGAGCTCGAACGCCGTCGCGCCGCGTGGACTCCGCCGGTGTCGTCGTACACGTCGGGCTACGCGTGGCTCTACGTCAACCACGTGCTCGGGGCGGACAAGGGTGCGGACTTCGACTTCCTCGTCGGGCGTCGCGGCCACGCCATTCCACGCGACTCCCACTGACCGTCAGGTCGACGACCCGACCGCGGGGTCGGTGACCTGCCCGACAGGTCCGCTCGCCCCCGGTGCGTCGAGAACCTGTGCGACGGACGACCCGTACGTCGTCACCCAGGACGACGTGGACGGCGGCACGATTCGCAATGTCGCCACGGCGACCGGCACGCCGCCGACCGGGGACGACGTCACCTCTCCGCCGGCCGAGAGCGAGGTCCCGACCGTCCAGGCCAGCCCGAGCCTGTCGCTGACGAAGTCGGCCGTCCTCGACGACACCGACGGAAACGGCACCGCAGACGTAGGCGAGACGATCGCGTACCGCTTCGTCGTCACGAACAACGGCAACGTCACCCTGCATGGCCTCGACGTGGACGACCCACGTGCCGGCGACGTGACATGCGACCCGGCCACGCCGCTCGAGCCGGGCGACCAGGCCACCTGTACGGCCGACGACCCGTACCGGGTGACGCAGGCCGACGTCGACGCCGGTTCGGTGGCCAACGTGGCGACCGCGAGCGGACTGCCGCCCACCGGCCCGTCGGTGACCAGCAACGAGGCGCGGGCCGAGATCGGCACCACTCCGGCGGCCCCGGGACTCGCCCTCTCCAAGTCCGCCATCCTCGACGACACGAACGACAACGGGACCGCCGACGCCGGCGAGACCGTCGCGTATGCCTTCGTCGTCACCAACACGGGCAACGTCAGCATCCACACGATCACGATCGACGACGCGTTCGTCGGTGACGTGACCTGTCCCACGACGCCGCTGGAGCCGGGCGACACCGCCCGATGCGAAGCCGACGACGACCACGTCGTGACGCAGGCGGAGGTGGACAGCGGCGTCCTCACCAACACGGCGACGGCGACCGGCACCGCACCCGGCGGGGAGGTCGAGAGCAACCCCTCGACCGTCGAGGTGAGCACGACGCCGCCCGCGCCGGGCATCGTGATCCAGAAGGCCGCGGCCCTCGACGACGCGAACGACAACGGGCTCGGTGACGTCGGCGAGTCCATCGCCTACAGCTTCACCGTGATCAACACCGGGAACGTCACCCTCGCGCAGGTGGCCGTCGACGATCCCGCCGCCGGTCCGGTCACCTGTGATACGCGCACGCTGACACCCGGTGCCGAGACGACCTGCGCGGCGGACGACGCCTACGTCATCACCCAGGCCGACGTCGACCGCGGCGTCGTCGTCAACATCGCCACGGCGACCGGCAACCCGCCCGGCACGACCGGCCCGGTCACGAGCCCGCCGAGTGAGAAGCAGGTGCCCACGGTGCATGCCGCGCCCGGCCTGCACGTGGAGAAGGCGAGCACGCTCGACGACACGAACGGCAACGGGACCGCCGATGCCGGCGAGACGATCGCGTACACGTTCACGGTGACCAACACGGGCAACGTCAGCATCGGCGACGTGGCCGTCGACGACCCGACCGCCGGAACCGTGACGTGCCAGCCCACCACGCTCGCTCCGACCGAGCAGGCGGTGTGCGCAGCCGACGATCCCTACACCGTCACCCAGGCCGACGTGGACCACGGCTACGTCCACAACGTCGCGACCGCCACCGGCACACCCCCCGGCGGCGGGACGACCACCAGCCCGGAGACCGAGCACAACGTCCCGGCGACTCCCCCGGTTCCGGGCCTGGCCCTGACGAAGGACGGCGCACTCGCCGACCGCGACCTCGACCTGCTCGCCAGTGTCGGTGACTCGATCGCCTACAGCTTCGTGGCCACGAACACCGGGAACGTGACGCTGACGAACGTGACGGTCGACGACCCCACCCTCGGAGCCGTCACCTGCCTCACCACGACACTCACCCCCGGCGAGTCGACCGACTGCCATGCCCTCGTCCTACGCAACGTGACCCAGGCGGATGTCGACCGGGGACGCCTGGTGAACACGGCCACGGCTACCGGCACTCCCCCCGGTGGCGGCGACACCACCAGTCCACCGGCGTCGCTGGTCATCACGACCGTCGACCAGCAGCCCGGCCTCGTCGTCACGAAGGACGGCACGTTGGTCGAGAACCCCGAGACCACCGACGGGCTCGCCGACGTCGGCGAGCAGGTGCTCTACACGTTCTCCGTCACGAACACCGGCAACGTCACGATCACCGGCATCACTGTCGACGACGCCCTGGCCGGACCGGTCACGTGCTCACTGACCACGCTGGCGCCCGCTGCCACCACCGACTGCTCGGCCGACGCGCCTTACACCGTGACCCAGGCCGACGTGGACGCCGGCTCCGTCCGCAACGTGGCGACCGCCTCGGGCACCCCGCCAGGCGGCGGATCGACCGACAGCCCGCCGGGACGCGACATCGTCCCCACGGTCCAGCCGGATGCCCACCTCGTGGTGTCGAAGGCCGCGCAGCTCCAGCCCGATCCCAACGGCCTCGCCGATCGGGGCAGCGAGATCGACTACAGCTTCACCGTCACGAACACCGGCAACGTGACGCTGTCCGACATCACGATCGTGGATCCGAAGGTCGGGGCGGCCACCTGCGAGGCGACGTCCCTCCTGCCGCAGGAGTCCACCACCTGCGTCGCGGACAACCCGTACATCGTGACGCTCGCCGACGTCGACGACGGCGTCGTCCGCAACGTCGCGACGGCGACCGGGACGCCACCCGGCGGTGACCCCGTGACCAGCCCCGAGAGCGAGACGAACACGCCCACCGTCGACCGCGTGCCCGGTGTCGGCCTGTCGAAGAAGGCTGTTCTCAACGACACCAACGGAAACGGGCTGGCCGACCTCGGCGAGACCGTGGCCTGGACGTTCGTGGTCACGAACACCGGCAACGTCACACTGCGCACGATCGCCGTCATCGACCCCCGAGCCGGCGCCGTCACGTGTGACCTCGCCACACTGACCCCCGGCGACGTCGCCACGTGCGCAGCCGATCTCCCGCACCCAGTGGATCAGGCCGACATCGACCACGGCTCGGTCGACAACGTGGCGACCGCTAGTGGGGTACCGCCGGGCGGCGGTACGACGGTGAGCCAGCCGGCCCGCGACACCGTTCCGACGACCCTGCGCATCCCCGCGCTGTTCCTGGTCAAGACCGCGCAGCTGATCGACGCCAACGACAACGGCTGGGCAGACCTCGGCGAGACGGTCCGCTACTCGTTCACGATCACGAACATCGGCAACGTGACGATGACCGACGTCGACCTCACCGACAGCAACCTCGCCGGCGTGACGTGCTCCGCCACGACACTGGCGCCGTCGACGACGGTTCTGCGGGCCGGTGAGGGTGACGTCGCGACCTGCGGCCCGCGCGACCACACCGTCACCCAGCACGACATCGACGTCGGCTTCGTGCACAACCAGGCCGTGGCCACCGGGCAGCCGCCGACGGGCGTCCGGGTGCCGAGTCAGCCCGCCACGACCGACGTGCCCAGCCTGGAACGCGTGCCGGCGTTGACGATCGTGAAGAAGGCCGTCCTCGACGATACGAACGGCAACGACCTCGCGGACGTCGGCGAGACGATCGACTACACGTTCGTCGTCCGCAACAGCGGGAACGTGACGCTCCACGACGTCGGTGTGCGGGATCCGAAGGCCGGGCCGGTGACCTGCCCCACCACGGAGCTGGCCCCGTTCGGCGACGACATCTCGATGACCTGCCAGGCCGCGCCGTACACGGTCACCGAGGCCGACGTGGAGGCCGGCTGGGTGCGCAACTCCGCCACGGCGCACGGGATCGGGCCGAACGGGGTGTCGGTGGTCAGCAGGCCGTCGAAGACCGCGACCG
This sequence comes from uncultured Actinomycetota bacterium, assembly GCA_963708795.1. Classification (GTDB taxonomy): domain Bacteria; phylum Actinomycetota; class Actinomycetes; order Propionibacteriales; family DAIQRJ01; genus DAIQRJ01. The sequence continues at coordinate 218,503 of CAVPUH010000004.1, forward strand.
CCACCGTGTCGGTCGGCGAGCTGATCATGACGAAGACCGCCAGCGCCACCCACGTCACGCCCGGCTCACCCGTGCGGTTCACGATCACGATGACGAACACCGGGCAGTCGACCCGCGCGGCCAGCTTCAGCGACGACCTGTCCGATGTCCTCGACGACGCCGCCTGGAACGACGACGCGACTGCCTCGACCGGTGTCCTCACGGTCGATCTCCCGGAGCTGCGCTGGGGCGGTGACCTCGGTCCCGGGCAGAAGGTGACGGTCACGTACTCGGTGACCGTGGCCGACGAACCGGGTGACGCCGGCGCCGACGTCCAGGAGGCGGTGGTCCCGTCCAGCACCACGGCCGGAAACGCCGTGCTGACGAACACCGTGTCGAGCGACGTCGGCATGTGCGCGACCGACCGATCACCCGACTGCACCACCGAGACGGGCGTCGCGCCCGACGCGATCGGCCCGCCGGTGGGGCCGGGTGGGCCCGGCGGTGGCGAACTGCCCGACACCGGTGCCGGCGACCTCGGGCTGCTCCTGGCGACGGGCTCGGCCCTGCTCGCGGTCGGCGGCGTGCTTGCGATCCGTCGACGGCGCCGAGGACCGGCCCGGGCCGCCTGAGATCGGCGCCAGGCCCGCCCGCTAGTTCTTACTCGGCGCGCCAGCCGCGGGTGGGCCGCCAGCCGAGGAGTTCGTAGGCGCCGCTGGTGTCGACGAACCCCCGGTACGGATCGTCGGCCAACCACTCCTCGCGGGTGACGCCGACCCAGGGCACGTCGGGGAACACCTCGTCGGTCACCTCGGCCGTAGGCGTGGTCAGGCCGGTGTCGTCGGCGGCGAGCAGCACGGCGTGGTGGCCCTCCACCGGCGCGATCAGGCCCGCGAGCACCGCGTCGACGACGTCGTCGAGATCGACGTAGGCCGCGAACTCGCGGTAGGCCCAGTCGGGCCCCGGCCCGTCCCCGGTGCGGAACCGCTCGTACCGCTCGGCGCTCAGCACGGCGACCGGCCGCAGGCTCACGATCGTCAGGTCGTAGGCCTCGGCGAAGGCGGTGCAGGCCTCCTCGCCGAGGTGCTTCGACAGCTGGTAGCCGGGATAGGGCCGATGTGGATGGGTGTCGTCGAAGGGCAACCGGTCGGGATCGTTCCCGTGCACACCGACCACGCCGATCGCGTTGATGCTGGAGAACGCCACGATCCGGTCGATGCCGTTCTCCACGGCGGCCTGCAACACGTTGAGGGTGCCACCGACGTTGGTCGACAGCACCACGTCCATCTGTCCGTCCCGATCGCCCGGGATCGCGCCCGCGTGCACGATCGCTTCGCACCCGGCGGCGGCGGAGCGGACCTCGGCGAGCTCGCGGATGTCGACCGCCACCTCGCGTGGATCGGCGTGCTCGGGCAGGGTGTCGGCGGTGTCGGCACTGACCACGTCGTGGCCGAGCTCGGTCAGGACGACGACGGTGCGCCGGCCGATCCGGCCACGTCCACCGGTCACGAGGATCCTCATGCGGCCAACGCTGTCAGCCGGGCGACAGGCAGGGAACAGGATCGGCCACTGCTGGCTGGGACCGGCCGCCGATCATCGTCTGCGCGGACTGGCAGGATGAGTCGAGGACGACCGTCTGGCCGTCCTCGCCGACCGGAGGAGCCGCGCCGTGACGGATGCTCGAGGGGACGGCGACAGCCGCGCCGACGCGACCCTCGCGACGCGCCTGACGGCGGAGCGGGTGAGCGGCGTCCTGACCGGCCACGGTGAGGGGCCGGTGTGGTCGGTCTCGGAGAACTGCCTGCACCTGGTCGACATGATGGCCGGCGCGATCGTGCGGCTGGACCCGGCCACCGGCGCGACGAGCCGGCTGGTCGTCGGCAGCGTCGCGGCGGCCTTCCGGCCACGCCGCGCCGGCGGCCTGGTCGTCGCCGTGGAGCGCGGCTTCGCCCTGGTGGACCCCGACGGCTCCCAGCAGTTGCTCGAGCGGCTCTGGGACGACCCGGACGTCCGCATGAACGACGGCGGCACCGACCCGGACGGGCGCTTCTACTGCGGCTCGATGGCCTACGACGGGGGGCTGGGGCGCGGTAGCTTCTGGCGCCTGAACACCGATCTCAGTGCCGACCTCCTCTGGGGTGACGTCACCGTGTCCAACGGGTTCGCCTTCTCCCCCGACCATCGGCTGGCCTACTACATCGACACCCGGACCGGCCGGGTGGACGTCTTCGACTACGTCGACGGGGAACTCACCGGCCGCCGCTCCCTCGTGGCCGACGCCGGACATCCCGACGGCATGGCTGTCGACACCGGCGGCAACCTCTGGGTCGCGCAGTTCGGTGGCTCGTGCGTGCTGGAGTTCAGCGCCGACGGCGACCTCGTCGGCCGGGTCGACGTCGGGGCACGACAGGTGACGGCATGCACATTCGGCGGCGCCGACCTGCAGACGCTGTACATCACGACATCGCGGCAGGGTCTGGCCGACGGCGACGATCCCGCGGCGGGGGCGGTGTTCGCCGTCCGGACCGGCACTACGGGCATGGCGGCGCTGGAGTTCGCCGGATGACCCCGGCGGGTGCGGTGTGCGACCTGCTCGTCACCGGGGCGCGGGTCCTCGACCCGGGAAGCGGCTTCGACGCCGTCACCGACGTGGCCGTCCGCGACGGCGTGATCGACGAGATCTGGCCGGGCCTGACCACACCCGCCCGTCGCCGGGTGGACGGCACCGGCCTGTTGCTCGTGCCCGGGTTGATCGATCTGCACACGCACCTGTTCGCGGGCGGATCGTACTGGGGGATCCGCCCGGACCCGGTGGCCGCGGTCTCCGGCGTCACGACCTGGGTGGACGCGGGCTCGGCCGGGGCGTTCACCATCGACTCGCTGGCCGAGCGGCTCCGCGGGTTCCGCGTGCGCAGCAAGGCATTTCTCCACGTGAGCGGCCTCGGCTTGGCCGGTCAGACGGGCGAGTCGGTCACGCTGGCGAACCTCGACGTGGCCGCGGCCGTCGACGCGGTGGCCGCGCACCGGGAGCTGATCTGCGGAGTGAAGGTACGCATCGACCGGTTCGCGGTCGGGCCGCAGGGTCTCGAACCGCTGAACCGCGCGCTCGAGGTCGGCGAACGGGTCGGGCTGCCCGTGATGGTGCACGTCGGCCACGCGCCGCCGAGTGCCGGCGACGTCCTCCAGCGGCTCCGGCCGGGAGATGTCATCACGCACTGCTTCACCGGTGTCTCGGCCGGGCTGGTCGACGAGGGAGGCGTGAGCGACATCGCGCGGGCAGCGTACGAACGCGGCGTGGTCTTCGACGTCGCCCACGGCTCGGGCGGCTTCGACTTCGGCGTGGCCGAGCGGTTCGCCGCCGAGGGCATGTGGCCGCATGTGGTGTCGAGCGACCTCCACACGCGCTCGCTCACGGGCCCGGTGTTCGACCTGCCGTCCACCATGGTGAAGCTCGTCGCGCTCGGCATGCCGTTCGCCCAGGTCCTGCAGGCCGCCACCATCACGCCCGCCAGGATCGCCGGGTTCCCCACGCCGCTGGGCACCATGACGGTCGGCGCACCGGCGGACCTGGCTCTGTTCGCGGTGGTCGACGAGCCGACCGTCGTGACGGATGCCCACCTCAACCGGCGCACGTCGCCGTTCCGGCTGGTCGGCGCGGGCACCTTCGTGGCCGGGCGGGAGTTGCCCGTCGACGTCCCCGACGATCCGCCCCCGTGGATCGCCCGCACTCCCGCCACCGAGTCCGCCCTCGACCGTCGACGGGATCGGCTTCGTGATGTGCTCGGCACCCATCTGGTCGCCGCCGACGATCTCGTCGAACAGTTCTTCCGCGACGAACCACCGTCAACCAGGACAGGTGAAGCATGACCGGCACGATCTTCGGCAGCCGCTACCGCAACTGGCCCGACGCCGCCGACACGATGGCGACCGCCGCCGGCCGCCGTCGTCATGTCAGCGAGCTGATGATGCCGGCCCTGACGCTGCAGGCTTCCGCCCTCGAGCACAACGCCGCGTTGATGGCCCGGTGGGTCGCCGGTCTCGGGTTCGACCTGGCTCCGCACGGCAAGACGACGATGTCGCCGGAGCTGATCGCGCTCCAGCTCCGTCACGGTGCCTGGGCCATCACCGCCGCCACCGCCGGGCAGGCCCGGATGTTCGCTGACTGGGGCGTGCCTCGGATCATCCTCGCCAACGAGGTCACGGATCCGGGCGGCCTGCGATGGGTGGCCGAGACCGTTGCCGCCGGTGACGTGTCGCTGCTCGTCCTGGTCGACTCGGTGCCCGGGGTCGAACTGCTGGCGGCCGCCGCACGGTCGGCCGGTTCGGCACGGCCCGTCGACGTCCTGCTGGAGTGGGGCATTCCAGGCGGCCGGGCCGGCGTGCGGACGCTGGCCGAGGCCCGCGACGTGGCCGAAGCGGTCGGCGCGTCGCCGCTCGTGCGGCTGGCCGGTGTGGAGTGTTTCGAAGGTGTCGCCGGCCACGACCGGAGCGCCTCGGACGAGGCCGCGGTCGAGGCGATGGTCGCCGATCTCGTGACCCTGCTGGCCGAACTCGGGGCGACCGGAGCGTTCGGGGCCGTCGACGAGGTCGTGCTCACGGCGGGCGGTTCGAGCTACCCGGACCTGGTGGCGGCCGCGTTCGCGCGGATCACCGACGTCGGTGGGCTGCCGGTGCGGCGGGTGCTGCGCAGTGGCGGCTACCTCACCCATGACCACGGCATGCTCGACCGGACGTCACCGATGCGGGAATCGGCTCACCATCCCGCCGGAACCCTGCTGCCGGCGCTGCGCCTGTACGCCAGCGTGGTGTCCACGCCCGAGCCGGGGTTGGCGATTCTCGGGTTCGGCAAGCGCGATGCACCGTACGACATCGACCTGCCGATCCCGCTCGCCGTACGTCGACGCACCGAACTGCCCGACGGGGCCACCGCGGTGCTCCGCGGTGTCCGCGTGCTGCGTTGCAACGATCAGCATGCGTTCGTGGCGCACGCCGGTGAGTTGGCCGTCGGTGATCAGGTCGTGTTCGGGCTCTCGCATCCGTGCACCGCGTTCGACAAGTGGTCGCTGGTCCCGGTGCTCGACGACGAGGAGCACGTCATCGACCTGGTGACCACCCAGTTCTGAGCGGCCGGTCGCTGGTGATCGGCCTCAGTTCTGGGCGGCGAGCGTCCAGGTCTCGGGGACACCCCCGGCGGTCACCGCGTCGCGCAGCAGTGCCCGGACGACCTCCCGGCCGGACAGGTACCAGATCGACCTGCCCGACGCGCTGACCCGCATCGGGTGCGCCTCGCGCTCCCCCAGTTCCCCCAACGCCCAGTAATAGCAGCGGATCTCGACCAGGCCGTCGTGGTCGGACCGGACGAGGCCGAGCACGCCGACCGGGCGGTCGTCGGCGGCATCGCCCGGGTCCCACTCGGCCAGCAGGAACCACCGCCCCGACGCGTGCGGCTCGAGAAGTCCGTAGGCACCCGGTGGCCGGTGCGACGTCCCGTCCGAGGTCGCCTGGGCGGTGGCTGCGGCGGTGCTGGACGTGGGTTCTCCGTCGAGGAAGCGGTCGACGCGGTCGGGAGTCGTGGCGACGAGCAACGGTCGACGTGGCAGAAGGGAGTCCGGCCTGGGCAACCACCAGGCGGCCAGCCGCCAGTCGAGCCCGATGCCGGCGTTCAGCCACTCCGCCGTGTCCGTGAGCCACGGTCGGGCGACCAGATCCCACCGTTCGACCTCGCGAACCCACGAACGGGCGCGCGCGTCGACCCGGGTGCCGCCGACGACCTCGTCACCGGTTCCCAGCGAGCGGGACGGCGTGAAGACCTCCGCGTCCACCGGCGCACCGGCGGGTGGCCCGGCCATGAGGTCGACGGGCCGCAGCCGGGCCACGAGCCCCGTCCCGACGTCGAGGGACACGGTGAAGCCGCGCACGCCGGCCTGGCAGCTCTGCACCCAGTGCGCCACCGATCCGTCGTGGCCGGCCATCTCCGCCAGCGTCGTGCCCGGGTCGAGCGCGCGGACGTCGGTGTGGGCCTCGGTCCACGAGACCCCGAGTCCTTCGGCGAGCATGGCCACCAGTTCGGCTCGACTCCCGTGTCGCTGCCAGACGGGCTCGGATCCGACTCCGATGCCCGACTGCACGAGCCAGCCGTCGCCGTCCCACAGCAGCATCAACGACACCAACCGCTCGGGCGGCGGCCGGAAGCCCACCGGCAGCGGTCGCAGCGCGCGACGCCACCAGGGCACGGCGTCGACGCGGCTACGGGCAGACACCTGACTCCTCGTCGCGACGCCGACAGATCGTCCCGGACGACGCCGAAACCGACGACGGGAGGGAGTTTCCAGCATCATAGGGGCCGGTCCCGGCGGTGTGCGGGTTCAGCGGGTGGCGTCGTAGAGGTCCCCGAGCATCTTCTCGACCGCGATCTCGTCCGCGGACGAGGCACTGATCCGCACCCACAGGTGCCGGTCGAGGGTGCCGTCACCGTCACTGTCGTAGACCCGCGACATCCGGTAGAGGCGCCCGTCGGGATGGGTGGGGTCCGGCCGGTCGTCGACCCGGGTCCTCGCGTCGACGGCATGCAGACCGGACGAGTCGATGCCGAGTGCGGTCAGGCGTCTCAGGACGTCGGCGTAGCCCGCAGCGGCGCAGGGGGCCGCGCACTCGTCGGACTCGATGATGCCCCCGCTCGGGTCGAGGGTTCGGCTGCCTCCCACCACGCCCGTCTCGTCCATGCAGACCCAGCGGACCCCGGCCTGTGACGATCGCAGGCAACCCCAGGTCCCCGGAGCACGGAACGAGAAGGTCAACCCGGACAGGTCCATGGGGTACACGTCGTCCCCGCGCTTCCAGACCTGACCGAGCATCGGTTCCGCAGGTCGTGGACCGGACGTCGGCAGCGGATGGGTGAGCGGCCGCGGGGTGGAGCGGGCGTGGGGATTGGTGAGCGAGTCGCCGGCACGGCGATGCCCGAGGGCGCCGAGCACCGCGACGACAGCGACCAACACGATCACGGCGACCCCCGACGGTCACGAGTGACCTGATCCAGCGGGGCCCGAGCCGAACTGTCGCGAGAGATCCCGGCTGGGTGCCGGCCGTGGCCGACTCGTCGACCCCGCCGTCACCGACGGCCGGCGCGGGCGGCTCGAAGTCTGGCCTCGACGCGTCCGGCGATCGATGGGCGCTCACGATTCCATCCCAGCACACCGCCTCCCCGCCTCTGGCCGGCGCGATCGGCCACGTGACGACTCGGGACCGACAGTGAGCAGATGATGACGGTGCGAGATGTCACGCCTGGGGACGAAGTCGATCTGTGCGACAGGTGTGGCTCTCGCGCTCGCCCTTGACACGGGCGTAACGTGCCGGTTGCCCTAATCGGTCTGCCGAAAGGATCATCCGTGGACGTCGTGCTGGCCGCCGACCTTCGACTCGGGGCGAACCCGGTCGACTACTTCCTCATCGCGGCGTACTTCTTCTTCGTCATCGGCATCGGCGTGATCGCCCGCCGGCAGGTCAGCTCGAGCCTCGACTTCTTCCTGTCGGGCCGCTCGCTCCCCGCCTGGGTCACCGGGCTCGCGTTCATCTCGGCCAACCTCGGCGCCATCGAGATCATGGGCATGTCGGCCAACGGCGCCCAGTACGGCATGGCGACGATGCACTACTTCTGGATCGGCGCCGTTCCCGCCATGCTCTTCCTCGGCGTCGTGATGATGCCGTTCTACTACGGCTCGAAGGTCCGCAGCGTTCCCGAGTTCATGCTCCGCCGGTTCGGGCAGACCGCGCACCTGGTCAACGCGATCAGCTTCGCGGTGGCCCAGGTCCTGATCGCCGGCGTGAACCTGTTCCTGCTCGGCACGATCGTCAACGTGCTCCTCGGCTGGCCGCTGTGGATCTCGGTCATCGTCGCGGCCATCATCGTGCTGACATACACCTTCCTCGGCGGCCTCACCGCGGCCGTGTACAACGAGGTGCTGCAGTTCTTCGTCATCATCGCCGCGCTGCTGCCGCTCACCCTGGCCGGGCTGCACAAGGTCGGCGGCTGGGACGGGCTGAAGGAGAAGGTCACCGCCGGGCCGGGCGGTGCCGAGCAGCTGTCGGCGTGGCCGGCCACCCAGCTGTCCGGGTTCACGAGCCCCGTGCTGTCGGTCATCGGCATCGTCTTCGGGCTCGGCTTCGTGCTCTCGTTCGGCTACTGGACGACGAACTTCACCGAGGTGCAGCGCGCGCTCGCGAGCAAGAGCATGTCCGCAGCGCGGCGGACCCCGATCATCGGGTCGTTCCCGAAACTGTTCATCCCGTTCATCGTCGTGATCCCGGGCATGATCGCGGCGGTCTCGGTGAACGAGATGATGAAGTTCAAGGCCGCGGGCGGGACCGGCGGCGACGTCACCTACAACGACGCGATCCTGCTGCTGATGCGCGACCTGCTCCCGAACGGGATGCTCGGCGTGGCGATCACCGGCCTCCTGGCGTCGTTCATGGCCGGTATGGCCGCCAACATCAGCTCGTTCAACACGGTCTTCAGCTACGACATCTGGCAGACCTACGTCATCAAGGACCGGCCCGACGGTTACTACCTGCAGGTCGGCCGGGTCATGACGGTCGTGGCCTGCGTGCTCGCCATCGGAACCGCCTTCTTCGCCTCGGGTTACAGCAACCTGATGGACTACCTCCAACAGCTGTTCTCGTTCTTCAACGCACCGTTGTTCGCCACGTTCATCTTCGGCATGTTCTGGAAACGGATGACCCCGACCGCCGGCTGGGTCGGCCTCGTGTCGGGAACGCTCACCGCGATCCTGATCTTCGTCCTCAACGAGACCGGCGTGATCGACCTGCCCGGGCAGGGCGCCAGCTTCGTGGGCGCGGGCGCGGCTTTCGTCGTCGACATCCTCGTCAGCTACTTCGTCAGCCTGGCCACGAAACCGAAGCCCGACGCGGAACTGAAGGGACTCGTCTACTCGCTCACGCCGCGGGACCAGCTCCACGACGACGACTCCCCGGAGGAGCGCGTGTGGTACCGCAAGCCGACCCTGTTGGCCGGTATCTCGCTCACCATCGCCATCGTGCTGAACATCGCGTTCGGCTGACCCGACGACCATCGACACAAGGGAGGTTGCTCTGATGTCAGCCGACGACGACGGCACGGCGACAGGCAAGAAGACGAAGGCCGGTGCTTTCGACGTCCGGGTGATCATCGGGTCGCTGCTCGGGTTGTACGGCGTGGTGCTCGTGATCGTCGGGCTGGTGAACGGGCGGGGCACCGGTATCGCACCGCACGCCGACCCGGACCGGCTCAACCTGTTCGTCGGTATCTGCCTGCTCATCGGCGCGGCCGCGTTCATCATCTGGGCCCGCGTCCGCCCGATCATCGTGCCGGTGGAGGAGGGCACGGTCGAGGCGAAGCGAGCCGGTGGGCACTGACCTGCCGCACTCTGACCGCGTGCCGGGCACGGCGACCACCGGCGGCCGCTCGACGATCGTGACGGTCACCCCGAATCCGTCGCTGGACCGGACCTTCGCCGTCACGGATCTGCGCCGCGGGCAGGTGCTCCGGGCCACCTCGACGTCGCTCGTCCCCAGCGGCAAGGGCGTCAACGTGTCCCGGGTGGTCGCCGCCAACGGCACCCGGAGCGTGGCCGTGCTGCCGATCGGCGGCCACGACGGCGATTTCCTCGTCTCCCGGTTGGTCCACGAGGACGGCATCACCCTGGAGGTCGTCCGCATCGGCGGCCGGATCCGCTCGAACATCACCGTTCTCGAGCCCGACGGCACCGCGACGAAGCTGAACGAGGCCGGGCCGACGTTGTCCGACGACGAGACCCGGGCGCTCGCCGACGCGGCGGTCGCCGCCGGAGCCGGAGCGGCGTGGCTCGTGGGTTCGGGAAGCCTCGCCCCCGGCATGCCGGACACGTTCTACGCCGGCCTGGTCACCAGGTCGCCAGGGTCGCCCGGACCGCCAGGATCGCGAGCGCAGCCTCGGGTGAGCGCCGACCGTCGGTCGCCGTCGACGTGACCGGGGCGGCGCTGGTGGCCGCGGTCGAGGCCGGCGCCGACCTCGTCAAGCCCAACGTCGGCGAACTCGCCGAGGTCTGCGGCACATCGCTCTCGACCGTCGGCGCGGTCGCGGCCGCGGCGGCCGACCTGCGGCGGCGGGGAGCCCGGGCCGTTCTGGCCAGCATGGGCTCGGACGGCGCGTTGCTGGCCACCGGCGCCGGCGTGTGGTTCGCTCGCGCCGACCTCACGACCATCGTCAGTGCGGTCGGGGCCGGCGACACGCTCCTCGCCGGTTTCCTGCTCGGCGGAGGCGGCGCGACGCCGGCGGCGGCGCTGGCGACCGGAGTGGCGCTCGCTGCCCGTCGATGTGTGCTCGACGCGACCGAGCAGCCCCGGATCGCCGACGCGGTCCCCGTGACGGCCACAATGCTCTCGGCACGGATCGCTACCCGTGCACTCGACGAGCCGTCCGCCTGACCCATCACCGCCCGTCCGGAGGAGTTCGATGCACACGCTGGTCGTCGCCGACCACTACATCCACGCCGATGCTTACGTCACCGCGATCGCGGCGGAACTCGGGGAGGACTTCGGCCCCGTCGAGACCGCCATGTGGGGCGGGTCGAAGGAGGAACAGCACGAACTCCAGCAGCGGATGGAATGGGACGGCCCCAACTCCGTCGCCGCTCCCCCGGAGCTGCTCGAGCGGATGGCCGACGTCGAGGTGCTGGCGCTCCACTTCGCGCCCGTGCCGGCGGTGCTGATCGCCGCCGCGCCGCGGTTGCGAGCGGTGGTCGTCGCACGCGCCGGCGTGGAGAACGTCGACGTCGACGCGGCCACGGCGGCCGGCATCGTGGTCGCCAACGTCGCCGGACGCAACGCCTCCGGAGTAGCCGAACTCTCGATCGGGCTGATGCTCTCCGAAGCCCGCGACATCTCCCGGGCGGACGCGTCGATCAAGGTCGGAGGATGGCGCAAGCTCTTCCCGGGACCGTTCGTCGAACTCGGCGGCAGCTGTGTCGGCCTGGTGGGGTTCGGCCACGTCGGGCATCACCTCGCGGCCCGGCTTCGCGGCTTCGGCGTGCGGCTGCTGGTGGCGGATCCGTACGTCGACCCAGCCGACGTCGCGTCCTACGGCGGTGCGGTGGTGAGTCTCGACGACGTCTTCGCGGAGGCCGACTTCATCAGTGTCCAGGCCCGGGTGACGCCCGAGACGCACCGCTTCATCGGGGCCGACCAGTTCGCGCTGTGCAAGCCGTCGGCCTACTTCGTCAACGTCGGCCGCAGCAGGCTCGTCGACTACGACGCGCTGCTCGAGGCCCTCACGTCCGGCCGCATCGCCGGTGCTGCCCTGGACGTCTACGACGCGGAGCCGCTTGCTGCCGACAGCCCGTTCCGTTCGCTCGACAACGTCACGATGACGACCCATTTCGCCGGCGACACGCTGACGACCGTGGCCCGGTCGGGCCGGCTCGTCGCCGCTGGGATCGCCGAGTTCGCACGCACCGGCCGGATCGAGCACGCGGTGAACGCGGGCGCGCTGCCGCCGGTGCCGTGACCGCCATCGGCGAGGCACTGCTCGGCATCGACGCGGGCGGGACCGTCGTCAAGGCGGTGCTGTTCGACCTGCGCGGGACGGAACTCGCGGCCGGGCACGCCCGCTGCGCCTCCCGGCACCCGAGCCCGGGCTGGTCCGAGCGCGACCCGGAGGAATTGTGGACGGCATGCGCGTCGGCCGTGCGGGCCTGTCTGGACCAGGCCGCCACGGTCGTCGCGGGCTGGCGCGGGGCCACCGCGATCGCGGCCGTCGCAGTGGTGGGTCACGGTGACGGGGCGTACCTCGTCGACAGGCACGGCGACCCGGTGCGCCCGGCGATCGCCGCCACGGACGGTCGCGCCGTCCAGGAGTCCGTCGCGCTGTCGACCACGCGCGTGCTCGAACTCTCCGGCACCCATCCCTTTCCAGGCTCACCCCCGGCTCTCGCGGCGTGGTTGGCCGCGCACGAGCCGTCGACCCTCGATCGCGCGGCCGCGTGGCTGATGGCCAAGGACTGGCTCCGGTTCCGGTTGACCGGCCGCTTCGGTACCGACCAGACCGACGCCAGCGGCGCGTTCACCGATCTCACCACCGGCCGGTACAGCGACGAACTGATCGAGATCGCCGGCTTCACCCGCTGGCGACGACTGCTCCCCACGATCCATCACAGTGCCGACGTGGTCGGGACGATCACCGCGGCAGCGGCGGCCGCGACGGGATTGCCCGCGGGAACACCTGTGGTCTGCGGTGCCCACGACTGCGACGGTGCCGCGCTCGGCATGGGTGCGACGAGGCCGGGGCGGCTCTCGATGATCGCCGGGACGTTCAGCATCAACCAGGTCGTGACCCCGGTGGCCAGGACGGATCCGCGGTGGCAGACGCGGACGTTCGCCCGACCCGGCGAATACCTGGCGATGGCGACCTCTCCGGCCTCGGCCTCCAACCTGGACTGGTTCGTCCGGGAGTTCGGTCCGTCCGGTGCAGGAGCGTTCGACCAGGTCAACGCCGAGGTGGCCGCCGCCTCGCCGGTCGGAGCGCCGGTGTTCCTGCCGTTCCTCTTCGGGGCCCCGCACGGTTTCCGCGGCGGCGGCGGCTTCGTCGGTGTCCGCGCCGGTCACACCCGCGGCGACCTGCTCCGCGGCGTCTTCGAGGGCGTCGTGTGCAACCACCGGGCGCACGTCGAGGCCTTGCGCGACGGCTTCGCGATCACCGGAGCGGCGCGGTTGACCGGCGGCGGCGCACGCAGCGCGGCCTGGACCCAGATGTTCGCCGACGCGCTGAAGGTGCCGATCGAGATACCGGGCTCCGAGGAGGCGGGAGCGCTCGGAGCGGCCGTGCTGGCCGGCTGGGGAGCGGGTGTGTGGCCGGATCTCGACGCCGCGGTCGAGGCGACCTCGTCCGTGCGCGCGACCTTCGAGCCGTCGCCGGCCGGGGTGGACCGTTTCGACGCGGTCTACCGTCGCTACGCCGACGTGGTGACGGCGCTGTCGAGCCTCGACTGACGTCCGCTGTCCGCGAACAGCGTGGCTGTAATCCTGTAATCGTGTAATTCTGACGTCATGACATCCACAGAGAAGCTCACCGGCTGGCTTTCGGGTCGCCTCCCGGCCGACTGGTTCACCGCCGCACCCGACATCACCCGCGACCGCGACGAGATCCTCATCGTCGGCGCACTCCCGGAGCCCACGTACCCCGACGGCGCGACCGACGAGGCGAAGGCCGCCGCGGTGGCGGGTCGCATCCGCCAGTTCCGCGAGGACACCCGCGGACGCCGCATCGAGATCGCCCGCGAACTCGAGTCCGCGACCGACCAGAAGGTCTCGTGGGGCGTCACCTGCGCCGGCGAGCGAGAAGTCTTCACCTCGCTGGCCGCGCCGGTGATGACGCGGCTCCGGCAGTCCGAGCGGCAGGTCCTCGACACGCTCGTCGAAGCCGGCGTGGCCCGCTCTCGCAGCGAAGCGGTCGCCTGGTGCGTGCGGCTCGTCGCCGAGCACGCGGACACCTGGCTGACCGAATTGCACGCCGCCATGGAGGGCGTCCGGACCGTGCGCGACGCCGGCCCCGACCTGGGCTGACCCGATCACCGGGCGGCTGTCGATCGAACCGCCCGGTTCGGCGTGGCAGACTCGGGGCATGGCCAACGACAACGGAACCGACGCCACGACGGACCAGCCCGAGGACGACGTCAAGCGGAAGTTCCGGGAGGCGCTGGAGGCCAAGCAGAAGAAGGCCAAGGACGCCGACCCGAACGACAACCGTGCCGAGCAGAGCTTCGCCACCCACGGCGCCGAGGGCGGCAAGCGCATGTTCCGTCGCAAGAGCGGCGGCTGACCCGGCATCGTCCGCGAGTCCTCGATGACCACCCATCGCACCGACGGCACCATCGACGTCGCCGTGGTCGGCCTGGGGTTCGGGTCCGACTTCGTCCCGATCTACCAGGCCCACCCCGGCGTCGGCCGCATCGCGATCGTCGACCCGGATGCCGCGCGATGTGCCGAGGTCGGTGACCGCTACGGCATCGAGCACCGCTTCACCGACCTCGACGACCTGCTGGCAGGCGAGGGTTGGGATGCGGTGCACGTGCTCTCACCGGTTCGCTTCCATGCCGATCATGTGATCGCCGTGCTGGAATCCGGGCGGCACTGTGCGTGCGCGGTGCCGATGGCGACCGAACTCGCCGATCTCGAGCGCATCATCGCCGCCGCCCGCACGACCGGCCGGCGCTACATGATGATGGAGACCGCCGTCTTCGCACGCGAGTTCTTCTACGCCCGCGACCTCCTGCAGCGTGGCGAGCTCGGCGACCTCACGTTCTTCCGCGGAGCGCATGTGCAGGACCTGGACCGGTTCCCCGAGTACTGGCAGGGCTATCCGCCCATGAAGTACCTGACGCACGCCCTCTCGCCCGCGCTCGCGCTCGCTGGAGCTCGGGTGCGCGACGTCCGCTGCCTCGGCGCCGGCCCGGCACCCGTCAACAGCTTCGACAACCCCTTCGGGCTCGAGACGGGCCTGTTCACCCTCGACCCTTCGGGTTCGGCCGGTTCGCCGGGTTCGACTGGTTCGGCTGGTTCGCCTGATTCACCTGAGGTGGCAACGGGACTGATCGCCGAGATCACCGTCGGGTTCTTCTCGATGGCCCGGTCGTTCTACGAAGGCTTCTCCGTGTACGGGACCCTGGGCAGTGTCGAGTGGCCCCAGCTCGAGTCGGACGCCCCCGTGACGTTCCGCTACGCCGAGCCCGGACCGGGCGAACGCCATCGCCGGGTCGACGTCGGGCGCATCGAGCCCCCGGACCGGCCGGACCTCCTGCCGGCGGAGCTGGCGTCGTTCGTCCGCGCCGGCGTCTACCACCCACCGGGCGGCCTTCCCGGCGTCGAACTCGGCAGCCATCACGGCGGCTCCCATCCGCATCTCGTGCACGAGTTCGTCGACGCGATCCTGGGCGACCGGCCGCCGCTCGTGGACGAGCTCACCGCCGCAGACTGGACCGCGCCCGGCATCTGCGCCCACGAGTCGGCGCTGCGCGGCGGCGACGTGGTCGCGGTCCCGCGCTTCACCTGACTCCCGGGCCCACCACTCCGCCGTCACCTGAGCCGGTAGGCCGACGGGGACGTTCCGACCAGCGCGCGGAACCGCCGCGAGAAGTGGTACGGGTCGTCGAAACCGACGGCACGCCCCACCTGGGCCACGGCCAGGTCGGTCTCCTCGAGCAGGATCGCGGCACGGCGCATCCGCTGCAGCGTCACGTATGTCATCGGAGGCGTCCCCGTCACCGTCGTGAACATCCTGGTCACCGTCGCACGCGACACGGCCGCCACATCGGCCAGCGCGGTGATGGTGATCTCCTCGTCCAGGTGGTCGTTGACCCAGTCGAGCAGCGACGACACGGCCAACTCGACACCCGCTGACGGAGATGCCGCCACTCCGAGACGGCGTCTGCTCGCGAGCCGATCGTCCATCAGTCCGAGCAGGCTGAGCAGGCACGAGTCGACCCGCAGTGACGGTCCCGTCCGCGCCGCGGCCGTCACCAACTCGCTGAACCTGGCCCGAATCGCTCCGTCTCGGCCGAGGTGCACGCTCGGACTCCCGCCCGTGATCCGCCGGACCACCTCGTCTGCTGCGGTGCCGCCGAAGTGGACCCACCACCATTGCCAATGGCCACCGGCCAGCGCGCTGTAGTGGTGCGGAACGTGCGGTTCGAACACGACGAGGTCACCGGCCACCGCCTGGACGGGCCGGGTGGCCTGCTGTCCGACGAGTCGTCCCTCCAGTACCCAGACGAGGAGATGGTCGGCGGGATCACGTCGGCGCGTCGCCGGCAGCGGCAGGTCGACGAAGTGTCCGCTGATGTGGTGGGTCACCGAGCTGATGAGACTGTCGGGCACGTGAGCAGGATATCCATCACCGAGCGCGCGAGGTCCATGCCGCGATCAGCGCGTGGAGGGCAGTCTGGCTGTCTGCTTGTCCGTCTTGCCCGGACACCGTGAGCGAGGAGCACATCCCCGATGACGAGCACCACCAGCGCGACGCGATCCACCGACCTGATCGGCGACGACGACCTGGCCGACTACCGACGGGACGGGTTCGTCGTCCTGCGGGGCTTCCTCCCGGCCGACGAGGTGGCCGAGATCAAAGCCCGCTTCGACGAGCTGGCCGACGCCGGCGAGACCGTGCCGGACCTCTGGGAGCCACGCCTGGGTGACGACCCGCTGGCGCGCTACCCCCGCGTGATGCACCCGCACCGGTTCGACGACGCGAGTCGGGACCTGCTGATCGACACGCGTTTCCGGGACGTGCTGCGCCGGCTGCTCGACGACGAGCCGTTGGCCGTCCAGACGATGTTCTACTTCAAGCCGCCGGGATCCCGGGGACAGGCCTTCCACCAGGACAACTACTACCTCAAGGTCAAGCCGTACAGCTGTATCGCGGCCTGGATCGCCATCGACCCCTCGACGCCGGAGAACGGCGGCCTGTCGGTATGCCCCGGAACGCAGGACCTCGACATCGAGTGCCCGGACACCGCCGACTCCGACGTCAGCTTCACCAGCGACTTCGTGGCGCCACCCCCCGGGCACGACCCGCAGGAGCTACGTCTCGAGCCTGGTGACGTGCTGTTCTTCAACGGCAGCGTCGTACACGGGTCACAGCCGAACACCACCACCGACCAGTGGCGCCGCTCGTTCATCTCGCACTACATGCCCGCGGCGGCCACCCACATCGGCGCCTGGTACCTCGACCACGCGATCGACTTCGACGGCACCAGCTTCGTCCGGGAACTCAACGGCGACGGCGGTCCGTGCGGCGACGAGATCGAGGCGGGCGGCGAGTACCACTAGCCAACGGAACCACTGCGGCGGGTACCACTGGCGGCGGATAACACTGGCGGAGTTCAGCCGTCGCCCTCGCTGAGCAGGCCCTCGCGGACCTTGGCGATCGCGAAGCCCCACGCCTGGTCGACCTTGAGCTTGCCTGGCACCGACACCTCGTCGGGGTTCGTCACGACGTCGAGCAGGACCGGGCCGGGATGGGCCAAGGCCTGGGCGACGGCGCCGTCGAGCTCGGCCGGGTCGGTCACCCGGATCCCGTGGAGCCCGATGGCCGCGGCCACGGCAGCGAGATCCGGGTTGGCCAGCACGGTGCCGAACTCGGGCAGGCCGCCCTGTTCCTGTTCGAGTTTCACCATGCCCAGCCGGCCGTTGTCGAACACGACCAGCTTCACCGGCAGCTCGGCGGTCACGGCGGTGATGAGGTCGCCGAGCAACATGGTCAGCCCGCCGTCGCCGCAGAAGGCGACCACCTGCCGGTCGAGGTCGAGCGCCTGCGCGCCGAGAGCCTGCGGCATTGCGTTGGCCATGGACCCGAGGTTGAACGAGCCGAGGAGTCGACGGGTCCCGCGCATCTCGACGAAGCGCGACAACCACACCGTGGCCATGCCGGTGTCGGTGGTGAAGATCGCGTCGTCCGCGGCGTGCCGGTCGATCGCCATCGCGAGCGCCTCGGGACGGATCCGCCGGTCGGGGTTGTCGCCCTTGCTCCGCAGCCGGCCGAGGAAGCGCTTGTCGTGCTGAGGATCGGTCAGCCGGGCCTGCCTGGTCCGCCAGCTCTCGAACGACTCGCGCGCCGACTGCAGGTGCTTGCCGGCGGTGTCGTCCGTCTTGGCCGCGACCAGTTCCTGGAGGGCGCGCAGCGTCGGTTGGGCGTGGCCGACCAGACCCGCATGAACCGTCGTCCGGCGGCCGATGTGCGCGCCGCGGGTGTCGATCTGGACGACCGTCTTCCCCGTCGGGTACCAGTCGGTGTACGGGAAGTCCGTACCGACCATGAGCAACAGGTCGCAGTCGTCGAACGCCTTGCTGGCAGCGGGGTTCCCGATCAGCCCGGATTGGCCGACCTGGAAGGGATTGTCGTGCTCCAGCCCCTCCTTGGCCTTGAGGGTCAGCACGATCGGGGCCGACAGCCGGCCGGCCATCGCGAGCACTTCGTCGCGGGCCTCCCGGGCACCGATTCCGACGAGCATGGTGACCTTCGAGGCCTCGTCGATCAGGTTCGCCACGGCCGCCAGGGACGCCGGATCCGGCTGGCCCGGCGTGTGCGGAGTGACCCGTGGGACTGTCTCGACGTCGGGTGCCTCCATCGAGCCGACGTCGCCGGGCAGCGTCAACACGGCGACGCCGCCTTCGTGGATCGCCGATTGGACGGCCTGGTTCAGCATCGAGGGAAACTGTTCGGGCGAACTGACGGTCCGGCAGAACACGGCGACATCGGCGAACAGGACGTCGTTGTCGACCTCCTGGAAGTACTCGCTGCCGAGATCGGCCAACGGGACCTGCCCACAGATCGCCAGCACCGGCGCGTGCGACTTCTTGGCGTCGTACAGGCCGTTCAGGAGGTGGATCGAGCCCGGCCCGACGGTGCCCATGCAGACGCCGATCGTGCCGGACAACTGGGCCTGAGCTCCGGCCGCGAACGCGGCCACCTCCTCGTGCCGCACGCCGATCCAGCGGATGCGATCCTCCCGCCGGATGGCGTCGGTGACGGGGTTGAGCGCGTCCCCGACGACGCCCCAGATGGTCGTGACGCCGTTATCGGCCAGGGTCTCGATGAGCTGTTCGGCGACGGTGGTCATCGTCAGGTCCCTTCCGAGGGTCGGCGCTGGATGCCCAGCGATCCGGTCTGGGACCGTACCCGGCCGCCCGCTCGCGCAAACGCTCGTCATCGCACCGAGGCACGGCAGGATGACCGCGTGACGACGACACTCGACGACACCGGCGCCCCGTTCCCGTTCACGCTGACGAGAGTCGGACAGATGATGGAACCACTCGCCGGGGAGGACCTCGAGGTGGAGGGAGTCCTCAACCCAGGGAGCGGTCGCACGCCCGACGGCCGGCTCTGGTTGCTGCCCCGGCTGGTCGCCCGTGGCAACCGATCGCGCATCGGTGTCGCCGAGGTCGAGGTGGTCGACGGTGTACCCGTCGGCGTCCGGCGCGACGGTGTGGCCCTCGAACCGACGACGCGCTGGGAGTTCGGCGCGGACCACGGCGGCGTCGAGGACGCCCGGGTGACCTGGATCGAGGCCCTCGGCTGCCACCTCATGACCTACGTCGCGTTCGGCCCGCTCGGGCCGCACCCGGCGCTCGCGACCTCGACGGACCTGCACTCGTGGAGGCGGCTCGGTCCGCTGCACTTCCGGTGGTCGCCCACCGGTTCGCCGACGGTGGACGTGGATCTGAACCTGTACCCGAACAAGGACTGTGTGTTCCTCGATCGCCCGGTGGTCGGGCCGGACGGTCGGCCGGCGTTGGCCATGCTGCACCGCCCGACCTGGGACCTGCGTGCCCTCGACCCCGCTCAAGGTGATTGGGCACCGAGCGGGGTAGACGACGTTCGCGGTGCCATCTGGATCTCCTACGTCAACCTCGACGCGGCCCGTGCCGACCCGGCGGGCTTGACGGAGCTGACCGGACATCGCCACGTCGCCGGCGGGCGGTACGACTTCGAGTCCGCGAAGATCGGGGCCGGGCCGCCGCCGATCCGCGTGGACGAAGGGTGGCTGCTGCTGCACCACGGGGTGAGCGGGACGCTGGCGTCGGGTTGGGGTCTGCAGGAGGACGTCGTCTACGCGGTGGGCGGGATGATCCTCGACGCCGACGACCCGAGCATTGTGCTGAGGCGCACCGCGGCACCGCTGATGGCGCCGGAGGATCCGGCCGAGACGTCCGGAGCTGTCGACAATGTCGTGTTCCCGACGGCCATCGAGGACATCGACTCCGTGAGCTACGTCTTCTACGGGATGGCCGACGCCAGGATCGGGGTGGCCCGGCTCGAACGCGTCGACGGCCGCCCGGTACGGGCGTGAGCACGTCGACGGCTCGTCGGCCGGGTTGGGTGGACGCGTGGTGCATCGAGCACCTGGGTTCGAAGCCGGAGGCCGAGATCTTCCGGCTGGATCAGATGTCGCTGGTGATGGGCCTCGCTCTGGAGGACGGGCGCCAGGTGGTCGTGAAGGCGCGTCCCGACGAAGGGAATCGGGCAACCGCCTGTGTCCAGACGCAGGCGACGCTGGCCGAGGCCGGGCTGCCGGTGGCCCGACCGCTGACTCCGGTGGTCGTGGCGGCGGGCTCGGCGGTCCACGCCGAGGAGTGGCGGGATGGGGGCGAGGTCCGGCGCGGCGACGACCAGGCTCATGCCCGGTCGGCGGGTCGCGAGTTCGCGCGGATGACCGCGGTGACCGCCTCGCTCGTCGCTGTCGTCGGCTCCCCGTTGCCGAACCCCGTCTGGGTGCGGTGGACGGACCCGCAGCCGGGGATCTGGCCGTCGACACCCGCGTTCGACGAGCGGGCGAAGACGATCCCGATGCCCGGCCGCCTCGACGAGATCGCCGTCCGGATCCGACGGCGTCTCCTTCGGACGGACCTGCCGGATGTGCTCGGACACGCCGACTGGGAAGCCCAGAACCTGCGCTGGGAAGGCGATCGCCTGTATGTGGCGCACGACTGGGACTCCTTGGCCCGACTCCCCGAGGCCGCCGTCGTCGGCGCGGCGTCGGGCTCGTTCGGCAGCACCGAAGTACCGACCCTCGCCCTGGTGACGAGTTCCGCAGCTTTCATCGACGCCTACGAGCAATTCCGCGGCCGGCCGTTCACCCGCGAGGAGAGGGAGATCGCGTGGGCCGCGAGCATGGGCCCTGCGGCGCACAACGCCCGCGGCGAGACGCTCTACGCGACACGCACCGACGGCGTGGACGGCGCTCGAGGAGCAGGCGGACGAACGGCTACGGCGGGCCGCGGCATGAGCGGCGCCACGGTCGGAGTCGGCGACCGGCCGGCCGGGAGGCCGCTGCCCGGTCCTGTCGCCGCTGCCCGACGGCGGCGGCTAGAGTGCAGGAGCCGTCGCGGGCCGGTTCGGCCCAACCCGTTCCCAGCAAAGGGATCCGGCGCGCCGGAGATCGGTTGGTCGGGGACGGCGACGTGGGTGTCGGCCGTCCTGATGGATGGCCGGAGAGCTGAGGGGTTCCTGTGGTCGCACGCGCGCTCGCCGTCATCGCTGCCATCTGGGCCGGCGCCTTCGCGGTCGTGTATGTGCAGTTGGCCGGGCGTCCCGAGAACACCGGCGTCGCCTGGTGGTACGTGGGAGTCGTCGTGGTCGGCGCCATCCTGTCGTTGCTGAGCCTGACTGTTCGTGCACGGCGTGCTGTCCTCGTGGCAGCCACGGTGGTGTTCGGGATCGTCCTTCTGCTGGGGCTGTTGTCGGTCGGAGCCCTGATTCTCCCGGCCGTCGTCATGACGCTGATCGCCGCTCTCCTGCGAGATCCTGTGGCCGAGGCACCCGGGCTCGACGGCGGACTGACGGGGTTCGTCCGCTTCACCCGGTCGGAGGAAACAGCATGCTGACATCTGCGCAGCTCGACCGGGCCTGCGGTGTGCTGGTCGGCCTGGCTGCCGGTGACGCGCTCGGTGCGCCGTACGAGTTCGAACCGCCCCGTCCGCCGGCACTCGCGGTGGAGATGGCCGGTGGCGGGCGGCTGGGCTGGACGCCAGGTGAGTGGACGGACGACACGTCGATGGCGATCGTGCTCGCGCAGACCGCAGCGCAGGGCGCGGATCTGCTGAGCCCGCCGGCGCAGGACACGATCGTCGCTCGATGGTGGGAATGGGCGAGGTCGGCGAAGGACGTCGGCGTGCAGACCCGTGACGTGCTCGCCTCGGCTGCTCGCGGGGGCACGATCAGCGCCGAGGCGACGAGAGCCGCCAGCGCGGCGCAGCACCGCCGGACCGGACGTACGGCCGGGAACGGATCGCTCATGCGCACGTCGCCGGTGGCGCTCGCGGAGCTCGACGACGCGTCGCGCCTGGCCGAGGTCGCGACGTCGATGAGCGCCCTCACGCACTTCGATCCGGACGCAGGTGAGGCGTGTGTGCTGTGGTGCCTGGCGATTCGGCATGCCGTGGTCAACGGGGAGTTGGATCTGCGGATCGGACTCGATTCGCTCGACGAGACGAGGCGTGATCGCTGGGCGACCCGGATCGTGGACGCCGAGAACGCCAGGCCGGTCGACTTCCCGAACAACGGATGGGTGGTCACGGCGTTCCAGGCGGCGTGGTCGGCGATCGTCACCTCTCGCGCACCGACATCGGTGGGACACCTGCAGCGCGCGCTCGACGCGGCCGTCCGGAGCGGTTGGGACACCGATACCGTCGCGGCCATCGCAGGCAGCCTCATCGGCGCGCGATACGGCGCGTCGAGCGTGCCGCCGGAGTGGTCGGCGCTGCTCCACGGCTGGCCCGGACTGCGGACGACCGACCTGGTGGCACTCGCGACGACGATCGTCGCCCGCTGACCTCCCATCCCCGGTGCCGACGTCACTCTCACCGTCGCTGTCGTGAAGGGTGTCGGTGGTGGCGGATGGGCTTGCGTTCCGGGTCTCGGTGGGCGGGCGGGATGGTGTCGGGATAGCCGTCGGCGGCCATGCGTAGCTGCCATTGCTCGTGCTCGGCGACCTGATGGTCGGGTTCGATGACGCGGTGGTGATGGGGACAGAGCAGCGCACCGTTGGCCAGGCTGGTGGTGCCGCCGTTCCACCAGGGGATGACGTGGTGGGCTTCGCAGTCTCGTGGTGGGCGGTCGCAGCCGGGGAACACGCAGCCACCGTCGCGGGTGATGAGGGCTCGGCGAAGGCCGCCGGTGAACAGTCGCTGCTCTCGGCCAACGTCCAAGGGCTGACTGGCGCCGCCGAGGATCACGGGAAGGATGTCGGCGTCGCAGGCCAAGCGGCGTGCTTCACCGGCAGTGATGGGTTGACCTGAGTCGATCAGGTACGCGGAACCCACGCCGTCGACGAGGGTGGCGTAGTCGAGCGTGACGGTGACACGTGGTCGGTCACCGCCGTGGGATGGAGCCGAGGCGTCAGCAAGGTAGGCCCCGGCGATCGTGACCAGGGCGTCGGCGCGGCGTTGATCCATCGGTCGCCGATCGCCGGTTTCGTCGTCCACACCGCTCGTGTCGTGTGCGGCGATCGCTTCCACCACTGCCCGTAGGGCTTCTCCGTCGACGATCGGGAGCTTTCCACGCAGCCACAGGCTGCCCTGGCCGTCGGGAGTGAGCGAGAGGTACCGGGTCCGCCGGGCTTCGCGCACTTCGCGTTCCAGCCGGGCAGCGTCGGCCTCTTCGGCGATCTCGGGAGCCACCACGTCGAGCAGATGCCGGGACAAGTGTCCGGAGCGAGCTGGGGTCGAATTGCCGGGCGTACCCGAGCATGGTGGCTTCGGCCAAGCCGATCTGGTCGGCGTCCAGATCCTCGGGCAGGTCGTCCAGAGACCGGGTGATCGCTTCGACCTGCTCGACAGATACCCGGCCCGCGGCCAACTCGGCCGCAGTGGTGGTGAACCGGCCGGCCAACGCGGCCGCCAGCATGACGTCGCGGGTAGCGGTCCGACGGGACTGCGCCCGGGTCGAGCGCAACCAGGCTGGCGTGGACAACTCGTACTCGTGCTCGGTCGCCCGACGGCGATCCACCTCGGCGAGCACTCGTAGCCGCAACGCCTCGACCGCCGACACCGCGGCCTGCACCTGCAGGTAGGCATCCAGCAGCTGCGTGTCGCTCAGTTGCCACAACTCGCCCTCACCTGTCTCCGCCACCGGCGCCACGGCGAGCCGGACAGCGCAGGCCGCGGCGACGACCGGATGGTCGACGAGCGGCGGCGAGGTGATCGACATGGGAGCAACGCTAGACCGGACCACCGACAATCTGAGGTCGAGAATCCTCAATCCCATAACGGGAAAGCCGCCGATGTTCGACTGGGCGCAAACTCACTCCGGACCCGGCGCGTCCCGTCACCACACGCCCACTCCACCCAGCCCACCACGGCCGGCCACCCCGACTGGGCGCAACCCCACTCCCGACCCGGCGCGTCCCGTCACCACACGCCCACTCCACCCAGCCCACCACGGCCGCCACCCCGACTGGGCGCAACCCCACTCCCGACCCGGCGTGTCCCGTCACCACACGCCCACTCCACCCAGCCCACCACGCCGCCACCCGACTGGGCGCAAACCCACTCCCGACCCGGCGTGTCCCGTCACAACACGCCCACTCGAGCCAGCCCACCACGGCCGGCCCCCCGACTGGGCGCAAACCCACTCCCGACCCGGCGTGTCCCGTCACAACACGCCCACTCGAGCCAGCCCACCACGGCCGGCCACCTCGACTGGGCGCAAACCCACCCCCGACCCGGCGTGTCCCGTCACAACACGCCCACTCGAGCCAGCCCAGCCCCCGGACCACCCCGCTCGCCTCTCCCTGTCCGCAGAGGTCGCTATCGTCGTCGCGTGAGCGTTGCCAGCGATGTCCTTGACCTCTCCGACTACGCCTTCGGCCGCCTGACCGACAGGCTCGACGGCCTCACCGACGCCGAGTTCGAATGGGAACCGGCGCCGGGATCCTGGTCCATCCGGCGCCGAGCCGACGGCACCTTCGCACCCGACGGCCTCGGCCCCCACCCGTCGACCGATGACGTGTCGACAGATGCGGCGTCGCCCGTCACGACCATCGCCTGGCGCCTCTGGCACATCACCGACCTGCTCGACGACCACCGAACGGCGACCTGGCTCGGCCTCGCCGGCGAATACGCGCGGCAACCGACCGCAGGCACCGCCGCCGACGCCCTGTCGGCACTGAACCTCGCGGGCGCCGGCTGGCACGGCAGACTCAGCACCCTGGACGACGCAGCCCTGCTCGAGCCCATCGGGGGTCTGGCAGGTCACTACGGCGACGCCAGTCGGCTCAGCTTCGCCCTGCACATCCTCGACGAACTCATCCACCATGCCGCCGAGGTCGCCCTGCTCCGCGACCTCTACCACGCCCACCGATCCTGAAGAGGCCAGCTGTGAACGCCATCGTGCCCGACGCCATCACCCGCTACTTCGACGCGACCGGGCGCGGTGACGTCGAGGCGATCCTGGCCCAGTTCACCAAGGACGCGGTCGTCATCGACGAAGACCAGACGTTCGAGGGCATCGACCGCATCAGGGAGTGGCGGACGAAGGGCCCGGCGTCTGCCTACACGTACACGACGGAGGTGATCGGCACCGAGCAGACCGGGCACGACACCTTCGTCTCCGAGGTCCGCATCGACGGCGACTTCCCAGGCGGGACCGCGGCGCTCACCTTCCGGTTCGCCACGTCCGGCGACCACATCAACTTCCTGGAGATCGCCCCGTAGGCACCGCCGTGTGATCGCGGTTCCCGTGAGTGCGCCGCGACTCCTTCATCTCGGCTTCGAAGAGGTGCCGGCGGCCGTCGACCAGGTCGTCACGAGCCGCCGCCTCGATGTCCTTGAACAGCCGGTAGTAGCCGTCGTCGTACTCCTCGACGATCTGAAACGTCCACCGGCCTTCGAGGACGTTGCGCCCGATCAGCTCGCTGGAGATCCGATCGGCCCACTCGTCCTGCCCGGCCTCCCGCAGGCCGTCGACGGCCTCGTCGAGGGCGAGGTCGGCCGCACCGGTGAGCTGATGGAAGTCGAACAGCCGTCCCCGTGCGCGTTCGACCTTCTCGAGCGCCTCGCTCAGCTTGCCGAGCGCCGCGACGGTGGCGTCGCCGACGCCGGCCGGGCGACGGTGCTCCGGCAACGGCCGATCGGGCCGATCGGGCCGATCGCCCGAGTCTTCCTCCGCCATGACGAGCTCCTCACCGGTTCACGATGTCCTGCCGCGATCCGATACCCCAGCGCCGACGGCGTCAACCGAGCGCGCCGGACTCGGCTGCGACGGCGTCCCGCTCGACTCGCGCCCACGCCCGGCGACGGTCGCCCCGAGCATCGGTAGGTTGCGGTCATGGCAGCGTCTTCGAGCAAGAGCCCGGCCATCGAACTGACGGTCGGCGAGCGGACCGTGCGGGTGTCCAATCCCGACCGCATCTATTTTCCGGCCAGTGGTGCCACGAAGCTCGACCTCGTGAACTACTACCTGAGCGTCGGCGACGGGATCGTGGCCGCGCTGCGGGAACGGCCGTGCATGATGCATCGCTTCCCGGAGGGTCTGAGCGGCGACAAGGTCCACCAGAAGCGGGTCCCGCATGGCGCGCCGCCCTGGCTCGAGACCGTCCGACTGCACTTCCCGCGTTACAACCGCAACGCCGACGAGCTGTGCGTCACCGAGCTCGCGAGCGTCATCTGGTCGGTCCAGATGTCGACTGTGGAGTTCCACCCGTGGAACGTCCGGCGCGCGGACACGGACCGGCCGGATGAATGGCGAATCGATCTCGATCCCATGCCGGACTGCGATTTCGCGCGAGTCCGTCGTGTCGCCCACGTCGCGCACGAGGTCCTCGACGAGCTGGGTGCCACCGGATGGCCCAAGACCTCCGGCGGGAAGGGCCTTCACGTCTACGTTCGCATCGACCCCCGGTACGGCTTCACCGACGTTCGCCGCGCAGCTCTGGCGTTCGCCCGCGAGGTGGAGCGTCGGGCCCCGGACGACGTCACCACGACCTGGTGGCGCAAGGACCGGGACCCGGCGAAGCTGTTCGTGGACTACAACCAGAATGCCCGCGACCACACGATCGCCAGCGCCTACTCGGTGCGCGGCGTCGCCGAGGCGACGGTGTCGACTCCGATCACCTGGGCCGAGGTGGACGAGGTGAACCCACGGGATTTCACGATGGCGACGGTGCCGGAACGCTTCGCCAGGATCGGCGATCTTCATGCAGGGATGGACGATGCCGTGTTCTCCATCGACCCGCTCATCGAGTGGGCGGACCGTGATGACCGCGACGGCGCCCCGGAGGTCCCGGAGCCCGACGCGGATCCATCAGCGGGCTGAGGATCGGGGCAAGGCTCCTGGCCCTGCCGAACCCCTCGGCCTACTTGGTGTTGACGGTGATCTTCGCGATCCCGACCAGCAGACCGGCCTTGACCGCGTCGGTCTTGAACGTCTTGTTCAGCAGGTCGGCGGCGTCGGCCGAGATCAGGACGCGAGTCCCCTCGAGGATCGCCGTGTCGTCTGCCCCGGTCTGGAGGGGCTTGAGCGTGTTGCCGTCCAGGTCGAAGAGGAACGCGTGCGTGGCGGCGGACTTGCCGTTGACGGAGACATCCCCGTAGAGCTTGGACGTTCCCGGGTCGATGTCGAAGTTCTGCAGGTCGACCTTGGTGGACCCGGCGGTCAGCGAGAAGCCGGAGCCGTTGTGCTGGATGTCGCCCTGCACGTACGGCGTCACCGTGCCAGGGGTGTAGTACGTGACGTTGCCGCCGGTGATCGGGAACACCAGCGATCCGTCCGTGAGCTTGGCCGAGCCGAGGACACCCGGCGTGAGCTTCAGGCTGGCGAGGGCGTCGGTGAAGCCGGAGTCGAGCTTGACCCCGGTGCTCTGCCCGGTCAGGTGGTCGATCTGTGCGGCGGGCGACGCCGACGCGCTCGATGAGGCGGGGCTGGCCGAGGCGCTGTCGGACGAACTGCAGCCGGCGAGCGCGGGCGCGGCGAGAAGGGCGGAAAAGGCGAGTCCGGCGAAGACGATCCGGGGCTTCTTGATGATGGCGAACATCTGAATCAGATCCTTGAGTCGTAGGTGACTGTCGGGGGTTGATTCGTGCCCGTCGGACGCCTCGATTGCCGGTTCGGGATTACGCCGGCGTAAGGACCGGGCGACGGCACGCACTGCCGACGCGTCGACCGGACGGGCGCCGCACCCCACGAGTCGGACCGGCACCGAACCGTCTGCAGCTGATCAAGTGATAATCACAACGGGATGATCATTGACATTCTGATAATCATCGCTTTACTGATTGCCATGTCCAATGACGCCCAGCGCGCAGTACTGGTACAGCTGACCCAAGGTCTGATCTCGATGGACGAGGCCGATCAGCAGCTCGCCGCACTCGACGAGATCCGCTCTGACCCCGCCGCACCCGATCCCCGGCCCGCACCCGATCCCCGACCGCAGCCCGAGCCGGACGACACCACCCACGCCATGCCCGCGCCGACCCGGCTCCTGCCCGCCCTGGACTCCATCGACCCGACGAGCGCCGGTGCAAAGACCGTGAGCGTGCGGCTCAGCAGCCGCGGCATGATCAACGCCGTCGGCGTCGTCGACGCCGACGAGCCGTACCTGGAAGGACCTCACAGCGCGTCGATCGAGGAGGTCGGCGATGGGTTCGAGGTGCAGGGCGAGCTCGGCGACGAGGGCCTCCTCGTGCTCCCCCGCGACGTAGACCTCCTCTTCGAGGCCAACAGCCCATCAGTGAGCCTGCGTGGTGTCCAGGGCTCGCTGCAAGGCATCTTCAACGTCGGCGACTGTGACATCCAGGCACTCGTGCGCGGCGAGTCCCGCATCGTGGCGAACGTCGGCCATCTACGCCTCGGCATTCACCCGGAGTCCGACGTGCAGATCACCCTGACGTGCGCGACGAGGATCAAGGTGGCGGACGAGATCCCGAAGACGGGACGCGGCGTCTGGACGATCGGCTCCGGAGCGGCGTCGCTCGAGATCGGCGGGACGCCTGGCGAGGTCACCGTCGAACTGGCCGAGTCGTGACCGGCCGCCACCGCCACGCCACTCCACAGACCTGCCCCACGTGCAGCGAGCGGTTGCACGTCACCGGCCTGGCCTGCGACAGCTGCGGAACCGAGGTGCGCGGCAACTTCAGTTCCTGTGAGTTCTGCGGTCTTGACGACGAGCAGCGATCGCTCCTGCGAGTGTTCCTGGCCTCTCGTGGGAACGCCAAGGAACTCGAACGACACCTCGGAGTGAGCTACCCGACCGCGCGTGCCCGCCTCGACGACCTGCTGGCCGCCTTGGAGATCTCGCCGGCTCCCGTGCCACGGAACGAGAGCCGGCGACAGGTGATCGCCGCTCTCGCCGAGGGCGAGCTCGACGTCGACAGCGCACTCGAGCGTCTGGGCAACGCGCGGACCTGAGCCGGCACGGTGGGGTTGCCCGATACTGTCAGTGCTCGCCGTGTCATCCCGGATGAGTGATGTCTGCGCATCGGCGATGAACCACGCTGGGGACGCGGCGGCAGTCGGTGCGTTCGGCCGGGAGCGCGCCCACCGTCCCAGCTCGAATCGGAGAGGCCCGCCATGACCAACCCAGACTCCCCGATTCCGAATTCGCCCGATGTGGCGGCGCTCCAGTCTCAGGTGCAGCTCCTGCAGGCGCAGAACGCCGAGTTGACGAGCCGGCTCCAGCCGGGCAACGCGGTCTCTCGAGGCATCCGGTCGGCGGTCGTCGTCGTTCTCCTCATCCTGGCGACGGTGCTGGCGTTGTTGGCTCCCCCCGCGATCTGGGGGCGGAACATCCTGCTCAACACCGACCGGTACGTCGAGACCGTCGCGCCGCTGGCTCGTGACGCCGGGGTGAAGTCGGCGGTCGTCGCGGCGATCGACGCCGAGTTCGCCAAGAACGTCGACGTCGCGGCGCTGGCCCGGCAGGTGCTGCCCCCTCGGGCCGACATCCTCGCCGCCCCGCTGGCCGCGGCCGCCAACAACCTCGTCGACAAAGCTGCCACCGAGTTCGTCAACAGCCAGGCGTTCCTGACGCTGTGGGACACGCTGAATCGGACCGCGCACACCCAGATCGCCGCCAACCTCACCGGCCAGAACGCCGGCACGGCCCTGCAGGTGCGCAACGGCACGGTCTACCTCGACCTTGCCCCGGTCGTCGCCGCCGTCAAGACCCAGTTGGTCGACTCCGGCTTCGCCCTCGCTGCGAACGTGCCCACCGTCAACACGCAGATCGAGGTCGCCCAGATCAGCCAGGCTCACAACTTCCGTGGCTACACGAAGGCGTTGAACGCGGCGGCGAACTGGCTGCCCTGGATCGCGCTCGTGCTCTACCTCGGAGCGATCGCCCTGTCCCGGCACCGCCGCCGCACCGTCATCGCGAGTGCTCTCTGCGTGGCGGGCGCGATGCTCGTCCTGGCCTTGGCGCTGATCATCAGCCGCGGGGTCTACCTGAACAGCCTGCCGGGCGTCTATCTCGACCAGACGACCGCGGGCAACATGTTCGACACCCTCGTCCGCTTCCTCCGGGCCGGCCTGCGCACGGTGCTCGTCGTGACGTTGGTCATCGCGTTCATCGCGTGGGTGAGCGGACCGTCGCATGCCGCCCGCGGCATCCGCCGCGTCGTCGTGTCGGTTCCACGTCGGGCCACCGGACGGTGGGCCGGTGGCCCCGTCGGGAGGTTCGTGAGCACCTATCGCACCGCCCTGATCGCCGGTGTGCTGGGCATCGCGACGCTGGTCCTCGTGCTCTGGTCGAACCCGTCGCTGGCGGTGATCCTCACGATCGGGATCATCGCGGTCGTCCTGCTGCTGGTGATCGCCTGGCTGCGCGCGCCTGCCGGTGCCCCGGTCGTCGATCTCACCGACGCCCCGGAGACCACCGAGCTGCCGACCTCGGTCGGCCCGCCGCCGGTGTGAGCCGACGACACGCCGGAATCGGTCCGCGCGGGGGTGATGGCACGCGGACGTTCTCAGCGGCATCCTGACCTGTCAGCTCTCACTGAGTGACTCGGAGGTCAGCATGAGCGAGCAGGTGCACCGCGAGTCACGCACATGGAAGTTCGGCGTCGCGCTCGTCGCCGGCAAGGTGATCGGACGCGTCCTCGGCATCATCGTCGTGTTCATCTCGGCGATGGTGAGTTTCGCGAGCCTGCCGTACTACCCGATCTGGTCGGTCCTTCTCATCGCCCTCGACATCTTCATCATCTGGGCGCTGGCCACCTACGGCGCGGAGCCCGAGGCGGCCTGAACCGGATGGGCTCCGGCGCCGCGGTCAGGTCTCCTCGACGTCGGAGAACAGGATCGTGACGCCACCTGTGGCCAGGCCGAAGATGCTCGGGAACAGGGCCGCGGCCTCCGGGGTCGTCACGGCGGCGCTGGCGGTGTCGTAGTCGGGGAAGTAGAGATCGACCATGCGGTACTTCGGTGTGGGCGTCCCGTCTTCCTTGGGCCAGACCTTGGACGTCTCGATGGACTGCAGGCCGGGAAGCGCCCTGGCCAGGGCGACCTGACCGTCGGCATATCCGGTCTCGAACGCGGCCGGGTCGACGGGGTTGTCGTAGATGACAGTGATCTTGGTGGGCATGGCCGAGAGTAGCGCGACGTCGGTGCTCACCGTCGGCCGCCGACGGGCCGCCGACGGGCTGCCGGCTGCACTGCCCGCTGCACCCCCGTAACCTGCCGGTCGAGCAGCAGGAGGTGGCGAGTGACGTACGACGTCGCAGGCGTACGGGCGGCGTTCCCCGCGCTCGAGGACGGGACCGCCTACTTCGACGGTCCCGGTGGTTCGCAGGTCCCACGTTCGGTCGCTGATGCCGTCGCCGCGACCCTGACCGCCGGTATCTCCAATCGAGGACCGGTGACCGCGGCGTCCCGGCGCGCGGACGAGGTGGTGCGCGGCGCCCGCGCAGCGGTCGCCGATCTGCTCGGTTCGGACCCGGGCGGCATCGTCTTCGGACGCAGCATGACCGCCCTGTGCTACGAGCTCTCCCGAGCGATGGCGAAGACCTGGAGCGCCGGCGACGAGGTGGTCGTGACCGGCCTGGACCACGACGCGAACGTGCGGCCGTGGATCCAGGCCGCCGCCTCCGTCGGCGCCGTCGTCCGGTTCGCTGAGCCCGACCCCGTCACCGGGGAGCTCCCGTCGGAGGCGTTCACGTCGGTGCTCTCCGATCGGACCCGCGTCGTGGCGGTGACCGGCGCGAGCAACCTCGTGGGCACCCGGCCGGACCTGCCGACGATCGCGGCTGTGGCACATGCCGTCGGGGCGACCTTCGTCGTCGACGGCGTGCACCTGACCCCGCACGCACCCGTCGATGTCGTGGCCTTCGCCGCCGATGCCTACCTGTGTTCGCCGTACAAGTTCCTCGGGCCGCACTGCGGCGTGCTGGCGGCCGGTCCGAGCCTGCTCGAGTCCCTGCACCCCGACAAGCTCCGGCCCTCGACCGACGCCGTGCCCGAACGGTTCGAACTCGGGACGCTGCCCTACGAACTGCTCGCCGGCACGACGGCCGCGATCGACTTCCTCGCCGCCCTGGTCGACGGGCCGGGCGATCGTCGCCGTCGGCTCCTCCGATCGATGGCCGCGTTGGAGGACCACGAGACCGCCCTCTTCGGACGACTGCTCAGGGGTCTGGCCGCGCTCCCGCGCGTGCGGGTGCTCGGATCACCGTCGCGTCGCACCCCGACCGCCCTCTTCACGGTCGACGGAGTCGAGCCGCCGGCGGTGTCCCGAGCGCTCGCCGACCGTCGGCGTGAATGCTCCGGCCGGCTCGTTCTACGCCATCGAGGCCGCCGATCGTCTCGGGCTGGGCGCCGAGGGCGCGGTACGTGCTGGGTTGGCGCCCTATACGGATGCCGATGACGTCGACAGACTGCTCGAAGCGGTCGCCGACGTCGTGTTTGGCCGCACCGCACCGGGGTAGCCGCTCGCAGACGAACCGGGTGGCCGTCGATGCCGAACCGGCGACCCGCGAACCGCCGACGCAGAGGAGAACGGGCATGACACGCTCATCAGACGATGCAGCCGACGCTGACGCAGGGTACGAACCACACATCACGCCGTCGGACTCGGTGTCGTCGCAGGAAAGCGATGGCGAGAGTGGCGTCGACCCCGACGACGCCGTCCCCACCCCCACCGGACCGTTCGAGAACAATGCTCCGACCCGGGATGCGAACACCGCCGAGGACGCCAACGAACCGCCCGCCGAACCGTGGCAGGACGCCCAGGACGAGGAGAACTGAGCATGGATGCAGAACGGGCCAGGGAACTGCTGTCGGCCGAACGGGAACGGATCGGCACGATGCTGAGGGCGAGCGAGACCACCGGCTCGGAGGAACGGTCGGACGAGGACGATCCAGGCGACTCGGGTGACACCGCGCAGGAGCTCACCTTCGAGGGCGTGGACGATGCGGTCGCGACCAGTCTCCGCGAGCGGCTCGCGGCGATCGACCGTGCGGACCGGAGGCTCGCCGACGGCACGTACGGCCGCTCTGTGCGCAGCGGCGACACGATTCCGGACGAGCGGCTGGAGGCGGATCCCACCGCCGAGCTGACCGTCACCGAGGCTCAGGCCGACGTCAGCAGCCACGGCTAGGACTCCGACACGGCCGCTGCGATGACGCGAGTGAGCGCGCGGTGCAAGTCCTCCAGTTCGTCGATCGGCATGCCGAGCCGCTCGATGACGGCAGGCGGAATCGCGAACGCCTGCTCTCGCAGTGCCCGCCCGTCGGACGTGAGCTCGATGTCGACGCGCCGCTCGTCACCGTTATTGCGGGTCCGGGTGATCAGACCTGCCGACTCCAGTCGTTTCAACAGCGGCGACAGCGTGGCGGAATCGAGCTGGAGTGCGTCACCGAGCTCTCTCACGGAGAGCGGTGACGCGCCCCAGAGGGCCAGCATCACCAGGTACTGCGGATGCGTGAGGCCGAGCGGGTCGAGAAGCGGGCGATAGATCGCGAGAACGCTCCTCGAGGCAACCGCGAGCGCGAAGCACACCTGTCGCTCGAGAGCCAACGGATCGGCCGGCCGGGACCCCGGTCGTCGGGAACTGCTCGACTCTGCTGCTGGCACTCGGAACTCCTGGCTGGCGGATCGAGCGGACTCGAATGATGGTATCGTGCTACTAGAATAGTGCACGATTTAATCGTGCATGCAAGACACCTTGCACATCGCATCATCGACGATCGGACGTGAACGACCACATGGCCCGCAACCCTGAGAACGCCGGACTGACCGTTCGCTACCGGGTCGGGTGGAGGCTGACGTACATGCTCCTCCATGTGGGCGGACCACCCACGATGGACGCCGACCGGGACCCCCGGCGCTTGATGCGCCGTGAACGCGCCGAGAAGGTGCGGCGCCTCCACGCGACGGAGCTCGGACACCGCAGCGGGTCGGTCGACGTCGCCTGAGGACCGAGCACGAAGACCGCGCAACCGTAGTCGGGCGACGGGAAGGCGAAGATTCCTGGAATTCCTGTCCGGCAAGCGAAAGGACCTGACCGGTCCACGTCAGCCCTCTGTCCGTCGAGGACCCGAGTGGATATGCTCCCGGAGCGGTTGAGCGAGCGTAGAACACGCCGACCGATTGACACTCAACCAGGAGGCATCATGGCAGTCGGACCTGTCGACATCGTCATCATCGGGTTCCCCGGTAACCATTTCAGTGGTGGAGTCGCGCCAGCCATCGCCGAACTCGTCGAGAGCGGGATCGTTCGCGTGCTCGACCTGCTGTTCGTCATCAAGGACGCCGACGGGGTGACCACCACGATCGACATCGGCGACCTCGACCCCGAGGTCGGTGCCGGCTACGTCGCCATCGACGTCGCCGAGGCCGGTGCCCTCGGCCCCGAGGATGCCGAGGAAGTCAGCGATGACCTCCCGCTCGACAGCTCCGCGTTGCTCATCGCCTTCGAGAACGCGTGGGCGGAGCGGTTCGTGGGCGCGGTTCGCGACTCCGACGGCTTCGTGATCGACCAGATCCGGCTCCCCGCCGACGTCGTCGAGGCTGTTCTCGCAGACAGCTAGACCCGGTCTCCACACTCAACCAATCGAGAGGCATTCACCATGGGACTTCTTCGCATGGCGACCCGCACTGCGGTCGTCGCCGGAACGGCCACGGCCGTCTCCGGGCGCGTCGCGCGCCGGCAGGCCAACAAGTACGACCAGCAGCAGGCCGAGCAGCAGCCGCAGTACGCGGAGCCGGCACCGGCACCAGCCGCACCCGCCGCCCCGCTGCCGCGCCGGCCGAGGACGACCTGGCCGGCCGCATCAACCAGCTGGCGGCCCTGCACGGTCAAGGTGTGCTGTCGGACGAGGAGTTCGCAGCCGCCAAGGCCAAGGTCCTCGGCATCTGAGCAGTTCGATCCCCAGCGCGTCGACCGGCAGGACCGAGCGTTCGGCTCCGTACTCGCGTCTGGCTGGGGTCTACGACGAGATCGTCGTGGACCCCAGCTACGAACGATGGTGCTCGTACCTGCAACGAGCTGTGGCAGACCGACGATGTCGGTGTGCGTTCGGTCCTGGACGTGTGTTGCGGGACGGGTCTGATGACCCACGAACTCGTCGCGTCCGGGTACGAGGTGACGGGTGTCGACGCGTCCGACGCGATGCTCGCCCGCGCGCGCGAGGCTTCTGGGTTCGCGAGTGCCGTTGCTCCGGCAGACGCTGCCCGACCTCGAGGTCGACGGGGTCTTCGACGCCGCGGTGTCGACGTTCGACGGGCTGAACTACCTGTCGCCGGCCGGTCTGCGCCTGACCCTTGCCGCTCTCGCGGCCCACCTGCGCCCGGCCGGATGGCTCGTCTTCGATCTCCACACCGACGCCATGATGGCCTTCACCGCCGCCAATCCGACGGTCGAAGGCGAGGACGGCGGATACAGGTTCCGCATCTCCAGCGACGTGGACGTCGCTGCTCGTACCTGCGACACCCGAGTCGAAATGACGAGAGACCGGGACGGGGACACGTTCGTCGAGGTGCATCGCCAGTACTTCTTCGGTGACGCGTTCCTCCGTGATGCCTTGGCACACGCCGGATTCGACCGGGTCGAGACCACCGACGAGTACTCGTCCGACCCGGCCGACGAGGACACGCTCCGGGCGAGCTGGATCGCCCGGAAGGCCGGCTGAGACCGACCCACCGAGCGATCCTCCGCCTCGCCGTGCCGCCGTCAGGTGAGCGAGCGGGCGACGAGTTCGAGCGCGTCGTACGAGGTCTGCATGCCACCCTCCATGCCCGAATCGATCACCATGTCGCGGACTTCGCGGCTCGGATGGTCGGCGAGCAGTCGCATCGTCGTCCGGCCGTCGTGCTCGGTGAGCGTGTAGGTGTCGACCACGTCTCCGTCGACCGACCCTTCCGGAATGCCCTCGAACACCTCGGTGCACACGATCCGCTCGTTCTCGACGATCTCGCGGAACTCCCCGTGGAACGCCACCTCGAATCCCCCGTTCGCGACCATCACGTAGCGCCACGTGCCGCCGACGCGCAGGTCGACCTCGGCACTCGTCACGTTTCCCTTGTCGCCGCTCCACCAGCGTTTGATCAACTCCGGTGTCGTCAGCGCCCGGTACACCAGGTGCCTCGGCGCATCGAAGTCGCGAGTGATCAGGATCTGCGTCTCCGTCGGGAGCGTCACCACCGCGCTTCCGGTACTACTCACTGCCACCATCTCCCTGCTCCTGTCCCTTGAGTTCTTCCAACACGACATCCATCCGGTCGAAGCGTTCGGACCACGACCGTTCGTAGCGCCGGATCCAGTCATGGATCGGCTTGAGCGGACCGCCGTTGAGTCGGTACATCCGCTGTCGTCCTTCCTCACGCACGTCGACCAGCCCCACTTCCCTCAACACCCGCAGGTGTTTCGAGACCTGCGGCTGGGCCAGACCCATGAGCTCCACCAGGTCGTTGACCGGCCGCTCCCCCTCGGCCAACACGTCCAGGATCTGTCGCCGACGGGGCTCGGCGATCGCGTTGAACGCGTCTGCGGTCGTTGCTGCTCGGGCCATGGCGAAAACATATACCCATATCGACATGTGTCAAGCCTCGCCGGCGACAACGTCAGCCGAGGCTCGCGACAGACGCGAGCACCCATGGCGTTGGATGGACCCGGAACGATCGACCCACCGCACCCGACGCTGAGGATGGACCATGACCGGCGAGCGCGTCTTCGAGCTCCGCACGTACCACGCAGCCCCCGGCAAGCTGGCGGCTCTGCATCGCCGCTTCCACGACCACACGTTCGGGTTGTTCGCCCGGCACGGCATCGAGCTGGTCGGGTTCTTCGCGCCGACCGACGAACCCGCGCGGACGGACCGGCTCGTGTACCTGCTGGCCTTCCCTGACCGGGAGGCGGCCGTCGAGTCCTGGGATGCGTTCCGTGCCGACCCCGACTGGATCGCGGCGAAGACCGCATCAGAACTCGACGGTTCGCTCGTCGACCACATCGACTCCGTGTACCTCGATCCGACCAGCGACTCACCGCTGCGCTGAGCCCGCGACGTCATTCGCATCGCGCGGTCGAGCGCACGAAGATCGGGCGGCGCTCGGGTCGATCACGTCATTCGTCCCGCCTGGACCACATTCGTGCGCAGATATCAACGGCCTGATACTCGCCCTGGGATGTGCACCAGCGGCGCGTGCCTGCGGCGAGCACCTGCGCTTGCCACGTCGGCGCGAGCCTGACATGCTCCGCCTCCGCGTACTCGGACCCAGACACACGATCGGAGGTCGGCAATGGCAGCCAGCTTCGCAGCGAGAACGTCCGGCCGTGCAGGCTTCGGCCGGCAACCGGACGTGCGCCGTCATCTACAACCCGACGAAGGTGCCGACGACTTCGTCGATGTCACCCGCGCCCGACTGGAGGACGCCGGGTGGCACGGACATCATTGGCTGCCGACCCGCGAGGACGATCCCGGCCGTGAGATGGCCGGCGAGGCGATCTCCCACCAGGTCGATCTCGTCATCGTCGCCGGGGGCGACGGGACGGTCCGCGCCGTGGCCGGTGAGCTCGCCGGAGAGTCGATCCCACTGGGCATCGTGCCCGCGGGCACCGGCAACCTGCTGGCGCGCAATCTCGCGCTGCCACTCGACACGGCGCGCGCGCTCGACGTGGCGTTGGGTTCGGCGCGGCGCGCGATCGACATGGTCGAGCTCACCATCGACGAGCGCGACCCCGAGCGCTTCGCCGTGATGGCAGGGGTCGGGCTCGACGCGATGATCATGGACGTCGTCGATCCCAAACTGAAGTCCGCGATCGGTTCCGCCGCCTACTTCGTTGCCGCCCGTAAGGCGATGGGCCGACTGCCCATGAAGGTGGACATCAGTGTCGACGGTCAACGAGCACGTCGCCGGGACGCCATGCTCTGCGTGATCGGCAACGTGGGCGACCTCACCGGCGGGATCACGCTCATCCCGGGGGCCACGGCCGACGACGGCTTCCTGCATGTGTACGTGGCCTCGCCGCAGCGACCGACCCACTGGGTGAAGGTCTGGCACGGTTGGTCACTCGCCGCCCGGCCCGCGACGACCAGGTCGACATGTGGCACGGACGGCGGGTCCGCGTCGAGCTGAACGGTCCCGACAAGTGCCAGATCGACGGTGACGTGGCCGGTGAGTGTCGCGTCCTCAGCGCAGTGTTGCTCCCGCAGGCGCTCACCGTGTGTGTGGACGCGGAACCAGGCGATCCCGCGGAGCGATGACCCGGTCTCGCGACCGCCGGTTGCGAGGCGGCCATGGAGCCGAATCGATCGACACCACCGACCCGGGCTGGCACAGTCGGCTCATGGCGGAGACTGACGATCGACCTCATCTGTCGGGCTGGATCGGCGTGGTGCTCAACGCGCCGAAGGCGAGACCGCTCGCCCACTTCTATCGCGATCTCCTCGGGTGGCCGTTGCACGAGGACGACGAGGACTGGTGCACGATGGGCATTCCCGGCGCATCGGCGAATCTCGCGTTCCAGACCGAGTCCATCTACGAACCCCCGACCTGGCCGGCGGTGCCTGACCGGCAGCAGATGATGCTTCATCTCGACATCGGTGCCGTCGACGTCGAAGCCGCGGTGGCAGCAGCAGTCGCACTGGGCGCGACAGTGGCCGAGTACCAACCACAGGACGACGTGCGGGTCGTCTACGACCCCGCCGGACACCCGTTCTGTTTGTACAAGGACGTCTGAGCTCGCCCCGGTTCCATGCCGGCGACAAGCCGGTCGGCTCGCTCAGGTCCGTGAAGACCTGAGAGACCGAAATGAGCTTGCAACTGCCGTTGCGGCAGGTCCTAGCGTCCTCGGTATGGATACGCAGTGGGCGATCGGAGACCTGGCTCGAGCGGCTGGTGTCAGCGTGCGGACGCTGCGCTACTACGAAGAGATCGCGGCTCGTCGGTCGACGAGCGGGAGCACGACGAGCGCCTCCGCAAGCGACTTCTCGCCTTCACCGCTGCGATCCCGCTCGCCGGCGACCCGTCACCGAGCACGCTTCTCGACGTCATGGAGATGATCACGATGGCCGACAACACCGCGACCCGCGTCGAAGGGTTGCTGAGGTCGACCGGCTACCTCACCACCGGCCGCGTGAGCGATCTGGTCGAGGAGCCGCTCGGTGGGCACACCTCACACGTCACGCGGCTCCGCATGCGGTACTCGCCCGATGCATCACCGACTGCCCCGGGGACACTCGTGCTCAAGGAGAACCTGCCGGTCGCGTGGGCCGTGGCCGGCGGTGCCCAGGAAGTGCAGTTCTACCGCACGATCAGCGGGCTTCCCGACATCGTGCCGAGCAGCTACGGCGCCCGGTACGACATGGTGACCGGCGATTCGCAGATCCTCCTCGCAGATCTCGGGGCGACCCATCACGCCGCCACCGCCGACACCGACAGCCAGGTCGCGGGCGACGTCCCACCCGCCACCAGCATCGAGCAGGTGGTGGACACCCTTGCCCGCCTCCACGCGTACTGGTGGGACAACCCGCTGCTGCGGGACGGGATCTTTCCGCCTGTTGGCCTTCAACGGCGACACCACTCGATGGTCGGAGTACGAGCGACATCGCAGCACGTCCTGGGAGTCCGTCGGCGCCGACCAGGGCCATCCGATCCCCCGCGACGCGCGGCGTGTCGTCGAGCAGGGTGTTCGCCGGTTTCGCCAGCCATTGGCAGATCTACATGCAGGACCGCGTACGGACTCGCAAGAGCCTCACGCTGATGCACGGAGACACGTATTTCGCGAACTTCCTCGTGCCCGACGAGCCAGCCCACGGCACGGCCGTTCTGCTGGATCGGCAGTGCCCCACCGGCAACATCGGCGCCTTCGACCTGGTGAACCTGTGTGCGACGTTCTGGACCCGGGAACAGCGCGAGGACGGCGATCGCGAAGCAGAGATCCTGCACCGCTACTTCGACGCACTGGTCGCCGGAGGAGTGACCGACTACACCTGGGACCAGCTCTGCCAGGACTACCGCGCAGGCATCATCTACTGGATCCTCGTCCCCCTCCAGGATGCTCACGACGGAGCCGCGCCAAGCTACTGGCTCGCCAAACTCGAGTGCCTCGCTCAAGCGTTCGACGACTGGAACTGCGCCACGCTGCTCTAGCCGCAACCGTCGGGCGAGAATCGCCGCCCATCGCGAGGTGCGCCGAAACCCGACGCCCCGAGCCGGGCCGACGGGTTTACGCTGCCAGGGAAGCACGATCGATCTCGTCAACGGGAGGAACGGTTTCGATGAAGCCCACCGGTATCACGGCGAACCTCGCGGTCCCCGACATCGACGAGGCTCGCGAGTTCTACGCGGGCTTCCTCGGACTCACCGTCGAGGCGTTCAACATGGGCTGGGTCGCCAATCTCCAGTCCCCCGACGGCCGAGCCGTCGTCCAGTTGGTGACGCGGGATGCGACCTCACCTGTCGATTCCGCCATCTCGGTTCACGTCGGCGACCAGGTGGAGGAGGCCTACGCCGAAGCGCAGCGCCGTGGCCTCGAGATCGTCCACCCGCTGACGACGGAGTCGTGGGGAGTACGCCGCTTCCTCGTCCGTGCGCCCGACGGGACCGTCGTCAACATCGTGAGCCATACCGACAACTGACGGCTGGAGGCACGCCGTTCGTACCAGTCATGCGTCGCCCGACGCGGAGTTGTCAGCCGTCAGTGGCGACTGGCGGGATACGCGGGAAGACCAACTCCCCGGGTAGGACCGTGTCACCGGTTCCGAGCTGATCGGCGAGGGAGGCCGCGCTGGTCGGCGTGAACGGTGCTACCTCCCTGGCCAGGGTGCGACACGCCACGACCGCGCGACTGAGAACGCGAGACAGCTGCTGCCGAGCTTCTGGGCCGGGCGCCTTCGCCAGCGTCCACGGTGCGCTCGCGTTCATGAACCGGTTGGCCACATCGACGGTGCGCGTGATGGCGAGGGTGGCTTGACGAAAGTCCGCGTCACGCAACGATCGGTCGACGAGGCCGGGCAGCTCGGCGATCGATTCGTCCAGCGGGCGTGAGGACCACCCGTCGCCATCGACCTGATCCTCGTCGTCGATGTCGATCCGGCCGCCGATATGCCGGCCGACGAGGGTCAGGGTGCGATTGACGAGGTTGCCCAGGCCGTTGGCCAGATCACCGTTGTACGCGGCCACCAGCCGTTCATGGCGGTATTCGGTGTCGCCGAGGAGCGGGACCTCGCGCGTGAGCCACCAGCGCAGCGCATCGGTTCCGTACACAGCGACGACCTCCGTGGGGTCGACGACGTTGCCGCCGCTCTTCGACAGCTTCGTTCCACCCAGGTTGAGGTAGTCATGGACGTGGATCGTCGTGGGCAGGGGTTGGCCCGCGGACAGTAGGAGCCCGAGCCAGTACACCGCGTGGAAGCGGGAGATGCCCTTGCCGATGACGTGAACCCGCTCGGCCGCTCGCAGCCACCACCGTGGGTAGGTTCCACGTTCCGGTGCGGCGTAGTCGAGCGCAGTGACGTAGTTGGCCAGTGCGTCCCACCACACGTACACGACCTGGCCGGGGTCACCGGGCACCGGGATGCCCCAGCCGTTGGCACGTGCTCGCGGACGGGACACGCTGATGTCGGCCAGTCCTGATCGGATGAAGGAGAGGACCTCGTTCGCCTTGGCCTCGGGGTTGATGCGGACCTGCCCGCTGGTGATGGCGGTTTCGATCGGCTCGGCGTATGTCGACAACCGGAAGA
This sequence comes from uncultured Actinomycetota bacterium, assembly GCA_963708795.1. Classification (GTDB taxonomy): domain Bacteria; phylum Actinomycetota; class Actinomycetes; order Propionibacteriales; family DAIQRJ01; genus DAIQRJ01. The sequence goes on from CAVPUH010000004.1 coordinate 260,171, forward strand.
ACCAGTTCTCCTCCGTCACCTGCTCGGCGATGGTGCCGTGTTCGCGACATCGGCCGTCGGAGAGTTCTGCCGGCGTGTAGAACTGCTCGCATCCGGTGCAATAGAGGCCCTCGTAGCGTCTGCGGTAGAAGTCCCCACGCGACGCGCACTGCTGCCACAACAGTTCGACCCCCGGCCGGTGGCGGGGATCCGACGAGGTCCGGATGAAGTCGTCGATGGAGAGGTCGAGCAGGTCACGAAGGGCCTCGAACCGGTCGGCGCCGGCCGCGACGAACTCGTCGACCGGGACCTCCGCGAGGGTGGCCGCGGCGACGTTCTTGAGCGCGTGGTCGTCGGTCCCGCTGAGGAATCGAACCGGTTGGCCGCGCAGCCGCCGGTGTCGGGCCAAGACGTCCGCTCTGGACGAACTCGAGCGCGTGGCCGAGATGGGGAGCGGCGTTGACGTACGGAATCGCTGTCGTCACGTAGTAGGAGCCGTCGAATCTCGGCATGTTCTAATCCGATCCAGCCCCGCCGCAGGCCGGAAACCGCCAGCCCCGCATGCGCGAGGCTCAGTCAGTGGTGGGCGCGATCAGCGCACGACGACTAGCCCCCGGAGGGGCACATCATCGGGCGCTGGACGCAGATCATGCATCGACGGTAGCGCGGCCGCGCAGGTCTCACAACGCACTTCTCGCCCGGCCCGTCTCGCCGAACTGCCCGTCTGTACCTTGTGGGTTACGTAACCATGTGGGTACAGTCGAGTCCGTGGAAGCCGTGTTGCGCGCACTGGCGGACGAGAGTCGCCGGACGATCGTGGAGGCGCTGACCCGCGGACCGGCGACGGCCGGCGAGCTCGCCCAGCTCCTGCCGATCGCCCGGCCAGGGACGTCACGGCACCTTCGCGTGCTCCGGGAAGCAGGCCTGGTCGATGTCCGCCAGGAGGCGCAGCAGCGGATCTACGCACTTCGACCGGAGCCGCTCGCCGAGGTCGATGAATGGTTGAGCCGATACCGGGTCCTGTGGGAGCAGCGGCTGGATGCGCTGCACACCGAAGTGGCCCGCGGGAAACGCGAACGAAGGAGAATCTGATGACCAGTAACGAGAACGACCGTCAGCGCATTCTGGGAACACTCGGTGCCGCCGATGGCAGCGGCGTCGTCCGCATGGAGGACCGGTACGACACCGGCATCGAGGACCTGTGGTCGGCCATCACGGATCCGCGGCGCCTGGCCCGCTGGCTCGGGCGGATCGACGGCGACCTCCGTCTCGGCGGGGAGTATCACGCGTACTACTTCGCCAGCGGGTGGGAAGGCACGGTCAGGATCGAGGTGTGTGAACCACCGCGGCGACTGCGCCTCGCCAACGCGAGCGACCCCGGACCCGCACGTCACCGAGGTCACCCTGACGGCCGACGGCGACCAGACCGTCCTCGTCGTCGAGGAGCGCGGGATGCCGTTGCACATGGTCGCCGGATACGGCGCAGGGATCCAGGTCCACGTCGAAGACCTCACCGCCCACATCGCCGGTCGCGAACGGTGCGACTCCGACGCCAGAATGGCCGAGCTGTATCCCGCCTACCAGGTTCGGCAGGCCGCCATGAACTAGCGGCCCGAGCCGGCGCGAGGTGGCCGGCGACGCTCCTAGGCTCCGACGGGTTCGAGCAGCGCGCCGGTGGCGTGGATGACGTCGAGGTGGTGGACCTCCGGCTCCCCCGCCGGACGGTGACCACCGAAGGCGGCGTCTACGGCTGGATGAATGCGTTCCTCGAAGGCCCTCGCGCACGCTTCCTCCGATTCCCACACGTCGATGTAGCGCAGGCTCCCGTTCGGCTCTCGCACGCACAGGTGGAGCAGCGACCCTGCCACGGGCTCGTCGCCGAGCTCGGCGATGATGCGCCGGTACAGGTCCTCGCCGATGGGGACGTCCTGGATGAATGCGTAGACCATGGCGACAACCTCCGCTAGATTAGTCCGAAATGTTTTCGGACGAATAGTGGTGACGGTAGAACCGATGGACGAGGACGTCAAGGGCTCAGGTGCGAAGCGGCGGTATCACTCGCCCCGGCGGGCTGAACGGGCTGCCGCCACTCGGCAGGCCGTGCTGGCCAGTGCCCGTGAGTTGTTCGTGAATCACGGCTACGCGAGCACGACGGTGGCCGAGATCGCCGCGGGCGCGGGAGTCGCGGTCGACACCATCTACGCCACCGTGGGTCGGAAGCCGGCGATTCTGCGGCTGTTGGTCGAGACCTCGATCTCGGGAACCGATCGACCGGTCGCAGCCGACCAGCGCAGCTACGTCAAGGAGGTCCAGGCGTCGAGCACAGCGCGCCAGAAGATCGCCGTCTATGCGGCGGCGATCACGACGATCCAGCAGCGACTGGCGCCGGTGTTCGTCGCCCTCCGAGATGCCGCTGCAGTCGACTCGGAATGTCGTGCTCTGTGGACCGAGATCGCCGATCGCCGAGCGGCCAACATGCGCCTGTTCGCGGCCGACCTACGGGCGGCGGGTGGCCTGCGCGCCGACCTGTCCGACGAACAGGCGGCCGACATCATCTGGACCATGAACTCCGCGGAGTACTGGGTGCTTCTCGTCGTCGACCGTGGCTGGACACCGCCGCAGTTCGAAAGCTGGCTGAACGACGCCTGGTGTCGGCTTCTTCTCGATCAGCGCGACTGAGTCAGTCTCACCGAGCGGACCTCAACACATCGAACTCGCAACCGGGCGAGGCCGGGTCGAAGCCGTGCTCGATCAACCAGCGGGCGGCCCGCAGACTGCGCAACGACCACCATCCGCGGATCACGTCGAGATCGACGTCGGCGCCGTAACCGGCCAGGAGGTCGCCCAGGTGCTCTTCATGTCCGAGTGTCAACGACGCAAGGTCGTACAGGGCGTCACCCTGGCGCGCCTCTGACCAGTCGATCACGCCAGTGACCTGATCGCCGTCGACGAACACGTGGGTGATCTGCAGGTCGCCGTGTGTGAACACCGGTGTCCACCGGCGAAGCGCCCTGTCGGCTACGCGCCGGTTGCGCGTGACGAGGTCGGCGGGCAGGACCGCGTTCGCGACGAGCCATTCGCATTCGCCGTCGAGTTCCGACGCGATCTCGTCGAGTGCCTGGCCGGTCCAGGGCGGGAGCGGCGCGTCGTGCAACCGACGAACAGCAGCACCCGCTGCAGACCACGCCGCCGGTGAAGCGGGCGACGGCTCACCGAGACGGCCCAATGCCGTCCCAGGGACGCGGGCGAGCGCGAGGACCGGTGGCTTGCGCCAGAGCACCTCAGGGGTAGGGATCGGTGCCAGGGCCATCGCCTCGACCTCGACGTCGATACGCGTCTGCTCGGCGTCGATCTTCAGGAACACGTCACCGACACGCAGGGTTGCGCGCTCGTCATGGGCCACCACGACCTCGACCTCGTCCACATCGGCCAGCATCGCCGGAGAACCACGACGGTGGCGAGGGGTTTACCGTCCGCTGTGAATCGCCGCCGATCAGGATTCGTTCGACGCGGTCACGAGCCGAGCGCTTCGTCCGTCGCAACCGAACGGCTCACGATCGCCCATCAGCCCGGCTGGCTCATCCCGGTCGGAGATTCTGTCGGACGATGTCATCGAGCAGGTGGGCGAGGACGACAGGACAGGTCACCATCGGCCAATGCCCGGAATCGATGTCGACATAGGACAGATCGAGCACGGACGCCAGCTCGGGCACCTCGCCATCGGCGATCCACGCGCGCGCTTCGGTCACGTCGAACTCCGGGCACACCAAGGTCACCGGCACCTCGAACCTGCGCTGATCGACCAGCCGCACCACGCCTCGAGCGACGTTCTCCGGCACCGAGACCATGACTGCCGCCATCGCCTCCCGGGCCGCCTCGTCGAGGTCCGCGGAATCCGGCCCGGCGAACGGATCCCAGCCAGGGAACGGCATCGTCCCGTCCGCGATCGGGAAGAAGTCGGCGTAGGGACTGTCGCTCGATCCGGGGAACCCGCCCACCATCGCCACGCGGCTCACCCGCTCGGGTCGGCGGTCCGCAGCCAGCCAGGCGAGCGTCGCAGCGGCCGAGTGCCCGACGAGCATCGGGTTCGGGAGCGCGTCCACCATCGTCAGGACCGTGCTCAGCTGGTCGTCGAGAGTCGCCGCGGTATCGCCGTCATCGGTGCCAGGGAGCGTGGGAACGTGCACGCGGTGGCCGAGGGCGGTGAGCTCCCCGACGACTGGACGCCAGATGTCTCCGGGAAGCCACAGTCCGGCCAGGAGCACGAGGTCGCTGTCCAGGTCTGGATCGCCTGCGCTCATGGGCACATCCTCCCTCGCATCGCACATTGTGTGCTCCAATGGTCGGCGCGGGGCTACCGATCGGGAGGATATGCATGCGTATCGGATTGAGCTTGTTGCTGATCGCCGTAGGTGCGATCTTGAAGTTCGCGGTGTCAGCCAGTGTGAGCGGCATCAGCATCGACACCGTCGGGGTGATCCTCATGATCGTCGGTGTCGTCGGGTTGGTCATTTCGCTTGCGCTCCTCGTGACGCGTCGTCGCACGGACGTCATCCAGCGTGACGGACGGACCACGGTCATGGAGCCGCGCGCCGACGATCCGAACGGTCCAGTCGTCTAGGCCTACCACCTTGTCGCTGGTCGGACTGCGTGTCATGAGCGACCGGTCGCTGACCGACTCGTGTTTGAGCCCCTCCGCCGGTGGGTAGCACCTTCATCGGTCACACTGGCCGGACGGGGGTTCAGAGGAGCAACACCGTGATCATCTTGGGCGTCGTTCTCATTGTCTTGGCCCTGTTGGTGGCGAAGCTGAGCGTGCTGTTGTGGATCGGTATCGCGCTGGTCGTCGTCGGCCTGGTCGTGAATCTGGTCCCCATCGGTGGGACTCGCCGCCGCGTGTTCTGATGCGGCTGGTGCCGGCGCCGCGGTCTCGGACGCCGGCCCCGACACCGACTCACTGATCCGTTGCGCGACGACGGCGCAGCGCAACCATGTGAGACAGCGGGTCCTCGGTCACGGAGATCCAGGCTGTCGGCGCATAGATGACGCGCGTGACGCTGCCGTCGTCCGAACTCTCGACCTGCAGCGCACCTGACGGAAGGACGAGATACGAGTCGTCGCCGCGGTATCGGCGCGCGATCGGCTCTGCGCCATTCCCTGGATTCACGTATGCGACAGTGAAGTTGGCCACGGCGGAGGGTATCGAGTCTCGCGTGCGTCGAGCCACCTGACTGCTGAAGTCCCTCCTGCGCCGAGGCAACTACGGTTCCTCCTGACATGCCCTGCTGCTGCCACCGTCAAGGAGACCGGCCATGCCTGTGACCGCGTTGGCCCCTCGCTTCGCCGGAGACGGCTCGATCACGTTCGCCGAGCGTGAATACCCCGACCCTGGCCCGGGTCAACTGCTGCTCCGCGTCGAAGCCAACGCCATTTGCGGCTCCGACCGCGGGCAGTACTACAACGGGTCAGTCGTCGTACCGGGGCACGAGGCTGTCGGCAGCGTCGTCGAGGCCGGTGTCGGCACCACGGTTGGCGTCGGTACGCGCGGCGCGGTCTTCCTCATGGACTACTGCGGCAGGTGTCGCAACTGCCGTTCGGGCTTCACCAACCAGTGCACCGCCAAGCGTGCGGACATGGGGTTCGACCACGACGGCGGCTACGGCCCGTACGAGATCGTGCACGAGAGCAACTTCTTCGCCGTCGGCCTCGACGTGACCGCGGTAGAGGCCACCCTCCTCCTGGACGTGATGGGCACCAGCGGACACGCCCTGGGACGAGCAGGACTGGTCCGTCCCGACATCGAGACCGTCTACATCGCCGGTGCCGGGCCTATCGGCCTCGGCCTGCTCGTCATGGCGAAGCTTGTCCTGGGCGGCGACGTTCCGATTCACGTCAGCGACGTCGCTCCGTGGCGGCTGGAGTACGCAGAGCGGCTCGGCGGCCGCCCCGTCGATGCATCACGCGACACCACCCGCGCCGGGCTGTCGGACATCGACGTCGCGTTCGACTCGACCGGCAGGGAACCCGCACGCCGGGCAGCCCTGGACCTGCTGGGCCGGCGAGGTGTTCTCGTGTGTGTGGGACACGGCGAGGGACTCACCCTCGACGTGTCCGCCGACCTCATCTCGCCCGAGCACGCCATCCTGGGCAGCGAGTACTTCCGGTTCGACGAGATGGGCACCAACCTGGCTCTCCTGCTCGCGCACCGCCACGAACTCGCCCAGGTGATCACTCACACCCGGCCGGTCGCGGAGATCGCCGACGCCTTCGAACTGTTCCTCTCCGGTCGCACGGGCAAAGTCGTGGTGACCCAAGCCGATTCGTGACCGGCTCCGAGTCGGTCCGATTGCCACGAACACCGACCACACGAGCGTCGTTCAAGCTGATGCACGTGTGGGGGTCGATATCCGCGGTCAGTCGCTTCCGTCGGACGGGAATCCGCCGGCGTTCTCAGCGTCCCCTCCCTTGGTGACGGGCGGGGTGTAGTCGATCGTCCGTTCCTCGGCGTCCGTCCCGACCTTGTCGACGTCGCGCGGGTCGGTGGTGCCGTCTTCCTCCGCGGGCGGGAGCGTCGTCTCATCGTCGTTGGGCTTTCCGACGTCGGGCTTGCGTTCCATCGTTGCTCCTTCGACCGGTGACAGGACCGGGAGCCGCCGCCCCACACCGTCGTCGGGCGATGAACCGGTACTACCCCGAGCGCGCAGTGATCACACGGTCTGGGTGTCGCTCGTCTCGTCGGCACGGGGTTCGTTGCTTGGGAGCGCGTCCGTCGACGCCACGCCGAGGCAAACGCCGCAACCCACGCACGCGCGTCGGAGTCAACGCTGACGATGTAGAGCGCCGACACCGTCCGGGGTAGCGGCGGACCGCCCGTCGTGGATCGAGGATCGGGGCTCAGGCGCGACTCTCTCGACGGTTCGCCTTCTTCAACGCCTCGACCAGTTCGGCCTTCGTCATGCGCGACCGCCCACGCACATCAAGTCGTTTCGCCAAGTCCATCAGGTGTGCCTTGGACGCGTTCGCATCCACACCCTCGGCGGTCTCACCCCCGCGACGGGCCGACGCGCCCTTCTTCGCCGCCTGCTCGTCCGACGGACCCTTACGCTCCGCCCTCCTTCTCCTCCCAGTGATCGCCCACCTTCTCGAACGAATGCTTCAACGACGAGAACGCCGTTCGATGGGCACGCTCACCCTCCCCGTACTCCTCGACAGCCGCGTCATGCGTCTTCGACCAGGTCTCCTGAGCCTTGGCCGGCGACCGCTTGATCGTGGCCGGCATCTCCTTCTTGGCTGGCATCTCCACTCCTCGGGCAGGGATTGAGGGCGTTGTCATGATGCGTACCCGCGACCGGATGTGCGTATGCGTGCTGGAGCCGAGTGGCGGTGCCGGCAGGACAACCGTCCGAGGTGATGCGGCGGCTGAACTGACCGGACGGTTCACCGGTCGGGCTGACAGGGCCGCCCGCGTCCTCGGCTGTCAGGCACATGGTGCGCCCGGGCGCACGCGGCGTCTGACGACTGACTCGACCACCGGGTGGTCAGGCGATGGGTGCGCGTCCGGCGTGGTGGCGTGCCGCGGAGCGGGCAGAGGTCCGTCCGGCGGCCGGCGCCCACGCTCGGCCGGCCGTCCCGACCCGACTTCTGCCCGGCCGGCGGTACGGCGCCCACAAACCGGTGGACCTGAACGGTCCGGAACGGTGCCGGCTGGCACCGGTCCGCACCAAAGGATGCGATCAGCAACTCATCGACATGGTGACGCGTCGGCGAACCGACACAGCACGCTCAACCGGCGATCCCCGAGGGCGCTTTCGATCCGTTGCTGGTCGTGCCGGCAGTCGGGATTGCCCAGCGCCCCGGGCTACGCCGGAGCGGAGCGACGACGATGCCGGGGTGGGCAGCCAGCGCAGGGCGTGGTCGACCATTGGGGCTTCACGGATCGAGGTTCCGCACAGCGAGGCGAGACCGACCAGCGTCGTCACGGCCGAGGCCTGCACGAAGGATGCTGGTCGACCTGTCAGCCCAGACGAGGAATCCTGCGCGGATGGGCTGATCCCGGAGCCAGGTCGGGGCGTCGTGCCCGTGCACGAATGCGGCGGTGGCGTGGATATCGGCCCAGGTGAGGGAGGCGCCGATGATGGTGACGGCGGCGAGTGCAGCGGGGGTCCGCCCGCCTCGGGGATCGATGATGTGGGCTCCTCGGTGTGCGCCTCCGGATGTGGCCACAGCGCCTGAGCGGACAGGGACGACGGCGATGATCGAGGTGGGGTCGTGGGGGTTCTCGATCCCGATCCGCCAGGGTTCGCGGTCGGGATCTGCAACATGGCAGGTCATGTCGCCACCTGCGGACAGGCAGAAGTCGGTGTCGTCGAGACCCTGCAGGAATCGGGAAGCGCGTTCGACAGCCCACCCTTTCACCACGCCGCTGGGGTCGAGCCGTCGTGATCCGTCTGCGGTGGGGAGTTCGATGGAGAACGCACCATCGGACTGTTCTTCGGCTTCTCGGCCGAGCGCCAGGACTTCGACCACCTCGGCGGAGCAGTCGGCGGCCGTGAGCTCACCACGGCCCAGCCGGCTGATGACGGAGTCGGCGCGGTAGGTGCTGAAGGTGACGTCGACGCCACGGAGTTCGTCGATGACGGCGTCCCAGGCCTCACGTCCGGCTGCGCTGGCTGCGTGACGACCGCGCAAGGCGAGGCTGATCGGCATTCCCATGACGTGTTCGACCTGCCGGTGAACGGGTTCGACGGTTCCGGTCGCGGTGGGGTGGTTCACTTTCCTGCCTTGTCCAGCGCGGATTGAAGCGACTGGACGTAGCCGTCGCTGGTCACGGTGGCGCCGCTGACCATGTCGATCTGGGCGCTCTGGGCGTCGAGCGTGGACTGGATCAGCACGGGTAGGGCGTAGGCGTTGATCTCCTGGTCCTTCGGGTTGCCGTTCGGCTGCTGAAGCACGTTCACGGCGGTGATCTTCGACCCGGCCACGGTGATCTCGACCTGGACCGGGCCCCATCGGGTCTGCGCGACATCGCCGGTGTAGGTCTTCGCCGTCGAGGCGGTCGGGCTGCTCGTGCTGGGGCTGTTCGAGGGGGTTGCCGGCGGCGGCGTCGCTGCTGCGCTGATCGCCGGTGTCGCGATCGGGACGGCTAGTGCGGTCGTTCTGTTCGTCGACGTGTGGTAGCCGAAGACGAGAACGACGATGGTCGCGGTCGAGGCCAGCCAGAGGGCGATACGTCTCATCGGGTCACCATCCGAAGCTTTCGGTGTGGATGCGATCCGGTGGAACTCCGGCCGCGGTCATCAGTGCTTCGACCCCGTTCGTCCACGGTGTCGGACCGCACAGGAAGACGTCTCGCTCAGCCAGGTCAGGGATCCACCCTCGGAGTGCCGTCAGCTCGTCGACGCCGTAACAAGCCGGCCCCAGCACCGAGGTGGAGGTGAGCCGATGTCCCGGCAGAGGGAGGACCTGTAGCCCTCGGGTGGAGGCGAGAAGATCGAACTCGCGAGCAAACAGTGGCTCGTCGTTGTATCGCTGCAGGAGGATCGCCTCACCCGGTGCGTAGTCCAGCCCTTCCGCGAGCGCCCGAAGTGGAGTGATGCCGACTCCGGCACCGGCCAGGACCACCTTGCGTCGGGTCCGCGCGCGGCTGCTGAGGCGGCCGTACGGGCCCTCGAAGACGACTCGCGTTCCGGGCGTCAGGTGCGCCAGTCGTGTGCTGCCGTCGCCCAGGGCCTTTGCGGTGATCCGCAGGCTTTCGCCGTTCGGGGCGGCCGACAAGGAGAACGGATTCGCCCGGGTCCATCCCGGTCCGTCGAAGAAGCGGACGTTGAGGAACTGGCCCGCTCGCAACGGCAATCGGTCGAGGCGGCGGCCGCTCATGTACACCGACACGACGTCCGTGGACTCGCGTACGACAGCGCCGACGCGGAGGCCGTGGGTCAGGCTGCGCCACAGCGGCAGACCCAGCCGCCAGCCCAGGACGGCCGCAGCGGCGGCGGCCCAGAGACTCCACCAGTAGACGGTGGCACCGCGCGACTGGAGGAATTCCTGCCCGGTCCACAGTTGGTGCGGCAGCGCGAGTCCGACGCCGAGATAGGCGTAGAGGTGCAGAAGATGCCACGACTCGTACCGCAGGCGACGCCGCGCTGCCTTGACGCTCGTGACCACGACCATGACCAGGGCGGCCGTTCCGACGGTGGACAGCAGGATGCCGCCGTAGTTCGTCTCCAGATCCCACACGGTCGAGGGCACCGCGGCCCACCGCCCGGAGGCATAGCCGGCAGTGATCGTGACGATGTGCACCACCATCAGATCGAAGGACAGGAGCCCGACGATGCGATGACCCCGGACCAGCCGGTCTCGACCGAACGCGTGCTCCAGAGGTGGTAGCCGGGACATCAACAGCACCTGGACGAGAAGCAGGTCGGCAGCCCATAGTCCGGTCAGACGTCCCACCGAGGTGAGTCCGGGCACGAGGTGCGTCAGGTCTGCGACACCTCCGTCGACGTCCCACCAATACGTCACCAACACCAGGCCCAGCCACAGCGCGGCGGTCGCCCCGACCCGGATCGCTCGATCGGTCCGGGCGTCGGCATTCGCTCCGTACGGTGCGGACAGGTCCGACCTCTGCCGGTCGTGCACCCACCGTGGCAGTCACGACGTGGCTCCGCCGTACCGGTCGCCGTACCGGTGTGGCGGGCGGAGCTGGTGCGCGATGCGATCGTGAGCCATGGGTGGCGTCCTTCCTCGTTCTGGCAAGAGTGGAGCCGTTGCCCAAGGCGAGCATGTGCGTTTGCTGTGTGCTCACTGTGAACCGCGGCGAGCCTCCCGTGCCCGGAGTCGCGTCGGCGAGGTGCTCCAGCCACAGTCGCCGGTTGAACATCAGGGCTGCCTCAAGCGGTCGTTAAGGATCGCCCAGCGTCAGAACGTTCGACGGGTACTTGTTCCACCTCCGGCGCCGAACGCCTCATGAGGCGTCACGCTGGCATCGCGCAGCCTGAGGCCTTGCCGTCATTGACGAAACTGCCAGACACGCCGGCCACGCTGCCCGTCCGTCAGACGGCCGAGCTGGATCGGCCGGTGATCAGGTTCAGATCGCGCGTCGTGAATCGGTGGTGCTCCCAATGCTCGGTGAGGACGGTGCCCAGGCACTGTCCCACGGTGCGGCCGCGGGCGTAGGTCGGCCAGACGTCGTCGCCGGGGACGGGCGCGGCAGCAACGAGCTGCTCCCGCGTCACGGATTCGAGCCAGGACTCCAGTTCGGCCGCTTGCGCCTGGCGCACCGTTGCCACCTCGTCGAGGCTCGGCTCGAGAGAGACGTCGAGACCGTGCGCCTGCCGGTACGGCTCGACCGACGGCCCGATGCCCATGGGGGTGAACAGGTCGGTCGAACCGAGGCAGCAGCGCCGGAACCATGAGTCGTAGACGAAAACCAGGTGGCGCAGTGTCTGCACCGCCGACCACTCGTCGTTCACGCTCTCGCGCTCGATCCCCGGAGTCTGACGCATCCAGGCGATGGTCGTCGCCCACTCCCCATGCAGCTCTCGCCAGGCAGCACGCAGGTCGGCGGGCTCGTCGGATCGGATCAACAGGCGCACCGGATAGCGCCGGTCGAGCTCGGCCTCGACGTACCCCGTCACGTCGACCTCGTTGACGACGAGGTGGCTCACGAGGCCGTCGATCTCGACGTTGCGCATGACGACTCCCACGAACCGCGCCCCGTCGAGCTCGCACTCCCTGAACTCCGCACCCGTGAGGTCTTCCTCCACGAATCGCCGCATGTTTCCCGACGCTAGTCGGCGGCGCCGACCGTGCACAGGCCCCGTTGTCAGCAGCCGTCACGTACCCCAGGTTGCCCGGCAGCCGACCGGGCCAAGAAGTGCGCTGCTTCAATGGTCATTGCGCGTCGTGGTGGTCAGGGCGTCAGAATGCAGAGATCGCCGTGGCGCTGAAGATCCCCTCGAGTGCGCAGATCTGCCATGCACGGACGTCCCGGCCGGGAGGTTCCGCGTTCTTCTCGATGAATCGGACGCCGGTGTCGTTCTGACTGCCCTGACCGTGCACCAAAGTTTCCGCCCCGCCCTCGTTCGTGAAGGTGAAGCTCTTTGCGCCGACGAATTGCTGGAGGGTCGTTGGCCGGGATCCACTCACGCTCGCAACGAGATAGGGCCGGCCGGATCCGACGGGAGCAGGTGCACTTGGGCTCATGTTGTCTCCGATGTGTGGTGAGTGGCGCGAGCCAGCGGCGGTGCTGTGGCGATGCGAGAAGCCGAGGCCGGCGTCAGCACTGACACAGCCCGCGCGTCGGAGCTCGTTGCTCGCATACTCCTCCGAGGAGGCGCCGGCGCGCTACACCCCACGGTGGGTATCGGACGAGTCGCTATTGAGGCCGTGCGCGGGCGACCGTGGGGTCTGACCCTGCGGGCGACACAGAGCGGCGTAGTGAGACAACCAGTCTGGACTGTCGGCAACCGGTCTGCTCCCCGTGAGCTGTTCCTGCTCGAGTCCGTCACACGGACGGTTGCATGGGGTGGGAGTGCGATACACGGCAAGACGTGCGATCCATGTTCGGTTCGCACGCGTTGGATTTCGATCACTGCGAGCAGCGGTCGTTCACGTTGAGTCGGCGATCGCGCAGCGAATTTCGCAGCTGGTCACGGGTTGGTCCGAATGGTCGTACAGTCGACGTGTACGCGCCTGCCCAAGGTCTACTGGCTGGCCGCCCTACGCCGTTCCTGGAGCTGTTCCTCCGTCGTAGCCGTGTTCGGCAATGACGATCGGAAGCCTCTCGTGCCCGACTACCAGACGATCAGCCATCGGCTCGTCCTCGTACATGAGGCAGCCGACGAGGAACAGACGCTCGACAACATCATCACGTTCGCGCTCTCGTCGTTCAGCTGCGACATGGGCGGCGTCATGATCAGGACAAGGGGATCGGTCGAAACCTTCGGCGCAACGCACGCGGTCGTCCATCAGGCCGACCAGCTCCAGATGGGTCTCGACGAGGGACCGTGCATGTCCGCGATCCGTGTGGAGCGTGACGTCTGCATCGACGACACCACCACAGATCCTCGCTGGCCCAGCTGGGGGCCCGCGGCCGCCGGACTCGGCATCCGCAGCGTGCTGAGCATCCACATGGCCGATCTGGACAAGCCGACTGTGGGCTCGGTGAACCTTTACGCCCATCGCACCGGAGCCTTCGGGCCGGACGACCTCGAGCTGGCCGGCATCCTCCGCGGTCACGCGACCACCGCGTATCTCAAGGCTCGCACGTACTCTGCGGTGAACCGTGCCGTCGCGACCCGCACCACCATCGGCCAGGCGCAGGGCATCCTGATGGAGCGATTCGACATCGACGCCGACCAGGCGTTCGCGGTCCTGCGCCGATACTCCCAGGCGGAGAACGTCCCCCTCCGAGAGGTCGCCGCCCGGCTGGTCGATGACCGACGCGTCCTGCCGGACGTCGGTGAAACCGCCCTCCGCGTCTGAGGTGGACATCGACGATGACCAATCACTGATCGCAATCTGCCACGGTCGCCCGCGACAGACGGTCGCAGCAAGCCCGCGCTCGGCGCACTGAAGTGGTGGCGCCGGCGATGTGGTTCGACGAGTCCACAGAGGTTCGCCGAGGTCCCACCCCTCGCGTGCGTGATCCGCTATCTCTACGCAGGTTGGAGATGTTGGCCGTTGTGCGACGGGTCGGTTGGGCGCGAGTCTCGTCGGGTACTCCCACAGGTGATCCGACGACGAGGTCGGCAAGGACTCCGGTGCGCTGCATCGGTTTGAGGGAGTGAGAATGTCGACAACCGTGAAGTCCATCATGGTGAACGTTCCGGTTTCGGTGGCGTACAACCAGTGGACGCAGTTCGAAGACTTTCCGCAGTTCATGGGTGGCGTGAAGAGCGTCACCCAGCTCACCGACGGCCGGCTCGAGTGGGTTGCCGAGATCGGGGGCGTCAAGCGTCAGTGGCAGGCGAAGGTGGTCGAGCAGGTGCCGGACCAGAAGGTGGCCTGGGCGGCCACGGAGGGTGCCACCAACGCTGGCGAGGTGACGTTCGAGGACGTCGGGCGGCGGGCAGACCTCCGTTCGACTCGTGCTCGATTACGAGCCGGAGGGTCTGGTCGAGAAAGTCGGCGACAAGCTGAATGTCGTCGAGCGCCAGGCCGAGGGCGATCTCGAACGGTTCAAAGCGTTCATCGAGTCCGAGGGGTACGCCACGGGCGCGTGGCGGGGAACGATCGCCGCGCCGGTCGGATCGGGCACTCCGAGCGTGGACGACGCGGACGCTTCCCGCGGTGACGCCGGCAAGGCGGGTCTGTCCGCCACACAGGTGGTGACTGGAGTCGGGGCTGCCGCTGCAGCCGGGGTGGCAGCGGTCGCCGTCGCGGCCACACGAGGCTCGGACGACGAGTCCGGGACCGAATCTGTGGTCGCCGACCAGCCGGACGCTGCCCCGACCGTGGTCGAGACCGACGGCGTGGCGGACCCGACGACGTTCAACCGGACCGGAACCCACGGAGAGGAGCGGACGATCGAGTTCGAGCCGCCCGTGACCGATGGGAACGACGCGCAGAAGGCAGACGGCTTCCCGGCCGACGGTCGCGACTGACGACTCTGCGCACCGCGGAACGAGATCGCCCCGCTCACCGACTGGTGAGCGGGGCGATCTGTGTTGATGGGCTCAGGACGTCGCGGTGTCCTGCACGGAGGTCTTGGCGTCGACGGCTTCGGACTTGACGTCCTGCACCGCCGTGGCGCCTTCATCCTTGACGGTGTCCACGGCCTCGGTCGCGGTGTCCTTCAGGGACGTGAGCGCGTCTTGGGCCGGGTCCTGAAGGTGACCGGCTGCGTCCTTGGCGGCCTCAGCGAGGTCGTGGGCCAACGGCTGCGCCTTCTCCTTCACCGCGACGGCGGCGTGCTGCTCCCGTTCCGAACTGGGGATCAGGCTGGCCACCACCAACCCGACGCCGAACGCCACCAACCCGACGGCCAGCGGGTTGCCCTGCGCCTTCTGCACAGCAGTGTGCGGAGCAGCCGACACGGAGCCACCGACCGAGGACGCCGAGTCCCCGATCGAGTCCGAGAGGTCCGACGCCGACCCCATCACCCGGTCCTTGACTCCGGTCAGGCCGCCACGAACCTTGTCGACCTGGCGGCGGGCCACCGCGGACGGCTTGACCTCCTCGGTGAGCGCGTTGACGTCGCTGCTGAGTGCGCTGCGTGTCCGCTCGATGTTCGCGCGAAGTTCCTCGGGACTGGGGCTGGTGCTCATCGGGTGATCTCCTCGTTGCCTTTGAGTGCGTCTGGAATCTTCTTGACGGTGTCCGTCGTCTTCGGCAGTCCCTTGATCCGCTGCAGGTGCCGGCGACCGGCGCTGGCCAACACGGCCGCCGCGATGGCCCATGGCACCACCACGATCAGGGCGGCCCAGCTACGGCCGAGGCTGTTGCCCAGGACCCACCACAGCGCGATGGACAGGAACAGCAGCACGAAGTGACCCGCCACCGCGGCACCGGCCAGCATGCCCACACCCGACCCGGCCTGGGTGGCCGACTGCTTCGCCTCGGCCTTGGCCAGTTCGACTTCCTGGCGCATCAGCTCCGAGATGTCTCTGGTCACATCGGACAGCAGCTCGCCCGGAGACGAGTGGCTGGTCTGCTCCGGAGGTAGCGACGTCATCGCAGCACGTCCGGGTGCGGGTCCTCGTCGGCCAGCACGGCGCCGCTGTAGGTAGCCCGCTCGCGGTAGACGTCCGACGCCGGGTGGACGTCGGAGTAGCCGGAGGTCAGGGCGGCCGGCTGGCCGACGTGGTGCGAGGCCGACTCGTCCCGAAGTCCACGTGCGAGTCGACCCACCACAACACCGGCGGTCGCCGGCCAGGGCGATGAAGGTGCCGGGACGACGCCGGGCGAACGACGCCACCTCGGACAGGACATCTCCCGGCTCGCGGTTCTCCAGCCAGGACGCGAATGACCTGCTGCGGTCGCCGGCCTGCCGAACCAGATCCGACGCCAGACCGGACTGGTCATTGCCTCGCGCCATCGAGTGCAGTTCCTCACTCAGGGTGTGCAGGCCACCGGCCAAGCGCTGCTGCTGCTCATTCGCCTGCGTCGTGAGCTCGTCCCGGGTCTGAGACAGGAGGTTCTTGGCGTGTTGACCGGCCTCCGCGGCCACCGAGCCGGCTTGGTCCTTGGCCACCTCGGCCACATGTGTACCGGCGTCGACAGCAGTGTCTTTCACATCAACCGCTCGGTCTTTCGCCTCGTCACGGGTCTGGATGGCCCGTCTCTTTCGCCGACGACGAACCCGCGTCAGGACCGGTTTCATAGGCCACCGACGAATCGGCGGGAGTCGAAGCGGCCGGGCGCGCGAACAATGGATCCACCGCGGCGTCGTCCTGCACGGTGCCCGGGCGGAGCGTGGGGTCTTCCGGTGGAAGCGTCATGACTATCCAATCGAGTTCGGGGACAAGTTGATGGCGCCTTCTTCTTACCCGCAACGACAGAGGCGCAAACGGTGATTGCCAGCCGTCGCTGTTCAGGCTGCGGCAAGGGTCAGCTCCGGCCACGTCGCCGGTCGGCGTCGTGTCCGAGGTCGGCATTCTCGGCGACCATGGAGCGATTGCCGCTTCGAGTCGGCGTCGCTCGCGAATGGCGGGACAACGAGGAGAACCGAGAACTCCTCAGGCGAGAATGCCGCCTTGACAAACGTGTGGCGGTGACGGTGGAGCTGCATTCCCGCCGTCAGTAGATGCGGCGGCGGGTGCCGCCGATGGGCACGAGGTTGACGATGAGTCCGACCACGATGAGGGCGATGCCGATCCAGAGCAGGATGTGCAGCGAGGTGACGAGCAGCCCGACGATGGCGAGGATGACACCGAGGATGACCATGGGGATGGCCCTTCTGTGGATTGGTGCGTTGATGGCCGAGGAGTCGGTTGACGTCCTCGGGTACCGGTCAGTGGCCGGGCGTAGGCGAGATCGACCGCTTCTCGGTGCGCGGAGAGACCGGCGACCGGGTGAGGTCGTTCGTGGTGCGGTCGATTCGGCGGTGGTAGCGCATACCAGCGATGCCGCCGAGGATGGCACCGACCAAGGTCACGACGGCCACGGCGATCGCGGTGATGATGCCGCCGGTGCTCAGGGTGCCTTCGTTGACAGGGATCCGCGGAAAGCCGTTGATCGCGGAAAGGATGTCGTACTTCGTACCGGCGATGGCGCCGACGATGGCGATGACCACTGCCGCCACGAGGGCCCACAGCCAGACGCCGAGGCCCTGTTTGGCGCCGCTGAAACGCGCCATCCGGCCGGCCACGTAGCCACCGGCGAAGTAGGCGACGAAGAGCAGAACCACCAGGCCGATCGCCCCGACCACGCCGATCGTGGAGGCGTTGTCGGTGGCACGTCTGGCCGCCTGGTCGAGGGTCGAGTCGTTGGCGACGCCAACGGCCACCCCGACCGCCACGAGAAGTGCGGTCAGCAACGCCGCGGTTCCGGTGGCAGTGAGCCAGCCGAAGAAGGCCGACCCGATCTTGATGCCGCCGAACTGCTCCTTCTGCAGCTCGAGAACCGTAGGCCCGTCTGCGACTGAGGCGCGCATGACGGCTGCCTCGCTCTCACGTATCACCCGACCCGACCGGTTCTGGGCTGTCAGCAGTTGGCCGCCTGTCGGTCGCATCGCGGCGCATCGGCTGGCCGGCTCGGCATGTGTCAGGCGGCTGCGCTCGTTGTTCGCCCCGTCGACGTCTGTCGGGCCAGCGGGCTGAGATGTGTTGTCTGATCGTTCGAACGTGCTCATGGTCACCTCGATGTGAACCTCGCCGAGCTGACGACCGGGTCCTCGGTCGATGGGTGGCACCCGGGCTGTACTCGGGTTGCCAGTCAGGCGAACCGGGCTGACCGGTCCGGTGAGGGACCGGCCAGCCCCGGGGCGTCGGCTGCGCCGGCGCCGTGACGGTGCAGGCGCTATCCAGCGCTGGGTTAGCCGGCCAGTCGGAGCACGCCCAGGATCTGGTTGAGCAGGTCACCGATCCGGCCCAGGAGACCCGACAGGCCACCATCGAGCAGGCCGGTCACCGCACACAGCAGGTTGCCCAGCAGGTTCCCAGCGCCCGACGCGGCCACAATGTTCAGCAACACCCGGTCCAGATGGACCTGCAAACCGAGCAGATCAAGGTCGAGCGGCGCCAACACCAGGTGCAGGATGTCGCACGTCGCAGCCGCCGCAGCAGCACTGGCCAACGTCTTCACCTTCGCCGGAGTGCCGTTCAGCGTCTTCACCGGCACCGTCTTCAGCACCGCGAACGTGCTGGTCGATCCACTGGCGTTGTGCACCACGCCGTTGATCAGGCCCTTCACCCGCAACTGACCCTTCGACGCACTGAACTTCAGCGGCACGAAGGTGCCCGTCACCTGGCGACCGTTCTTCGTCTTGCCCACCAGCTTCGTCGTCGCCTTACCGGCCGCGTTGTGCGCCACCGTGACCAACGGGTTCGCCACCGCCGCAGGCTGTGCGGTGGTGACCCGGGCGTTCGCCGACCCTGCCCACATCAACGCCATCGCCGCGGTCACAAGGACGGCGACGACCAACGAGAGCGGCTTTGCCACTGCTTGCTTCATGTTTCCTCCACGAACTGGGGACCAGGACTGGACGCCACCGCGATACCCGCTAGCAGATGGTCCCAAACCGGATAGCCGAGCTATTTTAAGTCTTGACTGAGCGTCGCCACGGTGGCGGACAGTCACCAACAGCCGAGAGCCAGAGCAAGCACCACCAACGGCCGCCACCAGAAGCGCGACCGCCAGCGTCGTACCCCAGTCATCGCCATCACGGACTGGACAATTACTCGTGTCGCCGACCGCGTCACATCGCGATTTCTCACCCACCAATCCGCATTCCTCCCTCACCAGTTATCGAGGCACATGCCGACGCCTCGGGCGAGGGATCCGCTCACCCGACAACCCTCCGCTCCGCATGTTTACCTCGCGAAAGCCGTCGCTACACCCTCCCTAAGGGTGTAGCGAAGGCGACGACACCATGCCACGTGGCCGATCCCCACCAAACGGATCCGATCCACTCTCGCAACCGGCGACCGTGCTCAGAGGTCCAGCATGAGTCGATCGACAGCGACTCGTACCTTGCGGGTCTTGCCCTTACCCTTGAGACATGTGTCTCCGCTGCCGCGCCCTCTCGGGAACGGGGTGGTGGTGCGTCGGGGGTCACGCGCGCGGGTGCGTCCTCGTCTCGTCGTGGACGCTGGACACGCTGCTTCGCTCAGTGCCCATCACGCGGCTCTGCTGGCAGCGGTTCCGTACCCAAGCTTCCTCTGATGATTGACATCGGAAAGGCAAGCCAGACAATGCGACAGGCCGGCGACATTCACAGCCGCGGTGCCTGAGGGCTTTCCATTGAGCAATACATGGGTAATCGAGAGTGCATGCCCACCGACTTGACCGAGTCGTGGCGGTTGCGGTGGCGCGGTGGCCCACTTCTTCGTGCGCATAGCCATCAGAAATCAGGTAACCGAACCCCAGGATCGCTATCAATCGGGCGGACACGACGACTCACGAGTGCCTCGATGCGACGTCGCGCAGCGGTCCGTGGATGCTCCGCGGCAGTTCCAGATTGACGAGCAGGAACCCGGTCGGACAAATCTGACCGCTCAGCACAACTATGATCTCTTGGCCGTCTTCAAGGTAGGCGCGGATAGTGCTGAGCCGAGCCGGTTTCCCCGATCGGGTCGCTCCACTGGGCCGTCGTGAAAGGGCTGAGCGGGACGAGACGAGATTCAGGTCGGTGCGTATTCGCGCCTCGGATTAACCGGAACGATGTTTCCGTCGCGCTCGCCTGGATGACACTCGCGCGCGGGCAATCGCGACAGCCGCGGGGTGCGTCGCCGCCTTTGCGAGGCTTGTTCGCGGTGATACCAAGCCGGACCCCCGTTGACTGGCAACATGACCAGGCCTTGCCCCTGAGGAGGGCGCAGCTTGTCTGGAGTGCGGTGAGTTCGCAGATGCAGGCTCGCCTCCCTGCGTGGCTGCGATCATCGAGTTGAGGCGGACCCGGGCGGCGTCCCCGAGGGCCTTGAACATGGTGGCGAGGCGGTCGTCGGAGTCCTGGTCGATGACTCGCCCGGTCAGCAGAGCGCAGCAGACCTCGAGGTCGTCGTCGGAGAGCAGGGAAGCGTGGTCCGCATCGACTCAGTGTGCCAGACGTATTGACATGTGTCGATGCAATGATGATGGTTGATGCATCGAAGTCCGTCGATTGGAGATCTGGGATGTCAGAGCAGGAAGTACGGGAGCAGGTTCGCGAGCGGTACGCCGCGGCCGCGTTGGCGGTGACGGCTGACCCAGGGTGGATGCGCTGGCGGTCGTGGACAACGCCTCGTGTTGCAGCCCGGCCGGCTCAGCTGCGGGCGGTTCGTGCTGCGGTGGTGGCGCTGAGGTCGACGTCGCGTTCGGGTCCGGGCTGTACTCAGCGTCGGAACAGGACGAGCTCCCGGCGCAGGCCGTCGCGGCCAGCCTGGGCTGTGGCAACCCGACCGCGGTGGCGGATCTGCGGGCAGGCGAGCGGGTGCTCGACCTGGGCTCCGGCGGTGGGATCGACGTGTTGTTGTCGGCCCGCCGGGTGGGTGAGACCGGGTTCGCCTACGGCGTGGACATGACCGACGAGATGCTGGACCTGGCCCGGGCCAACGCGGCCAAGGCGGGTGCTAGCAACGTCGAGTTCGTGAAGGGCACCATCGAAGAGGTCCCGCTGCCGGACGCCTCGGTCGACGTGGTCATCTCGAACTGCGTGATCAACCTGTCGGCCAACAAGCAGGCCGTGATCGCGGAGATGTTCCGGGTGTTGACGCCCGGGCGGGCGGATCGGGATCTCCGACGTGGTCGCCGAAGACCAGCTGACGCCGGCTGACCGGGCCGAGCGAGGCAGCTACGTGGGCTGTGTCGCCGGCGCCCTGTCGAAGACCGAGTACCTCGACGGGCTGGCCGCGGCTCGGCTTCGTCGACGCGAGTGTGGAGTTCACCCACGAAGCGGTCCCGGGCATGCACGGCGCCATCGTGCGCGCGACCAAGCCCAGGACGTGAACGACCAGGTCGACCTGCCGCGCCGGTTGTTGGCCGAGTTCCTCGGGTGCGTGCTGCTGGCCGCGGTGGTCGTCGGATCCGGCATCGCCGCCCAACGACTGTCGCCCGGCGATACCGGGCTGCAGTTGTTCGAGAACGCCGCCGCTACCGGGACCGGGTTGTTCGCGCTCATCCTCATGTTCGGTGCGGTCAGCGGCGCACATTTCAACCCGGTCGTCACCTTGATCGACGCGGTCCTCGGCGGGGTGGGCTGGCGCACCGCCGCCTTCTACCTCCCGGCGCAGGTGGCCGGCTGTATCGGCGGGGCCGTGCTGGCCAACGTGATGTTCGCCGGGAGTGCCGATCAGCATCTCCACCACGCATCGGATGAGCGGACCGCATGCCGTGTCGGAGGTGGTGGCCACCACCGGGCTGGTGCTGTTGATCTTCGCGTTGGCCCGGGCCGGTCGCACCGCGGCGACTCCGGCCGCGGTCGGTGCCTACATCGGGGCGGCGTACTTCTTCACCAGCTCGACGAGTTTCGCCAACCCGGCCATCACGATCGGGCGCATGTTCTCCGACACCTTCGCCGGCATCGCCCCCAGCTCGGTACCCGGCTACGTGATCGCTCAACTCGTCGGCGCCGTCGTCGCCCTTGGGTTGCTCCGCGCCCTCTACCCCCATGTCCGACCCGCCGACGCCGCCGACGTCGTCATCCCCACCACGGCCGCTGACACATCGACCACCCCTGCCAACGAAGCCAGGAGCAGACCATGACCAGCGATCCGCACCCCAACCAATCCGGCACCCATCTGATGGACCTGCAACGCCAGGCCCTGATCGGCCGCCTGATCGACCAGCTCGTCTACGACTACGAAGGCGTGGTCGACCGCGACAAAGTCGAGGCCACCTTCCGCGACAGCTACGCCCGACTGATGGCCACGGCGAAGGTCACCACGTTCGTGCCCGGGCTGGCAGAGCGGCTCACGCGCGAACGCCTGGAGGCACTCGCCCAGGTCGACGGCAGCCACCCCAAGCGCGTTCCGGAAGTTGTGTTCGTCTGCGTCCACAACGCCGGCCGATCCCAGATGGCCGCCGCCCTGGCCCGTCACTACGGCGGCAGCCACCTTCACATCCGCACCGGCGGATCCGCACCTGGTGCCCGGATCAACCCCGACGTCGCGCACGCCATGAAAGAGATCGGACTCTCCCTCGACGAGGAGTTCCCCAAGCCCCTCACCGAGGAAGTCATCGCCGCCGCCGACGTCGTCATCACCATGGGCTGCGGCGACGAATGCCCCTACCTGCCAGGCCGACGCTACGAGGACTGGCCCATCGCCGACCCCGCCCAGGCCACCGACGCCGACCAGATCACCGGCATCCGCGACGACATCGACACGCGTGTGCGCGACCTCATCGCCAGCCTGCTGCCCGACCTATGCTCTCCCGCTCCAGCCGTAATCGGCGCCCTCGACACCACCATCCCGGAAGGCGCTCTCATGCATCTGGTAGCCATCGGCGGCAGCGACGCCGGCATCAGCGCCGCGTTGCGCGCCCGCGAGCTCGATCCCACCACCGAGGTCACCGTGGTGGTCGCCGACGCCTACCCCAACTTCTCCATCTGCGGCATCCCGTACTACATCTCCGGCGAAGTCGGCCACTGGACCAACCTCGCCCACCGCACCCACGCCGACCTCGAGGCCACCGGGATGCGACTGCGGCTCGACACCACCGCCACCGACATCGACGTGGCGGGACAGCGTCTCGCCATCCGCGGGGCCGACGGGACCCGAAGCAGCATCGACTACGACGAGCTCGTCGTCGGCACCGGCGCGGTCCCCGTCCGACCACCCATCGACGGACTCGAGCGACCTCGGCGTCGACGACGGCGTTCACCTGCTCCACTCCATGGGCGACACGTTCGCGCTCACCGCACACCCTCGACGAGCACCAACCCCGCACGGCACTCATCGTCGGCGCCGGCTACGTCGGCCTCGAAATGGCCGAAGGACTCACCACCCGAGGAATCGCCGTCACCCAAGTCGAAACCCTCCCCGAGGTCCTCCCCACCGTCGATGTCGAACTCGGTCAGCTCGTCCACCACGAACTCGACCCGCCACGGCGTCGACGTCCACACCAACACCACCGTCACCCGCATCTCCCGCAATCACGACGGCGACAGCCGGCTCCACGTCGACGCCATCGGTCCCGACCAGACGGAGCTCGGCTGGGACATCGACCTCGTCCTGGTCGTCGTCGGCGTCCGACCCGACACCCAGCTCCTGGTCGCCGCCGGAGCTCGAACCGGGCCACGAGGAGCCGTGGTCGTCGACGACACCATGGCCACCGGCCTGCCCCATGTGTGGGCCGCCGGGGACTGCGCCGTCACCCACCACCGACTACTCGGCGTCACCTACCTCCCGCTCGGCACCACCGCACACAAACAAGGACGGGTGGCCGGCGAGAACGCCCTCGGGGGAAACGCCCACTACGCGGGCAGCCTCGGCACCCAAGTCGTCAAAGTCTTCGACCTGGTCGCCGCCCGCACCGGACTCCGCGATCACGAAGCCATCGGGGCCGGCTACCACCCGATCACCACCCAGGCCTCACCCGACGACCACAAGGCCTACTACCCGGGCGCGCAGCCCATCGCCATCCGGGTCACCGGCGACGCGAACACCCACCGACTCCTCGGAGCCCAACTCATCGGCGCCCGAGGAACCGAAACCGCCAAACGCGTGGACATCTACGCGTCTGCTCTGTTTCACGGCATGACCGTCGAGGGCATCTCCGAACTCGACCTGTCCTACACGCCACCGCTCGGCTCACCCTGGGACGCCGTCCAGATGGCCACCCAGGCTTGGGCGTCCGGACAGCGATAGGCCGGTGCACGAGGTCATCAGGTCCGCTTCCCGCACGCGGAGCAGGGATTGCGAGTCAACGCCTCTTGCCACCGAGACCTGGCTTGGACGTGACCTGTCTCATCCACTCCGTGATCTGACGTACGTCGATGTCGTCCACGGATTGAAGCTCCACTCCTCGTGTCGCCTTACCCATCCCTACAGGTGTGACCGGCGGGATCGGGTCGAGCGTGGTGCCATTGATGAACATGAGCTTGACGTCGCGGGCGAACGCGCCGCAACTGAAGCACCACCCATCGCCTACGCCGTAGTACGCCATACCCCACTTCACGGAACGTTGGAGGCCAGGGAGCGTCTCGCCCGCCAGCGCATCGACTCTTTCAGCGATGCCGCGCTGCGGTTGCGGGAGGGCGGCGATATACGCGAAGACCGGCTTGTCACCGACCGCCGCTTTCGCGGGACTCGCTCTGCCGGTCATGGCTTCTGGCAATGTCGTAGCAGCGTGACCTGCCGCCGAAGGCTGTCCTGCGGTTGTACCGGGGATGCTCGTTCCGTCGGGGATGGAGCTCATGACTACTCCCGTGTATGGGTGATGGGGCTTCCGAACGTGTAGACGAACGGAGCCACGCAAACTCATCGGCCTCGTCTTGTCAGCTCCTCGAGGCTGCTCGTGGCCGGCGCCGCGGCGGGACCGGATCAGACGTCTGGAGCGCGCTTACGATGCGGCCATGGGGTTCTCGTGACTACTGTCCGCCACGCCCGGTCGGCCGATGCGCCCACGATGGGACGCGTCATGGTGGCCTCGTGGCTGGCCGCGCACGGCGGCCAACTGCCGGAGTCCCTGTGGGAGAAGCGGCGGGTCGAGTGGACGCCGGACGTCTCGGCCCGGGCGTGGGAGCGGACACTGCGCGAGCGGGACTCGGCGGTGGAAGGCACGGCAGTGGTGCTCGTCGCGACCGGGGCGGGCGATCGCGGTGATGAGCTCTTCGGGCTGATCCTCGCCGAGCCAGCGGGGGACGAGCCGTCAGGGCGGGTCGCCGAGATCGCGGCCCTCTACGTCGACCCGAACCGGCACAGGCGTGGAATCGGACGTCGCCTGCTCACTGCGGCGGCCGGTGAGTTGCTGGACTGCGGATTCCGGTCGCTTCAGATCGGAGTGCTCGCCGCCAATCTGGCGGCGCGGGGCTTCTACGAGGCGATGGGGGGCACCCGGATCGGCGAGCGCGAGGTCGACGAGGAAGGAGAGTCGTTGCTCGAGGTCGTGTACGGCTGGCCGGACATCTCGACACTCGCGCCTCGAGGACACTGACACCCATCGCTCCACAAGGGGGCTGCCGGAAGACGTGCGCCCGAAGCGTCATCGACAGGTGAGCTTCGCATTGCGAGCCAGCCTTGCCATGCCCCTGGGTGCTTCTTTGGGTTTGAGGTGCACGGAGGCTCGCTCGCGTCGCGTGTGGCGTGTCTGGCTCAGGCGTCGGTGGTGTCGTGGTCGTCGATGACTTCGGCTTCGTGTTCGCGGGTGGCGGCCCAGGAAGCGAGCAGCTTGATCGCGTCGGCGGTCGGGGATGCTGGTTCGGCGGTGTAGATGAGGAGGTTCCAGCCGGGGTCGGCCATCAGGTCGGTGCCCTCGAACAGGAGTTCCAGGTCGCCGACGATGGAGTGGTGGAAGTGTTTGATCCCGGTGGCGTGGCGGCGGACGTCGTGGGCGCCCCATTTGGCCCGGAAGTCCTCACTGCGGGTGGAGAGTTCGCCGATCAGGTCCTGGAGGTGCTTGTCGTAGGGGTCACGGCCGGCTTCGGTGCGCAGGATGGCCACGATCTGGTCGGCGGCCAAATCCCAGTCGGGGTAGAAGCGCTCGGCCTGGGTCCGGTGCAGGAACGCGTGCCGGGCCAGGTTGAGTCGCCCGTTGGCGGCGGCGTAGGCGTCGATGTGGAGGGCGCGGCCGAGCAGGTTGGCCGCGATGACGTCCATGCGACCGTTGCGAACGAGTGCGGGTCCCCCGGTGATGGCGTCGAGGGCGTACTGCAGGCCGGGGCGCACCACGGGGTCGGCGGTCGTGCGACGGGTGCGCCGTTGGGGTGGTGAGCCTGCGGCGCGGGCGAGGTCGAACAGGTGGTCGCGTTCGGCGTCGTTGAGCTGCAGTGCGCCCGCGATGGCGTGGAGCACGGCGTCGGAGGCGCCACCGAGGTCTCCGCGTTCGAGCTTGGCGTAGTACTCGACGCTGACCCCGGCCAGCAGGGCGACCTCGGTGCGACGCAGCCCTGGGACTCGTCGGTTGGCGCCGGCCGCAAGGTCGACTTGGTCGGGGTGCACCTTCGCCCGTCGCGTGGTGAGGAACTCACGCACGTCGTCTCGGTTGCTGGCAGCCATGGCGACGACCCTACGAGCGACGCGCGCATGGTGGGGTCCTCTGCCGGTACACCCTTCAGCAGGGCACCCCATCCCGCGCCGAACTGAGCTTCCATAGGTTCTACGCAGGATGGCCGAAGGCACTGTCGGCGATCAGGGTCGCCCAGCGCGTCTTCGCCGCCTGACACCCAGTCCGGCCAACCGATCGTGTCGTTCCAACGAAGGAGATGACCATGCGCACGCGCACCCTTGGTTCCAGCGGCCTGGAGGTTTCGGCCATCGGGCTGGGCTGTATGGGCATGACCGGCGGCTACAGCGGGCACCCCGATCGGCTGGAGATGATCGACCTGCTCCACGCCGCGGTCGAGGCGGGCGTGACCTTCTTCGACACGGCTGAGATCTATGGCCCGCACGCGAACGAGGAACTGGTCGGCGAAGCCCTGGCGCCGTTCCGTGACCAGGTGGTCATCGCCACCAAGTTCGCCAACGAGATCGACCCGGTTCAGCGCCAGACGCGCGGCCGGATGCTGACCCCGGACGAGCTCCCCCGGGTGGTGGAAGGGTCGCTGCAACGCCTGGGAATCGACGTCATCGACCTCTACTACCAGCACCGGATCAACCCCGACGTGCCGATCGAGGAGTTCGCCGGGGCCGTCAAGGACCTGATCGAAGCGGGGAAGGTCAAGCACTACGGGATGTCCGAAGCCGCCGCGGCCACGATCCGCCGCGCTCACGCGGTCCAGCCCGTGACCGCGATCCAGAGCGAGTACTCACTGTGGTGGCGGCGACCCGAGGAGGACGTCCTGACCACCTGTGCGGAATTGGGCATCGGGTTCGTCCCGTTCAGCCCACTCGGGAAGGGTTTCCTGACCGGCACGATCGACACCTCGACTGCCTTCGATCCGGAGAACGACATCCGCACCAGCATCCCCAGGTTCACCCCGGACGCGTTGGCCCACAACGCCGCCATGGTCGAACTGGTCAAAGACGTCGCCGCCGACAAGGGCGCGACCCCAGGTCAGGTCGCGCTGGCCTGGCTCCTCGCCCAGAAGCCGTGGATCGTCCCCATCCCCGGCACCACCAAACGCCACCGGCTCGAGGAGAACATCGCCGCGGACGACCTGACCCTCACCGACGAGGAGCTGACGCGGCTGACCAAGGCATCGTCGGAGATCGACATCCAAGGTGGCCGCTACCCCGCCTTCCTGGAAGCCCAAACCAACCTGTGACCACATCGTCAACTCAGTCGACCCCAGGAGCACCCACGCCAGCCGGCGATGGCCAGTCGGCGGATGAGACCGTGGCCGCTCGACTGACCGCACCGATGGTCCCGAATGCGCCCCACGCACGGATCGTGCTGGCCGTCGCGTCGATGGGGTTCTTCCTGATCACCCTCGACATCTCGATCGTCAACGTGGCGTTGAGCAGGATCCGGACCGAGCTGGGTGGCGGAACCGTCGGCCAGCAGTGGGTGATCGACGGCTACACCCTGCTGTTCGCATCGCTGCTGTTGTTCGCCGGGAACCTCTCCGACCGGATCGGGGCCAAACGCGCACTCGCCCTGGGCATCACGATCTTCGGCCTGACCTCGGCAGCCTGCGCGACTGCACCCAGCACCGGACTGCTGATCGCCGCCCGCGCAGCACAGGGCGCTGGAGCCGCGGTCATGCTGCCCGCGTCGATGGCCCTGATCCGCGAAGCCTTCCCCGACCCCAGCCGGAGGGCCCGGGCACTGGGTGTGTGGGCCGTCGGCGGCGCAGTGGCCGGACTGATCGGACAACCTCTCGGCGGCCTGCTCACCACCTTCGACTGGCGTTGGGTCTTCACCATCAACCTGCCCGTCTGCGCCGGCATGCTCGCCTTCCTCGCCGTCGTCGCCACATCCCCCACCCGACCTGCCAGCTTCGACTGGGCGGGACAGATCCTCGCCATCACCGGCCTGTCCACCCTCGTATTCGGCCTCATCGAAGGCGGGCACGCAGGATTCGGAACCACCACGGTCGTGATCGCTCTCACCACCGCCGTCTGTGCCCTGGTGGCATTCGTGATCGGTGCAGGCCCGAGTAGCGCATCCGATGATGCCGCTCGGCCTCTTCCATGCACACGGGTTCCGACTCGCACTGCCGGTGGGCTTCGCGTTCATGGTCGGCAACTACGGCAACGTGTTCGTGGTCAGCCTCTACCTCCAGCAACACCTTGGTCTGTCACCGCTGCACGCGGGGCTGGTGTTCCTGCCCTCCGCGTTGTTCGCCATCGCCGGCAACCTCGCCAGTGGACCCGTCACCAACCGTTTCGGCGCACGCGTCCCCGTCGTCGGTGGCCTGCTGCTGATGGTGGCCGGTTTGATCGGTCTCGTGATCACCGCACCGTACGGCGAGCCCCTCGTGACCGCGCTGTGTGTCATCCCGATCGGGGCCGGTGGCTCGATAGCCATGCCATCAGTCACCGGCGTCGTGCTCGAAGGTGTGACGGCTGACCTGGCCGGGACCGCCAGCGCCGTCTTCAACACGTTCCGCCAAGTGGGCGGGGCCGTGGCCATCGCCGTGTTCGGGGCGCTCATCGCCGACCCCGTCCACTTCGAACAAGGGCTACGCATCAGCCTGATCAGCGCCGCGATCCTCCTCCTCCTCGCCGCCCTCAACAGCCTCCGCATGCGCCCCCGCTCCCACGATCCGGCATGACCGCAATCCACGGGGTAACAGATTCTGTGGCGTCTGCTCGTGTGTTGACGCTCGCGGCGGTCTGAGAGCCAGGCTGTACGCATACAGGCACGAGGCTTGAGGAAGCAGTCGCTAGGCCACCTGGTCGATCTCGTCCACCTCGCCATCGACCGCCGATATCCCGGCCTCGTGCACGTCGTGCTGAGCACGCACTCGGACGGCGGGCTCACCGAGACGGACGTCGCCTCGGCGTTGTCGGACGGAGGGTGCGGGGCAGGCCCAGACGCCAACAGTGAACGCATGGTCGAGCGAAAGGCCCGTACGGAGTGCTGTTGGTGGCGATCCGGGCTGTGATGACGGCGGTGCCGATGCGGCTGCCGATCGTGCGCGTCACGGAGTGTTTGCGCTGATCGGGAGAACAAGGTTGGCCGTCGACGCCACTGCTCGCTGACGGATACCGTGTCGATGGACTGGCCCGCAGCGGAAGGATCGACATGGACGATGCCGAGCGGCGCGCACCGGCCGAACGCTCGATCACCGAGCCGGCGGGCCAGGGTTGGCTCGTCGACAGCACAGGAAGAGCCTCGCGAGCCACCGTGGACGATCTCGCCGTACGGATTCGCTCCGGGATGTTCTTCTGGCTGGATCTCGAAGGTCCCAGCCAAGCCGATCTCGCAGGCGTGAGTCGGGCCCTGGGATCGGGCTCTGAAGCAGACCTTGTGGCCTATCCTGCGCGCCGAGCGTCATTTGCGGCTACCGGTTCGCTGATCCAGGCGACCCTCCCGTGGACCGCGATCACCGGAACTGCCGCGTCCTTTGACCCTTCGTACGTCAGCCTTGCATTGACCGGATCATTCCTGGTGACCATCCACGAGACACCGTGCGCGCCACTTCAGGACATCCGAGACCAGTATCAGGGCACGCAGAAATCAGACATGACCGACGGACCGGGACTGCTCTTCCTGCTCGTCGACGTCCTCATCAGCAGCTACAAGCCGCCATTGCTGGCCATCGACGAACGCCTGGGCAGGATCCAGTTGGACCTGCTGGCGGGCGCCGGGCCGAAGATCCACGACGAACTCATCGACATTCTCGGTGTCCTCACCAACGGTATCCAGGAGCTCGGCTGGTACGCCGACGACCTCGACAACGTCGCGGAGATCCCCGACTCCCTGCCAGCCCTCGGATCGGATGCACACCTGCGGTTCGACCGACACCGACGCCGAGTATCCCGAATGAGCGACAACGCGAGGGAACAGCGCGTGGAGACCAACCAGGCGCTCGACCATTACGCATCGGTGGTCGCCGGCCGCCAGGCACAAGTCATCAACACGCTGACCATCGTGGCAACGGTCTTCCTCCCGCTGTCCTTCCTCACTGGTTACTTCGGTATGAATTTCGCGGTCCTCACCAATCGCCTCGAGGCCACCCGCTGGCAGTTCCTTGCGTTCGCCATACTCTTGCCGCTGGCTTGTCTCGGCCTATCCCTGTTGCTGATCCGCGGCCTTCAGCGCCGATTCGGAGTCAGCGGCGTCCAGCACGGTCGAGGACAAGACAGTCGCTCGCAGGACGTTCACAAGGCCTCAGCGACCATCGAATCGCTCCCCCAAAATGCTGCGGATGGTCGCAAGCTGCCCGCCAACTAGCTGGCCTCGATGGAACAGCCGTTCTGCGGCCTGATGTGAAGCGGCTGGCTTCACGACGCCCACTGAACGTTGGTGTCGGTGGGGTAGCGGCCGTCGAGGTCATTCATGGAAGACCGGGTCGGCGTCGGCACCCGTGAGACCGGCGTCGATATCGAGGATCGCAGTCAGGCGAGTGCCGCTCGGCGACAGGATGCTCTAGACATGGCCCGGCCCCGCGGCGTCGTGTAGGTCGCACCGCGGGGCCAGGCGTCAGGCGCACCCCCGCCGGAGTTCCGCCTGCATCGCGAACGTAGTCCGTGGAATCCTTTGCATCGCCGCCGACCAAGTCGCCCGTTTGGGCGCCACGGGTTCGCACCTGCTCGGATCAGCAGGGCACGCCGGCCGACCGCGGGTGAGCCGGAAAGCCGGAGGCGTTCATGAGTCAAGCGTTCTACTCACACGCGAAGCTGTGCGACCTGATGTTCGCGGTGTCGTGGTGTGGTGAGTGGGATGCCGTACCAGCCGCCGATGTCGATGCGCCCGGCCTGGAGGGCGGATCGGAGCGCGCTGTGGTTGTCGTGGTGGATCGTGCCTATCAGGACGCCTTCGGCCGGGGGTAGGGCTTGGGCCAGGAGTGGGCTCAAGTGTTGACCGAGTGAGTGCCCGCGGGCGGTCGGTGTGAGGACGAGTTCCTGGATCGTGTAGCCGGGAAGTCCGAGCCGGCCACCGGGTCGGGCCGCGACGTAGCCCGACCAGGTGCCCTTGATTCGTACGTCGAACAGCATGCCGCGTTGCCGTGCCTCGTCGAGCGCGATACGGGTTTCGATGACGGCCTGGCGGGGATGGTCGGCGTGGGTGGCGTCGACGGCTTGGTAGGCGGCTACAGCGTCGTCGTAGTGGCGCAGGTCGGCGGTCGGGTGTGCAGCGAGGCCGTCGGGCAAGATGCGTGCACGGAGTTCGTCGAGTGCGGCGGCGAGGAACCGCTTGTCAGGTGTGGTGCCGCAGAACGTGCCGGCGGGTCGGGCATCCCAGACTCGCACGTAATGCGGCGACAGGGTGCCGTAGCTGTCGATCGCGGCGTCGGCGAGTGCGGTCAGGTCACGTGCGGATGCCGGCGCTCGGCTCAGGATTGACGCGTCGACGAAGGGTCGTTCGGGGTCGCCGCCCTCGTACCGCATGCTCAGCATCGCCTGAAGATCTGTCGCGGACTCGACCCAGCGGTTGAGCATGACCGTCGCGGGCTCATCTGGTGCAAACCGGTCCCGACGCCACGTCGCCAGTTCGAGGTCGGTGACCATGGCGATGTCGTCCTTGATGGGCTCGGCCAGTGCGGCAAGTCGCGCATCCCGATCGGCCCAGCGCGTGGTTGCCGGGTGCTGTTGCGCCAGCATCCAATCGGCCAACAGGTAGGCATCGCCACGTCCATCGCTCACGTGGTCACAGTATTTGCATCCCTTCGAGTCCGATGCGAGCGTGGCGCGGAACCACGAGTGAAGTCGTCGCGGTTCGGGATGGGCTGGGTCAGGGTCGACTTTGACGAGATCGTGTCCGGCACCGAGCGAACGGTGTGCACCAACGAGGTTCGCCCCGCTCACCGTGTTGGTGAGCGGGGCGATCCGTGGTTCGGGTCAGGAAGTCGCGGTGTCCTGAACGGACTGTTTCGCGTCCGCGGCCTCGGACTTGACGTCTTGGGCGGCGGTCGTGCCCTCGTCCTTGACGGTGTCGACGGCCTCGGTCGCGGTGTCCTTCAACGAGGCGAGAGCATCTTGAGCCGGCCCTTGGAGGTTCCCGGCAGCGTCCTTGGCAGCGTCGGTCAGGTCTTGGGCCAGTGGCTGGGCCTTGTCCTTCAGCGCGGTAGCGGCCTGCTGCTCTCTGTCCGTGCTGGGGATGAGGCTGGCCACCACCAAGCCGAGGCCGAACGCCACCAGGCCGACGGCCAAGGGGTTTCCTTGTGCCTTCTGGACGGCGCTGTGTGGTGCTGCGGACACGGAGTCGCCGACCGAGGACGCGGTGTCCCCGACCGACGTGGTGAGGTCGGATGCCGAACCCATGACGCGGTCCTTGACGCCAGTCAGCCCGTTGCGGGCCTTGTCGACCTGGTGCCGTGCGATGGTCGACGGCTTGATCTCGTCGGTGAGAGCGTTCACGTTGCTGCTCAGATTGCTGCGCGTGTTCTCGATCTGGGCGCGAAGTTCGTCGGGACTCGGGCTGCTCATCGGTTGATCTCCTCGTGGCCTTTAAGTGCGTCTGGGATTCTCTTGACGGTGTCTGCGGTCTGCGGCAGACCCCGGATCTCTTGGAGCTTGTTGCGGCCCACCACGGCGAGGACGGCGGCGACGACGGCCCAGACTGCGACGACGATGAGCGCTGCCCAGCTGCGTCCCATGCTGTTGCCGAGCACCCACCAGAGGGCGACGGATAGGAAGAGGAGGACGAAGTGCGCTGCCACCGCCGCGCCGGCGAGCATGCCCGCGCCGGCACTGGCTCGTGTGACCGATTGTTTGGCCTCGGCCTTGGCAAGCTCGACTTCCTGACGCATCAGGTCCGAGATGTCCTTGGTGACATCAGCGAGCAGCGCACCCGGTGATGCATGAGTGGTCGGCTCCGGAGAGCTCGCGGTCATCGGAGAGCACTCGTGGCGGTGGTGCCGGCGGCGGGTGGCGCGGTGTCGCCGAAGGGAACCGGCTCCGCGTAGATGTCGCGGTCCTGGGCCAGGTCGGCGTGCGAGGTGATCACCGGTGTCTGGGTCGGCCCGTCATCCGGCATCGAGTCGTCGCGCAGGCTTCGCGCGAACCGGCCCACGAGCAGACCGGCCGCTCCGGCCAGGGCGATGAACGTGCCCGGTCGACGGCGGGCGAAGGCCGTCACGTCGGCGACCACGTCGCCCGGCTCTCGACTCTCGAGCCAGGACGCGATGGACCTGCTCCGATCACCCGCCTGCCGGACGAGATCGGATGCGACGCCGGACTGGTCATTGCCCTGAGCCATCGAGTGAAGTTCGTCGCTCAGTGAGCGCAGACCACCGGCCAGCCGCTGCTGCTGATCGCCGACCTGTGAGGTCAATTCGGTCCTGGTCTGCGACAGCAGGTCCTTGGCGTGCTGACCGGCCTCGGCGGCGACTGTGTTCACCTGGTCCTTGGCGACCTCGGCGACATGGGTGCCCGCATCGACGGCACTGTCCTTCACGTCGCTGGCACGGTCCTTCACCTCGTCGCGGGTCTCGATGGCCTTGTCCTTCGCCGACGTCGACTCCTCGGCGGGTGCATCGGACCCGCCGCTTGTTGCTGCTGGCGGCGAATAGGTGGTGGTCGACAGCGGATCCGGCGTGGCTGCGGCTCCTGCAGTGGTGCCGTACCCGGCTGCGTGGTCTTCTGGCGGCAGGCTCATAACGATCCGATCAGCTTGTGGGAGAGATTCTCGATCTCCGTATACCCATTCATGGTTTCCCCAACCGGCGTTGGGTTCGCGCCGGTACCCCGCGGAGCACCAGTTCACTGTGTGGTTGAGCGATCTGAGATCGGGTACTCGGAGGATTGACGCACCTGGTGCGTCGGTCTGTTGCGGTTGCGATGGGCATCACCGATGAGGAGCGTCCATGTATTTGCACACCCAGCAGTTGATCAACGAGATCGCCTCCGACGAGCCCGATCCCGCAGCCGCGAACGCGTTGCAGGAGGGCCTGGGCGGCCAGTTCGGTGAGATGCGCACGATGATGCAGTACCTGTTCCAGAGCATGAACTTCCGCGGCGACGCCTCGTCCAAGCCGTACAAGGACTTGCTGCAGGGTGTGGGAACCGAGGAGATCAGCCACGTCGAGCTGATCGGGACCACGATCTCCCGTCTCCTCGACGGCTCACCCGCCTACCAAGGGCGAAGACCGATCCGGTCGACAAGCCCGGCGCCAAGGGCGCCACCCCGCTGAAGATCGCGTTGGACACCAGCAACATCCACCACTACCTGGTGGGAGCCCAGGGCGCCCTGCCGGTCGACGCGGCGGGCAATCCGTGGAGTGGATCGTATGTGTACAACAGCGGCAACCTGGTGCTCGACCTGCTCTACAACCTGATGCTGGAATCCACCGGCCGGCTGCAGAAGTGCCGGATCTATGAGATGACCGACAACAAGACCGCCCGGTCCACCATCGCGTACCTGATCGTGCGGGACCAGGCCCACGAGAACGCCTTCGCCAAAGCCCTGGAGAGTCTGGGCGTCAACTGGGGCTCGGTCCTGCCCATCCCCAAGACGAACGCCGAGCGCTTCCCCGAGGTCAAGAAGCTCGTCGACCAAGGCCTGCAAAGCGTGCAGTACACGTTCAGCGCCGACAACAAGAGCGACGCCGCGAAGCTCTACCGCGGAGCGTCCCCGTCCAACGACGGCACCGAACTGAGCACGGCGCTGATGCCCGAGGGCGTGCCCATCACCATCGCCCCCGAACGACGCGAAGAGTTCTCACCCGGACTCGACCCCGAACTCCTCGCCCTCATCCAGGCCACCGCCGAGGTCGAGATCAAGGACGCCGACAAGATCGGCTCCTGACCCAGTCCTTGTGACTCCCCATCCGCCGGCCCGCAGCAGCCCAGTCGGCGGGTGGGGGTCACCCTCGTTGGCGGGCCGGCCAGGCCCCTACTCGATCAGTGAGGTAAGTCATGAGTGTGGTGGAACGGACGATGGCCTGCACGCCGGCCGAAGTGTTCGCCGTGCTGGCCGACGGCTGGTCATACACCAACTGGGTGGTGGGCGCCGCGCGCATCCGGGAGGTCGAACCGACCTGGCCGCAGCCTGGGTCCAGACTCCACCACTCGGTCGGCATCTGGCCAGCCCTGCTCGACGACCACACCCGCGTCCTCCGCTGCGTCCGGGACCAGCTGCTCGAGCTACAAGCCCGCGGCTGGCCCGCCGGTGAGGCAACCGTCCGCATCGAACTCCGAGCCACCGGCGACTCCACCCTGGTCACGCTGACCGAGAACGCCACCCGCGGCGCCGGCCGCTACCTCCCACGACCCCTCCAAGACCTCGGGCTCCACCCCCGCAACGTCGAATCGCTGAGACGCCTGGCCATGCTCGCCGAAGGACGATCCAGAACCGGCTGAACCGCGTCCCCCAACGGCGTTGCCCCCATAGGCTGCGCGTCCTCGCGAATCCCGACCGTTCGGCAGTTGTGCTCCGACGCAACGACTAGCACAGCCAATTCCACCCTCGGAGGATGCGCATGACCGGCCGCCTGTTCGTGATCACCGGGGTGACCGCCTCGGGAAAGACAACAGTCGGGCATGCACTGGCGGACCGGCTACCGAAATCCGTGCACGTCGACGGCGACTGGGTCCAACGGTTGGTGGTCTCTGGTGCGGTGGCGATGGACATCCCCGCGCCAGCCGGGGCGATCCAGCAGCTTCACCTGCGCTACGCAGGCGCTGTGGCGGTGGCCGCGGTCTACCGCCGGGCCGGCTTCGATGTGGTGGTGACCGACAACATCTTCGAAGACGACCTGACCGGCGTGCTCGACCTCGCGTTCGCCGACGACGACGTCGATCAGGTGCTGGTCACCGTGTTGTGTCCGTCGACCGATGTGGTGCGTCGTCGGTATCAATCCCGACCGGGAGGCGGATACACCGACTCTGTCACCGTGGACCTGCTGACCGAAGCGCTCCAGCGCACGCCACGGCTTGGGCTCTGGCTCGACACCAGTCATCACACACCCGGCGAGACAGCCGACCACATCCTCGAACACCTCGACCAGGCAGCCGTTGCCCGATCCCGTCACTGAGTCCAGCCGGCACCGACGTCGACTGCGGTCGGTGGGGCCACAGGCCCTCTGACCTGCGGGTTTGTGGAGCCGACGAGGGGACTTGAACCCCTAACCGCCCGATTACAAGTCGGGTGCGCTACCAATTGCGCCACGTCGGCGAAGCCCGGTAAGGGTACCGGCCGAGCCGCGCGCGATCGAACCGGCGACTTGCTGGCGTGACCCGGGAGAGCACGCCGACCGACCGGGCTGTCAGGCTGGCGAGGTGACTGACGACGTCCTTCGGCGCATCGAGACCTACTACGACTTCGTTCCGCGTGCCACCGCCCACACCGAACCGATCGGGCCCTTCACTCTCTTCGTCGCCGATGTCGGCTGGCCGTTCTACGCACGTCCCGCTGTCGGGGACCGAGAGACTCCTACCGTGGACGACGTGCGTCGGGTGCTGGATCGTCAACGTGAGCTGGGGATTCCGCAGGCATTCGAGTGGCTGGACGACGTCACGCCCGATGTGTTCCCGGCCGTCGAGGAAGCCGGGTTGAAGGTCCACCGGTGTCCGATGATGGTCCTCGAGCGTGAGGCCGTCGATCTCCGGGAGGCCGGTGGCGTCGACGTGCGCCTCATCGATCCGACCGAGGTGGATCTCATGGGTGCCACCCGTACCTCGATCGGCATGGCGTTCGCGGCCGGGGGTGTCGACGTCGGCACGGATCCGGAGCCGGAGTCGTCGTCGGTCGGCAACGTCCTCGACCGCGTTCGGGACGGTCTGCTCGTCCAGGCCACGGCCGTCGACCGCAGCACCGGCGACGTTCTCGGCGGCGGGGCGCACGTGCCGCGCCGTGAGGTCGGCGTCACCGAGCTCGTCGGCATCGGCGTGCGGCCGACCGCCCGTCGACGCGGCATCGGCTTGGCCGTCGCGGGTCTCCTGGCCGCCGATGCCCGCTCACGCGGCCTCGCGACCGTCTTCCTGTCCGCCGACTCCGACGACGTGGCCCGGATCTACGAACGTGCCGGCTTCGTTCGGCGAGGAACGTCGTGCATCGCCGAGCCGCCCGGCTGACTGACTGATTGATCGGTACGGCCGTTCGTCCTCTCCGCCCGGGAAGGAGTCGACCGCGCCGACAGGTGGTCATAGGTTGGCCGGATGGACCTCGTCGATCCCCCGACCGTGCACGACGGCGGCCTGGCGAGCTCCCTGGATGC
Organism: uncultured Actinomycetota bacterium; assembly: GCA_963708795.1. Classification (GTDB taxonomy): domain Bacteria; phylum Actinomycetota; class Actinomycetes; order Propionibacteriales; family DAIQRJ01; genus DAIQRJ01. Next base: position 297,657 of record CAVPUH010000004.1, read on the forward strand.
GGCTCGTGCACGAGCCTTCGTCGGTCGCGCCGTCGAACTGGCGTCGTTCGCCGATGCTCTAGACGAGTCGTCCAGCAACCACATCGTGTACCTGCACGGCGCCGGCGGCATGGGCAAGACCACGTTCCTCGACGCGTGTGCGCGATACGCACGCGACCGCGTTCGAGAGTCGGTCTATCTGGACGCCCGCGACGTGGAGTGCACCGCCGAGGCTGTGACGACCGCCATCACCGAGCGATCCACACCACAACACGCGGGGCGGCCGACGTCACCACGTGGCCCGGGGCGGACCGACGCCGGGGTGCTGCTGATCGACGGGTACGAACTGCTGGCCCCGCTTGACCGCTGGTTTCGCCAGCAGTTCCTGCCGATGCGCCCCGTGGTTCGGTCACGGTCGTGGCGCACGGCCTTCTCCGGCGCCTGACTGGTGGACGGATCCGGGTTGGCGTCATGTCGTGCGGCTGCACGAACTGTCGAGGTCCGACGCGGCTGAGAGCCACGAACTGCTGTCCCGCATGGGCGTTCCGGATGCCGATCGAGCGGGGACTGCTCGACTCGCCCACGGCCACCCACTGGTGTTGGCATTGCTCGCTGAGGCCGGCAGGTCGGCTGTGGTCCCGATGCCCGTCGTCAGCAACCCCCATCTCACCCTGACCACCTCGGAGGGCCACGTGACCGTCCGCGTCCGCTATGACGTGACGTTCAACGCCTTCGAGCGCAACCTCGCCGAGCTCGGCAAGACCTGGCACTCGCGCATCACCGTGCACGGCATCGACGGTGGCGTGGTCGGGCCGTCGATCACGGCGGTGGACTTCCGACCAGAACCTTCCCCGTGACGGCCGGAACGGTCGACCTGGTCCTCTCCCGCGACGAGGAGGAGGTCGTCGGGCGGGGCGTCCTGCAGGAGGACCCCGCGGGCGACGCCGAGGAACTCAAGGCGAAGATCCGCGTGCACTCACTCGAGGTCCTCGAGGAGTTCACCCCGGACAGGTTCACCGATCTGGAAGTGCTGCTCGGTTGAGGTCGTCGTGCCCGCGCGACGGGCGCCACGGGCACGACATGCCGGGCGGCGTCCGTCCATCACGACGGAATCGATACGGTCGTTCCGAACCCGACCAAGGCAGGAGCCACCACCATCGAGCCGCACACGACCAATCCCGATTCCATGTCCGCCGCCGTGCCGACACCCCTCGGCACGGCCGAGCTCGGCGCGGTCCCGTTCGGCCGCGCCGGCATCCGCGTCACGCCGTTCGCCTTCGGCTCCGCGGCCATCGGGCGGACGGAGGTCACCGACGACGTCGCGACCGCCACGGTGACAGCGGCTCTCGACGCCGGCGTCACCTATGTCGACACCGCACCGATGTACTCCGACGGACGTGCCGAACGTCGCGTCGGCGCCGCGCTCGCGGGCCGTCCACGAGACAGCTACGTCCTGTCCAGCAAGGTCGGACGGCTGGTACGGCCGGGCCACCCGGACAGCGCGGGCACCGGCCACGACTGGATCTATGACTACAGCCGGGACGGCATCCTGCGTTCACTCGACGAGAGCCTGGCCAGACTGGGGGTCGACCACCTCGACATCGCCTACATCCACGACTGCGACCGCCATTGGGACGATGCGATCCGCTATGCCTGGCCGACTCTCGACCGCCTCCGCAGCGAAGGCGTCATCCGCTCGATCGGCGTCGGCATGACGCAGGCGCCCATGCCCGCCAGGTTCGTGCGCGAGACGACGATCGACGTCGTCCTGCTGGCCGGCCGGTACTCGCTGATCGATCCCGAGGGCCTCGACGAGCTCCTGCCCCTGTGCGTCGAGCGGGAGGTGTCCGTGGTCGCCGCGCAGACGCTGCACGGTGGCCTGATCGTTGGTGGCGATGCGAGCTTCCACTACCGTGCGGTCGATCCGGGCACCCAGGCGAAAGTCGAGGCCATCCGCGGCGTCTGCCGCCGCTACGACGTTCCGACGGAAGCGGCCGGGTTGCAGTTCGTCCTCGCCCATCCGGCGGTCCGGGCCGTTCTCAACGGGCCGAGCAGCGTGCACCAGCTCGAGCGGAGCCTCGCGTGGTTCCGGCATCCGATCCCGCCGGACCTGTGGGCGGACCTCCGCCAGGCCGGCCTCATCCGCGCCGATGCGCCCGTCCCGACCACAGAGACCTGACAGTTCGATGCCCACCTCCACGAACGCCCCGCGCGTCACTGTCCTCTCCGGTCACGGCCGTTGGGAGGACCGCTGGCACGACCTCCCGGCCACGTCGCACGCGGTGGCAGGCGCGCTCGACGAGGCCGGCTTCGCCACCACTGTGCTCGGCACCTGGCCGCGGACGCTCGCTGCCCTGGGCGACCCGGACTCCACGGACCTGCTGGTCGTCAACGCCGGATCCGGACTCGACGGAGCCGTCACCGACCATGACGCCTGGGCGCCAGGCTTCGCGGGGCTCCGTGCCTACCTCGCCTCGGGCCGGCCGATCATCGGCGTCCACACGGCCAGCAACACGTTCCACGACGTTCCCGAATGGCTCGGGCGGCTCGGTGGGTCGTGGGTGACCGGCACCTCGATGCATCCGCCGATCGGAACCGCTACCGTGCATGTGCCGGACGCCGCCCCGCATCCGATCACCGACGAGCCTCGGCGCCTCGTTCGAGGTATGGGACGAGCGGTACAGCCACCTCGAACGCACCGCCGAGGATGCGACCGTCCTCGCCACCCACGAGCTCGAGGGGTCGACGCAGCCCCTCGTGTGGGTTCGCGACACTCCGGGCGGTCGCTCGGTCTACGACGCACTCGGGCACGGCATCGAGTCGTACCGCTCACCCCAGCGCCGACGCCTCCTGCAGGCCGAAGCCCGCTGGGCCCTGCGGCTCGACTGACCCGATGACGTACAACTGACCCATGGACGGTCCCACCGAAGCCGCACTCGGCCGCATCCCCGGCGGAGACGGCGCGGATCAGCCGAGCGACGGACCCACCGAAGGCGGCGGCCAGGAGTCCACGCTGACGGTGATCATCGCGTTCGGTGCCAATCTGCTCATCGCCGTGGCCAAGAGTGCTGCAGCGCTCATCACCGGATCGGCGTCCATGGTCGCCGAGGCCGCTCACTCCTGGGCCGACACCGGCAACGAGATCTTCCTGATGATCGCAAACCGCCGTTCGATCCGGAAGCCCGATCCCAAGCATCCGCTCGGCTTCGGCCGCGAGGCGTACGTCTGGTCCATGTTCGCCGCCCTCGGACTGTTCGCCGCCGGATCGGCAGTGTCGATCAGTCACGGCATCAGTGAGCTGATACACCCCGAACCGGCGAGCGACTTCGTCGTCGCGTACATCGTCCTCGCCATCGCGTTCGTGCTCGAGGGAATCTCGTTCACGCAGGCATTCCGGCAGGTCACCGACGAGGCCGCCCGCGCGGACCGGTACGTCCTCGAGCACGCCCTCGTGACCTCCGACCCGACACTGCGGGCCGTGTTCGCCGAGGACGCCGCCGCGCTGATCGGGTTGCTGCTCGCCTTCGCCGGCGTGCTCCTGCACCAGTTGTCCGGCTCTGCGGTGCCGGACGCCATCGGCTCGATCAGTGTCGGAGTCCTCCTCGGCGTCGTCGCGATCGTCCTCGTCGACCGCAACCGCCGCTTCCTGCTGGGCGAGGAGGCCACCGGCCGGCTGCGCTCCGGCGCCTTGGCCGCATTGGCGGACCTGCCCGAGATCGCACGCGTCACGTACCTGCGCCTGGAGTACGTCGGTCCACGCCAGGTGTACTTCGTCGCCGCGGTCGACCTGGTGGGCGACGAGCGGGAACACGACGTCGCCGTGACCCTGCGTCGACTGGAGCACCAACTCGAGACCCACCCGGCGGTCGTCGACGCGGTGCTCACGCTCTCGGCTGACGACGAACCGACCCTGGCGGGCTAGCGCACGCGCCCCGCCGCGGGCCGGCGAGACCGGCAACACGGCAGACACGATCGTCGGACATGATGCGCCCATGACGCAGGCCCAGAGTTCGCCCTCGACGCAGGTGCGTCACGTGAGCAGTTCCATCGACGCCGTGGTCGGCAGTGCGGCCCGGGTCATCGTGCAGATCGCGGTCGCCGACGGCCCGCCGCGCATCCGGGAGTCGTTGACCGTCACGCTCGACGGCAAGGCGTGTGACGTCCGGGAGATCGGACTCGGCTCCGGTGCCCGCACCCACGTGATCATGGCGGAGCCCGGAAACCTCTCGATCCGTTACGAGGCGAGTGTCGGACCGGGAACGACCTACCGCGAGGTCACCGAGGCCGATCGCCTCGTCTACTCGCGGCCCAGCCGCTACAGCGAGTCGGACAAGCTCGGGCCGCTGGCCATGATGCAGCTTCCGTCGGCCGTCGACACCGATCCAGCCGACGTGCTCGATGCCGTGACGTCATTCGTCAGCGGCCGCACGTCGTATGTGGTGGGGGCCAGCCGGGTCACCGACGGGGCCGTCGAGACCCTGCTCTCCGGTGCAGGTGTCTGCCGTGACTTCGTGCATCTGAGCGTCGGGCTGCTGCGTGCGCTGGGTGTCCCTGCGCGAGCCGCGGCGGTCTATGCCCCCGGCCTCTACCCGATGGATTTCCACGCCGTCACCGAGGTGGCGATCGGCGATCGGTGGCAGCTGGTCGACACCACCGGGCTGGTGCCGCGGCAATCGCTCGTGCGCATCGCGACTGGCCGCGACGCAGCCGACAACGCCTTCCTCGACGTGCCGTACGGGACTCTCGACATCACGTACCAGGAAGTCATGGCGGTCGCGGACCCGACTCTGCCCTATGACGACGTGACGAAGCCGGCCTGGCTGTCCTGACCCAAGAACGTCAGTGCGCTGACATCGCGCCGTGCTCGTGTTCCTGCTCGTCGGCCGGGACCCGGCGGCGGACGACGAGCAGGAACACGAGCACGGCGCCGCCACTCGCCACGAACGCGACGACCCCGAGCGGTAGCGCGGTGTCCTCCCCCGCTATCCCCACCAACGGCGCGACCAAGGCACCGACGACGTATTGGAGCAGCCCGAGCAGCGACGACGCGGTGCCGGCCTGCTCGCCGTGATCGGCCAGCGCGATGGCCATCGCGTTGGGGAAGACCAGGCCGAGTGAGCTCACCATGACGAAGAGCGATCCGACGAGTGCGGGCAACCCGAGCCCGGCGAGCACGCTCACGGCGACACCGGTCGAGCCGATCATGTTGCCGGTGAGGCCGAGCGCGAGCACCCGGGCGGGCGCGTGCCGGCGCACGAGCCGGCGCCCCACCTGACTCATGACCAGGATGCCGATCGAGTTGACCCCGAAGACGATCGAGAAGCCCTGCGCCGAGAGCCCGTAGATGCGTTGGAGGACGAACGTGGCACCGGCGATGTAGGCGAACATCGACGCACTCGCGAGCCCGGACGTCAAGGCCGTCCCGACGAACAACCGGTCACGTGCCAGCCCGGCGAACCCCCGCATGGTGGCGCGCAGGCCACGAGCGGATCGGCGTTCGGGCGGGAGCGTCTCGGGCACCCCGGTGACGCCGGCCACCAGCAACACCACGCCGAACGCGGCCAGGACGCCGAAGATGCCGCGCCAGTCCATGACCCGCGCGAGTTGACCGCCCAGCACCGGTGCGATCACCGGAGCCAGTCCCGACACGAGCATGAGCCGGGCGAAGAACACGACCAGTGCCCGGCCGGAGTAGAGGTCGCGTGCGACCGCCCGCGAGATGACCAGGCCGGCCGCGCCGGCCAGACCCTGGAGGAGGCGCAGGCCGAGCAGGACCTCGATCGACGGCGCGAACGCACAGGCGAGCGACGTCACGAGGTAGAGCACGAGCCCGACGATCAGCGGGCGTCGGCGCCCGTAGCGGTCGGACAACGGACCGGCGACGAGCTGGCCGACCGCGAGACCCAGCAGGCAGAACGTGATCGTCAGCTGGCTCGCGGACGCCGACGCGTCGAGGTCGTCGGCCAGTTCTGGCAGCGACGGGAGGTAGAGATCGAGGGAGATCGGGCCGAACGTCGACAGCAGCCCGAGGACGACGACGGTGCCGGTCGTGGGTCGTCGCATCCCGAGAGCCTGCCAGATCTCCGCGCGGTGGCGACAGCCGAACGGCCCGGTCGGATCGTGACGTCAACATGCTGACATCACGCCGGACCGGGCCGAACGGTGTCGTTCAGGCGACCGGATCGGGGCCGGAGCCCCGACCGATCAGTAGTTGCTGCGCGGACGCGACGGACGCGACGAGCGGTTGCGGTAGGCACCGGCCGGACGACGTGACGCGGGCGCCGGCGCGATGTACTCCTCGACCCGCTCACCGGACGGGACGGCCCCGCCGGCAAGGTCGAGCACCCGCACGTGACCGGGCTGGACGAACGTCGGCTTCACGCTGACACCGGCATCGCGGGCGAGCTTCTCCGCCGGACGACGCTCACGCGGCATCGCGAGGGTGACGACCGAACCCGAGCCACCGGCGCGGGCGGTACGACCGGCGCGGTGGGTGTAGGTCTTGTGATCGTTCGGCATGTCGGCCTGGATGACCAGCCCCACACCGTCCACGTGAAGACCGCGGGCCGCGACGTCGGTGGCGACGAGCACGGGAACCTCGCCGTCCTTGAACGCCGCCAGCGTGCGCGTGCGCGCACCCTGGCCCAGCCCACCGTGCAGCGCAGCTGCCCGGACGCCCTGGCCGCGGAGCTCGGCGGCGACGCGGTCGGCACCGAGCTTGGTGCGCACGAAGACGATCGAGCGACCGTCACCGGCGGCGAGTTCGGCCGTGACCCGCTGCTTCTCCGACGGATGCACCACAAAGAGGTGGTGGTCCATCGTCGTGATCGTCGAGTTGACCGGCGCGGTCGAGTGCGTGACCGGCTTGATCAGGTACTTGCGCACGAGCCGGTCGACGTCGCCGTCGAGCGTGGCCGAGAACAACATCCGCTGGCCGCCCTTCGGCGTCTCGTCGAGGATGCGAGCCATCGCCGGCGCGAAGCCCATGTCACACATCTGGTCGGCCTCGTCGAGGACGGCGATCTCGACCTCGGACAGGTCACAGACACCCTGGTCCATCAGGTCGATCAGCCGGCCGGGAGTGGCGACGAGGATCTCGACGCCGCGGTCGAGCGCATCGATCTGCTTGTTGTACGGCATGCCGCCCGCGATCAGCCGCAGGCGCAGGTTCATCGCGAAGACGTAAGGCTTCAGCGCGTCGGTGACCTGCATGGCGAGCTCGCGCGTCGGAAGGACGATGACGGCCAGCGGCTTGCGGGAGTTGGCGCGCTTGTCGACCAGGCGGGCGATCATCGGCAGCCCGAAAGCGAGGGTCTTGCCGGAACCCGTCTGCGCGCGGCCGAGGAGGTCCTGGCCGGTGAGCGCATCCGGGATCGCCGCGGTCTGGATGGCGAACGGCTCGGTGAGGCCGTGCTTGGCGAGCGCCTTGACGAGCCGCTCCGGCAGACCGGTGGCCGCGAACCCGTTGCCGGGCTCGATGGTCACGTCCGCGAGGGAGTCGTGCCGCGGCGCGTCGAGGAGGACGCGGTCGTCGCTCCGGACCGGGCGCGAGGGACGCTTGTCGTCGTAACGCCGCGGGGGACGGCGGGTCTGGCTCTGGCCGCTGTTCGGCGTGTATCCGCCGGACTTCTTCGGGTAACCGGACGACGAGCTCCGGTTGGAGTTCTGGGAGGTGGAGGGAGCAGCCGAGCGGCTGCCACGGTGCGCCGGGGCGCGCGTGTCGAAAGGCACGGGGGGTTCACAAACTCTCATGGATCGGGCACGGCTCACCCGACACGCTGATCGCGCGTCATGTCGCCGGGCGGCACACGCCAAGGCCCGGAACGATGATCCGGGAGGACAGACGCGGCCAGCGGCCACCACCGTGCGGTTTGCCGGTGGTGGGGGCGACACGCCTGGTCAGGCTGTGGAGCAATGGAGGCGCACGCCGAAGAACTGGTCGTCAGTCTACGGCCTGACGCCCGAATATCACGAATCGGCATCGCCGCCGGAGTCAGCGCTGGCTGACTCAGCCCCGGCGATGCCGATCCGACGGGATCACGCAGCGAGCGCCTTGCGCAGACCCCCGCCGACCTCGTCGAGCACGTCGTCGAGCGGTCGCTCGGCCAGGGACTTCATGAACGGCTCGACCTTGACCGGGCCGTCGTAGCCGATCTCGTGGAGCACACCGACGAAGCCGGCCAGATCGATCACGCCGGTCGTCCCCGGGAGCCGGCGGTCGAGGTCCTGCTGCTCGTCGACGGTGCGACCGGTGGGAGCGTCGTTCACGTCGGCCGCCACGATGTCGTCGGCGGTCAGCGTGCGCAGGTCGTCGGGCGTCTCGCCGGAGGTGTACCAGTGGTAGGTGTCGAGGACGACACCCACGTTGCCGGTGCCGATGTCGGCGAACAGCTCCCGGGCTTCCCGCAGCGAGTGGATGAACGGGTACCGCTCGGTGGACCAGAACGTCTTCGGGCCGATGTACTCGAGTCCGAGTTTGAGGCCGGACCCGCCGAGGATCTCGGCGACCAGCGCCATCCGCTCGACGTGCCGGGTCCAGTTGCGCCGGTACGGCAGGTCGGCGTCCATCGGGCGGATCCACGTGCCCAGTGCCGGGATTCCGGCGGCGACGAGCACGTCCACGGTCTCGGGCAGCGCGGCGAGCTGCTTCCCGAATTCCGGCGCGGTCCCGGTGATCGACACCGGCAGCCCTGCCGGCGCCCACCGCAGCCCGCGCTCGCGGACGCTGTCGGCGTATTCGGCGATCGCCGACGCGTCACCCAGCGAACGGAGGTAGCCGAGGTCGGGCTCGATGCCGTCGAAGCCGTGCTTCACGGCGAGCTCGACGGCGGACGGAAAGTCGGGGGCCTTGAGGCCGAGAGCACCGAGGCTCAGGTTCGAGAACATACCGACGACGCTAGGAACCCCACTGAGCGCGCGGCAACTCCATCTCGGCCTCGCGGACACCGGCGTCCGGTACCGGCCCCGTCGAGCCGCGCACGACCAGCTCCGGAGAGAACAGGAACTCCGAGCTCGGGGCCGGGCGGCCGGCGATCTCGTCCAGCAGCGCACGTGCCGCGGCCAACGCCATGGCCTGCACCGGCTGGCGCACGGTGGTCAGCGGTGGGTCGGTGAAGCCCATCAGCGTCGAGTCGTCGTAGCCGACGACCGAGGCGTCGCGCGGGACCTCGCCGCCGATCGCCCGGATGGCCTTGATGCCGCCCAGCGCCATGATGTCGGAGCCGTAGACCATCGCGGTGGCGCCGGCGTCGAGCAGCGTCCGGGTGGCCGCGTAGCCGCCTTCCTGGGTGTACAGCGTCTCGCACACCAGGTCGTCGATCTCGTCGTCACGGAGCTCGGTCAGCTTGCGCATCGCCGCTGTATAGCCCTCGCGCTTGCGGCGGGCGGCGACGAACCGCTCGGGGCCGATCGCGAACCCGATCCGGCGGTGCCCGAGCGTGGTGAGGTGCCGGACCGCGAGGTGCATCGCCTCGACGTCGTCGGTCGACAGGAACGGCGCGTCCACGCCACCGATGTAGCCGTTCACCAACACGATGGGCAGCCTCTTGCGCACGAGTTCCTGGTAGCGCTCGGGGGAGGCGGTGGCGTCGGAGTGCAGGCCGCAGACGAAGACGATGCCGGAGACCCCGAGATCGGTGAGCATGGCGACGTACTCGTCCTCGCCGATTCCGCCCGGGGTCTGCGTACAGAGCACGGCCGTGAAGCCCTGCTGCGCGAAGGCCGTTTCCAGTACCTGCGCGATTGCCGGGAAGATCGGGTTGTCGAGTTCTGGGACCACGAGCCCGACGAGGCCCCCGCCGCGAGTGCGCAGTTTGGCCGGCCGTTCGTAGCCGAGGACGTCGAGAGCGGTCAGCACCTGGGCCCGGGTGCTGGTGCTGACACCGGGCCGATCGTTGAGGACGCGGGAGACCGTTGCCTCGGAGACGCCGGCGAACTCGGCGACCTCGGTGAGCCGTGCCTTGCTCATGCCCGCACCCTACCCAGGGGCGGCCGGAAACGGTCAGTGGGTGGCGGCGGCCCCGCCCCGTTCGCACGTCATTCGCACAACGATCCGCGGGGCGCTGGTGACAGGGCTCCCCGCAACGGCTTCACTGGCCCCAGCCTTTACTCGGATCGTCCGGCACGTACCTGCCGGTGAAGGGAGCTTTTCCATGGCTACGGTGACCTACGCGGACGCCAGTCGGATCTACCCGGGGACCGATTCCCCGGCGGTCGACAAACTGAACCTCGAGATCGGCGACGGGGAGTTCATGGTTCTCGTCGGCCCCTCGGGCTGCGGGAAGTCCACCTCGCTGCGCATGCTCGCCGGCCTCGAAGAGGTCGACGAAGGCGCCATCAACATCGGCGATCGAGACGTCACGAACCTTCCTCCGAAGGACCGGGACATCGCGATGGTCTTCCAGAACTACGCGCTCTACCCGCACATGACGGTGGCCGACAACATGGGCTTCGCGCTCAAGATGGCCGGTGTCTCGAAGGCCGACCGGATGCGCAAGGTCACCGACGCCGCCAAGCTGCTGGGCCTCGAGGAGTTCCTCGACCGCAAGCCGAAGGCGCTCTCGGGCGGCCAGCGTCAGCGGGTCGCGATGGGCCGCGCGATCGTGCGTGAGCCCAAGGTGTTCCTGATGGACGAGCCGCTGTCGAACCTCGACGCGAAACTGCGGGTCTCGACCCGCACCCAGATCGCCGCGCTCCAGCGCCGACTGGGGATCACCACCGTCTACGTCACCCACGACCAGGTCGAGGCCATGACGATGGGCGACCGCGTCGCCGTGCTCAAGGACGGTCTCCTCCAGCAGGCCGACAGCCCGCTGAACCTCTACGACCGTCCCCGCAACGTCTTCGTGGCCGGCTTCATCGGCTCGCCCGCGATGAACCTGCTCGAGGGAAAGCTCGTGGGCGAGGAGGCAGTCGTCGACGGCATGACGATCCCGCTGCAACCGGCGGTGCGCCAGCGCCTCGGCAACGACTCGACGCTCACGGTCGGCATCCGGCCCGAGGACTTCCGTGTGGTTCCGGACGGCGAGCAAGGCCTGACGGTCCGGGTCGAACTGGTCGAGGAGTTGGGTGCCGACGCGTACCTCTACTCGATGCCCGATGGAAACACCGACCCGGACGCTCGGCAGATCGTCGCTCGTGTCGACACCCGCCGTGGTCTCATCACCGGCGCGACCGTGACGCTCGCGGCCGACCCGGCCAAGGTGCACGTGTTCGCCGGCGTCACCGGCGACCGCGTCACCGACTAGGCGTTCGGCCGGCCGGACGGGCCCGGGTAGACGGTGCGCTGATGCCGTCCTTCGTGTCCGTCCGGCCGGCGCCGGGCATCCTCGAGCTTCCGTGGGACATCCCGCTCGAGGACTGGCCCGCTGGACTGATCGTCGCGCTCCCCCGCGGCATCTCCCGGCACGTCGTGCGGTTCGTCCGGGTCGACGGCACCGTCCTCGCCTGCAAGGAGATCGCCCAGCGGACGGCGCTCCGGGAGAACGCGCTGCTGCGTGATCTCAACCGGCTCGAGGTGCCGTGCGTGCGCCCGGTCGGCGTCGTCCGCGACCGGACCGACCGCGCCGGCGATCCACTCGACGCCATCCTGCTGACCGAACACCTGCCGTTCTCGCTGCCCTATCGCGCCGTCTTCAGCAACGCACTCCGCGAGGAGACGGCGCTGCGGTTGGTCGATGCGCTCGTCGTGCTGCTGGTCCGCCTCCACCTCGACGGGTTCTCGTGGGGCGACTGTTCCCTGTCGAACACGCTGTTCCGACGCGACGCCGGGGCATTCGCGGCGTTCCTGGTCGACGCGGAGACCGGTGACCTGCACAACCGGCTCTCCGACGGGCAGCGCGCGTACGACCTCGACCTGGCCCGGACCAACATCTTCGGTGAGCTGCTCGACCTCCAGGCCGGTGAGGTGCTGGGCGACGACGTCGACCTCCTCGGGGTGGTCGATCGGCTGGTCGAGCGGTACGAGGTCCTGTGGCGCGAGTTGACCGCGGTGGAGGAGTTCGACGTGACGGAGATGCACCGGCTCGAGGCCAGGGTCCGGCGGTTGAACGACCTCGGGTTCGACGTCGCCGAACTCGACATCGTCACCGACGTGGGCGGCCGGCAGGTCCGGATCCAGCCGAAGGTCGTCGACGCCGGCCACCATGCCCGGCGGCTGCTGCGACTCACCGGGCTGGACGTCGAGGAGAACCAGGCCCGCCGGCTGCTGAACGACCTCGACGCCTTCCGGGCCCGGACGGATCAGCAGAACCTCGACGAGGCGATCACCGCGCACCAGTGGCTCACCGAGGTGTTCGAGCCGGTGGTGCAGAGGGTCCCGCGCGACCTCCGCGGCCGGTTGGACGCCGCGCAGCTCTACCACGAGATTCTCGAGCATCGCTGGTATGTCTCCGAGCGGGCCGGCCGGGAGGTGCCGCTGACCCAGGTGGTGTCGAGCTACGTCGACGAGGTTCTGCGGGGCCGGCCCGACGAGGTGGTGACACTCCTCGACCCGGCCGCACCCACCGCCTGACCGCACCACCGCCAGGCCCGGGTGTCAGACGAACCGTGCGAGCCGGGGCACGGGCATGCGCCGCGCTCTACCCTGGTCGGGTGCGATTCCTCGACGGCAGCCATCCCGGATACGACCTGACCTACAACGACGTCTTCATGGCACCGGCCCGTTCGGCGGTCACGTCCCGCCTCGACGTCGACCTCGCCTCCGTCGACGGCACCGGCACGACGATCCCCCTGGTCGTCGCGAACATGACGGCGATCTCCGGACGCCGGATGGCGGAGACCGTGGCTCGGCGTGGCGGGCTCGCGGTGATCCCGCAGGACATCCCGCTCGACGTGGTAGCCGAGGTCATCGCGTGGGTCAAGACACGGCACGTCGTCTATGACACGCCGGTGACCCTCGACCGGCATGCCACCGCCGGGGACGCCCTGGCCCTGATCCACAAACGCGCGCACGGTGCAGCCGTGGTCGTCGACCGCGAATCGCCGGACGGACCTGCTCGTCCGGTCGGCATCGTCACCCCCCGCGACTGCTCCGAGGTGGACCGGTTCACCCAGGTGCAGGAAGTGATGACGACCGACCTGCTCACCGTGCGGGACGGCGTCGCACCCGAACAGGCCTACGACCTCCTGCACGGCGCACATCGCCGGCTCGCCCCCGTCCTCGACGGCGACGGCTTCCTGGTCGGAGTCCTCACGACGACGGCGGCACTGCGCTCGACGCTGTACTCCCCCGCCCTCGACTCCGACGGACGGCTCCGGGTCGGTGCGGCCCTCGGGATCAACGGAGACGTCGCCACGAAGGCGAAGACCTTGCTGGCCGCCGGTGCCGACCTGCTCGTCGTCGACACCGCGCACGGACATCAGGACAAGATGCTCGAGGCCCTCGCGGCCGTCCGCTCGGTCGATCCGGACATTCCGGTGGTGGCCGGGAACGTCGTGACCGCCGACGGCACCCGCGACCTGATCGACGCCGGCGCCGACATCGTCAAGGTCGGAGTCGGACCGGGGGCGATGTGCACCACCCGGATGGCGACGGGCGTCGGCCGCCCGCAGTTCTCGGCCGTGCTCGAGTGCGCCGCGGCTGCCGCCGAGCTCGGGCGGCACGTCTGGGCCGACGGTGGCGTCAAGCATCCGCGCGACGTCGCCCTCGCGCTGGCTGCGGGCGCGAGCAACGTGATGATCGGCTCGTGGTTCGCCGGCACCTACGAGAGCGCCGCCGACCTGCAGATCGACGCCGACGGACGGCCGTACAAGGTGAGCTTCGGGATGGCGTCGGCCCGCGCGGTGCGCAACCGCACCCGAACCGACTCGGCGTTCGAACGCGACCGGAAGGCGCTCTTCGAGGAGGGGATCTCGAGCTCGCGGATGTACCTCGACGCCGAACGTCCGGGCGTCGAGGACGTCATCGACCAGATCGTCTCCGGGGTCCGCTCGGCGTGCACCTACGCAGGTGCCGCGTCGCTGCCGGAGTTCGCCGAGCGAGCGGTGGTCGGGGTGCAGTCGAGTGCGGGGTATGACGAAGGCCGCCCGCGGCCGGCAGGCTGGTGAGCCCGCGGCGGCAGGTTGGTGAGCCCGCGGCCGGCAGGCTGGTGAGCCCGCGGCGGCAGGTTGAGCGGTCGACGCGAACCCCGGTCGTAGGATCGGCCTCGTGCCCGTGACCTCGACCCGCCGCGTGACCCGACGCCAGGCGGAGCTCTTGGACCGGCTGCTCGACGTCTTCCTGGCCGAGGGGTTCTCCCACTTCACGCTCGACGACCTCGCCGCGAAGCTCCACTGCTCGAAGACGACGCTCTACGCCCTCGCCCCGTCGAAGGAGCAACTGTCGGCGGCCGTGGTCGTGCACTTCTTCCGCCGCGCGGCCGAACGGGTCGAGGAGCAGGTCGCCCGATCGAGTCACCCCGCCGAGCGGATCACCGTCTACCTCCGCGCGGTCGCGCAGGAACTCAAACCGGCCGGCAAGGACTTCCTGGCCGACGTCGCGTCCTTCGCGCCCGCCCGCGCAGCTTACGAACAGAACACCCGCATCGCGGCCGACCGCGTTCGCGCGCTCCTTCGCGAGGGCATGGCCAGCGGGCACTTCCGCGATCTCGACGAGACGTTCGTGGCCGAGGTGGTCGCGCTGGCCATGCACGGCATCGTCACCGGTGACCTGACCTCGCGCACCGGCCTGACCGATGCACAGGCCTACGAGCGGCTGGCCCGACTGGTGCTGGCGGCCGTGCGGGCACCGGCGAGCTCGTAGAGCGCGAGACTCGCGGCGACCGACGCGTTCAGCGACTCGGTGCTGGCCTGGATGGCGATGCTGGCGATCTCGTCGCAGGTGTCGCCGACGAGGCGACCGAGGCCTTTGCCCTCGGACCCGACGACGAGGACGACCGGCAGGTTCTCGGCCCCGAGTTCGGAGGCGATCTCACCGATCGTCCGCTCGCCGCCGGCGTCGAGACCGATGATCTGGAGTCCGGCGTCCGCGTAGGCCTTGAGCGCACGGGCGAGGTTGGTCGCCTTGGCCACCGGAATCCGCGAACCGGCCCCGGCGGCGGCCTTCTGCGCGCTCGCCGTCATGCCCGCGGCGCGCCGTTCCGGTACGACGACTCCGTGGGCACCGAACGCGGCGGCGGACCGGACGATCGCACCGAGGTTCCTCGGGTCGGTGACTCCGTCCAGTGCGACGATCAGTGCGGGCTGGTCGGCCTCGTCCGCCGCCGCCAGCAGGTCGTCCGGGTGCGCGTAGCGGTACTCGGGAACCTGAAGGGCAACCCCCTGGTGGCTGACCCCCCCGACGAGCCTGTCGATCTCGCTTCGCGGTGCCTCGAGCATCGGGACCTTGCGGTCGATGGCGATCTGGAAGATCTCGCGGACCCGGTCGTCGCGCTCGATGTGCTCGGCCACGAAGAGCGTGGTCACCGGGACGCCGGCGCGCAGCGCCTCGACCACCGGGTTCCGGCCGGCCACCCAGTCCGGGCCGCCCTGGTCGCGCGACCGGCGGGGGCCCGCCTGCCGGGCGCGGTCGCCGGGAGCAACCCGGCTCGCGGAGCTGCCCCGCTTGTGGGCCTTGTGGTTGGGCCGGTCGGTCGCCTTGGGCGTCGGCCCCCTGCCTTCGAGCCCCTTGCGGCGTCGGCCGCCGGACCCGACGGCCGGGTTGCCGCCGGACTTGGCGCGGATCGCGCCCTTGCGTGAACTGTTGCCGGCCATCAGCCGCGCTCCTTCGGGTCGGCCAGGTCCCAGCGGGGTCCGGACGGGGTGTCCTCGACGATGACGCCGAGGTCGCTCAGTTGGGCCCGCACCAGGTCGGCGGCTGCGTAGTCGCGCCGCGCCCGCGCCGCTTCGCGCTGGTCGAGCATCGCGCGGACCAGCCCGTCGACGACGTCGGTCAGCGCGGTGCTGCCGGCAGCCGAGCCGGCCCACGGTTCCGCGAACGGGTCGAGCCCGAGGACGTCGAGCATCGCCCGGATCGTGGCCGCCGATTCGGCGACCGCGGCGTCGTCACGCGCGTCCAGGGCGGTGTTGCCGGCCCGCACAGCATCGTGCACGACCGCGACCGCAGCCGGCGTGGCCAGGTCGTCGTCCATCGCGTCGGTGAACTCGTCGGGGAGGTCGAGAGCGGGCTTCACGGGGCCCACTCGCTCCACGGCGCGGGTGAGGAAGCTCTGGATGCGGGCGAATGCGGCCGCGGCCTCGTCGAGCGCCTCGAAACTGAACTCGACGTGCGAGCGGTAATGCGGCTGCGCGAGGTAGTAGCGCACGGCGATCGGCGGCACGCGCTTCACGACCTCGCTCACGGCCATGCCGTTGTCGAGCGATTTGCTCATCTTCTCGCCGCTCGCCGTGACCCACAGGTTGTGCATCCAGAACTGCGCGAAACCGCGGCCGGAGGCCTTGGACTGAGCGAGCTCGTTCTCGTGGTGCGGGAAGCGGAGGTCGATGCCGCCGCCGTGGATGTCGAAGGCGTCGCCGAGGTACTTGCCCGCCATCGCGGAGCACTCGATGTGCCAGCCGGGCCGGCCGTGCCCCCAGGGCGAGGGCCACGACGCGGTCGTCGGCTCGTCGGGCTTGTGACCCTTCCAGAGCGCGAAGTCGCGGGGATCCCTCTTGCCCGCGTTGCTCACGGCGTCGGCGGCCGGTTCCATGTCGGACAGCTTCTGCCGGGACAGCTCTCCGTAGCTCGGCCACGAGTGCACGTCGAAGTAGACGTCGCCGTTCCCGTCGATGCCCGGGTACGCGTGGCCGCGTTCGATCAGCTCGCCGATCATCTCGACCATCTCGGGGATGTGCCCGGTCGCGCGAGGCTCGTAGGTCGGCGGGAGGCAGCCCAGCGCGGCGTACGCGTCGTGGAGGGCGAGTTCGTTGGCGTAGGCGAGTGCCCACCACGCAGTCCCGGCCTGCGCGGCCTTGGCGAGCGTCTTGTCGTCGATGTCGGTGACGTTCGCGACGACGGTGACCTGCTGGCCGTTGCGCGTCAACCAGCGGCGGAGGACGTCGAACACGACCTCTTTACGGATGTGCCCGACGTGCGGCGCGGACTGCACCGTGAGACCGCAGTGATAGATCGACACCTGACCGGGAACGAGCGACTCGAAGGGTCGCACCGACGCGGTGGCGGTGTCGTACAGATGCAGGCTCACCGGTCAAGGGTAATCGAGCACGAGGGCGGTCGCGATCGCCGCGACTCCTTCCCCACGCCCGGTCAGCCCGAGACCGTCGGTCGTCGTGCCGCTCACCGTCACCGGAGCGCCGGCCGCGGTCGAGAGCGCCGCCTGCGCCTCGGTGCGGCGGCTGGAGATGCGGGGCCGGTTCCCGATGACCTGGACCGCGATGTTGCCGATCCGGAATCCGGCCGCCCGAACCCTGGCCGCCGCATCCGCGAGAAGATCGACCCCGCTGATGCCGGCTGACTCGGGTCGGTCGACGCCGATGGTCGCCCCGAGGTCACCGAGCCCGGCGGCCGAGTACAGCGCGTCCGCGCAGGCATGTGCCGCGGCGTCGCCGTCGGAGTGGCCGGCGAGCCCGGCCGGCTCGTCCGCCCAGAGCAAACCGGCCAGGTACATGACCTGGCCGGTTGCGAACTGGTGTACGTCGACACCGATCCCGATGCGGGGAACGGCGCCGGCCCAGCTGTCGTGCGAGTGCTTCTGTGCGCCCTGGTTCTGTCCGCTCAGGACGCGAGCACCTCGTCGAGGACGGTCTCGGCCTTGTCCTCGTTGGTGTGCTCGGCCAGCGCGAGCTCGGAGACCAGGATCTGCCGCGCCTTCGCGAGCATCCGCTTCTCACCTGCGGACAGGCCACGGTCGCGCTCACGGCGCCACAGGTCGCGCACGACCTCCGACACCTTGATGACGTCACCCGACGCGAGCTTCTCGAGGTTCGCCTTGTAGCGACGCGACCAGTTCGTCGGTTCCTCGGTGAACGGGGCCCGGAGGACCTCGAACACCTTCTCGAGGCCGGCCTTGTCGACGACGTCGCGAACCCCTACGAGGTCACAGTTGTCGGCCGGTACCCTCACCACGAGGTCGGACTGAGCTTTGATCCGAAGGACCAGGTACTTGCGATCTTCGCCTTTGATCTTGCGGTTCTCGATCTGTTCGATCACAGCCGCCCCATGATGGGGATAGACCACTGTCTCGCCGACCTGAAAAGTCATGTATGAAGACCCCTTTCCGTCGTCCAGGATAGCACGCAGTTCACTCCCTGAGAAGACGTTTCCGCAGGTCAGAGGCCCAATGCTCGACGACCGGGGCCGAGATCGGGGCTTGACATTTCGGCGACGGGCTGCATCCGTGGGTGCGATGGCAACCGGTTCGACGACGCGGCCGGCGCCGCCGGGAGGTCCTGGCGTGCGGCCGTCGGTCACGGACGGTTAGGCTCGTCCCGCCGTCCGGTTCGTTGCACCAGCGGATGTCCGATCGAGAGGATCACCGGTGTCCAGTCACGCTCAGCCGACCGCCCGTCGCCTCGGCGTCGCGAGCGCGGCGATCGCCCTCGCCGCCACTCTGGCGGCCTGCGGGGCCAACGTCACCGCGCGAACCGGCGAGGCCTACAACCCCGCTCAAGGGACCCAGGCCGACTCCGCTCAACTCAACGTCCGGTCCGCGGTCGTCATCTCCGAGACGGACAAGGTCGGATCGCTCGGCATGGTGCTGGTGAACAATTCCGACGCGGAGAACTCACTGACCGACGTGGCCGTGGCCGACGGTGGCCGGGCGGTCATCGCCGGCGGCACCATCGCGATCCCGGCCCACGGCATCGTGAAGGTCGGACTCACGCCGGCCCTCGCGGTCGCGACCGGCGACGTGACGAACCCGGCGAGTGTGGTCGTGACCGGCGAGAAGATCGTGGCCGGCGGAGTGACCACCGTGACGCTGACCTTCGCGTCGTCGCCGTCGGTCACCCTTCCGGTCCTGGTGGTCGGCCGTGACGGCGACTACAAGAACGTCGTGATGCCGACGCCGACCGCCACCGCTCCCACGTCCTGACGGCGGCTGACGGCGAGCGCTCAGGTCTCGAACTTGTAGCCGAGGCCACGCACCGTCACGAGCAGCTCCGGTGACGACGGGTCGTCCTCGAGCTTGGCCCGCAGGCGCTTCACGTGGACGTCCAGCGTCTTCGTGTCCCCCACGTAGTCGGCACCCCAGATGCGATCGATGAGCTGCCCCCGCGTGAGCACCCGACCGGTGTTGCGCAGGAACATCTCGAGGAGCTCGAACTCCTTGAGCGGAAGCCGGATGTCGGTGTTGCGGACCGTCACGACGTGCCGCTCGACGTCCATCCGTACCGGTCCCGCCTCCAGGGTCGGCGTGACGAGCTCGCCCTGGTCGGCGCCGCGTCGCAGCACCGCCCGGACGCGGGCGACGAGCTCGCGCGGGCTGTAGGGCTTCGTGACGTAGTCGTCGGCACCGAGCTCGAGCCCGACGACCTTGTCGACCTCGCCGTCCTTGGCGGTGACCATGATGACCGGCACGCTCGACCGGCGCCGCAGCTCACGGCACACCTCGGTGCCGGGCAGGCCCGGCAGCATCAGGTCGAGAAGGACGATGTCGGCGCCGGTGCGGTCGAACTCGTCCAGCGCGCCCGGGCCGGTGTCGGCGACGACGACGTCGAATCCCTCCTTCCGCAAGAGGTAGGCCAGCGGATCGGAGTAGCTCTCTTCGTCCTCGACGACGAGTACACGCGTCACGCCAGGGTCTCCTTCGGGGTGGGGGCCGTGATCGGGCTCGGTGGGGGTGTCGTGGGGTCGATGGGCTCGAGCTCGGCGGTGGCGCTGAGGTCGAGCGGTTCGGACGTGCTCGAGGGGGTCTCACGCAGGGCGGGCCGATGATCGCCGAGAGGCAGCGACATGGTGAAGGTGGAGCCCCGGCCGGGAACGCTCCACAGCCGGACGCTGCCCCGGTGACCGGCGGCGATGTGCTTGACGATCGACAGTCCGAGACCGGTGCCGCCGGTCGATCGCGAGCGCGCACGGTCGACGCGGTAGAAGCGTTCGAAGATGCGGGCCTGCTCGGACTCGGCGATGCCGATGCCCTGGTCGGTGACCGAGATCTCGACCAGATCGGGGCTGTGGCGAGCGTGCGCCGACATCGCCGTCCGGACGTCGATCACCACCCGCGTGCCGTTCTCGCTGTAGGAGACGGCGTTCTCCACCAGGTTGCCCAGTGCGAGTGCGAGTTGCTGGTGGCTGCCACGGGTGGTCAGGTCGTGATCGCCCGCACGGACCAGGGTGATCCGCTTGGCCTGGGCATCGACGCCGCTGCGGTCGAGGGCCGCATCCACGAGTGCGTCGACGTCGACATGAGCGGAGTCGGACGCGAGATCGTCGCCCTGGACCCGCGAGAGCTCGATGATCTGGACGACCAGCCGGCTGAGTCGCTGGGCCTCGATCTGCATGCGGCCGGAGAAGCGCTGTACGGCCTCCGCGTCGTCGGCGGCATCCTGGACGGCCTCGGAGAGCAGGGTCAGTGCCCCGATCGGCGTCTTGAGCTCGTGGCTGATGTTGGCGACGAAGTCCCGCCGGACGATGTCGAGGCGGTGCTCCTTCGTCCGGTCCTCGACGAGCACGAGGACCTGCTGGGACGTCAACGGCGCCACCCGCGCGGACAGGTAGGACACGTCCGACGAGCTCCCCGTCCGCGGGAGCTCGAGGTCGAGCGAGCGGATGACCTGGTCCCGGCGGACCACGCGGGCCAGCTCGAGGAGCTCGGGTTGGGCGAGCCGGCTGCCCTTCACGATGCCGTGCGCGCGCGCCGGGGTCGTCGCCAACAACACCTCGTCGTAGACGTCGATGACGACCGCCGCCGAGCGCAGCACCGACAAGACGGCCGACACACCCTCGGCCAGGACCGGTTGCGCGGGCGGGTGCCGGGGACGGAAGTAGCGGTCGCTGACCCGGAAGGCCAGGACCGACGACAAGCCGACCCCCAGGCCGATCAGCCCGAAGATGACGGCAGCATGCCCGGCGTCCACGTGCTCGATGGTACGAGGGCAATCGCCGAACGCCCCACGAACGAGGGTCCGGAAGCCGACTCGACGGCGAGCAGGGGGTGAGTGTTCACCGCTCGTTCACGTCACGTCGTGATGTGTCCACCTGCATCTCGTACGGTCAGCGCCATGCGTGACTCCTTCCACCAGCAGCTCGAACACATCTCCGAAGAGCTCACCGCCATGGCGCGGCTCGTCGAACTGGCCGTGACCCGCTCCACCGATGCGCTCCTGACCGGGAACCTGACGTTGGCCGAGCAGGTGATCAGCGGTGACGCCTCGGTCGATGCCTTGCAGAAGCTCGTCGAGGACGAGGCGTTCGAACAGCTCGCGCTGCAGCAGCCGGTCGCCTCGGATCTGCGAGCCCTGGTGGCGACGCTGCGGATGGTCGCCGAACTCGAGCGGATGGGCGACCTGGCCGAGCACGTGGCCAAGATCGCGCGGTTGCGATACCCCGACATCGCGGTGCCACGCGAGCTCCACGACACCTTCCGCCGGATGGGCCGGCTCGCCGCCACGATGGTGCGGATGAGCGGGCTGAACGTGATCGAACGCGACGTGGCCGCGGCCCGTGAGCTGATGTCGCTCGACGACGAGATGGACCAGCTGCGGATGAGCCTCTTCCGGGCGACCGTCGACAGCTCGTGGCAGCACGGGGTCGAGGGCGCGGTCGACGTGGCCCTGCTCGGTCGTTACTACGAGCGGATCGCCGACCACTCTGTCTCGCTGGCGCGACGGGTGATCTACCTGGTGACGGGTGACTACCCGCCGGTCGAGGTCCCCGCGATCCCCACGCACTGACCCCCCGACCGGGCTCGGGCTTCGGCTGGCGGGCGGTCAGGCTGCCGTCTCGCGCGGCGCGTCGGAGATGACCTGACCCTGGTGCACCGTCACCACCCGGTCCACCCATCGCAGCGTCTGCGGCCGGTGCGCGATGACGATCGTGGTGCGGCCTGTCGAGACCTTCCGCATCGCCACTTCGACGCGCCGCTCGCTGGCCAGGTCGAGGTGGGACGTCGCCTCGTCGAGGACCAGCACCGACGGGTCGAGCACCAGCGCCCGCGCCATACAGAGCAGCTGCCGCTGGCCGGCCGAGAGCGACTTCCCGCGCTCGGTGACCTCGTGCAGGTAGCCGCCGTCCAGCTTCTCGATGAACTCGTGCGCGCCCACCGAGCGTGCGGCGGCCTCGACCTCGGCGTCGGAGACGTCGTCCCGGCCGTAGGCGATGTTGTCGCGAATCGTGCGCGAGAACAGGAAGGGCTCCTGCGGCACGTAGCCGATCTGCTGCCGGAAGGCGCTCGGATCGGTGTTGGTCAGCGGTACCCCGTCGACCCTCACGGACCCCCCGGTCACGTCGTAGAACCGGGTGATCACCTTGGCGATGGTCGACTTCCCCGCCCCGGTCTGGCCGATGAACGCGACCCGCTCACCCGGATCGATCCGGAGGTCGACCCCGCGCAGCGACGGCTTCGTCGTGCCCTCGTACTGCAGGGTCGCGTCGACGAGCTCCACCGAGCCCTCGAGGCCGTCGGTGAACTCCTCGGCGGCGGCCGGCGTCGGAACCGAGACCTCCTCGGCGAGCATCGCCTGGATGCGGCGGACGCCGGTGCTCGCACGCTGGTAGATGTCGAACACCGCGGCCATCTGCTGGACCGGGGCGAAGGCCAGGGCCAGGTACAGCATGAACGGCAGCAGCTCGGCCACCTGGATCTGCCCGAGGTCGACCAGCTTGCTGCCGACGAACAACGTGCCGGCGACGGTGAGCGCGGCGAGAAGCTCGATGAACGCCACGTAGAAGGACGTCGCGCGGGTGGAGGTGTCGCGCGCCGCCAGCTGCCGATCGGCCAGCGACCGGAACTGCCGCTGATTCGCGCGCTCCCGGCCGAACGCGTGCGTGACCGGCAGGACGGCCAGCGTCTCGTGCAGGAACGTGTTGAGTGCGGAGTTCAACTCGCGGGCCCGCTCGTAGGCCGGCCCCACGACCTTGCGGTACCAGATCGTCCCCGCGACGGTGATCGGCACGACGGCCAGCACGACGAGCGCCAACTTCGGGTTGATGACGACCAGCACGATGCTCATGCCGGAGAAGGTGACGATCGCGACGAGGGCGTTGGTGATGCCGGCCTGGATCAACTCGGCGACGGCGTTCACGTCCGAGGTCAGGCGCGTCATGATGCGGCCGGCATGGGTGCGGTCGTAGTAGTCCATGCCGAGGCGTTGCAGGTGAGCGAACATCCTTATCCGCAGGGCGTACAGGACACGTTCGGTCGTTCGGGACGTCACGAAGTGGGTCGACCAGACCGCCGCGAAGTCGATGGCGACGACGACGAGGAACACACCGCAGACGGTCAGCAGCTTGGCCAGTGACGAGCTTCCGAGCGCGCCTTGCAAGCCCTGCTGGACGAGCAGTGGACCGGACAGGCCGGCGAACGCATCGGTCAGCAGCAGGCTGATACCGAGCAGGATGCCCCAGCGCTGCGGTCGCACGAGTTGCGTGAGGGAGAAGCGGTCGCGCCGGGTCGACTCCTTCTCGGTGTCGACTCCGATGCGGTCGTTGGTGGGCTTGAGCTTCGCGAGCGCCGTCATCAGTTCGGGCGAGACCGGGTCGCCGACGCGGGCGCGGACCGGGTCGACGCTTCGATCGGCCGGCTGCCACGCATGTTCGGTCACGCCGTCGGGAACCTCAGGCTCGTCGACGAGATCCGGGCTCTCGGACAACAGCCCGCGATACATCGCCGAACGGCCGATCAGCTCGGCGTGGGTGCCCTGATCGACGATCGCGCCGTCCTCAACGAGGACCACGCGGTCGGCCAGCTCCACGGTGGACTCGCGGTAGGCGACCACCAGAACCGTCTTGTCCGCCACGAGATTCCGCATCGCCGCGAGGATCCGACGCTCCACGGCGACGTCGACCGCCGAGGTCGCGTCGTCGAGCACGAGGATGTCCGATGGTGCCAGCAGCGCGCGGGCGAGCGCGATCCGCTGGCGCTGTCCACCGGAGAGGGTGAGGCCCTGTTCGCCGACGATCGAGTCGTAGCCGTCGTCGAGTCCGACGATGAAGTCGTGAATGTTCGCGACCTTGGCGACGCGCTCGATCTGCTCGTCGCCGGCGTCCGGTGCGCCGGTGGTGAGGTTCTCCCGGATGGTCCCGGAGGACAGCATCGCCTCGTCGAAGACCATCGAGATCCGCTCCCGCAGCTCGATCAACGACAGCTCGCGGACGTCCTGGCCGTCGATCAGCACCTGGCCGCTGTCGGCGTCGCGCAGCCGGCCGATCAGCTGGAGGGCGGTCGACTTGCCGGAGCCGGTGCCGCCGACGAGGGCGACGGTCTCACCGGGCCGGACGTGGAGATCGAAGCCCTTCAGGACATCCGGGCCATCCGGGTAGCTGAAGTGCACGTCGCGCAGCCGCAGGTCGGCCGGACGGGCCGGACGAGTCGACTGAGCCGGCCGAGCGGGCTGAGTGGGCTGAACGGGCCCGGTCGAAACGCGGGCCGCGTCGTCGGCCAGTCCGAACGACTCGTAGTCGGCGTCGCGGACGTCGGGCTCGACGGCGAACACCTCGGCGATCCGTTCGGTCCCGGACCGCGCCCGGGGCGCGAGAACGAGCACCATCGCCATCATCTTCGCCGCACCGGAGAGATCAGCGAGGTAGGCCAGGAACGCGAAGAACGTGCCGATGGTCAGGTGCCCGTGCAGGGCGAGGAGTCCGCCGAAGAACAGGACGACGACCTGCCCGAGGAGCGGACCGACCTGCAGGTTCGCCAGCAGCGGGGCACGTTCACGAATCGCCCGCACACGCGCGGAGAACATCACCCGCAGCGACTCGGCGAATCGGTCGAGCTCGGTCGCCTCCTGGCCGAATCCCTTCACGACGCGGACACCGGTCACGGCCTCCTCGGCCACCGTGGTCATCTCGGCCTCACGCTGCTGCGCTGCCCACGACGCCGCATACACCTTCGTGTGCCTGCGTCGGGTGACGTGCATGAGGACGGCGAGGACGACCACGAGGAGCACCGCGAGCGGTGGCGACAGGACCGTCATGACGACGATGGCCAACACGATCTGCAGGCCCGTCCCGATGACGGCGGGCAGCAGGCCGGTCGCCTGCTGGATGAGCACGAGATCGGAGTTGACGCGAGCGACCAGGGCGCCGCTCTGCATGCGTTCGTGCGCCGCCGAATCGAGATGCTGGAGGTGGTTGTAGAAGTCGTCGCGGATGTCGTTCTGGACGTGCAGGCTGAGGCGGCCACCGGCCCAGCGCCAGGTGCCCGAGAGCAACGCACGGCTGACGGAGAGCGCGACGAGCAGGAGCAGCCACGGGACGAGCGGACGCGTCTTGGCCACCAGTGCGTCGTCGACCACCACGCGTTGGATGAGCGGCGCCGCGACGACGGCACCGGTCCACAGCACGACCGGGATCAGCGCGGCCAGGAGAACCTTGCGGTGCCGCGTGACATACGGCGACAGCCAGCGAAGCCATCCGGACTCGACCGAGTCGCGACCCGATGGGGTCGGGTTTGAGCCGGGATTCCCTTGATCAGAAGGAGAATCGGACGCGGTGTCGGGTCCGGGACCCGAGGACACGAGCTGAGCGGGATCGAGGGTGGTCGTCCGGCGGGCGATGGCCGCAGAATCAGCACGCTGAGATCTGCGGGTTCTCACCGGGGAGCCGGGGAGGGCTGCAGCAGACATGGGGACGTGACCTTTCACGCCGGCGACGGCGAGGATCCGGATTCACGTGGTCGGGTTCCCGGGCAGGAACGGCACACGTGACCGCACGAGGGCGCGAGGCAGCACAGCACGTCCCGCCGCCGGCGGGACAAGGAGTGAGGTGGGGACGAGCCGGCCGCGCGCTTGCGCTACCGCCGGGTGGGCAGCCAGTGACGAGGGAGCGATGCGCGCGCCGGCGCACACACCTCACGAACGAGGTCGGAGCCGACGCCGGTCAGCGGCAGGCGGGTGGAGGTCGTGGGGGGAAGTGAGCACACTCGGAAGTGGCTGGACATGCGGTGAAACACCTCGATGACCCGGACGGGTCGGGGAAGAAGACTGGTGTGCGCGGCGGCGCGCAGCAAGGGCGGGGAAGGTTCTGCGGGAACGTCTGCACAACGGTAGCGGGGTCGCCGCTCAGATATCCAGTCAGATCGGGCACTTCGGCGACCTATTCATGCGATCCCGGGCCACACCTTCGGATTCACCTGTCGACGGACTGCCGGAACAGGTCACACCGGTCCGTCCCGGACTCCGCAGAACCCGCCATGCGACAGGATGAGGGCCGTCGACGACGAGCCGCCGAACTGCCTTCGCCGATCCCGTTGCGTCGACCCCGTCACCCCCGCCCGGAGGCTTCCCGTGCCCTTGTTGTTCGACATGCCGCGTGCCCAGCTGGACACCTACTCGGGCACCAACCCGCGCCCCGACGACTTCGACGAGTACTGGTCCGACGCGCTGGCCGAACTGGCCGACGTCGATCCGAACCCGAAGGCTCGTACCCGCCGCCTTCACGGCACCGTTCGCGACCTGCTCGGATCTGTGGTTCACCGGCACCCACGGGGCGCGGATCCACGCGCGGCTGGTGCAGCCGGCTCCGGCGCCGGCCGAGCCGGGACCCGCGGTGCTGATGTTCCACGGGCTCTCCGGACGGGCGCCCGACTGGCACGCGATGTTGGCCTACGCGGCGGCCGGCGTCACCGTCGCCGCGCTCGACTGCCGGGGCCAGGGTGGGGAGTCGGTCGACGTCGGCGGCGTGACCGGCTACACCCTGCGCGGCCACATCCTGCGAGGCCTGCTCGACGACCCGGCCAAGGCGTACTACCGGCAGGTGTACCTCGACACGAAGCAGCTGGCCCGGATCGTGTTCGAGATGGACACCGTCGACGAGACGCGCGTCGGCGCCACCGGAGGGAGCCAGGGCGGTGGGCTGACGCTGGCCTGCGCGTCGCTCGAGCCGAGGATCGCGCGTGCGGCCGCCGTCTTCCCCTACCTGTGCGACTACCAGCGGGTCTGGAACCTCGAGCTGGCCAAGAACGCGTATGCCGACATCGAGGAGTGGTTCCGCAAGTTCGACCCGCTGCACCTGCGCGAGGCCGAGGTCTTCACCAAGCTCGGGTACATCGACGTCGCCCAGCTGACGCCGCGCATCGAGGCGCACGTGTTGATGAGCACGGGCTTCGAGGATCGCGTCTGCCCGCCGTCCACGCAGTTCGCCGCCTACAACAAGATCCGGAGTCCGAAGCAGCTGCGCGAGTACCCCGACTTCGGGCACGAGGGCCTCCCGGAGAACGAGGACGCGATCTTCAGCTTCCTGCTCGATCTGTGAACTCCGCTGCTCGGCCGGGTCCGCCGTCAACAGACGCCGACCGGTCGGGCGGCGCGGCCGCGAATGCCAGCACGCTGATACCGAGGGCGAGCACGAACACGACCCGCAGCGCGGAGCCGATCGACAGGCTCTGGGCGAGCAGGCCGATCAGCGGCGGGCCGACCAGAAACGCCCCGTAGGCCATCGTCGAGACCGCGGAGATCGCCCCGGCCGCGTTGTCTCCGCCGTGGTCGCCGGCCGCGCTGATGGCGGCCGGGAAGACCACCGAGAGGCCGAGACCCCAGATCGCCGCCCCCACGAACGGCCCGGCCGCACCCGGGAGCACCAGCAGTGCTGCGACACCCACGGCGGACACCACCCCGGCGATGCGCAGCGTGCTCACCCGGCCGATCCGCGCGATCACCGCGCTGCCGAGCAACCGGCCGACGGTGAGCGCGATCGTGTAGGTGGCGTAGACGGCTGCCGCACGTCCCGCGCTGAAGCCGCGGTCGTCGTGGGCGTAGAGCGCCATCCAGTCCGCGGCCGACCCTTCACCGACGTTCGAGCAGAGCGTCATCGCGGCGAGCAGGATGATCGGAAGGGTGATCGCCGGTGAGACACGACGCCGCCTCCGACCCGGCGTCGGCTCGCGGGCCGGGCTCGCTGCGCCGGTCGGGTGGTAGTCACGCCACGAGGCGAGCGCGACGACGTTGAGGACGAGGACGAGCGGGAAGACGACCAGGAAGTGGGCGCTGAGACCTGAGCCGCGGCTCGCGAGCAGCGCGCCGACCGTCGATCCGAGGATGAGGCCACCGCTCCAGAAGCCGTGCAGGGCGGACATGATCGTCGACTCGCTCGCCTTCTCGACCGCGGCACCGTGCACGTTGAGCGTCACTTCCCACATCCCGAAGGCCGCGCCGGCGAGGAACAGGACCGCGCCGAACGCCACGGCGCTGGTCACGAAGGTGAGCGCGGGCAGGACGGCACACGTCACCGCCGACGCAGCGGTGCACACGGCACGCGCACCGAACCGCAGGTTCAGGCGACCGCCGAACGGCATCGAGCAGAACGATCCGAGGCCGAAGCACAGCAGCACGACGCCCATCGTGCGGAGATCGGCGTGCAGGTGGTCGCGGACCGCCGGGATGCGGGAGAACCAGGTGCCGGCCACGATGCCGCTGAGGGTGAATCCGGCGAACGACGCGATCACGTCGCGACGGATCACCGGCCGCGACGGCACTGCCGGCGAGGCGTCAGCCGACACCCGGAGTCAGCGGCCCTGGTTCTTCACGGCCTCGATCGCGGCCGCGGCGGCGTCGGGATCGAGGTACTCGCCGCCGGTCGTCGTGGGCTTCAACTGGTCGTCCAGCGTGTAGAGCAGGGGGACGCCGGTGGGGATGTTGAGTCCGACCACCGCGTCCTCGCCCATCCCGTCGAGGTGCTTCACCAACGCCCGGAGCGAGTTGCCGTGGGCCGCGACGAGAACCGTCTTCCCTGCTTGGAGGTCGGGCACGATCTCGTCGTAGAAGTACGGGAGCATCCGGTCGACCACGTCGGCTAGGCATTCGGTCCGCGGCAGTGCACCGCCAGTCAGGTTGGCGTACCGGGGATCGCCGGTCTGCGCCCACGGGTCGTCCACGTCGATGGGCGGCGGAGGGGTGCCGTAGGAGCGGCGCCAGGTCATGAACTGTTCCTCGCCGTACTGCTCGAGGGTCTGCTTCTTGTTCTTGCCCTGCAGCGCGCCGTAGTGCCGTTCGTTCAGCCGCCACGACCGCTTCACCGGTATCCAGTGTCGATCGCACGCGTCGAGGGACAGGAACGCGGTCGCGATGGCCCGGCGGAGGACGGACGTGTGCACGACATCGGGGAGCAGGCCGCGTTCGGCGATCAGCGTGCCGCCTCGGCGTGCCTCCTCGGTGCCCTTGTCGGTGAGGGCTACGTCCACCCAGCCGGTGAACAGGTCGGCCGCATTCCACTCGCTCTCGCCGTGGCGGAGCAGGATCAGCCGGGAAGGCGTCGGCGGCGTAGTAGACATGCCGCAAGTTTAGGGTCGCGCTCGGATCGCCGACTCAGGGCCCGTCGTCGGTGCCGGCAGCCGGGGGATCGGGTGGGCTGAGCAGCGAGCGGAACATCTCCAGGTTCGCGACCGATTCGCCGCGCGACGTGCGCCAGGCCCATTCCCGTCGGATCGCGGATGCGTAACCGAGTTCGAGGACGGCCCGGAATCCGGCGTCCGCGGCATCGGTGGCAGCACCGAGGAGGCGGTCGAGTGCGTCCGCAGAGAGATCGTCGACGGGGATCCGGCCGGACAGGTAGACGTCGCCGAGGTGATCGAGGCCGAAGGCGATCCCGTGCAGGCTCACGTTGTGCATGAGCAGCCACCGGTACACGCTCTCGAACTGCTCCTCGGGGCGGCGCGCGACGAAGGTGTGCAGGTCGACGGTGTAATGCCTGGCCTCGAGCACGGAGACGATCGAGAGCTTGGCCTCCCCCGGCGTGCTCACGACGAACCGGGCCGGCTCGGGCTCCCGCCACCCCGGGATCGAATCGTCCTCCGGTAGTTCGAGCTGGTCGAGACATGCCCGCACCGCGATCGCAGCGTCCCTGCGCCCGCCGGATGCGCGCCGCCCGGCGCGACCGTGTCCTGCCATCGACCGCCTCCTCAGCGTGGCCGTTCCGGCCCGAGATCCCGCGCGCTCAGGGTAGATCCGAGCCGGGAGCCGAGCACCGGGATTTCGTGCGGCCCCACCGGCACTGTCGATTCAGCCGGTTCAGCCGGTCCAGCCGGGTCAGCCGGTGCGCGGCTGCCGCCCGCGGACGGCGGCCAGCCCACGGCAGGCGAGGTAGATCGCGAACGCGATCGTGGTGACGTACGGGCTGATCGGGACCGATCCGCCCAGTGACAGGAGGATGCCGCCGACGACCGACGTCGTCGCGAACAGCATGCTGAGGATCACGGCGCGCCCGGGCGACGAGGTGACACGGAACGCAGCCGCGGCCGGCGTGCACATGACGCTCAGCACGAGGAGCGCACCGACCACCTGGACCGACATCGCCACCGCCAGCCCGAGGACGAGGGTGAAGACGGGAGCCAGCGCCCGCACGGGAATCCCCCGTGCGGCCGCCACCTCGGGGTCGACGCTCGCGAACACCAACGGCCGCCACACAGCAGCAACGCGAGCGTGACGACGGCCGAGATGCCGAGGAGCCAGCCGAGCGCCGGTGTGTCGACGGCGACGATCTGACCGGTCAGGAGCCCGAACTTGTTCGCCGCCCGGCCTTGGTACAGGGACAGGAACAGCACTCCGAGCCCCAGCCCGAACGGCATCAGCACACCGATGATCGAGTTGCGGTCCCGCGCCCGGACGCCCAGCAACCCGATGACGAGTGCGGCGAGCAACGACCCGACGAGCGATCCCGCGACGACGTTCACGCCGAGCAACAACGCACCGGCGGCGCCGGCGAACGACAACTCGCTGATCCCGTGCACGGCGAACGGCAGGTCGCGCATCATCACGATCACACTGACGGCGCCGGCCACCAAGCCGAGTGCCGCACCGGCGATCAGCGACGCACGCACCAGGGACACGAGCGCGCCGTAGTCGGTGGTGTCGAAGTGGAGGTCGGCGACCTGCCGCAGGACGTCGCTCACGCGTGACGGCCGGCGCCGGCGCGGTCGCCGCTGGGCCCGCCCGTCGGTGCCACGCCGACCACGAGGATCCGGCCTCCCGTGCGGATCACCTCGACCGGGGTCGGCGTCTGCACGGACTGCCGCAAACGCAGGCCTGGCGGATGATCAGACCCGTCGTGAGGGGTCGGCCCGGCGGGTCAGCCGACGTTCGCGTACGGGCTGTCGGCGAGCGCGTCGGCGTAGACCGCCAGGAGGCCGTCGGCCGTGTTCTCCCAGGCGAAGCCACGTGCATGTGAGACCGCCGCGGCGCGCATGTCCGCGAGACGAGGTCGATCGCCGGTCAGTGTCGCGAGCGCCGTCCCCCAGGTCACATCGTCATGACTGTCGACGAGCACGCCGGAGACCCCGTCGGCCACCGCGGTCGGCAGCCCGCCGACGGCCGCCGCCAGCACGGGCGTCCCGCAGGCCTGTGCCTCCACCGCCACCAGGCCGAACGACTCGCTGTAGGAAGGCACGACCACGAGATCAGCCAGCTGATACCAGCGGGCCAGCTCGACGGCGGTGGCCGGCGGTTCGGTCCGGATCAGCGCGTCCACACCGTGCGCGCCGGCCAGCCGGTGCAGGTCGTCGCCCGACAGCGAGCTCGTCCCGCTCGGACCGCCGACGAAGATCGCCTGCACGGGACCGGGCGCCTCGATGGCGCCGGCGGCCACGGCACGACCGAGGGCACGGATCACCAGGTCGGGTGCCTTGTGGGGTTGGAATCGGCCGGCGAACAGGACGACCACGGCGTCCTCGGGGACCTGCCTCGTTCGCCGCAGGCGCCGCCGTTGGTCGTCGTCGACAGGGTGGAAGGTGTCGAGGTCGACCCCGGGGTGGACGACCTCGACGCGGCGCGGGTCGGCGTCGTAGAGGTCGATCAGCTGTCGCGCCTCGACGTCGGTGTTCGCCACCAGCCGTGACGACGCCTCCACCACCTGTTCCTCGCCGAGCACCCGAGCGCCCGGCTCGGCAGACTCACCGACCGCGAGCGCCAGGTTCTTGACCTTCGCCATGGTGTGCATCGTGTGCACCAGCGGCACGCCCCACCGCTCGGCCGCCAGCGCACCCACCTGACCGGACAGCCAGTAGTGGCTGTGCACGATGTCGTAACGGCCGGGCGGCGCCGCAGCCTCGTAACGGAGGACACCGCGCGCGAACGAGCAGAGCTGAGCGGGGAGGTCGTCCTTGGCCAGGCCCTCGAGCGGACCCGACAGGACGTGCCGGACGTTCACGCCCGGGCTGGGCTGCACGTCGTCGATGCGGTGAGCCGAGGTCGCGCGAGTGAAGATGTCGACCTCGACACCCCGGTCGGCCAGCCGCTTCGCGAGTTCGTTCACGTAGACGTTCATGCCGCCGGCGTCGCCCGTGCCGGGTTGATCGAGCGGCGACGTGTGCAGACTGATCATCGCGAGCCGGCGCACGGGCGGAGCTCCGGTGCGGGCGCGGTGCAATGTCATGGGTCCTCGCAGGCAGGTCGAGTACGGGGTGTCAACTCCTGCGCAACACACAGCGACCGGGTCGGATTCCCGACCGGCAGCCGGCACCGTCGCCGTCGAGTGCCGAGCGGCCTCTCAGTAGCGGGACTGGTTGACCACGTCGCGAAGCGCCGGCCGTACACCGGCCAGGTACACGCCGGCCACCGCGGTCGCGGCCACGTTGAGCAGGCTCATCGGATTGGCGGCGAAGACCACGCTCACGAGCAGTGCGGCCGCGAGGATCGCGACCCAGAAGACCTTCGTCTGGTTGCTGGTCGCCGTGTAGGCATCCCCGCGCCGCGCCACCGCGTCGATCAGTGCGAACACCTTCATGACCATCGCCACCAGGCTCAGCGCGTAGGCGAGGACGGACGGGATCAGCAACCACGAGGACACTCCCCCAGGGTAACGAGGGTGCATGAGGGGCGGGGAGTCCTGCCGGCGGTGGGTCCGGGAGAATGCCGGACATGCGTGCGCTGGTGCAGCGGGTGAGCACTGCCTCGGTCTCCGTCGAGGGCCAGGTTGTCGGCCGGATCGACCGGCCCGGACTGGTGGTGCTGCTCGGGTGCACGCACGACGACGACGATGCTCGTGCCGCCCGGTTGGCTGACAAGGTGGCGAACCTGCGCATCATGCGCGACGAGTTGTCGTGCCTGACGCTCGGGGCTCCCGTGCTGCTCGTCAGCCAGTTCACGCTCTACGCCGACACCCGCAAGGGGCGACGGCCGGGGTGGTCGGCCGCCGCACCGGGGGACGTGGCCGAACCACTCGTGGCCGCGTTCGCGCAGGCGCTGCGCGAGCTCGGCCTGGAGGTGGCGAGCGGCGTCTTCGGCGCCGACATGGCCGTCTCGTCCGTGAACGACGGGCCGGTGACGATCATGCTGAGCGAGCCGTACGAGCCGTTGCCCACGGTGCCGGCGGGCGCGCTCGACTCGAGCGTGAGCCCGTGACCCACGTCCTCCCGACTCTCGACCACGATCGGCTCCTGCTCTACCTCGCCGACGCATCAGCGCTGCCGCCTGACCTCCCGGCCGAGGAGGAACTCGTGGACGACGAGGCGGTGCCACTGGCGCGAACGGACGCCATCGGCGCCGTCACCGCACTCCCGGCCGGACGCGCGGTGGCCGCGTCGATCCGTGCGGCCGCGCGGGACGACGTCGTGCCGGTCTGGGCGAACGCTCCGATCGGCATCGAGCAGCTCGTCGGCCTGGCCGACCGCGCCGGCCGACGCGGCGGGCCCGGCGCCGTCCAGCTGTTGGTGCCCACCCGTCCGGGCGGAGCCTGGAGCAGCGCGGCTCGACGAAGCCTCGCGACGGCCGCGGCCGCGTCCCTGCGCGATCTCGGTGTCGCGACCGTGTGGCTCGATCCGCTCCCGCTGCCGGCCTCCACCGACGACCCGGATTCCGTCGAGGCACTCGCTCGTCTGCGCCGACCGCAGCCGGACGGCGTCGTCGCCGACACCGCCTTCGATGCCCGCGTGACCGCCGCGATGGCCCGACACCGACGTCCGCTTCCCGAGCGCGGGCTGGTGCTGTTCTTCACCGGGCTGTCGGGTTCCGGGAAGTCGACGATCGCGGGCGTCGTGGCCGACCAGCTCGGCGCCCAGCGGACCGTCAGCCTGCTCGACGGCGACCGGATCCGGCGGCTGCTCTCCTCGGGCCTCGGATTCAGTCGGGCCGATCGGGACATGAACGTGACCAGGATCGGCTTCGTCGCCGCGGAGATCGGCCGCCATGGCGGCGTCGCCGTCTGCGCACCGATCGCGCCGTACGCGAGCACCCGCGCCACCGTCCGCTCGATGGTCGCCGAGGCGGACGCGACGTTCGTGCTGGTGCACGTGGCCACACCGCTGGCCGAGTGTGAGCGCCGGGACCGCAAGGGCCTCTACGCCAAGGCCCGCGCGGGTGTGATCCCCGAGTTCACCGGTATCAGCGATCCCTACGAGGCACCTGCGGACGCCGACCTCGTCCTCGACACCACCGATCGGTCGGTCGAGGACTGCGCCGACGAGGTGCTCGCGCTGGTGCGTCCGCTGATCGGCTGAACCAGCAGGACTCGTTCGTCCGCTACGGATGGCGGCGGTCAGATCTGCCGGTGGGTACGCCACGCCCGCGGCGAGCGACCCGTTCGCGCCTTGAACACCCGGGAGAAGTAGTACGGATCGTCGAAGCCCGTCTCCCGCGCGATCTCCGCCACCCCGCGATGCGTGGACGACAGCAGTGCACACGCCCGCTCGACCCGGCAGTGCAGGACCCAGTCCATCGGCGATCGGCCCAGGTGGTCGCGGAAAAGACGGTTCAGTGTGCTGGTACCGCGGCCGTCGACCCGGACCAGATCCCGCAGCGCCAGCGGCTCGGTGAGATGCGCGTCGATCCAGCGCAACAACCGGCGCAGCTCGGCCGGCACGCCGGGATCGGCCTGGACGTCCACCTCGGGTGTGCTCTCGAGTTCGGCGATGGCGAGCCGTCCGAGCGCTCGCGCCTGGTCGTCGCGCGCGCCGGCGCCGAACACGGCGATCGCGTACCGCACGAGCATCGCGAGCGCCGGGCGCCGGCTCTCGTCGGTCCGAACCACCTCGTGCCCGGCTCGTGGGCCCGGTGATCGAGCAGCGGTCCCGTACAGGTGGTGGCGTGGATCGTGTGCGACGGTCAGCTCGATCGGGACATCGCACGCGTGTGCGGGGATGACATGCATGCCATACACGAGGAACGGATCCTCGTCCGACGCCCGATAGATGATCGCGTGGCCCCACGGCAGGAGATACACCAGGCCACGGGTCAGCGGGTGCTCGACTCCGTTCAGCACGACCGTGCCACGTCCGTCGTGGCACCCGAGCACCATCCGCGACTGGACGGACGGGAAACTCAACACCCCGCCGGCGGCGAACTGCGTGCTCGCCGCCAGTGCAACGACCGGGAACGTCGGTGCAAGATCGTCCATCTATTGATGCTATCCACTATGTCGTCCCGCCGCCGGACGGCGTGGACTGGTGGTCATGACCACCACCGTGAGCCCGCGCACCGAGCCGTTCGTCGACTCGACCCCGATCCTCGATGACCCGGAGGCACTGCTGGCTCGGGTCGACGAGAAGGGCTATCTGTTCTTCCGTGGGCTGCTCCCGGTGCAGGACGTGCTCGATGTGAGGCGCCAGATACTCCAGGTTCTCGACGGCCAGGGATGGGTGGCGGCCGGCACTGAGCTGATGGACGGGATCGCCGACGTGCAGGCGTACGCGCGGGTGCCCCAGGCCGAGATCGACTTCTGCGGCGTCGGTGTCGGGGCGCCGGCCTACCGGGAGATCTACCACCTCGAGAGCCTTCCACCAGCTCGCGCATCACCCCGCGCTCATCGCGCTGTACGGGCAGCTGTTCGACGGGCCGGTGCTGCCGCAGCCGCGCAACATCGCCCGCGTGATGATCCCGACCGAGCTGGGGGTCCCGACGCCGCCACACCAGGACTTCATCCACATCCAGGGGTCGAAACGCACCATGACGGCCTGGCTCCCGCTCGGCGACTGCCCCACCGACCTCGGCGGCCTCACCGCCCTGGCCGGCTCCCAGTCGGAGGGTGTCCTGTCCTACAGGCAGGCCGAGGGTCCGGGCGGGCTGGAGGCCTACCTGTGCGACCTGGACTACCCGTGGGTGCAAGGCGACTTCGCGGCCGGCGACGTCCTGACCTTCACGTGCCAGACCGTGCACCGCGCGCTGCCCAACCGGTTCCCCGATCGGATCCGGCTGTCCGCCGACTTCCGGTATCAGCCTGCTGACGATCCGATCAACGACGGGTCGCTGGAACCACACTGCAGCGTCGACACCTGGGACAACATCTACGCCGGCTGGGGAAACGACGCGCTGAAGTACTACTGGCGCGACCGTCAGCTCCAGCTCAGCGCCTGGGACGAGTCGATCCGCTGGCAGCAGGACCGCATCTGCTGAGTCAGCCGGCGCTGAGTCAGCCGGCGCGTGAGTCAGCGCCCGGTGCCCTCGGGCTCGACCCGGTGGCTCCGGATGTCGCCCGGCCAGGCGAGCGCGACACCGAACCGGTCGGCCAGCAGCCGCTGGAGGTCGGCGAGCCGCGTCGGCTCGTTGCGAACCTGCGTCGGCTCGACGCCGTCCGACAGGCAGGTCGCCGCGAGCGCGCCGGCCGCCTCGCCGATGCTCCACTCGACCGGGTGGAGCCGGTAGCACCCGTTGGTGATGTGCGTCGTCCCGATGTTCTTGTTCGCCGCCAGCAGGTTCTGCACCCGCACCGGGATCAGGGCACCGAGCGGGATCTGGAACGGATACGACTCGACGTCGATGTAGGTCCGGCCCGCGGTGCTCGGGTGGAGGTCGATCCGGTAGTGCCCCACCCCGACACTGTCGGGGAACTGCTCGCTCCCCGCGTCCAGACCAGCCGCGGCCCGCGCCTCGACACCGACGTGGCGCTCGAGAATCGTGAACTCGGCTTCGATCCGGCGTGACTCCCTGATGTAGGCCGCCTTGGCGAGGCCGTCGTCGGTGCCGGTGACATCCGGGCGCAGGCGCAGTTCCGGGTACCCGGTCCCGCCGTCGTGCCGGGGCGCTGCGGTCTGCATCCAGTACAGGAACGAGCGCGCCAGGTCACGGCTGGCGGCGAACGCCCGCTGTGCATCGGCCTCCGCGACGCCGAGCACCGGCGCGTCCCAGTAGTCGATCTGGGGCCAGTTCACGAGGCTGACGTCGGTGTCGATCGTGCCCGGCACGTACTGACGTGCCGCGACGATCCGCCGGTAGTGCCACAGATCCGGGGCATGGCGCTGCGTGGGATCGCCCATCAGCATCGGCCGGGTGCGCTGCTCCAGCGTGATCGGGGCGACGTCGGTCCAGGACAGCTGAGATCCCGGCCAGAACGGTGCCACCGCATCGACCCACGACCGGTACGACGCGGGCTCGTCGATCACGTGGTTCTCACCCGGCCGGTACTCCATCGCGAAGCACCACGAGATCGCCTGCTGGTCGAGCGGATCCGCCTGCTCCGGGGCATGCAGATCCCCCGTGCGATCCCGCGCTTCGGCTCCGATGACGTGTTCGACGCCGGCCAACGGCAGCAGGTCGCCGAGTTCGGTCGCGTCGATCACCATCCCCGCGGCGATGCTGCGGCGGGTCCCCGAGTCCAGGT
The DNA here is from genome assembly GCA_963708795.1 of uncultured Actinomycetota bacterium. Lineage (GTDB taxonomy): Bacteria > Actinomycetota > Actinomycetes > Propionibacteriales > DAIQRJ01 > DAIQRJ01. Next base: position 335,191 of record CAVPUH010000004.1, read on the forward strand.
CGAGTAACTCGACGGCGAGAATGCGGTCGCCCTCGGTCGTCGCACCGACCGCGCGGTGGTTTCTCAGCACGCTGATGCGACCGCCCGTCGTCCAGGGCGCCAGCAACTGGTCGATCACCGCGACCGCTACCCGCGGTTCGTGGCACAGGCGGCTGACGAAGCCGAGACCGGGGTTGAGTTCGGCCACCGCGGCGGCCTCGGGCGTCATCGGGTAATGCCGGCGGTAGTAGTCCCGGATCCCCCGCCGCAGGCGGTCGTAACCGGCCGACTGGACGACGGTCTCGATCCACGCGTTCTCATCGGGCGGTACCGCCTGGCTGGTGAGTTGACCGCCGAGCCAGTCGGTCTCCTCGGTCAGGACGACGCGGCGACCCAGGCGGGCTGCCGCCAGCGCAGCCGCGACACCACCGAGCCCGCCGCCCACGATGAGGACATCCGTCTCGAGCTCACACGCCTGCAGAAGGTCAGCCATGTCGATCAACCTAGGAGATCGACCCGTGTCGTCGACCCGATCCCGCCCCGGGTGGCGCACGTGACCGCAGCCGGTCGCCGTCGCCTCTGAATCCCGCTCAGATGGACAGCTCCGGGACCAGCTTCGTCACCGCCCACACGCGCTGGCGCCATGGCCGGCGCATGTCCCGCCGGCGTCAGCCGATGACGCGATACAACCGGTACGTCGGCTGGTCCGGCCCTTCGTTGCGTGCCTCGAACACCAGCTCACCGACGGTCCCCCCGTTGGCGAACAACGCCGGATACCGACGGTTGACAGCATCGGTCGAGCCGCGGCCGGCCGGATCGGGCACGAGGAGATACTGCACGCCGCCTGCATTCGGATCGTTCAGCAGCCGGACGAAGTCGTAGTCCGACGGGATGACGAACTGCTTCGGATCGTGCGACGCCACGACCACACCGAAGCCGTACACGGTGTCGAGCAACACCGATCCCTCGGCCAGGTGCAGCGAATCGAGGTAGCCGGCCAGATTGCGCTCGGTACGGAACGTCCGGGCCTGTCCCTGGGCGAGGCTCACGACCGGCACCGACCGCGCCGGACCGATCGCCAGCTGCCCTCCCGCGACGAGCGCCGGCACGGGAAACTCCTGCGGTGCCATCCTGGGTGACCCCATGACGGCCCAGCTGATCACCAGGCCAGGCAGCAGGAGTGTGACGGCCGCGACCCTGGTCAAGCGGAGGGTGGCCGGACGCGCGGTGCCGAGGCCGATCAGTTTCGCGGCCGGTCCGGCCCGTCGCGCGACGAGCAGCCCCCGACGCGGTCGGGTCATGCCCACGAGGATGACCACGAGCGGAATGGCCACGATCGAGAACCGGAGGAACCCGAACGTGCTCCCCATGGCGAACGAGGCCCCTTGGAAGGCGAGGACGCCGCCGAAGATGGCCAGCGGCGGCAGGATCTCCGGCATCCGCCACAACCACGCCACCACTCCGGCGATGGCGAGTGCGATCAGCAGCGACGGCGCGAGACCCAGCGTCTCCCCGATCCAGAACAGCACGCGCTGTGGCAGCGACAAGACCGCCTGGTCGGCCGCCTGCAGGATGGCGGCATTGCCGTACTGCGACGAGAACTGAGCGAACGCCGCACCCGAGAGGAGCCAGCTGACCACTGCCCACAGGACGAAACTCGCGATCAACGGCAACACCACGACCACTGCGTCCGTGGCACCGGCCCACAACCTGTTCTCCCGGTCGGACCTCGTCCGCCGCCACGTCGTCGCTCCGACGAGAAGCGCGACGAACCCACCCGCCGCCAGGGCGTCGTAGCGCACGAGATAGGCACCCGCGAGGGCGACGGCGACCGCGGCCAGGTCGTGGACGTCGTCGGATCGCATCCAGCGCATGAGGAAGCGGCACGCGATCGTGCAGAACAGAAGGAACGGCGCCTCGCTCATGCCGTTCGCTCCGTACAGGATGATCATCGGGTGCACGCAGTAGATGAGCGCGACACCGTACGTCCAGCCGAGTGACGCACCACGGTCGCGCAGCATGCCGGCGACCTGGAGCACCGAACCAGCCATGCACAACGCCGACACGACGATGGCAGGCACTGCGTGGGCGAGGAGGGTGGGCCAGGCGCCCATCACGGCCACGAGCGGAAGCTGCATGAGTGTCGTCAACGGCGTGAACACGAACCCCATGGCCGCGAGGTGCGGATCCCTGCTCTGGAGCACGAATCGCGCGTCCGCGACGCGGCTGAGGGCGTCCCCGGCGATGAGACCGTAGTGGAAGGACAGGACGAGCCCGATGACGATGTAGACGGCGGCGATGATGCCGAAGCACATGCGCCGACTCCAGCGCGGGTACAACGGAACCCCCGCCGAGCGCCTCGGCGCGACCGGCGTGGGTAGCCGCCGACCCGGCACGCGCAGCCGGCGCACCGGACTGCTGTCACCCCGAAGGGCGACGCCGGTCACATCGGCACCGCCTGCACCGGTGCCGGGGGTGTCGAGGTGCCGGCACTGTGCTGGACGGCGCTGTCGTGCGCGTCGTCCCCGTCGAGGCCGTGCACCGTCTTCTCCCAGTACGAGGGGTTCCGGAGGAGCTGCCAGCTGCCCTTGAGCGCAGCCACCGCCATCAATCCCCAGTACAGGAAGCAGGTCAGGCAGGCGATCAGCAGGTGATGGTCGCCGTTCGCCCGCGCGCCCATCAGGTTGCTGTACAGCGCCAGGATGTTGCCGAGCACGATGCTCACCAGGGCCCCGTAGTACACGTAGGGCGGGAACGCGTCGGCGATGAACTGCGGTTGGCCGAGCAGCCACAACACGGTGACGAACCAGAAGATCGCGTTGACCGACGCCGCCACCGGCGTGCCGGCCAACAACAACGTCATCCTGGCGAACCCGACCGGCCCGAGCTCCCGCAGGGTCTGCCAGGGGGTCCGCGTGGCGACCAGCCAGGTCTGCAGATATCCCTTGTACCAACGTGATCGCTGCCGGATCCAGTTGATCGAGTCGCTGTTCGCCTCCTCGAGCGTGATGGAGTCGAGGACGGCGGTGCGCCTCCCCAGGCGGGCCAGCCGGACCCCGAGATCGGCGTCCTCGGTGACGTTGAACGGGTCCCATCCGCCCACCTCACGCAGCGACGACGCCCGCAGATGGTTCGACGTGCCACCGAGCGGGATCGGCGAGGACGAGGCCGCCAGGCCGGGCAGGAGGTAGCTGAACCAGAACCCGTACTCGGCGGTGAACCACCCGGTCAGCAGGTTCTGCCTGCTGTTGTGGAACGCCAGTTTCGCCTGCAGGCAGTCGATGCCGGGGTTCTGCTCGAACAGCGCGGCCGCGCGGCGTAGTTGGAGGGGCTCCGGGAGGTCCTCGGCGTCGTAGATCGTGACGTAGTCGCCGGTCGCGAAGCAGAGCCCGTAGTTGCACGCCTTGGGCTTGGTCCTGGGCTCGGCCGCCGGCACCAGCAAGAGCCGGACGACATCGCCGAGCCCGGCGGCGCGGGCCGCGGCGACGGTCGGATCGTCGTCGGCCTCGAGCAGGAGCAGTACCTCGAGCTTGTCCCGCGGATAGTCCAACTGCCGGAGGGCACCGAGCAGCTGGGCGATCACGGCCGGCTCCCCGTAGGCGGGAACGAGCACGGTGTACACCGGCAGGTCGGCGTCCGGCTGGGCCCGGGCGTCGGCGTCGCTGACCCGCAGGATCGTCCGTTCGTCGAGCCCGCGTACGAAGAGGAAGACCCGGTCGAGCATCGAGATGAGGTAGAACGCGGTTGCGGTGAGACAGAGGACGACGACGGTGCCGCTCGTCCAGAGCACGGCACACACGGCGACGACGACGAGGAGTCCGAGGAAGCCGCGGACCTGCCACGGCACGAACGGTGTCGCCGCGCTGGCCATCGGGTTGTCACGACGCAAGCCGTTCACGGCGATGTCGAGAGCGGCGAGCTGTTCCGCCGACGGGGGTTGATCGTCGGCGGTCGAGGCGAGGTGGAGCCCTTTCGCCAGCCGGATGGACAGCTCGGCCGCGGCGGTGCTGCTCTGCCCGTCGCATCGTGCAGAGCGGCCGCGCCGCGCGCCAGCGTCTTGGAGCCGTCGTAGGCCTTCCGCTGCCCGGTCGCCAGAGCGTCGGCTCCCGACGCTCCACGATCAGCTCCTGTCATCCCGCTCGCGCCACGCCCGCGCCCCTACCGCAGACGTGAGTCGATGACCCGACACGGCCGAACGCCGCGTCGTCCGGCCCCTCCCTGACGTGCCTCCGACACCCGCTCACCGACAGGCTCCGGTTGGCCAACAGCGCACACGTCCGGCGGTTCCGGCGTCGGGCCCCGACCGGTCGGATCGGACACGAGGAGATCCTGCGCGCCGCCGGCGTTCGGAGCGTCCAGCCGCCGGACGACGTGGTCGCCGGTGCCGCCTTGCCATGATGCTTCGGCGGACGCCGATGGACGGGTGAACGCACGTGTCCGATTCGATCCACTCTGCGTTCACACCCTGAGGGTTGACCCGATTCCGTTGCGTCACCGATTCGGTGGGCGATGGGCGCCCACCGGCGTCGCCGTCCACAGGCGTGTCCCGGTGTGGCGCTGGAGCGGATACTGGAGCCGTCCGCCGGTCGATCCGTGAGGTCGACGCGTCGAGGGGAGTCAGATGAGCTACCCGCAGTCCGGGTCGTACCGGTCGTTCCGCGCGAGCAACGCCGACCGTGACCGCGCCGTCGACTCGCTGCGGGCCGCCTACGCCGAGGGTCGTCTCAATGACGCGGAGTTCCGCCATCGCGTGGACGAGGTCCTCCGCTCCGTCACCTACGGGGAGCTGGAGCGGTGGACGCACGACATCCCGAACGGGCCGGTCCCGCCCCAGCTCTACGGCCAGCAGCCGGCTGCGCTGCCGCCCGCACTGCGTGGACCCGGCTACCCCGTCCGGGGCGCTCCGCGACGTGACATCTCGACCCTGATGCTCGGGATCGGCGGCTACCTCGGTCCTGGTCCGATCCTGTGGATCCCCGCGATCATCGTCGCCCGCCAGGCCAGGCGGGACGTCCGCAACGGCGAACTCGCGAACAACGGGATGATCGCGATCGGGCTGGCCGCCGCCTACGCCGGGCTGGCCGTGATGGGACTGTTGTGCGCGCTCTTCGTGCTCGGCATGATCGCGTTCATGGCGAACGGCGGCGGGTAGCCCGCCGCCGGACGGTGGTCCCTCAGGGGGCGAAGCCGCTCAGATGATCATCCCGGCACCGACAGTGGCGTTGGTGGCCTCGTCGATGACGATGAACCCGCCGGTCAGCCGGTTGCGACTGTAGGAGTCCGCGAAGATCGGCTGTGCGGTCCGGAACTGCACGCGACCGATGTCGTTGCGGCCCAGCGTCGAGGCCGTGTCGTCGCGGTGCAGGGTGTTCACGTCGAGGCGGTACTGCAGATCCTTGAAGGCTGCTTTGACCGTCCGCGTCGTGTGCTTGATCATCAACCGGTCGCGCGACCCGAGTGGTTTGTCCGCCATCCAGCAGACCATCGCGTCGATGTCCTGCATCGGTGCGGGAGCGTTGTGCGGCCGGGCGATCATGTCGCCCCTCGACACGTCGACGTCGTCGGTGAGGCGGACGGTGACCGACATCGGCGCGAACGCCTCCGGCACCTCACCGTCGGCCGTGTCGATCGACTCGATCCGGCTGCTCATGCCCGACGGGAGGACCATCACCTCGTCGCCGGGCTTCAGTACCCCTCCCGCCAACTGCCCCGCGTAACCGCGGTAGTCGTGGTAGGCGTCGGACTGCGGCCGGATGACGTACTGGACGGGAAGCCGGGCGTCGACGAGGTTGCGGTCGCTGGAGACGAACACACTCTCCAGGTGATGCAGCAGCGTCGAGCCGTCGTACCACGGCATGTTCTCCGAGCGCGTCACCACGTTGTCCCCGGCCAGCGCCGAGATCGGGATGATCGAGAGGTCCGGGATCGACAGCTTGGTGGCGAACGCCAGGAACTCTTCCTGGAGCGCGTCGAACACGCCCTGGTCGTAACCGACCAGGTCCATCTTGTTGACGCACAGCACGAGGTGCGGAACGCGGAGCAGAGAGACGAGGAAGGCGTGCCGGCGGGTCTGCTCGACGATGCCGGCGCGCGCGTCGACCAGGACGAGCGCGAGATCTGCCGTCGAGGCACCGGTCACCATGTTGCGCGTGTACTGGATGTGCCCAGGCGTGTCCGCGATGATGAACTTGCGCTTGGGGGTGGCGAAGTAGCGGTAGGCCACGTCGATCGTGATGCCCTGTTCGCGCTCGGCGCGAAGACCGTCGGTGAGCAGCGCCAGGTTCGTGTAGTCGAAGCCCTTGTCGCGCGACGTGCGTTCGACAGCATCGAGCTGGTCGTCGAAGATCGACTTCGAGTCGTACAGCAGTCGCCCGATGAGGGTCGACTTGCCGTCGTCGACCGAGCCGGCCGTGGCGAATCGGAGCAGGTCCATCAGAAGTAGCCCTCCTTCTTGCGGTCTTCCATGGCTGCTTCGCTGAAACGGTCGTCCGCGCGCGTGGCGCCGCGCTCGGTGACCCGGGTGGCCGCGACCTCGGCGATGACCGCGTCCAAATCGGCCGCCTCGGACTCGACCGCGCCCGTGCAGCTCATGTCGCCGACGGTGCGGTAGCGCACGACCGCGCTGAACGGCTTCTCGGTCTCGCGGCGCTCGGCGACATCCACGTCGGCCAGGAGCATCCCGTCGCGCTCGAAGACCTGACGTTCGTGCGCGAAGTAGATCGACGGGATGTCGATGCCCTCGGTCGCGATGTAGTGCCAGATGTCGAGCTCGGTCCAGTTCGAGAGCGGGAAAGCGCGGATGGACTCGCCCGGGTGGACCCGGCCGTTGTACAGGTTCCACAGCTCGGGACGCTGGTTCTTGGGGTCCCACTGGCCGAACTCGTCACGGAAGCTGAAGACCCGCTCCTTGGCCCGTGCCTTCTCCTCGTCGCGGCGGCCCCCGCCGAGCATCGCGTCGAACTTGTGCTCGTCGGCGACGTCGAGGAGCACCTGGGTCTGCAGCCGGTTGCGCCCCTGGCCCGGGAGCTTCGGTCAGCCGGCCGTCGTCGATCGCGTCCTGGACGGAACCGACGACGAGGCGCAGGCCGAGCTCGTCGACGAGCCGGTCGCGCAGACTCGAGGACCTCGTCGAAGTTGTGACCGGTGTCGACGTGCAGCACCGCGAACGGAATCCGCGCCGGATGGAATGCCTTCACCGCGAGCCGCAACATGACCAGCGAGTCCTTGCCGCCGGAGAACATGAGGGCCGGCCGCTGGAACTCGGCGGCGACCTCGCGAAGGATGTGGATCGACTCCGACTCCAGCACCTGCAGCTGGGTGAGGCGGTAGTCGTGTACTGCACGGGCGGCTGGCATGTGGCCTCTCGTGGCTCGTGGTCGTCGCTGGCCGGTCCGGCACACCTGCCGTCCCTGGCGTCGCCGTCCGCGACGGCGCAGCCCGAGGATAACGACTGCCGGACGAGCAGGTATTCCAGGCCGCCTGCCGATCATCACGGCCTGCTCGACCCCTCCATGCCGCCTGTCCGCCTCCTCTGAGTGAGGCCGACGGTGGTCCGTGTCGACGTTGTTAACAAACAGTGACAGGTCCATGACCGACGGTTGACACGTGCGTCACCGTCTGCGTACTTTCCGTCATGACGTCGATGTGGTCGTCTGACGGCCCGTCTCGTGAACTGTTCGACCTGCGATGCACGGGGGGTCTCAGGGCCTTCGCCAACCGCACTGCCGAAGCCGGTGTTCGTCCATGTCAGACATCGAGCGACAAGTGCCCGCAGGATCCGGAGTCGCGATGACCGACCAGCTGAGCAGTGCCCTCCTACCGCCGCGGAGCGTCCTGTCCCGGCGAAGGGTTCTCGGCCTGCTGACTGCGTCCGCGGCCGTCACCTGCATCGGCGTGGGGCCCGGTGAGCCGGCGAGTGCGGCCAGTGCCGTCGACGCCGCCACCCGCCGCCGAGAGGCTCTCGTCCTGGGGCGCTACCGGCCCAGCCGATCCACGGCCGGATACATTCCCGGCACCGTCTTCCGCGTCACCCACAACCACGTCCCGAAGAGCAATACGACCTACCGCGATCTCGACGTGCGCAACAGCGTGGAGCCGGGGCCGAACGTCACGAACGTGACCTACCGGAACTGCATCTTCCGGGGTCCCGACGCGGCCACCGAGAAGCTTCAGTTCGCTCTATGTGATGTTCAGGCCCCACAAGCGGAGCTTCACCTTCATCGACTGCACGTTCCGTCCCCAGCACCCAGACTTTCGCTGGGTGGGCCTCCAGGGTTACGGATTCACCCTCCGACGGTGCGGTTCGAGCAAGCTGGTCGACACCGTCCAGGTCTTCAACCCGAACAACGGACCGACGTGGTGCCCACGACGACAGTCTGCGAAACGGTCCCTGCGACGTCGTCATCGAGCAGTGCTGGTTCCACGACTCGGCGTACTGGGGGCCGGCCGTCGACACCGGCAAGGCGCGCGACGGATCGCATGCCGACAGCGTCCAATGGCAGGGCGGCACCGGCCTCGTCGTCCGGGGGAACTACTTCACCGGGAAGCTCAAGCCGGAGATACGCCCCGAACTTCATGGGTGGCGACACGACCAACTCCGCCATGATGATCAAGCCCGACGTGGGCACCATCGGCCGGGGCGTCATCACCCAGAACTGGTTCGGCGGCGGCGCCGTGACGATCAACATCGCCGACGCGCCCACCAAGAACCGCTACATCACCGATCTCGGCACGATCTCGAGCAACCACTTCTACCGCGACCAGTTCTACGCGCCGACGGCACTGCTGGTGCTGCCTGCCAGGACGAACACACACAAGGGCATCAAGCTGGCTGCCACCGGCAACCGATGGGTCGTCGACAAGCGAGCTGTTCCCGTGGTGACGCGCTTTCAGCGGTGAGCCCCGGCGGGCGGGCTGACAGTCACAGCCGCGCACGCACGTGCAGACCCTGCTCCGGCGAGACCACGACCTCCTGGGCGGCGGCCACCCCGCCGGTGCTTCCGGCCACCAGGAGTTCTGCCGTCGGGTCGACGGACCGCTTCACCGTGGCCAGCGCGATCGGCCCGAGCTCGTAGTGCCGCGCGGCCGATCCGACGGTGCCGACCTCGCGGCCCGCCAGCCCGACCTGCGCGCCGTGCACCGGTAGGTCGTCGACGCTTCCGTCGAGGTGCAGGAACACCAACCGGCGCGGCGGCCGGCCGAGGTTGTGGACGCGCGCCACCGTCTCCTGCCCGCGGTAACAGCCCTTGTCCAGATGGACGGCCGTGTCGAGCCAGCCGAGTTCGTTCGGGATGCTGCGGTGATCGGTGTCCAGTCCGAACCGCGGGACGTGGGCAGCGATCCTGCGCGCTTCATGAGCCCAGGAACCGGCCAGATCGACGGCCGCCAGGAACGCGGTGAGCTGTGTACGTGGCACGAACAGCTCGTGACCGTCGAGGGAGTCGGCACCCGCCCGAGTGACGAACTCGGCGGCGCTGACCGCATCCGGGCTGCCCGGCCGCCACACGACTGCGATGTCGTCCGTGCGGTCGGTCACCTCGACCCGCAGCATGAACTGCATCGAGGTCAGGAACGAGACCGCCGCGGCCGCCGCCCCCGGCTCGGTGTGGACCCACACCGTGTCCTCGGTCGCCACGAGATACAGCGCGTGTTCGACGTGGCCCTGCGGCGAGAGCAGGAGGGCGGTCGTTGATGCGCCCGGAGCCAGCCCGATCAGGTGCTGGGTGGTGAGGTCGTGCAGCCAGGACAGCCGGTCCGCGCCGCTGATGGTGATCACGCCGCGGTGCGAGAGGTCGACGGCGGGCGTGGCATTCGTCGTCGTGGCTCCGACCGCGGCCTCGATCCGACGCTGTTCGCCGAACGGGTCGCCGTAGTGCGCCGCGACGCCGGCGTCGACCCCGGACCCGGCCACTGCGCCCGGCCTGGCCAGCAGCGGGCTCGACCCGATGTTGCCGGGTGTTGTCTGCATGACGGGTGGCTCGGTCATGACGCGCGCTCCAGCCGGGCCCACGTGTAGGCCGTCAGGGGTTGGTCTTCGGTGGCCTTGTCGAACGCCCACATGAGGGCGCCCTCCACCAGACCGTACAAGCGCCGACCTGCGGTATAGGGATCCTCGGCCGTCTGCGTCCGCATCACGGCGTCGGTGGCGAGTTCGACCTTGGCGCCTTCCACCGAGCCGTACCAGACCTCGGCCTGCCCGTTCGGCTGGGCGAGCACGACCTCGAGCGCGCCCTCCATCCGGGGGCGCCAGAACCCGTACTCCACGTGGAGCGGCTCGACCGCCGCGCCCTCGGGATCGAGCCGCCAGCTGCGTGCGGCGTAACTCACGAACGGTCTGGTGTCGGTCGAGAACGTGATCTCGTGGCCGAATTCGAACGAGTCGACTCCGGGGTACTCGCCGGCGCCGCGGCCTTCCCATCGGCCGAGCAGGAAAGCCAACGGAAGGACGTCGGGATGCAGGTCGGGAGGAATCGAGAACGGCACCGAGAAAGTCTACGGCGGCGGTGTCGGCGGCTTCAGGCCTCGCCGGCGTCCGTAGGCTGCGGTGGTGTCCAGACGTCTCGTCCTCAAGGTCACCGCCGGAGCCGAGGACCCCGAGCGCTGCAACCAGGGTTTCACGGTGGCGGCGACGGCAGCGGCGAGCGGCATCGACGTCTCCCTGTGGCTGACGGGCGAAGCGGCCTGGTTCGCCGTGCCGGGGCGGGCGGCGACTTTCAGTCTGCCCAAGGCGACCGCGCTGGTCGACCTGATCGACACCGTGCTCGACTCGGGCACGGTCACCGTCTGCGGCCAGTGCGCCGCCAGACGCGAGATCGGCACCGCCGACGTCATCGCCGGTGTGCGGATAGCGGGAGCATCCGTGTTCGTCGAAGAGGCGATGGCGCCGGAGGCGCAGGCACTCGTCTACTGATCGGGTTGGCGGAACCCGCGCGCACCGGGGGTCGTTCTACCTGGAGCCGTCGACTCGCCGGTCGATGTCCACTTTGTCCTTTGCGGTGAGTTCGGCTACTCTCAGTAAGAATTCAGCGCGTGTTGGTACGTTCAGCGGAGCATTCTCACTCTCTGTGGAGTCCCTGCTGCTCTCGTTCGTTCCGGATCGTCGTTCCTGGGTCCGCCTGTTCCATCCTCTCGAGAAGGTCCCATGACCACGCCCTCCGACTCCGGCAGTTCGCTGTTCGACTCTGCCTCCGCGCGACCGGAGTCGCCACGTCGCCGGCGCTCACGCGGGCGGAAGGCGCTCATCGGATTCCTGGGTCTCGTTCTCGTCCTCGTGGTCGCAGCCGGCGGGACCGCGGCGTATGTCGATCATCGCCTCGGCGCGAACATCGACCGGATCCCGGACGCGTTCAGCGGTGTTCCGGCTGCGAGCCGTCCCGACAAGCCCGCTCCGGCCGCCGGGGACGGCGAACCCATCAACATCCTGATCGGCGGCAGCGACGTCCGGTCGCCCGACCAGACCACGGGCAGCGACGCGGGCACCGGTTCGACCTGGGAGGCCGGCGGCCAGCGCACCGACGCGATCATGATCCTGCACGTCTCCGGTGACCGGAAGACGGTCGAGGTGATGTCGATCCCGCGCGACTCATGGGTGGAGATCCCCGGCCACGGGAAGAACAAGATCAACGCCGCCTACAGCTTCGGCGGCCCCTCGCTCTACATCCAGACGATCGAGAAGGTCACCGGCCTGCGGATCGATCACCTCGCCTTCATCGACTGGGACGGCTTCAAGGGGCTCACCGACGCCGTGGGCGGTGTGGACCTGACCTTCGACAAGGCTGCGAAGGGTGCGTCCGGAACGATGTACGGACCGGGCGTCGTGCACCTGAACGGCACCCAGGCCCTCGACTACGTGCGTGAGCGCAAGAGCCTGCCCGGCGGCGACTTCGACCGGCAGAAGCGGCAGCAGAACTTCCTCCGGGCGCTGATGCGCAAGACGCTCTCTCAAGACGTGGTGTCGAACCCGTTCACGCTGGCCAAGGCTCTGGGCGCCATCACCGACAACCTGTCGGTCGACGAGGAGTTCTCCACGGGCGACATGCGGAGCCTGGCCCTGAGCCTGCGTTCGGTGCGCTCCGGTGACGTCACGTTCCTGTCGGTGCCGAACGACGGAACGGGCATGGAGGGCGACCAGTCGGTGGTGTACCTGGACGCCCGCCGCGGAGCCCAGCTCTGGGCCGCGGTGAAGGCCGACAAGGTCCCGGCCTACCTCGCCGAGTACGGCGGCGACGTCCTCGGCGCCCAGGTGAACTGACCGTCCGCCTCGCTCACCAGGCGGTCACCGACTCACGGTGATGCCTTCTCCCGCTCGGCCATCGCGGCGATCCCCGCGACCAGCACGTCCACGCCGAAGGCGAAGCGCTCGTCGCCGTCGCCACCGACGAGTGCACCGGCCAACGCGACGACGTTCGGAAACCGATCCGCGGGCAAGGCTGCGAAGTAACCCCTGATCTGATCCCACTGCTCGTCCCGCGCCCGCGCGTCACCCTCTCCGGACGAGCGGATGGTGTCCTCGAAGGTCGACGCGCTCACGTAGAGCGGGAGGACATCGACGGTGAACGCGGCCACCCGATCGGGCACGCCGCCCGCTCGCACGATCCCGAGCATCGCCTCCGCCATCGCCATCGAGTTCGGGCCGAGCGGAACGTTTCCCATCGCCGCTCGCGAGACCCCCGGATGCGATTGCAGGACGCGCCGCATCGAGTGCAGGAGTTCGGTGAGCTGCTCCTTCCAACGGCGCGGATCGGGAGCAGGCAGCTCGATCTCGGCTGCCACCCGGTCGATCATCAGCTGGTCCAGGTGGGCCTTGCTCGCGACGTGCGCGTAGAGCGACGCCGCGCCGGTCCCGAGGCCCTGCGCCACGGCCCGCATGGTCACCGCGTCGTATCCCCGAGAACCGAGGATCTCGAGCGCCGTGTCGACGATACGAGCGAGGCTCAGCGGCCGACGTTCGGTGGGTCGATGCGACGCACCGTCGTCGAGCCACGGCGAGAGCCCACTCGTCATCGTCCACCTCCGCCTGTCGCGAACAGCGTACTTGACACGAACGTCGTTCGTTAGTAGAACTGCGTTCGTTCATCACGAACAATGTTCGATCAGCGAACCTGGTTCGCTGTCATTCCTCGATCCGGAGCACGCTCATGTCGCAGATCCTCGGCCCGTCCGGCTCCGTCACCCGGTCCCCCGCCGGCGCCGTTTCGCCGGCCTCCCCTCCCACGCCGGCGTACCGCTGGCGGTGGCTGATCCTCGCGCTGGTGCTCGTGGCGGACGTGATGGACCTGATCGACTCGACGGTCGTCAACATCGCCGGCCCCTCGATCCGCATCGATCTCGGGGGGACCGACGCGACACTCCAGTGGACTCTGGCCGGCTACACCCTCGCGTTCGCGATCGGACTCGTGACGAGTGGCCGGCTCGGCGACATCTTCGGCCGACAGCGCATGTTCGTGGTCGGCGCCTTCGGATTCACGCTCGCCTCGCTGATGTGCGGTCTCGCGACCGGCCCGACGATGCTGGTCGCATTCCGTGTCGTCCAGGGCCTCTTCGGCGCGGTGATGATCCCCCAGGGCCTCGCCGTGCTCAAAGGCGTCTTCCCGCCCGCCGAGAGCAGCAAGGCCTTCGCCGCCTTCGGGCCGGTGATGGGCCTGTCCGCCGTGCTCGGACCCCTTCTCGCCGGTGTGCTCATCAACGCCGACCTGCTGGGGACGAGCTGGCGGATGATCTTCTTCATCAACCTGCCGTTGGGCGTCTTCGCGGCCGTCGGCGCACTGCTCGTCATGCCGAACTTCCGGGTGCCCGGAGCACGGTGGCCCGACCCGATCAGCGTCACCCTCGTCACGGTTGCCTCGGCGCTGCTGATCTATCCGCTCGTTCAGGGCCGGGAGCACGGCTGGCCGGCGTGGGCGTTCGTGTCGATGGGCGTCTCGCTCGTCCTTTTCGGTGCGCTGGCTCTGAACGAGCGGCGCAGCTCGTCGCCGCTCATCGAGCCCACCCTCTTCGGTCAGCGCGGCTTCGTCGGGAGCCTCGTCGTCGTCGTCTGCTTCTTCGGCGCGTTCAGCGGGTTCATCCTGGCCTTCAACCTGTTCCTGCAACTGGGCCTCGGTTTCAGCCCGTTGCGCACGAGCCTCACGATGGTTCCGTGGACGCTCGGCACCGCGGTCGGCGCGGCCGTGTCCGGCGCCGCCCTGGCTCCCCGGTTCGGCCGGGCCGTCCTACGGGCCGGAATCGTCATCATGTCGATCGGCCTGCTCGGGATCGGTCTCACGTTGCACCTCACCGCCACGCCGTCGATCTGGCAGCTGACACCGGCCTCGGTGATCGCCGGCATCGGCTGCGGCTTCGTGTTCGCCCCGCTCTTCGACATCGCGCTCGCCGGCGTCGACCAGCACTCGGCGGGTTCGGCGTCCGGGCTGCTCAACGCCACCCAGCAGTTCGCCGGGGCGATCGGGGTCGCGGCACTCGGGACGCTGTTCTTCCAGCTGTCCCCCGACCACGGGTACACCTGGGCGACACAGATGAGCCTTCTCGCCGCGGTCGGCTTGTTCGCCGTGGCGCTGGTGGCCGTGGGACTGCTGCCCAAGCGTGCGCGGAGCGGTCAGACCGTGACGGAGACGGTCGTGATCTGACCCGCCGTGGCGGTGACTCCCTGGTCGATCGGGGTACCGCGCGGGACCAGCGTGCGAAGTGTCCAGTCACCCGGTCGGGCGAAGAAACGGAACGTCCCGGCCGCATTCGTCGGGACCTCCGCGGTGAACTCACCCGCGGCGTCGAGCAACCGCACGTAGGCACCGCGAACACCTTCACCGGCGCGCGACACGGTGCCCTCGATCACCGCCTGAGTACCGATGTCGGTCGTCAGCGGAGCGCCGCCCTCGGGCGCCGCGCAGCTCATGACGCCTGCCCGGGCTCGTCGCCGACGCTGATCGGGACACCGACGAGCGATCCGTACTCGGTCCACGACCCGTCGTAGTTCTTCACGTTCGGGTTGTCGAGGAGTTCGTGGAGCACGAACCACGTGTGTGCGCTGCGCTCACCGATCCGGCAGTAGGCGATCGTGTCCCGCTCGAAGTCGACACCAGCACCGCCGTAGAGCTTGGTCAGGTCGTCGTCCGAGCGGAACGTCCCGTCGTCGTTGGCGGACTTGCTCCACGGGACGTTGACCGCGGTCGGGACGTGGCCGCCGCGTTGCGACTGCTCCTGCGGCAGGTGCGCCGGTGCGAGCAACCGACCGGAGTACTCGTCGGGCGAACGGACGTCGATCAGGTTGCGCTGGCCGATCGCATCCACGACGTCGTCGCGGAAAGCCCGGATGGACAGATCGGGATCGAGCGCCTTGTAGTCCGTCCGTTCGCGCGCCACGACATCGGAGGTCAGGTCGCGGGCATCGAGTTCCCACTTCTTCCGGCCGCCGTCCAGCAGCTTCACGTTCTCGTGGCCGTAGACCTTGAAGTACCAGTAGGCGTACGCCGCGAACCAGTTGTTGTTGCCGCCGTACAGGACGACCGTGTCGTCGTTGGCGATACCGCGCTCGGACAGGAGTGTCGAGAAGGCCTCCGGCCCGACGAAGTCGCGACGGACCGGGTCCTGGAGGTCGTCGCGCCAGTCCAGCTTGATCGCGCCACGTAGATGGCCGCCGGCGTAGGCACTGGTGTCCTCGTCGACCTCGACGAGAACGACGTCGTCATCGTCGAGGTGCTGTTCGACCCAGTCTGCTGAGACCAGCGTGGTGTCGCGACTCATCGGGGGTTCTCCTTCGAAGGCGGTAGGTGATCGGTGGCGCTGAGGTCAGGTCGTGGACGTCGCGAGCCGCGACGACGGGAAGGCCCGGCGGACGAGCAGGTACGCGTGGCACCCGAGGCAGAACGAGAACGCGGCGTTGAGGAATGCGGCTGCGAGCGCGAACGCGACCGCGACGACGGCCAGCCACGTGATACCGGCGAGTTCCGCAGCCAGCCCGACCAGCGCGAACCCGAGACCCACGCCCTGGGCGAAGCGCGCCGGCGGGGCGTCCTCGGTGTGATCGGGAGGACCGAGGCGAGGCCGGATCACGCGGCGGAACACCCACGGGTAGGGCGAGGCCGCAGGGCCCGCGACGGCGCCGATCGCGAACACCACGACCTGGAAGGCGAGGACGATCGGGTTCAGGGTGATCAGGGCGACCGCCAGGACGACGGTCGTGACCGCGGCGGCGAAGCGGAGGCCGCGCGGATCGAGCTGGGCGGCGTGCGGTGGCGCAAGTGGCGGCATTGGGGACTCCTGGGCTGTCCGGACACGGGGCGGTGCGGGATCCGGCCCCGGTCGGGGCGGTCCGTGGGCGCGAAGGTGGTCAGGACATTCGACAGGTGCAGAGTCGGCACAGGTCGATCGCACGTCGACGCGTGAACCCGGCTCGCATGTCGGCGAGGTTAAGCGCGCGCGTCCCGTCGTGTCACGACGCATCCCACATGTCGAGATCCGAGACCACATCGTGATACACGTCCAGACGAGCGGTCTTCAAGCCGGGGCTTCGGTACCGCCGTCCACCGGCATGACGCCGGCCAGGGCGACCAGCACACTCTGCCGCTTCGGCAACCCGATGGCACGGCTGCGGACGACGCCGCCGGCGTCGAGTACCAGCACGGTCGGCGTGGACAGGATCCGCATCGCGCGTACGAGGTCGAGGTGGGACTCGGCGTCGATCTCGATGTGCGCCGTACCCGGGACGATGCCGGCGATGTCGGTGAGCAGCGCTCGGGTCGCGCGGCAGGGCGCGCAGAAGGCCGAGGAGAACTGCACGAGCGTCGCTCGGTCTCCGAGTGGCGCGCCGAGTGCGGCCGCCGACAGCTCAACCTGATCCGGAGCCGGCGACACCACGGCGGTCGCTGCGGACAGGCGGACGCCGAGGGGCCCGGCGCACGCGCAACCGTTACGTCGCCGGCAGGATCGCTGGACCGGAACCGACCGGAGCGGTGCCGCAACGCCAGGCCGACGGCGGCCGCCACGGCCAGGACGGCGAGCACCACGATCAGTCGCCACACCATGCGGATCTCCTCTCGTCGCCCGTCGGTCTCCGGCTCTCAGCCACCGGCGAACGGCGGCAGGATCTCGATCACGGCACCACTCCCGGGCACTGTGCTCGCCACAGCCCCGCGGCCCACCGCGATTCCGTCGACCAGGACAGAGCAACGTGGTAACAACTCGGAAAGCTGCGGGTATTTCGTGGTGACGTCGCGCAGCACGCCCGGGAGCGCGCCGGCGGCGATCTCCGCACTGCTGACTCCTGCCGCGGCACGCGCGGCGGCCCAGAAACGCACCGTCACCACGCCACGAGCGGGTGTAGCGAGGTTTCCGGGCTCGATGTCGGCGTCCATGGCTCCGATTGTCCCGCCTCGATGCTCGCGCCCACCCATCACGGCCGACGGACAGCACCGCGGGTAAAGACGAGGTGACACTGCCCACACAGTTGTCGCACGCCTGAAACACGACTGCCCTGGGCCCGAAACACGCGGGTCTACAGTTGGTCACACGTGGCCAGGGCTCGGCACAGTGTCGTCGTCCAGAGTTCCGGCCCCTGTTCGGATGACCTTTGGGAGATCGTCTTGAGCACTCTTCTTCTGCTGACCAATGCTGCTGAATCCTCCGCCGAGGTGCTTCCCGCACTCGGCCTTCTGCTCCACCGCATCCGTGTCGGCCCGGCGAACGGCGCCGCCGTCCTGGCCGCCGGTGCGGCCGCCAGCGCGGATGTGGACGCGGTGCTGGTCGACTGTCGTCGCGATCTCGCCTCGGCTCGCAACCTGACCCGACTCCTGACGACCTCGGGCATGCAGACCCCGCTGATCGGAATCGTGACCGAGGGCGGCCTCGCCGCCGTGACGAACGACTGGGGTCTCGACGACATCCTCCTGGACACAGCCGGACCTGCCGAAGTGGAAGCCCGGTTGCGGCTCGCTGCCGGCCGGCTCGCGGCGGCCGAGTCCGAGGAGACGCCCGACATCGTGCACCGCGGCGATCTCGTCATCGACGAGGCGACGTACATCGCCAGATTCGGCACCCGCCAACTGGACCTGACCTTCAAGGAGTTCGAACTCCTCAAGTTCCTCGCCCAGCACGAGAGCCGGGTGTTCACCCGGAACCAGCTGCTCCAGGAGGTCTGGGGTTACGACTACTTCGGTGGCACTCGGACGGTCGACGTCCACGTCCGCCGGCTCCGGGCCAAGCTCGGACCCGAGAACGAACAGATGATCGGCACCGTCCGCAACGTCGGGTACCGCTTCGTGCCCGAGTCCGCCCGCGCCATCGCCGGCCCGGACGGCGAGGACATCGCCCCCGACCCGGACAGCGATCGAGTGTTGCGCTCGGTCTGACCCGAGCGGCGACGCCGAGCCCGACACCTGGTGGGCGGCCCGGCACGTGGCAGGCTGCTCGGTATGACCCAGTCGCCGCCCGAGCCGCCGCCGGACGGGGAATCGGGGTCCGACCGCCGAGGTCTCCGTTGCGGTCACCGGCGAGCTGTCTGCGTCCGAGCGCGGGGCGATCGTGGCCCTGATCGCCGACGCAGCACGGTCGGACGGCGTGTCGCCGGTGAACGAGCAGTCCCGGCTCCAGCTCACGACGACCCCGCCGGGCGTGCACCACCTGGTCGCCCGGCAGGCCGACGCGGTCGTCGGGTACGCCCAGCTCGATCTCGGCGACACCGACGGCAGTACCGAGGCCGACGGCAGTACCGAGACGGTGCCCGGCCTCGAACTCGTCGTCGCTCCCCCGGCCCGCCGCCGCGGGGTGGGCACCGCCCTCCTCGGGAGTGCACGCGCCACCCTCGGCCCCGGGCGTCCGCTGCAGGTCTGGGCGCACGGCACCGTCCCGGCCGCTCGGGCCATGGCCGACGCCGTCGGCTTCGTCGCCGTCCGGCAACTGCTCCAACTCAGCCGGCCCCTCTCGGCGGACCCGGACGCCGCCATCGTCGTTCCGCCGGTACCGGACGGCGTCGTCGTCCGGCCGTTCGTGCCCGGGCAGGACGAGGACGAATGGCTCCGCGTGAACGCCGCCGCCTTCGCCCATCACCCCGAGCAGGGCCGGTGGACCCGCGCCGACCTCGACGCGCGCGAGCACGAACCGTGGTTCGATCCCGCCGGCTTCTTCCTGGCCGAACGCCTCGACGACCATCGCGTCGTCGGATTCCACTGGACGAAGATCGAGGGAGGGGTCGGCGAGGTGTACGTGGTCGGCATCGATCCCGACGCCCAAGGTGGCGGCCTCGGGAAGCTGCTCCTGCTCACCGGGCTCGCGTACCTGCAGCGGCGGGGATGCGGGGTGGTGGACCTCTACGTCGAGGCGGACAACGTGGCCGCCCGCCGGCTCTACGAACGGCAGGGATTCGAGGTCGCCGTCACCGACACCCAATACCGGCTGAACCCCTGACCCGACTGGTCCGGGCGGATCGTTCATCTCCCGTTCACCGATACGTGGCACGGCGCGGCAGCACGGTGGAACACTGTGGCCATGTCTTCCCTGGAGAGCGACACCGCCTACGACATCGATCCGCCCTACGACGTGACGGTGAACCCCGAGCTCCCCGCCGACCGCTTCCTCGACCGCGAACTCAGCTGGCTGCGCTTCAACACCCGCGTTCTCGAGCTGGTCGAGGACGACGGCCTGCCCCTGCTCGAACGCGTACGGTTCGCGGCCATCGTCGCGAACAACCTCGACGAGTTCTTCATGGTCCGCGTGGCCGGGCTCAAACGCCGGATCGCGGCCGGTGTCGCCGTGCGCGCTGCCTCCGGCATGTTGCCGCGCGAGACCCTCGAGACGATCTGGTCGAACGCCCGCGAGCTCATGCAGCGGACGAACAGCGTCTACCACGCGGAACTCGTTCCGGCCCTGTCCAAGGAGAGCATCGAGATCCTGCGGTGGGACGACCTCGAGCCCGACGAGCAGGCACGCATGGACACGTTCTTCCGGGACCGGGTGTTCCCCGTCCTCACGCCGCTCGCCGTCGACCCGTCGCACCCGTTCCCCTACATCAGCGGCCTCTCGCTCAACCTCGCCGTGATGATCGCGAACCCCGACACGAAGGCCGAGCATTTCGCCCGGGTCAAGATCCCGCCACTGCTCCCCCGGTTCGTGCCGTTGAAGTCCGGCCGGTTCGTGCCGCTCGAGGACATCGTCGCGTCCCACCTCGACCAGCTCTTCCAGGGCATGAAGGTCCTTCAGCACCACACCTTCCGGGTCACCCGCAACGAGGACCTCGACGTCGAGGAGGACGACGCGGAGAACCTCCTGGCCGCGTTGGAGAAGGAGCTGCTCCGCCGCCGGTTCGGCCCACCCGTCCGCCTCGAGGTCGAGGACACGATCGACGAGCACGTGCTCGATCTCCTGGTGTCCGAACTGGGGGTGTCGCGCTCGGAGGTGTTCTCCCTCGAAGGTCCCCTCGACCTGCGCGGCCTGTTCGGCGTCGCCGACCTCGACCGTGAGGACCTCCAGTACCCGGCGTTCGTCCCGAAGACCCACCCGGACCTGGCCGAGGCCGAGACCGCCAGCCCGGCGGACATGTTCGCCGCGATCAAGCAGCGCGACGTCCTGCTGCACCACCCCTACGACTCGTTCTCGACCTCGGTCCAGCGCTTCGTCGAACAGGCGGCGGCGGATCCCCACGTGCTGGCCATCAAGCAGACGCTGTACCGCACGTCGGGCGACTCCCCGATCGTCGATGCCCTGGTCGACGCGGCCGCCGCGGGCAAGCAGGTCCTCGTGCTCGTGGAGATCAAGGCCCGCTTCGACGAGAGCGCCAACATCGCCTGGGCACGCAAGCTCGAGCACGCGGGCTGCCACGTCGTCTACGGACTGGTCGGGCTGAAGACGCACTGCAAGCTGTCTCTCGTCGTCCGGGACGAGCCGGACGGCCTGCACCGGTACGCCCACATCGGAACCGGCAACTACAACCCCAAGACGGCACGCCAGTACGAGGACGTCGGGCTGCTGACCTCCGACCCGATCATCACCGAGGACATCGCCGAGCTCTTCAATCACCTCTCCGGCTTCTCCCGCCGCACCGGCTACCGCAAGCTGCTGGTCGCACCCCAGTCGGTGCGGTCCGGGCTGATCGGGCGGATCGAGCGAGAGATCGAGCACCAGCGTGCCGGGCGTGGCGGCCGCATCCGGATGAAGGCGAACGCGATCGTCGACGAGGCCGTGGTCGACGCGCTCTACCGGGCATCGCAGGCCGGGGTCCGGGTCGACCTGTGGGTCCGCGGCATCTGCTCGTTGCGTCCCGGCGTCCCCGGGCTGTCGGAGAACATCCGGGTCCGCAGCATGCTCGGCCGATTCCTCGAGCACAGTCGCATCTACTGGTTCGACAACGACGGCAACCCGGAGGTCGGCATCGGCTCGGCGGACATCATGCACCGCAACCTGGACCGCCGGGTGGAGGTGCTCGTGTCGATCGGTGAGGAGCGGCACATCAAGGAGCTCGGCGCGCTCTTCGACACCGCCTTCGATCCGGGCACCTCGTCGTGGCGACTGGCCGCGGACGGAACCTGGATCCGCGAGTTCCTCGACAGCACCGGGAAACGCAAGCAGGACATGCAGGAAGTCCTCTGTGCCCGGGTCCGTCGCACCGGCCGACCGTCGCTCCCCGCCTGAGGTGGCCGAGCAGTCCAACACCCGAGCCGGCCGGCCACCCGTCCTCGCGGCGGGCGGCGTGCCGATGCGAACCGTCGCCGGACGGACCCAACTGCTGCTGATCCATCGGCCCCGGCACGACGACTGGACCCTGCCGAAGGGCCACCTCGACCCGGGCGAGCACCTGCTGGTGGCGGCGGTGCGCGAGGTGCACGAGGAGACCGGTCTGCGGGTTCGGCTCGGACCGCCGTTGCCGGCGCTCGCGTACCCGCTGACCGACGATCGCACCAAGCTCGTCCGGTTCTGGGCGGCCGAACCGGTCGACCCGGATGCCGTGGCCGGCGCCCTGGACACCCACGAGGTCGATCGCCTCGAGTGGACCGACGCCGAGCAGGCGTACGAGACCCTGAGCTACGAGGACGACCGCAACGTCGTCGACACCGCGCTCCGCTCACTCGTCGACGGTCGGCTGCCGACGCCCGGTGATCGTCCTGCGGCACGCGCACGCGAAGAACCGCAACCGTTGGTCCGACGCCGACGAACTCCGGCCCCTCGCGACCAGAGGACACACCGAAGCCGGGTCGCTCGCCGCCATCCTGGCGGCGTATCAGCCGCGGCGCATCGTGACCTCCGACGCCCTGCGCTGCCGGCAGACCGTGCAGCCGTTCGCGGCGGCCGCCGGGCTGCCCATCGACGAGGATCACCGGCTGTCCGAGGACACCAGCCCCCGCAAGGTCCGGCGTGCGGTGCGGGAGGCGGTCGACGCTGCGCTCGCGGCCGGCGAGAGTCTCGTCCTCTGCTCGCACCGGCCCACGCTGCCCGACATCTTCGATGCCCTCGGGGTGTCCACCGTGAGCCTCGATCCGGGCTCGTTCGTCGTCGTGCACCTCGGCGCGGACGAGGTCGTGCACGCGGTGGAGACCCACGACCTCTGGCCGAGCCGCCGGTTCACCGACACTCCGCACCCGTTGTGAGTGCGCGGTCACATCTTGTACGCGCTCCGGCGCGCGGGTTCAAGAGCGCGAGCAATGCGACGGCTGGCGTTCACCGCGCGTTCACCCTCACCCGCCGAAGCGTCCACCTGCCCTTCCTAACGTCCACGGTGACAGCAGGTTCGACAGCCCTGCGCGTGACCGGCCGCATCGGCGATCACGCGAACGACACACGGGGCACGGACCACCCTCATCTGAAGAAGGGCACCACTTCGTGAACCTCACCCGGTTCAGCCGTGCCGCGGGCGTCACCGTCGTCGCGGTCCTGGCCCTGGCCGCTTGCGGGAGCAACCCGAGCGACGATTCGACGACCGGCTCGGGCAGCGCGTCCAGCCCGTCCTCCAGCAGCGGCGCGTGCCCGACCGGCACGCTCAACGGGGAAGGCTCGACGGCGCAGAAGAACGCGATCGAGCAGGCCATCTCCGGCTACCAGGACCAGTGCTCGGGCGTCACCGTCAACTACAACGCGACCGGCTCCGGCGCGGGCGTCAAGCAGTTCAACGGCAGCCAGGTCGACTTCGCCGGCTCCGACTCGGCCCTCAAGGACGTCGCCGTCGACGGGGTCGTCGAGACCGCCGACGCCAAGAAGCGGTGCGACGGCAACGACGCCTGGAACCTGCCGATGGCCGTCGGTCCGATCGCCATCCCGTTCAACGTCAAGGGTGTCAGCGCGCTCGTGCTGACGCCCGAGGTCGCCGCCAAGATCTTCAGCGGTGCGATCTCCACCTGGAACGATCCCGCGATCGTCAAGCTGAACAGCGATGCGACGCTTCCGTCGACGAAGATCAACGTGTTCTACCGCTCTGATGAGTCCGGTACCACCGAGAACTTCACCAAGTACCTCAAGGGTGCCGGCAACGGTGCCTGGACGAAGGAACCGGCGAAGGCCTGGGCCGGCGTCGGCTCCGGCAAGAACGCCTCCGCCGGGGTGGTGCAGGGCGTCCAGCAGACGCCCGACTCGATCACCTACGTCGAGTGGTCCTACGCCCGTGACGCCAAGCTCCCGATCGCCACGATCGACAACGGCGCCGGGCCGGTGGAACTGACGGCGGAGTCGGCCGGCAAGGCCATCGCCGCCGCGAAGCCGGCCGGCAGCGGAAACGACCTCAAGCTGAGCCTCGACTACACCACCAAGGCTCCGGGTGCCTACCCGATCGTGCTGGTCACCTACCAGATCGTCTGCAGCAAGGGCCTCGATGCCGAGAAGACCGCGCTCCTGAAGGGTTTCCTCGGCTACTACGCCAGCGCCGACACCCAGACCGGGCTCACTGATCTCGGGTACGCACCGCTTCCCGAAGAGGTGCGCACGAAGGTCGCCGCTGCCGTCGCGGCCATCCAGTAACCAACGATGACCCGACCGGATGATTCGACAGTGACGGGGCCGGCGCGACCCGCCGGCCCCGTCGCCGTCGCCGTGCGCAGGAACGTCGAGACCCTCACCGACGCCGCTCCGTCGACAGCTCCGCCCGAGCCCGACGTACCCCGCGTACTCGACCTCAGCCGCCGCGGCGGTCGCGGTGACACCGTGTTCGCCGGACTCTCGCTCGGCGCCGGCGCGGCCGTGATCGCGATGGTCGTGTTCATCGCCGTCTTCCTTCTCTGGCGGGCCGTTCCGGCGCTCCAGGCCGACGCGGTCAACTTCATCACCAGCCGCGAGTGGAACCCCTCCGCCAACCCGCCGGTGTTCGGTATCGCGGGCCTGCTGTACACGACGTTGCTCGTCTCGGCCTGCGCGATGCTCCTCGCGGTACCGGTCTCGATCGGCCTCGCCCTGTTCATCACCTACTACGCCCCGCGGCGACTGGCCACGACCATGAGCTACCTGGTCGACCTGCTGGCGGCGGTTCCGTCCATCATCTTCGGACTGTGGGGGCTCGCGGTGATCGCGCCACGGCTCCTGCCGTTCTCCCAGTGGGTGACCGGGCATCTGGGCACCTGGCCGGCGACGAGTTGGTTCCCCCTGACCAAACCAGCCATCACCGACGGCGGCACCATCTTCTGCGCCGCCGTCGTCCTCGCGATCATGATCCTGCCGATCGTGACCGCCATCAGCCGTGAGGTATACCGGCAGACGCCGATCGAGCATCGGGACGGTGCGTTGGCCCTCGGGGCCACCCGCTGGGAGATGCTCCGGCTGACCGTCCTCCCGTACGGCCGGTCGGCCGTCGTCTCGGGCTCGATGCTCGGACTCGGCCGCGCACTCGGCGAGACCATCGCGATCATGATCATCCTGTCCACGGTGTTCCCGGGCGCCCCGTTCAACGCCAGCCTGTTCAACGGGGGCGAGACGTTCGCGAGCAAGATCGCGAACAACGCGGCCGAGTTCAACTCCCCCACCCAGACCGGCGCGTACATCGCGGCCGGCCTCGTGCTGTTCGTGGTCACGTTCGCGGTCAACTTCCTGGCCCGGGCCGTGGTCAACCGCGGACGGAGGTCCCGCGCATGAGCACCGCGCTTCGAGCAGGGGTGAGCAACGGGAGCGACGTGCTGGCCGCCGGCCGCTCGCCGGGCCGAGCCATCCGCAACGTGCTCGCCACCATCACCGCCTGGGCCGCTTTCGTGCTCGCGATGATCCCCCTGGTCTGGATCATCGCGACCGTGATCCGGAAGGGCCTGGCCCTCGTCCTCCAGCCGAGCTGGTGGTGGGAATCCCAACGCGGCATCACGATCCGCGAGGCCGGCGGTGGTGCGTACCACGCGCTCATCGGCTCGCTCGAGATGGCGCTGATCTGCGCTGCCGTCTCGGTGCCGATCGCGGTGCTGGCCGCCGTCTACCTCGTCGAGTACAGCCGCGGCAACGCCTTCGGGCGCGCGATCAGCTTCTGCGTCGACATCCTCACCGGCGTGCCGTCGATCGTCGCCGCGCTGTTCATCTACGCCCTGTGGATCGGGCTCTTCGGCTTCGCCCGCACGGCGTTCGCGGTGTCGCTCGCCCTGGTCCTGCTGATGATCCCGGTCGTGCTCCGGTCGACCGAGGAGATGCTGCGGCTGGTGCCGAACGAACTCCGCGAGGCCGCGCTCGCCCTCGGCACGCCGCGATGGCGGGTGATCCTGAAGGTCGTCCTGCCGACCGCGTTCTCGGGGATCATCACCGGGATCGTCCTCGGCCTCGCCCGCATCATGGGTGAGACCGCACCGCTGCTGATCCTCGGGCCGTACACGAAGGACATCAACTTCAACCCGTTCTCGGGTCCGATGGCGGCGTTGCCCACGATGATCAACCAGGACCGCACCGAGAGCCTCCAGGCCGCCGTCGACCGGACCTGGGCGACTGCTCTGACACTGATCATGCTGATCCTCGCGCTGAACATCATCGCGCGCCTGATCGCCCGGTACAGCTCGGTGCGTAGCAGCCGATGACCGCCCGCCCCGCCCCATCGAAAGGCACAGCATGGCCAAGCGCATCGACGTGACCGACCTCGACGTCTACTACGGCTCGTTCAAGGCGGTCGAGGGCGTCACCATGACGGTCGAGCCGCGAAGCGTGACCGCCTTCATCGGCCCGAGCGGATGCGGGAAGTCGACCTTCCTCAGAACGCTGAACCGCATGCACGAGGTGATCCCCGGGGCCCGGGTCGACGGGAACGTCATGCTCGACGACATCGACCTCTACGGCCGCGGCGTCGATCCGGTCGCCGTCCGTCGCGTGGTCGGCATGGTCTTCCAGCGACCGAACCCGTTCCCGACCATGTCGATCTACGACAACGTCGCGGCCGGCCTCAAACTGAACGGGGTTCGCGGCAAGGCCGCGACCGACGCCGTCGTCGAACGCTCGCTCAAGGGCGCGAACCTCTGGAACGAGGTCAAGGACCGGCTGGGGAAGCCCGGCGCCAGCCTGTCCGGCGGTCAGCAGCAGCGCCTGTGCATCGCGCGGGCCACCGCCGTCGAGCCGCGAGGTGTTGTTGATGGACGAACCGTGCTCCGCGCTCGACCCGATCTCCACCCTGGCCATCGAGGACCTGATGGTGAAGCTCAAGGAGCGCTACACGATCGTGGTCGTGACCCACAACATGCAGCAGGCCGCCCGGGTGAGCGACTCGACCGCGTTCTTCAACCTGTCCGCGCAGGGCAAGCCCGGGCGGCTCGTGGAGATGGCGCCGACGCAGCGCATCTTCAGCAACCCGAGCGAGAAGGCGACCGAGGACTACATCACCGGCCGCTTCGGCTGACGGTGCCGCCACGCGGGCGCGCGAGCCGGCGCCGCGTCAGTTGAACAACAACTGCAGCGGGCCGTAGACGATCGCGGCCATCACCGCGGCGGCCGGGATCGTCAGCACCCACGCGGTGACGATGTTCGTGGCCATACCCCAGCGGACGGCCGAGAGCCGTCGGGTGGCACCGACGCCGGCGATACACGCCGTGATCGTGTGCGTCGTCGACACCGGCGCGTGCAGGAGCAGGGCCATCACGTACAGGATCAGCGACGCGCTCGAGTCGGCGGCGACGCCGCGAGGCGGATCGAGCTTGATGACCTTGCGGCCCAGTGTGCGCATGATCCGCATGCCGCCGGAGTAGGTACCGGCCGCGATGGCCAGGGCGGACGCGAGCTTCACCCACAGCGGGACGGCTCCCGACGGGTCGTGATATCCGGCCGCCACCAGCGCCAGCAGGATCACGCCCATCGTCTTCTGGGCGTCCTGGAGGCCGTGCCCGAAGGCGAGCGCAGCGGCGGACACCGACTGACCGCCGCGGAAGCGACGGTTCATCGTGCTCGGGTTCTGCTTCCGGAACGCCCAGAGGATCCCGATCATGACGCCGTAGGCGAGCACGAAGCCGATGAACGGTGACAAGACCATCGGGATGACGACCTTGTCGAGGACGACGGTCCAGTGCACGACGCTCGCGCTGGCGATGCCGGCACCGATCAGGCCGCCGATCAGCGAGTGCGACGACGACGACGGAAGCCCGAGCCCCCAGGTGATGAGGTTCCACGCGATCGCCCCGAGCAGCCCGGCGATCACCACGACCAGTCCCGGTCCGGTCTCGGGGACGGTGATGATGCCGCTGCCGATGGTCTGCGCCACTCCCGTCGACACGAGCGCGCCGACCAGGTTCATGACCGCGGCGAGCGCCAGCGCGGCCCGCGGGGTGAGTGCCCGCGTCGAGACGGAGGTGGCGATCGCGTTCGACGCGTCGTGGAAACCGTTCGTGTAGTCGAAGAACAACGCGATGATCACGACCGCCACGACCAGGGCGAGGACCACTCAGGACTCCTTGACCGCGATCTGCTCGACCGTGTTCGCCACGGTCTCGAGGGCGTCGAGCGCCGACTCGAGCTGATCGACGATGTCCTTGTGCTTCAGCACGGTCAACGCATCGGTGTCACCGTTGAACAACTCGGCGATGATCTTCCGGTAGATCTGATCGCCCACGTTCTCGAGTCGGTTGATCTCGATCCAGTACTCCTCGAGACCCCGCATGCCGCGCAACCGGGGCATCGCGTCGGCGGTCAGCTGCGTCGCCCGCTGGATCGTGTCGATCAGATCGTCGACGCCGTCCGGGAGGTCGACGACCTTGTAGAGCACGACGGAGTCGACGGCCGCGTCCATGAAGTCCATGACGTCGTCCAGGCCGGCGGCGAGCCGGTAGATGTCCTCGCGGTCGATCGGGGTGACGAACGTCGAGTTGACCCGCCGGATGATGTCGTGGGTCGTGTCGTCCCCGCGGTGCTCGGCTTCGCGCATCTCCTTGGCG
The DNA here is from genome assembly GCA_963708795.1 of uncultured Actinomycetota bacterium. Lineage (GTDB taxonomy): Bacteria > Actinomycetota > Actinomycetes > Propionibacteriales > DAIQRJ01 > DAIQRJ01. The sequence continues at coordinate 363,447 of CAVPUH010000004.1, forward strand.
AGCTGCACGCGGTCGTTGCCGTGGTGCAGCACCTCGGCGAGCAACCGCGCGCCGTCGACGAGGTTCCGCGCCGATTCGGCGAACAGGTCGAAGAACGCGGTGTCGACTGGGGTCAGCCTCAGACGCACGGGTGGGCTCCAGGGGTCGCCTTACCGTCGCGGACGTCGACGGCACGCGACATGCTAACGGCAACGACAGGCGCGGACGGTCTGGCTCAGGTCGCCGCGGCCAGGTCGAGGACCGCGGCGGCGACCGCCACCAGTCCGGCGGCCAGGACCACGCCGGTCAGCACGATCGTCGTTCGCGGTGGTACCGATCCCGAGACGACCGTGGCCGAGGACTGCCCTCGTCGCCGGACGATCCGAACACGCACCGCCAGTCCCACGGCGACCCCGAGGACCACCACCCCGCCCGCGGCGATGGCTCCGCCCAGCTGTAGCCCGGCCCGGAGCGCGAGCAGGCCGACACCGACGAGCCCGAGCAACGTCCGATTCCAGGACAGGTTCGTCCGTTCGATCTGCCTGCTGTCCTCCGTCGGCTCGCTCATCCGAAGATCAGCACCGCCGCCACGATCGCGCACAGGCCGACGGCGGCCGCCAGGCCGATCGGGATCGACGTCGTCCGGAGCGGCCGGTCGCCGGCGATCGCGTCGGCGTTCGACCGCCAGCGCAGCGCACCGCCGACCACCGCTGCCAGCCCGGCCAGCGCCATGATCAGGGCCAGCACCGATACCAGCCAGCGCGGATTCAGGTCGAGGAACTGGGCCACGGCAAGCGCTGCGCCGTCCAGCGCGAGTGAGGTACGCAGGTACGCGAGGAACGTGCGCTCGTTGGCGAGGACGAAGCGGTAGTCGGGGTGCACGGGGTTCATCCTGCCGTGCGTCGAGGGTCTCGGCAGGGGTACCGTCGGAGCCGATCCGTGTCCGCACCATCGCACGTTCGCCGCCGAGGAGACGCCCACCCATGACCGGCCGACTCGAAGCCTCCGACATCGAACTCCTGCGCAAGGAGTTCGCCGCCGACCCCAGCACCAAGGTCCTGCAGAACGCCCTGACCCAGAACAAGCTCGACGAGATCGCGCTCGATCACGAGCTCCTGATCTCGATCGACCCGTCGATGTCGCATGCTCTCGACGACTGGACCGTCACCAACCAGAAGCACAGCGGGCGCTGCTGGCTGTTCGCCGGGCTGAATCTGCTCCGCGTCGGCGCGATGACGAAGATGAAGCTGAAGAACTTCGAGTTCTCCCAGAACCACATCATGTTCTTCGACAAGATCGAGCGGGCGAACTACTTCCTGAACTCGATCGAGACCACCGCGGACCGCGACGTCGACGACCGCACGGTGGCCTACATCCTGGACTCCGCGGTGGGCGATGGCGGGCAGTGGAACATGTTCGTGGCGTTGGTGGCCAAGCACGGGCTCGTGCCGAAGTCGGTGATGCCGGAGACCATCAGCTCGTCGGCGACAGGTCCGATGAACAAGGAACTCCAGCGCGTGCTGCGCCAGGGCGCCCGCGATCTGCGGGCGCGCCGAGCCGGCGGCCCGCGGACCGATCAAGCAGCAGGTGCTCGGCACCGTGTGGCGCATTCTCTGTCTGCATCTCGGCACGCCGCCGGAGACGTTCGGCTGGCAGTGGCAGGACAACGACAAGGAGTTCCACCGCGACGGCGACCTGACTCCGCTGGAGTTCCGCGACCGCTACTGCACGATCGACCTCAGCGAGTACGTCTGCCTCGTCAACGATCCCCGCGAGAGCTCGCCGTACGGCAGGACGTACACCGTCGAGCACCTCGGCAACGTCCTCGGCGCCCCGCCGGTCGTGTACCTCAACGTCGAGATGCCGTTGATGAAGAAGCTCGCCTCGGAGCGCATCGTCGGCGGTGAGCCCGTGTGGTTCGGGTGCGACGTCGGGCAGCACATGAGCCGAGACCTCGGCGTGTGGGACGCGAAGCTGATCGACACCTCGACGATCTACGACACCGAGTTCACCCTCGACAAGGCCGACCGGTTGCTCCACCACGAGACCCTGATGACGCACGCGATGCTGTTCACCGGGGTCGACATGGTCGACGAGTCACCGCGGCGCTGGCGGGTGGAGAACTCCTGGGGCGACGAGCACGGGAGCAAGGGCTTCTACACGATGAACGACTCGTGGTTCTCCGAGTACGTCTTCGAGATCGCGGCCCCGCGCTCGGCTCTGACTCCCGACCTGCTGGCGGCGCTCGACGAGGCGCCGACGGTGCTGCCCGCGTGGGACCCGATGGGTGCTCTGGCCCGCTGAGGGAGCCAGTCGGTCATTCGCCGTCGAGCAGGTCCAGCAGCTCGACCTGACCGAAGTAGGTGGCGGACTCCCGTGCGCTCGGCGTCCCCAGGTCCGGGTCGCCGCCGCCGGTCACGAGCACGCGAACGGTCTCGGCTTCGCCCTTGACCACCGCGCCGGCGAGCGGCGTCTGGCCCTGGTCGTTGATGCGATTGGGGTCGGCGCCCTGCTCGAGCAACGCGGCGACGGTGTCGGCGTGGCCTTCGTGCGCCGCGAGCATCAGCAGCGTGTTGCCCCGAGCGTCGGTGAGCGACACCGGCACGCCCGCGTCGACGTAGTCCATCAATGCTTCCGTCTCCCCCGCCCGGGCGAGGTCGAAGCAGTGACGGGCGATCTCCACCGTGCGGGGATCGGGACCGTGCTCATCGTTCGCCACGCCTCGAGCATGCCATTCGGGCTGTCGCCGGCCGGGCGGTGAGATCTGGCAGCTCCGGCGAGTCGGTTCCCACGTGCGGCGTGAATGACGTCACGGCGCAAAATCTTGGCAAATCGTTGCAAGATTGTGACACTGGGACGAGAACACTGGAGCCAGGAGTCATCAGGCAGCGTTGCCGCCCCTCGACTCCTGCACCCGAAAAGAGAGATCACCGATATGCCCTCGAACCTGAACCGTGCCTACCTGGCCCGCACCGGCCGGCTCACCGAGCTCCGCCCGTCGCGTCATCCGCGCTCTGGACGCGTGGACGCTCGATGTCACGAACCCGGCCCGGCACTACAACACCAGTGACCGCAACGCGCGACGCTGAGCCGGGCCATCCGATGCCGCGCCGGGCGGGCCCGACCCGCTGGGCGTCGGCGCCGCCCTCGACTCAGACCGGAAGGCCGCTGGTGCGCTGCAGCGCGACCCTTCGCAGCTCCCTGGGAAGCCGGTCGATGTACAGCGTCCCCAACAGATGGTCCGTCTCGTGTTGGAAGCAGCGAGCCAGGTAACCGGTCGCCTCGACGGAGACCAGCCTCCCCGGCTGGGTCCCGGCCAGTCAGCCGGACCGCGCTGGCGCGGGTGGTGGCGTAGCTCTGTCCGAAGACCGACAGGCAACCCTCGGGATCGGTCATCTCGGTCTCGTCGAGAACGGTCACGCTCGGGTTGACGACGGCGCCGCGCGAGCCGTCGCAATCCCACACGAAGACGGCGTTGCTCAAGCCGATCTGGTTGGCCGCGAGGCCGGCACCATCCGCTTCGGCCATCACCTGGAACATCCGGTCGACCTGGGCGGCCAGCCTGACGTCGAACGACGTCACCGGTCGGGTCCGGGTTCGCAGGATGGGGTCACCCAGCTGCCGGATCTGGGGGTGCGCGACGCTCATCCCGACGATGCCCCCGCGTCCGCGGCCAACGCGGCCAGGTCGCCGTCACGGAGCTGTTCGGCCGACACCGCCGCGCCGGCGTCGACGAGCGCCTGGAGTGCATCGCCGTCGTCCCACATGTTGACGTTCATGGCCGCCCGTACCGCGCCGTCGCGCAGCCAGAACGCCGTGAACTCCCGGGCACCGAGATCACCGCGCACGACGAGATCGTCGGATGCCGGATCGGCGTTGCCCCGGTACTCGCAGCCGAGGTCGTACTGGTCGGAGAAGAAGAACGGGCTCTTCGTGTACGGAACGGACGCGCCGAGCAGGTTCTGGGCGACGTGGGTGCCCTGCTCCTTCGCGGTGTCCCAGTGCTCGACCCGCAGCCGCCCGAACCTGGGGTGATCGTGGGCCGCGAGGTCGCCGGCCGCGAAGATGCCCTGCGCGCTGGACTCCAGGGTCGAGTCGACGGCGACCCCGCCGGCCGCCAGGTCCAAACCGGCGGCGGCGGCGAGCTCGTCCCGCGGAACGACGCCGACCCCCACCACGACGACGTCGGCCGGCACCCGGTTTCCGTCCGCGAGCGTGACGCCGGACACCCGGCCGTCGGTGACCTCGAACCCGGTGACACCGACACCGAGCCGCAGGTCGACGTCGTGGGCACGATGCAGGTCGGCGAAGACGGTACCGATCTGTTCACCGAGGACGCGGATGAGCGGTTGGGCGAGCGGCTCGACGACAGTCACGTGGGCGCCGTGGTGCCGCGCAGCGGCTGCCACCTCGCACCCGATCCAGCCCGCACCGACCACGACGACGCGGGTGCCGGCCGTGAACGTGGCGCGAAGCGCGAGCGACTGGTCGAGGGTGCGGAGGACGTGGATGCCGGCGGCGTCGGCCCCCGGGACGCCGAGGCGACGCGGCTCCGCGCCGGTGGCGAGCAGCAGCCGGTCGTAGCCGACCCCTTCGCCGTCGACTGGTCACCGTCGAGCTCGCGGCATCGATGCGCGGTCACGCGCACCCCGAGTCGGAGGTCGATCCCGTGCGCGGCGTAGAAGTCCTCGTCGGCCACCCAGTCGGGTTCGTCGGCTTCCCCGAGGAGGATCGCTTTGGACAACGGCGGCCGCTCGTAGGGACGGTGCAGTTCGTCACCCAGCAGGATCGTCTCCCCGTCGAAGCCGGCCTCGGCGATGGCCACCGCGGCCGACGCACCCGCCAACGAGGCACCGACGATGACGATGCGGCGTGGCGTTCCGGACTCCGGCATGGTGACCTCCTGCGTGACGGACGACGGCCGCGCCAGATTACCGCGCACCCAGCCCGATCCGGATGCTCCACCCACCAGGTCTGCGAGGATGCGCCGAGATCGGATGCGCCGCGTACGGACGGAGGACGACCAGTGCGAGTCGTTCCTGCTCGGCGCCGGGTGCCGATGCTGGCGCTCACCGTCACGGTGGTCGCCCTCGCCTGGTCGGCCTGGTCGCCGGCACGCCCGCTGACGTGGCTGCTCGAGACCGTGTGGGTCGTCATCGGGTTGCTCGTGGTCCTGTTGACCTGGCGTCGCTTCCCGTTGACCGACCTCCTCTGTGTGGTGCTGGCCGCGTGGGCACTCGTCCTCGCGGTCGGTGGGCACGACGGGTACGCCCACGCTCAGGCCGGTACGTGGGTGCAGGATTGGCTCGGCCTGTCACGCAATCCGTTCGACCGGCTCGGGCACTTCATGCAGGGTTTCGCGCCGGCCGTCGCCTTCCGGGAAGTGCTCTGGCGTACGTCGCCGCTGACCCACAGCCGGTGGCTGGGTCCCCTGACGCTCGCGTGCTGCATGACGCTGAGCGCCGGCTGGGAACTCGCCGAGTGGTTGGGCGCCTACCTCGTCCAGGGTGGGGACCCGGCATTCCTCGGCGGGCAGGGCGACGTGTGGGACACCCAGTGGGACATGCTCATGTGCCTCGTCGGCGCGTCGGTGTCCTTGCTCACCCTCCATCGCCGCCACGACCTCGAGCTCACGGCGCTGACCGGGCCGACGGCAGCGGCCACGATGTCAGCCCACTGATCAGCCCGCCGGCGCCGGTGCCACGAACGAGTGCCGGCCCGGACCGACCTCCGTCTCGATCCCGCCGATCCGGAGCAGGCCGGATGTGCCGGGCGGTGCTGCCACAGTGACCGTCAGACGATCGCCGGCGATCTCCCAGCCTGCTTCGATGCGACCGTAGGGGCAGTCCAGCGTGGCAGCGGCCCAGGTCAGGCCGCTGCCGTCAGCATGCGGCTCGACCACGAAGTGCTCGTAGGCGACGGATCCTTCGGCCATCGTCAGACCCACCACATGCGTGTGCAGGAACGAGATCACCGCACCTTTGGAGTAGTGGTTCAACGACGCCTTCGGCGCGCCGTCCTCGTCGATGCCCTCCCAGTCTTCCCAGATCGTGGTGGCGCCACGGTCGATCATCACCAGCCAGGACGGGATCGTGTCCTGTCGGAGCAGGTCGAAGGCGACATCCCAGTGTCCGGCGTCGGCGAGCCGGGGCAGCAGCATCGGCGTCGACAGGAAGCCGGTCGAGAGGTGGTCACCGTGGGCCCGGACAAGTTCCGCGAGGCGATCGGCGGCGGCCTCGCGGCCACCGTCGGGAATCAGTCCGAACGTGAGCGCCCGAGCGTAGGTCGCCTGGGTGTCTCGAGCCAGCGTGCCGTCGGCACCGACGTATTCCGTGCGCCACGCGTCACGGATGTGGCCGGCCAGGGTGCCGAAGGCGGCAGCGTCCTCGGTTCGGCCGATCACGTCGGCGATGCGCGCCATCAGGTCGGCAGCCCGGTAGAAGTAGGCGGTGGCGACGATTCCCTCGTCTCCGAAGGGGTCGTGGCCGGACTCGACCGGTTCGAGCCACTCACCCCAGTGGTAGCCGGTGTCCCACAGGAACTGCTCGTGATCGGCCGCGGCGGGACGACGTCGCACGGCGTCCTCGTGCCGGCGGGTCGCCGCCTGAGTGGTCGCGTACTCGAGCCACTTCAGCATGGCCGGATACGTCTCCGTCAGGACGCTGACATCACCGTAGGCTCGGTAGAGCTCCCACGGGACGATGACGATCGCCTCGGCCCAGCCGGAGGACCCCTGCATGTGGTCCCAGGGCGGCGGAAGCAGTTCGACCCCGCCGGGGGCAGCGTTCGGTTCCGGCGCGAAGTTCAGGATGACACCGTTCGCCCGCTGATCCGCCACCAGATCCCGTAGCCACTTCACCGAGAATCCCGCGACGTCGTAGAGAAACGCTGCCGTCGGAACGTACAGCTGCCAGTCGCCTGTCCAGCCGGCGCGTTCTCGATGCGGGCAGTCGGTCGGGATGTCGCACGCGTTTCCCCGGAAGCTCCACACGGCCAGGTCGTGCAACCGGTTCAATCGTGCGTCGCTGCAGCCGAACCACCCGGTTCGCACCAGATCGGTGTGGACGACGGCCGCCGACACCTGATCGGGTGACAGGTCATCGGTGTCTCCCTCGAGCCGCACGTACTGGAATCCGTGGGTGGTATGGCGGAACTCGACGTCACCGTCGGGCAGGCCGAGATCACCGGCGCCGACACCCCGGACGTGGTCGATCATGCCGACCGGCAGCAGTCCGCCGCCTTCATGGGCGTGTGACGCGAGGTGGTCGTTGGTGACGTCGCCGGTCGCCGTCGCGGCCTCGCCGTGGGTCAGCGACAGGCTGCGACCACCGACGTCGTGCAGCCGCACCCACCCGTTGACGTTCTGGCCGAAGTCCACGGCGGACCGACCGGGCTCCAGGTGGGTCAACGACACGGCCGGGAGGTACTCCACCGTGCGGACCGGTGGAGCCGGCGACGTGGTGAGGCGGTCGAGGTCGTACGCGGGACCGTCGACCAGCCCGACGGCACGCCACCCCACACTCGAGTCGCCAGGCTCGGACCACGTCGGACGGGACCGGTCGAGGTCGATCGACTCCCCGTCCATCAGGTCGGCCGCGACGACCGAGCCCGTGGCGAACTCCCAAGCGTCGTCCGTGGTGACCGTCTGGTGACCGCCAGGGCCGACGATCTCGAGCTGGAGCAGCGCCGCGACGGAATCGCCGAACGCGTCGGGTTGGCGGTAGTACCCGACCCGACCGCGATACCAGCCGTCGCTCAGGAGCACCCCGACGACATTCCTGCCGGTGTGCAGGAGGGAGGTGACGTCGTAGGTCTGGTAGGCGAGGTTCGCGCGATAGCTGGTGTAGCCCGGCGTCAGCTCCGCGTCCCCCACGCGGCTGCCGTTGACGAACAGCTCGTAGAGCCCGTGAGCCGTGGCGTAGACGCGTGCGCGGCCGATCCGATCACCGATCTCGTCCGCACCCCCACCCGCGATGTCGAACGCGCGCCGCAGCAGGTACCCCGGACGCTCACCCGGGGCAGGCCGATCATCCTCGACGGGTGCCACCCACGCGGCCACCCAGTCGTCTCGATCGAGGCCGATCTCGACGTGCGCGAGGTCCGACCACTCGCTGCGACCAGCGTCGGAGACGACGCGCACCTGCCAGTCGACCCGTGCCCGCGCCGGCAACGGTGGCCACGGCCAGTCGACCAGTACGCTCCGCGGGTCCGTCCGATCGACGAGGACCGGCTGGCCGTCGTCGACGGTCACGCGAAGCTCGTATCCGAGCTGGCGGTGCACACCGTCCGGGAGCCGCCACGAGAGTCGCGGAGAGCGTTCGGCGATGCCGCGCGCTTCGTCGAGGTGCTCGACCCGCAACCGCCACGGCCGATCGTGCTGCTCGGCGGGGGTCGGTGGATCGTCGAGCACACCTGGTGGCGTCGGCTGTGTGGTCGGCACGTGCCCAGGCTGCCGGATCGACGGCCCGGGTACAGCAGGTCCCGCCGACGCGGCCAGCACCGGCCAGCCCGCCCGGGCGTCGGTGGCGCGTCAGGCGGCCGGACCGACCTCGAGTGTCGAGGCGTGCGGCGAGGGCCGTACCCAGACGGTCCGGCCCTCGACCAGATCGAGGGAGTCCGACTGCCCTCGGGTGGTCTGCACCCACGGCCGCTCGTCGCCGGTGACGAGGTCGGCACGCACCTCGAAGCCGACGCGCGTGATCCGCTCGACGGTGGCCTCGACTCCGCCGTCGACGTGCTGATCGAACACCTCGAGGTCGTGCGGCCGGACAAGATGCCCGCGCAGCGTGGTCACCGGGCCGAGGAAGCTCATCACGAACTCGTTCGCCGGGCGGTCGTACAGATCGTTCGGGCTGCCGGCCTGGGCGATCGCACCGTCGTTGATGATGAACAACTCGTCGGAGACCTCGAGCGCCTCGTCCTGGTCGTGGGTGACGAAGACGGTCGTCACGTGGACCTCGTCGTGCAGGCGGCGGAGCCAGTCCCGGAGTTCCTTGCGCACCTTCGCGTCCAGGGCACCGAAAGGCTCGTCGAGAAGCAGCACAGTCGGTTCCACGGCCAGCGCCCGAGCCAGCGCCATCCGCTGTCGCTGTCCGCCCGAGAGCTGGCTGGGCAGGCGATCGGCGAACTGTTCGAGGTGGACGAGTTCGAGAAGTTCGAACACCCGCTTACGAATCGCGGCCTTCGGGATCTTGCGGATCTCGAGTCCGAACGCGACGTTGCGGAACACCGACAGGTGCTTGAAGGCCGCGTAGTGCTGGAAGACGAATCCGACGTTGCGGTCCTGGGGCGGCAGGTGGGTCGAGTCCTGGTCGTCGATCATCACGGTCCCGGAGTCGGGCCGTTCGAGCCCGGCGATGATCCGCAACAGCGTCGACTTGCCCCCGCCGCTCGGGCCGAGGAGCGCGGTGAGATTGCCGCTCGTGACGTCGAGCGTCACGTCGTCGACGGCGGTGAAGTCGCCGAACGTCTTCACTACGTGGTTGACCGAGATGCCCATCAGCGACCGCCCTCCTCGGGACGCAGGAGCGACACCGTGAGGATGCAGACCACGGCGATCGCGACGAGAACGAAGGACATGGCGTAGGCACCCGCCTGGTCGAAGTCCTGGTACTTCTGTTCGACCACCAGCGTGGCCGTCTGGGTCTGGTTGAGCAGGTTGCCGGACACGATCTTGACGGCACCGAACTCGCCCATGCAGCGGGCGATGCTGAGGACGACGCCGTACGCGACGCCCCACTTGATCGTCGGCAGCGTGATACGGACGAACCGCTGCCACGCACCGGCTCCCAGGGACTGGGCGGCCTGGTCCTGCTCGATCCCGGCCTCCTCGAGCACCGGGACGACTTCGCGCAACACGAGCGGCAGGGACACGAACACCGTCGCGAGAACCATGCCCGGCAGGGCATAGACGACCTGGAACCCGGCGCTGCTCAGCGCAGAGCCGATCGGCGTGTTCGCCCCGTACGCCAGCACGATCGCCACCCCGACCACGACCGGTGACATGGCCACCGGAAGGTCGATCAGTGCGCTGATGGCGCGTCGGCCCCAGAAGCGGTAACGCACCAGGAGCATCGCCATGCCGACGCCGAACACGGTGTTGGCGATGACCGAGATCACGGCCACCTCGATGGTCAGGACGAACGCGTGCACGACGTCCGGTTGCGTCAGGGCCTCGACGACCGGCGCGATACCACCGGAGAACGTATGCCAGAACACCGTTGCGAGCGGCAGGAGGACGAGCACCCCGACGTAGGCGATCGCCGCGATCCGCAATCCGTAGCGCGCCGCCGGCCTCGGTTCCAGAGGGCTGCGGCCGCCGTGCGCGGGCACGCGCGCGGCGGTCTTCGACGTCTCCGGCCGCCCGGCTACCACCACCGTGTCAGCCACGGCGCGCGGCCCAGCGCTGGAAGACGTCGAGGAGGACGATCACGAGCAGGCTGATCGCGAGCAGGATCGTCGCGGTCGCCGCTGCCGCGGTGCTCTGGTCGTTCTCCACCTGCGACAGGATGCGGACCGACGCGATCTCCGTGCGGAACGGGATGTTGCCGGCGATCAGCACGACGGCGCCGTACTCGCTGACGCCGCGAGCGAACGACAACGCCGCACCGGAGGCGATCGCGGGGACGAGAGCAGGGAGCACGATCCGGCGGAACGTCGTGAACCGGGAGGCACCGAGCGACATCGCCGCCTCCTCGACATCGCGCTCGAGTTCCTCGAGCACCGGCTGCACGGTGCGCACGACGAACGGCAGCGTCACGAACGCGACCGCCACGGCAATGGCGATCCGGGTCCCGGCGATGTCGATCCCGATCGGACTCGACGGCCCGTACAAGGAGAGCAGCACCAGGCCCGCGACGATCGTCGGGAGGGCGAACGGGACATCGATGAACACCTCGAGCACGCGACGGCCGCGGAAGTCGTCCCGCACCAGCACCCAGGCGATCAGGGTGCCCATCACGACGTTCACGACCGTGATGATCGCGGCGGTGCCGATCGTGAGGCGCAACGCGGCCGCGACCGCCGGATTGGTCATCGTGTCGAAGAACCCGCTGACGCCGTCACCGGTCGACTGGACGACGACCGTCGCGAGCGGCAGCAGGACGACGATGCTGAGCCACAGCATGGCCACACCCAGTCCGAGCCCGGACATCCGGGTCAACGGGGCCCCGGTGGGTGTGCTCCGCGCGCGCCGGCCGCCCGCACGGGCGACCGGCGGAGCAGCGACGTGCGGTTCGGTCACCCCAGGCCCTTGGTCTTCTGGATCTGCGTCACCAGCCCATTATCGGAGAAGAACTCGTCGCTGACCTTGCTCCAGCCGCCCAGGTCGTCGATCGTCGTGAGCGTCTCCACCGTCGGGAAGGGGTCGGCCTCGTCGTTCGCACCCTTGACACCGGCGGTCGGTACGCCGTCGATGACAGGCCGGAAGCCCTTCTGCACGAAGATGGCCTGACCTTCGGGGGACAGCACGAAGTCGAGGAAGGACTTGGCGGTCTTCGGCGCCTTGACCGTCACCGCTGCCGGGTTCTGGATCAGGAAGCTGTCGGTGGGCACGATGTAGTCGAGTTCGGTGCCGCTCTGCCGAGCCAGGATGGCCTCGTTCTCATAGGAGATCAGGACATCACCGGTCCCCCCGGTGAAGGTGCTGGTCGCCTCGCGCCCGCTCGCCGGCAGGCTGACCACGTTGTCGAAGAACTTCTTCAGGAACGCCTCTCCCGCGGCCGCGGACTTCCCCTGCGTCAGCCCGTGTGAGTACGCGGCCAGGACGTTCCAGCGTGCGGCACCGGACGAACCCGGATTCGGCGTGACGATCTTGATGCCGGACGCGACGATGTCGTCCCAGCCCTTGATGCCCAGCGGGTTGCCCTTGCGCACGACGATGGCGACGACCGAGTTGCTGACCATGCCCTTCGTCGGACCGTCCGCCCAGTCCGAGGCCACGAGCTTCGCGTCCACGAGGCGGGTGACGTCCGGAGCCAGGCTGAACGCGACGTAGTCGGCCTTCAGGCCGCTGACGACCTGGCGGCTCTGGTCACCGCTCGCCCCGTAGGAGGACTGGAACGTGACGCCCTTGCCGGCGTCGGTCTTGACGAAGGCCGGCTGGACGGCGTCGTACACCGACTTCGCCACCGAGTAACCCACGAGGTTGAGAGCGTCCGAGGAGTTCGAGCAGCTGGCTGCCAGGCCGGCCGCGGCCGTTGCCGCGAGTGCCAGGCCGAGAAAGCGACGTCGGTTCATACCGTCGGGTGTCATGGGGTCCCTTTCGATCGAGTGTCCTGAGAGCGCTCGTGGCCCGTGCACCCGTTGTGCCGACACCTCTTCGCCGCATAGACGACAATTCCTAGTCATAGGATCGGTAATGGATGGTATATCGAGACGGCGCGTTCGCATGCTGAGATCGAGCGGGCGTCCCGCAACGGCGGTGTCGCCCGTCGGTGCGGTCGGCATTCAGCGCCGAGCCCGAATCACGCGGGTCGTGTATCAGGCACCGAGCGTGTGCGCTCTTGCGATGACGTGATCACCGATGAAAATCAGCAACGGCGGCCGCTTGGCAGCGGCCGCCGTAACAATGAGTCACGGGCATCGGTAGTGCCCGTGACGTTCGGTGCTCAAACGAAGGAATCATCTCGCTCGATGACGGCTCGGTTCCTGACGGAACAGACTGTCGTCGAGGTCGGTGACGACCTTAGTTTGCGAACCACTCCCAGCAGATTTCCCACACGATGGTGCCCTTCGTCGGTCATGATCAGGTCGATTGCGTAAAGAGAGGTTCCCAGACAAGTGCACATCCGTCCACTCACGTCGCTTACTGTGAGCAACGAAGCACAGATTGTGTGTGAAAAGCATCACGAACACGCCCAATTCTGGCGCTGGGTCACCCTGAGCGCGTGCCGAAGGCATCCGTGGTGACCCGGTGTCGGTGATCCGCCACCCGAGAACACCCCGCGACGCGGGTCCGCCGTCGGCAGCGGACGGGTCGATCGCACGCACCCGCTCTACTACTCGTTCGACGATCGAAACCGGCGACGACGACCACAGCCGTCTCATCGACCCCGAAGCGCACCTCGCGGCGGCGATGCTCCACCAGTGAGGTCAGACCGGGGACTTGTCGAGGCCCTTCAGCCAGCGCCGCACCATCGGGTAGAGGATCGCCTTCGCCTCGCCCTTCGACATGGCGTGGGTCGACGGGCTCGTGTTCTCGGGAGCGTGCCGCGCGGCTCGGCCACTGGCGCTGAAGGAGTTCGCGGCCATGGCGAACGCACTCTGGGCGTCCTTGGGGGTCTTGGGCCAGAACTTCACGAACTTCCGGTTGCCCATGTCCTGCCGCATGATCTCGTAGACCTTGGCCAGGTCGAACCAGGTGATGTCCCAGTCGTCGCATGCAGACAGGAAGCTCAGGGCCAGCGCCACATCCGTGCGGGCGGCCGCCAGCGCAACGGCGTTCCTGGCTTCCTTCGGGCTGAGCTTGTCGGCCGACAGATCGGGGCTGACGATTCCTGACTGGACCTGCGCGTTCGGTTCGTAACCCTCGGGGAACTGGTCCCATTCGCTGGTGAGGACGGGCAGCTTCGGGCCCTGGTGCTGGAGTCGGGCAGCGCCGTTCATCAACTCGATCAGCCGTTCGGCGACGTCGGCGTACGTGTGGTCGCTCAGCCCGTCATCGATCGCCCGCGCCTGGAGGTAGTACCGCTCGTCGTCCAGGACGACCACGGGATCGTCACGGAAGAGCGCCGCCAGCAGCCGCAGGCCGGAGTCGTCGCCTTCCAGGAGGACCCGAGTCACGCCGCTAGTCTGCCCATGCGGCCGGACATCGACAAAAACGTGTCCGCCGGAGGCCGGTCCCCGTTGTGAACGGTCCCGGTCACCCCGGCGCTTGACCGCCTTCGCGGGGCGCTCGTCGCGGGAGCCGAACCCGCAGCACGGTCTCGTCCTGGCCGGACTCGATCGCGATGGTTCCGCCGTGTCGTTCGACCACGATGCGCTGCGCGATGTCGAGGCCGAGTCCGGTCCCCTTGCCGACGTCCTTCGTGGTGAAGAAGGCCTCGAAAGCACGGGCGGCCACCTCTGGCGACATCCCGGGGCCGGTGTCACCGATCTCGACGACGACGCCGTCGCCGTCCCGGTTCGTCGAGATCCGCAGGGTGCCGCGCCCCTGCATGGCGTCGACGGCGTTGTCGATGAGGTTGGTCCACACCTGGTTGAGTTCGCCGGCGTACGCCTCGATGCGGGGAACATCCGGCCCGTACGCCCGGACGATGTGTATCCCGTCGCCGAGCTCGTGACCGAGCACGACCACCGTGGCCTCGAGGCCGTCGGTCACGTCGATCTCCTGCATCGACCCGCGATCCATCTGGGAGTACGACTGCACGGCTCCCACGAGCTCGGAGATCCGCCCGGTCGCCTGCTTCACCTCGAGGAGCAGGCTTTCGACGGTCAGCGTGCTCGCCACCCACTCGAGGCCCGCCTCGAGATGACTCTCGGTCAGAACGGTCACCGCGCGCTCACACCACGCGAGGTCGACGCCGGCCGTCGCCAGAGCGGGTGCGATGACCCAGTCCCGCTCGACGCCGCGGCCGGCGAGCCAGCCCGAGAGCGAGTCTTCGAGGTCGGCCATGGCCAGCGGGTTCAGCACCTGCGTCGGTGGCTCGATCTCGCGTCGGAGTGTGTCGAGTGCGGCGAACTGGCCGGCCGTGATCTCTCCCTGAGCGAGCCGGCCGAGGGAGGCCAGCAACGCGCCGGTCGCCTCGTGCAGTGCGTCGACCGCCCGAGTAGCCGCCGCCGCCGGGTTGTTGATCTCGTGCGCCAGCCCGGCTGCGAGCGTACCGAGGGTGACGAGGGACTCGCGCTGCCGTGCGGTCGACTCGATCGTCCGCGCAGTCCGGTAGAGGCCCTGGATGAGGTGACCACCGAACGGGAACCACACGCCGGTGCGCTCTCGCAGTACCGCGGCGGGCACCCGGAGGACGCGCCCGGCGACCATTCCGCGCCCGCTCGCCAGGTACACGCCGTGCTCGTCCCAGGCGCGGAACCCGCCGGCCCACCGCCCGGGTACGTCCATGCGCCCGACCACGGCGTCCTCGCGTCCGACCGTTCGCCTCAGCTCGATGACGCCGTCGACGAGGACCCACCAGAAGTCCGCATGGTCGCCTTCGTGAAACAACTCGACCCCGGGTTCGACGGGCACCGAACTGCCTGCGTCGGTGAGTTCGCTCAGTTGGGCGTCGCTGAGCCCGTCGAACAAACCGATCGAGCGGAGGTCCGCCACGCTCAGGGCATCGCTCAAGGGTTTCGCCTCCACGCGGCCCACGTCGAGGTCGGTGCGACCGCGGACGCCCTGACGGGGCTGATGAGAACTCTGCGGGCCGAGCATATCGGCGCCGACGGAGTGGCCGGTTCAGTCGAGATCAGCTGACTAGCATCGAGCATGATCCTCGGTCTGCTGGGCGCGTTCGGGGCAGCCCTGTCCTACGGTGTGGCATCGGTCCTGCAGGCCGTCTCCGCCCGACGGACGGACCGGGCAGAGGGCCTCGACCCCAGGCTGTTCCTGCGGCTCCTGCGCTCCTGGCCGTACGTTCTCGGCCTCGCACTGGACGGGCTCGCGTTCCTGCTCTCCCTCGCCGCGCTCCGATCACTCCCGCTGTTCGTCGTACAGGCCATCGTCGCGAGCTTTCTCGCCGTCACCGCCGTCCTCGGCGCCGTCGTGTTGCACATGCCCCTGGGCCGACGTGACTGGATCGGTCTCGGCGTGGTCATTCTCGGGCTCGTGCTCCTGGGACTCTCGGCAGCAGCGGAGGCACCGACGGCCGCCTCGTCCGTGCTGCACTGGGGCGTCCTCGCCGCGGCCGTGACGCTGGGCCTGATCGCGATCCCGGTGGCCAGGCTCACCGGGCGCACCGGCGCCGCGGCTCTCGGCGCCCTCGCCGGACTGGCGTTCGGCCTCACGTCGATCGCGGCTCGCATCCTGCCCGAGTTCTGGCCGCCGGCTGCCCTGCTCACCGACCCGGCGGCGTACGGGCTCGCGGTGGCCGGGCTGGTCGCGCTGCTGACCTACGCGACGGCGCTGCAGCGCGGCAGCGTCACCCAGGCGACGGCACCGCTGGTCGTCGGGGAGACGGTCGTTCCGGCGGCCGTCGGGGTCTTCATGCTCGGCGACGAATCGCGTCCGGGCTGGGGCTGGGTTGCGGCAGTCGGGTTCGTCCTCGCGGTCGCCGGCGCGGTCAGCCTGTCGCGCCACGGTGACCTCGAGGATGAACCGCCAGCGTGAGCCCGCTGGGATCGCCTTTCCAGGTTGGCAAATCGGTGGAGGTTCGGCAACCGGCGGACTAGGTTGCGCCGGTGATCTATCAGCAACCGCTGGCCTACCTTCTCGGCGTCGAAGGCATCGCCCTGCTGAGAGCATGGGCCGGCGACTACGACCGGGACTTCACCCAAGCCCGGTTGGCGGAGATCCGGCGGTTGATGGACGAGCCGGCGCTGGCCGGTCATCCCGGGGTGGCGGTGGCACACGGGTCGCCCGAAGCCGGCTATGCCCAGTGGTCGGAGACCTACGACGAGCCGCGCAACGGCCTGTTCGACATCGACGAACCCTTCGTCCACGAGGTCCTCGGAGGACTGGCCCCGGGCGTGGCCCTCGACGCCGCGTGCGGCACCGGCCGCTTCGCGGGGCGGCTCGCCGAGTTGGGACACCGGGTCATCGGCGTCGACAGCTCCCCCGACATGCTGACCGTGGCCCGCCGGCGCGTGCCGGATGCCGACTTCCGGTTGGGTGATCTCGGCGAATTGCCGGTGGCGGACAGGTCGGTCGACGTCGTCACGTGCGCGCTGGCGCTATCCCATCTCGCCGACCTGGGTCCGGCCATGGTGGAGTTCGCGCGGGTGCTCCGCCCTGGTGGACACCTGGTCATCTCCGACGCGCACACCGAGCTGATCCTGAGGGGATCCGTCGTCCAGTCGCTCGGGCCCGCTGGCGAACCCGGGCTCGTCCCGACGTTCCGCCACTCGACCGGGACCTACCTCCGAGCCGCGCTGTCGGCCGGCTTCATCGCACGCCGATGCGAGGAGCCGGAGCTGACCGAGGAGCCATCGGCAGACACCTACCCGCTCCCCGAGCCGGGTCGGATGGACCCGGGGCCCTGGGAGAACTGGCCCTGGACGTTGATGTGGCTCATCCCCGATGTCGTCGAGGCGCTGCGTGATCCCATCCTGATCCTCTGGCACTTCCGGCTCCCCGAGTAGCCACGCCGCCGGGGCCGTGCCGAGGTGTTTGCGCGCCTTGATACCTAGAACTACCATGCATTGCAAACCTAGGGTCAGGGGCCGTCACATGTACATCACGAAGGATCTGGTCGCGGCCTCGGCGACGCCGCTCGTGCTGGGACTGCTCGCCGAAGGTGAGAACTACGGATACGCGATTCTCAAGCAGGTCAGCGAATTGTCCGGTGGCCGGCTGGAGTGGACCGATGGGCTGCTCTACCCGCTGTTGCATCGACTGGAGCGACTGGGCCACGTGGAATCGACCTGGGAGGTCCCACCGGGAGGGCGCCGTCGGAAGTACTACCGCATCACCGACCAGGGCCGGGCGGAACTCGCCGAGCAGCAACGCCAGTGGACCGCGGTGGTCGATGCCCTGCACGGCGTCTGGAGCACGACGGTCTCGGTGACGCCGGCCACGACGCTCGCCTGGGTGACGGGACCATGACGATCGACGACGCCGACGTTCTGGAGGCCCAGATCGCCGAATGGCGTGCCTACGTTCACCATCGCCAGGAATTCCACCATGCCGACGCGGACGAACTCGAGGACCACCTTCGCAACCAGGTCGGCGAACTGACCGAGTCGGGCCTGCGATCAGACGAGGCGTTCCTCATCGCGGTCAAACGGATGGGCAGCCTGGACGAGCTGTCGCGCGAGTTCGCCCGCGAGCACTCGGAGCGTCTGTGGAAGCAACTCGTGCTTCCCGGTGAGTCGTTCGTGCCGGCGTCGCCGCGCTCGCGCCGCGAACTGCCGGTCATGCTGCTGTGCGCCGTCGTCGCCGCGCTCTCGATCAAGGTGCCCGGCTGGTTCGGACTGGACATGTCCGATGACGATTCGGGGTTCTACGCACTCAACCTCAGCCTGTTCGCGCTCCCCGCGCTGGCCGCCTACTTCGCGTGGCAGCGCCGCGTCAGCTTCCGCGTCGTCGCCGTGCTCGCGGCCCTCTTCATCCTCGGCGCGGTGGCCGCGAACGCCTATCCGCTGGCCGACGACTCGCAATCCATCGTGCTCACGGCGATCCACCTCCCGCTCGCGCTCTGGCTGGTGGTCGGGGTGGCCTATGCGGGCGGCGAGTGGCGCTCGGATCGACGGCGGATGGATTTCATCCGGTTCACCGGCGAGTGGGTGATCTACTTCGTGCTGATCGGCCTGGGTGGCGGCATCTTGATGGCGTTGACGGTGGGCACGTTTCGCGCCATCGGAGTGGACGCGGAGGATTTCGTCACGTCCTGGTTGCTGCCGTGCGGCGCGATGGGCGCGGTGGTCGTGTCAGCGTGGCTGGTCGAAGCGAAGCAGAGCGTCATCGAGAACATGGCCCCGGTACTCACCCGGGTCTTCACCCCGTTGTTCGCGGCCACCCTGCTGACGTTCCTCGTCGGCATCATCTGGACCGCCGACGGCATCGACGTGGATCGCGACGCGCTCATCCTGTTCGATCTGATGCTCGTCATCGTCCTCGGCATTCTCTTGTATGCGATCTCGGCCCGCGATTCCGACGCTCCGCCCGGTCTCTTCGACCGCCTTCAGCTCGCGCTGGTCGGGAGCGCCCTGCTCATCGACCTCTTCGTGCTGCTGGCGATCGTCGGTCGCATCACCGACTTCGGCTTCAGCCCGAACAAGACGGCAGCCCTGGGAGAGAACGTCATCCTGCTCACCAACCTGGCCTGGTCTGCCTGGTTGATCCTCGGCTTCGTGAGGGGGCGTCTGTCGTTCGGACGGGTCGAACGCTGGCAGACTCGCTACCTGACCGTGTACGTCATCTGGGCCTGGACCGTCGTGCTCGTCTTCCCACTCGTGTTCGGCTTCGCCTGAGCCTCAACGATCGACCACTTCCTGAGGCCAGGGTGATCCAGGGTCCGGCCTCGGAACGGAATACGGGTACGGCCGACCGGGCGGGTCCTCACCGACCCGGCCGTCCACGGACTCGCGGATCAGATCCGCCTGCCCCGTGTGTCGCGCGTACTCCTCGATCATGTCGACCAGGAGCCGGCGAAGGGTGCACGGCCTGCCGCCCGCGGTGGTGAACTGCGAGTCGACGCCGCCGGCCGTCAGTGTCTCCGCCACCGCCGAACGGGATCGCTCGACTGCTTCGCTCCAGAGGCGACGAAGCTCGCTCGGCGAATCGTCGCCGGCAGAACTCCACTCCCAGTCCCGAACGCCCGACCGGGCCTGAGCCCAGGGTGCGGGTAGGTCGAGACCGGCGAGGTCTCTCGTGAAGTTGATGTCCTCCATGTAGGCCAGGTGTTTGAGCAGCCCACCCAACGTCACCGTGGAAGGCGGGAGTGCTGCGCTCAATCCCGCCCCGTCGAGGTCGGCACACTTCCACGACAACGTGGCGCGCTGACGCTCGAGCGATCCGAGCAAGGTGTCGGCTTCGCCGCCGACGGCCGGTGGCTCGGGATATGCATGCTCGTCGCCCATGCGCCCGAAGCTACCGCTGGCCCACCTTGCCCTGCCGTAGGGTCCTGGCCATGCCAGATCAGCCGGCCGCATTCGAAGCCGATGTAGCGCAGGACGCTCGAGAGCTCGGCGTGCCCGGTGTCGCGGTGGGCGTCGAGCATCGCGGGAAGCGCGAGATCGCCACCTACGGAGTCACCAGTGTCGACGGTGGCCGGCCGGTCGACGAGGCGACGTTGTTCCAGATCGGTTCGACCGCCAAGACGTTCACTGCGACGGCGATCATGGTCCTGGTCGAGCGCGGACGCCTCGAACTCGATGGCCCGGTCCGTCGCTACGTCCCGGAACTGCGACTGCGGGACGAGATCACGGCCGAGACGCTGACTGTCGGTCAGTTGCTCAACCACACGGCCGGCTGGGACGGCGGCGACGCCTGGATCGACACCGGCGAGGGTGACGACGCGCTGCGACGAGCGGTCGAACTGCTGGCCGATCTGCCCCAGCAGTTCGCCGCGGGCGCGGGCGCGTCGTACAACAACGCAGCCTTCGTCCTCGCCGGCCGCGTCGTCGAGAAGGTGACCGGCCAGACCTACGAGCGGGCCTTGGCCGACCTCGTCCTCGGCCCACTCGGGCTGCGCCAGACGATGACGACTCTGAACGAGATCATGACGCAGCCGTTCGCGGTCGGGCATCGAACGGACGGCTCGGACGACGGGACCCTGACCGTGTGCCGGCCGTGGAGCGACCCGCGGGCGTACCTGCCGGCCGGCGCTCGACTCGCCTCCAGTCTCGGTGACCAGCTGGCCTGGGCCCGCTTCCAGTTGGGCGATGGCCGGTCCCCCGACGGCACCCGGCTGCTCGCCGAGCATCGGCTGCGGGCGATGCATGCTCCGTCGACGAGCCACGAGTTGATGCCCGGGGTGCAGATCGGGATCGGATGGCTGCTCCGCGAGATCGACGGCGTGCGGCTGATCGAGCACCACGGCGACGTGTCGGGCCAACACTCGACGGTCACCGTGGTCCCCGAGCACCAGTGCGCGATCGTCGTGCTCACCAACTCGAGTCCGACCGGGCGCGAACTGGCCGAACGCGTCGTGCGTCGCATCCTGGAGACGCGACTCGGGGTGGTCGAACAGGCCCCCGAGCCGCTCCTGCTCAGCCCCGACGAGCTGATCCCGTACACCGGGAACTACCGCACCGAAGGCATCGAGTTGCGGATCGTCGCCGCCGACAGCGGACTGGTCATCTACGGCACCTTGTTCGACGGCGAGGCTCCCGGAGAGACGCTCGAGTTCCCGGTCAGCCTCCTGGCCGACGAGCGATTCCTCGTTGTCGACGGTCCGTTCACCGGCATGACCGGCGAGTTCGTCCGTGAGTCCGGTGCCGTCGTCGCGGTGCAGCACGTCGGCCGGCTGGTGCCGAGGGCAGAAGATCAGTCCTGATCCGAGAACGACCTTCGACCAATTGACAATCGATAGACAATAGCCGATAGTCATCACATGTCGAGCGAATATCGAGTCGTATCCGCATTGAAAGCCTTCCTGATGGTGCTGTTCGCGGTCCTCGTCCTGTTCCAGGTCATGTCGCTGCCGGGGCAGTTCCGGTACATGGCCGAGGAGAATCCGGACATGGCCTACCTACGGTGGCCGGCGACCGCAGTGACGGTGTTCTGGGTGCTCTGCGTCGAGGTGGTCATCGTCTGCCTGTGGCAGTTGCTCACCCTGGTCAGAAGGGATCGGATCTTCACCTCGCCGTCCCTGGTGTGGGTCAACGGGATCGTCTGGGCCGTGGTCGCCGCGTGGGTGGTGCTCGTGGGCGCTCTGCTTTACGTGGGCTTGCACGCCGACGATCCCGGCCTGCCCTTGTTGCTGTTCCTGCTGACCGCTCGGCGTCACCGTGCTGGGACTGCTGATGATCGTGATGCGGGCACTGCTGCGCCAGGCGACCAGCCTGCGGACCGACATGGAACAGGTCATCTGATGCCGATCGTGGTGCGCATCGACCTCGAGCTGGCCCGACGGAAGATGAGCGTGGGCGAGTTCTCCGAGGCGGTCGGTCTCACTCCGGCGAACGTGGCTGTGCTCAAGAACGGGCGGGCCAAAGCCGTGCGTTTCAGCACCCTCGAAGCGATGTGCAGGGTTCTCGATTGCCAACCCGGCGACCTCCTCGAGTGGGTCCCGGACTGAATCGCGAGTCACTGCGCGGCACCCGGGCCGAGCGTCATCGTCACGAGCGCGTGCCCTCTCCTCCTCGCTGGTTCATCTCGCGGCGAGCTGCTGGAGCTGCCGTTGGTGGACGTCGGCGACCCAGTCCCAACCATCTCGGGCCGAGGGACCGATTCGGGGGTCATCCGGTGCACGGCCGTCACGCAAGGCGAGCACATATGCCCGGTCCTGCTCGATCCGAGCGCGTGCCTGATCGGCTCCGCCCACGGACCCGTGGCCGGGGACGATGACCTCGACGTCGTCCGCCACGCCGTCGAGCAGCTGCAAGGCAGCGAGGTAGTCCTCGATCGGATCCGCAGCGACGAGATCGAGCATGGGGATCAGGACGTCGGACAGCATGTCGCCGGCGATGAGAACCCGACGCTCTTCGACGAACAGCGCCGCGTGGCCCGGCGCGTGCGCTCGATGCTCGAGCACCCGCATCCCGGGGCCGTCCCACGGAACCCGAGTCGTGTCGGCAGGCAGGCCGACGATCCGGCCGAACACGTCATCCAGCGGCACCTGGTCGGCGATCTCCGGTGCGACCATCCCGGCGACGGCGGTCTTCCAGTCCGGGTCCGACAGCCGAGCGCGAACGACATCTGCGCAGCGCTCGGTGCCGTAGCGGCGCGCCTCGCCGAGCGCGGCGTGCCACAGCAGGTGATCCCAGTGCGGATGTGTCGAGAAGCCCGCCACGACGGGCTGGTCGCGTTCGCGAAGGTCACTCGCAAGGCATGCCAGTTCGTCGCCGCGCACGCCGGCGTCGATGACCAAGACGCCATCCCGACCCTGCACCGCGACGGCGTTGCTCTGACAGAACGCGCTCTCGTGGACCGACACCCCATCGACGACCTGCCTCAGCATTCGCTCGCCTCCACTGCGTCGCGGACGGCGTACCGGTGCATCGCGACGCCCGACTCGAACGATCGCTGCTCGAGCAGCTCGAGATCGATCGGCACGTCGTAGTCGTCGAACAACGGCCTGCCGAAGCCGAGGATCACGGGATGCGTGGTGAGCAGCAACTCGTCGAGCAGACCGGCCCGGAGCAGCTGTGTGGCCAACGCCGCACCGCCGACCCCGATCGTGCCGTCCGTTTCGGCTCGGAGCCGGGCGAGCTGGGCGATCGCGTCGTCGCCGCCGATGACTCGGGTGTTGTGATCGGCGATGCTGCGGGTGCGCGAGACGAGCACCTTGGGCTTGGCGGTCCAGATCTCGCCGTATTCGCGCATGTAATCCGGCAGCGACGTGTCCTCGCGCGACCTGGGCCAGTACTCCTCCATGGTCTCGTAGAAGACACGCCCGTGGACGATCAGCGCGACCGTCTCGGTCCGGGCATTGAATTCTCGGTGCAGCTCCTCGTCGATTCGCAGCCACTCGCCGGCACCGTCGTCCCCCGGAACCTGCTCGATCCGTAGGTCGACGGACACGTTCATCGAATACACGAAGCTGCCCATCGCTCCTCCTCGCTAGTGATTGCGATCTGCAACCACTATATTGGCGACGAAGCAAGCAGTGTCAAGGCGGGACTGTCGAGGAGGAGTGGTGGAACCACGATCCGGCTGTCCCGTCGGCGAGGCCGTCGAGGTGCTCGGAGATCGCTGGTCCCTGCTGATACTGCGCGACGTCATCTTCGGCGACCGCCGCCACTTCCGAGCGCTTCTCACCGGTTCGGCCGAAGGCATCGCGTCGAACATCCTCGCCGACCGCCTCGTTCGGCTGGTCGACGCCGGCATCCTCGCCCGCGGCACGGCGGCCCGCGGGCAGCGCGCTCGCTACAGCCTCACCGAAGCCGGCATCCGGACCCTCCCGATCATCTACGCGCTCGGCAACTGGGGCCTCGACTGGCGTGCCGGCAGCAACGAGCTCCGGAGCCGGCAGCAGCTCATGCGCGATCAGGGGCCGGCCTTCATCGAACAGCTGATGGACGAGCTCCGCGTCAGCCACCTCGGCTCCACACCGAAGCCGCATGACGGTCCGGGCGCATTCGAGCGGCTCGAGGCCGCCGATGCCGCGGCCGACGATCGAGAGCAGCCCGACTGAGTCCCAGCCCGGTGACTGCCGGCTGGCCAACCGCCAGTACTCGGTGATACGGTCTACTGGTAGTCGGTATCACCGAGTACCAAGAGGAACGAAGAGGCAGGGCGATGGACGATCTGACCGAGCTGCTCAAGGGCACCCTCGAAGGCTGCGTGCTCGAGATCATCGGCACCGAGGAGACCTACGGATACGCCATCACGCGCCGGCTGAACGAACTCGGCTTCGCTGATGTCATCGAAGGGACCGTCTACACCATCTTGCAGCGGCTGGAGAAGAACGGATTCCTCCAGGTGACGAGACGACCGTCGGGGGTCGGCCCGCCGCGCAAGTTCTATGCGCTCAACGACACCGGCCGTGAAGAACTCGCGATGTTCTGGGCCAAGTGGGAATACATCACGTCACGAATCGACAAGCTCAAGAAGGGAAGCAGATGAACTTCTGGGACAGAATCACCGGCAACGATCTCACCAGGGAGTGGAAGGCGTTCGACGCCCGAGCCGCGGTCCTGCCTGCCGAATACCAGGCGGCATGGGCACAGATGAAGACACAACTGTTCAACTACGGGGACTTCAGCGGTCGAAACCTGACGCCTATCGCGGACGGGGCGTCGGACTGCTCGAAGAGACGGCGGCGGACGGGCAGCGCATCCACGACGTGCTCGGCGATGACATCGACGGCTTCTGCGCAGCACTGGCCGGCGGCACGGGAGCGCGAGGCTATCGGGACCGCTGGCGGGATCAGCTGAACCGGACCGTGGCACGGAAACTCGACCAGCTGGGAGGCTGACGTGGGCATTCAGGACATCATCGAAGGCAAGAAGCAGTGGCGGGCACACGTAGCGCGGATCAAGGCGCTCCCGCCCGATTACCAGATCGTGTACAAGGAGATTCAGAAGTACTACTTCAAAGTCGGCCCGACAGACCTCCCTGAGGTGCTCACGGGGATCGTCGACTTCTTCGAGGAAGGTGTGGCAGCCGGCAAAGGAGTGCGAGAGCTCATCGGCGACGACGTCGCCGCGTTCTGCGACGATCTCGTCAAGAATTCGCCCACCTATGCAGACGCCTATCAGGAATCCATCGCCGGGAAATCCGGCACGGCCGAGAAGTAGAAGCGCCCGAGAAGGCCCAGTCGGGCGCCGCCGGTCGGTCATGAGCGAGACTGTTCGGCTGGTCGAAGCACGCCGGTGACGTGCTCGCCCGTCACGTCACCGGCCGACCGGCGTGGAGTACATCGGAGCCGGCGTACAGAGCAGGTGTTACGGCAGCGCTCGGTCGAGTCCGATTCGCACGGTTTTCCGCCTTCACCGGTCACAGCAGATGAACGGAAGATGACCGACGGATGTACGACGAGTGTGTGACGTTTGAACACTTGCCGTTCGCGTTGCCGGGTCGAGTTGACCTGGCGTCCAATGACCTCATGAACGATGTCATCATCGTCACGACTGTCCTGACAGCGTTGGCGTTCGACTTCACCAATGGGTTCCACGATACGGCGAACGCGATGGCGACGTCGATTGCGACGCGTGCGCTCAAGCCGCGGATCGCCGTCTTGTTGTCGGCCGTGCTGAACCTGGTGGGCGCGTTCCTGTCGATCGCGGTGGCGGCGACGATCGCGTCCGGCATCGTGGACCAGAACATCGTCACCCCCACGATCGTGTTCGCCGGCCTGGTCGGTGCGATCGTCTGGAACCTCACCACCTGGCTGCTCGGACTGCCCTCCAGCTCCTCCCACGCCCTCATCGGCGGCATGATCGGATCCACTCTGGTGGCCGTGGGGACCGGTGCGGTGAAGTTCGACGGCGTGATCTCCAAGGTCCTCATCCCCGCCGTCATCTCACCGGTCCTGGCCGGTGCGGTCGCTGCGCTGGCCACCCTGATGGCCAAGCGCATCACCCGGCGAGCCGACCAGGCGCGGTCGGAGTCGGCGTACCGGCGTGGCCAGATCGCCTCGGCATCGTTGGTGTCGCTGGCGCACGGCACCAACGACGCCCAGAAGACCATGGGCGTCATCACGCTGGCCCTCATCTCCGGCGGTGTGCTGGCCGCCGGCTCCGACCCGCCGATCTGGGTGATCGTGTCGGCCGGGCTCTCGATCGCCGCCGGCACCTACCTCGGCGGATGGCGGATCATCCGCACGGTCGGGAGCCGCCTCACCCACGTCTCGCCGACCCAGGGGTTCACGGCGGAGACGACGGCGGCGTCGGTGCTTCTGGTCAGCGCGCACTTCGGCTTCCCACTCTCGACCACCCAGGTGTGCGCCGGCGGCGTGGTGGGCTCGGGTCTGGGGGCCAGGAACGCGGTCAACTGGAGACTCGCCGGTCGCATGGTCAGCGCCTGGGTGGTGACGCTGCCGGCAGCGGCGGTCAGCGGCGGCGCGATCATGTTCGTCGCCGACACGATCGGCGGTGACGCCGGTGTGTTGATCACCGCCATCATCGCCATCGCCTTCGCCGCCGGCATGTATCTCCTGTCCCGCCGCACGCCGGTCACGGCCGACAACGTCAACGACGTGCCCCCGATCCCGGCGCCGACATCGTTGAAGGCGGCGGCATGAGCAAGTACATCGACGTCAACGCTCTGCTCGAGGTCGCGGGTATCACCGTCGTCGTCGCCGTCGGCATGGTCTTGTTCTTCTCGCTCGGGGTGGTGGCACTCAACGGTCCGCGTGAGGAGACCACGTCCCTGCCGGGCGCCAACGGCTCCCAAGGCTCGACGTCGGAACAGCGACGCCCACTTCCGACCCGCGTCGGCGCAGCGGCTGCCTTCGCCGCGTGTGCCGCACTGGCCATCCTCGGCCTGATCGTCCTCATCCAGAAGTAGTGGAGACGGCTCGCGGCGCCGCGCACGTCGGTGACATGCGCTCCGCGCCGGTGGCACCTGCGACCGACGCCGGCGACCCGGTGACGATCCGGTCGCGGCTGTCCGGCACGGCCTGGGACGACGCGCTGGCGTACTGCGGGATCCTCGCCGACAGATCGCGACGGTCTGGCCGGTTGCCGAGGGGCCGTCCTGACCGACCACGCCTACCTGGCGGACGTGGGTCGATATGTCGCTCAGCTCCGCCGTGACACCGGCCGGTTCGGAACCGCGTCCGAGCA
Source organism: uncultured Actinomycetota bacterium (assembly GCA_963708795.1). Taxonomy (GTDB): domain Bacteria; phylum Actinomycetota; class Actinomycetes; order Propionibacteriales; family DAIQRJ01; genus DAIQRJ01. The sequence goes on from CAVPUH010000004.1 coordinate 390,414, forward strand.
CGCGGCGTTACCGCAGGAGGATTGGTCCACCCGCTTCGACCCGCTGGACCCGTCGGTACCGCCGTCAGTGCACTACTTCTTCGTCTACGTGATGTTGGCAGCCGTGCCGGATGTGCTCGAGTATCACCGCTCATTGGGAATTCCGGATGCCATGTCACGGTCGACGTTGGCGGACGTCGGCCGGCACCTGCACGTGTTCCGACGAGCGCTCGGATACGGGAGTCTGACCGATCAGGATTGGTTCCAGCTGCACTTCACCGGGATGCTCTACGACTTCGGCCGATTGCAGTTCAACCGTGGCAGGTTCGACGTCGAGCCGGCCGCGGGCGCCGGCTCGGATGCCCCGGTCGATCCGTATTGCCTGCACGTCCACGTCCCGGAGAAGGGGCCGCTGACTCCGGCCGCGGTCGGCAAGTCCTTCCGGGCCGCGATCGCGTTCTTCGGGCGCTACTTCCCCAAGGAGCCGTATCCGGCTGCGTTGTGCAGCTCGTGGCTGCTGGACGAGCAACTCGCCCACATCCTGCCGGACGATTCGAACATCGTCCGCTTCGGCCGCATGTTCCACCTGGTCGACGGGACCCACGGAGATGGCGATGGCGATGTGCGGAACTTCGTCTTCCGGCGTCGGACCGCCCCCGATCGACGACCTTCCGCAGCGCACGAACCTCGAGCGCGGAATCGTCGCAACGTGGCGCGCCGGAGGCCACTTCGCTGTCCGCACCGGCTGGGTGACGACGGTCGACGGTGCTCGTGCCTCCGCAGCCACCTGAGCGTGGCCGACGCCCGCCGTGACGCCGCGCATCGACAGGGGACGTCCGGGGCCGCGCTATGGGCGTCGGCGGTGCGGGTCCATCATGGCGGCGGGCGCACGACGAGGCCCGACTCGACGATTGAGGTAGTCATGAGTGTGGTGGAACGGACCATGGCCTGCACGCCGGCCGATGTGTTCGCCGTGCTGGCCGACGGCTGGTCGTACACCAACTGGGTGGTGGGCGCCGCCCGCATCCGAGAGGTCGAACCGACCTGGCCACAACCCGGGTCCAGACTCCACCACTCGGTCGGCATCTGGCCGGCCCTGCTCGACGACCACACCCGCGTGCTCCGCTGCGTACCGGACCAGCTGCTCGAGCTGCAAGCCCGCGGCTGGCCCGCCGGTGAGGCCACCGTCCGCATCGAGCTCCGTGCGACCGGCGACTCCACCCTGGTCACACTGACCGAGAACGCCACCCGCGGCGCCGGCCGCTACCTCCCACGACCCCTCCAGGA